>NZ_FOFB01000072.1 GCF_900110645.1 Neolewinella agarilytica
GCTGACGAAGAAGGTATCAACGGTGTAACCGTTAACCTGCTTGACGAAGACGGTAACGTTCTTGAGTCTACGATAACGGCCGACAATCCTGACACGGGCGAGCCCGGCTACTACGAGTTCGATGAGCTCACGCCTGGTACACCATACGTTGTTGAGTTCATCGCTCCTGATGGCAATACCTTCAGCCCGCAGGATGAAGGTGACGATACTACGGACAGCGATGCCAATACGACGACTGGTCAGTCTGATGCAGTAGTTCTGGAGTCTGGCGAGAACAATCCTACGATTGACGCCGGTATCTACGAGACCGCTTCTCTTGGCGACTACGTATGGTTAGATAAGAACGCTGACGGTCAGCAGGACGCTGACGAAGAAGGTATCAACGATGTCACCGTTAACCTCTTGGTTGACGGAGCAGTAGTGGCCAGCACTACTACGGTTACCAACGCCGGCGAAGACGGCTTCTACGAGTTCACTGACCTGACGCCAGGTGTTGAGTACGTAGTGGAGTTTGTTGCTCCTGACGGCTTCCTTGCCAGCCCACAGGACGAAGGTGATGACACTACGGACAGCGACGCTGACCGTACCACCGGCCTGAGCCAGACGGTTGTCCTCGGTTCTAATGAAAACAACCCCACGATTGACGCTGGTTTCTACGAGACCGCTTCTTTGGGAGACTTTGTCTTCCTTGACAACGACGCTGACGGTCAGCAGGATGCTGACGAAGAAGGTGTCAACGGTGTCACCGTTAACCTGCTCGACGAAGACGGCAACGTTCTTGAGTCTACGACAACGGTCGACAACCCTGACACAGGCGAACCTGGCTACTACGAGTTCGATGAGCTTACGCCTGGTACACCATATGTTGTTGAGTTTGTTGCTCCTGATGGCAATGAGTTCAGCCCAGAGGACGAAGGTGACGACACTACCGACAGTGATGCCAACATCACGACTGGTCAGTCTGACGCTATCGTTCTTGAATCTGGCGAGAACAATCCTACGATTGACGCTGGTATCTATGAAGAAGCCAGCCTTGGCGACTACGTATGGCTCGACAAGAACGCTGACGGTCAGCAGGACGCTGATGAAGAAGGTATCAACGATGTCACCGTTAACCTGCTGGTTGACGGCGCAGTAGTAGCTACTACGACTACCGTAACGAACGGTGGCGAAGACGGCTT
>NZ_FOFB01000071.1 GCF_900110645.1 Neolewinella agarilytica
TGTACGCTTCCCATTGAGCGCAACCACAATTTAGTAGAAAGACAACCTTATCTTACTCATCTTCTAAATCGCGCCAACATGCGGAAAAGTAAATTCACAAAGTCTCAAAAACTTGAGGTTCTGGCTAAATGGGACGCCGGAGCAAAAATCGATGACCTGTGTCGAGAATACCAAATCAGTGCTGCTACGCTCTACAACTGGAAAAAAGAGAAAGCGACTGAAGAGGACGATACGCTACGGGAACTCAAGCAGTTGCAACAAGAGAATGCGCGTCTCAAAAAAATGTACGCTAACCTGAGCATGGATCATGAGATACTACAGGAAGGTTATGAAATGCTAAAAAAGTGGCAAGCCCAAGACGCCAAGAAGAAATGATTGATCACGTAGTAAGACTTCCCGACCGAAGCGTCCGTCAGGGTTGTCGCGTTTTGGGCATACGGCGCCAAACCTATCACAATCGTAAGTCTGGCAACCGTCCGGAAGAGCAAGATGCGGAGCTGATCGACCTGCTACGCAGAACTTGCTCTAGGTTTGTAGCCTGGGGCTTCTGGATGATATTTCATTATCTGCGTAATGAACACGAACTAAAAGACAACCACAAACGAGTGTACCGACTCTGGAAACAAGCTGGCTTACACCTCCGACTACCGCCAAAGCGTTCTAAGATTCGGCGGGAATACCAAGAATTGCTATCACCGGACCAAATCAATGAAGGCTGGGCTATGGACTTCGTTAGCGACTGGGTGATTGGTCCAGAGAAACAATCAATCAGGGTGATCAACATCATGGATGAATGTTCTCGACGAGCACTTTGGACGGAAGCTCATACGAGTATTTCTGCAGCGAAATTGATTAAAGTACTTGACAAAATAGTCGCTTGGCGAGGAGCGCCAGCTTATATCCGCTGCGATAATGGACCAGAATTCATTGCAGGTCGCCTAAAAGTATGGGCTGATAAGCATGATATTGAACTCAGGCATATCCAACCGGGTAAACCATCACAAAACGGTCTTATGGAAAGACTTAATAAAACGCTTAGAGTCGAGTGCCTTGATTTAAACTGGTTCCAATCCCTGGAAGAGTTGAATCAACGAATTCAGGATTGGTCTGTAACTTATAATCAGATTCGGCCACACAGCAGCATCGGTTATAAATCGCCCGTAAACTATGAAAATCTAAATCAGAATTTCTACTTTAGAGTGGTTGCGGCTTAGGGGAAGCGTACA
>NZ_FOFB01000070.1 GCF_900110645.1 Neolewinella agarilytica
TTATCAACAACCTCTTCGTCATTCATGTCATCTGGTGTAGAGTCAGTGTCATCCTGTGGATCACCCGTCTCGTCAGTAGCAGCGCTGATCTCAGCAAAGTTGTCTACCGTAGATCCGGCAGGCAGCGGATTTGCAAGCGTCAGGAATACTTCTACAGAAGCCGTTGCTCCGGGAGCAAGACCGCCGGCGGGAAGATCGCCATTTGCAATTGTCAGCGTACGCTGTACACCAGCCGTTGCAGCAGCCCAGCCAGCATCATCGTTACCGGTGATGGTACCATCGTAAGTCAGGCTCATATCCGCTGGCAGGTAATCCGTAACCAGTACGTTATCCGCTGCGATATCTCCCTGGTTGATCACCGTGATCGTGTAAGCGATCGTGTCACCAGGACGAACATTGGCAGACTGACCGGAAGACAGCGTCTTCGTCAACGCAAGATCAAACTCAGCCGTCGTGATTACGGCCACATCGTGGTCGTCATCATCTTCGCCGGGAATAGAACCGTCGCCGTTTACGTCATTGTCTGCGGTTAAGTCATCATCATCCGGATCATTATCCAGCTCAGAGTCAATGTCAACCTGCTCATCGCCATTTTCATCCGTTGCATCACTGATCTCAGCAAAGTTGCTGATGTCAGATCCCGCAGGTAATGGGCTGGCAAGCGTCAGGTAAATATCAATTGTCGTAGATGCTCCAGGAGCAAGACCACCTGGGATGGTAATCGTCGCCGTTGGGTTACCTGCAACTACTGCCCAGCCAAGGCTGGTGTTATCGTCCGTTCCGTTACCGGCACCGGGTTCGAAGGTCATATCGGCAGGGACATAGTCCGTCACCTCAATGTTATCCGCAGGAATATCCCCCTGGTTGAAGACCGTAATCGTGTAAGCAACCGTATCGCCGGGAGCAACAATCATATCCTGACCAGCAGCCAGTTCTTTGATCAGAGCTACGTCGAAGGTCTGGACCGTTACCGATACATCATCGATGTCATCTTCATCATCTCCGGGCGTATTGTCCGGAGTAGAGTCTGTGTCCTCCTGAGGATCACCGTTCTCATCAGTAGCAGCACTGATCTCAGCAACGTTGGTAATCACCGCACCAGATGGCAGCGGGTTCGCCAGCGTCAGGAAGATTTCTACCGTAGTCATTGCTCCGGGAGCAAGACCACCAACAGGAAGTTCTCCATCAGCAACCGTCAGCGTAGTGGTGGGGAAACCACCAACCAGCATCCAGTCTTCGTTGCCC
>NZ_FOFB01000068.1 GCF_900110645.1 Neolewinella agarilytica
TGGAGCTCCTCACGAAAGTAGACAGTGACTTCTGATTGAATAGGTTGCTACCTTTAAACTACTCAACTCGATCCAATGTCGAAAATCAGGAAGAAATTTACCAAAGAAGAACGCCTTGAGATAGTCAAGCAGAGCTTCGAACCAGATCACCAAGTAGCAGACTTAGCTGATCGCTATGGAATCTCGGCCAATACCTTGTCAAGATGGCGGCGCGAATTTCGAGAAGAACATGGCCTTCAAGCACAAGGTCAGGGAATCAAGATAATGAGCGATGAGGAGCGAAAGATAGCAAGTCTTGAGCGGCAACTTCGTGAGATGCAATTAGAACGCGACATCTTAAAAAAAGCAATCGGCATCTTTTCAAAAGCAGACAAGAAATCTACCAATTCATGAAAGATTACGCCCATGAATTTCCTGTCCTAAAGATGTCTATCGTATTGGGTGTCAGTCGTAGTGGCTATTATAATTGGCTTCAAAGAGGAGCTCCCTCTACTTACGTAGAAGATGCTTTAGACAGAGCGATCCTAGTTTCATTTGAAGCCAGTCACCAAACTTACGGTAGTCCTAGAGTTACTCAAGACCTTATCAATCAAGGTGTTAAAACTTCGGAGCCTACGGTGGCCCGCAGAATGAATAGGCTTGGAATTAGCCCTAAGAGATCTAAGCGCTGGGTGCGGACAACCCAATCAGATGACGATAATCCAGTAGCTGATAACGTACTAAATCGTGATTTTGAGGCCGAACTACCAGCCACAAAATGGGTTAGTGACATCAGTTACTTTGAAGTCAATCGTCGCTGGTTTTACCTCACCATTATACTTGACTTGGCTGATCGTGCTATCGTTGGCTGGGTCATAAGCGATGACATGACAGCAGAGAATACAACTGTAGCAGCTCTACAAAAAGCTGTAGCTAATCGAAAGCCCAAAGAAGAACTCATCTTTCACTCTGATCGTGGAGTTCAATATACCTGTGGTCGTATGCGAGAAGAAATATCTGCCATCGGTGCGGTGCAGAGCATGTCTCGAAAGGGCAACTGCTGGGACAATGCTGTAGCGGAGTCATTCTTTAAAACGATCAAAACAGAATGCATTGATCGCCATGAGTTCAAAAACAAGCACCATGCCTGGTGTACTATCTTTGAGTACATAGAAGGCTGGTACAACACTAAGCGGTTACATACAACTTTGAAAGGACTCACCGTCCGTCAAGCTTATGAAGCAAAAATGAAATCTAATCCGGCAGCCTAATCAGAAGCTACTGTCCACTTTTATGAGGAGGTCCA
>NZ_FOFB01000067.1 GCF_900110645.1 Neolewinella agarilytica
GCTGAGATCAGCGCTGCTACTGACGAGACGGGTGATCCACAGGATGACACTGACTCTACACCAGATGACATGAATGACGAAGAGGTTGTTGATAACGACGACATCGACGGTAACGGCATGGAAGGTGGAGATGAAGATGATCACGATATCGAAACGGTCACTATTGAAACCTTCGACCTCGCACTGACGAAAACACTGGCTGCCGGTCAATCTGCCAATGTTCGTCCTGGTGATACGATCGCTTACACGATCACGGTGATCAACCAGGGTGATATTGCTGCGGATAACGTACTGGTTACGGATTACCTTCCAGCAGACATGAGCCTGATCTACGAAGGTGGAGTTACGGGTAACGATGATGCTGGTTGGGCCGCTGCTGCTGCTGGAATCCAGCGCACGCTGACGGTTGCTGCCGGAGATCTGCCTGCAGGTGGTCTTGCTCCCGGAGCAACGGCTTCTGTAGACATTTACCTTACCCTTGCCAGCCCGCTACCTGCCGGATCTACGGTGGATAACTTTGCTGAGATCAGCGACGCGACGGATGAGAACGGTGATGAGCAGGTTGACGAAGACTCTACGCCAGACGACATGAACGACGAGGAAGTTGTCAATGACGACGAAATCGACGGTAACGGTATGGAAGGTGGAGACGAAGATGACCATGATATCGAAACGGTTACCATCGAGACTTTCGACCTTGCGTTGACGAAGACTTTGGCTGCTGGTCAGTCGGTTGATGTCCGTCCCGGTGACACGATCGCTTACACGATTACGGTGATCAACCAGGGTGATATTGCTGCGGATAACGTACTGGTTACGGATTACCTTCCAGCAGACATGAGCCTGATCTACGAAGGTGGAGTTACGGGTAACGATGATGCTGGTTGGGCCGCTGCTGCTGCTGGAATCCAGCGTACGCTGACGGTTGCTGCCGGTGATCTTCCTGCCGGTGGTCTTGCTCCCGGAGCAACGGCTTCTGTAGATATCTATCTGACCCTTGCCAATCCACTTCCTGCGGGCTCTACGATCAGCAACTTTGCTGAGATCAGTGACGCGACGGATGAGAATGGTGACCCACAGGTTGACGAGGACTCTACGCCTGACGACATGAACGATGAGGAAGTTGTCAATGACGACGAAATCGACGGTAATGGTATGGAAGGTGGAGACGAAGATGACCATGACGTTGCAGATGTTGTAGTTCAGGCCTTTGACCTTGCCCTGATCAAAATGCTTGCACCAACGCAGAGTATGTCAGTTGAGCCAGGTGACACGATTGCCTACACGATTACAGTAATCAACCA
>NZ_FOFB01000066.1 GCF_900110645.1 Neolewinella agarilytica
GCTGACGAAGAAGGTATCAACGGTGTAACCGTTAACCTGCTTGACGAAGACGGTAACGTTCTTGAGTCTACGATAACGGCCGACAATCCTGACACGGGCGAGCCCGGCTACTACGAGTTCGATGAGCTCACGCCTGGTACACCATACGTTGTTGAGTTCATCGCTCCTGATGGCAATACCTTCAGCCCGCAGGATGAAGGTGACGATACTACGGACAGCGATGCCAATACGACGACTGGTCAGTCTGATGCAGTAGTTCTGGAGTCTGGCGAGAACAATCCTACGATTGACGCCGGTATCTACGAGACCGCTTCTCTTGGCGACTACGTATGGTTAGATAAGAACGCTGACGGTCAGCAGGACGCTGACGAAGAAGGTATCAACGATGTCACCGTTAACCTCTTGGTTGACGGAGCAGTAGTGGCCAGCACTACTACGGTTACCAACGCCGGCGAAGACGGCTTCTACGAGTTCACTGACCTGACGCCAGGTGTTGAGTACGTAGTGGAGTTTGTTGCTCCTGACGGCTTCCTTGCCAGCCCACAGGACGAAGGTGATGACACTACGGACAGCGACGCTGACCGTACCACTGGCCTGAGCCAGACGGTTGTCCTCGGTTCTAATGAAAACAACCCCACGATTGACGCTGGTTTCTACGAGACCGCTTCTTTGGGAGACTTTGTCTTCCTTGACAACGACGCTGACGGTCAGCAGGATGCTGACGAAGAAGGTGTCAACGGTGTCACCGTTAACCTGCTCGACGAAGACGGCAACGTTCTTGAGTCTACGACAACGGTCGACAATCCTGACACAGGAGCGCCTGGCTACTACGAGTTCGATGAGCTTACGCCTGGTACACCATATGTTGTTGAGTTTGTCGCCCCTGATGGCAATGAGTTCAGCCCAGAGGACGAAGGTGACGACGCTACCGACAGTGATGCCAACATCACGACTGGTCAGTCTGACGCAGTTGTACTGGAGTCTGGCGAGAACAATCCTACGATTGACGCTGGTATCTATGAAGAAGCCAGCCTTGGCGACTACGTATGGCTCGATAAGAACGCTGACGGTCAGCAAGACGCTGACGAAGAAGGTATCAACGATGTCACCGTTAACCTGCTGGTTGACGGCGCAGTAGTAGCTACTACGACTACCGTAACGAACGGTGGCGAAGACGGCTTCTACGAGTTCACTGACCTTACGCCAGGTGTTGAGTACGTAGTTGAGTTTGTTGCTCCTGCGGACTTCCTCGGTAGCCCACAGGACGAAGGCGACGACGCTACGGACAGCGATGCTGACGTAACCACTGG
>NZ_FOFB01000074.1 GCF_900110645.1 Neolewinella agarilytica
ACCAGGCCAGTTGCCGTAGCGTCGGTCTGTCCGTTGCTCCATGCGTAAGTGTATGGTGCAGTACCACCGTCAGCAACTACCGTCAGCGTGCCGTCAGCATCTCCGTTACAGAGAACGTCTGCATCAGCTACCGTAGCCGTTACGTCAGTAGGCTCGTTAACCGTGCCTTCTGCAGTTTCCGTACAGCCGTTGGCGTCAGTTACCATCACCGTGTAAGTGCCAGCTACCAGGCCGGTTGCCGTAGCGTCGGTCTGTCCGTTGCTCCATGCGTAAGTGTATGGTGCAGTGCCACCGTTAGCAACTACCGTCAGCGTGCCGTCAGCGTCTCCGTTACAGAGAACGTCGGTGTCAGCTACCGTAGCTTCAATGTCTGAAGACTCTTCGATTTCGAAGGTTTCATCGATCGTACAACCGTTGGCATCCGTAACAGTAACACTGTAAGTACCAGCCGTCAGATCAGACAGGTCTTCAGTAGCAGCGCCGTTAGACCAGGCGTAAGTGTAGTCAGGTGTTCCGCCACCGACCGTGATGTCGATAGAACCGGAAGCATCTCCGTTACAGCCAACCTCTACCGTCGTGCCCGTCAGGGTCAGTGCGGTAGGCTCGTTAACCGTGCCTTCTGCAGTTTCCGTACAGCCGTTGGCGTCAGTTACCGTCACCGTGTAGGTGCCAGCCACCAGGCCAGTTGCCGTAGCGTCGGTCTGTCCGTTGCTCCACTCGTAAGTGTAGTCCGCAGTACCACCGTCAGCAACTACCGTCAGCGTGCCGTCAGCATCTCCGTTACAGAGAACGTCTGCATCAGCTACCGTAGCCGTTACGTCAGTAGGCTCGTTAACCGTGCCTTCTGCAGTTTCCGTACAACCGTTGGCGTCAGTTACCGTCACCGTGTAAGTGCCAGCTACCAGGCCAGTTGCCGTAGCGTCGGTCTGTCCGTTGCTCCATGCGTAAGTGTATGGTGCAGTACCACCGTCAGCAACTACCGTCAGCGTGCCGTCAGCATCTCCGTTACAGAGAACGTCTGCATCAGCTACCGT
>NZ_FOFB01000063.1 GCF_900110645.1 Neolewinella agarilytica
TGCTCAACGGGGATGTCCACGTTGTCCTCATCATCGTCGTCGCCGCTGCCGTCGCCGTCTTCGTCCGTCTCAGGACCCGTAGTCGGGTCAGAGTCGACGTCGTCGCCGTCGTCTTCGGTGATCTCGGCTGCGTTGTTCAGGCTCGTGCCCTGGAACGTAGCGTCGATGGTGTAAGTCAGTACGATGGTCTGCGTCTCACCCTGGGCAAGAGCAGCGATCGTGTAAACCGTTGGAGATACTTCCGTTACCGCAACACCGTCAGCATCAGAGCTCACGAAGGTCAGACCCTCCTGTGGAGTATCCGTTACTTCGATACCAGCAGCGTTCAGGCTACCGTCGTTCGTGATCGTCAGTGTGTACTCTACCGTAGAACCTTGCGTGTAAGGACCAGCAGAAGTTACTGCTTTGCTCAGCTCAAGGTCGTAGACCTGCTCAACGGGGATGTCCACGTTGTCCTCATCATCGTCGTCGCCGCTGCCGTCGCCGTCTTCGTCCGTCTCAGGACCCGTAGTCGGGTCAGAGTCAACGTCATCGCCGTCGTCTTCGGTGATCTCGGCTGCGTTGTTCAGGCTAGTGCCCTGGAACGTAGCGTCGATGGTGTAAGTCAGTACGATGGTCTGCGTCTCACCCTGGGCAAGAGCAGCGATCGTGTAAACCGTTGGGGATACTTCCGTTACCGCAACACCGTCAGCATCAGAGCTTACGAAGGTCAGACCCTCCTGTGGAGTATCCGTCACCTCGATACCAGCAGCGTTCAGGCTACCGTCGTTCGTGATCGTCAGTGTGTACTCTACCGTAGAACCTTGCTGGTAAGGACCGGCAGAAGTTACTGCTTTGCTCAGCTCAAGGTCGTAGACCTGCTCAACAGGGATGTCCACGTTGTCCTCATCATCGTCGTCGCCGCTGCCGTCGCCGTCTTCGTCCGTCTCAGGACCAGTCGTCGGGTCAGAGTCGACGTCGTCGCCGTCGTCTTCGGTGATCTCGGCTGCGTTGTTCAGGCTCGTGCCCTGGAACGTAGCGTCGATGGTGTAAGTCAGTACGATGGTCTGCGTCTCACCCTGGGCAAGAGCAGCGATCGTGTAAACCGTTGGGGATACTTCCGTTACCGCAACACCGTCAGCATCAGAGCTTACGAAGGTCAGACCCTCCTGTGGAGTATCCGTCACCTCGATACCAGCAGCGTTCAGGCTACCGTCGTTCGTGATCGTCAGTGTGTACTCTACCGTAGAACCTTGCTGGTAAGGACCGGCAGAAGTTACTGCTTTGCTCAGCTCAAGGTCGTAGACCTGCTCAACGGGGATGTCCACGTTGTCCTCATCATCGTCGTCGCCGCTGCCGTCGCCGTCTTCGTCCGTCTCAGGACCCGTAGTCGGGTCAGAGT
>NZ_FOFB01000061.1 GCF_900110645.1 Neolewinella agarilytica
GCTTGTATCCTTGCGTACCACGAAGTTAAGCTAGTTTGACGGCCAGAGGAGGAGCTTGTTTAGCTGGTGCTTGACACCGAAGCGAAGTTTTTCCCCGCCGTCAGGCTAAAGTTCGGAGTATAACTAGGTTTTCGAGGCCGTATTCACAAGCTTGAACAAGCCTGACTTCTTATCTCACCCCAATCACTTTCTTATGTCCAAAACGATTATAGTAGCGGCCGATGTGAGTAAAGGGTATGCCGATTTTCTTATTGGTGACAGCGACAAGAAGACCTTGGTCGAACCCTTTCAACTTGATGACAACAAAGCCGGCCATACCCGACTGCGTGAGCAGATCGTACTGCTGCAGCAAACGTATAAACCTGTTCGTATTCTCCTGGTAGTAGAAAGTACCGGAGGTTACGAAGACAACTGGCTTCGGATGGTCAAACAGCCAGCATTATCTGGCTTCGTTGAGAGTTACCGATTGAACGCTAAGATTACTCATCACGAGTACCGAGTGCAGAAGCGTAACAGTATCAGCGACGGTATCAGCACGCTGACCATAGCTCATCATGTTGCCAAAAATCTGGAAAATTTTTCTCCTCGGGAAATCGTCGTTGACCCTCGATATGCTCCGGCCCGCAATCTTATTCGCCACATTACCAGTCTTGACCAGGATTGCACTGGACATAAGAACAGCTTGCAGAAATTACTCTACCAATATCTACCATCTTTAGTGCCGTTCGTGCCGAAAAACTGGTCTCGATATTTTTTGCAAATGCTCGCCACCTACGGCAGCAAGCGCTCTATCCAACTTGCTGCAGCTCATGGCCTTAAGCAGATCAAGCGAGTGCCAAAAGGTAAAGCCAGTGAACTTCACCGGGCTCTCCGCGAAGGAATCGATATGAAGGAAACACCCCCAATGGTTGTTTTGGCAATCCAGTCAAAAGCACGCCACATCTTGATGTTACAAGAGGAAATCGACGCGCTGGAAAAGCAGCTTTGTCAGATGGCCCCCGTATCTGAAAAGCAGGTCGCTCAGTTGTGCTCCATTGGAGGAATGGGGCGCGTCACGGCAACCATTTTGCTATGCTTCATCGAAGACGTTGACCGCTTCGATAGCGCAAAAGCTATGGCTGCATTTTTTGGCGTCCAGCCTAGGGTTAAGATAAGCGGTGACGGCAGCGTAAAAATCGGTATGTCTAAGCAGGGTAATGGAATCGTACGGCGTATGAGTTATCTACTAGCCTTCCGAAGTTTAGGGCAAGAGCCTTACCTCAAGAGCATTTATGCCAAGTTCCGTCAAAAAGGAATGACGCATGACGGGGCCTTGGGTGTCCTAATGCACAAGTTGCTTCGCATCATGTATGGTATGTTAAAGAATGGAAGCAACTTTGATGCAGGTGTGGATCAGCTCAACCAAATTACTCCCAGAGCAAACGAAGAAACTAAAGAGGTGAAATTACTAGTAAAAGCTGACCTCACACGCCGCTTTCAGCCCCGGTCGCAGGACGCCCCAATAAGCAATCGACAGCGCCGTAAACGAAAAAAAGACCAGGAGTCCCAAGCGGCAACGGTGGCCGAAAGTACGGGATCATCCTAGTCTCGTTGTAAATCTAAAAATAAGTCGGCAGATGCTTGCTTGTTATCAGTATAACTTCGCTG
>NZ_FOFB01000060.1 GCF_900110645.1 Neolewinella agarilytica
AGAACAATAGCGTCAGACTGACCAGTCGTGATGTTGGCATCACTGTCGGTAGCGTCGTCACCTTCGTCCTGTGGGCTGAACTCATTGCCATCAGGGGCAACAAACTCAACAACATATGGTGTACCAGGCGTGAGCTCATCGAACTCGTAGTAACCAGGCTCGCCTGTGTCAGGATTGTCGACCGTTACCGTAGACTCAAGAACGTTGCCGTCTTCGTCGAGCAGGTTAACGGTGACACCGTTGACACCTTCTTCGTCAGCATCCTGCTGACCGTCAGCGTCGTTGTCAAGGAAGACAAAGTCACCCAAAGAAGCGGTCTCGTAGAAACCAGCGTCAATCGTAGGATTGTTCTCCCCGGATTCAAGGACAACCGTCTGGCTAAGGCCAGTGGTTACGTCAGCATCGCTGTCCGTAGTGTCATCGCCTTCGTCCTGTGGGCTACCGAGGAAGCCATCAGGAGCAACAAACTCAACTACGTACTCAACACCAGGCGTCAGGTCAACGAATTCGTAGAAGCCATCTTCGCCACCGTTCGTTACGGTAGTTGTAGTAGCCACTACTGCACCGTCAACCAGCAGGTTAACAGTTACACCGTTGATGCCCTCTTCGTCAGCATCCTGCTGACCGTCAGCGTTCGTGTCCAGGAAGACATAGTCACCAAGTGAAGCCGTCTCGTAGAGACCAGCGTCAATGGTTTCGTTCTCTTCGCCAGATTCAAGAACGATAGGATCAGACTGACCAGTCGTCGTGTTGGCATCGCTATCCGTGGTGTCATCGCCTTCATCCTGTGGGCTGAAGGTCGTTCCATCAGGAGAAACAAACTCAACTACGTAAGGTGTACCAGGCGTGAGCTCATCGAACTCGTAGTAACCAGGCTCTCCTGTGTCAGGGTTGTCAGCCGTTGTCGTAGACTCAAGAACGTTACCGTCTTCGTCAAGCAGGTTAACGGTGACACCGTTGATACCTTCTTCATCAGCATCCTGCTGACCATCAGCGTCGTTGTCAAGGAAGACAAAGTCTCCCAAAGAAGCCGTCTCGTAGAAACCAGCGTCAATCGTAGGATTGTTCTCACCGGACTCAAGGACTACCGTCTGGCTCTGACCAGTGGTTACGTCAGCGTCGCTGTCCGTAGCGTCATCACCTTCGTCCTGTGGGCTACCGAGGAAGCCATTAGGGGCAACAAACTCAACTACGTAAGGCGTACCAGGCGTGAGCTCATCGAACTCATAGTAGCCAGCTTCTCCCGTATCGGGATTATCTGCAGTCATCGTCGTTTCGAGGACGTTGCCGTCTTCATCAAGCAGGTTAACGGTTACACCGTTGATACCTTCTTCATCAGCATCCTGCTGACCATCAGCGTTCGTGTCCAGGAAGACATAGTCACCAAGTGAGGCTTCTTCGTAGACACCAGCGTCAATCGTTTCATTGTTTTCGCCAGACTCGAGAACGATAGCGTCAGACTGACCAGTCGTGATGTTGGCATCACTGTCGGTAGCGTCGTCACCTTCGTCCTGTGGGCTGAACTCATTGCCATCAGGGGCAACAAACTCAACAACATATGGTGTACCAGGCGTAAGCTCATCGAACTCGTAGTAACCAGGCTCGCCTGTGTCAGGATTGTCGACCGTTACCGTAGACTCAAGAACGTTGCCGTCTTCGTCAAGCAGGTTAACGGTGACACCGTTGACACCTTCTTCGTCAGCATCCTGCTGACCGTCAGCGTCGTTGTCAAGGAAGACAAAGTCACCCAAAGAAGCGGTCTC
>NZ_FOFB01000059.1 GCF_900110645.1 Neolewinella agarilytica
GTCTCAGGGTTGCGGATGCCGTCACCGTCCCGTGGGATCAGGTAAGGCTGGCCAAGCGTGTTGTACTCACACCAGTTGATTACGTCGTAAGTAACACGGAGCTTGAAACACTCTTCGCCGGCTTCCAGCGTGCGGAGCGTGTCCACAACAACGTCCGTCGTGATCAGGTCACAAGCATCTTCGTCAGCGGCGATACCAGCGTAAGCAGGTACGTCTGCACAGGTGCCTTCTTCATCCGTTGGGAAGGTCAGGCGGTAATCATGAACACCGTAAACGGTGATCCGCTGGCGACAGTTGTTCGTGTTGGTGAAGCCTTCACCGTCCGTAGCCGTGAAGATACGCGTGAAGCTACCCACACCACAGCTGTTAACGTTGCCGCTGATTGTGGAAGTGATGGTTACGTCACAGTTGTCAACACCGGTAGCGAAACCGAAGGTAGCGTCCAGCTCAGCCTCCGTAGCTTCCATGATGTCATCAGGAAGCGTAGCACGAGCTACGATACAGCTGATTTCAACGGGACCGGGAGCGATACAGCTAGGAGCGTTCTTGTCTTCCACCAGTACGTCCAACCAGCAGAAGTTCATATTGCCTTCCGCATCGGTTACTTTCAGGCCAACGCGAACCGTACCGAGATCAGCACAAGTCAGCACCAGTTCCTGGTCGTAAGCTTCCGTAGCAATGTTGTCAGCGCCTACGCGAGCGATTTCCAGCGTTACACCGGAACAGTCATCGTAAGAACCTGCATCGATCATCTCAGGCGTCAGGATAGCGATACCCGTGCTGACACCACCGGCAGCAGAACCGCTGGAGATGCTGATGTTCAGGCCGTCCTCACAGATAGCAACCGGAGCAGTTCCGTCTTCTACACAGAATGGGTAGTCAGAGAAGTCCGTATTACCACACTCATCGGTGTAGGTGTAGCGGAGAAGGTGACAACCAACGGGGATGGCAGAAGTTACTTCTGCGCGGTTGTCCGTAGGATCAACGTCGAAAGCACCGATTGGCGTAGCGCTCAGGTCAGCACCTGGGTAGATAACCGCCGTGATGGTTACGTCGTCAGAACAGTTGTCCGTAGCGCTGATACCAGCGTCCAGACGGATGTAAGCAGCACAAACGTTACCGGCATTGGTCGTGTAGATCAGGTCGCTGTCAACCACACCGTCGAAGTCACGATCCTGCGTAGGACCAGAGAACGTAGGAGCAGTCGTATCGCCAACTTTCACAACTTGCGTGAAGGTGCGAACGTCGCTTGGGTCACACCAGTCGATAACGGTATAAGTACGAACGAACTTGTAAGTGAAGGGGCAGGTAACCACCGCCTCACCATCGGAGTAAGTAACCCCGATATTGCAAACTGCATCGCCGTTGGTCAGATTGAAGGTGCGACCACCGATTTCCAGGAAGGGGAAGTCTTGTGTCCGTGGAGCCGGGTAATCCGCCCGGGTGGGGTTAGCCGTGCCACAAAGCTCATAGTTCACTACGGGCTCGATGTTATCCGCACTCAGATCGTCCAGGTCAGGACGGCTGAAGGTAATCGTGTAAGCAGCCGTTACGCTTGGGTTGCCTTCACCAGCAGCAGCCGGACATACAGCAATCTCAGTAGCGGTGAAAGTGCGCGTCAGTACAACGTCGTTACAGCTAGGATCTTCTTCGTCGTAAACAAGTACGTCGTTGACACAAACTTCAATCTCCTGCGTACAACCATCCGTGAAGGTCGGTACTAATGGAGCCGTTCCGCCAGCCAGTAAGCGAGCGCGCAAGGCAGAAGCCATGCTGCCGGGGATAGTAGCTCCCGTGCCGGAGTT
>NZ_FOFB01000056.1 GCF_900110645.1 Neolewinella agarilytica
GTAACCATCCGACCAACTACACCTCACCATCCTTACCCCATTCCCCCGGCAGTAACGCCTCCAGCCCATTAACAGGGTGGTCCGGCAACCGCTCAAGTACATCCTGGAGCCATTCTCTTGGGTTGACGTCCAGTTTTTGGCAGCTGGCAAAAAAGGAATACATCATCGCGGCCCGCTTAGCGGCGGGGTGAGACCCGGCGAAGAGGTAGTTCTTGCGCCCCAGGGCCAGCGGCCGGATAGAGTTTTCGATCAGGTTGTTGTCTAGCTCCAGGCGGCCGTCGGTGAAGCAGGCCCTTAGTTTGGGGAGCTCGTTCTTGGCGTAGTGGAGCGCCTTGCCCACATCGCCCTTCGACAGGTTATTGACCTGAGCGTAATTCACCCAGTCGAGTAAGGCGTTGTATACCGGAAGGGATAAACGTTGTCGGATCGCGAGTCGTTCCTGGGCATTCCGGTTGCGCCGCCGGCAGTGTGCGTCGACGTGGTAGATAAAATTAATTGCAGCTAATGCCATATCAGCTTTGCGGCGATCATTCTTTCGGGCATTAAAGAACTTACGCCGGATATGTGCCAGGCAGCTGACGCCCTCCACCTCGGGGTGTTTTTTCAGATACGTTTTGTATGCTGAGTAACCATCAGTTTGCAGGTAGCCTGTGAAGTCTTTTAGTCGCTCAAGCACGCCGTTGGCTCCACGTCCTTTCCGGTACTCAAACAGGATGAGCCCGGACACAGGGTTGCGGTAGACCCACATGTAGCCCTGGTGTGTTTTGCCCTTCTTTTCCGAGTCGAGTACCTTGATTGGTGATTCATCGGTCTGCACATAATCGGTGTCGATCACTTTTCGCAGCAGACATTGGTAAAGCGGCTCCATAAGCGTGCAACAGGCGGCGAGCCAATCGGAGAAGGTCGATGACCCCGCCTTCCAGTTGTAATCGCGAGCGAAGCCTTTGATTTGTCGGTAGAACGGTTGGTGATCGACATATTTGGCGACAAAAACGTGTGCCAACAGCCCTGGTTCGGGGATGCCTTTTTCTATCGGACGCGCTGGCAGCGGAGCAATAACTATGGTCGCTTCCCCCTCAACTTCTTCGGGGCGGGCGTACTTCGGGCGGATCGTCCGCTTGATGCGCAAGCTACCCGGAACGTAATCCAGCGTGTCGGTAATTTCTTCGCCGATGCGCTTCAAGCCTTCCGTATCTTCCTCAGGTTCAAGGGTTACTTCGTCGACGGGAAGGTGGTCAGGCAGCGGCTGGCGACCGGCATGTGCCGACTTTTTCTTCCGCTTATAAGTGACGGTTTGCTTCTCAACATCCTCTGCACCTGCGTTCGCGCCCTCGTCCCACAATGCCATTTGTTCCGGCGCGGACGCAGGTGCAAAGCGTTCGGATTTGGCAGCAAAGATCAACCGCTCGAGCTGGTCTAGCCGGTGGCGCAGGCTAGCATTTTGCTCCCTGAGCTCTTTATTTTCCGCAATGAGAACCTCCGTGCTCATAGGGCAAAAAATACGGCACTTCGGGCATTTGTCAAGCCACTCGACGGTATCTTTTGCGCCTTTTTACCGATTTAATTTCGATACCCTCCAAAAATAGCTGAATATCCGTCCAGGACATTTCCAGACTGTCGTTTTCAGCGGCCGGCAGCTCAAAAGTTCCCTGCTCCAGCACCTTGTACCAAACAACAAAGCCCGTCCGATCCCACACCAACAACTTGACCCGGTCGCGGCGCTTATTGAGAAAAATAAATACATCGCCGCTTAACAAATCGTGATTGATATGCTGACGAACTATTCCGCTAAGACCGTTAAAACCTTTACGCATGTCGGTCGCACCACGATATAAAAAGTACCGCTGTCGGCTGGAAAAGCTAAGCATGCGCGCGGTCGATTTCGAGGATCAATTCGGCGATTTCCGTGGTGGTCAGGCCGATCAGTTCGAGCCGTAATCCGCTCGGTAGCCTCAGGCTTCGTTCGGCGCGTTCCCGCTTTGGCGTTATCTTACAGAAGCCTTCGCTGAGAGAAGCTTCCGCTTCTCCGTATTTCTTCTTCCAGGAATAGAAAGTAGGCACCTTCAGCTCGTGTTCTTCACAGAAGGCGGCGACCGTCAGGCCGCTGAGCCGCTGCTCGATCAAAAATTGACGGATGGCGGTGGGGCTGTGGCGCATGGCTTTTTGCTTTGGTTTAGGGCAAAGCTCTGGCGCGGAGTTGGGGTTGACAAGATGTGGTTGGTCGGACGCTTAC
>NZ_FOFB01000054.1 GCF_900110645.1 Neolewinella agarilytica
TGCTCAACGGGGATGTCCACGTTGTCCTCATCATCGTCGTCGCCGCTGCCGTCGCCGTCTTCGTCCGTCTCAGGACCCGTAGTCGGGTCAGAGTCAACGTCATCGCCGTCGTCTTCGGTGATCTCGGCTGCGTTGTTCAGGCTCGTGCCCTGGAACGTAGCGTCAATGGTGTAAGTCAGTACGATGGTCTGCGTCTCACCCTGGGCAAGAGCAGCGATCGTGTAAACCGTTGGGGATACTTCCGTTACCGCAACACCGTCAGCATCAGAGCTCACGAAGGTCAGACCCTCCTGTGGAGTATCCGTCACCTCGATACCAGCAGCGTTCAGGCTACCGTCGTTCGTGATCGTCAGTGTGTACTCTACCGTAGAACCTTGCTGGTAAGGACCGGCAGAAGTTACTGCTTTGCTCAGCTCAAGGTCGTAGACCTGCTCAACGGGGATGTCCACGTTGTCCTCATCATCGTCGTCGCCGTTGCCGTCGCCGTCTTCGTCCGTCTCAGGACCCGTAGTCGGGTCAGAGTCAACGTCGTCGCCGTCGTCTTCGGTGATCTCGGCTGCGTTGTTCAGGCTCGTGCCCTGGAACGTAGCGTCGATGGTGTAAGTCAGTACGATGGTCTGCGTCTCACCCTGGGCAAGAGCAGCGATCGTGTAAACCGTTGGGGATACTTCCGTTACCGCAACACCGTCAGCATCAGAGCTTACGAAGGTCAGACCCTCCTGCGGAGTATCCATCACTGCAATGTTTGCAGCATCAAGGCTACCGTCGTTCGTGATCGTCAGTGTGTACTCTACCGTAGAACCTTGCTGGTAAGGACCGGCAGAAGTTACTGCTTTGCTCAGCTCAAGGTCGTAGATCTGCTCAACGGGGATGTCCACGTTGTCCTCATCATCGTCGTCGCCGCTGCCGTCGCCGTCTTCGTCCGTCTCAGGGCCCGTAGTCGGGTCAGAGTCGACGTCGTCGCCGTCGTCTTCGGTGATCTCGGCTGCGTTGTTCAGGCTCGTGCCCTGGAACGTAGCGTCAATGGTGTAAGTCAGTACGATGGTCTGCGTCTCACCCTGGGCAAGAGCAGCGATCGTGTAAACCGTTGGGGATACTTCCGTTACCGCAACACCGTCAGCATCAGAGCTCACGAAGGTCAGACCCTCCTGTGGAGTATCCGTTACTTCGATACCAGCAGCGTTCAGGCTACCGTCGTTCGTGATCGTCAGTGTGTACTCTACCGTAGAACCTTGCTGGTAAGGACCGGCAGAAGTTACTGCTTTGCTCAGCTCAAGGTCGTAGACCTGCTCAACGGGGATGTCCACGTTGTCCTCATCATCGTCGTCGCCGCTGCCGTCGCCGTCTTCGTCCGTCTCAGGACCCCTAGTCGGGTCAGAGTCAACGTCGTCAAACGGACCGTCTTCAGTGATTTCAGCTGCGTTATTCAGGCTAGTGCCCTGGAACGTTGCGCTTACCTCAAAGGTCATCTCTACGATAACAGAGGTTCCGACTGGAAGGTCTGCAACCGTAAAGTTGCCGTTACCCGTAGAGGTAACTCCGGCCTGTGGAGTGATGCTTTGGAAAACTAAGCCAACCTCAGCGTCATCGGTTACTTCGACGTTTGATGCGTCGATATCACCTTCATTGGTTACCGTTACATTATAGGTTACTGTAGAACCCTGGATGTAAGGACCAGCAGAGGTAATGTCTTTAGACAGTGCAAGGTCAAACAGTGGCAGATCACCACAGTCATCATCACTGTTGTCAGGCGTTCCGTCACCATCGGTGTCAAGATCAGCCCGGTTATTCAGACCAGTGAACGGAGTTCCCGTAACACCTTCTTCGGAACCACCTTCGCATTCTGTGAATACATTATCACCACCGTCAGTAGAGCCTGGCTCCAAATCAAGAGTAACATTAAATACAAGGGTGTAAGATTCCGTAGCGTCAGCAGCAATCATACGATCCGTTACGAGCGTCGTTGCTCCGGTAACATTCAATGCACCTGCGTCCGCGCCCGTAAATGCTCCACTATTAATGGTTACATCCTGGTCAAATAACGGTGTATCCGTCAGTGTGTACTGGCCAATACCTCCAGTGTTAACCACGTCAATAGTGTAAGTCACATCATAGGTACCATCCGCGTTTGCAACTGCAGAAACGAACTCTTTATCAAGTTCGAATTCAGGTACACGTTGGATACCAGCATCAAGGTCTGGGTAATTCTGACCGCTCACGAGAGTTACCTGCTCAGTCTCACCATTATTGGCAGGATCAGCATCGCTGTCATTGGTCTCATCAGAACCAGTAGCTCCAGGAGTTGTGAAGGTGTAGTCATCAAGCAACTCGAACTGAACACTGTAAGTTCCAGGAACCAGATCAGTGAATTCGTAGAAGCCACCATTCATCGTGGTCGTCGTAGCAATAACGTTCCCGTCCTCATCGAGGAGGTTAACCGTTACACCATCGATACCAGCAGAAGCAGGCTCGTCATTGATGCCATTACCATTGGTATCTTCCCAAACGTAGTCGCCAAGCGAGGCAAGTTCGTAGACACCAGCGTCAATTGTTTCATTTTCTTCACCAGATTCAAGAACGATAGCGTCAGACTGACCAGTCGTGATGTTGGCATCACTGTCGGTAGCGTCGTCACCTTCGTCCTGTGGGCTGAACTCATTGCCATCAGG
>NZ_FOFB01000053.1 GCF_900110645.1 Neolewinella agarilytica
CCTGTGCCCATCGAAGGGTTATTTCACCGAAGGTCGCGGATCAGGCGTCACTAAAAAATTAACCGACTACATACTCGCCACGATGAGTTGCCTAGAAGCACTATTCTGAAGAATGGCCACGTCTTTTAGTGCTTTGCCAGCATTACTAAGGATCTATATAGATCCATTATTTTCACAATACCTTATGATTCAATAATCGCTTTCTTGTTAGCTTTTAGATTATCTTTGATATGTTAAAGCGTAGTATTCTTTTTCAGAGGAGGTCTTGTTCTTTGGAATATGTACTTAGGCTAACTTATTCCTAGCACCAAAAAATATGCATGAAGCCTTACTATAAAACTATCTTCTTATTGAGTTGTGTACTTTCTTTTGGGGTTAGCGCGCAGTCAACATTAAGGACTGATGACGAAGCCAATAGCCTAAAAGGAAGTATTTGGCTCAGTGGTAACTCTAGATTACTAGATGAAAACCTATTGACAGGAGCAGGATACTTTTTCACTGAGAACTTACTAATTGGAAGCAAACTTGAGTCTTTAAATCTTTCCGCCACGGACTATCAAGTGAGTTTCAACCCTTTCATACGCTATTATGTAGGTAAGATTGGTAATGGTTGGCGGCCTTACGCTCAAGTGGATGCTAACTTTGTTTTTGGTGGAGACTTTGATGCCTTTTATAGTTATGGTGGAAAAGTAGGGCTGGAGAGACGCCTCAATACCAGCACGTTATTAAATATCGATATAGGTTATACGAAAACCCAGTTTCTTGATTCAGACGATTTGGGCCTAAGTGTACGTTTAAACACAGTCCTCGGGGGGGCAGCAGGCAAAAGTGTAGCTACAGACTACTTTCAAAAAGGGAATTTCATAGTTAGCGGTCAGTTGATTAACCTTCTACTTTCCAATAATCAGCTTACAGATGGTTACTTTGTAAATATTACTCCTAATGGAAACTATTTTTTATTAGATCGTTTTGTAATTGAAGGTTCACTGGGGCTTAATTTTAACGATTTTAGTCAAAATATTGGACTTGTAGAGCGAGAGCTTGCTCAGCAAGAATTAAACTTGGCGGGAGGTCTCCGTTATTATATTACGAGTCAAAGTTTATTCAACGTTTTTGCAAGGGCAACTCTTTTATATAATTACCGACAAACTACAGTCGACAATAGTAATGATAGTCAAGGTGAAGTCTTCGCCGCTTACGAATTGGGAAATAGCCTTTTTATTAATCGATCCACTTCCTTTGACTTGGGCATAAATGTTACTCAAGGCTTTAATGATAGAACAAGTGGCTTTGAATGGGTCTTAAGTGGAAGATTAAGTTTTTGGTTCCAGTAGCTATCTCGGGCTAATATTTGCATAATATTGTTACTTCGATATTTAGAAAATGAGGTGCCAATATCGATTAAGCTAAAGTCAATTCGCTTTGCTTAATCTCGCCGATTAGCAATGATTCTAAATGAAAACTTAGGTAACTATCAACCCGCAAACAATCAGTATTTTACTGCTCGGAATGCTCTAGCCTAGGGCCTTGCCAAGACTCGTCTAAAACTGTTTGAAGCTACGAAAAGGCCTTCACCGCCAGTTACGTTCGTAACAGAAGCTCTTGGTTCTAAAATTATCCCTCGAAGATCATCGAGATTTAATCGATCAAGCTGGTAATTAAAATAGTTTTCATCAATACTCCTGACAACAAAAATGTAGTCCTCAAACTCTAGTCTTTGACCACCAAAGGTGAATAGAAACAGGTCAGGTACTAATGTAAATTCCCAGGCTTCATTAGTAAAACAAATGTCAGGAAAAAATATGCTGTTAAAGTTAAAAACCTCGCAAGATTCAGAGTCAAAATCTGCAAAAAAATCAAAAAATAAAGTTGATGAAAAGTTAACATTATGAGTCACTTCAATCAGGTACTTATTATCACCAGGAGGGTCAATGCCTGAAAAATTTAATCTTACTCTGTTGTAGGTAAAGGGATCGGGAACGATAGTATCTAATTCGATGATCTCTTCTAAGAAAGGGTCCTCAATTCCGGGAGGAATTATAACCCACTTTGATTTTAGTGTGTCAAGGTTAGGAGCTATAATTTCAAGTCTAAAGCTATCGCTTTCGCTTATGGGGATATTTGTTAATGAAAAGAAGCCATCACCTTGTGAATTCACAAAGAAAGCTTCTGATGAGGAATATAAAATTACTTGAGCTTCTGGAAGGGTTAGCGTACTTAAAGTCTGATCTCCTGTTGGCGGAGCAGTTTGATTAACGAAGGCAGTGAAACCTTCTGAAGGATCAATTCTTGCAGTTACGCTAATTCTAGGCCCTTCAAAAGGAATGTTAGTATCCAAATCTTTTGTACATGTACTCACTAGTATACCGAATAGTAAGAGTGTACTAATAGTTCTAAAATGTAATTTCATAATTTATAAATGGAATAAAGGTGAATAGTGAATATTGTGTAATACTATTACTAATCACACTTGGTACATAACTTATTGAAACATCATCAAATTCACTTTGAGAGTCTTGTTCTGCGAGAACGTAAGTAGGATTTTGTCGGCCGTAAACATTGTAGCAGCCCATTGAGAAGACTCTTTTTCTTCCATTTTTTCTGATTTTCTCTTTTCTAAGAGCGTGTCTAAAATTATGATTTCTTCGATATAAAGGCTGTCAGTCGTATTTTGTAAGTCGCCAAACTATACAGAATATGACCAAGCAGTGGGC
>NZ_FOFB01000051.1 GCF_900110645.1 Neolewinella agarilytica
GCTTAGCGTCCCGTCGGTCTGCTTCCAGCTAGAAGTAAGATCGTAACTTTTAGGTAGCTAACCACAATTTCCGATCCTGTCACAAACATACAAGCATCCGGTGAGTATGCGTTAGCCCTGCCCCCCCCCCCACATCCTAGCCCTGGACAGGGCGTTTACGCGTAGCGATGGCTGACGGAGTCGGCAGCGCCGACGAAGGAGCCCATCGTACGAATAGCCAGACAACCCATCCCACCTCCAAGGCTATTCTCTCCTAAGACGGCTTTATTTTTTTCAGGTCATTTTCGGTCCGTCTTGCCAAAATCTAAACACTTCAAATGTTTGATAATTAGTATTTTATAGGTTATAAGGCTCATTTTATCACCTGATATAGTGCTTACTATCTGATGTAAAATGCCGCTGCAAGTATCCCGTTTTTGCCTAACTTGCGTTCAAAGAGCATTGCCTGCTAAGGCGATGATCTATTTTGAGCGACATAATACCTATGCTATTAACTAAAAAACGTTTTCCCGGACTGCCAGCAGTTGTCGGACTATTCCTCTGCCTAAGCCTCGCCTCCTGCCAGGAAACACCAGCAGCCGATGAGGTAGCCGCAAAGCCCGTAGCCAACACCCAATCCGCCGCCGAAATCCCCCTCGTAAGCCTGTACACGGCCAGGAGCGGCCGCCTTCCCCTGCGCCGGCAAGCTACCGGTAAACTGCGTGCCCGGCGGGAGATCGTCATCAAAAGCCAGAGCGGCGGTCTGGTGTTGTCCGCCCCCACGGAAGGTGCCTACTATAAGGAAGGCGAGCTATTACTCGCCACCGACCCCCGCCCGCTGGAGCTGGCGCGCGACCGCGCGGCCGCCGCACGGGAAGAAGCCGCCTTCCGCCAGCGAGACCTTTTATTGAGGATAAGCACCAATCTGCCGCCGGGGGATTCATTGGAGATCACGGACCTGGCACGGCAAAACATCCTCATCCAGTCAGGCCTGCCCGCCGCCGAGGTGGCGGTGCGGGAGGCGGAGTACCAGTTGAGTCTGGCGCGCTTAGCTGCGCCCTTCTCCGGCCGGGCGGCTGATGTGAAAGTGCTGAAGGGGCAGCAAGTGAATATGGGAGAGGAGATTTGCACGCTCATCGATCCTAATTCTCTGGAGGCAGAGTTTTCTTTATTGGAGCAGGAGTTGGCGAGCACGCAGGTGCAAAGTAAGGTCTACGTCAGCACAGTTACTCAGCCTGATGTCCGTATCCCTGCGACTCTCGACATCCTCAACCCCCGCATCGACGCCGGCGGCCTGCTCCGCGCCCGCGCCCGCCTGCGAGACTATGGCAAAGCCCGCCTCTACCCCGGCATGAACGTCACCGTTACCCTCGAGACCATGGCTCCCACCGCTGTCTTATTGCCCAAGTCTGCTGTCGTTGTTCGTTCCGGCCGCTCCCTCGTCTTCACCTACGACGAAGGCTCGCAGCGCGCCAAATGGCAATATGTCACCGTTGGCTACGAAAACGACGAGCTCGTCGCCGTCACCGAAGGCGTCGAGGCTGGTCAGCAGGTCATCGTCTCCGGCGGGCTGACGCTGGACCATGATGTGGTGGTGCGGGTGGAAGAATAGACTTTTAAAATTTCATGTATAACCTATTAACGCACATACATTATGCAAATTAAAACCAGATCACAAATAGCCGTTGAATACGGCGTCTGCCGCAAAACCCTACGCAAATGGATGGCGGATAGCGGGTTTGAGTTTCCCCGTCACCTTACTACGTCTTGGCAGAAATTAGTCTACGAGCAATTTGACTACCCACCGGGTGTAGAATACGAATCGTACCAATCCGTCCGCCTCCCCCGCCAATACCGCGATTTTTTCGAAAATAATTCCTCCAAAGCTTCCTGATGTCAGCCTATGTCCTTAATGCCGACTCGAAGTTTGGGGAAGTTTGGGGAAGTTTGGGGAAGTTTGGGGAAGTTTGGGGAAGTTTGGGGAAGTTGCAATTAATGCTCCCCTAAATTGGTTCTCGATAACAGGCTCCATCGCGCCTTTTGGTAATGGCCTTTACCTGTGTAAGGAAATACCAGGTTGAAACCCTTTTTTATGAAGACTTTAGTTCTTAGATTAACGACCATCTTAGGTATGGTCATGTTTTGTATGATGCCTATGGCAAATGCTGCCCCGTGTCCGACTGGGGTTTCCACAGTCCAATCCTCATGGTGGAAGCCTTCTAATACCACTTATTACACAATGTGTAGCTGTATGACAGTAAAAGGATATAGTGCTAGTGGAAGTTGTGGAACGGGCGGCGGTGGTGGAGATCAAGAGTAGTAATTGGATCTCATATCAAACAGACGTTCAACCTGCTGAGACTTTTAAAGAAGTCACTTTTATAAAGGTAGGTAGAGACAGGACTTAAGTTTCCCTCAGTTACCCTAAGTATAGTTGGTGGCTGAGGGAAGTCCGTTTTGTAGCCTTACATTTGGTGGTGAACACTAAATTTATGAGACGAGTCATTTTTAAATTCTTAGAGATAGAAAATTTTATGAGAAATTATATTTTTGCATTGCTGATGCTTGTTTTTTTCTCTTGTGGAAGTGATGTAGATATAGTAACCTACAAAGTTGTCAGAGGTGACTCAATAGAAGAACGTACTTCACAGCGATTTGAGTTAAAAGGAGAAAATTTTGGTCCACAAAATAGGTTTGGACAATTGATAGACATCTCTATTGTTAATGGAGCTAAAATAGTTCAGGATAATAAAAGCGAATATGCCTTTTGGCGTTTAGAAGGGGAAGATGATCTAATTTCTTTTCAAGTTATAGGTGAAGGGCCAAACGAAGTTGAAAACGCTGACTTTGTTAAAATGGTGAACAATATAAAATCTTCAAACGAACTAATTTTTTTCGATTATTCTAGAAAGAGCTTAAACTCCGTAAGTATTTCACCTAACTCAGGCTTTAAAAAGTATAGCGATATTCCTGATCAGTACTGGGGGCGAATGCAAAGTGCGGTTAATATAAGTGATTCGTTAATTGCTATTACAGGCCTTTTTGATGAGACAAAATTCATGGTGTTCAACGGGAATAATCAACAAGAAGCCTGGCGTTCAGTTTATGCAAATTCGTTTTCTACAGAATTGTCAGAAGAGGAAAGACTTGAGGTAGCACCTAGAAGTATTGAATATAATGAAAAAAATGACATGATTGTATTGTCAAACCCAAGCGTTAATTCGATTGATTTGTTTTCGGTAAATGGAAGTCTGGTTAAAATGTATAGTTTTGACGAATTCGAAAACTTAACCACAGAAAGTATATTTAGCCCTGATTTTTTCTACTATTATGGTGTTAAAACTCAAGAAAATCTGGTTTATGGCCTTTATCTTGGAGTAGAAAGAAAAACAATTGACCTGCAGGACTTGTTTTTATCTAGTACTCGTCCTGAATTACATATTTATAACTTGCTTACAGATGATCTTCTTAGGTACAGACTGGACCGTGTAGTTAACGCGTGTGTTATTGATGCTAATAATAATGTTGTATATTGTATCGACGAAGATAATGAGGACCAACCTTTAGTGAAATATGAAATTTCTGAAATATTTTAGCCTTTTTTTTGTAGGCCTTTTACTCTCTTTATTCCTCATATTTGGCGTGGAATATGGAGCTGGTTCCCACTATTCGAACGGTGAAGAATGCATAATCGCATCTGGACAAAAAGAGGTTTACGTTCACTGGTTCGTTCCTATGAATAACATGATTTCTGATTTTTGTGACGGCAGCCTGACTCCAAGATATTACGAAGCGAAAGAAAAGTGTAACTGCGTAGACTAATTATACTATTACTGTGTTTTACATCTTCTGTTTACAAAGTGGGCTTGAGCACTAGGCATTTAGTAGCCCACTGCGTTACAGCCTTTTTCTTATCGGTGACGCTGGGCTGTGGAAGTAGTGCTAGTGAGAATGGTGAAGAACTGGTAGTCTCCTCCGCCAAAATCAAAATAGGAGCAGAGCAACTGTCAGACTACAGGGTTTTTGATGCTGTTTACAGTTATGGAAATACCGTGCTCATTGGCTACAATCTCCAATCCTCCAGTCTGGATGTTTTTGATGTAACCCATCGAAAACTACTCCATGTCAAGCTAATCAGTAAAACCGGCCCCGAGGCTGTTTCTGATGTCCTCTCCTTTTCCATGAGGAATGACTCCATCGTCTGGTTTGCCTGTATGAACCGTTTCATCGTTTATAATGTAAACCAGCAGAAGTTAATTCGGTCACACGCTCTGGAAGACTTAAATGACCACTATTCTCTCGCCCGCTACAGCTATTTCTTTGATAATCGCGGTCAACTGGTAGCGCTGAATGATTCTACGGCCATTCTTTCAGCGGCTCATTTTCCACTCTATGATGGTAATTCTAATCTTACCTTGGCCGCCTTAAACGTAAATACGGGTAAGGTTCAAGAATTAGTTCCGGGCATTCCGGAGTGGGTAAGTGGAAATCACCATTTTGGCGGACTGAATACCCTGCAC
>NZ_FOFB01000049.1:2561-5938 GCF_900110645.1 Neolewinella agarilytica
GATATTGACCTTTAAACCACCCGGTCATACTACTCCCATTTCTTACACGGAGGGGTATCACTTAGGGATAAATGGTTTAGTGACGATCTTTGACAAGTTGGGAATAAGAGAGCAACAGTAATTAATTTAACGGATTTTATGATCACATAAGATCTCGTTGCGAGAGAATAATTTCATTATTTCTCAAGCGTCTGTTGGATATAAACTTAACTCATTAGTTTAGGCAATATAATTTTACTCAGTAATCTTATTTTGTTTCGTAAGAATTGGCTGCACTTCGGTGCAGCTTAAGATTAGGAAGTGAAATAAGGGCGTACGGGGGATGCCTAGGCTCTCAGAGACGATGAAGGACGTGGTAAGCTGCGAAAAGTCAGGGGGAGGTGCAAACAACCGTTATATCCCTGAATGTCCGAATGGGGCAACCCACTATGTTGAAGACATAGTACTCCGCAAGGAGAGGTAACCCGGGGAACTGAAACATCTAAGTACCCGGAGGAGGAGAAAATAATTTAATGATTCTGCAAGTAGTGGCGAGCGAACGCGGAACAGCCCAAACCAAGACGATACGTCGTTTTGGGGTTGTAGGACCCGAATAATCAGTATTCACTCAATTGGAACACATCTGGAAAGTGTGACCACAGAGGGTGACAGTCCCGTACAGGAACGGTGAATGCTGAGTTGGGTATCCTGAGTAGGGCGGGGCCGGAGAAACCCTGTCTGAATTTGCGGGCACCATCCCGTAAGGCTAAATACTCCTGAGAGACCGATAGTGCACAAGTACCGTGAGGGAAAGGTGAAAAGAACCGCGAGAAGCGGAGTGAAAAGACCCTGAAACCGTGCGCCTACAAGCGGTCGGAGTCCCGCACTTGTTGCGGGATGACGGCGTGCCTTTTGCATAATGAGCCTACGAGTTACTCCTCACTACCAAGTTTAAGGTTTTCAGAACCGTATGCGAAGCGAAAGCGAGTCTTAACAGGGCGACATAGGTAGTGGGGGTAGACGCGAAACCTGGTGATCTACCCATGGGCAGGTTGAAGTTCCGATAGTCTCGGAATGGAGGACCGAACCGGTACATGTTGAAAAATGTTCGGATGACCTGTGGGTAGGGGTGAAAGGCCAATCAAACCAGGAGATAGCTCGTACTCCCCGAAATGCATTTAGGTGCAGCGTCGTGTAATGTGTGCCGGAGGTAGAGCTACCAATAGGGCTAGGGGGCTTCACCGCCTACCAACCCCTGATGAACTCCGAATGCCGGCATAACAGTAGCGGCAGTGAGGCAGTGGGTGCTAAGGTCCATTGCCAAGAGGGGAACAACCCAGACCATCAGCTAAGGTCCCCAAATTCGGACTAAGTTGAATTGAACGATGTGGGGGTGCTAAGACAGCTAGGATGTTGGCTTGGAAGCAGCCATTCATTTAAAGAGTGCGTAACAGCTCACTAGTCGAGCGCTCCTGCGCGGAAAATACTCGGGCATAAGTTCGGTACCGAAGCTATGGATTCGAAAGAGTGGTAGGGGAGCATTGTAGTGGCGTTGAAGGTTGTCGGTGACGATGGCTGGAGCATCTACAAAAGCAAATGTAGGCATGAGTAACGATAAAAGGGGTGAGAAACCCCTTCGCCGTAAAACTAAGGTTTCCGTATTCGATGTTAATCAGAATCGGGTTAGTCGGGTCCTAAGGTGTAGCCGCGAGGCGAAGCCGATGGCAAACGGGTTAATATTCCCGTACCCGCTCACATTGAAAGCGACGGAGTAGTGTAGGTATCGCGTACTGACGGAATAGTACGTTGAAGGTTGGGTAAAACTGACCGATAGTACAGAGACCCTTTCGGGGGAATTTGATAGTGTACCGAAGCGACTTCCAAGAAATAGCAAGTGAAGCGGCCCGTACCGTAAACCGACACAGGTAGTTGAGGAGAGTATCCTAAGGCGCTCGAGTGATTCATGGCTAAGGAACTAGGCAAATTGGACGCGTAACTTCGGGAGAAGCGTCGCCCCCCTTGTGGGGGCCGCAGTGAAGAGGCCCAGGCGACTGTTTAGCAAAAACACAGGACTCTGCTAAATCGAAAGATGAAGTATAGGGTCTGACACCTGCCCGGTGCCGGAAGGTTAAGGAAGGGGCTTAGGAGTAATCCGAAGGTCTTAACTGAAGCCCCGGTAAACGGCGGCCGTAACTATAACGGTCCTAAGGTAGCGAAATTCCTTGTCGGGTAAGTTCCGACCTGCACGAATGGTGTAACGATCTGGGCACTGTCTCGGCCATGAGCTCGGTGAAATTGAAGTATCGGTGAAGATGCCGATTACCCGCAACGGGACGAAAAGACCCCGTGAACCTTTACTACAGCTTCACATTGTGTTAGGGTATAAGATGTGTAGGATAGGTGGGAGACATCGAAGCGGGCACGCCAGTGTTCGTGGAGTCGTCCTTGAAATACCACCCTTCTTATACTTTGACACTAACTCCTGGAAAGAGGAGGACCGTGTGTGGTGGGTAGTTTGACTGGGGTGGTCGCCTCCTAAAGCGTAACGGAGGCTCGCAAAGGTTCCCTCAGCATGGTTGGTAATCATGCGAAGAGCGTATGAGTATAAGGGAGCTTGACTGAGAGAGAGACATCTCGACCAGGTGCGAAAGCAGGCTCAAGTGATCCGGTGGTTCCGTATGGAAGGGCCATCGCTCAAAGGATAAAAGGTACTCCGGGGATAACAGGCTGATCTCCCCCAAGAGCTCACATCGACGGGGAGGTTTGGCACCTCGATGTCGGCTCGTCACATCCTGGGGCTGAAGAAGGTCCCAAGGGTTGGGCTGTTCGCCCATTAAAGTGGCACGCGAGCTGGGTTCAGAACGTCGCAAGACAGTTCGGTCTCTATCTGTTGCGGGCGTAGGAATATTGAGAAGATCTGTCTCCAGTACGAGAGGACCGGGATGGACGTATCTCTAGTGTACCGGTTGTGGCGCCAGCTGCACCGCCGGGTAGCTATATACGGCATGGATAAGCGCTGAAAGCATCTAAGCACGAAGCCAACTTCAAGATTAGTATTCCATTGAGGGTCGTAGAAGATTACTACGTTGATAGGCTATAGGTGGAAGTGCGGTAACGTATGGAGCCGAGTAGTACTAATTGCCCGACAGCTTCCTTTTTTCTTTTTTTACTTCGGTAATAAGAGAAGTCTACAAAATGGATTGAGCAGTAATATTTACTGTCTGAATTTATGAGTAAAAGTGAAACTGACGCTTGTTAAATTTTAATATTATCAGCAAACCAGGTCTTACAGGCCATAATTTCTGAGGAGTTAGTTATCGTTTATCTCTTTTCCCACTTGTTGATCGTTTCACTAAAGAAACTGAATCATGACCTGCTTGAATGAAAGTGCGGTTATG
>NZ_FOFB01000069.1 GCF_900110645.1 Neolewinella agarilytica
TGTTGTTGTTGTAATTCGGATCGTAGAGAGTATCCGTTTTGAACAGCGCATACGCCAATAGTAAGAGCTTCCGTTGTACGGGCATCAAAGCTTTATTGTAATTATTGTATTTGGCAAACTGTTTTTCAAAAAGCTGACTCATCGCCCCCGTCTTTTTACTCACCGTTTTAGCTGGCATGAAAAGCGCAGCTCGAAGATGGGAGTTACCCCGTTTAGACACCTTGGAGCGCCCCCTTACCGAAGTGCCACTTTGCTTGTCGACGATGTCTAAACCAGCATATTTGATTAGTTGATTACGGTTGTTGAACAGGGCAAAACAGTCGGTTTCGGCCATTAACACACAAGCAGTTATTAATTGAACACCCGGCATGCTTTTGAGGATTTTTAAGCCTCTGCTAAGCACCTCGTCGGCAGCGCATAGTTCCTTTAATTCCTTCTCGATTTCAGCTGCCTGGCGATCAAGAAATCTAATCCGGCCTTCAATACGCTCTAGTGTTTTGGCGGGTGGATGGGCTGATGCCCGGTAAGCAACTCGTTGGCACTTCACCTCCGTACGTTCATTTACAATCTGTTGACGCTCACGCGTTAGCGTACGCAGCTGCCTCATGTGAGGACTGGGCGGAGCCCAATTGTTCAGCTTGTTGGCAGCAGCAAAACGAGCAATCATCTCGGCATCAATGTCGTCAGTCTTTGAGTAGTTGTTGAGACTGCGGGCGTAGGCTTTGATGCGATTAGGTAAGACGATGCAAGTCGGACGCTCAGCGTCGTGGAGGGTGTAAGCGGCTAGTTCGTGGTAAACACCTGTCGCTTCCATGATGCATTGAACGGGGTAAGCACTGTCGATGCGCTTATCAAGCCAAGTAAACAACTTAACCAACCCGTTTTTAGTGTTGTCAAAAGACTTACTTCCGGCACACTTCGTGGACAGGTCGCTGTACTGACGCAGAAAGTGGACTACAAGTTTTTTGGCAGATACGTCGATGCCTAAGAGTTGACGAAACAGGAGCATAGTAAATGGAGTAAAGAGTGAAAAATGAAGAACGAAGTACTTCCACCGTCTTTCCTTGTAGCTTTATCGTGCCTCGTAGATATGATGCTACGGACTTAAGTGCTATCGTGACTCTAAAAGTCTTCTAACCGGAGCGACCAACCTCACAGAGTAGCTCTTGAACGGATCAAGGCTTAGCGTCCCGTCGGTCTGCTTCCAGCTAGAAGTAAGATCGTAACTTTTAGGTAGCTAACCACAATTTCCGATCCTGTCACAAACATACAAGC
>NZ_FOFB01000048.1 GCF_900110645.1 Neolewinella agarilytica
TACCTGCCGACGACGTTGGCATGAATCCCGATTTTCTTGGCTAACTCGCTTTGAGAGAGGTTGTGCTCTTTCCTCAGCTGTACGAGGCGTTGGTTGAACTCCATTGGGTAGAAATCTAACTGCATATTGCTTGATTTTGCTAAGGTATTATACCTAAAAGTGTAAAAGTAATCTTCAAAAGTTGTTTGAATATAACTATTCCGTTAGCTTTGCACCTGAAAGTGTAGCGAAACTTTAACTTTTGCGGCTTTCAATTGAAGAAATCAACTGAAAGAAAAAACCGGAATGACTATCCAGGAGATCAAAAACCAACTTTCTATTTTATCCATCCTGGCCCACTATGGCTTGGAAGTGGGTAAAGGCAGTTCAATGAACTGCCCCTTCCACGCCGACGGCAAAGCCTCCATGAAGATCTACCCGGAAACCAACACGGCTTTTTGCTTCGCCGGAAGCTGTGAAGTCAAAAGCGTTGACGTAATCGACTTCATCATGCGCATGGACAACAGCACAAAACGCGAAGCCATCCTAAAAGCTAAAGACCTGATCGGCAATCCAGTAAGCATCCCAGCGCAAATACCAGCTACGCCAAAGCCGGAAACCCTCGACGCCAAAGCCATCTACACCGCCAGCCTGGAGACGATGAAAAAGCACACCGCCGCCAAAGCCTACTGTGAGGGTCGCGGACTGAAATACCACGACTTCCTCGGCATCGGCTACAAATCCCAACGGACAGCGGATAAGTGGGGTCGCGGCTGCATCATCCTCCCGTTGCGCGACGCGGCCGGCAAAACGGTAAGCCTCTACGGCCGCGCGATTAAGGGCAGCGGCCACTACTACACCGCCAACCGAAAAGGACTGTACCCCTACTATCCGGACGCAACGACCCAAACCCTGATCCTGACCGAAAGCGTGATCGATACTGCAAGCATCCGCCGCTACGAGTTCAATCTGGAGTTGTACGCCATCCTCGCCCTCTACGGCACGAACGGGCTGACGGCCGAGCACAAAACCGCCATCACGAACCTGAAAGACCTGCGCGAGATCATCCTGGCTCTGGACAACGACGCGGCTGGCATCAAGGCTACGGAAGCCATCGCCGCCGAGCTGATGGGGCTTAAGCCGGGGTTGACGATTAGCTTTATCGAGTTGCCGCAGGGCAGCGATGTCAACGAGGTAGCTAGTCAGAGCGACGATGTGGAAGCGACTTTTAACGACCTGTTCGCCCGTCGCGAAACCATCGCTAACGCTGCGCCGGTGGTGCCGGAAAGAGTACCCGCTGCCACGCTTGACACGAGCAACAAAAATAACCTCGTCTACCAAACGACAACGGCAACTTACGAAGTAAAAGGAGGGGTGAGAACCGCAGCTAAAGACTTGGACAGCCTCAAAGTGACGCTGGCCATCACGAGTGCCGAGGGGCGGAGAAGTCGGCAAAAACTGGACTTGTACGAGGATAAGCAAATAGGCCGCTGCGCCCGCGCTGTCGCCGAAAAACTGAGCCTACGCGCCGACCTCATCGAGCTCGACCTGGACCGGTTAACCGAACTCCTGGAAGCCCACCGCGAAACCATCCGGACGCAAACCAAACGCGAAGAACCGACCAAAATCAGCGTCGGCGCGGCCGACCGCAAACGCTGCCTACAGTTCCTCAAAGCCCCGAATCTACTTGAAAGAATCAACGAACTGATCGAGCGGGCGGGCATCACGGGCGAGGAAAACAACCGGCTGCTGCTGTTCGTCGTGGCGAGTTCGTTTGCGATGCCGAACACGCTCCACGCGCTGATCCAGGGCGCGAGCGGCAGCGGCAAAACGCGGTTGCTGCGGGTGGTGTCGGAGTTGATCCCCGAGGAAGTGGTCAAGCGGTATACGCGGGTGACGGACGGGAGTTTTTACAACCAGGGCGAGCACTATTTTAGCCACAAGTTGCTCTGCTTCGAGGACATTGACGGGCTGAAAGAGGAGGCGCTTTTAGCGGTCAGAGAACTGCAGTCGAGCGAGATCCTGATCACCTCGACGAGCTTCAAGGACGAGCACGGAAACATCCGGGGCGCGGAGCGGATCGTGCGCGGTCCGATCGCCAGCATGAGTTGCACGACGAAGGCGGAACTTTACGAGGATAATATCAGTCGCTGCTTCGTCGTGGCCGTGGACGAGAGCCGGGAACAGAGCCTGAGAATCATCGACTACCAGAACAAAAAGAGCGCGGGTAAGATCGATGGTCGGGACGAGCAGAACGTACGCCAGTTCATGCAAAACTGCTTGCGGATGTTGGAGCCGTTGGAGGTGGTTAATCCGTTTGCGGACAAGATCAAACTGCCGGAGGATGCGCACAAAATCAGGCGGTTGAACGAGCTGTACCAAAGCTTCGTTCGGCAGATCACGCTGCTCAATCAGTACCAACGCGAGCGCGACGCGCGCGGCCGGGTGATCACCGCGCCGGATGATCTGCGGGTGGCGTGTGAGATCCTTTTTGAGAGCATCGTTTTGAAGGTGGATGAGTTGGACGGGAGTCTGCGGCAGTTCTTTGAGAACGTCAAAAAACACGTCGGAAAGCTGGGTAAAGACTACGCTTTTAACCGCTTCGAGCTGCGCAAAATAACGGGCGTGAGCAAGACGCAGCAGCACCGTTATTTATCGAAGTTGGTCGAGCTGGAGTACGTCCGGCAGAACGGTTTTGCGAACCGGGGCTACCATTACAAAATCGCCCATTGGGACGACCAGAGCGCGCTGCGCGGACGCATCAAAACGGAGCTAAATCAGCAAATAGAGGCCTTGAGTAACTAAAGGTGGAACACCAAGGAACGCCAGCCGGAACGCCAGAGGGCGCATTATTGCTGGCTTTAGGGGGCAAAATGGGGCTGGCGTTCCGCGTTCCCAAAAGGTGTTAAGGGGAATAATCAGGGCGCGAACGCAGGATGCAAAGAAAGTTAGATGAGCAAAGCTTACCAACCCAAGACGGCGTATTACAACGAACTGCTGCGGTCGTGCCGGGCGGAGTTATTGCTGCTGGGCTACGCCAAAGCGACGGCTTCGCTGAGCGGATCGGGGGAGTTTTTGCAGCGGCTGGAACAGCAGGGTAAACTGACCTTAGATCAGGTCGAAAAAGCCGACATCGACGAGCACCTGACCTACCTGCAAACGCGGCCCAGCCAAACGGGAGGAGCGTTGAGCGGGTACACGATCCAGGGGTATGTTTTTAGTCTGCGGTTGCTGTTTGATTATGCGGAGCGGCACGGCTTGCGGGGCGGGAGTCCGCTGGCGGGCATCCGCTTGCCGGCGCCGCCGAAGTCGGAACGCTACGTGGCCACGCGGGCCGAGGTCGACGCGCTCTACCTGACGGCCAAAGACGATGCCCGACTGACCGCCCTGCTGCACCTGCTCTACGGCTGCGGTCTGCGCCGGATGGAAGCCGAAGCCCTCGACCTGGGCGACGTCGACCACCGCGCTGCGCTGCTCTACGTGCGCCGGGGCAAGGGGCGCAAACGCCGGGTGATCCCGCTGAGCGGTCGGGTTGCCGAAGGGCTGAAACACTATCAAAAACGGGACCGCTGGCGCTGGGCCAACGACTACACCGGCAAAGCCTATCTGCTCAATGATCGTGGTCGGCGAATGCGCGGCAACACCATTAGCAAGCACTTGGCGAAGCTGGTCAAAGAAGCCAAAGTGAACAAGCAAATCACGCCGCACGGACTGCGCCACGCCGTGGCCACCCACCTGCTGGCGCGCGGCATGGAGCTGGAGCGGGTGCGGGACTTTTTGGGGCATGGGTATTTGGAGACTACGCAGCTTTACACCCGAGTCAAGACGGAAGACTTATGAGCAAGAAACCCCCTCCCAACCGTGCGCTTCGCGTCTGCCTTCGGCGGTCCCACGGGGGAGGGCTTTTTAGGAAAACGCTCTGCGTTTTTTAATGCAACAATGAACTGATGACAATGACTTTAACCGATTACTTAGACGAGCATTACAGCGACGGAACGGCAAAAATCTATGCCTTCGAGATCGGGCATTACCTGGAGCGAATCGGCGGAGAAGCTGCAGCTTTACAAACGAGTTATGGTGAGTTGGTTGGCTATCTGTCGGCCTTACGCAAGCGGTACGACAATCCGGCGACGGTGCGGAGGATCCTTTTTGCGATCAAGAGTTACTACCGGTACCTGGTGCTTAGTGGTCGGCGGGATGATCATCCGGGGAGTCGGCTGCGGTTGCGCGACGTCGTCAGGGACCAGGTGCAAACGCAGGACTTGCTTGCTCCCAACGAACTTGCTTTGCTCCTGCGTCCGCGCCCAAATCGGTATGCGCTGCTGGAAAATCGGAACCGGGTAATCATTGGCTTACTGGTCCACCAAGCGTTGTTGGTGCGGGAGATCGGGGCGTTGAAAATTGGCGATATCGACTTGCAAAAAGCGACCGTCCGCGTTCCAGCGACAAGCAAAACAGAAGCTCGGACTTTACGCCTCGATGCCGCCCAGGTGATGACTTTACACGCTTACCTGCAGGAGGATCGGGCCAGCCTTTTGACTGAAGAAAGCGATCACCTTTTACTGACCAGTCGGGGTACTCCGGAGCGGGGTGAGGGGGTGCACTATCTGGTCGAAACGCTGCGACCACTACTCCTAAACAAACGGCTGACGCCGACGACGATCCGGCAAAGCGTGATCGCCCAAAAACTGGCTGAGGGTCAGGGGCTGCGGCAGGTGCAGGCTTTCGCGGGACACAAGAAAATATCGGCTACTGAGGCGTACCGGGAGAACAACCTTGAGGCGCTGCGGCAGGCTGTGCTGCGGTTCCATCCGCTGAAAAATGAAACTGAATAACTAACTAAATCGTTACTTTTATGATCTTACCACCAATACCAATAGCCATGAGTGTTACCGAGCAACGTACCCACGCAAAAGAACTTCTGGACCGCATTGATGACGAGTTTTTTGCCGCCGTCTACAATCTCATGGAAACCTACGTCAACAAACAAAAAAGCCGGGTGATGGGCTATACGCCAAAGGGTGAGGCGATCACCGTTGGTGAGTTCCTGGAACAAGCTGATGAGCAGGTAGCCCGAGCGAAAGCAGGGGAGGGAATCAGTGTTGCAGAACTAAGAAAACAATCAGACGAATGGCTGGCACGTATCAAGTAATCGTTACCCCTGCTGCGCGTCAAGACCTTGCTGAAATACTGGATAATGTTGCCGAAAGGCAGTCGCTTACCCGTGCAGCTAAGGTGCAGGATGAAATCCTTAAAGCTATAGACAAGCTGGAAGAAATGCCTGCCGCAAATGCACCCGTCCAGGATACCTACGAGTTGGTGGGTGATGCCTTCCGGCGGATCGTGGCCGATAAATACAACATCGTTTTTACCATCGAAGAGCCTAGTCTGGAGGTCTTTGTGATCCGGATCTACCACATCAAACGAGGTCCAGACTTTGTTATTGATGCTTTGCTCTAGCGCTACAGGCTCAGTCTCTCCGTCTGTGAAGCGGTAAAGCGGCGCGCCTCGGAGCCTCACCGTCAGCACATCCCGCGCCAGTCGCTCCTTCGTCGCTTGATGTCACGGGCTGTGCGCCCGGTTCGGGCTCGGCGCCGGCGGCTCCCGGCCCCGGCCCCCCAACCCCCAAAGGGGGCGGGTCCGGTTCCTTCGCCGCCCTAGTATGCGGGCCGCTCTGCCCACCGGGGCTGCGGACGTCCGGGACCGGCTCCTGCCGTCGCCGCCCGGTCGCCTTGCCGCTTCGCGTGACCGCCAGCTGCGCGCTATCGCGCTTCCGCTGTCGGCCCCCGGTGGGCTCCCGCGGCGGCCCGCCACCTTCGCCTTCCTGGCCATTGCCTCCTGAGGTCGGCAGCCAGTCCGGACTTCGGTGTTGCCGCCCTGACAACTACACGGCGCAAGCGCCTGGAGGTGAAGGGGGCTCCGAAGCCGCCCCCTTCACCCCGGCAACGACGAAGTCCGCCAGCACTTTGTCCGGCTACGCCAGGCCAAAGCGCCGCCGGACTTCATCGCCGGGCAATGTCTCCGCTGGTCTGACCGCCGGGCTTTTTTTTTCAATTGAAAAAGAAAAACTGAGGGAGAAGCGTTAGCTTTGGGGTGGTGCTAATGAGCATCGTTGATGGTTGAAATGTTGGTGCTGGGGGATATTGCTATCGGTATAATGG
>NZ_FOFB01000019.1 GCF_900110645.1 Neolewinella agarilytica
CTCTCATTAACCCCACTCGTTTGCGGGGCCGCAAAGGTACATCCACCTCTTTCATTCCTGCAACACTTTTGGAAAGTATTTTAAACTTTCTTTTCGTGGTTATGAGAAGGCAAGATAGTGGGTGTCAAACTTCAGGCTGGAAGCCTGATACGATGAGTCGTTTCTCATTCGCGGGATGCAAAGATACGTCGCCCCAAAAGACATATGCAAGCTATTCTTTGGTAGGATCTTTACTTTTTTTCTCGCTCCGCAGATTGTTTTGCGTCCGGGCAAAAACCACGAAGTTTGTAGTGAGTAAGGACAAAGAAGCAAGAGGGATGGGAAGAGAAAGTTTTAATTATTTTTTGTTTCCCTTAAATTAGCTCTGTAAGGCTGTCAAATGGAGCTACAGTGATAGACCTTACAAGGTACACGCCAGGCTGAAAACAGCTCTTCCCAGCCTTAGTCTGCCCCATTCGGCCTTACTCAGTGCATCGTCCGTGTCTGCGCCCCTACCCTTCCTTTTCAGTTGTACCATATATATAGGTCTCTAAAAGAAAAACCCGGGCCACCTTTCGGCAACCCGGGAAAATCGTGGCCTTCCCCCTGAGAGGGAAGAACCTGAGCTGATTTAACCTTCTTTACCAGGGTGCAAGATGCAGGGAGGTAAGGAAGCTTACGCCAGTTTAATGGTTGCAAGTTGCTGGTTGCAGGTTGTCTATTCAACTATTCCCTGCAACGTGCAACTTGCAACCTGTAACTCTTTTACACAGAAGCAGGCTTTACCGTCTTCACGATACGTGCAGCAACCTTGTAGGGGTCAGCAGCGGAGTTCGGGCGACGATCTTCGAGCCAGCCTTTCCAGCCACGCTCAACGGTAGCGATCGGAATACGGATAGATGCACCACGGTCGGAGATACCGAAGCTGAATTCGTCGATGCTCTGCGTTTCGTGCAGGCCGGTGAGGCGGAGGTGGTTGTCGTGTCCGTAAACGTCGATGTGCTCCTTGGTGTAGGGGCGGAAGGCCTCACATACTTTTTCGTAGTCCTCTTTCTTACCGCTTTCACGCAGGAAGGAGTTGGAGAAGTTAGCGTGCATACCTGAACCGTTCCAGTCGCCCTTAAGCGGCTTACAGTGGTATTCGATAGCAATGCCATACTGCTCGGCAACGCGCTCGAGGAAGTAACGGCCGAGCCAGATCTGGTCACCAGCTTCTTTAGCGCCTTTGTCAAAGGTTTGGAATTCCCACTGACCGGGAGCTACTTCACCGTTAATACCTTCAACGATTAGGCCGGCATCGAGACAAAGGTCGAGGTGCTCCTCGACGATCTCACGGCCGTAGGCGTTGGTTGCACCAACGGAACAGTAGTAAGGGCCTTGTGGGGCTGGGTCAGTGCCATCAGCGGGGAAGCCGAGGGGCTTGTTGGTTTCGGGGTCCCAGAGGAAGTATTCCTGCTCGAAGCCGAACCAGAAGTCACGGTCATCGTCGTCGATGGTAGCACGGGCGTTGGTGGGGTGTGGGGTTCCGTCAGCATTGAGCACCTCACAAAGTACCACATAGCCGTTCTTACGACCTGGGTCCGTGCAGATAGAAACTGGCTTAAGCAGACAGTCAGAGCTACCGCCTTCGGCCTGGTTGGTGGAAGATCCGTCGAAAGACCACATGGGGCAATCGTCCAGCTTGCCGCTGAAATCTTCAACGATTTTGGTTTTACAGCGGATGTGCTGCATGGGCTCGGTACCGTCGAGCCAGATGTATTCGAGTTTGTGCTTGGTAGCCATAATGGTAGAAAAGTTGTTTCTGTGGTTAAATCAGAGGTTATGTGGATTTGGGCGCGAACGCAGGTGCAAAATAATGCTCTTTGAAGAGCCATGTTTGCACCTGCGCTCCGGCGCCCGATTAATTTTTTAGAAGCTGTAAACGCCCGCCAGGAAGAAGGCAATAGCGCTATCGTCATCTTCACCGAAGCCGTGGAAGTCGTTACTTCCGCTGTCCAGGCGAACTTCAGGAATAATGCGCATGTCACCAACCTTGAAGTTACCACTCAGGGTGAGTGCCAGTACGCTGGGCTGATCAGTATCATCACCTTCAGCAGCCGTGCTTGCAAAGTACTCTCCACGGAAGCTAAGGTCTGCGGTTTCGCTCAGGCCGGCAGTAAGGTAGAGTGCCGTACCGAAGAAGCCACCTGCGGTGGTTCCGTCAACACTGGTAGCGTAGTTGCTGCTGTTGAGACCAATCATGAAAGATTCGCTCACCTGGTAGGTAGCCGTGAGGTCTACCTGAAATTCGTTGAGGTTGTCCTCACCAGACACGTCTTCTTCCTCCGTACCCGTAATGGCGTTGAGGTAAATGCCGAGATCATCATTGCTGTAGCTGAGCTGACCGCCGAAGTGCTTACCTTCGATGGCGTCGAACTTGGAGTCCGTATCATTGAATACACCAACCATGGCACCGAAGCCTTCGCCGAAGCTAAAGTCAACCTTAGCACCAGTGTGGTAAAACGGGCCATTGCTGAACAAGTGGCTCATAGAATAATTCATATTCGCGGGTGCGTCGATCACTTCGTATCCAACGAAGGTACCAAAATTACCCAGGCTGAAGGTTACGGATTCAGATGGAGAATAGGTCACGAATAACTGCTGTACGGTACTGGCGAAATTCAAGCCGCCAAGGCCCAGGTTAGAGTCGCTGTTAGCATCTACGGCACGTGGGCCGAAGCCAATCTGACCGACGAAGCTCACTTTACCCATTGTCTTTTCTGCCAGAAGGTTGACATTACCAATACCGAAAGTGTTGGTCAGGCCCGTGAAAGAACTGCCAAAGGGAATGTAAGATTTGTCATCACCCGCTCCGTCTACGCTGCTTAGGTTAGCCTGGTAGTAGGCGTCAACGTAGCCAGTAAGGCTGAAAGAAGGCTCTTCTTCCTCCTGCTCTTCCGTTTCGGGGGCAGAAATGGGGTCATTTACTGGCAAAGTAGCCATATCCTGAGCGTACAGGTTAAAGGAAGACAGTAAGAGTGCCGTGAGGCTGATTTTAAAGATAAGTTTCATGATTTGGGGAATTATAAAGTAGACTCGTTAGTTAATTTTGGTTGACCGAATACGAGTCTGCCCCGTGGTAGTTGGGCGATTTGGATCGCTTGCTTACCTTTGGTTTTCTGCTCTGATTGAAGAGTCAGAAAGATTCCTAGTCTGGGGGCGGTTCGTCCGTTTCCGGCCGGCCCGTTGGCGTTGCAGCGCTTTCGGGCTTTTTTTGAGGTTGCAGGGTTCAAGTTGCAGGGTTCAGGTTAAGCAACCCAAAAACCTGCAACTTGCAACTTGCAACCTGATTACCCTTCAGAGGTAAGCTGGAAGATTCCGTCCTCTTTACTCAGCGTGTAAGCGTGCATGTCATGCTCGCCGATGTCAAGACCTTTGATTTCTTCTTCTTCATCGACGCGAATGCCCATAACGGCTTTGAGAGCTCCCATGATACCGAATGCCGTAACAAAGGAGAAAGCTCCGATGGCAGCAACGCCAATCAGCTGCGTCACCAGCTGGCCACCGCCGGCCATATCGCCGAAGATGCCAACGGCCAGTGTTCCCCAGATACCACAGATACCGTGGACAGAGGTAGCACCAACGGGATCGTCGAGCTTGAGCGTTTTGTCGAAGAAGACAATGCTGAAAGGAATGATCACACCGGCAATGGCACCAATGAGGATGGCATCCATGCCGCTCATCTGGTCAGCACCAGCAGTGATGCCCACCAGGCCACCGAGGATGCCGTTGAGCACCATCGACAGGTCATAGGAGCGGAACATTGCGTAAGCAACGAAGAAGGCCGCAACACCACCAGCCGCAGCGGCCAGAGAGGTAGTAACGAATACGAGAGAGACGCCGTTGGGGTCTGCACTCAGGACGGAACCACCGTTAAAGCCGTACCAGCCGAACCACAGGAGGAATACACCAATGGCAGCCAGTGGCATACTGTGTCCTGGGATAGCCGTGATCTGACCGTTTTTCTTGTACTTACCGCGGCGAGCCCCCAGAAGGATGATAGCGGCAAGGGCAGCAAAGCCACCCGCAGCGTGTACGAGGGTAGAACCGGCGAAATCGTAGAAGCCCATTTCAGCGAGCCAGCCTCCACCCCAGTGCCACATACCGGTAATGGGATAAGACAGTGCAACGAAGATGGTAGCAAAAATCAGGAATGGGACCAGCTTGATACGCTCCGCCACGGCACCAGATACAATGGTAGCGCAGGTAGCGGCGAACATGCCCTGGAAGATGAAGTCCGAGTACCCGGTGTAGGTAGATCCGCCTTCAGCAGCAGCAGCATAATCAGCAACGGAGCCCGCTGCCCAATCCATAGGAGCGAAACGGCCGATAAAACCACCGGCAAAATCGTCTCCGGGGTACATCAGGTTATAACCTACGACGTAGTACGTCAGCAGGCCAATGCTGATGATCATGGAGTTTTTGAAGAGAATGTTGACAACGTTCTTACGCTGTACGAAACCAGCTTCGAGGCTGGCAAAACCCAGGTGCATGATGAAGACGAAACACGTCGCCACCAGAATCCAAAGGTTATTTACTGTAAACAATGCTTCCATGGGGAATCAATATTTTGTAGTTGTTAGTTTTCTAAAGGGGAGTTACTGGGAAGATCAGCTGACAATTGATCGTTCCTGGAAGCAAATGACCAGGAGGACGAAGCAATAGCAGCGTCAGCAATGGTCTTATTGTGGTTAGGAGCTAAGGGGCAGGAGATGCGCGTTCTGAGAAATACGAGTGTTTGCGCTTGTGTGTAAGTGAAAGTCCTGCTAAGAAGTGGTGTAGGGGGGAGTGGTTAAATCGCCCTTGGGTAATGGTGGCAGAGTGGTATTAGATAGCACTTTCGTTTTCTTCGCCGGTACGAATCCGAACGATGCGTTCCAGATCGTAAACGATGATCTTACCGTCACCAACTTTACCGGTACGCCCGGAAGCAGTGATGGCCTGTATGATGGAATCAACTTTTTCCGTTGGCGCCAAAATGTCAAGTTGTAGCCTTGCAATGTAGTCAGCGTCGTATACGCTACCACGATAGGTTAGCTGTTCGCCACGTTGAAGGCCGAAACCTTTTACCTCGGAGAGCGTGAAGAAGTTCACGTCGATCTCAGCCAAGGCATCCCGAATGGATTCGAAACGGGACAAACGGATGATGGCTTCTATTTTCTTCATTGAATGGGTGGTTAATTAGTGTTTCCGGTGCCCCGGAAATGGACGACTAGTACGTCAGCTCGATTTTGCGGAGATCGTCATCTTCGCTGTTGATGTGACAAATGTGACACGTCCTGACTTAGTGTGAAAGAGAAGATAAGGCACCTAATATGATATCCGATGCAAATAATTTAGATTTAAACTTCGGATTATCATACATTTACGAAAAGTATTAATCCCATGTCTGACACCAAATTGCAACGACTAATAAACTCAATGTCTCCTGCAGAAAAGCGAAATTTCAAAATATACGTCAATCGCTCCGCCTCTAATTCGGGTAGTAAGTTTGTTCTTCTATTTGATTTTCTCTCCGGAAAAAGGAAGATCACGGAGGAGTTGGTGATGAGAAAACTATCCCTTAACAAGGGGAGCTATGCGAACCTTCGCCAACACCTGTATAATGAAATTCTGACCAGCCTTCGATTGATCTACATTAGTAAAGAAATAGACATTGAGTTGCGGGAACAAATTGACTTCACCCGAATTCTCTACGGTAAGGGGCACTATCTGGATGCGCTTCAGTTGCTGGAACGGGCTAAGCTTAAAGCAGTCAAACACGGGCAAGACATTTTGCACCTCGAAATCATGGAGTTTCAGAAAATGATCGAAGCTCGCCACATCACCTATTCCAGAAAAGTCGTCAATAAAATGGATCTTCTCCTTAACGAATCCTCGACGATTAGCAGAAGTATGCTCAACACCAGTGAGCTGCTGAATATGAATATTCAGATTCATGGCCGCTACATTGAGAGAGGTCATAGCCGGAGCAGAGAAGATTTTTTGGAAAATGCAGCCTTCTGGCAAGAGATACAAACCAAACGGGCAGACTCAGAATCTACCGGCAGCACCTTCCATCAGCGGATTAACCGGATGCAGGCTACCATGTGGTACTACTACATACAACTTAACTTTCAGGACGCACTGGAAGCCGCCAGAGACACTGCGGGGCTTTTCAACATGAGCCAGCAAATGATCGTTAAAGATCCGGACCTCTACCTTCGGTGCCTGTATTACGTAGCCGTATTCAGCTATCTCACCCACATAAAAAAAGATCTCAAACGCTACGTTGATCGAATGGATAGCTTTCTGCACGATGGAAAGGTGAGGCTGAACGAAAATTCCCGGCAACTGGGGCTTACCTACCTTAATCTGAGTAAGTATAATTACTACTTTTCTTCCGAAGACTGGGAATCTGCCTACCAACTATCTACTGCCTTACACCGAGACTACGAATTGAATAATTTCCGTCCTAATAATCAGCGCTGGGGTCTGTTTCTATATAAAAGCGCCGTGGCTTGCTTTCTTACCTATCGATATGATGAGGCGATAGACTATCTTATTGAGGTTGACAACATCCAGGGAGGGATTCTCAGAGAAGATCTTTTGATCAACACCCGACTGCTCCACTCGATCTGTAATTTTGAATTAGGGAACTTCGACCTGGTAGACATCCGGCTCACGAATCTTAAACGTCTGCTAAAAAAAAGCAAGGAAAGTGCGGAAGTCCACCTTCTTACCGCAGCGACTTTACGCCGCTTACTAAAGGTACCTAAAGCGGAGCAGGAGCCCATTTTTGAGGATTTACGACAGGGCTTAGGGAAGTTCCGGAAAGACCCCTTTGAGCAAAAAGCGATTGTCTATTTTGACCCCAACTCATGGCTGGACAAACATTTATAGCCAGTAAGCAGACCATTTCGCCCTGGAAGCTATTCATCAAGTAGCACAACTATTTCTCGGCAAGCGCGGGTGAGGTTTTACTCCCCTAAAAGCAAAGGCCAAGACATTTAGATTAGCTTATTACGGCCTATCTTACCCAAAGTTTTCCGGGACATCTCCATGCGTGTCCTCTCATTCAGAACAAAGACCCCGCTCTCAACATCAACTATGAAGAACTTCTCCTCTTTTCGTTTCCTCGCCATATTCTTTACCATTGGTGCAACGGTACTCTTTCTGGCCAACTCCAGCGGCCCGGCGGCTAACAACAACTTTTTCACCGGCGCGCCGAGCGCCGGAGGTGGGATGGAATCCACCTGCAGCACCTGTCATAACTCCGGCAGCTTCGGAGAACCGCAGCTAGCCATTACCTTCTCTGATGAGAATGGTGATGAAGCTAACCCGACCAGTTACCGCCCCGGTCAGACCTATACCGTCACCGTGGCCGTAGGCCACACCATGACGGCTCCGGCAGCCACTGGGTTTCAGTCTCAGATACTGGATGCAAGCAACAACGTAGCCGGTGTAATGGGTTCTCCGGGAGCAGGCGTACAGATTAGTTCTGGCCCCGCGGGCTCGGGGCGGCAGTACGCTGAGCACAGCACCCCGAATGCAGACAGTACTTTCACCTTTGAGTGGACGGCACCAGAAGCCGGTGCCGGAGAAGTTAAGATGTACGTTGTCGGGAATCTCGTCAACCGTGCCGCCGGCACGAGTGGAGACAATGGCAGCACCTCCCCCACCATCCTGACCTTTGAAGAAGGTACGCCCGTGAGTACCCGTAACCCGGGCTTCAGCGAAACCCGCCTTTTTCCTAACCCTGCTGACAGCCCCGTAAGCCTGAGTGTCCGCCCCGACGTTGCCGGAGACTATACACTTCGCGTTCTGGACATTGCCGGCCGGGAACTGAACCGCAACAGCCTTCGCCTTACGGCGGGGAATGAGACCATTGCCGTACCTACCACCAGCTTGCAGCCGGGAATCTACCTGGTGGAGCTTTCCGGTGAAAATGGGCGTTTACTCGAGCGTTTGCTCGTTCGGTAATTACTTGCCTCTATATAAAGATTAACGAATAGCCGTGCCCTTTCCGGCACGGCTATTCGATTTTGAACCCCTTTCCGCTCTCCACGTTAATTCCAAAAACACAATCGACCATGGCAGGATTTACCCTCAGCAGTAAAGAATTCAGCGGGCAGGTGCCCAATCAGAACGTATACCACGACTTTGGCGCGGGCGGCGAAAATAAGAGTCCGCAGCTTTCATGGTCCGATGCTCCGGAAGGAACCAAGAGTTTTCTCATCACCCTTCATGATCCGGATGCCCCCGGCCCCGGAGGATGGTGGCACTGGTGTGCGTTTGACATCCCGGCCTCCGTCAATGAACTGGACAATAACGCCAGCCAAACCGGAATGCCCGGCTCCAGTATACAGGTAAACAACAGCTATGGCAGTAATGGGTACGGCGGAGCCTGCCCTCCTCCGGGAGATAAACCACACGCTTATCACCTGGAGATTTATGCTTTGAAGACGGATTCCCTGGGCCTTGACGCGAACGCCTCTCCGGCCATGGTACTATTTGTTGCGGCGGAGCATGTATTGGGCAAAGCAGGTATTACGGCTTACTATGCACGGTAGATATCGGGCAGGTAGCACACGGCTCTTCAACCCTTCCCTGCACCTGCGTGCGCGCCTCAACGCTTATTTACTCATTGCTTACTTCTTCCCTAAAGAAGTCAGAAATTCCTGATAGGTCTTGGTCCGATAGTGCCCGCCCTTAATGAAGTTTAACTCATTGATGAACTTGTCAGCGGGCTTGAAACCGGGGCTGATGCTGATCCGGTCGCGGTTTTCGTCCAGATAAACGATGCTTGGGTAGCTCATCCGGCCATCGAGCAGGGCATAAGCTAGTTCGTGAGAGCCCCGCCGACCGATTTCAGTATTAAAATTGAACGTGTGCCCGTCATACTTCAAGGTTTCCTTCTGTTCGGCATCAAATTTGACGGCATAGAAGTGTTCCTTCACGTAGGCGGCGATCACGGGGTCGGCGAAGACCTTTTTGTCCATTGTTTTACACCAACCACACCAGTCGGTATAAACATCAACGAGAATTTTTTTGGGCTGCTGCCGATTCTTCTTCACCGCTTCTTCCCAACTCAGCCATTCAATTTGAGCGGAGAGAGAACAAGAGACTAAGACAAAACAAGACAACAGAAAAAGGGTACGTAAACGGTTCATTTCAAGGGGATGCTTTCTGAAAACAAGGATAACTGACGACAATATAGAGAATGAGTCGTTAAAATTTCGGGCAAGGGACGGATTCGTCATCATCCGACTGCCCCAGGTAAGCAATATTGATTTCAAAAGCTCCCTGATGGCGGCGATTGGTTTGCAGGCCGTTCAGGCCAATGTCGTAACTGAAGCCGAGAAGGAAATTGGAGATTTCCAGTCCCATAGCCGCTACGGCGCTGTCGATGCCGAATTCCTCTTCGCTGCCGACCGTTCGGAGGTAGGCTCCGAGGTGGAAAGCGGCACCATTCGAATCATTCATCAGGAAACGGATATTGCTTCCTAGGTTAGCTACGGTATGCGGCCCCTGAGCAAAGGCATAGATGCGAGGGCTTAGCTCCACCTCACGCCCCACCGGCAGGCGAAAATTCAGGTAACCGCTGTAACGGCGGTCCAGGATGTTGGTTACTTCAATGTCCTCTCCTGCCGTAGCTTCGGCGTAGAAGCTCTGCTCTGGCTCATTGAAGTGATGCAGGGCAAGACCAACGAAAATGCCAGCAGCATTTTTAGGGGCGTAGGCGTAGTTAAGCCCGATCTGGTAATCACCAAAGGCATAATTATTAATGGGGAGTTCTTCTCCGCTCAGGCCGTCGACGTAGGTAGAGGTACCATCAAAGGAATCCTCAAACGACAGTTGGTCGTAGCTGACGTTACGCTGCACCACGCCCAGTTGAAAGCCCAGGCTCAGCGTTTGGTTGTTGCGGGGATCCAGCGATTTATGAAAAGCCCCACCCACCATAATCTGATTGACGCTGTAGTTGAACTCCGACAGCCGATCACTGGCAAAGACCACCCCGACGCCGAAAGCATCTTTGTATTGGCGCTTTTTCGGGTTGACGTAGTAGTGGAAGTCGGCCGCGAAAGCCGTCGTCGTAAAGGGCGTCTCCAGGGTTTGCCCCCACTGGCTGCGGTTGGCAAAAGACACCCGGTACCGGCCGGGGAAGAGCCCAATCAGGGAAGGATTGAGGGAGACCGGATTGGAGAAGAACTGGGAAAAATGGTAATCCTGAGCCGAAAGGCTACCGCCAAGGGTAAAGAGAAGGACCAGGGTAAAAATATGTTTCATGTAATGGCTTTGGGGCCGCAAAAATACGAGGGGTATCGGAGAACTGAACGGGGAAGTTGGGCGGCTTATTTTGTGGAGGGCGCGGACGCGGGTGCAAGGGGCGTTTTTTTGAGCAAGGGAAGGTGGGCAGGATCGCTGCGCAACTGGAGGGAATAACCTCAGGTTTGGAAGAGGGATCGCTGTGTGATTGGGGGGGGGTAACCACAGAGGTGCACAGAGGTAAGCACAGAGGTACACAGAGTATGGCGGGGGAGGATCGCTGCGCGATTGGGGGTTTAACCACAGATTTTCACAGAGAGACACAGATTGTAGAGAGGGATCGCTGCGCGAAGGAGGGGTTCTCCGGAGATTTTGCCTTGAGCAAGACGAGGGATAAATGAATTTAAATCTACAGGGAAAAATATCACTGTGGCTACTATCTTACGCCCGATATGTCAAGCCCCTACGCCATTGGCCGCTATACTGCGGCTGCCATCCGGGAAAAACCCCGGGTTAATGCTGCTATGAGTAGTCAATTACTACTCGGTGAGCCGGTTTCTTTGCTGGAAGCCGGCAAAACGTTTAGTCACATTCGTTGCTGCGATGATGACTTTGAGGGCTACGTGCGTACGGATCAGTTATTGGGCGTTGACGAGCGAACCTTTCGCTTGCAGCGCGACAAGCCCGCTTTTGCCCTGGAGCTGTACTCGACGATACTGGGCGAAAAGGCCGGGCTGCCCATTACCTTCGGTGCACGCTTACCGGAATACGATGGCATCCGGCTGCGTCACGGTGAGCAGGTGTTTTCTTATTCCGGGCAGGCGGCTTTGTCAGAAGATCTGCGGACGGACGCTGAGCTGCTCATCCGTTTTGCCCGTCGCTGGCTGTATGTGCCGCAGTTGAGTGGTGGGCGTACGCCCACCGGTATTGATGCCGCCGGGCTGATCCAACTGGTTACCCGCCTGATCAATGTCCGGCTGCCGCGTACCGCAGAGGCGATGAGCCATAGCGGGGAGATGGTCGACTTTGTCGTGCAGGCACAGCCCGCCGACCTGGCCTTTTTTGACAACCGCAAAGGGCAGATCGATCACGTTGGTCTGTTACTGCCGGATAGTCAGATCCTCCACGTTCACGATCGGGTTCGCATCGATGCCGTTGATCACTACGGCATTTTCAACTATGAGCTTGGGCGCTACACCCACCGCCTGAGGATCGTGAAGCGGCTGTTGCCCGACATGGACCTGCCAAACGTGCTGCTGAAGAAACGGCAGAAGCCGGACGAGGTGGATGAGAATCAGATGGCCATTTTTTAAGGGGCAGGCCAGCCCGTTAACCACAGAAATTCACGGAGAAAACAGAACCCTCCGGGAAGATTCCACTGGAATCTTCAATCCTCAAAGTGGCGCAGAAGTAAGTCCTCCAGCTTTTCATAGAGCGGGATGCCGTATCGTTCCGCCACAATCTCCACATTGCCCCGCCGCCAGAAACCTGGCGGACAACAGACAAGCAATTTCCCACTGTTGGCATGAAGCCCTAACTCCAGCAAGGAGATGGGAGACTTGGTCTCGGGAGCCAGAAAGAGGATGATGTGATCCGCCCGCTCGAGGCCATTGAGTTCCCAGTTGACCTGTTGGTAGAATTGGGGAGAGGCGAAGGATTGCTCCCAGCTGGCGTCCCATTCATCACGCCGGGGGTTCAGCAAAGTATAGGTGGTTTTGTCAGAGAAGAAAGCCTCTACTGTTTGCTGCCAGTTCTCAGCAACCCCCATTTCAATGGAGCCCGCCAAAAACACCAGCTCAGAGCGACGATGATTCAGGGCGATACTGTTTGGTGGTTTGATGACGGTCATAATAATTAGTTTAAAAACAAAGCTAACTATTATTTGGTAAATTTTCACCCGCCATTTTGTGCTTGGAGGTGAGGCGATTACTTTCGTCAGAAATCAGATGTAAAAGCTCATGACCCCTACCCTGCTCTCGGACAACCTACGTGGCATCCTGCGCACCGTCGCCCCTTTGCTTCGTCAGCTAACGGAGGCGGAACTAAGCCGTAAAGCCTCTCCGGAAAAATGGTCAGCCAAGGAAGTGTTGGGCCACCTGATCGATTCTGCCTACAACAATCATCGTCGCTTTTTACGCGCCTTAGACCAGGAGGACCTGATTTTTACGGGCTACGATCAGAAAGCCTGGGTGATGCTCAATGGTTATCAGGAACGGGAAGGAAGCGAAGTAATCGATACTTTCCTGCTCGTCCAGCAGCACCTTGCCGCCTTGCTCAGCCGCCTGCCCGCAGAACGGGTCAATGCCCTTACCACCCGCCATGAGTTCCACCGGATGGCGATGCGCAAGGTGGCGAAAAATACACCCAGCAGCCTTGGCTTTCTGATTGAAGATTACCTGTTTCATCTCGTGCATCACCTCCGGCAAATCTTCCCCGATTTCCAGTCGACCTGGTACGCAGGCTATCAGGAGGGCGCCGATAAATTTCGTCTGTCATGAAGATCCGTAAAGCCCTAGAAAACGACGCCACCAACATGGCGCTCATATTCAATACCTACATTGGTAAAAGCCACATGGTTGTTACTCCCCGGCAAGAGGCGGAATTCATAGAACTGATTCACCATCCACGAGTATGTACACTGATAGTGCTTGACATCTTTGGTGGCATTGTTGGCTACGCCTACGTCAAACCCTACAGTGATCGCGGCGGTTACGCCGGCGCGGGGGAAGTCTCCATTTTTTTATGGGAGGGCAGGACCGGTGAAGGTTTCGGCCAAAAGCTCTATGATCTGTTGCTACCCGCTGCGGAAGCGCTCGGCTACCACCACCTCACCGCTAAAATATGGACAGAAAATACCGGCAGCATCCGCTTTCACGAGCGCAATGGCTTTCGGACGGTAGGCATCCAACACGGCATTGGCAAGAGTGGAGGCCGGCGGGTTGACGTAACGATTATGGAGCGGGTTTAGCTTTTGGGTTCGTTGGTATTTTGGGCTGCCGCGAGGGATATAGTTTGGGCCTGAAAGACCAACGAACCAAATTACTACCCAATCGGCTCCAGAAACACCTTTCGGATATTGGATACGGAATTAGCATATTTCGGCTTAGCAGCCATCTCCTTCCATTCAGGAGAGTCGACAAATGTTTTCCAGTTAGCGTTGCGTTCTTCCATGTCTTTAAAATGCAGCATGTAGACCAGACTGGGGCGGTAGGGTCCGGCGATCATGTCCCCGAAAAAGACGGGATGCAGCCCGGTTCGATGAAAGAGCGGAATTTCTTCGTCGTTGAACATAGCGATTTTCCGGCGGGTCGCGTCCTCGCTATAGCCCTCGTAAGTGCGGAGTTCATAAAGAGCAGCTTCCCTGGAATCCGTGACCTGAGGCATGCCGGTAAAAGCCAATAAGAGGGAGGAAGTGTAGCGATTGAAGATGGGCTTCTCCGGGCCAAGAGCGTCGTAGTCTGCCGAGGCAGTGCGAAAATCGACGTTCCCGGACAAATCCTGAGCCTTGACGTAAGTGGTGGCGTCGGGGTAAGCAATCATGCACCATATTTTGGCGGGATCTGCGTCGCCGCGTTCTTTAAGCACTTTCACCCAGGGGCAGCCCATGCTGCGGAGAGTTGGGGCCAGAACTTCCAGGAGATAATCGAGCAGCCGCCCCTTGCCGCTTCCGCCAAATTTAATCTCGTAGGTTCTGAGTTCAATGAGTTGCCGGTCACCTTCGGCCAGTGGGTTATTAGCTGTAGCAGCTACTGCGGTAAAGGGAAGTGCCGCGGCGGCGGCGATGAATTTTCTGCGTTGCATGATGGAGTTGTGTTTGAGGTGAAGATAGCGATCAACCGCTGTTCGTTCATAACCCATTCTCCACCTCATCTTTACGGGAAATCTTTTGAGTCCATGCGCTATCTCCCACTACTCGTTTTCTGCTGGCTATTCGCTTGCCGCCCTGCCCCACAAGCATCAGCGCCTGCACCACCACCTGCGGGCAAAGTATTAACCATCATCATGAAAGTCTTTCCGGAACGGGACACGCTGGAAGTGGTAGACATTATTCAGGGCCCGGGCCGGCTGCGGACTGATTACCCCACTACCCTTAACGAAGTTCCCGAAGATCACCTGCTATTCACCTTTACCGATGAGGAAGGTAATGCCCTACGACAAACAAGCCTGCCCTACCCTGGTCCGGCTCAGTACGAAGTACCTTCAGAAAGTGGAACCATTGAAACGGTTACGGTATCTGAAGCCGATCGGGTGATCGACCTGAGGACCCAACTCAATCGTCGGCTTCGCTGGCTGGAGGTGGCAGGCATTAACCCTGCGGGAAAGGTTATTCGTCAGCAAATTGACCTGCAGAGATAAGGAATAACTATACCTTTAAGGCCCAACTCATATTCCATGATTCGACTTTTAGCACTTAGTGCAACCTTCCTGATAACCTCCTTTTCTCTTTTTGCCCAGGTAAACAAGATCAAAGATGCCGGCCCCGATGACAAGCGGATCAATTTTGTAATCCTGGGAGATGGCTACACCCAGTCTCAACTGACGGATTTCACGTCAGATGCCAGCAGTATCACCACTGATTTTTTCAACGAGCCTCCTTTTTTGCAGTACACCAACTTCTTCAACGTACATACCGTAGACGTTGTGAGCCAGGAAAGCGGTGCGGATCACCCGAACATTGAGAACAGTACAACCCATCCCGCTCTGGAGGTGAATACGGCCCTTGATGGCACTTTCGATGCTTTTGGTATTCATCGCTTATTGGTGGTAGACAACGCTAAAGTGCGTGCCCAACTGGCTACGCATTACCCTGTATACGACCAGGCCATTATTGTGGTTAACAGCCCGTTTTATGGTGGGTCCGGCGGGTCTACGGCCGTGAACAGTACGCATGTGAGCGCCAGTGACCTGGCCATTCATGAAACGGGGCATTCCTTTATGAACCTGGCGGACGAGTATGACTCCGGCAACAATAGTGAACGGGCCAATGTCACTTCTCAGGCGAATACAGGTAACGTAAGATGGCAGGACTGGATAGGGATGAACGGCGTGGGTGAGTTTAGCCGCAATGGTTTTACCTTCAAGCCCGTAGCCGGCACTTGTATGATGGAATTCCTCAACCAGGGATTCTGTTCGGTTTGCTCCGAACAGACCATTGAGACGATCTATAATCTGATCAGCCCGATCGAAACGACCTCACCGGCAACGACGGAGGTGGATTTCCAGGGCGCGGACCTTGACTTCAGCATTTCGACCATCAAGCCCATCCCGAATACCCTGACCTACGAGTGGGAGCTGGACGGGCAGGCCTTTGCTCAGGGAACGGAAGACATCACCCTGACGGCTGCTCAACTGACCGAAGAAAACCACACCCTGCTGGTGCGTGTCTCGGATGCCACGGAGCTCAGCATGAAAAACGCGAACTACGTTTTCACCTACGAGTGGTCCATCATGAAGAGCGCCCTGCCGGTAGAATGGGTTTCCTTTACCGCCCGGGCAGAAGACAAGCTCAACCGCCTTGACTGGGAAATTGCGGAGCCGGACGGCAGCAGTCACTTCCTGGTGGAAAGAAGCATTTTGGGAGGAAGCTGGCAGGTACTGGACCGGGTTGAGCTTACCGAGGCCAGTCAGTATCGGTATTACGATGAATTTCCGCTGGAAGGCAGTAACGTTTACCGGATCCGGGCCATTGATTTTGATGGTACCATTACGGACAGCCCGGTAAGGGAGGTAAGGCAGGTGGCCCGCACCTTCTTTAAGGTGTGGCCAACGGTAACGATCGGGCCGGTCAATTACGCCGTTTACGCAGATCGCCCAAATGAGACGGTTGTTTCCGTTTACGCAGCTGACGGCCGGGAGGTCTTGCGCGAGTTAAGGCAAGGTAACGAAGGGTGGACACAGCAACAGCTTAATTTGGGTCAGCTTCCATCGGGCAGCTATACGCTACGGGTGATGGCTGGAAAGGAGATTCACCAGCAAACGGTCGTTCTTCGGTAAAAAAGCAGCATTTGGGCGCTGCCGCAGGTGCAAAGTGAGTTGATGAACAGCCATGTTAAGCAGCCACTCGGTACTTTTGTGTTATGAGACAGCTATTCCTCAAATTCCCCTCTATCCTTGCCGGCAACGGAGACGCCACCTCTTACCTGGTGTTAGCGGGCATAATACTGCTGGTGGGTGCCATCTTTTACTTTGTCTACCGGACTATGCAGGCAGACCAAGGAGCGGACTGAGAGGGCGTTCGAACATTGCCCGGTAGACTTTGCCCGGCACCTGCGGCCCCGCGCCCAAACGTCTATAACTATATTTCCTCCCCCCCTTGCCTGAAAGAAAGAATCTGCTTACCTTTGCGCCCCAATTAAATACATTTTCTAATGTTTGCAATCGTAACCATAGCCGGTCAGCAATTCAAAGTAGAGGAAGGTCAGGAGATCTTCGTCCACCGGCTAGAAGCCAAAGCTGGCGACTCCGTTAGCTTCGATACGGTCCACCTCACGTCTGGTGACGCAGGAACTACCGTTGGCACGCCGAACGTAAGTGGCGCCGGAATTGGCGCTACCGTAATTGATCACGTGAAAGGCGACAAAGTCGTTATCTTCAAGAAGAAGCGCCGTAAGGGCTACCGTAAGAAGAACGGTCACCGTCAGCAGTTCACCAAGATTAAAATCGACAGCATCACGGTCTAGTCACGGCCACATTTCTAACTTTTCCCCTTAGTGGGAAAGCCAAAATTTTTATACCATGGCACACAAAAAAGGTGTAGGTAGTACCGATAACGGCCGCGACAGTAATAGTAAACGCCTTGGCGTTAAGCTGTTCGGAGGCCAGGCCGCAAAAGCCGGCAACATTATTATTCGTCAGCGTGGCACGAAGTACCACCCCGGTGAGAACGTTTACATGGGTCGGGATTATACCATCCACGCCAAAGTAGACGGCAAAGTAACTTTCAAGAAGAGTTACCGTAACCGTATGTACGTTAGCATTCTGCCTGAAGGTGAAGTAGCCGCTCCGGCTCCGAAGCCAGCTCCGGCAAAAGCTAAGAAAGCAGCTCCGGCTCCTAAGCCCGTAGAGGCCAAGAAGCCAGAACCAGCTCCGGCACCAGCTCCTAAGCCAGAGCCCGCAGCGGAAGTACAAAAAGCTGCTGCTATCCCGGCAGAAGCTCCGGCCAAGAAGGCTCCTGCGAAGAAATCCAGCAAGATCGAGCTGCCCAGCGGCAAGAAGATTAAGCAGGATGACCTCAAAGTAGTTGAAGGCATCGGTCCTAAGATCGAAGGTCTGCTGCACGCTATCGACACATCAAAACCTGGCGTGAACTCGCTGAGGCTCCTCTGGAAAAAGTACAGGCGATGCTCGATGAAGCTGGCCCACGCTACCGCATTCACAACCCCGCCACCTGGTCTGAGCAGGCACTGCTTGCTGCTGACGAGAAGTGGGCAGAACTGGAAAAGCTCCAGGACGAACTTGACGGCGGTAAGCCGAAGAAGTAATTCTTCCCCCCCTACCCTCGTTTGCAGGTTATACCTGATAAAGCCCGGTCGTGCATCCCGCACGGCCGGGCTTTTTGTTTCAGTACGATTCGTGACCAACTTTACAGCTGAACCATTTTCCGGTTCAGGTTCGACAACTAAAGCCTGCTTACTACGTTATTGAAATACCACACGACGTCCCCAACCATTGGTTGACCCTACAGTTTATTTAAATTGGGAAGTGACTTAGGACTGTCTAGGGCGGGCCTCAAAGCCTTTGACTTGTCAGGCTTCTGAAATCCGGTGAAGATCGGGTGTAGGACAAGGGGATTACCGAACCAGACCAGCTATCCCAACCATGTTTTTTTTGAGGAGTCAAACCACTCCGGCGGGCGCGTGTGGGATTTTACTTTCGCTTTTGCGATCGATGAATCAATACCCCGCACTTCAGTATTTACTTACACCAGCAAGTCCTTGACAACATGTCCGTGTACATCCGTGAGGCGATAGCGCCTTCCCTGATGCTTAAAGGTTAGCCGTTCGTGGTCAACGCCGAAGAGGTGCATTATCGTTGCGTGAAAGTCGTGAACGTGAACGGGATCCTTAACGATGTTGTAGCTCAGGTCGTCGGTTTCGCCGTAAGTGAAGCCCGGCTTTACACCGCCGCCAGCCATCCACATAGTAAAGCAGCGCGGGTGATGGTCCCGGCCGTAGTTAGTCTCCGTAAGTTTTCCCTGGGAGTATACCGTGCGGCCGAACTCTCCTCCCCAGATCACGAGCGTATCTTCGAGCAAGCCCCGCTGCTTAAGGTCTTTAACCAATGCTGCGGAGCCCTGGTCCGTATTCTTGGCCTGATTCTTGATTCCTCCGGGGAGGTAGACGTGTTGATCCCACCCCCGGTGATACAGAGCGACATAGCGCACATCCTTTTCGAGTAGCTTACGGGCCAGCAGACAGTTCGCGGCGTAGGTTCCGGGGTTTCGGCTGTCTGGGCCGTACATGTCGAAAATATGATCGGGCTCATCACTCATATCTGAGATTTCCGGAACGGAACTTTGCATCCGGTAGGCCATTTCATACTGGCTGATGCGCGCGTCAATTTCCGGATCGCCGTAGGCGGACTTTTGCACGCCGTTAAGTTCCTTTAGATAACCTAGCATCCGGTTACGGTCGCCGGCGTCATAGCCTTCCGGGTCGTTCAGGTAGAGCACCGGGTCTTTGCCCGAGGTAAACTGTACTCCCTGGTGTTGGGTAGGCAAAAACCCATTGCCCCACAGGCGCGCGTAAAGCGGCTGACCGCCGGCATTCTTGGACTGCAGAACGACAAAGGTAGGCAGGTTATCATTCAAAGAACCCAGCCCGTAGCTCATCCAGGAACCGATACTTGGCCGGCCCGGTAACTGGTGCCCCGTATGGAAAAAGGTGATGGCCGGGTCATGATTGATCTGCTCGGTATACAGAGACTTTACGAAACAAAGATCATCAACGATTCCGGCGGTATGTGGCATCAGCTCACTTACCCATGCACCGGATTCTCCGTGCCGCTTAAAGTCAAAGATCGACGGGGCGATGGGCAGACTGGCCTGATCCGCACTCATTCCCGTAAGGCGTTGTCCTTTACGAATAGAGGGGGGCAAATCCTGCCCGAACATATCCTTGAGCTTCGGTTTGTAATCAAAGGTCTCCAGCTGAGAAGGGCCACCACTCTGGAAGAGGAAAACAATCCGCTTGGCCCGGGGGGCGAAGTGCGGCAGCCCGGGGATTGCCTTAATAAGATCCTCCTGGCTTTCAGCCTTCATCAAATTACTGAGAGCCAAAGCACCGATACCAAGCGTAGCCTTCGTGAAGAAGTTTCGCCGGTCCATCCGCTGCTGCGCCTTAAAGAGTTCGTTGAGCATATTCGTTTATTGTAATCTTCAGGGAAATTAGCGCTTGGTAATCACGGCATCTGAGTTAATGATAACGCTGGCCAACACGGCATCGGTGGCAACTTCTACGCGGTCTAGTTCGGGGTTCACCCGGGAGAAACCAGCCGTCAGCCAACCATCTGCTTTGGCCGGATTTTCACTGAAGGCCAGCCGTTCGTTTTCTCTGATTTGCTGCAGCAGGCTTACTTCTTCCTCAACCGGAGGCCGGCCACTCAGGTGAGTAAATATTTTCGTAATGGCTTTGCCCTTGTCAGTAGATTCCGTGATCTGAGCGCCAAGCACCCTGGCGGCTTCCACAAAAGCAGGATCGTTCATCAGTACCAGAGCCTGCAAAGGGGTATTCGTCTCCTGCCGGCTTACCGTACACTCATTTCGGTTGGGTACATCAAAAGTTCCCAGCGTTGGATGAGGGACCGTTCTTTTCCAGAAGACATACAGACTACGTCGATAGAGCGCGTCTCCTTCATCCTGCACGTAAGTAGCATTATTCATTTTCCAAAGACCTTCTGGCTGGTAGGGTTTTACACTTTTGCCACCGATTTTGGCGGCCAGTAATCCACTTGCGGCCAGTGCATTGTCCCGGATCATCTCTGCCTCCAGTCGCCCGGAAGGGCCACGGGCGAGCCATACATTGTCTACATCCGCCAGTCGTTGTTCTTCACTTATGGGTTTAGAACTTTGCCGGTAGGCACGGCTCATCACGATTAGTTTCTGCAGGGCTTTTGTGTCCCAGCCATTATTTTCATATTCAATGGCCAGCCAGTCAAGTAGTTCCGGGTGGGTAGGCAACTCTCCCTGGTTACCAAAGTCAGCAGCTGTTTTTACGAGCCCGCGGCCAAAGAATTGCTGCCAGTAACGATTAATGGCTACCCGGGCCGTCAGCGGATGCCCGGGCTGAAAGAGCCATTTTGCCAGCCCAAGCCGGTTGGCCGGAGCGTCTTTAAGTGGTGGCATTAGCCAGTTCAGTGTTTGGGACTGAACGGGGTCAGTAGGAGAATCATACAGTCCCCGATCCAGAATATGAGATTGCCGGGGTTTATCCATCTCCTTCATCACCATGATTTCCTGTACGCCTTCCAGGCTATCAACCAGTTTTTGTCGTACAGCGTAGAGTTCCTTAAGCCCTTTGGTGTAGTTTTTCGATTGTGTTGCCAGGTAATAATCCGTTAAGTCCTCTCTTTCAGTCACTGACAATTGTCCGGGAGCTTTCGCCAATGTAGTTGCTAACCCGGCAGGATCCCCGAGTTGTTGTACTTCTACTGACGATAATTGACGGTCATAGACCATGACGTTATCAATAGCAGCTCCTTTAATTCCCCGGCCTCGCCAGCGGGCACCGATTTGCAAACCCGGTTCAATAGCGTCTTTGTAGATAGCATCCCGCATTTCATTAAAGATGATATCCCGGGTCAGGTCATCGTTCTTTACTTCCGTATCCAGTTCCCGTCCATTGAAATACAAGCGATATCCGGCTGCAGAACTCGAGCCGTCATAAGTGATCATCAGCTGAATCCACTCCTCTCGCGGCAGGTCAATTTCCGCGAACTCGACGATCGAATTACCTGGGTTTACGTGCGCCATCAGGAGCTGAAGCCCGGTACTGTCCAGATATAAATGATAGCCTCGTTCACCATGCAGGCGGGTGCCCTGCCCCTTATGGAAGATAAAGCCCGTTTGCAGCTCGGCAGGAATTTTTATGTCCAGGCCGATACTAAAGGGTTCGTGGCGACTGAATACACCGACGGGCTTGAGGTCAAGCCAGGCATCTCCATCCAGTGCCAGCCCCTTACCTGTTCTGCCTTTTGTCAGAACGGGCACTTCATTATTGGAAAATTTACGGTCCATTCGTCCTTTCTGTCCGGGCCGAACGGAGTTTTTCAACTGAGTATCGTCAAGGGCATAGTGCGCTACTTTACCAATGGGTTGCCCCAGCCGTTGGTAGGCTTTTCTTTCGATCCAGTTTTGCGCATCACTTTGTTCATCAGCAGTAATGCCCGCAATGGTACCTTCTGTCTTCTTTTCCAGTTGCTTTAAAAAAGTAATAATGCTGTCTTGCCGGGGTGTTGGAAGGTCAAGCCGTGGAGATGGGGTTGCTCCGTCCCAGGGAATCAAGCCTGCTTCATCAACGTTGTTGAAGTAGCTGTATATCTCATAGTAGTTTCGTTGGCTGATGGGGTCAAACTTATGATCATGGCACTTGGCACAAGACAGCGTAAGGCCCATGATTCCCGTCCCCAGCACATCTGCCCGATCCGCTACATAAGCGCTTCTGAACTCTTCCTCGATGATTCCACCTTCCAGGTTTTGTGGGTGCAGGCGGTTGAATCCCGTTGCCAGAATTTGCTCCCGGCTGGCGTCGGGCAGTAAATCACCGGCCAGTTGCCAGGTCACGAACTGGTCATAGGGCATGTTTTCATTAAAGCTTTTAATGACCCAATCCCGCCAGGGCGACATATCCCGATAGCGATCAACGGTGTAGCCGTGGGTATCTGCATAACGGGCCAGATCCATCCATTGCACCGCCATTCTTTCCCCGTACTGAGGGCTGGCCAGCAGTCTGTCCACCTGTTTTTCGTAGGCGTCCGGGCTATTGTCATTAACGAATGCCGCAATTTCCTCCGGTGTAGGAGGTAAGCCCGTGAGGTCAAAACTTACTCTGCGCAGCAGTAAGTCCCGGTCTGCCTCAGGAGCAAAGCCAAATTTCTTTTCCGATTGCTTCCGTCTTACAAATTGATCAATGGCGGTTTCATTCCATTCTGCTTCCGCTACTTGTGGCGGGGTCGGACGGCTGGGTGGGGAAAAAGCCCAGTGATCGGCGTAGGGCATTCCCTGGTCAATCCATTTAGCGATAACGGCTTTTTCGTATTCAGAGAGTGGAATTTTAGCGGATGCTGCCGGCATTACGAAATCAGGATCATCACTGAGAATTCGTGCCAGGATATCCTTTCCACTAGCATGTCCGGGTTCATCCAGCCGAAGACCAGCATCCCGCTTAGCTTCATCAGGCCCGTGGCAGAGGAAGCATTTGTCCGACAGTACCGGCTTGACGTGAATATTGAAATCCAACTCCTCCGGCAATTCATCATACGCGACGGACACTCCCTCTGGCAAACCGGGGCCACAACCGTAAAACAGAAGGGTAAACGACACAATAGCGGTAGTCAATAGAAATCTCATGCTTCCAAAGATAGCTGCTATAAGGCAGCGCAATTACCACAAATGGCCAATAGTATTATACGGATGAACTATCCCTGATATGGAGAACGCTTATAACCATATGTTAGGGCATAAGGTGATCATTAGGCGCTACCGCAGGTGCCGGGTTTGACTGAAGGGCAAAGAAAGTTAAGTATAGATATTTCCCTTCCTGCTAATGATTGAGATAGACGTAAAGAAAAATCGACACAAAATGTCTCAACCAAGAGGGGCCGCAATTCGTTACTTGGAATAGCAAAGAGCAGCAAACTAAAAATGTGTACCTTTGCGGTCAAATTCCGATGAGCGGGTCTTTAGCCCTGTGGATTACTGTCGGTCTCAGCGCAGTTAAGCGCCTTTTATCTTTCAACCTCGGATCCTGAGCGTGTTGTAATCCCGCTGATCTCAAGGTTCTCCCCTGAATTACCTTATGAGTAATAATCGTTCCGGTGGTGGCAATAGCCGCCCCAATAGCTCCCGTCGTAAAAAATCTAACGGCGGAGGCGCTAACCGTGGCCGTGGTGGCCGCCCTGACCGCCGCGGAAGCGGTGGTGGCCGATCTAAGCACAACTACAAGCCCATTGCGGCTGAACTGATGGTACACGAAGCGGTACCGATGAAAAAAGTAGAGTACATCTCTAAAACCGTCTATGACGATTGGGATCTTCACCCTAAGCTGAAGATTGCCATCCGTAATGCGGGCTGGACCCGCCCTACACAGATTCAGGAAGAAGCCTTTTCTGCTATCGTTGACCTGAGAGACGTAATGGGTATTGCCACTACGGGTACCGGTAAAACGGGTGCTTTTCTTATTCCCGTCATTGATGCCTTGCTGAAGGACGAGCCGTTCCAAACGCTTGTTCTCGCTCCTACCCGCGAGCTGGCCCTGCAGATTGAGCAAGAGTTTATCACCCTGACTAAGGGCATGACTTTCACCTCCATCACACTTATCGGTGGCCGTAACATCAACACTGACATCCAGAAGCTGCGTCGTGACTATGACCTGGTAGTCGCCACCCCCGGCCGACTTAAAGACCTCCACGGCCAGAAGAAGATTGACCTGAAGGAAGCTTCGGTTCTTATCCTTGATGAGTTCGACCGGATGCTCGATATGGGCTTCCAGAAGGACGTTATTTACCTTGCCGACCAGATGGGCGAACGGGACCAAACCATGCTCTTCTCCGCTACCCTGGACAAAACCCAGAAAAAGATCATCGATCATTTCCTGGACGACCCCGTAACGGTAGCCGTCAGTAGTGGTGAGGCTTCTGCGGAGCACATCAACCAAACGGTTCGCTACGTTAGCGGAGACGAGAAGTTCAACGAACTGATCTCCCTGCTGAAAGAGCCGGAACTGAAGCGCGTTTTGGTCTTCGCTGAAACCAAGCACCGCGTGAAGAAGATCACTAAGAAACTGAACCAGGCGGGTATTTCTGCCGACGAAATTCATGGTAACAAGAGCCAGAACTACCGGCAGAAGGCGCTCAAAGCCTTTAAGCACGGTAAGGTGAAAGCACTCTGTGCTACTGACGTTGCCGCTCGCGGCCTTGACATTGATGACATCACCCACGTGATCAACTTCGAAGCCCCAACGGACTACGACGTTTACATCCACCGGGTTGGCCGTACGGGCCGTGCTGGTAAGACGGGTGAGGCGATTACGTTTGTGGACGCTTAGGCAGTATGATCGTAATGGTAGTAGTCATAATATGATAGTAGCTACCGCACCTTGGAGGTTTTGCCTCCAATAAAATAACTTTGATAGAGCACAGGGCTGGAACCGGAAGGTTCTGGCCCTGTGTTTTTACATTTCAAAAGAATAACAGGCTCCGCCCGCCGCTTTAGCTGCCTTCTGGCACGCCAGTAGCGGTTCTGTCTAATAATGGTGCCTGGCGCCAAACTAGTGCAGTGTAAACTAAGTATTCGTTGGTTTTTCCCGTGAAGGGCTACCGTACTTACCCGCTCCGGGAGCCTTCGGCCCCGTTCGCCGCTGACGGCTGAAGCCGTCGCTACAGACCTACTCCACCTTTAGCACTCCTCTCATGGATTGATAGTGCCCCGGGACGGTGCAGATGTATTCGTATAGACCGGGTTTTTTGGGTGCTTCGAAGTAGATAACGTCATTGGTATCCGGCTCTACGAGCCGGGTGTGGACCAGTACCTCATCCATATCAGGGATATAGCCTTCTGCGAGGCCCTTAAGGCCGAGGCCTTCGGCGGCTTTACCGACGACGTTACCCTTTTTGCCGGAGGTGAGCAGGAAGTTGTGCTGCATGTCATCCGGGTTACGGAAAGTGAGTCGCACTTTAGCGCCAGCCTTAACGGTGAGGAAGGTTTGCTTAAACTTCATACCGGGAGTAGACTCCAGCAGCAGCTCGGTGTCCACCTTTCCGTTCCAGGAGGCGGGCATTTCGGTGGGCCGCTTGGCGGCCACGTATTCACCGGTCATTGCTTCTGAAGTATCGTCTGCACCTGCGTCCGCGCCCCCTCCTCCACCAGGAATGGCATTGAGGGTATAGTAGCCGAAGTCGTGTAGCAGGCCCGTACCATCAGCGGCGCGTATGTTTTTCAATTTAACTTCATAGATGAAGCCCGGACGGAAGCCGGCCAGTTCCAGGCGAACCGTTTTTCCATCGGGTAAGAGCGTAGCGGACCTGATGGCGTTGTCTTTAATGTCCACCACCGGCGAGCCATATGCCTTGCGGTACAGGTAGGTGAAGTTTTGGATCGTGAAGGCCGAAGCCCGTACGGTAGCCGGATTGACCGGCTGGGTGAACTCAACCTCCAGGCCATTTTCAGTTGCCTTGATCTGGTACATCTCGAAGGGAACTTTTCCCGTCCAGCGCAGGCGCTCTAAGGCGAATTCTTTTCCTCCCGTTGCGGACCAGCCACGCGCGGTCTGGCCAGCGTACAGCGTATTGTCTTTATTGAAGTTCATGCGGAGAAGCCCGGAAGCAAATCCTTCCCGGAAAGGAAAAACAGCTCCCTGATATTCCCCTTCTACTTTTTCGAGGCTTACCCGCATAATTTTACTCTGTCCCTGGTCACTAACCAGCATCTGCCCGGCGAAAGGGCCGAAGCCTCCTTCCGTCCGGTCGGTAATGATGGCGGCCGTAGAGATGCCCAGAATACCGTGAGGGAACCAAACGGCCGGGAGTTTTACCGTACCGAGTGCTTTGCGGGCGGCATACATAGTCTTATGGTCATCGTGGATGTCCTCCAGGCGCGTTTTCACCTTTGAGCCGGGCTGATCGGCCCAGACGAGACTCTCCCGGTGGCCGGCGAAATCGCCTTCGGCCAGGTGGGTAATGCGTCCGGAGCCAATCCAGTCGCCCTGGTTTTCAGCGACAAAAATGTCTCCCTGAGCGTTCGTGCCAAAACCTGCCGGGCTGCGGAGGCCCGCTGCGTAAGGCTTTAGTTCTTTTGCGTCAACGTCGTACCGCATCATCCAACCCCGCCACTTAACGCGACTAACTCCGCCGCCTTCCCAGCCGACGTTCATAGTCGCCATCATGGATCCATCGGGACGAAACAAGGGCCCGTAATGATACTCATGGTAATTGCCCGTAAGCGGTAGTTCATAGACGGTTTCGAAGCGGTCCGCCCGGTCGTCACCGTTGGTATCTTCCAGTTTAGTAACTTCTCCCCTTTGGGAAACATAGATGGCTCCGTCCCTGACGGCTAAGCCAAGAGGTTCGTGCAGGCCGCGGGCAAACTGTACGTAAGAGGCTTCCTTTTCCAGATCGCCAATCAACCAGATTTCGCCCCGGCGAGTACAGACGGCCAGGCGGCCGTCCGCCATAAAGTCCATTCCTCCGACTTCCAGCTCTACTCCTTTGGGAATGCTTACTTTTTCAATTTTATAATAGTCGTCTTCCCGTTGGGCAGACAAGGACAAGCAAAGTAAAACAGCCGTAATAGATAATAAATAACGCATCAGACAAAATTTAGGGAAGCTCTGAAAGCTCCCGATAGTTCAATAATAGAGAGTGCTTACCAATCAATACGGTAGCGAATATGCCCCTTGGCCGGTATCTGAGCGATGAGACGATCCATTCCTCCACCGCGTTGCAGTGACAGGCCTTTACCGTCATAACTTTCAATGGTGATCTTTAGTCCGGGCCCTCTTAGCGCATATTGGCCGGGGGCTGTTTCAGTAATCGTCCGTGCAGCGGCAACCTGGGTGAAGGCCTCCGGGTTCCCGCCGGCGGTGAAGGTGAGTTCGCGGAGTAATCCAGTACCGTCAGGGACAATTTTGTCCGACACTTCCCCCGGCCCGAAACTGTACAGGAAGGTAGGTCTGCCCGCTTCATCCAACTCGTGCGCCCGGTGGGCGAAGTCGTCTTCGTCCGGGTCATCGGGGAAGGCAGGCCAGGAACTGCTTGCGGAGGTTGCCCACTGCATCCGGCCGTCAAGGACAAGAGAATTACCTAATGGCTTCATTACCTGTGGCTCTCCGCGTCCGTCCCACATTTCGTGAACGTCGGCAAAGCCGCCGCGCCAAACCTGGAGTAAAGCCCCCGATTGAAGATCAAGCGAGTAGTGAGGCCCCTGCCCTTCTCCGACACTTATGACGTGAGTCCGCTTATCGGAAGCTTCATAGACTTTGGGAGCCGGGTAGTATAAAAAGCTGCGGAGCAAATAAGGATACTCATCCATTTCCACCTCAAGTGTACTCGTGCCGCCCGGGCGAGCAATTGCTTTGGGGCCATCCATGCTGTTGAAGGACATTTTCCCCTGATTGCCGACCAGATAACCGAGGTTGAAGGCATTCCACCCTCCTTTTTGTATGTAATCCACGCGAACATCATGTACGCCTTCGGACAGGCTAAGGGTCTCGTTTGCCCGCCAGGTAGATTGGTCACCTCCCCGATGAAGCCTTTCATCACCATCGACATAAAAGCGGCCTCTGGCGGGGTTGGAGGTCCACATCTGAAAAGTATACTCCTCCGTTTCAGGCACATGAAGCTTTCCAAAAAAGCGTAGCGCGAAAGCATTCTTCCCTTCCCGGAGGTAATTGATGTCAAAGCGGTTCGTATATCCCGTTACGACGGGTTCCATGGACGCCCAATCTTTTACGTCTTCGGTTCCGGGCTCCAGGTCATACAATTCGTACCGTAATAAAGGAACGTTCAAAATGATGTTACCGGCAGGGTCAACGGTTGAACCCCGGCCAGCACTTCTGCTATACTCTACGTCAGCAATTTCTACCTGACCAGAAACTAATTTAATGCTAAGGGGCCCGTCGGCCTTTTCTTTCAGGGGTTGCTGGTAGTAAAGCAAATTTCCGTTTAGATAAGCGGCAACGATTAGTGCGGGGTTGTCATCCGTTGCGGTTTTATAAGAAATCTCTATGTCCTGCCAGGAGTCGGGAGTGACTTCCATTTTTGTGCGAGCGGGCATATCCTTCAGGCGGGCCTGATCCAGGGAAAAAGCATATTGGCCCTCTAACAAAAGATCAGCCTTGCTTCCTTCGGTGAGGCGATAAGCAAATTTTATGGTCAGGTCTTCGTGCTCATCCAGCAAGGTCTGGTCCTCTGACATAGCTCCTTCAACTATTCCTTCTATAGTCTGAAGACCGGTTTCGGCGGTGGCCTCTTTGGTTTCTATTACTTCGAGAACCAGTGGGTCCCGCGAACAAGCAGCCAGTAAAAATATAAGTGGTAGGTATCGTAGCATGATCTGTGGGTATGCGATAAAAGTAAGCCGACAATATCAAACCCCTAACTACTTAGTTTTATAAAGAACATATGAAGTAAGGAAATCTACATGAGGCATCCAACACAGAAGCAGCGGTGCGAAAGGATGCCAAATGAGTTAGCGAGGAGCCAGACCGGCAAAAATTCGAAAAAACGGCTAATAAACGGTATAAATATTTTTCAACCAGGAAAAACACAACACACTGATTATCAACAAACTGAGCCGTATTTATACGTATAAAAACGTTTATAAACGTATATAAACGTAAGTATACGTATAAAAAACGGCTACGGCTATTGCTTGCCCCCACCTTTGCATCGTCACCGATTGAAAGGGATGTTATCACAGACTTGCCTTTCCTGACGTGGCTCATTTACCCACCCGGGTCGTGTTTTCAACAACCATACCAACGCGGTCCATTAACTATTATCTTATGCAAGTTCGCAATTCCATCACGCTCATTGGCAACCTTGGCAGCAACCCTAAAACGGCTACGCTACCGAGTGGCCGTCTGGCTACTGAGTTTAGCCTCGCCACGAATGATTATTACAAAGACAAAGACGGGAATCGCCAAACCCGTACGGAGTGGCACAAGATCAAAGCCTACGGTAAACTCGCCGAAGTATTTGACAAGCACCTCGTACAGGGAAGCCAGGTCTGCATTGCGGGTGCCCTGCGTTACAGCAAGTGGATCGATAAGCACGATCAGGTTCGGGTAACGGCAGAAATTGTTGCTGACAGCTTTACTTTTCTAAGTGGCGGCCGGCAGGCCGCTGCGGAGCAGGAACTGGAAGAGGAAGTTATTCAGCCTTCCACTAACAAGCCCGCCAAAAAGCGCTCCAGGAAAAAAGCAGTCGTTGCTACTGAAGATGTCATCCCGTTCTAGAAAAGAGGTAACACAAAATAACAGCAGTGTATATCCTTAACGCTATTAACACACCGCGGGGGCGTAGCCAATTGGCTGCGTCCCTGCCTTTAGTTGTGAGGCCCGTTACTTGTTCTTCTCCCGTAAGTGCTTACTCTGCTCGAAGATGTGCTCAAAAATGGCTTTATCATCTTCGCTTAGTGACCGATCACGGCGTTGCATCATGCGGTCTGCGGTAAGCATTGCCTTATCCACCCGATAGGAGGTCATTTTTTCTGCTCCTCCCCAACTAAAGGAAGGAATAAAAACGGGTGGAAAATCAGCTCCAAAGACATTAGCAGAAAAGCCGACTACCGTTCCGGTATTGAACATTGTATTAATACCTGCCTTAGAATGATCCCCCATGATAAGGCCATGAAACTGCCTTCCGGAGGCGACCCTTCTCTCTGCAGCATAAGACCAAACTTTGATGTCACTGTAGTCATTCTTCAGGTTAGAGGCGTTTGTGTCTGCGCCAATATTACACCATTCACCAATTACGGCATTACCGAGAAAGCCATCATGGCCCTTGTTGCTATTGGCCTGAAACACCACGTTGTTGATCTCTCCCCCCACTTTAACGGAAGGTCCGAGCGTAGTGGCGCCATAAATTTTTGCGCCCATCTTAACGACGCTCTTCTCATTAGCCCCAAAGGGCCCCCGGATCATACTTCCTTCCAGGACAACAGCGTCTTTTCCGAGATAGATCGGCCCGTTCTCTACGTTGAGAATACAAGCTTCTATTCTGGCCCCTTCTTCGATGAATAAGTTTTCCTGCGGTCCGATGAGGGTATTCGTAGCGGATAAGGGAGCTGACTTTCGGCCTGCGGTTAGCAACCTAAAGTCTTGCTGAATGGCCTCGCCATTGATCGCGAAAATATCTGCCGGTCGGTTGATTTTCAGCAGCGATATTGCTCCTGGGTTAATAAGCTCAAACTTGCCAAGGTCAGCGTCATTCTTAAAGGAGATAACAGATTCCTCATCAAGACAAGCAGCCAGTAGTTCCCCATCTTTCAAGCAGGCCTGGCCCGGAGAGAGTTGCCTGATCAGCTTAACGAACTCTTCGGTGGGAAGAATACTCCCGTTAATGAGCAGGTTAACTTTTCCTGATTGCAGCGGGAACAGGCCCTGCAGGTAATCCTGGGTTAAGAAAGAAGCAGGCATACCGAGGTGCCGTTCCCATTTCTCCCGGATGGTCAGGATTCCAACCCGGAGATCGGCTACCGGGCGGGCAAATGTCAAGGGTAGCAAATGGGTGCGCACTTCAGCGTCAAAAAGTATAATGTTTGCCATCTCGCGGGTATCGGGCCAATAAAAGAAATAGCGAAAGCCCGAAGTGAAAAAGGTTCACTTCGGGCTTTCGGCTAATCGAAAAAGCTGCGGGAAGGTTTAGCCTTCAGTCGTTGCTTCTTCGCTTCCGTCCATCTTCTTAGCGAAGCGGCTCTTGCCAAACTTCTTGTTGAACTTATCGATACGACCAGCCGTATCTACGAACTGCATCTTACCCGTAAAGAAAGGGTGAGAGGCGTTAGAGATTTCAAGCTTGAGCAGCGGGTACTCATTACCATCTTCGTAAGTGTCCGTGTCACGCGTTTTGGCGCAACTGCGTCCTAACCAGGATACGTTAGCGTTGATATCGCGGAAGATTACCGTGCGGTAAGTATCGGGGTGAAGATCTTTTTTCATTGCTTTGTTATTTTCGGAGCGCAAAGATACGGGTTGTGGTTTTGTTTACCAAACCTAAAGCAGAGAATATAGAACTCAACCTTTCTCGTTCAGGTCTACATCTCCGTAGAAGTCGAGATCTAAGTCACGGAGGGCCTTAGTCTGATAGATGATCTGGCCGGTGTGATAGCTCAGGTGTTCAACAACGTGCATTACGATAAAGGTTGCGTCGTGGACATAGGCCTGTACGGGGCGCTCCTGGGTCATTTCTTCCGGGCTCAGGGAACTAATGATGGTTTTGGCTTCCTGGATCACAGTGGACAGTTGATCGAGCAGTATGTCGGCGGTTGGTCCGTTGACCGCAGCAAACTCTGCATCGCGTACCCGCACGTCTTCTTGTTTCCCAAGACCAGCAACGATCCATTGGCGAATATTGCCCTCCAGGTGCAACAGTTGGTTGCCAATGCTGTTGGAGTTGGCGTTAGGGCGAGCCCATAGTTGGTCTTCCGTTAGTTCCTTCAAACAGCGTTCAATGCGTTCCAGGTTCCAGTCAAAGAAATAATGGGCGGAGGATTTGAAACTGGCTAACATTTGGACTGGTTTTATGATCTGCAAGATAATGTCTTAGTCAGCGTTCCCTATTGTTCCTGCAACAAATAATTGCACCTGCGTGCGCGCCCTTGTTATCTTTGCCCGCCAAAATTTTATTCCCCCCAATACTTCCTCTATGTTAAACGCTGATCTCAATATCTTCAAGTTTGGTGGTGCATCCATCAAGGATGCGGCATCCATTCGTAATGTGGCTAATATTTTACAGGAATATAAAGGTCAGCAGCTGGTAATTGTGGTTTCTGCAATGGGCAAAACAACCAATGCGCTGGAGGTGGTAGCCCGGGCCTATTATGAAGGAAATGTTGAGCTGGCTAATCAACGATTGACGGAGCTGCGCAACGCTACTTTCACCACTATTCAGGAGCTTTTCGGAGAAACGCCGGATAATCTGGCAGCGGCGGTCAATGATTTGGTCGTAACCATCGAATGGGTTTTCGACGATCCACCGAGTGAGAGCTACGACTACGACTATGACCAGATCGTCTCTCTCGGAGAACTCATCAGCAGCCACATTGTCACGGCCTATCTCCGTCATTCGGGCCTGCCGTCCGTTTGGCTGGATGCACGCGATTGCATCATTACTGACAATACCTATCGTGAAGGCTGGGTGCAGTGGCCCGAAACCCAGCAACGGGTGAAGCAACACGTGACGCCCATTCTGGAAGCCGGAAGTATGGTGGTTACGCAGGGTTTCATTGGTTCCACTACCGAGAACTTCACCACTACCCTTGGGCGGGAGGGCTCTGATTACTCCGCAGCGATCTTCAGCTTCTGTCTGGATGCCGGGAGTATGTCGATCTGGAAAGACGTTCCGGGCGTGCTTACCGCTGATCCGAGGATATTTGAGAACGTCACTAAGCTGGACCGCCTGAGCTATAAAGAAGCGATTGAAATGACGTATTACGGTGCCAGCGTCATTCACCCAAAGACGATCAAGCCGCTACAGAATAAGAGTATTCCCTTACACGTACGCAGCTTTGTAACGCCGGCGGAGCCTGGCACCGAGATTTCATCGGACGCCGGAGATGTCTACCCACCCATGGTTGCCGTTGAAAAGGAGCAAGCTCTGGTTAATATCAGCACGCGTGATTTCAGCTTCGTGGCCGAACACCACATCCGGGAACTTTTTGAGCACATCACCACCACCCGGCTTCAGGTAAATATGATGCAGAATACAGCCATTAGCTTCAACGTAGTCGTTAATGATATCGATGATCGCATCGAACGATTTTGCGCCCTTATCGAAGACGATTTTAAGACCACTGTCGACCGGGGGCTGGAACTCATCACGATCCGCCACTATACGCCGGAGGTCCGGGAAAGCATGCGCCGTGGGAAAGTTACCTTGCTGGAAGGGCGGCTACCGCTGACGATTCAGATGGCGGTGAAGGAGGTGGCGGTGATTGCGCGGAAGGAGGGGTAGTTTAGTCTGGTGGTCTGGTAGTCTTGTAGGCTACCGCATTTTGAAGGTGTTGGAGTGACTCTGGTTATAGGATCCCGCTTTTAATACCTATCTGGATGTTTGCTCATGTAGGATAATAGCATGCCTACTTCTTCAGAAGCTGACAAATATCTGTCATAAACCTCTTTCTCAAAGTAACCACAGTCGAGGGCTGCATCCAGCCATGCCTGGGTTTCATAGTTTTCTCCGCTGGCATCGGTCAGCTTTGCCTGAAAATGTTTGGGGTAACGCCTCTTTGCAAAGCTTTCTGCAAGGTTTGCACTCACTGATCTTGAGGAACGCCGGATTTGATCAATTAAACTGTATTTCTCCTCCTTGGGAAATTGAGCCGTAAGTCGGAAAATTGAAGCAGATAGTTTTCTGCTTTGTTCATATGCTTTCCAGGAGCGAAATTTCGAAGAACTCATAGTAGCTGATTTGTTTCCCGCAAACCTATGGGACTACCTTCTGGCTAGTCGTTCTTTAAACGAATACTTACGTTTATAAACGTTTAAATACGGCTAAGGAAGCCACTATATTCATCACTTTTCCACGCCCAACCTCATGCGGCATTCTCCCACGCCTACAACATGCGGTAGCCTCCAGCACCTACAACATGCGGTAGCCTACAAGACTACAAGGCCACAAGACTACCTCTCCCCCCCAGGCTTCAGCCCCAACTTCAAAGAAACGATATGGCTGTAAGTAGACCGCCCGTCGTCCTCTCCGAGGTCGGTGTAGGCATAGTCTACGTTCAGTTGACCAACCTTGAGGCCAAGACCGATGGAAGGGCGTGAATTGAGCCGTTCCTGCATATCGAAGTCTTCGATGCGCTGCAACTGAGAAACGCCGGCACGGAGGTAGATGAACTCGCCGTAATCAGCTTCCAGGCCGAAGGCCGGGTCTACGCTGACGGGATCAGCGGAAAGCAAGGTGTTTCGCTTACCATCGGTGGTGGCGATGAGGTCGAGCTCGGCCGTCAGGTTGATATTATCCGTGACGGAGAACTTGCGGGCAGCAGCGAGTACGAAGGTTGGGCTGGTGCTTTCCAGACTGTTAATGGGTACGAGATTATCCGTGATTTGCAGTGTTTCTTTTTCGCTTTCGGTAAAGCTGAAAGACCAAAAATTAAAGGTGGAGGTGATGTCCCGGCCTAAGAGCGCGAAGGTCCAGTTTTTCTTTTCCAGCTGTGCGCCCAGGTCGAGACCGAAGCCCCAGCTGTTGGCAAATTCCCCGATGGTACGGTGTACAACCTTGACGTTACCGCCAAGGTGGAGGGTACCGTTGGCCTTCGGGTACGCCCGGGCGTAAGTACCCAGAAAGGCGTAGTCAGCCGCCGAAAACTCGGTTACATTATCGAAGTTGATCGTTCCGTCCGCTTCGTAGAGCGACAGGGTATTGGGGATATTATCGATCCCAAAACGGATGAGGCTGAAGCCGATTCGCTGGTTTTTGCCGGAGAGCGGCAGCGTAAAGCCCAGGTAATCGTAGTTGCCTACGCCACCGAACCATTCGGCGTGCATGGCGCCGATCTCCAGGCCGGCATCCGGAGAAAGGCCCGCCAGGCCGGCGGGGTTCCAGGCCGGCGCGTAGACATCCTGCTGGCTGGCCGTGACGGCAGTGCCCATACCGTGGGCCCGGGCGCCCACGCCGATGGTCAGGAATTCATTGCTGTATTTCTGGGACATGGCATCCTGCGGAAGCGCCCAGATCATTATGATTAGCAGGCTTGGATATAGTAGTCTTAAAGTCATGCTGTCAATAGTGAGGATAGTCTTGTAGTAGTGATAGTCTGATAGTAGTGGTCGTATGGTAGTAGCGAGGTTCCAATGTGCGGTAGCTACTATCAAACTACCATTACCATCACTACTATCATACTAATAAACGGCGCGGACGCAGGTGCAAGGTACGTTTGCACAGCAAAATGATACCACCGAAAGCCATTTCGTTATCTTGCGGACACTAAAGTTATACCTATGGCAACGGCAATTGTGGAATTGCGGGGCGCAAACATCCGGCAGGGTGAGCGCAATATTCTGGAGAAGGTTGACCTCACCATCGCCGAAGGCGAGTTCGTTTATCTGGTCGGGAAAACGGGTGCGGGGAAGTCGAGTCTTCTCAAAACGCTCTACGCCGCCCTTCCCCTGGCTGCCGGATCGGGTACCGTCAGTGGCTTCCATCTACACAAAATAGGCCGACGAAAAATCCCGCAACTCCGCCGTCAACTGGGAATTGTCTTTCAGGATTTCAACCTGCTGATGGACCGCAGCGTAGAAGACAACCTCCGCTTCGCCCTGCGCGCCACGGGCTGGAAGAAAGGCGCTGATACCGAAAAACGGATCGACGAGGTGCTTACCGCCGTCGGCCTGGCTGACCGCCGCCGCTCCATGCCCCACACCCTGAGCGGTGGCGAGCGGCAGCGGGTCGCTTTTGCCCGTGCCCTGCTCAACAAACCTGCCTTGCTCATTGCCGATGAAGTTACCGGCAACCTAGACCCCGAAACCAGCCGCGAAATCCTCACCCTGATGCGGCAACTAGCTACAGAAAACGGCTCCGCCGTTCTTTTCGCTACTCATGACTACCGGCTGCTGGACACCTTCCAGGCCCGGGTGGTGAGATGTGAGGCGGGGCGGGTTTTTAATGCAGAAAATTAAGCTTATATTAGTGTTAGTTTAGTAGCAGCCAAGTGTATATCACCAACCTAAAATCCAAAAGAATGAAATACCTCCACCTCCAGGTTTTTAGCATCCTTGCACTCCTCTTCTTCACCAACTGTGAGCAAGAGGAAATTATACCACAGGCCAGTCCGGTTCCGCTTTCGGGAATTGTTCCCGTAAGAATTGATCACCTCGGTGGTGTGATCCGTTATAGTACTCAACTTAAATACGTAGACTGTGTACTTTGGCAGTACAACGTACGTCCATTTGAAGAGGATACTATTTTAAGTGAATTTGAAGATATTTATACGACCGATCAATTTAAGTACGGCAATGAAAAGATCACTACAATCACTGCCGACCAAAACGATTATGAAATCTTCATTTACGACGATGGAGGGCAAATAGAAAAATCTACCCGATTCCGCAGAGATACCGCTACAGGAGAGTTCTTAACGGTAATGAACCGCGTGTATACGTTTGAGAGGGAAAAAATCGTCCGAATCGAAGATAGCATAAACGACCGCATTGAAACTTTTTCCTATTTCGAAGAAAGTGGAAATCTGCAATCTGTGTTAACTCACAACACGGCAGGCGTACTGCTGAGGGAAGAACAATTCCTTAGCTACGACACGATGAACAACCCTAATAAGAACCTACCGCTCATCCATTTAGACATTTCAAAATGGATCCGTGAGAGAACGCCTAATAATAATCTGGAAAGAAGAGTAACCACCTATGGCCGTTCTGAGAATACCTATACCACCCGGTATCGATATACCTATACCGATTCTGGCTACCCATTGGTACGTAGTATCATCTCAGGGTCCCTTTTTTTAAACGACGTATATCATTACGCTTCGTGTGGAGAGTAGGGTAAATCGGTTCATTTTCCTGGCGAATAGTCTCCATCTTTACTCGGCGAAAACAGGTAGCAGATACTCCTCAATAATTACCTCCGGCTGCCAGTAGCGGCCATTGCGGTAATTCCCCGAAGTGATCACGATGACCAGTTCGAGATCAGGGATTACGCAGATGTACTGTCCGCCAGCCCCTCTGGCTTCGTAGGCCCTGACCTTTCGTTCCCCCACCTGATAGCTTCTGAGCCAGAACAGGTAGCCGTACCCATTTTTCTCGCTGGTGTTTTCCAGTATGCCGTATTGGGTAAAGGATTGTTCGATCCAGGAGGGGCTTAGTATTTGTTCTCCCTTCCATACCCCACCCTGCCGGTACAACTCTCCGAACTTAAGCATGTCCCGGGGTCCGAGGTAGGTCCCGCCACCAAAGTAGAACCGGCTATCCGGGTCGATCGGAATCGAGTAGTTTTCAATCCCCAGCGGACCGAAGAGTCGTTCGTGAAAGTAATCTTCCACTGGTTCTTCCAACGCATGATCAAGTACTACCCCGAGCAGGAAGGGATTAGCGGAGCCATAGTTACAGTGTTCCCCCGGCTCGTAAATCATGGGCGCGGTGAGAACGGTCTCGATCCAATCCCGGGTCATTTGGTAATTATCTTCCGTGGCCTGCCCTACCCGATCAATGCCAAAATCAATGGCATCGAGGCCGGAGCTCATCGTCAGAAGATGTTTGAGGGTAATCCGGGCCTTTTGCTCGTCTTTGGTGGCCTGATAGTCTTCCGGCAGATAGTCGTAGAGAGCATCATTTACGTCCTGAAACACTCCATCCTCCAGGGCAATACCGATTATGGCTGAGGCAAAGCTCTTGGCCGCCGACCGTTGATCGTGGGGAAGGTCAGGCTGAAAGCCGTTAAAATAGTTTTCGTAGACCAGGGTTCCCTGGTGTGCCATCAAGACGCTGTGTACGTGCGTAAGGGCTTCAGCCTCAATGCTATCGACCATACGATCAAGGGAAGCCTCACTATTCGAAACTTTAGCCAGGGGGCCGGTTGGCCAGCCATCATTTTCCAGGTCTGGATGGCGTGGCTCCTCCGGGCTGTAATCCGTAGTAGCTCCAATCTTCCAGTCTTCCGTAGATCTTGTAAAGGACATACCCCCGACTTTACCACCACCAATGTATACCTCCATCAGAATAGTATCTCCCCGCAGGAAGCCTTTAAACGAATAGCCGGTTCGCCGGTCAACAAAGCTGATCTCGTCCGCTGACTTCTGGAAATCATCGGCGTAGGTACCCCGGTAACGGTTATCGGGCAGAATGGGATAGGCCTCATAGTTATTTCCTTCCCCGTTTTCTATGGACAAGTATAATTTCGCCGGCTGAAGCTTAGGGACGTATAAACTGTTCCACTTACCCGAGTAGCCCCCTTTACCGTTATCGCGCAGGGTGAGTCGGAATTTAGTGTAGGTCGTTTGCAGAAAGCCTGAGAGTACCTTTTCATCTTCGCTCAACTCTCCTGAAAAACGTAAGACGTCGCCAAGCTCCAGGGCTACCTGTCCTTTCTCTCCCGAAGAACTAAGCAGTTGTTCATGTGAAAAGACTTTATTGCCCATCTTCACCCGCCATTGATTGCTGGCTTCCGGAGTGAACGTTAATTGGTGGCTGAAGGTCCGGGCAGAAAGCTCCGCTTCCCAATCTCCGTTGTAGGATTTCATGTCGTTTGGCTGAGCCGGTAAACAGCGTTGGAATAAGGCGAAGAGGATAAGCAGGGCGATGAAGTGTCTGATCATTAAGAGCTGGTTTGTTAATTCATGCCAAAAGTAGGTACGACCTGCTGCCCCTGATAGAACGAAATTAACGTGGGCTACACCCCGGCCTGCTTCCGAAACCGTGCCGGCGTTTTCCCGTAATAAAATTTGAATACTCTGTTGAAATGGCTCTGATCAGAGAAGCCGCTTTCAAAGGCAATCTGGGCCAAAGATGCCTCCTTGCTCAACAGGAGAGGTAGCGCCTTACTCACCCGGAGTTTGCGCCTGTACTCACCCAATGTACTGTCCAGAAAAACAGGTACCGTTCGGGAGATATGAACGGGATGAACACCCAGCTCAGTGGACAGTTCCTCCAGGCTGAGGTTTTCAGCACTGCCGTGTAGTATTTCTTTAAGCTGATCCATCCACAGAGGTGGATGCTTCAGCGGAACGATGAATTTATTGGTTAACAGACCACAAAGCTCCAGCACCAGTAATTCAATGGAAAGAATTGAAAAATTATCCGCCTGCCGGAACTCATAGTGAATCTTACTCAGCTGCAGGTGAAAGTCGGGGTGATTCAGGACCTGGCTCCCTTCCCAGAGGCCGGCATTTATTTCCTGAGCCTCCAACCATTTCCGCTCGATCTGCAAGTGGAAACCGCGGCCCCGGTTGGATTTTTTCTCTGTACGGTGCACCTCCTGCCAGTTAAGGAACATCAAGCTGCCCGGAGGCAATAAAGAAGCTCCCGATTTATTGACATCAACCATGTTCCCCGCGATCACGTACATGAAGTAGGGGTTCTCGTGGTAATGCATCGGCGTACCGGGATCAAAATAATCGTACTCCGAGAGGCTAATGCCCTTGTGGAACAACTCCCGGCGTTGCACGCCAAAATATTCGTTTTGGGTAAGAATTTGCAAGCCACGGAGAATTGAAGTAAGACGAAAAGCAGGCGATGTCAGGTCCGCCGACTTTGTACGATAGCGAAGGAATACCAATCACAGCATCCTGCGTTTGCGCCCTGTATTACAAAGATAATGACCTCGGGTTTAGTATACTTTCGGGGCGTTTTAGCGCTGCCATCGTTACTGAGCTTACCGAATGTGCAGGTGCAATGAAGAGACAAAAGCGCGGAAATTTCTACGCCGAAATTTAGGTCTATCTTCGCTGCCAATTATAACTCCCCCACGCCTATGCCCGAGTTTTGGACTAATCTTTCCTATACCACCAGGTTCTCCGCCATTGGTTTTGTGGCCACCTTCATCCTCGGTTTCATTAGCATGGGAATGCTGGGCGCGGTACTCTACTATCCGGTTTCGTTCGTCCTACGTGGCTATCCGTGGATCGACGACCTGCACGGTGACTGGATGTGGCCTGCGGTTATCATGATCGGTATGGGATGGTCCTTTAGCTTTTTATTCGCGGGCGCCGCCTGGCATTTTCTGGCACCAAGTATAGATTCGGTCGTGATTCTACGGATTATTTACGGCCTGATTCTCTGGGCCTGGGCCGCCTTTCTTTGGTGGTGGATTTTGTACAGTCAGGCTTAGAGCCACGCTCCGACTCTCTTAAGCACTACCTCAAAACCAAGCATCCCGAACTTTGACGACGTCAAAGTTCGGGATGGCTCAGTAATCTTCTATTAGAAGTACCCATTCAGATGGAACAGGTCGATCTATTCCTGATTAAGGGTTTTGGTCATCAGGCCCCAGATTCGGGTTGGTGTCCAACTCCCGTTGCGGGATTTTGAAGACCCAGGAAGGGTTGACGGAAGGCCGGTCCTGGAAGTATCCTTCCTGGTAAAGGACCTGAGAAGCACCGGAGCCGCCATCGGCTGCGTGATCGATGGGATCATCCCAACGAATTTTGTCCTGGAACAGGAATCCTTCTCCCCAAAGCTCAATGCCGCGCTGGAACTTAATGTGCTCCATAAACGACTCCTGAGTGTCAAAAGCCGTCACGTCGTAGGCGCTGTCACGCTCTTCGCCCAACGGGCGCAGGGCTTCCTGTGCGCCATCGATGTCACCCATCATTGCTTTCGCTTCCGCTTCGATCAGGTACATCTCTGAGGCACGCATGTAGATGATATCGTCTGGCTCAATTCCTCCTGGTACCTGCTGACGCAACTTCACGTGCATGTAAGGGTGAGCGTTATGACGAGAGGTCCACCCCCAGGTTGCTTCAAGTTCGGCTCTTGCCGCATTAAACTCCTCTTCTGTAGTATACAGCGGGTTGGTGTTATTGGCGAAGCCTCCCATGCCATTTGCTGCGGACAGGTTAGTGTTGGGCGCATCGATCAAAAACATATCTTTTCTGTAGTCAGTGTCAGGTACAGCGTCGATCAGTCTACGGTCCGCAATCTTAGGATTATTTCTTACCTGGCTACCATTAAAAGTGTTGGAAGCTAAGTAAAAGTAAGAACGGAAAAAGGTTGTTTCCGTGGTGATCACGTTACTTCCCCAGATTACTTCGGGGAGTAGTGTAGAGTTAAATCCGGCTTTCCAGTCATCTTCTCCCATGATCGGATAGTCCTGGCGGGCATTGACTGCTGCAGTAGCTGCGGTAGCCCAATCTCCGGTAGCAAGTGCGGTTCTGGCTTTCAGGCCCCACGCTACGTCGATGTTTAGATTCGCTTTGTCAAAGGCACTACCTGATGGTCTATCAGAAGCCTCTCCAAAAGCAGCGATGGCTGCATCGAGGTCACTGTTAATCTGGTCGTAAACGGCTTGTACGGTTTCTCTGGGGCCGCTGGCGAAAGGAGAATCTGAAGAAAACAGAATCGGCACACCCGGATCAGTGCTTGGGTTACCAATTAGATAGCCCTTAGCGTAGTGCTGAACCAGCGAGAGATAGGCATAAGCCCGGTAGGCATATGCCTGACCTTCAATCTCTTTCAAGCCCGGTGTTACCGGTAGTACACCTTCATTGATTCTATTAATCAGCGAATTAGCGTTCGCAATAATATTGTAACGGTGGTACCAAAGAACGTTGACGGTGTTTGACGTCTGCAGGGTATGAGAGTTCCATTGAGCCTCATCCCGCCATCCCAGGTTATTAGCATTTGCACTATGGATCAGGCCTCCGGCGAGGTTGTCCCCCATTGGCACCCAGTAGTGTTCGTTTGCTCTGGCGGTAGTAGCTACTGCACTACCACCGGGAAGAACCGTTTGTGACTGGGCGTACATTGTACGATGCATCCCGTTGATCACCAGGGCCATATTTGCCTCCGTTGCAAGTGCATCCGCTGAAGCGATGGCATCAGTCGGCGTGGTATCTAAAAATTCTTCTTCACAGGAAAAAGCTATTAATGCGACGAAGAGTAGAAACGAGTGTTTTATATATGATAACATCTTTATTGAATTTAGGTGATACATCAGCGGTAAAGCCGGCAACACTCCTGATTGTCAGTAAGTACTGACCGTTCAGAGGCTATTGACTCTACCGCTGATATACCAGCTGTTTTTTAAAAGTTTGCGTTCAGTCCGGCAGAAATAATCCGTGCAGGATTAAAGTCGTTACCTGCGCCAGTTCCGCCCAGGTTGTACTGTGGGTTCAAACCGCTTCTTTCGCTCTTCAGGAACAGGTTTTCTCCGGTAAGGGAAACTCTTAAGCCTCCGAGTCCGATTTTATCGGTTATTGCATTGCCGAAAGTATAGCCAATGTTCACGTTACGCAAAGCGACAAAGGAAGCATCGGTTAAGAACCGGGAAGATTGGGTCAGGACCAGGTTGGGGTTACCGTTTTCCAGTCTTGGCACATCCGTAATGTCACCGGGCTGACGCCATGCGTTAAGGATATCCGGGTGGAGCGAACGGCCGTAGGTACCGCTGTGCATCATGGCGGAGTATCCGTTGTCCAGAACCTTTCCTCCAATACCGTAATTCACCAGGATGTTCAACGAAATTCCTTTGTAGTTCAGACTGGTAGAAACCGATCCCAACAGGTCAGGAATAGAACTGTCTCCTGTGTAAACTCTTTCCGTTTCCTGCCAGTCATTAGTTGTTGCCTGGTTTCCGTCCCCGTCCATTACCGGAATACTGTTACCATCTTCATCAAACTCGTACATGTTGAACAACTGATCTCCTGTTTGTGGGTCAACGCCAGCAGTTTCGAGTAAGTAGAAATCAAATCTTGATTGACCTTCAGCCCAACGCTTAGAACCATTGATGATGGGGTCCGGCAGATTGGTAATTTCGTTTTTGAAGGTCGATGCTGTCGTTGACAGTGCCCATCTGAAATCAGCCGTCGTTACCAGGTTAGCGGTCAGGCCTAACTCGATACCAGAGTTATACATGTCTCCAATGTTCGCCGGGAAGGCGTCCGCACCGTTACTCAGTGCAATGGGCAGGTCATAGAGCAAGTCCGAAGAGTTTCTGCGGTAGTACTCAATGGAGCCATCCAGGAAGTTGTTGAACAAGGTGAATTCCAGCGCTACATCAAAGTTTTCGATGGTTTCCCACTGCAGCAATTGGTTACCAATCGTTGAGAAAAGGATGGCCGGGTTTCCTGCATTCGAAGACAGGGCGTAGCGAGGCTGTGAAAGGAAGAAATCTCCCAGATTATCGTTACCCACTTCACCGTAAGAAGCACGCAGTTTCAGGCGATCAACGAAGTCCACACTCTCCATGAACGCTTCGTTTGTAATCCGCCAGGATGCTCCGACAGAGTAGAAGGTACCCCACCGGGACCCCGGAGCGAAAACGGATGACCCATCTCTACGCGCAGACACGCTGAGGTAGTATTTCGTATCGTAGTTGTAATTCGCTCTGGCGAAGTATCCTTCAATTGTTTTAACGGTAGTTGACCCTCCTACGGATACGGGAGTAGCGAAGTTGGCGAATTCAAAAATTCCTTCTGCAGTCTGATCAACGGCCAGTGCATTATTACTGGTAAATGTCCGGTCGTAGCTCTCGTGCCCCAGCGTGAAGTCAAGGTTATGAATCCCCCCCAGGCTTTTCTGGTAAGTCAGCAGCTGGTTGAAGTTTTCTACCTGTCTTCTGAATCGCGTTTCGCTATACCGCCCGGTTGGCTGAGCGTCTCCGATAATGTTGTTCTCGTAGCCTTTATTCACGCCTTCATTGATGTCCCGACCGTAATTGAGCGTGAAATCAAGCCCTTCGATAAGATGGAAGGTGGAGTAAAATCTGAAGCCGTAGGTATTGTTGAAGTTTCGCTCATCGTTGAGAAGTAATTCCTGAAGCGCGTGTCTTCCCTGGTTGATGGGTCTTGAACCGACGTTGAACTCAGGGAAACCTTCCCCTGAATCAAACACCGGGTTGCCACCTGCGTCCCGAACCAGGTTACCGTCCTGATCGTTGACGAATACCGGGTAAATGGAACCGATGTTTTTGGCAAAACTGAAAGGGTTCACAATGCTACCGGTACCTCCCGAAGCGGGTCCGGCCTGATTAGCCACCGTAACGTTTGCACTACCACCAACAGAGAGCCAGTTGTTAGCGTCAAAATCTGCGTTTACCCGGGAAGTCAGACGGTCATACTCAGACGTTTTGACGTATCCACCTTCGTCCAGGTAGGAAGTAGAGAAAAATACGCGATGGTTGTCGCCTCCACTGGATACGTTCAGGTTGTAGTTCGTTCTCGTGTTACTTTGCTCCAGTTCATCATACCAGTTTAAGCTCTGGTAAATCAAATTTGCGTTAGGGTTCAGCATTCCATCCGTGCCGACAATCTGGTCGTTTGCTACATCGAAAGGGTTATAACCGAGGCTATTGAAGATATTGGCGGAAGCAAATTCGGCATCTCCATCGGCAGCGCTCGAATTTTTCAGCGCTTCCCACATCGTCTCGTAGTACTGGCCGGGGGTAACTTCATCATATAGCTGAATGCCTCTGCTTACCGTACCATGTTGCACAGATGCTGAAACCTGCGTTCCGTTTTTCGTGCCTCTTTTGGTTGTAATTAAAATAACCCCGTTGGCAGCTCTGGAGCCGTAGAGGGAAGTTGAGGAAGCATCCTTGAGAACCGTCAGCGACTCAATGTCTTCCTGGTTAATGTTGTTCAGGTTGCCTTCAAACTGCACACCATCAACAATGATCAGTGGGTCTGAGCTACCGTTAAGCGTACCTACACCCCGAATTACGATACCTGGTGAAGAGCCAGGTCCTCCGGAAGGAGAAGTAAACTGTACACCGGTAGCCTTACCTTCAATGGCCGCCAGCGGAGAAGTAACGTTTCGCAGTTCCAGATCTTTAGCACCAATAACATCGGCAGAACCCGAAAAGGCTTCTTTAGTCGTCACCCCGTAAGCAGTAACGATAACCTGCTCCAGAAGCTCAGCGGAAGTCTCCATCGTTATGTCAATGTTAGACCGATTGTTAATTTCAACAACCTGGTTAGCAAAGCCCGTATAGCTGAAAACCAGCACGTTACTCCCTTCCGGGACGCTAATGGTGTAGGTGCCATCAATATCTGATACCGTACCCGTCGTTGTTCCTTCAACAAGAATACTAACCCCAATCAGGGATTCCCCTTCTTCGTCGTTTACCGTTCCGGTAACGGTCCTTTGTGCCATGGTAACGCCCATAACAAAAAGCAGTAGCCCTAGGACTAGTGAGAATCGTCTCATACTGTAATGATTTTATGAATATATTTCAAGTGAACTGCTCAAAGGCATACCCCCACTACAATCAACAAACGGTCTGTTCCTCCTGGGGAGAAATTATATCAGTAACTACTGCAGTTACAGGATGGCTAAACGAATGGGTTATACTTTCAAGAAGAAATTAGTGAATGAAAAGTGTATTAGGCTACCTTCAACGGGCAGCTGGTATTTGTCTCGTGTATAGTTTTAGTCTAGTCAAAAAGGCTAAAATAAATGCCCAAAAGGGAAACGCAAACGGACGGCCAGGTCAAAAGTAAAGTTTGGTTAAGTGTAACTAAATGTGTTTGGCCATCGTAAAAACCGAACGAACACTCAGCGTCAAACGCTGCTCGCAAAGGTAAAAAAAATTTAGTATTCAGTTAAAGAGCTTTGTCTATTGCGCCCGCAAGCAAATGCACAACCGTCTGGCACCATTAGGTTTCCCCGTGCTTTCTCCAGAATATTGTAACCATTTCTCTTAGCTCAGCCAGAAAGGGCGCGAACGCAGGTGCAGGCAAATAAATAAGGAGCAATATCGCTTGTCTCAGTGGCTACCGCTGCCAACGTAAATAGCCCGAGCCCAGCAGGACTACAGCAATCAACCCTACCACCCACCAGGGAAATCCGCTTCGCGGTATACCTCCGGGAATTTCTTCCACCTCCAGCAACTGATTGGCGGGCACTTCGGTCAGTAACTGCTCCTTGCCCCCGTTCCAGGCGATCAGGACCGAGTCCGCTGTCTCCGATGTTCCAAGGCCAAAATGGACGATCGGAGAATTTTGGGACAAATGACTGCTGCCACCTCCATCGACCTCACGGATCATTTGTCGGCCATCGGAGAAAACAGTTACCCGACTGCCCAGTCCGTTCAGTTCAGAGGTTAGTCCTCTTAGCCGGACCTTCAGCCAGTTACCCGTTGCGCCGTCGTTGCGAAAAAGACGGGTAATCGATTCAACCGGATAATTGGGTAAAACCGCTTGCTGACCAACCACCAGCAAGTCCAGATCGCCGTCATTCTCCAGGTCAAAAGCCACCGAGCCCCGGCCAATGCCATAATCCCCCGTGCCGTTGGTTTTTGCGACATCTTCAAATTTACCTCCGCCGAGATTGTCAAAGAAATAGTTAGCCATCGGAACACAGTTAGGGTTCAGGTCACCGTTACTCACGAAGAGATCAAGGTCGCCGTCGTGGTCAAAGTCTGCCCAGTTAGCGCCCCAGCTGATGGAGACGAAGTTCATGTTCGCTTCCTTGACCTTGTTCTCAAAGGGCTCCCCTTTGCCTGCTTGCACCATGAAGCGATTAAAACGGATGTTGGTCATATAATAATCCAACAGCCCGTCCCCGTTTGGGTCGCCAACCGCGGAGCCCATGGCGTTGATCCGCAGATCAAGCTCCAGTTTCTCACTGACGTCGCGGAATTCCTTACGCGGGAACCGGTTTTCATAGACGATGCTCGGGATGGCTTTATAACCAAAGTCGTTGTTCACGATCAGATCCTGATCGCCGTCGTTATCGTAATCCGTAAACACCCCGCCGAAGCCGAAGCCCCGATGGTAGGCCTTGTAGTCTTTGGCGACGTCGACGAAGCGTTCGCCACCTTCATTCAGGTAGAGATAATCGTAAGCCGTTTGATTGGCCCCCACGATGGTCGCGTCACTGATCACGCTGAGTTCACCTTCGTAGCCGATGAAATAGTTGCCCACAAACAGGTCCGGCCAACCGTCAATATTAAAGTCTCCAAAACTGCCGCCGGTGCTGAAGCTGTAGCCATCCGTCAGCCCAAAAGCGTCCGTTCCGTCCCGGAAAGTGCCGTCGGCCTGGCCCAGAAACAAAAGGTTTCGGGCACGGGGAATGGTGCGCGCGCTGTCGCGGGCGGTAATGGTCGTCACCAGCAGGTCAATGTAACCATCCCGGTTCACGTCTGCTCCGCTTACCCCCTGGGTGACGAAGCGACGGGTCAGTTCCAGACCCGAGCCTTCGAAGACATTGGTCAGGGTTCCATCGCCGTTATTCCGCAGCAATTGGTCATCAACGGTGCCGCCGGTAACGTAGACGTCCTCAAAACCGTCCTGATTAAAATCTATCACGCAGGCACCGCCACCAAACATGCCTTCCAGGACCCGAAACTGGTGATTCAGACCGGCCGTGTCAGTTATGTCGGTAAACTGGGCGGAGAGACAAAGCGGAAAAAGCAGGAGGAGTAAAGAGAAATAGCGCATGACCCCGACAATATAGGCACAGCGACCATTTTGGGCGACGGTGCGCGGGTGCAATTTTTGGACTAAAGGCAAGGATGGCTATCTTATGCCCGGTCTAAAACTCAGCTAAATGCTTATCTACTCCATCGATCTCACAGGAATTTTAATTCTCTTGGCAATCCTAATCGGGTCGGGCGGATTCCTGGTGGCTTTCCTGAATTACATCTACGCATTATGGTCAGAGCCTGAAGCAAGCCCTGCCAACGAAGGTGAGCTAACCGGGTCAGCGGATCAGGTTCCTCCGCCAACCGCTGATGCCTCCTCGCCAACGTTTAGTTTCTGGAGCGGTATCTACTGGTTTATCACCCTGGCGTTTGTCGTAATACTCATCTTAATTTTTGTTACCACCATCAGGGCTTATGGGGAAAGTTGGGGGTAATTCCGCTTTTACTGCGCTTCGCTTGCTAGCAGGCGGCTGAAGCCGCCGCTACCACTTCATTGCAGTAACATTCGCCGCCACCTCCCTACCCTTCTCCAGGCCGCGTTCGTTGTCCTGCGGCGTGTGAATGCCGCCGTAGAAGCGGGAGTCGGCCGTTTCGAGGGCAACGTCCCAGAAGCGGGTAAAGGGGCGCTCCACGAAGCCCGTCTCCCGCACTTCGTCGTAGGGCCGGCCGACGTGGCTGCGGTCGGTGAAGGTGAACTCCGGGCCGTGCAGGTCCTCCAAAACGGCGGCGGCAGCCGCCGCCTGGATGGCATGCCCCGAAGGGAAGGCCGGGAATGGCGGGTCTGGCCAGAAGCTCTCCCATTCCTCATCGATGTAGGCGGGGATGAAGGTATTCGGCCGTTCCGTAAAGAACTGGTACTTCCACCGCCAGCAGAGGATAAAGGCATCAGCTACTGCTATCCCTACCCGAGCGTAAGTTTCGGCGCGGGTGATGAGCTCAGCGTCCTTTGCTCTTAAAAACTCGCTGGCGATGTAATAGGAGTGTCCCGGCGGTGTAAAAGTCTCATCCGGGTCATCCCCCCACCAGATGGCAATCTCTTTTTGCTCCTGCGTCAGCGCCGTATCCGCTTTATAGACCGCCAAAAATTGTTCGTAATACGGTGAACCCGGCGTTGTATCGTGAGGGATAATGGCAGGGGCCTGCATACGGTAATTGGCCGGAATGAAGGGGCGGTTTTGCCCCCAGAACGGATGCAGGGGGTGGTGGCTGAACGACTGCGCAAACAGCGGCGGCTTCCAGCCGCCCGGCCGGTCAGGGTGCACCATCCCTTTTTCAAAGTTACGCAAGTAGGCCCGGTGCCCGCCGTCGCTTTTAGACCACTCAAAAATGGCCCGCGCCATTCGCTGACCGAAGGAAACTGATCTTTTCCTGACCTCGGCCGGCACGTCTGCTGACAACATCAGCTCCAATTCCCTTTCCAGGGAATCAACGCTGGCCTTATTAAGGTCTGAGGTGTGGTTATACAGTTTGCGTAAAATTTCGGCCTGCCCTGCGTTCATGGCCAGGGCGTAGTTATAGCTTACTTCAGGGTCCGGTGCCGGCAGTATCGTCAATTCGCTCAACTGCCCCGCCAGACTGTTCCGCTCCGGGTAGCCCGGGGCTAGCGTTTCGTACATGGTCAACCCGATGTAGCCAAGGCACCGGGAGGCGTAGGTCGGACTGTTTCCGGGGGTGTACTGGGTGAGTCTCAGCGTCATGTCCGCCCACTGGGAGGCCATCTCGGCTTCGGAGTGGGGCGTTTTTCCACAGCTCAGTAGAGTAAGGAAAAAGCATAGCCCTAAAATCCGGACACACACAGGAACGCAGGACTTCGCTGCGCTCCGCACTGCGTACCCTCGAGGCCCTGAACAAGACCAATTGTGCCAGGCCCCCCGAAGCGTTTTCAGCCGTAAAGCCGGAGGCGAAACTGCTGAAGTCCTTTGAGCGTCCGGTTGGTAAGCAGCTGTCTTCATCATCAAAATTCCGTTCGTTGTTGTTGATAGGCCCGGGCTTTCTCTCCCCGAATACCAAATAAAAGCAAGTCATCCATTTTCACCACGCTACGCACATCGCCGCGCAGCCGGAAACCGGACTCGGCTTGTGGTACATACTCAAAGCCACCGGCGCCGTTGCCCCGCAGTAATATTCCTGCGTTGGCGTCCGACTTCCCCCACCGCTGTTTTTCCTGGCTGTCATTACCACAAAGCAGAAGGTCGGTATTGCCATCGCCATTGTAGTCCAGTTCCGTGATGGTGTGTACCGGAGCGTACTGCACTTCCGCCGGCAGCGGAGCGAGGCCGTAGGTGCCGTCCGGCTGGCTGAGATAGAGCGTTGTTTCCAGTCGGTCCGCCCTCAGGTGAAGTGTCTCGTCCGGCCAGCTGGGAAAAACTTCGTCCAGGGTTTGGCTGGCGTAACGCTCGTAGTTCGGGTAACGTTTGCGCAGCCCCGCGAGCTGTCCGAGGAGCTCGTCCCGCGTAGCGTCCGGATAGCGTTTGCCATCCGCGGGGTCATAATAACTCAGGATCGGGTCGATGCTACCGTTTTGATCCAGATCTGCGGCGTGCAGCTCCACCGGCCGGGCTTTGCTGGCCGTGAAGGTGTTATTGAGGCCCTGGTTCCCCACCAGAATGTCGGGCCTGCCGTCACCGTTGAGGTCCGCCAGATGGAGGGCATTGTACCAGCCTGAAGGGCTATCGGGCAGGTATTTTTCTGTCCGGTCAATGAGCTTCCCTCCCACGTACTCATAAATAAGTACCGGCGTCCATTCTCCGGCAAGTATCAGTTCTTCCGCACCGTCGCCATTAAGATCGGCGCGGGCGGCAGCCTTAATTTTCCCGATCTTTTCCAGAGATTCGGGCAGTTCGCTCAGGGGCTTCCCATCAATGGAGACACTTAACTTGCCCAGACGGGGATAACTCGCGGGCACATATTCGTTGCCGGTGACAGCTACCGAAGGGCTGCCGCCAGCCAACACTTGCCGCCATAATTCTCTATTGCTTATCCGCCCATTTTCGTCCAGCCATGGTCCTGTATGGGTATAGGCTCTTGGCAGTAATAACTCCCCGTCAAAGTCTCGCTTTGCGGAGGCTTTGTGCTTAAAGTCAAGCGGAGATTTTACCTCCACAAAAACGGGCTCAATGCTCTTTTTTTCCGGCCGATCCATGGCTTCTGAACGGCGGAGAACGATGTCCTGGTTCGCCTCAATATTCTTCAGGCGCTGAACCGCGCCGTCCGGCCATCGGACGAGCAAACTTTGCACCTGCGCTGCGTCGCCCAAACCGAAATGCAACTCCGGCTCCACACTACTCAGGTAGCCGCGGTTGGGAAACTGTTCCCGTGTTTGGGTGACGCCCCCGGCCCTAATCTCCACCCGTGCCCCGATACCCGCCAAATTTCCTCCAGCACCTTCCAGACGGACCTTCAGGTAATGGTTTCCTTTGCCGTTATTCCTGTAAATAAAGGCGGATTGATCAAGGTTACTCACCACCAGGTCGAGGTCGCCGTCGTCGTCCAGATCAGCGTATACAGCACCGTTGCTGTTGGACGGACGGGCCAGCCCCCAGGCTTTCGTCTGGTCCGTAAAAGTACCGTCTCCACGGTTGCCGAAGGAGTAGTTATTCACATCAGAAGCGGGCATCTTTTCCAGCAGCCCCCTGAGATCAGCGCGTTGCAGCCGACCACGTTCGGCCACGAAATCTTCCATGTATTTAATAAAATCCATGTTGGTATAATCCTTAAGGTAGCCGTTGGTGACGTGTAAATCCTGCCAGCCATCATTATTAAAATCAGCCAGCAGAGCGGACCAACTCCAGTCCGTCATCGACACGCCCGCCAGGCGGCCGATTTCAGCAAAAGAGCCATCTCCCCGGTTGATCTGCAACATATTGCGCATTGTCTGGTGGTGAAAACCATTGGCCAGATTCAGGTCGAGTTTGGAGCGGTTATCATCAGCCATCAGCAGTTTGCTTCTTCGATTATCCGCCGGGAGCATATCAAGGGTTAAGATGTCCGGATGTCCATCATTATTAACGTCACCAATGTCGCTGCCCATCGAGAAATGGCTCGTATGCCCCATCTGTTGGCCAAGCCGGTCGGTGAAGGTTCCGTCACCGTTATTATAATAGAGGTAGTCAGGGACTTCATAATCATTCGAGACATAAAAGTCCGGATCACCGTCATTATCCAGATCCGAAATGGCCAGCCCCAGACCGTAGCTCAGCGCCGAGCCGTTGATCCCTGCTTTTTCGGTTACGTCCCGAAATTTGCCGCCATCGTTCCGGTACAGGCGAAGCCCGCGTTCCGGGTCTGGTTGGCCCAGCAGCTGTTTTGTTTTCACCGGATTTAAGATGGGCAGAGACTTGGGGTTATGATTAAGCAGTAAGCCGTCGAGATCACCATCCTGATCGTAGTCAAAGAAATAAAGCTGATTACTGAAGGCGGTGCTGGCCAGGCCATAGGCCGCGGCTTCGTCCTTGAAAAGAGGCACGCCATCGGGGTCGTTGCCCTGATTGATGAAAAGCTGATTGGCACGTTTCGCGGCGGGCAGAGCGCCCGAGTAACAGAGGTAGAGATCGAGTTTTCCGTCGGCGTTCACGTCGGCCATCGTTACCCCTGTCTTCCAGGGGCCAGGGCGCCCGCCGGCGCCGCTCAGGGTGGTTACGTCGCGAAAACTCAGGGCACCATCGTTTAGGTACAACTTGTTTTCGGCCATGTTAGCCGTGAAGTAGAGGTCTGTTTTCCCATCTCCATTCAGATCACCCGCTGCAACACCACCGCCGTTGTAGAAATATTCATACATCAGGATATTTGTGTTCGGCCCTTCGGTCAGTCGGTTCTCAAAATCCACGCCCGTTTCAGAGGTGGTCAGCAGCGTAAAAAGCATCTCTGCGTCGGCTTTTTCGGGCGCGGTCGCAGGTGCAGCGTCCGAACAACGGAGCAGGGTAAAAAGGCATAAAAGCGGGAGGAAACTTCTGATCGATACTGGCATGAATAGACTTGAGGGGCGGGCGTAATCCGCAGGTCCGCTAAAGTAAGAAAACCCGCCAGCTTCCAAAGAAGAAACTGGCGGGCGGTACCGCTGACTTCCGTCAGCGGGTTCTGGTTTTGCCGGCTAACGCCGGCGGCGAAAATTTAGTACCCGGGGTTCTGGATCAACAGCGAGTTCCGGTTAATCTCATCCCGGGAGATGGGCCGGTAGTACATCTTATTGACCCAGGTTCTCGTCTCGTTCTCCGTGTTTTCAACTACTGTGTACGTGTAGTCATAAACGTCGGTATCATAGCGATACGGAGTATGAGGAGTAGCTCCGGGTTTGAGAGTCGCCCTGATGTCAATCGTCTGGATAATCCGACCCAGCGTCTCCGGTGCGATCAGCCAGCGACGGGCATCGTGGTAGCGATGCTCTTCGTAGGCGAGTTCCACGCGGCGCTCGTTGCGATAACGCTCGCGCAGAGCATCTCCGGAGTCGGTTACGGCGGGCATGCCTACGCGATAGCGGAGCCTGCTGAGCCACTCTCTGGCAACGTCTTCTTCACCCAGCTCAATGCTGGCTTCCACGTAATTGAGCACCGCCTCGGTGTAGCGAATAAAAGGCCAGGGAACGGTCTGTGCATTCGACTGATTGTCTGGTAAAGCGGGGTCCGGATCGATGAATTTCCGATGGTAATAATGCGTCCGGCTACCGTTCCAGTTCTCGATGGAAGATTCGCGGGTATCGACACCGTTGATCGTTCCGCCGGCACCGTCATCGTAGTAGCCCGTCTGGATCTGATCCACCATATCAAAGCTTCTGGAGGCAGGGGGACGGGGTTTCCAGCTTGCGCCGTCGTGCATAACGGAAGCATATAAACGTGGGTCACGGTTATCGTAGGGCGCAGCAGCATGCTCGGCGTTGTCCCAGTCGAAGTAGGAACCGTCCATCATTTCATAGTCATCCACCATTTGCTGAATGGGGGTATTACCCGCCCAGTTGTTGTAGCCGTTCGGCCCGTTATTGATACCATGGTGAATACCACCCAGTGGCCAGTTATCCTCAACGGTGTAAAGAGGGGTCTTGGTCCGTTCGAAGATCAACTCGACGGCAGCCGATGCATCCCCTACGGCACTACCACCCCCCATGGCGATGGAGACGTAGTTTTGCTTACCTTCTTCAGCACTTACCGGTCCGCTCAGGTCCAGTTTGTAGCCCGTGGCTGCATCCACGACGAGCTTGGCCGCGTCGCGGGCACGACGCCACTTGGCCGCACGGTCGCCGGAAGGGGAGGCAACCAGCTCTATGTTGGAATAGCCGGAGAAAACACCCGTTACCAGATCAGATTGGTGCAGGTCCGACGCATCATAGAGCAGAACCCGTGATTTAAGTGCCTGAGCGGCCAGGTCAGTCGCCCGACCCGGCGTTACGGTTTTGCCGGCCAGCAAACGAGCCGCTTCATCCAGATCAGCGACAATGAAATCAACCGTTTCTGCCCAGGTACCTCGCTCAACGGAATAGTCCTCGTCAAGGCCGTAAGGCCGGTCAATCAAAGGTACACCGCCATAGAAGCGGGCGAGCTGGTGGTAGTAGTAAGCCCGCAGGAAGTGCGCTTCGCCAAGAAGCCGGTCCCGCAGCACATCGTCGGTAAAGGTGGAAGTAGGCAGGCGGTCAATGGCTACGTTGGCCTGGCGGATAGCCAGGTACATCTGGTCCCATTGGTAGGTGGCGCTCATCCAGGCGGTGTTGGTCGCATCTTCCGTTCCTTCATTGAAGGGACGGATGTTCCGCCCGGCGTGGGTAAACATAGCTTCATCGGTAAGAGAGGAAAGCCCCTGCTCTTCAAAGCCACCATATCCCAGGAAGGAGTAGACGTTAAAAATGAAGGCCTGAGCCAGCGGCCCGTCCGCCCAGGTTGCTTCGCTGGAAATGCTGTCCAGCGGCTCGGTGTTCAGGAAGTCTTCCTTACAGCCCGTAAGCAGCAGGAAGAACAGGGCCGAAGCAACGACACCCTTCCCCAGTATTTTAATGAATTTTTGCATGATAAAATGATAGTTTAGAATGAAACATTTAAGCCCAGATTAATGATCCGGGTTTGGGGGTAATAAACACCGCTACCAGCGGTTGATTCGGGGTCAAAGAACTCAAGGCTGTCGAAAGTGACCAGGTTAAGTCCGTTCACGTAGGCCCGCAGGCTACCAATCCCGATTCGATCCGTGATGTTGGTGGGAAGGGTGTACCCGACTTCGAGGTTCTTGAGTCGGATGTAGTCCTTGCTGAACTGGAAATAAGTATTCTGCCCATAGTTACCGCCCGTGTAATAAGTATCGCCACGGCTGGCCAGGCGCGGATGCTCCGAACTTGGGTTATCAATGCTCCAGCGGTTATCATGGCTCCATTTCAGGTAATTACCGATATCACCGGATTCTGTCTGAACGCGCAGGCTGGCTCCGGTAGCTCCCTGTAAAAGAGCGGTAATGTCGAATCCTTTGTAGCTGGCCGTAAAGTTGGCGCCGAAGTTGAACGTCGGCGTACCGTTATCGTCAATGCGCACCCGGTCATCTCCATCAATTCTGCCGTCACCATTTACGTCCTCGAACTTCATGTCACCGGGAAGCAAACGAGCTGTCACAGCGCTGTAGTCCAACTCTTCGGCATCGATTTCTGCCTGATCGAGGAATACCCCGTCGGATTGGTACACCAGGAAAGCGCCAATGGGCTTACCCTCCATGAGTTGATATTCAGGAGCTCCGGGAATTTCATCCATAAAGATGACCTTGTTTTTGGCGTAGCCACCATTGATACCAAAACGGAACTGGAAGGGGTTACCCGCTTTACCGTTATAGCCCAGATTAAATTCGAAGCCTTTGTTTTCCACCTCTCCGGCGTTGACCGGAGGGAGCAGGCTGTTGATGCCTGAAGAAGCAGGTGTAGAGCCTGTTTTCTGAATCAGGATCTGGTCGCGCCGGTTCACGAAGTACTCTACCGTAGCGTCAATCCGGTTATTGAACAAGATAGCGTCTACCCCAAAGTTGAGGTTATTGGCCCGCTCCCAGGTGAAGCTGGGGTTAGCCAGCAATTCCTCCCGCAGGGTGGTTTCCACTACGCTGTTGATCGGGTATTCCCCGAAGCCATAGGTAGACAGGTAGGCAAACTCCTGCAGCTGGTCGTTGAAGAACACCTGATCATTGCCCATTTGCCCGTAGCTGGCCCGTACTTTCAGGAAGTCGACACCGGAAACGTTGAAGAAGTCTTCATTGGTCACGTTCCAGCCGGCGAGTACACCGGGGAAAAAGCCGAAGCGATCTTGCTCGGGGAAGATGTAGGAGCCGTCATAACGGAAGATGAATTCCAACAGGTACTTCTCTTTATAGTCATACTGCGCCCGGCCGTAGTAACCGAGTCGGGCCCGTTCGTATCCGGAGCCTCCGGTTTCCTGTTGCAGAGAGCCACCTGCGAACAACTGATCAACGGCCGTAGAGATGTAGTTGCGGCGGAAGGCGAAGAAATTCTCCCCGGTAAAAGTCTCCCGCGTTACGCCGGCCATCAGGCCAATGGTATGATCACTACCGATACGGGTATCGTAGTTAATACGGGTAGAAAGGTTGGTATTGAGCGTAGAAGAGTTGCCCTGGGTTAAGCGGGGGTCCGTGAAGTTCGAGCGAACGGCAGGTTCCACTACCGGAGTCCCCTGAGCATCGCGGGTTACCCGATCCCAGTAGTACAGTTCCCAGGGTGTTTCCCAGCGCTTTAACTTAGTATTGGAAAGGTCAGCAGCACCGGAAAAAGTAATTCCCAGCCCCTTGATCCAGGGGTTAGTAACGGTCACTGAGCCATTGGCCTGCAGATAGTCCGTTGGGCTTTCTTCGTAACCGGTTGCATTGGTCGTGATAACAATCGGGTTCTGGCCATTCTCAATGTCAGGCCCCGGTAAACCATTAGGCCAAACGGCAGGCTCCGTTGGGCGGCCACGCATGAGCATCCGGAAAATTGCGTTTGCATCCTGGGTTGGGTAGCGACGGTCTTCGCGGCGGGCGGTGAATCCAAGTTGAGTGGTTACGTAGGGACTAACGTCCGCATCCAGATTAAGGCGCAGGCTGTACTGCTTGTACTTGGTAGCGGTGTTCTTATAAAAGGCTTCCTGGTTAACGTGCCCTAAAGAAGCAAAATAGCGTACGGCAGAAGTCCCCCCACGTACGGAAAGGTTATGCTGGCTTTGAGGTGCCCATGTACGGAAAGCGTCACCGAACCAGTCCGTATCCGGGAATCCCCATGGGTCATCACCTGCGGCGTGCTGCCGCACGGCGTCCGGGCTGAAGTTAGCATTAACCGTGCCTACACCCGCCGTTGGTGAGTCGTAAGTTCCGGAAGTGCGGATAGCTTGTGAAGCGGCGGACCATTCATTGACGGGTACCGTCTGATAAATCGGCAGCTCATTCATAATATTGGCGTACTCAACGGCGGAAGCCATCTCCGGCAGAACTGTCGGCTGAGACCAGCCCTGATTGAAGTCATAGCTGATCGTAGGCTTGCCCGTCGTGCCCCGCTTTGTCGTTACCAGAATAGCTCCGTTGGCAGCACGGGCTCCGTAGATGGCCGCCGAGGCATCCTTCAGTACAGAGATGGACTCAATATCCTGCGGGCTCAGGCGAGCCAGGCCTCCGGCCCGGTCCGGGATACCGTCAATAACCACCAGCGGGCTACTGTTTCCGAGTGTGTTCTGCCCACGAATATTAATCAGGGCGTTATCATTACCCGGCTCACCGCTGGGCTGAATAACAACTACGCCGGGCAAACGGCCGGCCAGAGAAGCCCCCAGGTTTACGGAAGGGGACTGCCTAAGCGCTCCACCTTCCACCCCCACAACGGCCCCCGTTACGGTCGCTTTCTTTTGCTTGCCGTAGGCTACAACGACGACTTCGTCGAGAATCTCACCGCCCGACATCTGCAGACTGTAGTTTGCATCAGGGCCAACGATTACCTCCTGTGAAGCATAGCCGGTGTATGAATAAATCAGGACGTCGCCCTCTGAGGCCTGGAGGGTATAGTTGCCGTCGAAGTCAGTAACGGTTCCGCTCGAGGTTCCCTTAACTAAGACGCTGGCTCCTATGAGCGGATCTCCGGTATCAGCGTCCACCAGGGTACCGCTAATCGTAGATTGTGCAAAGGTGAATGCACTACATAATAATAGTGCTGCGAAGGCCAGCAGGCCCCGCAAACTTAAATGGGTGTGTTTCATGATCAACTTCTGAATGAATAAACTAGTGGTAAAATGCTGAGTCCATTTGGACTCAGGGATCGATTAAGCCTTATGTATTCAGATAGTCTTTTGGGGGGTAAATAGCAATAATATACTCAAAACTTATAATCGTCAAAGTTAGATGTTTAATCTTGTCAAACCAAATTTGTTACAGGTATAAAGAGCAATTTCCCCAAAAAATGGAATCGATTGTTAAGCTAATTTTTCCGACCTTTCCCCTCCGATCATCAAAACTATCCAGCTGCATGCGTGCCTTCCTCCTCACCCTGCTTTTATCAGCCATTCTCTGCACCAGCGTCAGCGCCCAACAACGCTTTGCACAAAACCCGCAGACCTTTAGTGTTAACCGATTACCGGCTCACGCAACGATGTATCACTACGCCAACGAGGCGACGGCAAAAGCCGGTGGTGCGATCGTTGGCCGGACGAGCCTGAACGGCAGCTGGAAATTCAAGTGGCATGAACACGGAGACAACGGGATCCCCGACGACAATAAGAAGCTGGACCTGAGTGATTACGGTAACATCCAGGTGCCCGGCAACTGGGAAATGCAGGGCCACGGCATGCGGATTTACACCAACTGGGAGTATCCTTTCCGCCCCGCTAACCCTCCCTTTGTTCCTTCCACAACGGGCCCGACGGATCATGACCGCAACCCCATGGGGGCCTACCATAAAACCTTCGACATTAAGGGCTTTCGGGCCGGCGACCGGCAGGTACTTCACTTCGGGGCCGTTAGCTCCGCCTTCCACGTCTGGGTCAATGGCCGCTACGTGGGTTACAGCGAAGGAAGCCGCACCCCCGCAGAATTCGACATCAGCGATCTGGCCAAAGCCAGTGGCAATGAAGTATACGCCGAAGTGTATCGCTACAGCTCCGGCTCCTACCTGGAAGATCAGGATCACTGGCGGCTCAGCGGGCTGCACCGGCAGGTGTACGTACAGAGTACGCCGGCTGAATACCTTATGGATCTCTTCGCCAAACCCAGTCTGAAAGCAGACAAGACCACCGGCCACCTGCGGGTAGAACCAAAGATCCATTTCCGGAACCCCGCCAGCCTGAAAGACTGGACCTTCGAGATACAACTCTATGACCCAACGGGAAAGGCCGTCCTGCCCAGGGCTGAATCCATCTCCGTCAACCCGATTCCAGATTATTACAAACGCAAAGCCTACCGTAACCCCTACGGCATTCACCAGTTCTACGGCCTGGAAGTAGAGGTACCCAACGTAGCACCCTGGACGGCCGAAACACCTACCCTCTACCGCCTGACGGCCACGCTAAAAAATGCCGCAGGGCAAACCGTTGATGTGACCGGCCACAACATTGGATTCCGGAATCTGAGCTGGGGAAAGGATGGCTTTAAAGTCAACGGTAAAGAGGTGATATTCTATGGCGTCAACCGACACGACCATTCCGCCAAAAACGGTAAGGCCGTCACCCGGGCAGAAATCCGGGAAGACCTGCGGCTGATGAAGGCTTTTAACCTTAACGCGGTGCGTTGCAGTCACTACCCCAACGATCCTTACCTCTACGAACTGGCCGACAGCATCGGTCTTTATGTAATGGACGAGACCAACTTAGAGACCCACAAGGCCGGCAGCATGATCAGCAGTATGTCCATGTACGCCACGGCGATGCTGGACCGGGCCATCCGAATGGTGGAGCGCGACAAGAATCACCCCAGTGTGGTGAGCTGGAGCCTGGGCAACGAAGCCGGCACCGGCCCCAACCACGCAGCGATGGCCGCCTGGATCAAAGGAAGGGACGGCAGCCGGATGCTTCACAATGAAGGAGCCGCCAGCAGCAGTTTCTCCATTGATGGCGACGTGAAGAATGACCAGGCCTACGTTGACGTTCGCAGCCGGATGTATACACCAAAAGAAACCATGCGGGAACTGCTGGCTGGTGATGATGATCGGCCCTTGATTTATTGCGAGTACGCCCACTCGATGGGCAACTCAACGGGCCACCTGGACACCTTCGTCAATATGTTCCGCAGCTACCCCAATTTTGCGGGTGGATTCATCTGGGACTGGGTGGACCAGGGCCTGGAGAAAACCGATGAGAAGGGGCAAAAATTCATGGCCTACGGCGGTGATTACGGAGAGGACATCAATGACAACAACTTCCTGGCGAACGGTTTGATTTACAGCGACCAGACGCCTCAGCCAGCGCTCTGGGAGGCGAAACATGCCTTTCAACCGGTAGCCATCAGTCAGCAGGGGGAAAGCTTCCTGTTCAAATCCTGGCTCACCCACACGAACCTTAACCAGTATGATATGGAAGTCCGGGCCGTCATGATGGGCGAGACGAAAGTCATCTGGAAAGGCAGTGCTCCGGATGCGGGCGCCGGTGCGCAGGTGCAATGGACCTTTGATGGCAAGGTGCCCGACGATGCCAAATATCTGGAAATCGCCTTCCTGCAGCGGGTACCGGAGTTCGGCCGCCCGGCGGGGCACGAGATTGCCTTTGAGCAGTTTGAGCTGGAGCCCCGCTTCATCGCGATGGCTCCGGCCATCCAACGGAGCAACTTTCAGGAAACCCCAACGGGGCTTTACCTCACCTCCGGCGATTTCAGCGTAGAGGCAGACCCCAAAACCGGTATCATCGTCAGCATCACCGAGCGAGACGTCGAGCTGCTGGCCGCCCCGCTGACGCCCAACTTCTGGCGGGCACCGACGGACAACGATAAGCCCGCGGGCCTGGCCCGCGCCTACAAAGTCTGGGCAACGGCCTCCCCCACCCTGGTAAGTAAAAAAGCTACGGGTGCCGGGATGCAAATCATCCGTACCTACCTGAACGGCAAAGTGGAAGAGACCGTTACCTTAAACTTCATTAAGGATACTCCGCAGAGCAAAGCCCGCCTGCAGATTTCTTCTTATCTGGAAGCCAAGGAGTCCGTGCCGGGTGTCTTCCGCTACGGACTACAAACTCAGGTCAGCAAAGAATATCACACCCTCAGTTGGTTCGGTCGCGGACCGCACGAGGCCTATGCGGACCGTTTTCGGGGTGCTCGCTTTGGCCATTGGACGATGTCTGCCGATAAGATGACTGAGCCCTACATTAAGCCCGCCGAGAACGGCAACCGGATGAATGTCCGGGAGCTATCCCTCAACGGAGACAACGTAGAAACACTTCTCATTCAGGGAGATGGATTCGACTTCAGCCTCTGGCCCTATACCCAGGCGACGCTGGAAGCCGCCGAGCACACCAACGAGCTCACCCCCGCTACCAACTTCATTCTTAACATCGATTACGGCCAGATCGGCGTTGGTGGAGACAATAGCTGGCTGCCAAATGCCGGTCCGTATAAAGAGCACCGGCTGGAACTGGACAAGCAGCTGAAGTATTCGTTTACGATTGGGCTGGAGTAACCGTCACCTGTTGGCAAGCTTAGCCGATGCTGCCTCAGAACTTAAACGTCAGCTCCATTAGCATGGGGTTATCGTCATTGCCAAAGTAATTTTCAGCGTTTCCCTGAGGGCCCATCGTTTCTGGATGCTGAAACTTTGTGCCAATCGGAGCGATATTTTTGAGGAATGAAATATCTCCTGCCGGAAAATATGGAGACACTCGCTTTTTGGGATCACCACCGGCCTCGTGGGCTTTGGGGCTTAGCATACGGAAAAAGGTCTGGGGAGAATGACAAAAAACGGTAAAACCGTTGTTGTTCCTGCCCTCTACCTTTGCCCAGTACAAATTGGAAAAATACCCTTTAAACTCAGGGTATTCCATGCCTGCCTCCCCCGTAACCGTGTTGTTATACTCATTTTCCCAGACCTGGAATCTGCTGCCCTTCATACGGTTTCGCCAGACCCGATAAGGGCCGTCACCAAGCCACTTTTTATGCTTTACGGCCGACTCCGGAAATGAAAAGCTGATCCCTTTTAAGTCTTCAGCGATCCTTTTTCCTTTAAACTCTACGTAAAGATTCAGCAGGCCATCGGGATACACCGTCCACTGTACTCTGTCGGCACTTTTTTCTTTGACACTTGCCCAGGCTGGCGACTTATTGGTTTTTTCAAAGAGCGTTACAATTTCTATCTTCTCTTTCGATCCAGATACGGTAATGGTATCTACCTTATCCTGATGGCCTAAAATAGTGGGGCCGTCCCTTAAGGGGATCAGTTCATTGCCCTTCAGCACCTTGAGGAGCCTACCGTTTTCTCCGGAAAACGTATAGGTCATATTTCCGGCCTGCACAGTTATCCGGTCATTTTCAACGGATGACTCAAGCTTGTTTTCTTCGGTACTGCCACCAGGCTGAGGTCTTACTTCCTCTGGTCTCATTACGGGATAGGACCAGGTGAAAATTTCGTTTCCGTTCTTATCGGTGGCGGTGAGGTGAAGCGCATGCGCCGATGTCCATCCGGCAGGTTTTTCAACGAAGAAAGATCCTTTTTCGCCTGGGTTTAAGGCAGGCAGATTAACCTTTCGCTGGTCTAATACAAGACCATCAACAGCATCGTCCGGCCCGCTAAACCTCATCCATTTGGCCGTCATCGTGCAGTTATCCAAAGAAGTGAAGTGATAACGGTTCTCCACCCGAAAAACGCCATTAAAATCTTCTCGGATAAAACGATCTTCAACGTAAACCGGAGACCAAATTTCCTTTATGGTGAAGAAACTGGCTTCCTTTTCACCGTAGGGCCCAACGATGCCATCGGCGGCGTGATTACCATCGGTATCAAGCACTCCGTTCTTATCGGTCCGTACTACGGCTTCGTCCGCAAAATCCCACAAAAAACCGCCAGCCACGGTTGGCATATTCCACATGAGTTTCCAGTAATCGTCCAGGCCCGCTCCGTGCCCTCCATCGTACAAGCCATGTAGAAACTCCGTCGGGAATAATATGCGATCAGCAGAATAAGCATCATTGGCTAAAGCATGGTAGTTGAAATAATGCAAGGTATTCGTTTTCCTGAAGATGTTCCAGGGGTGAATCACTTCTCTCTGTTGAATATCCCATCGGGCATAGTCGTCGTCCAACTCCGTATTCCAACCGGTTTCGTTACCGTTGGCCCAAAGGATTATCGATGGATGGTTTACGTCCCGGATGACTGTTTCACGCACAATTTTCCGGCCGACCTCCGTATCCAGTTTTGGCTTATGCCAGGTACAAACCTCATCGATTACGAATAAGCCCAAAGAGTCACAAACATCCAGAAAATGAACATCAGGCGGATAATGAGACATCCGCACCGCGTTCATATTCATCTCTTTCATCATTTTCACATGCTCGATGCTCAAAGCTCTTGAGGTTGTTCTTCCGGACTCAGGATAGAAGGAGTGGCGATTCACCCCTTTTAATTTAATCCGGACATCATTCACGTAGATTCCGTCACTTTCCAGAACTTCTACTGTTCGAAAACCAATCCGCTGATCGACTTGGTGTACTATTGCTCCCCTGGTATCCAGCAAGTTGAACCTTAAGGTATAGAGCTTAGGCGATTCCGGGTTCCAGGTCTTAACATCGGGCGCTTTTGCCTTAATGCTCCACTTATCCTGCTCTTTCATCAGGTTTTGCATCGAAACATTTCGAACCGGTGTTCCATCGAGCTCGTAAAGTTCCAGTTCTATACGTTCTGCTTTGTCTGATCTGATGTAGACATCAGCGTTGATGGAGCCATCCGCCTGCGCGTCTGTAGCTACCCGGTCAATATGATCGGCGGGTAATCTTTCCAGATAGACTGGTCGGAAAATTCCTCCGAAAATCCAAAAATCCGCCTTACGCTCTGCGTGGTTGATGGATTCGTTCGATGAAGCTTTATCCACTCTTACCTCAAGAGTATTTACACCATCATAATTAAGTAAGTCACTTATCGGGTATTTAAATTCATAGAAAGCCCCCTGGTGAACGGGGCCCGCCATCTTACCGTTTATTTTCACCTCAGCATCCGTCATAACGCCTTCGAAGACAATTCTTATCTCGTCTTTTCCCCATGAATCGGGAACCTGAAACTCGTATTTATACAGCCCATACTCGTTTAGGCGATCATCAAAATCATCATGACCATAGTTGTAGGCACCGAAGCCCTGCAGTTCCCAGCAAGATGGTACTTCGATGGTAGACCATTGTTTGCTGTTCATTCCTTCCGACACGAAAAAGTCCCAGGTGACCGTATTGTCTTTTCCTGTTCCGGACAGATACAGTCGTTCCGTTCTGGGGGGAGCGTCTCCGTACAGGTTGAACGAACCCACAATCACTAACAGTAAGAAAATTACTCTGCTCATATCCGAAGTTGTTTCAGCCAGGTTGCTTGTTTCTTAGCACACATTCTACTCGTGAATTGAAATTGTACCTGGCTGTAGCCTGAGTATAGTCCGGCTGAAAAATTATTTTAGCCCGTATGCTGGCAGCTAAGCTAGTTTCAAGACCAGCCAGAGTGAAATTTTACATAGATTGTTGTACAGAAATAACTATTACTACATGTCTCCCTCTTTCCTGGCCACCTGTTTTGCCCTTATCGTCGGTCTCACCATTGAGCTGTTCTCCCGGGCAGCGGGCAAAAGTGACTGGCGGCTTTGGGCGGGAATATTCGTTTATGCCCTGATTCAGTTTGCGGTGGCGGCCACGGGATTTTACGAAAATACGGAGGCGATCCCGCCAAGATTTTTACTGAACGTATTGCCGGCCATTGCCCTCATCATCTGGCTTTTCACCAGTGAGCGTGGGAAAGCCTTCCTTAATAGCCTCGACCTGAAAAAGCTGACCTGGGTCCATGTCGTTCGCGTCCCCGTAGAGCTAGTGCTTTATTCTCTTTTCCTTCAGGGCAGTATCCCCGAGATCATGACCTTTAGCGGAAATAACTTCGACATTGTGATGGGGCTCACGGCGCCGGCCATCATCTACTTCGGCTACGGCAAAGGGATGATCTCGCCTACCCTGATTAAGATCTGGCACATCGTAGGGCTTATCCTGCTTATCAACATTATCGCCACGGCGGTGCTTTCCGTACCGTTTTCCTTCCAGCAATTTGGCTTTGAGCAGCCCAACGTAGCGGTGCTGAAAGCTCCCTATAACTTGTTGCCGGCAGTGATTGTACCGCTCGTCATTGTGGCGCATTTGGTGGGACTGAGCAGAAAGCCGGCAAACAAGTGATTTTTACGCTGCACAACTTGACCCAAATCTGACCGCCGGCGGCCTCCCTCACCGTACCTTCGCACAGCGAAGGGCGGTGGGTTCCCCCCTGCGTTTCAGTATCTCTTTGCACCTGCGTGCAGCGCCCAAATTCATGCCGTTATGAAAAAGACATATATCATCGCCCTCATCATGGCCATCGTAGCCATCGCACTGGTCGTCAACGCCGGTGGAGAAGTGGCACCTTACGCTGACTTTGAAACCGCCGCCGAAAGCGGCGAATCCGTAAAGCTGGTCGGCACCCTGGTGAAAGACAAACCTATGGTTTTCGAGCCCATGAAGGACCCCAACAAGTTCACCTTCTTCCTCGAAGATCAGGCAGGTACCGAGCGGGAAGTCCTCCTGCTGATGGGTAAGCCGCAGGATTTCGAGATGTCCGAGTCCATCGTCCTTACCGGCCGCATGGAAGGCGAGAAGTTTATCGCTAAAGACGTGCAGCTCAAGTGCCCGAGCAAGTATAAGGATGAAGAATCGATGATTAAAGAACTGACGGAGTAACATAGTAATGTATTAGTGTAGTAATGTAGTGCCCGTCACACATGCTACACGGCACTACATCACTACATTACCACAGAACTACACTACTACCATTGGAAGAAATACAATACATCGGCGAACACCTCGGCCCCCGCTACATCGGTCACTTTGCGATGCTACTGGCGTTTTTTGGCGCGATCCTGAGTGGGTTCAGCTACTTTAAAGCCACCCATCACCGGGAAGAGAAGCTGCGCAGTAACCGTTGGGGACGCCTCGGACAGCTGGCCTTTCTGGCGCACGGCGCAGCGGTTTTCACCGTCATTGGTACGATCTTTTACGCCATGCTCAACCAGTACTACGAGTACAGTTATGTGAGTAGTCATGTGAGCGGTGACCTGCAGCAACGCTATATTTTCTCAGCCTTTTGGGAAGGTCAGGAGGGCAGTTTTTTGCTGTGGATGTTCTGGCACGTCATCCTGGGCTACGTGCTGATGGTGACAGCCCGCAGGTGGGAGCGGCCCGTGATGACGGTTCTCTGCTCGGTTCAGGTGATCATTGTCAGTATGATTCTGGGTGTCCACTTTGGTGTTGGCGACTGGGTGCTAAAACTTGGTTCCAGCCCGATGTTATTGCTGCGGGAGACCATCGAAGCCCCCATATTTCAGCAGGCGGATTATGTCTCGCTGCTTAAAGGCAGCGGCCTCAACCCCAGCCTGCAAAACTATTGGATGACCATCCACCCGCCTACTTTGTTCCTGGGCTTTGCCAGTACGGTAGTTCCTTTCGCCTTCGCCGTAGCGGGGCTGTGGACGGGCCAACACAAAGAATGGCTAAAGCCTGCCCTGCGCTGGAGTCTGTTCAGTGCCGGCATCCTTGGCATCGGCATCCTGATGGGCGCCGCCTGGGCCTACGAAGCACTCAACTTCGGAGGGTACTGGGCCTGGGACCCGGTAGAAAACACCAGCCTCGTGCCCTGGCTTTTACTCGTTGCCGGCTTGCATACCAACCTGATCAGCCGGGCCACCGGGCAGGGAATACGGGCCACTTACCTCTTCTATCTCTTCACTTTCGTGATGATCATTTACAGTACGTTCCTGACCCGGTCGGGCGTGCTGGGAGACACCTCCGTCCACGCTTTTACGGAGATGGGCCTGGAAGCACAACTACTGTTTTTCCTGGGTTTTTACGGGCTGGGAAGCATTGGCCTCATGGCCTGGCGCTGGCACAGTATCCCGGTTCCGGAAAAAGAAGAATCACTGAGTAGCCGCGAGTTCTGGATGTTCATCGGCAGCCTGGTGTTGTTCATGTCTGCCGTCCTGATTACGGGCTCAACGAGCCTGCCCGTGTACAATGAAATCCGGGAATACTTTAATCCGCTGTTCGACGGGCTATCGCTCACGGACCCGGAAGACCACCACAACCGCTTCCAGATCTGGATTGGCATTTTCATCGGTATCCTCTCGGGCATCGCGCACTTTCTGCGCTGGCGGGAGCGGGACTTCAGCAAACACATTCGCTCGTTCTTACTGCATTCAGGGGCCGCGGTCGCAGGTGCATTGTTTTGTTCCTGGCTAACGCTCCTCTGGATTGACGCAGGTCCCTGGCAGTGGAAACTGATGCTTTTCTCCGGTTGGTTTGCGGTGTGGACAAACGCCGACTACCTGATTCGCTTCATCAGTAAGGATGTAAAGGTCTTCGGCAGCAGCCTGAGTCATATCGGATTTGGCATCATGCTGATTGGCATTCTTGCCAGTGGTGCTAACAAGCGCATCATCAGCCAGAACCAGTTCCTGATGGAGGGGCTGAGTGACGACGAAGAACTCGTCCGCACCACCGTCATCCTCATCAAGGATGAACCCATGGTCATGGAGAACTATGAGCTTACCCTCCGGGGAGACAGCATTCATGGTTATAACCGGACCTATCAGGTAGACTACAAGCAACGGGACGAGGCCGGAAACGTCATCGAAGAGTTCCAGCTGGAGCCCAATATTCTCTACGATAAGACCTTCGAGAAGATTGCCATCACGAACCCCAGCACGAAGCATTACTGGAATAAGGATGTCTTCACGGTCATCATGAGCTTGCCCGAGGAAGAGCAGAGCATCAAAGCTAAAGAAGCCAAGGAGGACAGCCTGAAGTATCGGGTTTACCCCATGACGGTGGGCGATTCCTTTGCCTTCAAGGACACCCTGAAGATCCGGGAGCCGGACACCTTCATGATTCGCAACTTTGCCCTCAGCCTGACCGACTTCAAGCGGGTGCCTACCCACCCGGAGTACGTAGCCGAAGCCGGAGACATTGGCGTTGGCGCGACGGTGCTCATCCAGCGGGGGCGGGATACGGAAACCTACCAGAAAGAAGTAGCCCTCGTTTTACGCGAAGGTCTGCTCTACCACTACCCCGCTCAGATCAATGAGATCGCCACGCGGATTAAGATCGATGAATCCGTCTTTGACCAGCTGCTGGTGGCAGAGGAGGAACTGGACTACGAGGAGTTCGTGCTGAAGCCCGGGTCTACCTTTACCGTTGGGGACAAGCGCCTCACCTTCCGCAGCTTCAAGCCTCAGCCGGAGGTGGACCATTACGCCCCCCGGGAGGGAGACATTGCCGTAAGCGCCGTGATTGACATCACGGCCCTCGACGGAACCACCGGCACGATGGAGCCCGTCTTCATTATCCGGGATAAAACTCCAAGCCGGATTCGGGACGAGCACCGGGAGCTGGGTTTATTCTCTAACCTGGTCAACCTTAATCCGGAAACCAGCGAGGCGACCTTACTCATTGCCGAGGCACCGCCACGGGGGGAGCTGAAGATTCCCGTTGCCGTAGCGACTAATTCTTCGCGTTCGGACTGGCTGGCCCTGCAGGCCATTGAGTTCCCGGGGATCAATCTCTTCTGGTTCGGCACGATTGCAATGCTATTGGGCCTGCTGATTTCAATGATAATCCGAATCCGGGCTCGCTTGTAGCGTCGACTTCAGTCGACGTTAGGCGCCGACTGAAGTCGGCGGTACAAACAGTTAGACCTTCACCCCCTCCGGCAAAAAGGGCGTAGCGTCTCCCCCACCCTTGATGATCTCGCGCACGATGGTGGAGCTGATGTGCGAGAAGGCCGGTTGGCTGATGAGAAAAACGGTTTCCAGCCCTTCCCCGACGATGTCGTTGAGCTGAGAGATGGTTTTCTCGTAGTCGAAGTCGCTGGCGTTCCGAAGGCCCCGCAATAAATAGCGGGCACCGATCTCGTTGCAGAAGTGAGCGGTGAGGCCTTCGAAGCTGCTGACTTCTACGGTTGGCTCATCGGCGAAGACTTCATTGAGCCAGGCGAGGCGTTGCTCGAGGGGGAAGAGGTATTTCTTCTGGCTGTTGACGCCTACGGCAACGACAATCTTGTCGAACAGCGGAACAGCACGACGCACCAGCTCCGCGTGGCCGGTGGTGATGGGATCAAAGGATCCGGGAAAGACGGCGGTTTTCATGGCAGTAAGGTAGGTTGGTATTTTGATTCTTTGTTATTTTGGTTTATAAGAATCCGGAGCCGTTTTGGACGGTTCCCTGCCCATAAACAATTATTGCACCTGCGCGAGGCGCCAAAAATTACTGCTGAACAGAAATAGCACCTATCTTGGCAGCATGCTGCAACAACTCAACGACCGCCGGACGATGAACGGCTGGGCTCTTTTCGACTGGGCCAACTCCGCCTTCGCACTGGTGATTACGACGGCTATTTTCCCGCCTTACTTCGAAGCCGTTATCGATAAGGAATTCACGGCTTTGGGCATGCAGTTCAGTAACAGCTCCTGGCTCGCCTTCACGATCAGTATCAGCTACCTGATCATTGCGGCGCTTTCCCCCGTTCTGTCAGGTATCGCTGATGCGGGCGGGCGGCGGAAGTTTTTTCTTCAGGCTTTTACCACTATTGGAGGATTAGGCTGCCTGAGCCTCTATTTCTTCCAGGATATGGGCGACCTGTGGCTGGGAACCATTGGCTTCATGCTCGGCCTCATAGGTTTTGCGGGCGGGCTCGTCTTTTACAACAGTTTTTTGCCCGTTATCGCTACGGTAGACCGCTTTGACAAGCTTAGCGCCAAAGGCTTTGCCATGGGTTATGTAGGCTCCGTACTACTGCTGATCCTCAACCTGGCGATGGTGCTTAAGCCAGAGCTGTTTGGTATTCCAGATACCGGCATGGCAACGCGCCTGGCCTTTGTTACCGTCGGTATCTGGTGGCTCGTTTTCGGCTACATTTCCTTTTCCCGACTGCCGGACGATGTTCGAAAAAAGAGTGCCGGACTGGCCGATGTGGCTAAAAAGGGAGTAGAGGAGTTCCAATCTGTCTGGAAAAAGGTCAAAGCTTCTCCCCAAACGCTTCGCTTTCTGGGCGCTTTTTTCAGCTATTCTGCCGGAGTACAAACAGTCATTTTCCTGGCCTCTTTATTCGCGGCTAAAGAGTTGGGGTTTGAAACCAGTGAACTGATTCAGGTCGTCCTGATATTACAGATTGTTGCTATCGGTGGGGCTTACCTTGCTGCTTCAGTCAGTAAACGCTACGGTAATAAAGCGGCCATCTACTTTCAACTCGTCATTTGGTTTTGCATTTGCCTGGCGGGGTACTTCGTGCAGGGCAAATCGACCTTTTATGGTGTTGCAGCGGCCGTAGGCTTAGTGATGGGCGGCATTCAAAGTATGAGCCGCAGCACTTACGCTAAGCTTATTCCCACCCGGGAGGACGTCACCTCCTATTTCAGCTTTTATGATATTCTGGAGAAAATGGCCATCGTAATGGGCACCTTCATTTTTGCGGGGCTTGACCTCCTCACCGGCAGTATGCGCCTCAGCCTATTAGCACTTTCTTTCTTCTTTGCGATGGGGATGATTATCCTCTGGCGGTTCAGGCTGGAGGAAGTAGAGACGATCTAGTCAGCAAGTGCCTCTCTGTCAAATCTCAACAATTCCTAAATCGATCTGATCATGGCAGGTCAATTACTTGACTCTCCGACTATCTGACTGCTTGACTATCTGACTGCTTGACTATCCGACTCCTTAACTAATTTGACTTCCTGACTCAATTTGCTCTTCTCCTCCCTCATCTTTCTCTGGCTGGCGCTTCCCATCATCTGGAGTGGAAGTTTACTCTTGCCCAAAGTAGCCCGCAATGGTTGGCTGCTACTGATGAGCCTGCTGGTCTACGCCTGGGGCGGCGTGAGTTATACGGGCGTTCTGCTTTTTAGCATTGTGATGAATTATGGAGTTGGTTTACAGCTTCACCGGTCAACAAAAAAGCTTTGGCTGGCGGCGGGAATAGTGGTTAATCTCGGAACGCTGGCTTACTTCAAGTACGCCGCTTTTGCCGTTGGCGAAGCCAACGATCTGCTGCGCCTCCTGGCCATTCCCACTTTCGAGTTACCGCGTATTGCCCTGCCTCTGGGCATCAGCTTTTATACCTTCCAGGCAATCTCCTACCTGGTGGACACTTACCGGGGTACTACCGAAGCACAGCGCAATCCTTTCCGCCTGGGGCTGTATATCTCCTTTTTTCCGCAGCTGATTGCCGGTCCGATCGTTCGCTATAAAGACATGAACCAGCAGATTGACCAACGATCCATCAGCTGGGACAAAACCGCCGAGGGTTTACAACGCTTTCTGTACGGACTGGCTAAAAAGGTACTCATCGCCAACACACTGGCGGCGGTGGTTGAGGAGATTTTTGCGCTCGACTTCGCCACAATGGACGCCTTCACCGCCTGGGCCGGGGTGCTGCTCTACGCCGGGCAGATCTATTATGACTTCAGCGGGTATTCAGATATGGCCATCGGGCTCGGCCTCCTCTTTGGCTTCCGCATTCCGGAGAACTTCAACTTCCCCTACGCCAGTAAAAGCATCCGGGAGTTCTGGCGGAGATGGCACATCACGCTCGGGGCATGGTTTCGGGACTACCTGTACGTCCCCCTCGGCGGCAGCCGGGGTGGAGAGTGGCGCACGATGCGCAACCTGCTCCTGGTGTTTCTGGCTACGGGCATCTGGCACGGAGCAGCGTGGGCCTTTGTTATCTGGGGCCTTTGGCACGGGCTTTTCATCGTACTCGAACGGCAGCGCTGGTGGCCGCTGGAGAACGTGCCCTATGCCTTCCTGGTGGTACTCATCGGCTGGGTGCTGTTTCGAACGGAGAGCGTGGCGCTGTCCCTGGATTATTACACAGCGATGCTCGGGCTCAGTACAACAACGGTGCCTTTCGACTGGGCTTTCTACTGGGATCGGGAGCTTACGGTGGTGAGCTTGGTGGCGGTTTTGTTGGGGTGGCCCTGGGGGAAATGGCTATTTTCGGGTACAAGTACAGATATACCCGAAAGCGTTTCCGGTACAAGTACAGATGTACCCGAAAAACTTCCCGGTACTTTTACCCAAATCCTCCAAATCACCCTCCTCCTAACCCTTTTCCTCCTCTCCACCAACGCCCTGGTCAACAACTCCCTCAACCCCTTCATCTACTTCCGCTTCTGATGTCAAACGCCCTCCGCTACGGTCTGCCCATCGCCTTCGCCACTCTATTGATTGTGGCCTGGGCGGATGCTGCGTTTTTCGGGGCGCTGACGCAGGTGCAGAGTTTTAATAATAAAGCCAAGAAACCCGCCCCTGAACTTCGTATCGATTATCTCGATCCTTTCCCCCGGGATGCAGAGGCCTGGTTCAACGACAACTTTCCCTGGCGAGGACTCTTTCAGCGCTTCAACGGCCAGCTTCGCGCCTTCACCAATCGTCGCTCTCCCCTGCCCGACCTGGTCGTGCTTGGCGAAGATGACTGGCTCTATAAGGGCGGTCTGCAGCTTGACATCTACCGGGGTAAGCGTCGCTTCAGCCCAGAGGAACTGCGGAAAGTCACCGCAGAGTTACTGGCCCGCAAAGACAGCATCGAAGCAAGAGGAGGCCAATACTACCTGGCCATCGCCCCCCTGAAACACCACGTATATCCCCAGTACCTGCCCGGTCATGTCCGTCCTCTTAATCAGGAATACGCCGTCCGTCAGCTCTACGCCGCGCTCGGGTCTACCGATCTTCGCTACATCGACCTCCACACGCCGCTACGGGCTTACGCTGCCTTACACCCTCCACTGCACCTGCGTGCACGCCAAAAAAACGACGCAGAAACCCACAACCTATATTACCGCACGGACCACCATTGGACCGTCCGTGCCGGTCTCCTCGCCGCCCAGACCATCCTCGATACCCTGATCGCCGATGGTCACCCCATCCTGGCCATCGACACGAGCACTTACGCCTTCAAAAACCGGCCCACCCACGGCATGACCCTAGCTAAAATGGCTGGCCTCGACCGCGAGAACCAGGATCACTTCCTTTCCCTCCACCACGACTGGACGACGGAGAGTAGCCCCCGCCCCAACATACAATCTCCACCAAAATTCCCCTACCCCAATAGCTACGTCAAGGCCCGTCAGCAAAAAGACCCCATCCTGCGGCAGTCCTTACCCTCCCTATTCGTTACCCGGGAAAGCTTCGGTGAGAACCTGCTGCAGCCGCTATCCGATCATTTCGGTCGTTCCTTTTTTCTCTTCGACGAATGGAAGCACAAGCTCAACCTGGATCATTATGACCGGGAAGGCGGAGATGTCTATATTCAATTGATCTGGGAAGGCTTTCTGTTCAATCTGCTGGAAATTCCGGAGGAGGACGGAAAGTGGTAAGTCCCCCCCCTCAATACCGCCCCAACACAAAGCGCCGGTGCGTCAGATAGGGATCCTCCGGCGAGTAGCTCAGCGCCTCATCAATGTATTGTCGGGCACTGCGGTAATCTTCTACCCTGAAATGATAATTGGAAGCCGCAACGAAAGCCGTCAGCGTCCAAAGATTGCGTTCCCGGCCGATGGGGATATCTACCAGCGACTGTCGGAATCGTTCCAGGGCAAGGCTCGCCAGGTCCGGGCGGTCCTCAGCGTAAAGGTCCCTCACCTTCCAGGCGAGTTCCCGCAGCAGCAGGTCCGCAAAGCGGTCCTGGGTTCGGATGAAGGGATATTTCTCCGCAGCGGCTTCCACCTGTTCGGTAAAAACAGCCCCACTGCCGCCTGCGCGGCGCAGGCCGTCAATCACCAACTCTCCCAATACGTAGCGTACCGTCTCGTTGTCAGGCGTCTCCGCAAACAACTCATCCGCAATGGTTTTGGCCCGGTCGATCCGTCCGCGCTGGTGGAAGTGCGTCAGCAGGCGCAGCCGTTGCAGCCGACCAAGTTCCGTGGCCCATTCCCCGCTTCCAGCGGGGGACCGGCTCAGGTAATCGCCCAGCAACTTAGTCGCCAGGTCTTCCCGCCCCTGGGCCAGCAGCAGGCGCTGCTGCTCATCAAAGTGTTGCAGAATGGCCGCTGGCAAGTACCGGTTAGCGGGGTTCTCCGCCCACAACTGAAAAAATTCATTAATGTCTCCTTCCACTTCCGGACGATCTCTGGCGGCAATCTGCAACTCCGCCGCCCGCTTTAACACCAGAAAGGCCGGTCGCTCCTCCCGCTTAAGTGCTTTCTCCAGCCGGACAATGGCTTCATCGTAGTCTTCAGCCGTGTAAGCCGCCTGCGCACGCCTGAACTGAAGGTAGGCCGACAGCTGGCCAAAAGAGAGTTTGTTAGAGGAATCATAGAAGTACTCCTCAAACTTCTTGTCCATACCCGCCTGGTCTGCCCCGGTAAAATCCACCTCCATGGTCGTCCCGACCATGGACAAATACTCCTTTCTGAAGGTAGCCTCTTCTCCCTCTTTTCGCTTTCTGCTTCCGGGGCGGCGTATCACTTCCTTACGCCCCTCGGGGTCGACGATGAGATAGGCTTCCCAATGGTCTACATACCCATCGTAATCCAATTCAAAATGCTCGTAGGCCAAAGCCGTCAATACCGCTGCCGTAGCGTCGTTATAGCTCCCTACCCGGAAAGCATCCGCCAGGTCGGCATTGGAGTTGTAAGTGCGAAACAGGTCCTTGCGTAAACGTGATTCTATCCTGCTGATTTTTTTCTTTACCGACTTCCGATCCACCTTATCTTCCTCCTCCAGGGTAAGCAACAGCTGATTTACCCGCTGATAGAGGAACTGACGGGTATTAACGGTCCCGGGCTCTTCACCCGGCAACAGTAAGCGCAGCCTTGCCGTCAGATCATTAGCGAACAGAGATGAACAGAAAGCCAGCAGGATAACAGAAAAAAGAAAGCGCATAGGCGAGGTAGTAATTGGGAAGACAAAGGTAAGGCGATAAAAAGGGCTTTTAACCTACCCTGCTTTCTTAATCCTCGCTCTGCACCTGCGTGCTCGCCACCTTAGCTGTTTAATTCTTCCCGATCTGCTTTTCCAGGACCGGCAAGCGGACAATAATTTGTATCACTTTCACATCCAGTCCTTTCAGTGCCGGGTTCTCACTACTGGTCTCCTGTTCTCCCGTAATGGAAGGATGAAGAACCGTTTTTTTCCGGTTCTCAAAATCGTAGGATACCCGAAGCCGGTAGTCTTTCAGCGCGCCCCCTTTCCAATCGGTCACCGCTCCGGCGTAATCCCATTCAAATCCGTAGAAGCTAAAGGGGCCACCGTTAAGGCGTTCCAGTTCTTCCATAGTTGTACCAATCTTAATGCCCGTTTGTGCAGCTTTCCAATCCGTTGCCGTTAGGTCAACGGTGACCTGCATATCCCGAAGCTGGGCCTTCCCACCGGGAAAAAGCAGGGAAGCTTCTGAGGGAGTGCCCGGAAAAAGCTTGTACCCCGCCAGGTAATATCCTTCCCCCAGGTGAATACTGTCTTTCTTTACATTCTCTTCTCCGTAGTACTCCACCAGTTGTTCCGGCGTAGTATTGGCGGTGATTTTCCCAAAGCGCTCGTTAGGTACATACGTACGGTCATCGGCAGAAATGCCGTCTACGGAAATAACTTTAGAGGGAACAGCATCCTGCTCAGGCGCGGCCGCAGGTGCAGGCTCAGAAACGTTGTCAGCAGGGTTTTCCCGCAGGTCAGCGTCCGCCTTACAGGCGGATAATAAAAGCAAGCCTAACAGTAATACGAGGTTGGTTTTCATCTGATTTTTTCTTGATCTGCCAGCGAAAGTACAAGCTTTCCGCAAATACATTCGATTGCTTTGTCTCCATCACGTTATTCCCCTCCGGGAAGTTGTCAAATTCCTTCTCCAGCCCTTAAATTTAGCTTCACACGATCGTGCATTAATAAATTTTAAAAGTCCATTATGCGAATTACACTACTCCTTTTAACCAGCCTTTGTATGGGGCTGCTGACCGCTCAGCCAGATGCTTACCACACGACACTCACTACCTGGCTAAGCACTCAGTACACCCTCACCGGTGCAACCTACCCGACACACGATTCTGAGGTGGAAAACTTCTCGGCCTCCGGTGGCTATGGTATGGCCCAAACCAGTGGTACTGTTTCTGATCAGGACTTCACCCGTATATTGAAGTTCAGCGTCCCCGGTGGCCTGCTAAATCCCTGGGATGCCGGCTGGAACATCAGCAATACCCAACCCGTCAATATTGGAGACAAGGTGCTGTGGGTAATTTACCTCCGGGTTTCCCCCACCGAAGCCGGGAACTCCACCGGCCAGGTCTCCCTCATTTGTGAAAGGAATGATACTTACGAAAAAGAGGTCAACATCAATGTTGAACTCACCGAAACCTGGAGGCGCTATTTTATTGCCATGGACATTTCCACCCGTAATCATCCGGTTGGCGGCCTGACCACCGGTCTGCACCTGGGCTCCCGCCAACAAAACGTCGAAGTCGGAGGATTTGCCTTGCTTAACTACGGCAACAGCGTGCCCTTGGATCAACTCCCCAGCGACCTCAACAATGATGAATACGGTGGCTTCGAAGCAGATGCTGCCTGGCGAGCACCGGCGGCTGACAGAATTGAATCCATTCGTAAGTCTGACCTGGAGCTAACGGTACTGGACGTTGACGGTAACCCGATGGCCGCTACGGACGTACAGCTGCGCATGCAACGCCACGCCTTCGACTTCGGCACCGCCATCAAGGCCTGCCGTTTTCCCGGTGGCCGTTGCTACAACCCAACCTACGTCAGCAAACTCTTCGACCTCGACGGCCGCGGGCATGGCTTCAGCGCTGTCGTTTATGAAAACGACCTGAAGTGGCCCGCCTGGGAAGACGAATGGGTCTCCACTAATGAGCAAACCATCCGGAACATGCAGCTTCTTAGCGAGATGGACATCGACGTCCGCGGGCACGTGCTGCTCTGGCCGGGCTGGAGCAATATGCCCGACCGGATGGAGCAAAACAGCAACAACCCGGATTATCTGAAGGGAGAAATCGAAAAGCACCTGGTAGACTTTCTGGAAACAAAGAATTTTGATCAGTACGTGACCGATTGGGACGTGTTGAACGAAGTCAACACCAATACGGATCTGGCCGCAGCCCTTCGTGGCACCCCGGGCTACACCACCGGCCGGGAAATCTACGCCGAAGTGTTCAAGAGAGCCCGCGAGCTCGCACCTGATGCAGAGTTATACATCAACGACTACATCACTATGTCGCTGAAAAACACCGACGGAGCCCTTTACAACCAGTATAAATCCTTCATTCAGGAGATGCTGGATCAGGGCGCTCCGATGGACGGCGTCGGATTCCAGGCCCACCTGGGCGCTTCGCCCAATAGCATTTACGACATTCTGGGTACCCTGGACGATTTCCACGAAGCGTTTGGCCTGCAGGCAAAAATCACGGAATTTGATCTGCCAAGAAACGTACCTGAAGAATTGGCTGCTGATTACCTGGCAGACTTCCTTACCGCTACCTTCAGCCACGAAAGCGTCGAGAGCTTTATGTTCTGGAATTTCTGGGACGTCGATACCTGGGCCAACCCCGGAGCCAATCTTTACGATGGCGGCTTTAACGAAACCCCTGCTCATGCTGCTTTTGTGGACCTCGTCTTCAACGAATGGTGGACGGACGCTGACCTGACTACTGACAACGATGGCAAAGCCACCGTTCGTGGGTTCAAAGGCACTTACGAAGTTACCCTAGACTGTAACGGAGAATCCTACGTCGTCGCCTTTGATATGAATGACGATCTAGCCCAAACCATCGACTGTTCCGCACTGGTCAGCACCACCCTGCCCACGCTACCGGAAGGATCTGTAGAGGCCTACCCCAACCCCGGTCGCGGCCCCTGGACGATCAATAACCACCTTCCCACTACGCTGGATGCCGTGCTGATAGATGGCACCGGCCGCAAGCTTTGGAGTGGGCAAATGCTGACGGGGAACCATCCGTTAGACCTTGACCTCCCCGCCGGCGTCTATCACCTTCAATTGACGGATGGGACGCGCGCCAGCAGCCTCCGGCTGATTCAGCTGTAGGAACGGTACTCATTGCTATTTATCATTTTAACGCTTTACGAACGGCCGCAAATCCGTTCGTAAAGTGTTTTCTTATTTACTTTTGAGGTGACTTACACTATTTGCCGCCCGTCTTAAAGGCAAAATGATAACAACGCGATGAAACAATTTTTACTTTTTTCCCTGCTGCTGGCGGGCACTTTTGTGTCTGGCCTATCAGCTCAAGACCGGGTCTCTCTCTCTATTCCTGATGTTGTAGCTGCCGGCGGAGCCAGCGAAATTTGCGTACCGATTATTGCGGATAGCTTTCCGGATATTGCTGCAGTAGACTTTTCCATTGGTTGGGATATGACCCAGGTTAGTTTCACGGAAACCCGCCTGGGTGACAACCCACTTGGCTTGACGGACAACACCGTAGCCATGCCCGAACCTGATAATATTGTTATCACCTTCACTACCAATGACCTGATGGGGATCACCCTTTCCCCCGGAACGGTGATGTTGGAACTTTGCTTCAACACCACCGGAGACAGTGGCTTTAGTCCCCTGACTTTTGCGGGCTTTCGCTCACCGGAATTCGTACAAGAAGGCGAGTTCACTCCTTTCCCCTTCGACACTTTCCCCGGCAGCATCACCTACGGTGCTGACGTAGCGGCCAACGTCTTGCCCGGAGACACCAACAACGACGGACAGGTGGATCATACCGACCTCCTAAACATCGGCCTCGGTCACGGCACCAATGGCCCGGAACGATTCAACGCCTCCGGCGAATTCACCGCTCAGGTAGCGGCCATCTGGCCCACTAACTTTACGAATGGTCTTAACCTGGCCTACGCCGACGCCAATGGCGACGGAGCGATCGCCGATAACGATCTGAATGCCGTCTCCGCCAATTATGGCCAGATTCTTGATGGTGGCAGCTTCACCCCTGCCGCCAACGGCAGCAGTGTAATCCCCGAAGCCCCCGTATTATCAATAGCGGTCAACGACGTAAACGCCGGAGAAACCGGCACCATGATTGTTTCCCTCGGAGACGGGAATGACCCGCTGGCCGTCGGTTACGCCCTGGCCTTCACGCTCACCTATGATCCCGCCCAAATTGACGCCGGGAGCTTTGAAGTCAACTTTGCCAACGCTTTCCTGGGAGAGGACCTGCTGACCATCGACCGTGTTAACCCGGTCGTTCCCGGCCGTTTAGAGATTGCCCTGAGCCGCAAAGACCAGATCAATACGACTCTGCCCGGTGGGCAGGTTTGCCGTATTAACTTTCAGGCACTTAATAACAATAGTAGCGGAGATTACACCCTGGATCTTACTATCGTCCCCAATGCGTTCCTGCTATCTGACCAAAGCTCCGCGCCGATTACTGGCAGTACGGCTAGCTTGATGGTCATGGGCACCACCTCCGCCAGCGAACCAGCCTGGGGCCGGGAGCTCAGCATTTTCCCCAACCCCTACACCAACGGTCCGCTGAGCATTCAGGGCAACCTGCCCGCTTTTGATCAGGTGCGTATCCTGGATCTTCAGGGGCGCTTACTCCAAAGCTACACAGGAAACCTACGCCAGCTGGACCTGACGAACCTCCCCGCAGCAACCTACTTGCTTCAGATCGAAATCGATGGAGAGCGCGTAAATCGCAAGCTAATCAAGCGCTAAGCATTACCCACCTGAAAGCAGCTTACACAACATTCGCCCCCTCAAACCGGTTTGAGGGGGCGAATAACGTTAAGGTCTATGTTTTACAAAGTACTGCTGCTGGAAATACTGCTCATCTTCGGGATGATTAGCCTGAAGGTATACCAGAGCCTGCCGGAAACTAAAGTCTCCGTAGGGGAAACGACCGTCGTCATTAAGTCGGTAAAGGAGGTCGCAGAGCTTCCTCAGCGCCCGATCCCCTCCGTAAGCTCCAGTGGAATATCTGATCTTAGATTTCCCGTAAAGGGTCATGGCCCGGAGGACATCATTTCCGTTTTTGGCGACAAGCGGGGTAAAAACCGAACGCATGAGGGGATCGACATCAAAGCTCCCAGAGGGACAGCGATTGTGGCCACCACTGATGGATTCATCGAGCGGGTGAAGGAAGGTGGCAACGGAGGGAAACAGGTATATCTGCGCGGCGTTAAGGGCCGCCTGTTCTACTACGCTCACCTGGAGGATTGGTCCGTTGAAGAATACCAGGCAGTTTCTGCGGGGGAAGTGCTCGGCACGGTCGGAGACTCCGGTAATGCTCAGGGAACCACTCCTCACCTGCACTTTGAGATCATGCTGGGAAAGGAGAAGAAGTCCATTGACCCGCTTAAGTTTTGGATCAATGCCTGATGAGGACTTCCACCCTGCTCTTTTCTCCTCCCCCTGCACCCGCGTTCGCGCAAAAAAAAGGACCGGCTGCTTATTGGCAACCAGTCCCTTTTTCAAGCTAATCGTAATTCGTAATTACAGTTTAAATGCTTTCTTCACCTTGGAAACATAGTCCAGTTTCTCCCAGGTAAAGGTTTCTACGTTCATGGTTTTCGATTTGCCGGACCCATCCACAAAGGTGAGTTTCTTCTTTTCCGGCGTACGTCCCATGTGGCCATAAGCTGCCGTGTCAGAATAGATTGGCTTGCGCAGTTTCAAGCGCTTTTCAATCGCATAGGGGCGCATATCAAATACCTGAGCAACCTTTTTGGCAATCTGTGCGTCGGTCATTTTCACCTTAGCGGAGCCGTTGGTATTGACGTAGATATTGGTTGGCTTTGCAACGCCGATGGCGTAACTCACCTGAACCAGAATTTCGTCGGCAACGCCGGCAGCCACCAGGTTTTTAGCGATGTGCCGGGTCGCATAAGCCGCTGAGCGATCCACCTTACTCGGATCTTTACCAGAGAATGCACCACCTCCGTGCGCTCCCTTTCCGCCGTAGGTGTCAACGATGATCTTGCGGCCGGTAAGACCGGTATCTCCGTGTGGTCCGCCAATTACGAACTTACCCGTTGGGTTAACGTGGTAGGTGATGTCCTTGGTGAAGAGTTTCTGAATGTTCTTTTTCAGACCTTTTTTCACCTTGGGGATCACGATGCTGATTACGTCCTCCTTAATTTGAGCGAGCATCTTCTTGTCCACATCAAAATCATCGTGCTGGGTAGAAACGACGATGGAATCGATCCGAATGGGCTTATGGTTATCATCATACTCAATCGTTACCTGGCTCTTGGAGTCAGGGCGCAGGTATTTCATCTTTTTGCCCGCTTTGCGAAGCGCTGCCAGCTCCTGGAGGATGCGGTGACTGAGGTCCAGCGCCAGAGGCATATAGTTCTCCGTTTCGTTGGTGGCGTAGCCAAACATCATCCCCTGGTCACCAGCCCCCTGGTCTTCCGCTTTTGTGCGTTCTACTCCCTGATTGATGTCGGGGCTCTGCTCATGGATCGCCGAAAGGACACCACAGCTGTTAGCCTCGAACATGTATTCGCTCTTGGTGTAGCCGATGCGTTTGATGACGTCACGGGCCAATTGCTGAACGTCCAGGTAGGTTTTAGATTTAACCTCCCCGGCCAGCACTACCTGACCGGTAGTTACCAATGTTTCGCAAGCAACCTTCGAAGAAGGGTCAAAAGCAAGGAAATGATCTACGAGGTTGTCACTGATTTGATCCGCTACCTTGTCGGGGTGGCCTTCTGATACTGACTCAGAAGTAAAGAGGTATGGCATATGGTTGATTTTTTAGGATCGCTAAGGTAGGACGCCCACCGGGAGTATGGTAGTGCTTGCCCAAAATTTACGCTGAAGGGTGAGTTGGAGGTTGCAGGGGCCAGGTTGCAGGTTGCAGGTTGCAGGGTCCAGGTTGCAGGGGCCAGGTTGCAGGTTGCAGGGGCCAGGTTGCAGGGTCCAGGTTGCAGACGCCTGGTAATAACCCGCAACTTGCAACTTACAACCTTGCAACTTACACCTTGCAACTTGCACCTTGCAACCTGCACCTTGCAACCTGCAACCTACCCTACTCCCCCAATGCCGAAAACCGGAATCGCTCTACCGTACTTGGGGTATGCTCCCGGGCCATGATAGCCTCGATTTGAGTGACAATTTCCGGAAATTGAGCCGCTACATCGTTGCTTTCCTGAATGTCTTCTTCCAGATCATAGAGCTCCACCACCAGATTACCATCCTGCATTCGCTGTCGCATACCTTTCCACTTTCCCATTCTAACGGCCTGCTGGCCTTTATAGGCAGGAAACTCCCAGTAGAGGTAATCATGTGCTTTTTGCGCTTTACCCTGCAGGGCAGCTAAAAAACTGATGCCGTCTCCTGCCGGCGCACTAGCGCCGGTTATCTCTGCCAGCGTAGGCATTACGTCCTGAAAGCCAGAGAGGTGATCACTGGTCGTGCCCGGTTGGATCACCCCCGGCCAGGCAGCAATCATCGGTACGCGGATGCCCCCTTCGTAGACATGTCCCTTGATTCGTCCATTAGTCGAGGGAAAGGGGCCGGCGCTCTGAAAAAAGCCGGCATCTACTCCTCCGGCGTAGGTTGGCCCGTTGTCACTACTGAATACGATCAGGGTATTCTCGTAGATTCCTTTTTCTTTGAGCAGCGCAACGAGCTCTCCAACCTGTTCGTCCAGGGTAGAAATCATGGCAGCGTAGGTTGCCCGGGGATATTGAGTAGGGAAATATGCTTTGCCCCGGTAGGCTTCCTCCGGGCCGAATTTCTCCCGGTAATAATCAACCCACTCCTGTGGAGCCTGCAATGCCAGGTGGGGTAACGGACTGGCGTAATAGAGAAAGAAAGTACTGTCCGCGTTTTGGTCCACAAAATTGAGCACCGCCTCCTGCATGACATCCGGTGCGTAGTCGTTTTGCAGAAACTCGCCAAAGAATTCGTCGTCAGGTTGTCCCTCCGACTGTTCCCGAAGCTGGTGAGGGGCAATCAGGTCATTGTCCAGATAAATCCGTTTATCGTTTTCCCACAGATGCGTCGGATACAAATTGTGCGCCTGCCGCTGGCAGTTATAGCCATGAAAGTAGTCGAAGCCCTGCTTATTGGGGGTTCCCTCAGAACCGGGATACCCCAGCCCCCATTTCCCCACCAGACCGGTGACGTACCCTTTATTCTGCAGCACCTCCCCCAGCGTAACTAGAGAGTCCGGGATGGGCCGCTGTCCCTCCAGGCTTGGATCATCAAACATGGCTTGAAAATTCCAGACATCGCCGCGGCTTTTATCCTCGTCGTTACCCCTCACAAAAGCGTGCCCCGTGTGCCGTCCCATCAACAATACGCCTCTGGCCGGGGCACAAACCGGCGCCCCGCTGTAGTGCTGTGTAAAGCGCGTCCCGCTGGCGGCCAGCGCGTCCAGGTGAGGAGTCTCAATGAGCTCCTGGCCATAACTGCCTAATTCTCCGTAACCGAGGTCATCCGCAAGAATGTATATGATGTTGGGGGGTGGCACTTCCTCCTTAACGGGGTCAGTACAACCGGTAAATGCAAGAGAAAAAAGAAGGCAGGTCAGGTAAGAAAGGGAGGTTTTCATACCGAAAATATACAGATTAACGGCTGAAAGAGGAGAACTTCCACCAAAGCATTGCTCCGTTTATTATTCATTGCACCTGCGGCACGCGCCAAATTTGTAGAGGTGTTTTGCAACGCACGGTCTTGCAACTTATCTTTCGTTTGACACGGATATTTCAACAGATGCAGCGATGTACGCAGGTGCAATGCAGGGGACAAAAGCAGTGTCGGCTCCTGGCTTTGATGATCATTATTTGCCCGGAATTTCATCCCAAACGATCTACTTTTTGTATATAATCACATGACTAGATACTGGAATGCTTTTGTTGAAGGCTATACTGGTTACGCCAACTATCTCTTCCACGAAATTACCCACCCTTCCTGGAACAACTACTTCTATTGGTTGATCGCCGTTTCTTTGTTCTTCTTTCTGCTGGAAGTCGTTATTCCCTGGCGCAAGAAGCAACCTGTTTTTCGCAAGGACTTCTGGCTGGATGGTTTCTACATGTTTTTCAATTTCTTTCTCTTTTCCCTCATTATTTACAGTGCAGCTTCCAACGTAGTCGTCAATCTGTTCAACGACGGAATTGCCTGGATCACCGGTGGTTTCAACCTCCAGGCCAATAACCCGCTCAATAACTTTCCGATGTGGAGTATTCTCCTGATCGGCTTCCTGGTTCGGGATTTCGTGCAGTGGTGGATTCACCGCTTGCTGCATCGTTCTGACACTTTATGGGAGTTCCACAAGGTCCACCATTCCGTAGAGGAAATGGGCTTTGCTGCCCACCTGCGTTATCATTGGATGGAGAACATCGTGTATCGCACGCTGGAGTATATCCCCCTGGCTCTGCTGGGCATTGGGCTCTATGACTTCTTCATCATCCACATTTTCACCCTGGCCTGGGGGCACTACAACCACTCGAACATCAGCGTTAGCGGATACATCACCGGCGGAATCCTGGGTATGCTTTTGGGTATCGTTGCCGCCAATGGCTTACTGGACATTACGCTCTTTAACGACCCGGAGTTGTTAGCTAAACTCGGCATTATCCTGGGCTTTACCCTGGCAGGCAGTCTGCTCCTGGGAAAGCTGATGAAGTATCTTTTCAACAGTCCGGAAATGCATATCTGGCACCATTCCTACAACTTACCCGAAAGCCGGTACTACGGTGTCAACTTCGGCCTGACGCTGGCCATCTGGGATTACCTCTTCAAAACAGCGTATATTCCGCATGATGGTCAGGACATCAGGCTAGGTTTCCCGGGCATAGAGAAATTCCCTCAGGATTTTACCGGTCAGATCACCCATGGTTTTAAGGATGACAATACTGAATGATCCTTCCACCACTACCCGTAAAAATCTGAATTCCTACCCGGCGACACCCGCCCATTAAGTCGAAATCCATGCCAGATAAAAAAGTCATCGGACTGCACGAACTCTACGCCAAAGATGCCATTGAGGCCGACAAGCAACTTTGGGGCCGGACGAGCGACCCCGTCAGCCGACGCGGCTTCCTGCAAAAAGGTGCCCTGACGGCCCTTTCCATGGCCCTGGGCTCCCACATGGTCTTTGCAGAGCATTTCCCCGCAGGCATGATTCCTGCCGGACTGGCCAATTCCGATCTACCCTTTAGCCTGCCCGGCAAACGGGCTGGTTTGGTGGTGCTTAACGACAGGCCAATTAACGCGGAGACCCCACCCCATCTGCTGGATGATGAGCTGACGCCAAATGACTTGTTCTTCGTCCGCAACAATGGTATTCCCCCCGAAGATATCGATGTAGCCAACTGGACGCTAACCATTGAGGGAGAGTCTGCCAAACAGAAAAAGACCTACACGCTTGCCGAGCTAAAATCAACCTTCGAGCACGTCACCTATAACCTGACGCTGGAGTGTGGGGGCAACGGGCGTTCAGAGTTTAACCCGCCGGCGAAGGGTAATCAATGGTCTACCGGCGCCGTTGGTTGCGCCGCCTGGACGGGCGTGCGGCTCCGCGACGTGCTCAAAGCGGCGGGCGTAAAGAGCGACGCCGTTTACGTTGCGTACTACGGCAGAGACACCCACTTGTCCGGAGAGCCCGGTAAAGTGGTCATCTCCCGTGGCGTACCCATCGCCAAAGCGATGGAAGAAGAAAGCCTCATCGCCTGGGCCATGAACGGCCAGAACATCCCGCTGCTCAATGGCTACCCCCTACGACTTGTATTTGGTGGCTTCCCGGCCTCCTGCTCGGGTAAATGGTTGTCAAAAATTGTCATCAGAGATCGTGTTCACGACGGACCGAAGATGACCGGACAGTCTTACCGCGTGCCCTGCAAGCCGGTTGCTCCCGGCACGAAAGTCCCCGACGATGAAATGTGCATCATCGAAAAGATGCCCGTTAAGTCCTTAATCACCTACCCTAAAACGGGAGCGATGATCAAACGAACCGCCAGGCTCCCCATTCGGGGTAAAGCCTGGACCTCAGCCGCCAGGATCAAGACGGTAGAATATTCTATTGACTTCGGCTCCAGCTGGAATCCATGCAACGTAAAAGTGCCGACCAACCGATACGGCTGGCAGGGCTTCTTCGCCTCCGTATCCTTTCCGCAAACCGGCTACTACGAGGTCTGGGTGCGGGCAACCGATATGGAAGGGGACACTCAGCCCATGCTCCTTCCGGGGTGGAACCCCCGGGGCTACCTCAACAACGCCTGCCACCGCATCGCCGTAAAAGTATCCTGATCATGAGATTTCGCCCGGATTTGCTACGCGCCATGATCGTTCTTTTCAACCTCGCATTGGTGATCTTTGGCTTTACCTTTTTCTACCTGCTCTTTGGTGAAACGCTGTTGAAAAGCTACCATAACCGGCCTGTCCCCATGGAACAGCCGGGCTACCGCTCAGGCGGCAGCGGAAAGACCGCCGATGCAGAGGAGGAAATCGTCAATGGTATCCACGTCCAATCCGGGCTCATTTATGCCGAAGGCTTCGACATCGTCCGCGGCAACTGTACTGCCTGTCACTCCGCCAAGCTAGTCACTCAGAACCGCGCTACCCGCGAAGGATGGACGGATATGATCCGCTGGATGCAAGCCAGGCAGGGTCTTTGGGACTTAGGCGAAAACGAACCCGTCATCCTTGATTACCTGGCGACCAATTATGCTCCGGAAGACATTGGCCGCCGGGCTACAATTGATGTAGAGGAGATTGAATGGTATTTGCTGGAATTGGAGGAGGAATAAGCTATTTCGCTACGGGAGTCGGCCCTTGCCAAGGCTAATAGAAAAAGGCCGTTGTCTTACGACAACCAACCATCGGCGGGCTACCAGGATGCCGCTAGCGCGGGAAAAAGTCCGAACCGATGGGGGCTAATAGAAAAAGGCCGTTGTCTTACGACAACCAACCATCGGCGGGCTACCAGGATGCCGCTAGCGCGGGAAAAAGTCCGAACCGATGGGGGCTAATAGAAAAAGGCCGTTGTCTTACGACAACCAACCATCGGCGGGCTACCAGGATGCCGCTGGCGCGGGAAAAAGTCCGAACCGATGGGGGCTAATAGAAAAAGGCCGTTGTCTTGCGACAACCAACCATCGGCGGGCTACCAGGATGCCGCTAGTGCGGGAAAAAGTCCGAACCGATAAGGGCTAATAGAAAAAGGCCGTTGTCTTGCGACAACCAACCATCGGCGGGCTACCAGGATGCCGCTAGCGCGGGAAAAAGTCCGAACCGATGGGGGCTAATAGAAAAAGGCCGTTGTCTTGCGACAACCAACCATCGGCGGGCTACCAGGATGCCGCTAGCGCGGGAAAAAGTCCGAACCGATGGGGGCTAATAGAAAAAGGCCGTTGTCTTGCGACAACGACCTTTTCGTCGGGGTACCAGGATTCGAACCTGGGGCCTCCTGCTCCCAAAGCAGGCACGCTAACCGGACTGCGCTATACCCCGAAGTGAACCGAAGTTCACATTTAATTTGTGGCGGAGACGGCGGGATTCGAACCCGCGGTACCCCGTTAAGAGTACGTCGATTTAGCAAACCGGTGGTTTCAGCCACTCACCCACGTCTCCGGGTGTAAAATATGTAGTATCCTTTGGCCATTGCTCAAAGGGGAGATGATTCAGCAAACCGGATGGTTTACCTACGGTGGTCGCTGTGCTCTGCTCAGCCACTCACCCACGTCTCCGGGTGTAAAATATGTAGTATCCTTTGGCCATTGCTCAAAGGGGAGATGATTCAGCAAACCGGATGGTTTACCTGCGATGGTCGCTGCGCTCTGCTCAGCCACTCACCCACGTCTCCGGGTGTAAAACTGCTTTGCTAACAACTTTTTGCAGCATGGAAGTTGCAATTGGGCATGCGTTACTTCCTTAAGCGGTCGCAAATTTACGCGCATAAACTCATTTACAAAAGCTTTAAACCAAAATTCTTCCAGAAAGAAGAAAGTATTTCCGGCATATCCCTATGACTCCCTGACAATCAATCTTATAGAAATATTACTTTCAGCGTTTCAAATCGCATCAATGGTTAGAAAAACCTTCGGCTCGCTGCGCTCGCTATGTACCGGCTAACAAATCAGCTAGTGAAACGGAGTCGGCCGGCATGAGATCGTCGTCTATACCGTTAACCCAGAGTACGTCCTGCTCTACGAAGACCCCACTGATGGGCTCGGCGGGCTGACCGAAAACCGGACGAACATTATCAATGGCTTTGGAGTCTTTACCGGGGTTACCAGTGTAAGGGATACGTTTACGGTTTATGCGCAGTAGGGGCTCTACTCAAGGCAGCTTTGCTTAATACTCAATACGCCTTGCACGAAAGTAATCCTGACATAACTCCAGTCGGCTAGATTATTGGTTTCCTTTTCCCTGTAGAAAAACTCAGTCCCTACAACATCGGAATGAATCTTTCTTGGTGAAAGGAGTCCCACATCAATCTTTTCACAACGCAACCAGTTTTCAGTCGTCACTTGTGCCTGACTTTCATTCAATCCTGCCAATCTCAAATCAGCCCAACAAGTTTCCCATTGGTTGAATTTTACCAGTTGGTTCCCATGGTCGTCTTTACGGATATTCAATCGGTAAGCGTGATCTTCTTCCTCATGATTGGAATAATTTAGACTGTCATCTAAAAACAAGTTTCCTTTAGCGTAATCTGCCAGTGCTGCACGCTGAGTAAACACCCCCACCGGACTCACATAAGCATCAAACACCCACCCCCGGCCAATATCCGACCCGATAAACGTCCATTTTCCGGAGAGTCCATCGATGACGGTTTCTTCTTCCTGCTGCCGGATGATCCCCAGGCTGGCGCCATAGTCCAGCTTCCCGACTACCGCCGAGTCCAGGCTGGGTGCGGAGCGAATGTTAAGCCCATTCCAAGCATTAGCGAAATGGTAGGGCCTGATCACCGTCGGGTCATACCACTGGTCAAAGGCCCGGTTGAGGGCCTCGTGGAGGATGGTGTTGTGGTCTTCGGCCGGGAGGTGGAGGAAGGTGGCATCCGTCCTATCTTCCAGCAGGCGGGCAAGCTTTTGGGAGCCGTTTACCATGACGGGGTACTCCGTGCCGGCGGAGAGGAAGACGCGTTGGGGGAGATCCGTCAGGGCCGACGTCAGCGAGTCCATTCGTTGGTAGAGTCCTTCGCGGTCCCACCAGAGAGAAGGGCTGATGATGATGTAGTCATCGTAATGGCCCGGGTATTTCAGCAGGACTTCCGTTGCCAGGAGGCCGGCGAGGGACTGCCCGACCAGGGTGCGATGCTCAGTAGTCCGGAAGGTGGTTTCGGTCCAGTTCGTCAATTCTTTTTGCAAGAATTCGATAAACCGGGCAGAACCGCCGGTAGTCGGAAAGTCCGCCCGATCACGCGGGTCAGAGCTGGGGTAAGTCATATCCCGCTTGCGGTCGGTGTTGGCAATCCCGACGAGGATGGTCGGCGGCATCATGTGGTGATCCTGATAATAGCGAACGAGGCCGGCGACGTGGAAAAAGTCTTCGCTAGCCGCACCATCTAACAGGTAAATGACGGGGTATTCTTTAGCCGTAGAATCGGCGTATTCCCGGGGCAGCAGAACGTTGAGCACCCGGTCTTCTGCCAGCATTGTCGACGGCAAGGTGTATTGCTGCCCGAAGGTGACATCCTTTTGGGCGCGGACGCAGGTGCAGAGAATGGTTAACAAAAGCAGGCTTAGGAAGCTTCGCATACGGTGGGCCATGTTAAAATCCGGAGAGCTTAAATTTGGTCTTGCAAGGTAGCCTTTTGAGCGTACACCAATGTCTACTCTTATGTTACGTTCACTGCTCCTATCCACACTCCTTTGCACCTGCGGCAGCGCCTGCTGACTTAGCTGCCGTTACACTCGCGCAAGCGCTCGGGTTTTTCGGAGCGGAGCTCCTCGTCCGAAAAGCCAGCCGCTTCGCAGTGTGCCCTACAACAGCGGCAGCTACTACCTGACTCCTTGACTACCTGACTGTTTGACTCCTTGACTACCTGACTCCCTGCCTCCTACTTCGCCTCCCCACTCCACCGCAAGTAAGCCTTCAGAAACCCTTCCAGGTCCCCGTCCAGCACCGCATCCGTCTGCGAAGTCTGCCAGCCCGTCCGGTGGTCCTTCACGCGGCGGTCGTCGAGCACATAGCTCCGAATCTGGCTGCCCCATTCGTTGGCGGTTTTCCCGGCTTCCACTTCTTCTTTCTCCGCGCGCTGCTTCTCCAGCTCTTTTTCGTAGATCCGGCTACGGAGCATCTTCATCGCCCGGTCCCGGTTCTTGTGCTGCGAGCGTTCATCCTGGCACTCCACCACAATACCCGTTGGGGCGTGGGTAACCCGGACGGCGGACTCCGTCTTGTTAACGTGCTGCCCACCCGCGCCACTGGCGCGGAAGGTATCCCAGCTCAGATCGGCCGGGTTAATCTCCACCTCAATGCTGTCATCCACCAGCGGGTGTACGAATACGGAGGCGAAGCTCGTCTGCCGCTTTCCCTGGGCGTTGAACGGACTGATACGCACCAGGCGGTGCACCCCGTTTTCGCCCTTCATCATGCCGTAGGCGAAGTCGCCCTCAATCTCAATGGTCGCAGATTTGATGCCCGCGACGTCCCCGTCGTTGCGGTTGGCGGGGCGGACTTTATAGCCCGCGTGCTTCTCGGCGTACATTGTAAACATCCGCAGCAGCATCTCGGCCCAGTCGTTGGCCTCGGTGCCTCCGGCACCGGCGTTAATCTCCAGAATACAGCCCAGTTCGTCTTCCGGGCGGTTAAGGGTGGCCCGGAACTCGGCGTCGTCCAGAACCGCAACGGTTTCTTCGTATCGGCGGTCCAGGTCTTCTTCCGTCCCCTCCCCTTCTTTCAGAAACTCCAGCAGTATTTCCAGGTCATCCACCCGGTCAGCTACCACCTGATATTGCTTTACCCAGCCCTTGTTACTCTGCAGCTGCTTCATCACTGCTTCGGCGGCTTTACTATCGTTCCAGAATTCCGGATCCAGGCTTTTTTGTGTAAGGTCTTCAATGACGAAGCTCCGCTTCTCCACGTCGAGGTAACCGCGCAGCAGGGCCAGGCGATCTTTGAGCTCTTTGAGTTGGTCTGAAGTCATGATAGATTCGTTGAGTAGGCGGGGCGCGAAAGTACAGTATTTAGCAAGAAGATCGAGCGTTGCAGATTGAGTACTACAACAGAAAAGCAAAGAGGCCCATGTCGCGTTAGCGAAATGGGCCTCTTTGTATCCAGAAGAAGTAAGAATTACTTGTCCTTCATGAATTCATCAATCTTGTCTTTGTGGACCATTACCTCTTTGTAAGAGTACTTGCCCGTTACAGGATCCTTTACGGACTGTACGACTTTGATGAAATCGCGGCCGGAGCCAGCGTTGGCGGCCCGTTGTCCGGTCCGAGAGTTCTTTGATACTTTAGCCATTGCAGAATTGGTTGTCTATCCTTAACGACAACTGCCGCTATGGATAAGTTCAATGATTACTTGATTTCCCGGTGTAGTGTCACCTTGCGCAGAATCGGGTTGTACTTCTTAAGCTCAACACGATCAGGAGAGTTCTTACGGTTCTTTTGAGTAACGTAGCGGCTGGTGCCGGGCTGTCCGCTGGTCTTGTGCTCGGTGCACTCCAGAATGATGAGGTTGCGGTTACCTTTACTTTTCTTAGCCATAATTAATGATCTTTTAGATTTTGGCTGTTCTTAAGTCAGCCGAAGAAACAAAGCTCCACGCCTGCGACAGTGGAGCTTTGTTTCTCCGGCTGACACAGCCAAAATCTAAAAGATGTGGAGCAATAACCTCTTTGGTAAGGAGACTAAATTATTTATTTCAGCTTAACGCCGGTTTCGATGCCTTTGCTTTCCAACTTCTTGATGTAAGCATATACACCAAGCTTGTTGATCGTACGCATGGCAGAAGTAGAGATGCGAAGAGTTACGAACTTGCCTAACTCAGGAACAAAAAATTTCTTCTTCTGAATGTTAGGAACGAAACGACGCTTCGTCTTCCGGTTAGAGTGGGAAACGTTGTTGCCGCTGATCGGCTTCTTACCCGTGAGTTTACAAACTTTAGACATCGTTACATACGTTATTCGGCACGAATGCCGGGAACAAAAAGGCAGACCGAAGTCTGCCCGATGTGACCGCGTCAGGATTCGAACCTGAAACCTCTTGATTCGTAGTCAAGTGCTCTATCCAGTTGAGCTACGCAGCCATTCTTCTTCCGAAGCGGGTGCAAAGGTAATTCTTGTTTTGGAATTACACAATAGAAGGGTAAATATTTTATTCTTTTTTTATTGATTGCCCTTTTGCCCGCGAAGGTCTATTTGTTCCGCCCAATGATTACAACCCCGACAATCACCAGGCCTGCACCAATACCCTGTACCAGGTTCAGGCTTTCGTTAAGCACCAAGTATTCCAGCACAATAGTTGCTACGGGGCCAATTGCCCCGAGAATGGCGGCGTCCCCTGCACCAATCCGGCGTACTCCCTCCGTCACCATATAGCTGGGGATGACGGTACAGAAAACAGCCAGTACTAATCCGTAGACATATAAACCCGGCTCCAGCCCGAAAAGAGTGTTGCCCGAAAAGAACACGTGCAGCAATACCGCGATGCTGGCAGCGACCAGTGCCAGAGAGGTGAACCGGACCGTGCCCAGGCGCGGCGCGAAGCGCCCGCTGCCGATCACGTAAAAGCTGTAAAGAAAGGCACTCAGGAAAACGAGGCTGGCGCCCAATGCGGTATAATTCCCTACGGAGAAGTCCGATCCACTAAAGGCTAGTGCAATGCCGGCGTAGCAAATTCCGGTGGCCAGCCATTGAACGGGCTTGATGGGCGTCCCGAAAATTATCCGTTGCAGCAAAAGTACCATCGTAGGGTATACGAACAGGATCAGTCGCTCCATCCCCGCACTGAGGTACTGCAAGCCGAGAAAATCGGTGTAGCTCGCTGCATAATAGCCAAAGACCCCCAGAATGACGATCACAATAAAATCACGCCGGCTGAGCGGCCCGTGGGTAGCCGTACGCTCCCGCCGAAACCAGGCGATCAATAAAAACAAGGGTAATGCGAAAGCCATCCGCAGGCCAAGCAACGTGATGCTCGTCACTTCATACTGATAGGCCAGTTTAATCACAATTGCCTTGCAGGAAAAGAGTATGGCCCCCAGCAGCATCAGACCTACGCCAATTTGGCGATTACGAATGGCGGCGGCATCAATGGAGGGCTCGGCGGCTGGCATATGGGATCAAGTTCGCACAAAGGTCGACAGATGGGGCTTAGGCTACGATCCTTTCCCCGCCTGAATTACGATGCAGCAGGTTGGGCGCCGGAGCGCAGGTGCAGAAGATTGTTTTTTTAGCAGTGGAGGCGCTTTCAGGCTACCAGACGATCTAGTGCGCCGTAAAGTAAGCCACCATCATCCCCACCACCACTACGGCAAATTTCTTAGCAGAAATGCCGTGGTTGCGGTCTCCGTCCGCCTCGAAAAGGATCGTTGTGGAGATATGCAGGAAGCTACCGATCACGAGGGCCAGCACCCGGTTCCGCCAGACGGGATCAATACTGATCACTTCGCCCAGCACGGCCCCCAGAGGTGAAAGCAGACCAAACAGCAATAAGCACCCCCAGGTAGTACGCGATGAATAGCCCGAATGCCGCAACAACAAACCCAGAGCAAAGGCCGCAGGAATTTTGTGCAGTACAATTCCCACCAGCAGGTGGTCGCCATCCATGTGTGTATGCTGGTGTAGCGAGTGGCCCATCTCTCCTGCCGTGCCCAGCGGCAAACCTTCCAGCAAAGCGTGCAATCCCAAGCCGACCATTACCGTAATAGCATAGCCGTATCCCTGTCGTTTATGGGCGTGTACGTGGCCATGTTCCACGCCCTGGCTAAGACCTTCCAGCAGGAGTTGAACAAAAAAACCGCCCAGTAGCCATACGCCGGTATGATACTCCGGATTACGGAATACGGTGGGCATTAACTCCATGGCTGCAATACCTAAAAGGTAAGCACCACTAAAGGATAACAAAAGAGGAAGAACAGCCTGCCAGCGATTTTTGTCAGAATCGGTACGGATGGCTTGCGCCAATCCTCCACCGATCAGTACACTGCTAAAGAGGATCAGATATTGCCAGATGGCCATAGAGAGTCAGTCGGGAGCACAAAAAAATCCATAGAAATGGAAAAGGAATACAGGGGTGTTTTACAGCAACTAATCAGTACATTCACATATTACACTGGCAGTTCTCCAGGCATTCAATGATCAGGCTAACGTCACGTTCCTTCAGGCTATACATCATGGAGCGTCCATCCCGCTTGACGGAAAGAATCCCCTTAAGCTTCATGTTCTGAAGATGATGGCTTACCAGAGATTGTTCGGCGCGGGGCCCGAGGGCGGCGCAAATATCCGTCACGTTAAGGCGTGGGTGCTGCTCCAGAAGATGAACGATACCCAGCCGCAGAGGATGAGCCACCGTTTTCAGGATAAAAGCGATACGCTCCAGCTTCTCCGCTTCCTGTTCATTCAATATGGTGGGCTTCACATTTTCCATGCTACCGGGATTTTTTCGTTGCCATTGGATACAAGTAAGGAGTAGGATTAGTTGAGAATATGGTCAATTCAGGCCAATCACCCGGAAAATCATTGTTGATTTCCTGCTGCGAGTTCCTGCCCACTCTTTTACTTCAACATTGGGAGCCAACCCCACGTCGCCCCCCTCATCCACCACCCGGCAAGGCCTCCTACTACAGCACCCATGCCCGGAAATTTATCATTAGCTCCGGATCTGAATCAGCACCGTATCGCGCCTGTTGGCTGAGTACCCGTATGCACTAAGCTAGAAAAGCGGAAGGGCTAACCACGGATGCGGCCGAATTTCGGAAGTGTACGTTTAGGCGTACTTTTCAGCGCTTAAATCAGCGTGCTTTAAGGTGCAAAGTCTGTTGCATTGCTGAGCACGAAATACTTTCGCTGAAAGTCAAATCCATTTCCCGCAATGCTCAACGCTAAAAAAAGGAAAACACGAAAAGTATCCAAAGGTGACGTCCTTTTGAGTTCCGGAGATATTGCCATCTATGGTTATCAGGTCCTAAGCGGTTGCCTGAGAAGTTACGTCATCGACCGTAACGGAAAGGAGCACATCCTGCAATTTGCTCCCGAAGACTGGCTGATCACTGATTTGGATAGCGCCATGAACAAAAAGCCGTCGGCTATTTTTATTGATGCAATCGAAGACAGTGAAGTCATTTCTGTTCGCGTTGCTGAGTTCATGAATTTCCACAGCCTGGACAAAAATACGCTGGTTGAAATGAATCTCAAGTTCCGTAACAGCATCATTGCGTCCAACAAGAGAGTCATCAATATGCTGTGCGCAACGGCCGAGGACCGTTACCTCGAGTTCCTCGAAACTTACCCCGACCTGGCACAACGGATCCCCCAGAAACTGATCGCTTCCTACATTGGCATTACACCAGAATACCTGAGTGATCTGAGGCGTAAACTTGCTAATAAGTAACAGACGCTTTAAGGCCTGCCGGAAGGGCAATCCTTTTCTATTCCTTTTTCTTAAGGTATCTTATTTTTTGCCCGAATTCCTACCCGCAACTTTGCCCCGGTGTAAATCAAGAAAGGTTTTCACTCTTCCAAATTTGGCGGTGTGCCAGATGTAAGGATACACCTTAGTCGTCAGACGAGCTTTCCACCGACTGAAACAGGAGGAAACAACTCATCCGGCAAATACAATTACCATCCTTACACCTGTTGTATTGCCCCTGATTTCTTATCAAACCAAACAAATTTCGGGTATAATGTCAGTCCAGAACAACAACAAAGCAATCAATATCGGCCTGTGGATAGCACAGGCTTTACTCGGCCTCATGTTCCTGATGGCCGGCTCAATGAAAACCTTTCAACCCGTCGAAGCACTGGTGGAGGCACTTCCCTGGGTCGCCAATACTCCGGTAGCGCTGGTGAAGTTCATCGGCATAAGCGAATTGCTCGGTGGCCTGGGTTTGCTACTGCCCTCCATTTTACGTATCAAGCCATTCCTGACCGTTTGGGCAGCCTACGGCCTGGTGGTCGTAATGGTGCTGGCCGCTGCTTTCCACGCCTCAAGAGGGGAATTCTCCGCCATCGGTATGAACGTTGTTCTTATCGGCCTGGCAGCCTTCATCGCCTGGGGCCGGAGCAAGAAAGCACCGATTGCAGCTAGGGCCTAGGCTGCCGTTGCTTCCAAACCCGGTACACCTGCAGCAACATCACCGGCACGAAGTGCACAAGGGCAGCGCCCATGCTTCCCCCCTCTCCCTGTAAACCCAACAGGGCCCAGTGGGCAAAGGCCATAATTGCGGCGAGGTAAACCCACCGCTGAAGCTTTTTCCAGGCAGGGCCCATTCTCCTGACGGCAGCATCGGTACTCGTGATGGCCAGAGGGATAAAGATGAAAAAGGCAATCCAGCCGGTTAGGATGGCGATATCGGCAAACTCATTGACGATCCGCCCCAGGGAGTACTCCAGAAGGTAAAAGATGGTGTGCAACAGGGTATAAGCAAAGGCCGCTACCCCAAAGAAACGACGATTCCGCATGAGCCAACCTACTATTTTGGCCTTGGGAAACAGCAAGGAGACGGGAGTGGCTACGAGACTGACAATCAGCATCCGTCCGGCTAATTCGCCGGTGATGTGCATAATCTGATCGTAGCTGATGCCGCTACTCAGGTAATTCCTGGTGAGTAGAATTCCGGGGATTGCCAGAATTACCCAAAGGATATACTTACTGGTGAGGAAAGATTTTAATTTATCCATTATATGTAGTCAGGTGGATGCAGGATAGCCTTGTGGAGGGCTCTATTCCGTCGCCAGAGTAAGAGAATAATCACCGGTTAATAACACCGCTCCTTCGTCTTTCCCCTGCACCTGCGTCCGCGCCCGCATTCCACACTCAGTAGAATCAGGCGCGGACGCAGGTGCAGGGTTTAGAACGAGAAAGCAGTGTATGTTGCAGGCTTCGCAAAAATGCTTAACGCAAGGTTTGGGCTTTGGAGTACCTGGCCGTCCGTTCATCCTGAATAACTCCGTCCCAATTCATTCCAAAGCCGAAATCGTAGGCGTGTCCTGCAGCGTCTACATGTGGATCCATGTCCAGTGGTACATCCTCGAACTGTTTCTCAACGGTTATCATATTGGCGGGCATCTGTAACGGTAACAGACCAGAAGGAGTTTCCTTACCCGCCAGCACGTCCAGCACCGCCTGGCGCTGCACCCCAAAGTCGATCAGCAAACCTTCGATCTCTTTTTCAAACTCTGCGACCACGGTAGGATTACTCAGGCTGAGCACCACCACTACAGGCTTATTGCCCATCTCGCGTGCGGTTTTCAGGACCAGCTCCAGGTCCGACCGATTGGTAATCTTGGCCAGCTTGTTTTTGTACGTACGGTTCAGTACGTCCTGCTCACGGGAATCTCCTGCCAGCGAGGGATCCCTGGCCTCGGCAGCCCGGTAGGCGTCGTATTGCAGGCTGATGGGCAGGAAGCCATTGTCACCAGACTCTGCCAATTCCGCGCTATAGCCCGCCGTTCTGCCGTTCTGCGGGTCGGTGATAAACACGACGGCAACGTCCGCCTCTGCGGCGGTAGTCACGGGTGTCACATATCTGTCCAGCAAAGCCGAATCCACAGGAGCGGCCCAGCCCCCGGGCGTGCCCGGGCCAAAAAAGCCCTGCGTTGGCGGGTTGTAGCGCTCCGGCACGTAAACCCTGGTGGTCTTTCTAAGCGGCAGCACGTTGTTTTTGTTCTTCAGCAGCACCAACGACCGTAATTGAGCTTTGTAACCAGCTTCCATGAATTCAGGCTTACCCACGGTCGCTTCCGTGTTCGCCACGTCGAGGTAAGGGTTTTCAAAAAGACCGACATTGAAGATGTTCTTCAGCAGGCGCACAGCAGACTGATTCATCCGCTTACGCATAGCTTCTTCGCCCATTTCTTTCACGCCCATTTTGTAGGCTTCAATGACCGGCCCGGAGGCGTTATTGCCGCCAAACTGATCACACCCCGCCAGCAGGACACGGTAATGACGTTCCGCTTCGGTAAGCCCTTCCACCCCCCAGGGCGTAGCTCCGAATTGGGCCATTCCGCCGTCTTCACGGGTAACGCCCCAATCAGTACAGATCACGCCGTCGTAGCCATATTTGCCTCGCAGCATGTCGTTAATGAAGTAAGCACTGAAGGCATTACCTACGTTCTCGCCGCTGGGATTCAGCCCGGTGGAGATTGTGTAGTAGGGCATCACCGCCGAAGCGGATCCAGTCCCCCCTTTGAGATTAAAGGCTCCATCGACAAAAGGCTTCAGGTGGTCCGCCAGGTTGTTGCCAGGGAAAACCGCAAACTTCCCGAAGCCGTAGTGTGCATCACGGCCGGCCTCTCCGGTACCGCCGCCGGGCCAGTGCTTGACCATCGCGTTGACGCTCTCATTGCCCCACCCGTTGGCTGATCTCGTGGTTTGAAAACCGTCCACGTAAGCGCGGGCCATGTCAGTAGCCAGTGTGGGGTCAGGGCCAAAGGTGCCGTTAAAACGGTACCAGCGCGGGTCAGTCGCCAGGTCTACCTGGGGAGACAGCGCCGTAGCGATACCGAGGGCGCGGTACTCGCTGGAGGCAATCTCTCCGAATTCCAGCATGAGCTCAGGGTCAAAGCTGGCGGTGATACCCAGGGCGTTGGGCCAGCGGGAGATGTCTCCACCGGCGCCAATGTTGAACTCATCGTTATTCTCCGCCTGGTGGCGGGGGTCAGAGCTATTATTGGCCGGGATGCCAAGACCGATTCCTTCTACCAACGCCTGGGCATTGTTGTTCCAGCGGGCAGCAACAGCGGGGCTCTCTACACTTGTGTACAGTACGTGACGGAGGTTGTCTTCCGTAAGGAAAGTAATCTGCTGATCGCTCAGCTCATAAGCCTCCTTGCCGCTTTCCGCGTAGGGTTTACCGCCATAAGTAGACCCGCGAAAGCCCCCACCGGGAATGCGCTGGTGACCGCTGTACAACATCAGCCCGGCGATCTGCTCAATGCTCATACGGGCGGCCAGATCGGTAGCGCGCTCATCAACGCTTAGCCGCCAGTCTTCGTAAGGGTCGAGCGTACCATTTTTATTCAGGTCTTTGAAAGCCTTGTTGTCAACGGTCAGGATCGTAACGCCGGATTCAGGTGAATAGCCAAGTTGAGCACCATCAGTATTAGTAACCAGGTTGAAATCAGTGCCTTGGGTTTCGATAAATTCCGGCCCGCCGCACGAGGCGACCAAAGTGCTTAAGGCAACGAAGCTTAAAAGTTGTAGGTAAGAAAGTATATGCATTTAGCTGCAGGTTAAATTTTGAGTATTGAAATGGGCTTACTGAACCCGTTTAAACTTTCCGTTCGCGACCTTTTGCGAGCCCCGATATCCTTTATTTACCTTATAAAATAACTCAGGTAGCAAGGGCTTTGCTTGGTTTTACTGCTTTGCCAGATAACATCAGGACTGCGGAGCAGTCAGCTCAGAAAGATTTAAAACATATCCACTGAAAAAGGTGGAGGGCTATCTGCCTTTCTGGCGGTTAAAATCGAGAAAAGCCTTGTCCGGATGGTATCGGAGTTGCCACTCCTTATCGATCATCATGGTTGCTCCTTTCTCCGTAGTATAGTGTTCCCAACGTGGTAATCCGGCTTGTGAGGGGTTGCCAAAGCGAGCAAAGTTTATCCAGGCCTGACTGACCTTCGCCGCCAGAGTTCTGGCTTCAGGACCGCCTCCGGTCATGTTTCTGGCCAGGTCAGTGGTGTTGAAGGTAAAAGGGACCTCCACGCAATGAATCGCTTTGTATTTGCCGCCCATCACGGGCGACTGCCAGGTAAACAGGTACATGTACACCGGGGCGCCACCGGAGAGACTTGCTTTAGTATCTGCCTGGGCTACTGCGCCCATCCGGAACATGACGTCAACGTCGATCAGGTCTGAAGGAACTCTTTGTTCCGGGTAAGCAGCCTTTACGGCTGCGACAAAATCAGCCGCGCGGTCGCCGTGCTGTTGTTTGATACGCTCCATGATCGTTGCTTCGGGAGCCGCAGACAGTGCACCGTTCATAAATGGCATAAATTCGTTTTTAACCGTGCCGATCAGTAACGGAATATCCCTGGCCAATGACAATGCCTCATCACTTGAGTACTGGTAAGGTAAAATAGCGCCATCAACGCTTGGCCCCCAACCGAGGCCAAAACCACCAACCTCCTTACCGGCAGCACGTAGTTCTCCTTCAACCGTCTTGAGGGCCCGACTGGAGGCCTCTGCAAGTTCGGCGAAGGGAAGATTCTGCAGGCGATTAACTTCGGCTGCCGGAATATCCAATTCCTTTAAAGTAGCGGCAGCAATCCGCTGCGTCGTCTCTTTAGTGAGCATATTCGAGCGGAAGGAACCACTCTGGTTAATGGCTTTATGGAAAAGGCCTTTTGCGGAGGGCATAGACATAAGAGTATTCACCTTCGCTCCTCCTCCTGACTGGCCGAAAATAGTCACGTTGTCGGGGTCTCCACCAAAGTTTCCGATGTTATCCCTAACCCATTCCAGTGCCAGCTTCATATCCATAACGGAGTTATTGGCTGAAGCAGCGTATTCGTCTCCGTAGGCGGAAAGGTCGAGGAAGCCTAGAACGTTAAGTCGGTGGTTGATGGATACCACGACGACGTCGCCCGAGCGCGCCAGGTTCTCTCCATCGTAGGAAGGAAGTTCCTGCGAAGAACCAGAAGTGAACCCTCCACCGTGAATCCAAAACATGACGGGGCGTTTGCGACCATCTTTCAGGCCGGGGCTCCAGACGTTGAGTACCAGGCAATCTTCGCTAGTATATCCCCAGTTGTGGTCAAAGACGAATTCGCTTTCGTCCTGAACGGTAGTGGTTGGTGTAAGTAGCGGAGCAACCGGACCGTAGGTACGGGAGCTGCGAACACCCTCCCAGGGGGAAGGCCTGGTGGCGGCCATAAACCGTTTGGCCTGGCCGTAAGGAATGCCCTTGAAAGTGAAGATATCATTACTGATATAGCCCTGGACCTGGCCACTTTCGGTGGTCGTAATGGCGGCATCATTGCTCGTCACTAACTGAGCCTGCACCTGCGCGCCCGCCAAAAAAAGAAGTGCAATAAGACTTATTAATCGTGTCATGATCGAATTTTAATCTATCAAAGTGGTAAATATAACCCCTATTGTTGCGTTTCGCAACAATAGTTTCACCTGCAGCCCTACTCTCGAAAAAATTCCTTACCATGGCAACCGCTTAATCGCTCTTCTATGCAAGACATACGAACCACGAAATTTTTACCTCATCTGGCTTTTGACATTGTCATCTTTGGTTTTTCCGGAGAGGAGTTGAAAATTCTCCTGCTCGAGTACCATAACACGGGTTGGTTCGCTTTGCCGGGGGGCTTTGTGGGAAAAGACGAAGATCTGGACCGGGCCGTTCTTAAGGGCTTGCGGGAAAGGACCGGGCTGGAGCATATCCACCTGGAACAGTTTCATACTTTCGGGAGTATAGAACGCAACCAGCCCGACGTGATGCGAACCATTCTGCGGGCAAACGGTACAGACCCGGAGGACGTCCCCTGGATGCTGGAGCGTTTCGTATCCGTTGGCTATTATAGTCTGATTGATTATACAAAGGTCCAACCTACTCCTGATGAACTGTCGGACTCGCTGGAGTGGTACGCCATTGATAAACTACCGGAACTGTTGTTTGATCATGAGCAAATCGTGCATAAAGCACTGTTGACCCTCCGGAATAACCTCGACACTATTTTGGTGGGGGTAAACATGCTACCGGAAAGATTCACCATTAAGGAGCTCCAAAAGGTTCATGAGGCGATCCTCGGGGAATCTCTTAACCGGAGTAGTTTTCAACGGCGAATGCTTGCTTCAGGGCGGTTGGCACGTCATGAGAAACACTATTCGGGCGGGTCACATAAAGCGCCTTACTTGTATAGTTTTGTGAAGACATGATCGCCTGAGCCGAACCCAAAATACTGTTTAGAAAGCCCATACCGGCCACAACGTAATGACTTTGGGTAGTCAATTATCTCATCTGAGTAGTGTTAAATTTATCGGACTTTCAAACCACCATTACAGACTTTTAAAGCTAACATTTTTCTTGCATAGCGGGAGAAAATGTAATGTTCTCTTTTGAACAGCTTACTTACAGAGCCGCCTGCGCCTGACCTTGACTGGTACTCTGAATATTAAACTCACCATGTATTCCTCCAAGTTCCCTCTGCTTATATTTGCGGTGTCAAAAGACCCGAAGAATGACCAAAGAAACCAGTCGCCCTACCCTACTCCTTCTCATTGGCCTGATTGTACTGGCTGCTGGAAGCCGCCTACTACCGCACCCGCCTAATTTTGTGCCTGTAGGAGCTATGGCATTGTTTGGAGCTGCAGCTCTTCCTAAAAAATGGCTGGCCGTAGCGGTGCCACTTGTTGCTTTTTACCTGAGTGATCTGGTGCTCAACAATGTGGTGTATGGTCAGTATTATGAAGGTTTCTACTTAGGCGTAAGCCCCTGGGTATATGGTGGCCTTATGCTTATGATTCTACTGGGTATGGGAGTCCTCCGAAGCCGATCTTTCTCCTGGTTAAGGGTAGGAGGAGCAGCCGTTGGTGCTACTCTGGTATTTTTTCTGGTTACCAATTTTGGCGTTTGGGCCGGTGGCCTGATGTACCCCAAAACTGCTGCCGGCTTAATGGCAGCTTTTGCCGCCGGGCTTCCATTTCTGGTTAACAGCCTGCTGGCTAACCTGCTCTTCAGCGGCCTGCTTTTCGGCGCTGCTCAATGGATGGGGGTACCTTTTGTATCCAAGCAGAAAGCGACTCTTCGGGCTTAGATCATAACTCGCGCTTCGCGCTCGGGTGTTTCGGAGCGGGAGCTCCTCAACGAGGGTCTTTTCTTATCTTTGAGGTATCCCACTGATACCCCGAACAATGCCTTCTATCCATAGATCAAGCCCCTTAACCCTGCTTTTTGGGGGCTTTCCCTGCACCCGCGTCCGCGCCCTGATTCTCTGTTCTTTCTTGTTTCCCATCATCGTCAACGCCCAGATCGTCAACATCGAGGATAAGCGTAAAAAGCTTGACACTCTAGGCTGGTACGGACAACTGGACCTGGGCGGCAACATCAATAAAAATACTTCACTGGTCACTACCCTCAAGGGGAGCCTGCGGCTGGACCGGCTGGGCCAGCGTGGCAATGTCCTTTTCCTGGCGGATTATCAACTCGTTCAGGTGAGTGGCGATAACGCAGTCAACGCCGGCTTTGGCCACTTCCGCTATGGTTACGAACTCAAAGACCCCTGGCGTTGGGAGAGCTTCGCCCAGGTACAGTACAACGAAAAGCTACGGCTTAACCTTCGTTTCCTTACGGGCACCGGTATCCGGCGGCGCTTATACAAAAGAGAAGGTCGACGCGCCTACCTTGGCTTGTTGTACATGTACGAATATGATGAATTGGCTGGTGTAAATATTACTTACCGGGATCATCGCCTGAGCAGCTACCTCACCCTTTCTGCCAGTCCGCTGGCCAACCTTACTCTGGCCAGTACCACTTACTACCAGCCCCGGCTGCCCAACTTCAAAGACACCCGGCTTTCTTCCGTCCTTTCCGTCCAACTGACCATCACCAACCGCATCCGGTTCACGACCCAATACAGCCTCACCCACGATGCCCGGGTAAGCCGTGATTTACCGGATGTTCCAAACACTACCTATAGCTGGGTAAATGGCTTACGGTGGATCTTCTGAGCATCCGCCGTAGCCAATGCACTGCTTTTGTCCGGGTAATAAATACCTTCGTCTAATTCAATCCTCTTCCATAACTGCTGCGCCCTATATTCCCCCTGAATGGTAACCGCAAAGGACATAAAAATCACCCTTGACGATCTCAGTAAAGCTGACGGAGAATTTCTGGTGGGGGATATTGTGAGCGGCCAGCTAAGAATTGACATCCCCGGCAAGTTGGCCGTCTGGCGCATTGAGCTCCGGATGGGCGATCAAAAAACCACCATCGGCAATGATCTGGAATTGAAAGCCGGCACCAATTATCTCCCCTTTGTTTTTGCCAAACCGCTCGACAATTTTGACTTCAAAGGGCCGGGCTTTAGCATTGACCATAAGCTGGAGGTCAGATTATTCCCCAGCCGGATTCGAAACGAGAAATCAGGAGATGCCTACCTCCGCGATTTCGGTGGCACTACTTACGGTCTGTCAACCTTTGGGTTCAAAGAAGAGATATTCCCCTTTACTGTTTCCCGCGGAGATGCCCGCTACCGCATTGCGGGCCGGCAAATACTGCTGAACGGCAAAGATCGCAGCTGGTGGCTTTTCCTTATGGCAATTCTTTTTGCATCATCTATGCTCATGCCGGACGCGTCTTACGTCCCCTTGATTATTCTGCTTGGTTTCCTGCCTTTCCTGTACATGCTTGAGGGCGATTACGTGGGCCGTCATCTCTTTGGCCACCTGCTGGCAGAGATAAGAACGGACCATAAAGGCTTCCCTCACCTCCACCTGGAGCCCCGTGGTGCCGGCGAGGAATTTCTCGATGCCTGGATCGGCTTTCGGATCAGGGAAGTCATTGGGGCGGGTGATGATATACTAACAACAGATCTATTCAAAAAAAATGTCCGCATTCGTGACGCCGCCGTTCGGGTGGGAAAACACTTCCGCGTCCCGCTGCCTTTCCCCTTAGGAACACTACCTGCCACCTACCGGCAGTTCCCGAATAGCATCGAGTGGGAGTTTTACCTGGAGTACCCCAGAAAGCGGGGAAAAAACATTCAATTCCGGATACCCGTCGACGTGGCTTTTGCCCGACCGGAGCCCTTTATTGAGTCAGAGATAGACGAAGACGACTTTCTTGAGCTCGAGCCTTTGCAGGAGAAGCAGTTACATCAGCGGGAGAGATAGATCTCCACTCACCCCAACCCCTCCAACAACCGGTTCTTCCAGCGCGGGAAACCACCGACGAGCGCCGAGTCCGCTGATTCGTGGATAACGAACCAAAACTCATGCTCAAAGTGCAGCGTGCGGCGATATTGCCCGCGCCCGATGCTGGCGACGGCAGCAATCTCTTTCTCTACGGCCCGGAACTGCTCATCAAGCGTTCGCCATTCCAGCGGCAGGCTCCAGACGTAAGTAGCGTTAGAGTCGAGTAACTCAAGGATGAAATGACGGCCTTCCTGTCCTTCGGCGACGAAGACGAAGCCAAATTTCGGGGAAAGTACGAAGCGGAGTTTACGGTCTTGCCGATGAAGGCGGCCGGCCAGAAATTCCAACTGCCGGGCATTCCTGACCTTTTTGTGGCGCAGGATTTCGTTCAGCAGGTCGAGACCATCCTGCGGCAAAATGGCTTTGCCGAGTTCATTATCGTCAAGGCTCTCAAAAACATCTTCGGGGGTGAAGAGGCTTTTGTCAACCGTCGTGATTCGATCTGGAGTAAGCAATTGCCGGACTCCTCGCGCACGAAAAACCTCCAGCATGTTATCGTCAATACGATCAATCTGCGGCGAACGGGCGGATCTTAGTTCTGGCTCGTCATTGGTAAACAGAACCTCAGCCGTTACACTGATGGTCTTCCGCTTTAATGCCTTTACGAAAAAAGGTTTGATCGTGTTAAACTCAGCAACGACATGGTCATTGGGTATGCTAAAGTCTGCTGGATCCGTCAGTCCCGGTAACTGTACACTTCCCTTCACTCCTCCGTTGACGAAAGTTAGCTCAAGCAGCGGCACCGAGAAAGAAACGCTTCGGGTAGAAGAAGGCACCTCCCAATCTTCCGCTTTTGGGGCCGCGGCCGCAGGTCCACGAGAAGTTGCGGAAGCAATGGGAGTTGCTAATAACCGGGCCAACGGCCCTGCCTGATAATAAGCCAGCTGTGCCTTAAGGGGTGCTTCCTCCAGGGGCGCCAGCCAAAGTTGCCGCACGGGACTATTCATCTTCCGCTCGGCCTTAAAGCCCTCCGGCTCCGCTTCATAATCCAGCACCCGGACTACCAGCCGGCCGGAAGCCTTGTCGTAGGCCGTCATCGCCAGTTCCCAAAACACCTCCTCCCGCTCCCGAAAGCGAAAGCTCCCGGCGGGCAGGTTCGTGTCCGTCCAGGGAATTGTTCCACTGCCATAACGAATCCCCTGGTTACTGATTTTGACGGTGATGGTTTTCACGGTGGGAAGGTACGAGGGATAACGAATTTATGAGAGCACTCTCCAGCCTGCCGACTGCTTAGCGTCCTTACAACCAACTCCATATCACAGGTCTACTTGTTCAAGAACTCGCTGGGCGGGCTTTAGTCTGCACATCCGGCTTACCCTTCCAGACTGTTCTGTTTTATCACCTCCGCATACCAGCTCGCCGAACTCTTGGGAATCCGCTCCATCGTCTCAAAGTCGATGTGGATCATGCCAAAACGTTTGTCGTAGCCGCTGGCCCACTCGAAGTTGTCCATCAATGACCAAACGAAATAGCCCCGGACATCCGCCCCGGCCGTGATGGCATCATGAACGGAGCCCAGATAGCCGTTCAGGAAGGAAATCCGTCGGGGGTCTTCAACGCTGCCTTCCTTCACAATGTCCGGAGTAGCACAGCCATTCTCGGTAATGTAAATCGGCGGATTATTGTAGCGGTCGCTGATCCAGAGCAGCAGCTTGCCCAGTCCCCACGGCACTACCGGCCACTGCATATCGGTCAGTTCCCAGTCGGGATCCGCCGTAAGCGCCACCTGTTGATCTTTGAAAACACCGGCATTGGCGTACACGTAGTTGTCCACGGTTATCCCGGGCTCCACGTTACTGGCATACATGGTGTTGTAGTGGTTAAGGCCGAAAAAGTCGGAGCTCCCTTTGATCAGTACTTTTTCTTCTGCCGTAAAGACCGGCAGGCGCTCCCCCACCCTTTCCCGCATCACGGCGGGGTAATCACCGAAGTAAATGGGGTCCGCAAACCAGGCAAGGAAAAATTCCACCGACCGCTGAGCGGCGTCCTGGTCAGCTTTACTGTCCGTTTTGGGTTCTCGCCAATCACAGTTGTTGGTCATCCCGATTTGTCCGCCCTGGGCAGCCTGAAACTCCTCACGGTAGACCTTCACGGCTTTAGCGTGGGCAAGGATGAGGTGGTGAGCGACTAAGTAAGGCTCCGAGTCGGACTTTCGCCCCGGGGCAAAAATACCTTCATGGAAGCCCAGAGTGGCAATTACCCAACTCTCATTGAGGGTAATCCAGTTCTTCACCCGATCTCCAAAACAGTCAAAGCAGATACGGGCGTAGGCGGCGAAGTAATCCGTCGTGCGCTTACTGAGCCAGCCGTCATCTTCAAGTTGAAGGGCTACTGGCAGGTCCCAATGATGCAGGGTAATCCAGGGCTCAATACCATTGGCCAGCAGTTCATCAATGAGCTTATTATAAAAGGCAATGCCCGCAGGGTTGGGTGCTCCCTTACCGTCCGGCTGGATGCGCGCCCAGGCGATACTGAACCGGTAGGCTTTCAGGCCCATTTTGGCCATCAGGGCGATGTCTTCCGGATAGCGGTTGTAATGATCACAGGCACGATCTCCATTGTCCCCTCTGGCCGTACGGCCGGGAGTATGACTAAAGACGTCCCAGATGTGAAGTCCCTTGCCATCGGCCTGCCAGGCCCCTTCAATCTGATAGGCAGAGGTGGCGGAGCCCCAGAGGAAGTTGTCGGGGAAAGTTTTCATAGGTTGGAAGTTGTGGGTTATGGGTTGCAGGTTGCAGGTTGCGGGTTGCGGGTTGCGGGTTGCAAGGTACAGGTCGCAATCTGAAACCTGAAACTTGCCTCCTGCAACCCTGTACCCTACAACTTGCAACTTGAAACTTGCACCCTGAAACTTGCCCCCTGCAACTTGCAACCTGCCCCCTGCAACCTGCCCCCCCTACCCCCGCCCCGCGAAAGCCACTTCAAAGCGCCACAGGTCCCGGGCAGCATGGCTATTGGGAAACACTTTGCGGGCTTCGGCTTCATGAGCGGACAAATCCGGGTATCGGCTACTGAAATGCCCCATGATGAGCTGTCCTGCGGCTGCATCACGGGCAACGGTAGCGGCCTGCAGGGCCGTGGCGTGTCCTTTTTTGAGGGCGTCCTCCTGCATATCATGGAGGAAAGTCGCTTCATGATAAAGCAAATCCACCCCCTGCACCACTTCAGCCAGTTCCGGGAAGTAAACCGTATCCGAACAGTAGGCGAAGCTTCTGGGCCCGGGAGCAGGGAGGGTCAATTCCTGATTCGGGATGAGTTCGCCGCTTGCCGTTATAAAGTCTCCACCGTTTTTGATGGCGGCGATGGCCGTCCAGGGAATATCGTGCGCAGCGATCTGGTCTTTGATGATGTTTGCCGGGCGCTGCTTTTCCCGCAACAAGTAACCGTTAGTCAGTACCCGGTGCCGGAGGGGGAAAGCCGTCACTTCAAGCTCTTCGATGTCCGGCAGGCGGGTCGGTTCTTCCGCCGCGAAGGTCTCAAAAGTGAGTTCATAGGGCATGGGAAAGCGGTCCAGTTCAAAGAGCGCTTCCAGGCGCGGGCGCAGGGGCAGTGGGGAGATGATGCGCAGAGGTTCCCGTCTGCCGTTGAGCGCCAGGCTGCTAAGCAGGCCTGGCAGGCCAAAGTAATGGTCTCCGTGTAAGTGAGAGATCAGGATGGTGGACACCTTCCCCATTCCCAGGCCAGCGGCCTGGAGTTGAAACTGCGTCCCTTCACCACAGTCAATGAGTACATCCGTCGTCTCCGAACGCAGGAAAACCGCCGAGCAGTGCCGGCCGTAAGCGGGCACTGCCCCGCTGGTGCCAAGGATGATTAATTCGAATCGCATCCGGAGATAGTTTTGTGCTTGCCAGGAACAATGGCTGACCTTGGTGTAAAGTTGCTTAAGCCCGCTAAAACTGAAAACGGCCAACAATTTGCCGGCAGGCTACCCTTTGACGTAAAAGGTAGGCCGCCAGCAAATTGTTGACCGCTAAGGGCTGCTCAAGCAGGGAATCGTCCCCTACTCTTCGCCGTCTCCCTGAAGATCCCGCTGCAGTTCCTCCATCATAATGAAGTCGCTGGATTCGGAAACCGTTGGCAAAATCGTTAGTACGGAGTCTACTTTAGAGATCTCCACCAGACGCTGCACGGCGGGGTGGTCTACGCCGGTAACGACGAAGGTGCCCAGGTTGGTCCAGAGTCTGCGCGCCGTTAGAATAGCGCTTAGTCCTGAGCTGTCAACGTACTTTACCGCGCTCAGATCAAGGATCAGGTTATTGATCCCTTCATTAGCCAGAATGACGAATTCGGACTTCAACTGTGGCGCTACGGCGGAGTTGAGGTTGTCTTCTTCGGGCTTAATGAGCGTGTAGCGTTCTTGTTTATCGAGGCTGAATTTCATAATCTTTTTATTTGGCGCAAAGGTAGTTTTTTTGACTAAATCAGTGGAAAGCTAACAAAAGCCGGACCATTCATCAGAATTTGCCGATTTTTCCTCCAACTAAAGTTAGGCTTTATTGTTCCCATCAAATAAGCTGTCGAAGTCCCGTACAAATTGTCCGCAAACCGGCGAAATGTCAGGTTTATTTGTCAGTAGTCGTCATCTGGCACGTTTATTACAGCCTATATTTGACGAAAGACGATGTTAGGAACGTTGCTGTTTTTCAACATTGCTTGCACCAGCGTCCGCGCCCCGTTATCTTTCCCCAACCAAAGAAAATTTATAAAAATGAATCCAAGTAGAAAGGAATTCAGTCCTGAAATAAAGAAGGCCATGGCCCGCGGCAAAATTGAAGCCGAAAAACTGGGACATGCCTACGTGGGCCCCGAACACCTTTTGCTGGGTGTTTTGAGTATGCCGGACAGCCTGGCAAACCGCGTATTACGGAACCTGGCCGTTGATATCCAGGCGTTGAAGGACACTATCCGCGAGAATATTCAGCGAAACAGTGGCCAGACCAGCGGCAATACCATCTCTCAACTCCCGCTTAACGATAAGGCGGACCGCGTCCTGAAAGTAACTTTTCTGGAGGCTAAGGCATTGAAGACAACGATTGTCAGCCCCGAACATCTGATACTCTCTATTCTTCGCAACAAAGAGTTGCCGGCGGCTAAAATCCTCCGTCAGTTTGAAGTAGAGTATGACATTTATAAAGCAGAACTCGATTACGTGAAAGACGAAAAAGACTTCACCGAAGACATGGACCTCCCCATGGGTCAGGCTCCTGATGATGGCGGTGACCAATTTGAAGACGACGGCGATCAGGGCCGTGGCAACTTTCAGGGAGGCCAGCGTAAAGGTGGCCCCGGTGGTGGCAGTAAAAGCCGCACCCCTGTACTTGATAACTTTGGCCGGGACATTACAGCCCTGGCGGATGACAACAAGCTCGATCCCATTATTGGCCGGGAAACCGAAATTGAGCGGGTCAGTCAGATCCTGAGCCGTCGCAAGAAGAACAACCCCATCCTCATCGGTGAGCCAGGTGTTGGTAAAACGGCCATCGTTGAGGGTCTTGCCCTCCGCATTAAGGAGAAAAAAGTGAGCCGGACACTCTTCGACAAGCGCATTGTGATGCTCGACCTCGCCGCCCTGGTGGCCGGCACGAAGTATCGGGGGCAGTTTGAAGAACGGATGAAGGCCATTATGACTGAGCTGGAAAAAAGCCGTGACGTAATTCTCTTCATTGACGAAATTCACACGATTGTTGGTGCCGGTGGTGCCACCGGCTCGCTTGATGCCAGCAACATCTTTAAGCCTGCCCTTGCCCGGGGTGAACTCCAATGTATTGGAGCTTCCACGCTGGATGAGTACCGCCAGCACATCGAAAAAGATGGTGCCCTTGACCGTCGTTTCCAGAAGGTATTGGTTAACCCGCCAAGCGCGGAGGAGGCCGTTCACATCCTGAACAACATCAAGTCCAAGTACGAAGAGTTTCACAATGTGAACTACTCCGACGAAGCCATCGAAGCCTGTGTGAAGTTCAGCGACCGCTACATTACGGATCGCTTCCTGCCGGACAAAGCCATCGATGTACTCGACGAAGTTGGTGCACGCACTCACCTCAAAAACATCACCGTCCCTGAGCACATTGAGCAGGTAGAAGGAGAGATTGAGGAAGTACGGGAGCAGAAGAACCTGGCCGTAAAGAACCAGCAGTACGAACGTGCCGCTGACCTGCGCGACAAGGAAAGCAAGCTGCAGCGTTCGCTCGAAGAGGCTAAGGTAAAGTGGGAAGAAGAATCCAAGACCCGCCGCTACCCCGTTGAGGAAGACGACATTGCCGAGGTAGTGTCTATGATGACCGGCATCCCCGTGAACCGGGTTGCTCAGAATGAGAGCAAGAAGCTCGTCGGCATGGCAGAAGACCTGAAAGGGTCCGTGATCGGTCAGGATAGCGCTATCGAAAAAGTAACCAAAGCCATTCAGCGTAACCGCGTAGGTCTTAAAGATCCTAAGAAGCCAATTGGTACGTTCATCTTCCTTGGCCCTACGGGCGTTGGTAAGACGGAGCTGGCCAAAGTACTCACTAAGTACATTTTCGACAGCGAAGACAGTCTGATTCGAATTGACATGTCTGAGTACATGGAGAAATTCAGCGTCAGCCGCCTGATTGGTGCCCCTCCCGGATACGTTGGCTACGAAGAAGGTGGTCAACTCACTGAAAAAGTACGCCGCAAGCCCTACAGCGTGATTCTGCTCGATGAGATCGAGAAGGCTCACCCCGATGTATACAATATCCTGTTGCAGGTACTGGACGACGGGCAGTTGACGGACGGTATGGGCCGTAAAGTGGACTTCAAGAACACGATGATCATCATGACTTCCAACATTGGTGTCCGCCAGTTGAAAGACTTTGGTCAGGGAGTAGGCTTTGCCACTAAAGCCCGGACGGAGAACGCAGAGGAGAACAGCAAAGCGGTCATCAACAATGCCCTGAAGCGTACCTTCTCTCCGGAATTCCTGAACCGGATCGATGACGTTGTAATCTTCAACAGCCTCGGTCAGGAGGAAATCTTCAAGATCATCGATATTGCTCTGTCTGATTTGTACAAGCGTCTTGACGGACTGGAATTCAGCCTGGAGCTGGACGAAGCGGCCAAGAAGTTCGTTGCTGAAAAAGGCTTTGACCCGCAGTTCGGTGCCCGCCCTCTTCACCGCGCGATTCAGAAGTACATCGAAGATCCGCTGGCGGAGTTCATTCTGAACAATAACCCCGAAGGAGGCAGTAAGCTCATCGCCGTTCTTAATGAAGATGAGGATGGTCTGAGCATCACGCAAAACGAAGCCGTTGGCTCCGACGTAGAAGAATAGCCCTGCGCTAAGTATTGCTATTTCTATAATTTTTTGGGTGAGCCGGAGGGATTTCTCTCCGGCTCACCTTATTTTTACGAGAGTTAAGGGATAAATCGGGAACTATTTTCTTGCCTGTACCTTCTCTTATAGTACATTTTCCTAACAAGGTTTTTGCCCGCACACTGGGCAGCACCCCATTTTTAAATAAATACCAAAGTATTGGGTAGAAGAAGAGGCGGCGGCCGTAGACGCACTTTCCGCAGAGAAGATACTGCACCGAAACACCGCATCAATGATATGTTGCGGGTTCCGGAAGTTCGATTAGTCGGAGATAATGTAGCGGATATTGCCGCTGAGCTCGGAGAGGACATCTCTGCCGGGAATGTTTATGATACCCGCCAGGTTAAAGGCTGGGCACGGGACATGGCGTTGGACCTGGTTGAAATCAGCCCGAATGCAGTGCCCCCCGTTGCGAAGATCATTGACTATAAAAAGTTCCTTTACCAGCAAAAGCAACGGGAAAAGGAATTGAAAGCGAACACGGTTAAAACCGTCGTTAAAGAAGTTCGCTTCGGCCCAAACATGGGTGACCATGACTTTAATTTCAAGCTTCGTCACGCACGCGAGTTTCTGGAAGACGGTGCCAAAGTAAAAGCTTACGTACACTTCCGGGGTCGTTCGATTGTCTTTAAAGACCGTGGTGAACTGCTCCTGCTTCGTTTTATGAAGGAGTTGGAAGATGTTGGTACTGCTGAGGCAATGCCAAAAATGGAGAAGCGACGGATGAACGTTATGATTCAACCCAAGAAGCGCAAGAAAAGCGACGCTGCCAAGAAGAAAACGAGGGCAAAAGAAGCTGACGCTGAACTGGAAAAGAAGCTTAATACCATCGAGGAAGAATAGAGCAATTCTTCTGCCGTAAAAGCATTGCGGTCAACAATCATCACCTTATCCTTCAGAGAAGGAGCTGATGATTGTTGACCGCTTTTTTTATGCGATGAATACCCGGGCTGGGCCGCCGTACTCGCAAACCAGAAAGAAAACCAGCGGATGGAGATCCGGACTTCCCTTAAGGCTACCACGCACGCGCTGCCGGACTGCGCTCCCCTCCCTGGGAGTCGCATGCCTTTTTAGTTCTTAATTCACGCTAAAGGGTACAACAGAACCGATATGGGCCAGTACTACCCTTCTTTTTGCGCAGCGGCTTCTTCAGCCGCGTAGGTATTCAGCTCAACGTGCTTACTCTTCTTTCCTGGACGGATACGCATATTCAGGAATTCCACCATCAGAGAGAACGCAATGGCGAAGTAGAGATAGCCCTTTGGAACGGTCCCGACATGAGAGTCAAAAACAACCAGATCGCCCAGGTGAGCGCCTTCAGCAATCAGCATAAAGCCGATCAGAATAAGGAAGGCCAGGCCAAGCATCTGGACCGTTGGGTTCTTGTTGACGAAGTTACCGACGGGAACTGCAAAGAGCATCATGATCAAAACGGAGACCACAACAGCAATGATCATCACGATCAAGGCACCATATAGTCCGTTCGTCATCCCTACCGCCGTAAGGATGGAGTCAAAGCTAAAGACAATGTTGATGATGGTAATCTGAACGACTACGGAGGTTAGCGTAGCTCCTCCTTTGCCAGCTCCGGCACCGGCGTGATCTTCTTCTCCTTCCAGTTTGTGCCGAATCTCCGAAGTGGATTTATACAAGAGAAAGATACCACCGGCGATCAGAATCAGGCTTTGACCGCTGAAACCACCAGCTGCCCAGCCCCAGTCAAAGCTAAACCAGGGTTCTTCCATAGCGACCAGGATGGAGACGCCGAACAGTAGCACGATACGTAGTACCATTGCTAGTATCAGTCCAATATTAGTGGCCCGCTTGCGGTCTGCTTCAGACTTCAACTTGTCCGATGCGATAGAAATGAAGATAATGTTATCGATACCGAGAACGATCTCCAGAAAAGTAAGGGTTAGCAAAGAAAGCCAAACGGCACCGCTACCAAAATCAGGGATATCAAACATGCTCAAGCTGTATTAGATCAGTCGGAAGTAAAAATTCTTCCTGAGCTGCAAAACTACACAATGCCGGGCTTGTTTGGCAAACCATGAAAGAAACGAAATTTAGAAGACTGCGAAAGAGCGAGCTTGAGGAGGTAACCGATCAGTTCGTCAAATTCCTAAGTGTCAACGGAATTGATGCCGGAAGCTGGCAAAAGATGAAGGAAGAGCAGCCCGGGCGAGCAGATGGATTCATCCTGCAATTTTCCCAAATCGTGTTTGCCGGAGTCATTGAAAAGATAGAATACCTGGTTCATCGCCGGCCTAATGATCTGAGAACCTACAAAACCGGACCAGACAAAATTGAAATGCGGGGCATTCTCCTCGACGGACCAACCAGCATTGACTTTACCATAACTGATCTCCCGCCCAAGGAGATGTTTGCCCGCATGAAAGCAGAAGGCGTGAGCCCTAAGCTGTATTCCGCTGAGCGTAAATATATGCCCACGGGGCGTGATCAGGACATTTTCCTCATCATGGAAGAGGGAGCCCTGATCGATAGTGGAGAGCTCTTTGAGACGCTGGCGGGCTTGTAGCTATTCCTCTCCCACCCTGAATTCACAACTACCAAAGAAAGGCGTTCCGTCTTTACGAAGCCCCTGGGCGATAACGGTAAAAAGCCCTCGCTGGTCAGAAGTTACAAAGTCAACATCAACCCGGCCGCGCTTATTCGTACGCAAGTCCGCCACCCAGTACAGGGTAGTTCTCAGGTCCGGGCGGTTTCTGTTTTCGGGAAGGCTGGCATCAAAAGTGGCAAATTCTCTTACTTTCTGGTAGCCCTGAAACTCCGTCTCCAGTAAGCCAGCCTCCTTCAGCCGGCCGCGCTCGTCCTGATAGGTATACGCTACAATGGCGCCACCGGTAGGTGGCGCCCCAAGCCCAACCGCCCGGGGTCCTTTGACCACATCAATGAATTCAATAATTCTTACCGGCATATTTACCAATCGCTCGAAACGGGTTTCTACCCCGTCCAAAAAGTAAAGCGGCTCTACGGGGCCGTTAATTCCACTATTGCCTCGAATAACGATAATGTCCTCATTATCCACATTTTTGGTTAACTGTACACCGGGTAAGCCCCGCAGAAGGTCAAGAATATTTACCGCCGTTCGGATTCGGGGGTTGTCGGCTACCACTATCCGGGTGTCAGGTTGGCCACCATACAGTTTGGACCGTTCCTGCCTCACCTCTTCTTCCTGGTCAATGCGGGCAGCGGTAATATCCACTACGTCAAGATCAATGATCAGCGAATCATAGGTTCGGGCAACGGTAAGTGCCTTCCGGCTGATCTCGGCGTAGTCGTTTTCCTCTTCTTCCGACTCCTCTTCCTTTATGGCCGGGGAGCGCATATCCATCGCCGTAAGTGGAGGCAGTATCACCGGATCAAGCTCTACCCGCTTCAGGTTTACATTGCTATTGTCCTCCAGATCAATGTCAGGATTGTTCCGATTCTTTTTGCCAAACTTAAACCGCCCCTGGATCATCACCGGGAAGGTATCAAACACTATGATTGGGCCAAAAGCAAAGTACCCCTCCTCATCGCTCATGGTCTGAGCCGTAAAGCCGTTTTCCATTCTGGTCAGGAAGAGCTTACCCGGGCGGGCAACATTCTCGTTCTCCAGTTTTGTCATCCGACCGCGCAGGTAAAGCCCCGGCTCCAGCAGATAATCAGGTTTAAAATCATCCAGTAGCCCCAGGTCGGGCCAGCGGAAGCGCCGCCAGGCGCGGGTGAGCAAAAATTCGTCCGTTCGGCGGGCACGTTCGGCTTCGTCTCCGGCGAAAAGGAGTTCCGGCGCATGCTGTACTGGCCGATCAATATCGCTGTTGAGTAAAAGCCAGGTCCTGATATCATCTCCCTTCGGACCGCCCGTTGAAGCCCGGGGCAGAATACTCAGGCTAATGCGGGATTCTGCCAGACTGTCCGCCGCCGCGTCCCGGTAGGGCGCGGCTAACTGAATTTTGGCCGGCGCACGGAAATCATAACGCTCTGCGGAAGGTTGCACGAAAAGCTCACTCCTCGCGGGTGGAACGAAAAACAGCCTTTCCGCCACCGGCTGCCCGGCTCCATCAAAAACCGTAGCGACAATCACGCCCGCAGGAAGCGCCGGTACGGGAAGCATGATATTCAGCTCCGTAGACTCTTCTGGAATAGCCTGGGTAAATATGTTGACACCCCGTAAATGCAGCAGCAGCGTAGCGTCTTCCAGCCCGGTTTCGGTGTTCGTAGCCAAATGCAGCCTTACCGTGTCCGTAGCTACCTCAACCCCCAAATGAATACCACTGGCAAGAGCCTCCGGCAACTCGAACGCTTTTGGTGTCCCATCGGGTACGACACGATAGCTTTTACCCGCCACGGGCGTATAGGTAAACGTACCAATTCCGGTAGTTTCCGTAAAAACACTGTCCTCGATCTTGCCCTCTCCATCAAGCAGGCTGGCTTCAATGGCCAATGGCTCCCCGTTCGCAGTCTCTGCCACAAAGGCTACCCGGCAGGGGATACCCGCAACGCAGTCTCCGCCTTCCGCAAAAAAGCGCAGGCTTATGTTGTCATTCACAGCAAGCGCTTCATTAAGCGGCACTATATCTTCTGCCGGAGCGACTATTCCTCCACTTTCCTTCAGTCCCCCAACAATCTTGATCGCTTTCCGAAAAAGCGTATTCACCCCACTATTGCGTTGGTAGCTGGTATAAGCCGTTAACTGGTAATAACCGGGTAGAATATTGGCCGGGAGCGAAATGCTTCCGGAAGTATGGCCGTCAAAAGCGTAAATCTGCTTCCGGCTAACCGTTTCCTCCTGTGCGTCGTGAAGTTCCAGGTAGATCGTTTTACTGACACTGTCCGGCAGATGGTATCGACCGTCCACCAGGTACACAGCAGCCAGAATGGTCTCTCCGCCGGCGTATACCGACTTGTCAGTGTGTACAAAGATTTTCTCGGGGAAGTAACTACGGTAGTAATTGTCCAGTAACTTCGAAAAGGATGCCTGTGCCAAAAGGCCAGGGCCCAATAGAAAAAGCAGGGCCAAAAATAAATACTTCGACATGTAAAAGGGGTTCTGTAAGAGTTTAGGATAAATTGCGATAAATATACCTGTTCCCCTTCGCTCCAGCAACGAGGCATTTGCTGGCAACACCATCTTAACGACACTTTACACTCACCGAAAATCATCTTTGTCAGGGCGACTCTGAGATTTTTTGGAATAACAATCGTTTTCAGGGCGCATACGCAGGATGCAATGGGAATTAAAGGAGCAAGGTTATGCCAAACTCCCGTACTTTGCCATCAAGATTCTATATTGGGTTAACACTGACACTAAAGCATCATCATGCGCTTTTTACTTTTCCTACTGCTACCATTCCTGGCGGCTCTCGATGGCTGTGGAGGCACCAATAACGAGGAAGCCGTTACGGAACCCTCTGCTCCAGCCGCGGGCGAATCCCTCACTAAAGCAATCTACAAAGACGCCAGCCAGCCTACTAAAGACCGCATTGAAGACCTGATTGGTCGGATGACCGTAGAAGAGAAGGTGGCTCAGGTAACGGCTGTCTGGAAAGACAAAAAACGATTCTACAACGAAGACTTCAGCTTCAACGCAGACAGTGCTTTTGCCGTTATGCCGCACGGCATCGGTCACATCACACGGCCAAGCGAGCTGGAGGGCCCTCCGGCCATCGGCCGCTCCGGGCTTGACGAAGTCAACTTTACCAACGCCATCCAGAAATGGCTCGTGGAAAATACCCGCCTCGGTATTCCTGCCCTGAACCACGAAGAAAGTCTCCATGGCCTGGCCGCACTCAATGCCACCAGCTGGGGACAGCCCATTTCCGTGGCCGCTACCTTTAACCGGGACCTCACCCGACAGCTATACGCCACGGCCGCCCGGCAAACCGCCAGCCGTGGTGGCCACGTCGTCCTTACCCCCGTAGTCGATGTTGCCCGCGACCCCCGCTGGGGCCGGGTGGAAGAAACCCTGGGCGAAGACCCCTTTCTGGCCGCTCAAATCGGCCTCCAGGCAGTACTGGGCTTCCAGGGAGACGATAACAAATGGGACGAAGGTGAAGTCTTTGCCACCCTCAAGCACATGGCCGGCCACGGCGAACCCGAAGGCGGCAATAATATCGCTCCGGCTAACATCTCCGAACGAACGCTCCGCGAAGTCTTCCTCTACCCTTTCCGGCACATCGTCGAGAAGGGCAACGTCCGCAACATTATGGCCAGCTATAATGAAGTCAACGGTATACCCAGCCACGCTAATGGCTGGATGCTGAACACGCTGCTGCGGGACACCTGGGGCTACAAAGGCGCTGTCGTCTCTGATTACTTTGCCGTCCGCGAACTAACCGACCGTCACGCCGTAGCCCTTAACTGGAAAGCCGCTGCCGTGCTGGCCATCTCCTCGGGCATTGATATTGAGCTCCCCGACCGGGAAGCCTACCCGGCCCTGGTAGAAGCCGTCAACGACGGCACCCTGGATGAGGCGATCCTCAACCAGGCCGTTAGTCGTATTCTTCAGCAAAAGTTCGATCGGGGCCTCTTCGAAAACCCTTACACCGACCCCGCCGGCGTGCTGGACAACACGGCAGAAGACGATGCTCTGGTTCGTAAGGCTGGTGCTGAAGGCATGATTCTGCTTACCAACGACGGCATCCTCCCCTTTACCGATAAAATAAAAACCATCGCAGTCGTTGGCCCCAATGCTGACAAGGTGCTCCTCGGCGGATACTCGGACATGCCCGATCACTTTGTGACCATCAAAGACGGGCTGGAAAACGCCCTCGGAGCTGACTCCGTAAACCTCATCTACGCCGAAGGCGCCCGGGTAGTAGAACCCGGCAGCTGGTACAAGGACCCCGTTGTCGCTATTCCGGAAAGTGAAGACCGGCTAAGGATCAAGGCCGCAGCCCGGGCAGTCCGGCAGGCGGACGTGATCGTCCTCGCCGTAGGTGGCAACGAACTCACCAGCCGCGAAGCCTGGGCCGAAGGCCACTGGGGAGACCGCCCGACGCTGGACATGGCCGGCCTGCAGAATGAGCTGATCGACGAACTGGCTAAAACCGGTAAGCCGATCGTCGGACTTGTGTTCGGAGGTCGCCCGTTGGACATTGCCAACCTCATCGAGAAATCTTCCGCCGTCTTCCAATGCTTTTACCTCGGACAAGAAACGGGTAACAGTGTGGCCGATGTCCTCTTTGGCAAAGTAGCTCCCGGTGGAAAACTCCCCATCAGTCTGCCGAGGTCCGTCGGCCACATCCCGGCTTACTACAATTACAAGCCAACGGCACGACGGGGCTACCTCTTCGATGATGTCTCCGCTGCCTGGCCCTTTGGCTATGGTTTGAGCTACACCACTTTCAACATCTCTCCGCCTACCCTCTCCGCCGCCAGCGTACGACTCGGCGAAGCCGCAAACGTAAAAGTCACCGTCTCCAATACCGGGACACGGGCAGGCTCCGAAGTTGTTCAACTCTACATAAGGGATCGCTTCAGTTCCGTCACCCGTCCCGTGCGGGAGCTCAAGGGCTTTGAGAAAGTATACCTCGAGCCTGGTGAAAGTACGACGGTCACCTTTGAACTCGGTCAGCAGGAGCTGGAGCTTCTCGACATCAATATGAAGTGGACCGTTGAGCCGGGAGAATTCGAAGTCATGGTTGGCAACAGCAGCCGGTTGAAGGATTTGAAGTCGGTGGTATTCACCGTCCGCTGATGGTCGAGACAATACGCGTCAAGCCGGGCAAAGGAGCCTGCCGACTTTGACCGTCCAACTCCACCACATAGGGAGTTACCACACTAAGCCGCTCCGGGAGCCTTCGGCCCCGTTCGCGCTCGACGCAAAGCGTCTCGATAACCGTCACTGACTGGCAACATTACTAATATAGCAACCTTATACCGCCGGATAATCCGCCCGATGCAAACGTTTAACGCCCGTCCGCCGGTCTTCAAAATAGCGCTTAAGCGTAAAGACAGAAGAGGTGAAGGCCATCTCCTTCCAGGGAATATCGGCTTCGGTGAACAGGGCTGTTTCCAGGCTTTCTTCGCCGACGCCAAAGGCGCCGTCCACCAATTCACCTACGAACTGCAGGTAGATCTGGTTGATTTTCGGCAGGTTATAGAGACTGATCAGATAGTCAATTTTCACCCGGGCGGCGGCTTCTTCCCATACTTCCCGGCGGGCACCATCGGCGACGGACTCTCCATTTTCGAGGTAACCGCTGGGGACGTTCCACAGGCCGTGGGCAGGCTCGATGGCACGGCGACAGAGCAGGACCTTATCCTCCCAAACGGGCAGGCACCCCGCCACAATGTTGGGGTTCTGATAGTGGATCGTTTGGCAAGCAGGGCAGACAAAACGCTCCCGGTTATCCCCTGGCGGGATTTGGAGTGTAATCTGACCGGAGCCGCAGTTGGAACAAAACTTCATGGACGGTTAAGGTAGGCAAAGTCCTTATATTGGGGAGCAGTTATCCGAAAACACCCCTGAATAATGCAGCGACTTCTCCTCCTTTCATTCTTCCCCGTCCTGCTGACTTTGTGGTTGGCAGCGGGTAGTTGCAGCCATGAAGAGCGGATCAGTTATAACGACAGCATCCGACCTATTTTTAACGAGAAGTGCATTGCCTGCCACGGTGGAGTGAAACAGTCCGGTGGGTTTGGGCTTGTGTTCCGGGAGGATGCCTTGGGAGAAACCAGTAGCGGTAAATTCGCCATCGTTCCGGGTCGGCCGGCGAAGAGTGAGATTGTTGTCCGGATCAAACACGACAACCCGGAGCTACGGATGCCTCTCGAGCACGCCCCGCTCACCGTGGAAGAAACGGAGTTGATCGAAACATGGATTCGCCAGGGAGCGGAGTGGGAGGAGCATTGGGCGTACTTACCCGTCAAAGAGGTTGAGGTGCCTACATCCACTACTGTTGGTATCCAGCATCCGATCGATGCCTTCGTCCGCGCCCGGCTCCAAAAAGAGAAGCTTGCACCTGCGCCCCGCGCCCAAAAACGCGATCTCCTTCGCCGGCTTAGCTTTGACTTAACGGGGCTGCCGCCAAGCCAAAAAATGATGCTTTCCTTTCTGGAAGACGATCGGCCGGAAGCCTACGAAGAGGCCGTTGATGCGCTCTTGCAAAGCCCGGCCTTCGGAGAGCACTGGGCCAGCAAATGGCTTGACCTGGCGCGCTATGCCGACTCGCGAGGCTATGAGCGAGACCCCAACCGGACAATCTGGCCCTGGCGTGACTGGGTAATCCGCGCCTACAATGAGGACATGCCCTACGATGAATTCACCCTTCAGCAACTCGCCGGAGACTTACTGCCGGAGGCAACTCCCGATCAATATCTCGCGACTGCCTTCCACCGCAACACGCTGAGTAATGATGAAGGCGGCACCTCGAACGAAGAGTACCGAAACATTACCATCATGGACCGGGTAGCCACCAGCTGGGAAGTCTGGCTGGGCACATCGATGGCCTGCGTGCAGTGCCACGGCCATCCGTATGACCCGCTCCGACACGAGGAATATTATCGCAGCTACGCCTTCTTCAATCAGAGTACTGACCATGACCACGTTTCTGAAGCACCTAACCTGATCGCCTTTTTCCCGGCGGAAGAAGAGAAGGTCAGAAAGCTGGAAGATTGGGTGCGGGAACATGAGAATAAGGAGGCGCAGACGCAGGTGCAAAATTGGGTTAAACGGCTGCGAATGCGCGAGCCCCGGCTTCGTCCCGAAACGTTTACCGAAGTTGTCGGAGGCATCTTTACGGACCGGGGAGATGAAGACTTCCTATTCGTGCATAACGACAATTCCTTCCGCCTGGAAGGGCAACTTCTGGACGATATCGCCGCCATCCACCTCTCTTACCGGGCCATGAGTAAGGGGCTGTCCTTGCGCATCACGCTGGATGCACTGGACGGGCCACTGCTGCTGGAGACCGCTCTTTCCTCCCGCAAGTGGCCCTTCGGCACCCAGCAACTTAAAATTCCGCCAACGGCGGGTAAGCACGACTTATACTTCCAATTCAGCGGTGTCGAAAACAAAAAAATTGCCGGCATCTACGGCGTTCACTTCCAGGAAAAACTTCCCGGTGAAGGGCAGGCAGGATACGCTGAAGTAGAGGCCTACATTCAGGAATTACTGGAAGCCAAAGACTCCGTTCGCGTTCCGGTGATGGTAGACCGGCCTGCGGAGCAGGCCCGAACCACCCGGATCTTTACCGCGGGCAACTGGCTGGTGCCCGCTGACACGGTTGAGCCAGGGGTAGCCCCCGTTTTCCCGCCCATGGCGGAACACAACAGGCCGCTGAACCGACTCGATTTTGCCCGGTGGATTACCGCTCCTGAAAACCCGCTCACCGCCCGAGTAGCCGTAAATCGCTATTGGGCGGCCCTCTTTGGCCAGGGTATCGTTACCACCCTCGAGGATTTTGGCAGCCAGGGAGGCTTGCCTTCCCACCCGGAACTCCTCGACTGGCTGGCCGGGCAATTCTCCGGAGAGTTAGGTTGGAGCACGAAGCAACTTCTCCGTCTGATGGTTACTTCGGAGACCTATCAGCAATCTTCCACCACCAGCCCGGCGTTACTCGCCGCAGACCCCTACAATGAGCTACTGGCCCGCGGCCCGCGCAAACGACTGAGTGCCGAAGAGGTGCGGGATCAAATCCTTGCCGTATCCGGGTTGCTGAGCGATAAAATGTACGGACCGGGCGTTATGCCTCCCCAACCAGACGGTCTTTGGGATGGTGTCGTTTACAGTGGTATGAAGTGGATCACCAGCGAAGGAGAAGACCGCTACCGTCGGGGAATTTACACCTATCTCCGACGCAGTGTCCCCCACCCCTTCCTGACGACCTTTGACGGCCCGAACCGCGAAGTTTGCCTGTCGCGGCGGACGAACACCAACACCCCGCTGCAAGCCCTGATGACGCTTAATGACCCGGTTGTGGTGGAGGCAGCCAATGCGCTGGCGAGAGATTTGATGACTACGGAAACTTCTTATCCAGAATTGATAACTGCCGCCCATCAACGAGTACTGTTCCAGGCGCCGGCAGTAGCCGATGCTACCGCACTTCTCCGACTTTACAATGAATCATTGGTATACTACCATACTTCCCCCACTGAGGCGGAAGAACTGGTCGGCAGTACAAATGCAGAATTGGCCGCCCTGACGGTGGTGGTCAATGCGCTGTTTAATCTGGATGAGTTTATCTCGAAGGCGTGAGGGCGCGCTAATGGGGAGATGCTCGCGCTTCGCGCTCGTAGGTCCCCGGATTACGGCGATGGCTCCGCCCTCGCCTTCATCCGGGGCTAAACATGTTCGATCCCTACGGGATCTGCCAGTCTAAGGAGGTTCGACTACTCTGTAGTCTTTAGAAACAAAAAACAATGAAAATAAACGAAGAAGCACATTACCGCAACGCACAACTCAACAGCCGCCGGCTGTTTCTCCGCAACGGTGCTCTCGCCTTAGGCGGCGCCGCGCTGGCGGGGCTTAGCGGCTGTTCATCTTCGACTGGCAGCACGGAAGGTACGGTACCCGAATCGATGCGACAGGCCATGCGTTACGCCCCAAGGGCCAAGCGGGTGATCTATTTGCACATGGCCGGAGCCCCCTCTCAGCTGGAGCTCTTCGATTACAAGCCCAAACTGGAGGAACTACACGGGAAAGACTGCCCGGCATCCCTGCTGGCTGGCAAGCGTTTTGCTTTCATTCAGGGAACACCACTGATGCTGGGCCCGCAGGCTAATTTTGCGCAACATGGCCAGAGCGGCGCCTGGGTCTCCGACCTGTTGCCACACTTTAGCAAAGTAGTGGACGAGGTAGCCTTCCTGAAAGCCGTGCATACGGATGAGTTCAACCACGCGCCGGCGCAGCTACTGATGCATACAGGTAGTCCGAGGGTCGGCCGGCCGGCCTTCGGCTCGTGGGTAACTTACGGTCTGGGCTCGGTGAACGACAACCTTCCGGGCTTTATCGTCCTGGCTTCGGGAGGGCAGTTGCCCAGCGGAGGAAAAAAACTCTGGGGCAGTGGTTTTCTGCCCTCTATTCATCAGGGCGTACAATGCCGCTCCGAAGGCGACCCAATTTTATACTTGGGTGACCCCAAAGGAATAAGCCGGGATTTACGCGGCCGCAGTATTGCGGCCATCAACGAAATTAACCAGCGGCAGTACGAGGAAGTCGGAGACCCCGAAACCCTGACCCGCATCCGTCAGTATGAGATGGCCTTCAAAATGCAGGTCTCCGTCCCTGAAGTGATGGACATCAGCAAGGAGCCCGACTATATCCATGCGCTTTATGGAAGTCAGCCGGGGGGCTCCGGCTTCGCGAATGATTGTCTGCTGGCCCGCCGCCTGGTGGAGTCCGGTGTGCGATTCGTCCAACTCTACAACTGGGGCTGGGACGATCACGGCACGAATAAGGGCGCCAGCCTCAACCACGGTTTACGGGATCGCTGCCGCCGCATTGACCGGCCCATGACGGCCTTGCTTACCGATTTAAAGCAGCGTGGAATGCTGGAAGATACGCTCGTCGTCTGGGGCGGAGAATTTGGCCGGACTCCCATGCAGGAAAACCGCGGCGGTGTTACGATGCCATTCTATGGCCGTGACCACCACGGCGCAGCCTACACGATGTGGATGGCCGGTGGTGGCGTCCGCCCGGGCATCACCTACGGTGAAACGGACGAAATTGGCTTCTACGGCGTCAAGGACCGGATGCACGTTCACGATGTGCAGGCCACTATGCTCAAACTCCTCGGCTTTGACCACGAACGGCTTACCTACTCCTTCCAGGGACGGAACTTTCGGTTGACGGATGTGGCGGGGGAGGTGGTGGATGGGTTAGTTTTGTAGACGGTAGTCTGTAGTCGGTAGTCTGTAGTCTGTAGACTACCGTATACCGTATACCGTATACCGTCTACCAAAATAAGCCCTACCCCAGCCCCAGCCCCAGGTCACCCAGAGACTTCCGGTGCTCCCGCAGGGCGACATCGATTTCTGCTTTCTTGGCGGCGATGTCCGCCGTTGTCTGGTGAACCCCAACTTCGGTATGGATACGCAGTCGGTTTTTGACGTTATTCGTTCGTTCCGTGATGCTTTCTTTGGCTTCCATGGCGTAAACGTGCTCGTGCTCGTGCAGGAGGTGGTCATACGGGCTTCGGGGCGAGATCAACTTAGTGAAGATGGGGGCTGTTTCGATGGCGATGAACAGCAGAGTGATGAAGATGCTGGCCATCAGGATGGCGTCACTACGGCTACCGAGCCGATCGAGGGCATCAATACGGGCGGCCATACCGCCGTAGGCCCCGCGTTCAAGGCTGGTGATGCCGGCGGCAGCTTCGGCGCGGAGCGTCGTGATCTCGCTGCGTTTAGCGTCAATTTGTGGCTGCAGAGCGGCTAAGGTTTCGTCGAGTTCGGCCTGTGCCTGGGCAGCGGTGGCCTTTTTAGCGCGATAGATGGGCCCCATGTTACGGACGCCGGAGCCTCCGGAGCCATCGGCTTCGGCCAGGGCGGCGGCAGCCGCCGCATCCCGGGCGGTGGTTTTAGCGTCCACCTCGGCCTGGAGGGTGGCGAGCTCATTTTCTGCGGCGGTAATACCGCCGGCGAAGCGGGCATTAACGCGGTCCTCCTGCTCTTTGAACGTCTCCTGCTCCATGACGATCAGCTCCGCATCGATTTCTTTTTCGAAGATCTTCAGCTCCAGCGGCTTAGAAATAACGAGCGCCAGCAAGATGGCCATGGCAAGGCGAGGCAGGGCGACCATGAAGTCTCCAAAACCTCCTTTACTTTTCATACTGGATACGATATAGCGGTCAAGGTTAAAGATCATCAAGCCCCAAACCAGACCAAAGAGGACGGCCATTATGTAGCTGTCAAAGATGGTGTAGAGCGCATACCCGGCGGACAAGGTGGCCAGCACACCGGTGAAAAATATCGTTCCTCCGATTCCAAGGTATTTGTTCTCATCGGAGGGTACACGATCAAGAATAGTACGGTCAGCTCCGGAGCAAAAAATGAAAAAATCTTTCAGTGAATTCATGTGGGGATGATTTTGGGTTGTGATAGTTTAAGTCTTCGTTGGACCACTAAATTGTACTTTAAGAGTCTCCCTGGCTAGTTTTTTCGATAAGCATCCGGGATTTGGGGACTAAGGGGGAAAGGAGTAAAGGGGGAAGGGCGGAAAAGGGGAAAGGGAGTTTGGCGCGGACGCGGGTGCAGGCTAAGATCAGAGAGCAAGGAAAAAACATCGCCTCCACTGCTGTATCAGCTTCCATTGCACCTGCGGTTGCGCCCAGACAGACCTTAATGCAGTAGAAAAAAGTGGTTTCCGCAAAACCTTACTCCCCCTTTCTGGCTTAGTTGTTAAATTACCCGCACCGACTAACCATTTAGCGCGTTGGACTTAACCTGCTTAGCATGCAACTTGAAGAAGGAAAGGAACGATTTATTGAAGCCTGGGGAGCACTGGGCAGTAGTTGGGGCGTTACCCGAACCATGGCACAAATACATGCCTTGCTTTTGGTCTCCAACGAGCCAAAGAGCTCCGATGATGTAATGAATGAATTGCAGATCAGCCGCGGCAACGTAAACACGAACATGCGTATGCTGGTAGACTGGGGTCTGGCGCATAAGAAGCTAATCACCGGCGAACGAAAAGAGTTCTTCGTTGCGGAAAAGGATATGTCTAAAGTGATCAAAAGTATCATCATCGCCCGCAAAAAGCGAGAGCTGGAACCCATGCTCCGTTTGCTGGACGAGCTGACTGGCGTGGAAGGCAAAGACCAGGATGCAGAGGAGTTCCGCACCGTCGTTAAAGACCTGAAGCTTTACAGCCATAAAGCGGATTCAGCATTAGATGCATTGATTAAAGTAGACAGTAACTGGTTCTTTTCTACTTTCCTTTCGATGATTAAGTAATCAGTAAAAACGGTCTATCTGCTTCAGGAATTCTCTCTTCTTACGTCTCGACAGGCTAACGGAATCTCCACTAGTTAACATGATCAATGTGTCTTTATGGGATACACCACTTACATGCTTGAGATTCACTAAATAAGATTGATGCACCCGAAAAAAGCCTTCCTTCAAAAGCTTCTGCTCATAGTATGACAAGCCCCTGGACAGGAAAAGCTCCTCTCCGGTGTCCAGAAAAAACGTACTGTAGTTTCCACTACCCTTTAGAAATATAATACTCTCAAATGGGATCATTCTCGTTACTCCTCCCGTGGTAATTCTGATGCTTTTGTACTTATCCGTAAATTCCGAACCTTCTTGTTTTGTGCGATCCTTAACCCGGGCGATGGCCTGACGGAGATCTCCGGGTTCAATGGGCTTGAGCAGATAATGAACGGCATTGGTCTGAAAAGCTCTTATCGCATGTTCATCGTGTGCCGTTACAAAAATGATATTTGGGCAAAAAGCGGCCAGGGACTTGGCAAGATCGACGCCATCTTCACCGTTTAACTGGATATCTAAGAAGGCCAGGTCAAACCGGGTCTTACGCGCCAGAGTCAGTGCTTCAGCACCGTCTTCTGCTTCAAAGACCTCGTCTATTTCCGGACAAAACAACTTCAGTGTTTTGTGGACTACCCCGCGCGCATCCGGCTCATCATCGACCACCAATGCTTTATACATAGGTCTTTTGTTTTAGAGTGTCTAAAAAGCTTTGGTAAAAGGAACCAGAGAACCGCTAATATCTGATCTGTTTCTCGCCCAAAGGTATCCGCAAAAACAAGAGTGGGCCAAGGCATCGGTTGCCAGGCCCACCCTTGAAACAAGTTCGTACCGAAGATTAAGTGAACACTCCGGTGGGTGTTTTACCGTCCCTGGCAGTAGGGTTATAAGGAGACGGAAAGTAATAGAGGGTTAGGTACTTATTCCTGAAGGATCATTAAGAGCATGTCTAAAAATTTGGGCGGTGTATCAAATGTAAGGGTGAGAAGCTAGGTTTCGCTTCCATATGAAATAACGGATTGCCGATACATGATTATCAAAATCTTTTGAGAAAC
>NZ_FOFB01000022.1 GCF_900110645.1 Neolewinella agarilytica
AAGAAGTCACTACCAGAAGGAGTAAGTTACGGTATTTGGGACGTAGCTTTTCGTCCTCACTGTAACCTGAAACAAAGATATGAGTAGCAAAACCCCTGGCCTGTATCACTGGCTTATCGGTAGAACGAAACAAAAGAGCCTACGAAAGGGCCAACTCGCAGCACAACCTGTTTTTCAGGCAAAGCTGTGGGGCTAGCGATCTCTTGTGGGAACAGCTTGGGTTGGGTGTATGCTCAAACAGCCCTTCCGCTTAACGGCCCTTTTGCTCCGTTCTACCGGCCAGTGATAAGGGCCGTCCACTGAAAGGCAATGGGCTTTGGGTTTCATTCAAGGCTACTTTCATGCGAAGAAAATACATAGTTTTGAATGTTAGGAGCCCAAATCTTGTGGGCATTGCACCATTTTTAGCTTCTGGCAGTGCGTTAAAAATGAGCGCGTTGTCGACAGTTTGCCCCTGCTTCCCATTTCCCGATTAGACACCGGTTCAGCCAAAGAATTTTGCTTCTTTTCTTCTGAAAAGAAGGAGCTAGGGCTATGCAAGAATCTGGGATAAGGCTATTCAATCCCTACGGGGTCTACTTCCGCAACGACCAAACCTCATGCACCGGATCTCCCTTACTGCTGAGTCCTTTGTGAATCCAGTCTTTGCTGAAGAGCTTAAAGTCAAAGCTTAGCTGCTTGCCCACCCGATTGATATCCCGGCTGAAGAATTCGATCTTTTCGATGTACAGGCCGGCTTCATTGGTGGTGTAGCTTCCGCCACCGGTAGCGATGAATTTTTTCTTGGCGGTATCGAAGGCAATCCACTGAAAGCGGGAGCCGGAGAGAATTTTCATGGTTTTGCGGGGGCCGTTGATGCGGGAGGAAAGGTCCTGCATTTTGCCGTCCCGCTTACGGCCGGTGATTTGCCAGGCACCGGCGAGGGCACCGCCGGTGTTATCGTCTACCCGGGTCCAGAATTTGTCGTTGTTGAAGATGAGCATGCTCCCGGTGACTTTATAGGGCATGGTGTTAACGCCTCCTACTTTAGTGGAATCCGAGGAATCATATTCATACGTTATGCTGAAGTTGTCCCAGTCCGCCCGCCAGCTTCCGCCCAGAGTGGCGATGAATTCGCCACTTTCGGGGTGATAGGCCACCATGCTCATATAGCCTTCCGCAATGGTCATGCTCAGCCGGGAGGTGCGTCCCTGTCCGTCGATGAAAGTAGATTCCCAGGCACCAAGCAGCTCCTTAGCGGAGGATTGTGCCTGTACACTAAGACCAATGGAGAGGAAGAGTAGAAGAAAAAGGTTGCGCATAGAACGGTAGGGTTGAATTGGCTGAAAACTGTTGGCTGAGTGTTTTTGGAAAGCGAAAAAATCAGCTTCTGCAAAGATACCAACTGCTACAGAACGTAAAATCATTGCTTTTATTAAGCCTCCATTGCACCTGCGTGCATCGCCCTCACTATATTTGTGTGGTGAACGATTCTTCTGAAGTGACGTTACACCACCATGGGACAGATCATTTCGGTGAAGGGAGTTGTCCTGAAAAAGAAATTACCCTATGGGTTTACGTAAGAAAGCCAACCTCATTATTTATCGGTTTCGGGAACGGGGTCTTGAAGTATTTATGCTCAAGCAATCCAACGAATGGGGCTTACCCGGCGGGGATGTAAACCCTGACTGTGATAACGAACTCATTGAACTCGAACCCAGTAAGGACAAGGAAGAAGCCTTCGCCATCGAAGGCGACTGGCACGAGATTCCTTCTTTAAAGCAAATGCTTTTTGAGGAATCCAGCGAATTGGCCGAGCGATTCAAGGACATAGAGAAAGGAAGCTTTATGACCATTAAGGAGGCCCTTAAGAGTCACCTTAGCCCCGGTCAGGTGGAGTTCCTCAGAGAACTGAGAGACGTGATTACGGATCGTAACTCCGTTCGGGACATTTAGCGCTACTTTACCGCTGTTTTTATTGGTCAGTTTCTTCTTTCGAAGAAAACACTTGTGTGATACTATCACTCTATCACACTCGCATACTATCTTTGCCGCTTACCCAAAATTCCCTCCATCATGGCGGCAGCCAATGACGTAAAAGTCGACGTAGAAGTAGCAAAAAATCTCGGTTTAACCGCTGATGAATTTGATAAGATCATTGAAATCATGGGCCGGACGCCTAACTTCAATGAACTCAGCATATTCTCGGTCATGTGGTCTGAGCACTGTTCCTACAAAAACTCCATTATGTGGCTCAAAACCCTTCCCCGGGATGGTGAGCGACTGCTCGTGGAAGCGGGAGAGGAAAATGCTGGTCTGGTAGACATTGGCGGTGGATTAGCCTGTGCTTTCAAAATTGAGAGCCACAACCACCCCTCGGCCATTGAGCCCTACCAGGGAGCTGCTACGGGGGTAGGTGGTATTCACCGCGACATTTTCACCATGGGCGCCCGCCCCATCGCTTCGCTGAACAGCCTCCGCTTCGGGGATCCTGAATTGCCCCACACCAAGCATTTGGTCGCTGGCGTCGTGAAGGGAATCGGTGATTACGGCAACTGTTTCGGTGTACCCGTTGTGGGCGGGGAAGTATACTTTCACCCAAGCTATAACCAGAATATTCTGGTGAATGCAATGTCAGTCGGCGTTGTAAAGCACGGCGAAACGGTTAGTGCTGCTGCTGACGGACCGGGCAACCCGGTCTTCATCGTCGGCTCTGCAACGGGCAAAGACGGTATTCACGGAGCAACTTTTGCTTCCGCTGACCTCACAGAAGATAGTGCGGACGATCTGCCCGCCGTTCAGGTAGGCGACCCTTTTCAGGAAAAACTGTTGCTGGAAGCCAGCCTCGAAGTCATCCAGACGGGGGCCGTAGTCGGTATGCAGGATATGGGCGCAGCGGGTATCACCTGTTCTACATCGGAAATGTCCGCTAAGTCCGGTACAGGTATGCGGATCGACCTGGACAAAGTTCCTACACGGCAGGCCGATATGAAGCCCTGGGAAATTCTGCTGAGCGAAAGCCAGGAGCGGATGTTGATCGTCTGTAAGAAAGGAATGGAAAAAGAGCTCCTGGCCGTATTTGATAAGTGGGACCTGGAGTGTGAAGAAATTGGCGAAGTAACCGATACGGGCCGGCTACACTTTTACGCTGGCGGCGAGCTAGTGGCAGATGTTCCTTCGGAGCCACTCGTCCTTGGTGGCGGGGCTCCCGTCTATGAGCGGGAAACAGCACGACCTAAGTACTTTGATGAAATCGAAGCCTTCTCCATGGACGCAGTTCCCGTTCCGGAGAATATGCAGGAGGCGGCCAGAAAGACTTTCCTTTCTCCCAGCCTGGTTTCCAAGCAATGGGTAACGGATCAATATGACGGTACGGTACGGACGAACAGCATGTCCACAAACAAGCCGTCTGATGCCGCACTCGTTCGGGTGAAGGGGACGGACAAAGCGCTGGCCGTAACGACGGACTGTAACTCCGCCTACGTCTACGCTGACCCCTATAAAGGAGCCATGATTGCTGTGGCTGAAGCTGCCCGAAACATTGTTTGCTCCGGCGGAGAGCCCGTAGCGATCACGAACTGTCTCAATTTCGGCAACCCCTACAACCCGGAAGCTTTTTACCAGTTCGTCAATGCGATCAAAGGAATGGGAGAAGCCTGCCGCGCTTTTGGTACGCCGGTTACCGGAGGTAACGTTAGCTTCTATAACCAATCACAGTATGAAGGTGGCCGCATTGAGCCGGTTTATCCAACGCCTACGATTGGGATGTTGGGCGTAGTGGAAAACCTGAAACGGACCATGACGCTTGATTTCAAGGATCAGGGAGACGTCATCTACCTCATTGGAGACAGCCATGATGACATTGCCTCCAGTGAATACCTGCGCAGAGTACATGGTATTGAGAAAAGCCCGGTTCCTCATTTTGAGTTAGAGGAAGAGCAAGAGCTGCAGAAGGCAATTGCCGGCCTTATTCAGGGTAAGATGATAAAGTCTGCCCACGATGTTTCTGACGGTGGCCTTTTCCAGAGCCTTGTGGAGTCCGCGATTGAAGGTGGGCATGGCTTCCGTATCGATACGGACCCCGCTTTCCGTAAGGATGCCTTCCTTTTCGGCGAAAGCCAGAGCAGGGTAGTGGTAACGGCGGATGAGTCAGAATCAGCACGGCTGGAAGACTACCTGCGTGATCAGGGAGTCGGGGTGCATGTTCTGGGCCGGGTAACCGGTATTGACCTGATCGTTGATGACGAAAACTGGGGTGACCTTTCCGAGTGGATGGTAATGCACGAGTTAACGCTCGGAGCTATTCTGGAAGCTTAGTTGAAGAGGGCTCTGAAGTAGAAGATTTACCAATATCGGCCAGGTATGGCGCGACTACTTCGACAGGTTTAGCGCGGACGCAGGTGCAGTGAAAGTTGTAAAGCAAATGTTAACGGCTGTAATCAGCTGCTTTTCTAAAAACTACACTTGTCGTTTACGGACAAAACGCCCTATCTTCGCATTGTAAAACAACAATTCAGGCCTGACAAGCCTTCCCCAAAGGAAATCTTGATTCCATGAAGACAATTAATTATATCTGCGGATTCTTATTCGCATTTGCCTTACTCTCTTGTAATGCGGAACCGGAAGGAACGCTCATCCGTGGTGAAGTTCCCGATGCAGCCAACCTGAAGGTGTACCTGGATAAAGTATCCATTAACGGTGCTAACGAAGTACTGGCTAATGGCCCGATTGATGAGGGCGGTAGCTTTGCTCTTGGTTTCGTTGAGGGGCTGGATGCTGGTGTTTATCAACTTCGCATCGGTGCTCAAAAAGCGCTGCTTTCTCTGGAGGAAGGAGATGGAGTTGTTGACCTGAACGGTACGCTTACCAGCTTTGCTGATTACAGCTTTGACATTTCAGGCTCGGCTTCTTCTGAGGAAATGGTGGCTACCATGAAGCAACTTCGTGCGGGCGGCATCAAAATTGAAGACCTGCAGAAGATTGTTGAAGACACCAAAAACCCGCGTACGGCCGCTTTCATTGCCTTTAACTCATTGTCTCGTGCAGGTGCACAAGGTATTCCGGTTCATAAGGCCGCGCTGGCTCGTTTGGACAATACCGACCCCATGAAAGCTACCTATGCCAGCTTCGTGAATGGCCTGGAGCAGCAACTGGCTATGCAGAAGAGCCAGGAGTTAATTCAGGTAGGTCAACCTGCGCCGGACATCTCAATGCCGAGCCCCGATGGCACGGTTTACTCGCTCTCTGATCTTAGGGGGAAAGTCGTCCTGTTGGACTTTTGGGCCAGCTGGTGTGGTCCTTGCCGTCGGGAGAACCCTAACGTCGTTAAGGTGTACAACAAGTATAAAGACGACGGATTCACGATCTACAGCGTTAGCCTTGATGGACTGGACCCACGCCGGACCAACGGTATGTCTCCGGAAGACATCGCACAAGCCAATATCGGTCAGAAGAAACGCTGGACAGACGCCATCGCTAAAGACAACCTCCAGTGGCCCTACCACGTAAGCGAACTGACTAAGTGGAATTCTACTGCCGGGCAGATGTACGGTGTTCGGGGAATTCCAAAAACCTTCCTTATTGATCGCGAAGGAAAGATTGCTGCCGTCGGCTTGCGCGGGGCAGCTTCTATTGAACGGGCCCTGAAAACCGTAATTTGATCTGAATCACGTGTTTCGTCTTATCAAATAGTCAGACATAAAGTAAGCAAGCTGGCCGGTGGGAAGTATCCCGCCGGCCAGTTTGCTTTTGTACTGGGGCACTACTTGTCTCCGGAAAGTTAATTGCAATAAGCTTCCATTTAGTGTAGTTTGGGCAGCCTTTTCTGTGTTTTCTCCCCCCCCCCCATTTTTTGGGCCGGCACAAAAAAAAACGATCAGCGGACAGCATCCAGAACCGTTTTGTCTGAATGCTGTCCGCTGATCGTTAAAATTTTTATTCTTTACCAGAATACATGTTCATCTCATCCAAAAATCAGGGATGAGTCATGTCACCAGTAAACAGCATCAGGGGCGTACAAGCACCCGACGCGTTACCAGCTTTTCATTGAGCCGTATGCGCAGGAAGTAAATCCCTGCAGGGAGGCCGGCAGTGGGGATGCGCTCGGAGAACCCGCTCGCCGTGACGTTCAGTTTTTCACGGGCCAGTAGTGTTCTGCCGGTAGCATCAATGAGTTCGTAGTTAAGGTCACCGCCCTGTCCAAGATCCCGGCCGTCAATACGCAATTCGCTTCCACCACCAACGGGGTTAGGCGCTACCGTGATGGCGGCATTGAGTGCTGCATCGATGGTCGCAACGGGGAATTCTCCGTTGCGGAAACGCCAGACTTCTCCGAATTCACTGTCTACCAGAAAGCGGTTGACCGGACGGACACGCCAGTAGTAACGGGATTCTGCGGCAAGCCCTTCATCAATAATGGCAAAAGTGTCAGCAACCATCAGGCTGATGCTTACCGAGCCATTGAAGTTGCTGCTACGATTTAGCTGCACGACGTAGAAATCCGCATTAGGAACGCTGTTCCAGGTTAACTGGACGAAGTCCGAGTTCGGCAGCGTAGCATTGTCTTCAGGAAGTTCCAGCTGAAGGTCGTCCACATTTGCAGCGACGGCACCAGCACCGGCTCCGTCGGCCAGGCCAATACGTCCTTCCAGATTAGTCATCATAGCTGCTTTTTGCTCCTCAGAGAAGCTGTTTACACAGCGATCATTGGCATAAGACATAATATTGGAGGCAGGTACTGCGAAGCGAGTACTGTCGGGATCGGTAAGACTGTCCTGGTAAAAGCCCTGGTTGGTACACTGCCAGCGCTCCATCAGGTAGTCCGGAGGAGTGTCACAAAAGCCATCGGCGGCCTCTGCGCAATTGGAGCTATCTGCTTTTTCTACCGGGACGTTTCGTCCGTTGTAGAAATTAAATTCCTGAGCACGCTCGGTAAGTTCAATGTTGTCAATCAGTTCTACAGCTTCCCATCCATAAAAAGTGTGGGGCAAGCTAAAGTAGTGGCCTACTTCATGGCTCCAGGTGCGGTCTCCGGTACCCAGACAGTTTTTCCCAAGGGCAATAGCATCTCCGGAAGGGGAGTAGTAGCCACAAGCGCCTGCCGGGTTTTCCACTACGTAGGTGTTGAACTTATTGCGCACATTGTAACGACCCATCATCTGACGCCCCTGAGTGAATGTATGGTCATTGTAGGTAGAGTTGTTGATGTATTCTATATCTCCATCAATGTAGAATTGGATGTTCATTTCTCTGAAGTCGTCATTCAGCAGCAACATTGAGGTTAGAAAGGTAGTAGGGTTGACGTATCCGCTGCCATCACTGTCACCGACAAATTTTACACTCATGGGGACGTACTGGGTCATGGCTGACTTGGGTACGGGAGGGATTTCACCAGCTTGGTACCGGATGAGCCACTCCGATTTCTCCTGCGTTAGACAATAACGATCGCCAGAAAAATTTTGTGCGGAAAGAGGTAACATAACCGTTAGAAGAAGTAGTGTTACTAATGCAAAACGAAATGATTTCATGTATATCAAGCTTTATTCCTGCCAAAAGTAGTTAATGATGTCGGATGCTAGCGTCTTGTTGCCGGCATTTTGTCTAGTCCGACCAATTTTATCTACTTTCGTGCCACCTTATGACAAAATACCGCCTCCCGGCGGGCAAAAAGTAAGTTTATCCATGAGTAAAGTAACCGTTGTAGGCGCTGGAAACGTAGGCGCTACCGTCGCTAACGTACTAGCACACAAAGACCTCGTCCGTGAAGTAGTCATCCTTGACATTAAAGGCGATTTCGCAAAGGGCAAAGCCCTCGATAGCTACCAGCAGGCCAGCGTTGATCATTTTAGCACCCGCCTGACGGGTACCGATGATTACGCAGACACTGCAAACAGTGACATCGTAGTTATCACTGCCGGCATTCCCCGTAAGCCAGGTATGAGCCGTGATGACCTGATCAGCACCAATGCCAAGATTGTGACTATGGTCACCCGTTCCATTATGGAACACAGCAAGAACCCCATTATCATCGTTGTGTCGAACCCTCTCGACGTGATGACCTACGCTGCTTACAAAGCTTCCGGCCTTCCTAAGAATCGGGTTTTCGGTATGGCTGGTATTCTGGATACCGCGCGTTACCGTGCATTCCTGAGTATGGCACTGGACGTTTCCGGTAAGGACATTCAGGCAATGCTGTTGGGAGGACATGGTGACACGATGGTGCCACTTCCCCGTTACACCACTGTTTCTGGCATTCCCGTTACCGAACTTATCGGTAAGGAAGAACTGGACGCAATCGTTGAACGGACCAAGAAGGGCGGCGGCGAACTCGTTAAGCTTATGGGCACTTCCGCCTGGTACGCACCTGGTGCTGCTGCAGCGCAGATGGTTGCTTCAATCCTCCGCGATGAGAAGCGTATTTTCCCTTGTTGTTCTTTGCTTGAAGGTGAGTACGGGCAGGACGGTATCTTCCTTGGTGTACCCGTTAAATTAGGTTCAGAGGGAATCGTTGAACTGCTGGAACTTAAGCTCAACGAAGAAGAAATGGCCGGAATGAATGCTTCCGCTGATGCCGTTCGTGGCGTCCTGGAAGTATATAAAGGGATGAACGTCTAAACAGACCTTCCCCGCTATAGAACTTATGAAAAGCCTCACCGTTTTGGTGGGGCTTTTCTGTTGCTGCGTAGCAAGTATTGAGCCTAAGCCTTCAGGTCCTCCAGAAAATGGCTGAGCTTATCCACTTCCTTGATTCCCGGTTCCGATTCAAATTTACTGTTCAGGTCTACCCCCGCTAATTGAGGATGATCCAATAGTTGGATTCGCCTGCCGTCATGGGGGGTAATGCCTCCGCTGAGAAGAAAGGGAGTATTGCCCTTGTATTCGCTAAGCTTGTCCCAGTCCCACTTCAGGCCCGTACCTCCGTGATCTTTTTGTCCTCCGGTGTCAAAAACAAAGAGTTCACAGCTGTCCGCATATTCGTCGGTGACGGAAAAGTCAAAGTCAGGGGTAATGGAGAAAGCTTTACAGATGATGGCTTTACGGAGCGTGCTGACGGACCACAGGAGTTTGAGCTCCCGGCAGTAACCGGCACTTTCATTTCCGTGCAACTGTACATAATCCAGGTGGTAGTCGTGAACGGTGTTGAGGATGATGTCCAGCCCTGAATTAACAAAAACGCCAACCCGTTTGGTATTGGCAAAGAGCGGATCATTGTCTGCCATCCATTTGGCAAAAGCGGGCTGGCCGGCATAACGGCTGGAACCTTCAAAGAAGATGAAACCAGCGTAGTCAATCCCTACATTCAGGACTTTAATGATGTTTTCCGGTTGGCGGAGGCCGCAGACTTTCGTTTTCATACTTTTAGCTTGGGACGGGGATATAAGTTTAAGACACAAAGCATGGCGCTAAGTTTAATCCTGTTGGCAAAGGGCTTATCTTCGCGGTCATGAAGATAGCACTCCTGGGGTACGGAAAAATGGGGCAATTCATCGAAGGGCTGGCCATTGCGGCTGGCGATGAAATCGTTCTTAAAGTGGACGAACACAATCGGAATAGTATAAGGGCTGAGGACTTATCATCTGCAGAGGTGGCCATTGAGTTCAGTCGACCTGAAAGTGCGGTGGCTAACATCGAATTAGCGCTGGAAGCCGGTGTTCCCATAGTAGTAGGGACGACGGGTTGGCTAAACGAGTTGCAGTCGGTCAGTAAAAAAGTGACGGCGGCTGGCGGCGCCTTGTTTTGGGCCTCTAACTTCAGCGTTGGGGTAAATGTGTTTTTTGCGGCGGCGCAGCGCGCCGCTGAGCTGCTGGATCACTACGGTGGTTACACCGCTGGCATCGAAGAAATTCATCACACGCAGAAACTTGATGCGCCCAGTGGCACGGCCATTACGCTGGCGGAGAAGGTGGCCGATGGCCTCAGCGGCAGCTATGACTCCTGGAAGCTGGCATCCGTAAACGCTGCTGTTCCGCAAACCCACATTGCACCTGCGTCCGCGCCCAAAGAAGGTCATGAACCGGTGCCTATTGCGTCCCGCCGTGAAGAAGGCGTGCCCGGCACACATATCCTTCACCTGGATTCCGAGGTAGATTCTATCGTTCTGCAGCACACCGCCCACTCCCGGGCGGGCTTCGCCACGGGGGCTCTCACGGCTGCCCGCTGGCTGGTGGGGAAGCAAGGCGTTTTCACCATGGAAGACCTGTTGAAATAGCCTGCGCGGCAGGAAAAAACGACAGAAGTAGGCAGCCCGTTTTCGCTTTCCACTAATCTGACCATTTCACGCTCTATATTTGCCCATAGATCCAACACTCTACCCACTATGCGTAACCTTATCTGCCTGTTTTGCTTTCTGCTGTACGGCGCTACCCTCAGCGCTCAACTGCCCAACACTCAGGTTTTCGTTTTTGATATGGCTCAAAGGGATACGACCATCACCTTTAGCAATCCTAAATACCTCACGGCTTTTAATCAGAGAGGCTACAACAACCAGCCATACTGGCAAGACCGTAACGTGCTGCTGATGTCCGTGCAGCTACCCGAAATGGAACAACCCGATGTGTTCAGCTTCAACCTGAACACAATGACGAGGACCCGGATGCTTCGCACCCGTTCCGGAGAGTACAGCCCGAAGTCAATGGGCGACGGCCGTAAATTCTCCGCTATCCGCCAGGAGTACATCGGACAGGATACGGTTCTCCGTCTCTGGGAATTCCCGACTAACCTGAGTGATAATGGCCGGCCGGTTTTCAAATACATCAATGGAATTGGTTACTACGAGTGGCTCAATAGTGTACAGGTTGCGATGTTCCTGGTCGGCAATCCGAGCACCCTTGCTATGGCTTCGGCGGATTCTGACCGCCCGCGAACGCTCGCCAATAATGTGGGGCGCTGCTTCAAGCGCCTGCCAAGCGGCAACCTGGCCTATGTCTCTAAAGAAACACCCAGCTGGACGATCGTTGAGCAAAATCTCTACCGCCTGACGGACGCACCCCGGGAGGTAACGACCTGTATTCAGGGCTCAGAGGATTTCGCCGTATTACCCGACGGTAGCTACCTGATGGGAGGCGGAAGCAAAATCTATCGCTATGACCCCATCCGTGCTCCCCGCTGGAAGGAGGTAGTAGATCTGCGCTTTTACGGTATTCGTAACATCAGCCGAATCGAATCTAACGGATTCGGTAAGCTGGCGATTGTTGCGGGGCAGTAGGCAGGTTGCAGGGTGTAAGTTGCAGGTTGCAAGGTGCAGGGTGTAAGTTGCAGGTTGCAGGTTGCAGGTTGCAGGTTGCAAGGTGCAGGTTGCAAGGTGCAGAGGAGGGAATTGATAAAACCTCCGTTGCCAGCGATCAATAAATTATTATCCATCCCGGCCTAACCAGCCGGGGAATTCCCCCATAGTCTTATAACCAAATAAAAGACCAAAGACATGATTATCGGATGTCCGAAAGAAATTAAAAACAACGAAAACAGGGTTGCGCTTACGCCAGGAGGCGCGATGGCACTGATCAAGCGCGGGCACACGGTGTACGTGCAGAGCTCTGCCGGAAAAGGGAGTGGTTACAGTGACGAAGAATACGAAGCTGCTGGTGCCAATATTCTGCCAACCATTGAAGACGTTTACGCGATCGCGGAAACGATCGTGAAGGTGAAAGAACCGATTGAAAAAGAGTATTCATTGGTTCGGGACGGTCAGTTCCTATTCACCTATTTCCACTTCGCCAGCTCTCGCCCCCTAACGGAGGCGATGCTTAAGAGCAATTCTATTTGCCTGGCTTACGAGACGGTCGAGGACCGCAACGGTAAGCTTCCGTTGCTCGTACCTATGAGCGAGGTGGCTGGCCGAATGTCCATTCAAAATGGCGCTAAGTTTTTGGAAAAGCCCAGCGGAGGCCTGGGGATTCTGCTTGGTGGTGTGCCCGGTGTTAAGCCGGCAAAGGTGCTCATCCTTGGTGGCGGAGTGGTTGGTATTCAGGCGGCTAAAATGGCGGCAGGCCTCGGGGCTAATGTTATCCTGATGGATATCAACCTGGACCGGCTGCGGGAGCTGGAGAACGTTCTGCCGGCTAACGTCACTACGGTTTACAGCTCGGAGTACAATATTCGTAAGGAGCTTTCTACGGTTGACCTGATCATTGGCGCGGTACTCATCCCCGGAGCTAAGGCCCCCAGCCTCATCACCCGGGATATGCTCTCGGAAATGCGCGATGGTGCGGTCATCGTTGATGTAGCCGTTGATCAGGGAGGGTGCATTGAAACCTGTAAGCCGACAACGCACGAAGATCCAACTTTCGTGGTCGATGGAATCGTTCATTACTGCGTAGCGAATATGCCCGGCGCCGTACCTTATACCAGTACAATTGCACTCACGAATGCGACGCTGCCTTACCTCATGCGGATTGCTGACCACGGTTGGGAGAAGGCCTGTGCCGATGATCCCGGACTGGCTAAAGGCCTCAACGTGGTGAAAGGCGAAATCGTGTATGGGCCCGTGGCAGAGGCGTTTGCTTAAGGGAGTTTGTAGTCAGGCAGTCAAATAGTCAGGCAGTCAAAGGGCTAGCTAAGCTGATTGAGACTATATAAAAAACGATAAGGTGACTTTCACGGCAAAGTTAGAGGCGGGAGACAATGGCTTTCAGCTTTATGCTTTGCTGTGCGATGGCCTTGTAATGACCTGGCGTGAGGTTTTGACGCTTTGGCAAAACGACCCTGAATTCGGACGCTTTTACCTTCGGTTGTTGGCGGATGTTCCCTTTGAAGCATACTTCTGGGAGCATCCGCCATTCACGTTGGGGGAGCTGGATAAAGGCTATGAAGTTAGCTTTTACGATAGTCGGGTATTGGCGGGTAAGCGGGCGGATTCCAGGCGCTTTGCTTCGTTCTTCGAGCCGGATTTGCCGGTGGTAAGCTTCCTTAACCTTGGTGGGGATGCCCGGCTGATAGTGCCTTGCCCGCAGGCACCGGAGGATGCTTTTACGCATCTGGCCCGCTTCGTGCATACGGCGCCGGAGGGGCAGGGATTGGCTTTGTTGCAACTGCTGGGGAAGACCCTGTTGGCGGAAGCCAGCGATGAAAAAATATACCTCAGCACCTCTGGCCTGGGGGTGTACTGGTTGCACATCCGCCTGGACGAGCGACCGAAATATTATCAAAGCCGGCGGTATCGGGAAATGTAGTAGGGCAACGGTGGCCTTCGGCACATTAAGGCGCGGCCGCAGGTGCAAGGGAAGTTGGAGAAGCAGAGTATTGCTCTGATACTTCCATTGCTCATCAGTACCTGCTCTGCACCAGCGGTAGCGCCCCGGTTATCATTATTGAAGAACACAACTTACTATGCGATATCTCCTTCCACTTTTACTGCTTTGCACCAGCAGTCTTTTTGCACAAACCAATTACTACGTTTCTACGTCGGGGGACAATGCAAATGACGGCTTAACAATTGCCGGCGCCTGGGAAACCCTCCAGTACGCCATGAACAATGCTCCGGCTAATTCTATTGTCAACATCCTGGCCGGCACCTACAATGAAAAGGTGGAGGTCAATGTCTCCGGTACACCTGGAGGGCAAATCGTTTTTCAAAACTTTCAGACGGATGCGGTGATCATCAGTGGAAGCGGGCTCGGTGGCAATGATGCCATCATCGGTATATTTGACCAGAGCTACATCACCATTAAAGGCTTGCAAGTAGCCAACAACGAACAACTGGACGCTCAGGGAATCATCGTTGAGGGCGACTGTAAAGGCGTGGAACTTCGGGAAAACGAAGTCTACAACATCAATTTCTCCACCAACCCTTCTGATGTGGCTACGGAGACGAGAAACAGCCAGCCGATCATCGTCTACGGCAGCAATGCCAGTGCTCCGGTTACTGGCTTGATCATTGATGGGAACATTGTCCGGGACAGCCGCACCGGTTACAGCGAAGGCCTGGCCGTTAATGGTAATGTTGATGGTTTCGAAGTTACTAATAACGAGGTGTACAACGTCTCGAACATCGGCATTGACATCATCGGGCACGAAGGAACCGCCGCAGCCAACGATCAGGCCCGTAACGGCTTAATCGCTGACAATCTGGTTTATAACTGTAAGTCGCCTTACGCCACGGCGGCCGGTATCTACGTTGATGGCGGTATGGACCTGATCATTGAGCGTAACGTTGTTCATGATGGGCAATGGGGCATAGAAATCGGCTGCGAAAACCTGGGTAAAACCACGAGTGGAGTGATCGTGCGCAACAACTTTATTTATAATAATGACGATGCAGGACTGGTGATGGGCGGCTATAACTTTCCGTCGGAAAGTGGAAAAGTAACCGACTCCGAAATGCTGAATAACAGCCTTTATCACAACGATCAACTGGCGGGTGGAATTGGCGAAGTGACCGGAGAAATTGCCGTTACCTACGTGGAAAACTGCAGGATTTCAAACAACATTGTCCACGCTAATCCGCCCACAGGACTGTTGCTGTACGTCGATCCCGTTAACTCCATCGGCCTCAGTCTTGACTACAACCTGTACTATTCTGATGCCCTGGCAGAGTTCGAATATGAGGGAGCTTTTTATGCTGATTTCACTGCCTACAAAGCTGCAGGCGTGCAGGATGCAGCAAGCGCCTTTGCTGACCCCAAAATGATGCTTCCGGCTACGGGGGATTTGCACCTTACGGCGGATAGCCCCGCACGGGACGCGGGAGATCCCGCTACGGCCTCAGCCGGCCCAACCGATATTGACGGAGAGGCGCGGGTGGACAATGGATCAATTGATATTGGAGCAGACGAATTTGTTGCGACACTGCCCGTTGTCTATCAGGATCCATTCAGGGCCAGGTTGGTTGAAGACGTTGTGTTGTTGAGCTGGCGTACGAGCGCCGAAACGGGCGCAAGCCGTTACACAATTGAAAAGTCGGTTGATGCCATTAATTGGGAGAACATCGCACAGCAGGTAGCCGCAAACGCCGGCGAACGCTACGAAGTGATTGATGCTAAGATTACCGGTACGGAATTGTTCTACCGCCTCCGCCAGGAAGACCTGGATGGTAGTTTCAGCTATTCTGACGTAGTGATGGTTCGTTTACCCGAAGGTGGCGTGACTACGTCCATCTTTCCCAATCCTGCAAAGGATTGGATATTTGTTCGCAGTCTGCGGCAGTTGACAGAGATGCGTTTGTATGGCCCTGACGGGCAGTTGGTACGGTCGGCTCAACAAGCCGCCCGAGGGAAGCTGTTTTGCGGAGATCTGCCAGCGGGCAGTTATCGCCTGGAGTTGAGTTCCCGCTTCGGGCAAACAACTCATTTAGTTGTCATTCAATAGACTTGTTGCGGGGTCGCTTTTCGGGCGAGTGAAGGGTAATCTAGTAAGCAGTCTAATAGCATCGGGCATTTGCCGGAGTAGCCCGTCGGTGTATCTTCGCGCCCATGCTATTACGTTATCTGGTACTTTTTGGTGGCATTGTCATGATGATCACTGGTTGCAACAGCCTGATTAGTCAGCAATTCGGAACGCATCAGTTGCGTACGGTGGCTATAGAGGACGCCGTAGACAAGGGCTTAGGCGATGCTGATTTCGTGGAACTCAACGGAGCTGTGATCGGTGAAGCCTTCATCGTCGGGCCGGCTCTGCGGTCAACGGACGAAGACTACGTGTTGCGGCCAATTCTTAGCCCGAAGCAGGCTGCGGCCTGGTCCGCAGGAGAAAAGGTTTCCGTAAAACTGATTGGCTGGACGGAGACAACGGACCCCGCCTGCGTGCAGGCTCCGGGGTGTTTACCCCCGACCGGTACTCCCATCCGTGGCCTGTTAAGCGAACCCACCTGGCGGAAAAATCCGGTAGAAGATTGGCCCGGTCAACGGGTGGAGCTCAGCCCCGATCCATTATACATTCAACTCAACGAAAAGCCGATGGCCTGGTACTGGAACCTGGCTTTATTATTGGGCGGTCTCCTGTTGGCTATCGTCCCGGAATCTTTCCGGCATCGCCGGAAAATTGCGGCACTGGATAAGCCGGCAAGCAACGCCTGAGGCTTTTTTTTCGTTGTTACACAAATAGTATCCCCCTCCCGAATGAAACAGTTTTTTTTCCTACTTACCATAGTACTTTTTATTACCTCCTGCGGCGGCGATGACGACGGCGATCTGGGGCGCATCACCTTCATCGGTCGTGACGCTGGCTGGGTAATTGCTTCCATTAACAGTGACCTGGGCGAAAAGTCTTCCGCTGCCGTTGCCGCTACTTCCGATGAAGATATCGCCATGACCGGTCAGACCCGGGCGGAGGTAGAACAGCAATTCATAGACCTGACCCTTGCCGAAACCAGCGTTGATAATTGTGACAGAGATGATGTTCTTTTCTTCCTGGACAACGGGCAAATGCGCATTATTCAGGGCGCTGAGGTCTGTCCGGAGGCTGGAGATCCTACCGTATTGATGGGCTTCAATGATAACTTTTACTCCTCTGATCTGGGCGCTACCATGTTGGTCATCCGCAGTGATGATGGTGTGGAACTGGAAACCTACACCGTCGAAGAGCTCAACGCCAGCACCTTCAGCTTGCGTACCACGCGTACGTTCAGCAACCTGCTGGTGGGCAGCTTTACCTACGAGGTGTCCTACACATTGCGGGCTAACTAGTCAGTTCAGTCTGGTAATTCCGGAAACAGATGGTTGACCTGGCACGCTAGCCAACAGGAAATAAAAACAGCAGGCACTATCCGATTTGTGGATAGTGCCTGCTGAAAAGGTCTAGGGGTAAGAATGGGCGTCTAAGCTCAGATTACCGTTTGATTACTTCAATGAGCACCCGCCGGTTTCCATTGCTCACTTCAAGGGTGTAAGCACCTGCGGGGAGCGCCTTGATGGATAAGTCATGGACTCTGGCGTTAACGGGCCAGGCTTCTTCCCGTAATTGCTGACCGCTCACGTTGAATACCCGAACGGCTCCCTTCGGGAGGCTTTCTCCTAATTCAATACGTAATTGGTCAGTTGTCGGATTCGGGAAGGCCTTTACGTTTTCAATACCGAAGTTGTTTACGCTATTGACGATGGCGTTGCCCACCAGCACAAAGCTTACCTCCGTCATCGTTTCCGCGTTGAGGGAAACGTTGAGGTCGAGTGTATCCGTGTAGGCTCCTTCCGTAGTCGGCCGGAAAGTAAGGTTAATCGTATCGGTCCCTCCGGCGGCAATCCGTGTATCTGATAAATCATCGGCCGTAAACTCCATCCCCGCTCTCAGAGAAGGGGAATACATCAGCGGTCCTGCTCCGCTGTTGGTTAAAACGACGGGAATCGTAGAATCGGTCCGGCTGGGAACTTCGCCGAAGTTAATCTCATCCAGGGCCATGATGGTCGCATCGTTTACGGTTACATCAAGTACTCCACTGGAGGCAATACCAATGCCTTTGAGATAAATGGTAACTTCTTCGGGGCCATTTCGCCCAAAAACGAAAATCTCTAAGCTGTCCACAAAAGTTCCAGCGGCCAGGGGGAGGAACCCGATCTGAACGTTAGCCGTAGTCCCGGAGCCGATACTGTCCAAATCACTGATGGGTAAGACGGCAAAGGGATCGTTGATCTCGTTGATATTTTCGATGCTGGCGCTGGTAGGCCCGGTACCCGTACTTACAATGTCGAAGGTCCTGGTAATCAGGTCAACTCCAAGATTATGACTCCCCATATTGATGGTGTCACCGTTGTTAATGCGTCCCTGACCTTCCACGGCCAGCTCGTATTCAGCAAACTCTGCTGTCAGTACCCAAAGCTCTTTGCCGGCGGAGTCGTCCGCTTCGAAAAACAAGTTTGTGCCAATCAGGGTGGTTTCGTCAATTCCACCGTCTTCGGAGCCGGGGCCGATATCGGTAATACGCTGTGGGCCATCTTCATTAATCAGGGATAACTTGTACAGTTCCTCACCGTTTTCTGGCGTATTCCCCGTGAAATAGAGCGTGGACCCGGTAAATGCAACGTCGTCTGGTTCCGTGGGAATAACGGTGCCTTCGTCGCCGTACAAGCCAATCATTGACTCGATCTCGATTTCGTCATCTTCTATGGTTAGGAAGAATATTTGCTCCGCGTCTTCGTCTTCTGCGATGAACAGAAGAATATCATTATCGCCAGGACCATCCAAAATTTGAAAGTCAGTAGGGCTGCTGCCAGCTGCTCCTTCGTTTATTTCCAGCATGATGGTGCCTTCAGCGGTTCCATCGGAGACGTACAATTCTCTGCCGTTTGCAACGGATTCACCCGTGAAGAAAAGCCTGTTGCCGAAGGAAATCATGAAGCCAGGGTCTCCGTTAGCCGGGCCGGGTAGCAGATCCGTAATCCGTTCTACGAATAAGCCGTCAGAGCGGTATAGCTCCCGCCCAAACTCATCTGTGCCAGCTCTGAAGTAAAGTCCGCCGTCGTGGACCGTAAACTGATTGGGGCCAGAATCTCCGCTTCCCATATTAATATCGGCAATCCGGAAAGTGCCACTGTCAAATCCGTCACTGGACCAAAGTTCCTGACCACTGGTGCCGTCATCTCCGCTGAAGAAGATATTACCGTCGAAGAAAGTGTTGAACATAGGGTTTCCCGCTCCTCCGCCGGGGTTGATGTCAATAACCAACGCGGCCGTGTCTCCGCTCATATCCAGGCGATGAAGCTCAGCATTAAGATTTTCATCGGTGGCGGTGAAGTATAGCTCATTGTTCAGGAGGATGAAGCCGGAGGGGTCAGAACCATCGGAGCCGGGGTAGATGTCATCCACCAATACCGTTCCTTCAGCAGTGCCATCGGTAGAGAAAAGCTCCTCTCCCGAAGCAGCATTTTGGGCGTTGAAATATACCTTTCCGTTGAAGAAGATGAAGTTGTCGGGATTAGCATTTCCGGCGGATACGGAAGGGTCATCGTTGATGTCTTTAATCAGTCGCGTTCCTTCAGGGGTTCCATCAGAAAGGTAGAGTTCCGTCCCGGTGTCAGCGGCCCTGGCCCGGAAGAGCAGGTTGCCCTGAAAGTTGAAAAACCGGGTAGGGGAGGCATCCGCCGGACCCGCATTAATGTCGGTTAGCCGGGTGGCCTCCTGGGCGGAGATGAGACTGCAGAAAAGCAGGCTCATGCAAAGAGTAAAAATAATTCGCATAGACAATCGAGTTTCTGGTTGAGCAAGATAGCATTTGTCCGAAAGCGTGATATTGCAAGGCAATACCTTCTGCCGTTGGTCGAGCACAGGGTGATCGGAACATCAGAAAGCGCAAACGTTCTCAAAGTAAAAAGTATACAATTCTATTAACGGCTAAGGTACCGTTTTGTGATGAGGGCTAACTCAGAAGCCCCTTCACGACCTTGCCGTGTACGTCCGTCAAGCGGAATCTTCTTCCCTGATGCTTAAAGGTCAGGGCCTCATGGTCAATCCCGAGTTGATGCAGGACGGTTGCCTGGAAGTCGTGCACGTGGACCGGATTTTCAACGATGTTGTAGCTAAAGTCATCCGTTTTTCCATAAACCAGGCCAGGCTTCATGCCGGCCCCGGCCATCCACATGCTGAAGGCTCGGGGATGATGATCACGGCCATAATTGTTGATGGTGAGTTTACCCTGGCTGTAGGCCGTACGGCCAAATTCGCCGCCCCAGATGACGAGCGTATCTTCGAGAAGACCACGTTGTTTCAGGTCCTTGATGAGGGCGGCGCTGGCCTGGTCCGTGTCCCGGGCCTGATTGGTAACTACGCGCGGGCAGTTGCCGTGGGCATCCCAACCCCGGTGATAGAGCTGGATAAAGCGGACGTCTTTTTCGGCAAGCCGCCGGGCCAGTAAGCAATTGGCGGCATAAGTGCCGGGGGTCCGGCTTTCGGGACCGTAAAGATCATAGATGTAGTCAGGCTCTTTTTCCTCCATCAGGTCGGGGACACTGGCTTGCATCCGGAAGGCCATTTCGTATTGGGCAATTCGGGCGTCTATCTCGGGATCCTGGCTTTCGGCGCGCTGTAACTCCTGCAATTCGCGGAGTCGGTCAAGTTGGTTGCGGCGGGCAGCGGTGGTAATGCCGGATGGATTGTTGAGATAGAGAACCGGGTCCTGGCCAGCCCGGAACTGAACACCCTGGTGCTGGCTGGGCAGAAAGGCAGAGCCCCAGGAACGAGGGTAGAGCGGCTGGGCGCCGCCGTTGCTTCCCCGGCTGAGTAAGACGACGAAGGAGGGGAAGTTTTCGTTCAAAGAACCGAGTCCGTAGCTGGCCCAGGCACCCATGCTGGGCCGGCCGGGGAATTGGCTTCCGGTTTGGAAAAACATCACGGCGGGGTCGTGGTTGATGGCCTCGGTGTACATGCTTTGCACCCAGCAAATGTCATCCGCTACTTCGGCCAGGTGGGGCAGGCGGTCGCTGAGCCATTTACCGGATTGCCCGTACTGCTTGAAGTTGAAAGTGGAGCCCGCCAGTGGCAGGGAGCCCTGGCCCGAAGTCATGCCCGTCAGGCGCTGGCCCTTACGTACGCTGGCGGGAAGCTCCTGGCCGTGCATTTTCCGCAGGAGCGGTTTGTAATCAAAGAGGTCCTGTTGACTCGGAGCACCAGACTGGAAAAGATAAATGACCCGTTTGGCTCGGGGCACCAGGCCCTTACCCATCGCTCTTTCAACGGCACTTTGCACCTGCGTTTGCGGCACATTATTTGCTCCTAAAGGGTTAACAAGGGACGCAAGACTAATTGCCCCAAGCCCCATTCCAAACTTAGTCAGGAAGTCCCGGCGGGAATGTATTTTTTCGTAGTCATTACAGTTGTGTGGGTGCTGCATGATGGAAGGAATTAGCGTTTTTGGGCGAGGGGCCGCAGGTGCAGGGGGATAGGTTAAAAGAGCAGGGAGACTTAGCGCTTAACGTAAGCCTCGTCAAAACTGAATAAAACATTGCCGACGCTGGTCAGCGCCGCTGTTTTAGGGGAGAAAAGGTCTTCGGGAATGGGATAGTTCCCAACGGTGAGTAAGGAGTCTACCAGATCTGGTGCGCTGGTAAATCTCCGGAATTCATCTTCATACAGCGCCTGAATTACCGACAATTCCTCCGGCCTGGCCCTTCGGCCACTCACCAGGCGGAAGGCTTGCGCCAGTTGCTCTTCCTCCTCGCTGACCTCCTGCTGCACTCTTTGGGCAAGAACCCTTGCTGCTTCCACGAATTGCGGATCGTTTAACAAATTCAGGGCCTGCAGAGGAGTATTCGTTTTGGAGCGTTTGACGAGGCAAACATCCCGCCCCGTCGCATCAAAGTTGGTCATGAAGGGTGGTGGAGCCGTCCTTTTGATAAAGGTATACAGGCTTCTTCGGTATTGCCCCTCACCCGTATCCGGTACGTAGTGCAACAGTTTGGCCGAGAAACTATTGGCCTGTATCCAAAGCCCCTTCGGTTGGTAGGGGCGTACACTCGGTCCACCCACCCTGGGCACCATAAGTCCGGAAGCCGCCAGTGCATTGTCTCTGATCATCTCCGCGGGCATCCGGGAAGTCGGACCACTGGCCAGCAGCCGGTTGTCAGGATCTTTTTCGCGGACCTCCGGTAATACGCTGCTGTTTCGTCGGTAGGCTTCGGTCAGTACGAGGTCTCGCAAAAGACTCCGAACATTCCATCCGCCATCCCTGAAGGAAGCCGCCAGGTAATCCAGTAGTTCGGGGTGAGACGGCAGGGCTCCCTGGCTGCCAAAATCGTGGGGTGTGTCAACCAGCCCCTGTCCGAATACCAGTTGCCAGTACCGGTTAACGGCTACCCGGGCCGTGAGGGGGTGCTCGGGCAGAAACATCCAGTTAGCTAAGCCTAAGCGGTTTTTGGGGAAGCCTTCCGGAAACGGAAGCACGCTATTTGGCGTCGATGGCAATACTCGTTGTCGTGGTGCATCGTAAGCACCCCGATCTAAAACGTAGGTAGCCCGGGGGCGTTCCATTTCCAGGCTGGTCATCATTCGCCCTAAAGTATCGGTGATGGCAATCTGACGACTTTTAAGCGCTCTTTGCTCGCTTAACAACTGCTGATGATCGGGCGAGCGCTGTAATAAATGTTCTTTCGCTACTGCCCGGTCAGGGGAGTAGGCAGGGTCTTTAATCCTGGCTACTTCCAAAGGCGTCAGGGCCCGGTTGAAAATTTGCACGTCATCCATTCGTCCGAGGAAAATCCCGTTTTCTCCCGTGAATTCCCGGTACGCCTGCCCGAGGCGAAGCTTACGTGCTTTGATTTTTCTCCAGGCGGCATGGTTGAAGGGGTAACTCTGCCCCCTTAGCTTATCGAGCACGGTGTGCTGTGCGGGCTGTTGTCCGTCGATGTATAACTTCACCCCATCGGCAGTCCCACTGCCATCGTAACTGAAAGCGAGGTGATACCAACGATTGATCTCGAGGCTGTCCGTTGTCCGGGTGTGCAGGGCATCATCCGGAAGTACTTTGATCATCCGGAAGTTTAGTCGGTTACTTTCATCAAGGTAAAAGTCCATACCCTGCCATCCTTCATTTTTTGCTCCTGCAGTCCCCAGGATGGTTTGCGTCAGGCTGGAATCTCGTTTAGACGTGTTTACCCACAGACTAATGGAAATTGGCTCGGCGGTGCGGGTTACACCTAGGCCTTCATCGAAGTAGAGATCATCATAGGGATGATCAAACTCGGCGACCTTGCCTCTCTGAGTATCCTGGACTAACTGCCATTCTTTAGTCGCCCAGCTGATGCCGTCGATGTGTTGTCCGCCCTTGATTTCTTTAGCGTTTTCCAGCGGAAGGTGAATGTCGGGCCTTGGTGGCTTTACCGATTCTTTGTCCAGAAAAGCCTTCAGGTCTTCTTCACTTACGGCCAGCTTCCTGCGCGCTTCCTGTAGCTTATCCAGTTTTCGGTCGTACTCCGCCAGCAGTGGGGCCGTGGTACTGTCCGTGAGCAGGAGGTAAGGGCCATAGTTGCCGTCATCCCCGATCATGCCGAGCTCATGAAAGTTGTTGAAGAAAGCCGAGAAGCCATAGTACTCCGCCTGGCTCAAGGGGTCGAACTTATGATCGTGGCAGCGGCTGCAATCCATCGTTAGCCCCAGTAAGCCCGTGGCAACGGTGTTTACCCGGTCAAAAACATAGGTGAGCCTCATTTCCTCACCGATCACCCCGCCTTCTGCCGTCATCGGGTGCATCCGATTAAAGGCGGAGGCCACTTTCTGGTCTTGCCCGGATTCCGGCAGTAAGTCTCCCGCTATCTGCTCTTTTACGAATTGATCGAAGGGCATATTCTGCCGGAAGGCTTTGATGACCCAGTCCCGGTAGGGCCAGGATAAACGCCAGCCATCAGCGTGCATGCCGTGACTGTCAGCATAGCGCGCCAGGTCCAGCCACTCCATAGTCAGGCGTTCGGCATGAGCGTCCGTTTGTAGTAGTTTATCTACCGTAGTGAGGTAGCTCTCATCGGAAGGGTCCGCCAACCAGGCGTCCATTTCTTCCGGGCTGGGGGGGAGCCCCGTCAGATCAAGGTATAGCCGCCGGAGTAAACGCTCACTATCGGCGGGGGCGTTAGCACTTAGCCCTTCCAGTTTCAGACGGGTATTCAGGAAGTGATCGATTTCGTTGCGGGCGGTATATCCCTCCGGGTTAGTCGGTACTTCCGGCTCGTTAACGGGCAGGAAGGCCCAGTGTTCTTTCCATTCAGCCCCCTGTTCTACCCACCTGGCGATCAGGGCAACTTCTTTGGGGCTGACGGTCATTTTACTTTCCGGCGGTGGCATTACCTGCTCCGGATCATCACTGATCATTCGGGCCAGCACTTTGCTTCTGTTGGGGTGTTTAGCCACCAGGGCATATCCGTCACCCGAAGCAAGAGCGGCAAAAGCTCCTTCCTCCGTGTCTAACCGAAGTTCAGCCTTACGGGCTTCTTCATCGGGGCCATGGCAGCTCCAGCAACGGTCGCTCAATATGGGGCGAATGTGCTGATTGAAATCTACCCGAAGGGGGAGATGGTCCATCTCTGCTAAAACAACTTCGGGCAGGTCTGCTCCGCAGTTAGACATAAAGCAACAAAAACAAAAGAAAGAAAGAGTGTAAAACGGGCGCATGATCATTGAAGACTTAGCGACTAATATACTCTTTTTAGGTGAGCTATGCCCTGGGAGACAAGGGACCAGTGACAGACATAACCATATGTTTTATCATAATACGGAAACAGGCCTTTGCTCATCAGAGAGTGCCTTTTGAGACTCGTGAATTATAATGGTTTCATCATTTTTTTTCTGCCTCCTCCGCCTCTTTTTCTGCCTGTTCCAGCTCATACTGCACCAGCTCCCGCTTGATGGTATGATAGGTTTCCTCCTGACTCCGGCGGCTGATGTTACTGCCACCTCTGAAGTAAGCATTGGTTTGCTGGTCGCTCAGCAGGCGAGCCTTCGTATTGTCATTGAGCTGAATGTCGAGGAAGTTGAGAACCTTGGCTTTCAGGTCCGGAGAGTAGATGGGGAAAGTTGTTTCAATACGGTGACTCAGGTTACGCGTCATAAAATCTGCGGAACTAAAATAGATGAGGTCTTCCCCACGGTGGTGAAAGTGGAAGACCCGCGCATGTTCCAGGTAGCGGTCTACGATACTGATGCCATGAATGTTTTCGCTGACGCCTTTATACCCCGGAATCAGGCAGCAGATGCCCCGAATGATGAGGTTGATCTTAACCCCGGCCTGACTGGCTTTGAACAACAAATCGATCATGGACTCGTCCTGCAGGCTGTTCATCTTTAGCGTCATGGCAGCCGGACGGCCAGCTTTGGCTTCCCGGGTTTCATATTTGATCAGGTCCTCCAGGCCACGACGAAGATTGAATTGACCTACCATCAGGTGTTCAAAGGGTTCTTCCGGCTCCTGCACACTTTCCAGGAAGCTGAAAACGCGGGAAACCTCATTCGTTAAGCGTTCGTCAGCCGTAAAGAGCCCAAAATCACTATAGATCTTGGCGGTGTCTTCGTGGAAGTTACCGGTAGAGAGGTAATTGTAAATGCGCTCTTCCCCATCTTCTACGCGGCGGACGAGCGCTAGTTTGGAGTGCACTTTAACTCCCGGAAAACTGTAGTTTACCTGTACGCCAGCCTGCTCAAGCCGCTCTCCCCAGTTGAGGTTGGCCTCCTCATCGAAGCGGGCTTTAACTTCAATGAAGGCATTGACCTGTTTGCCTGCTTTCACCGCCGCCATCAGCGCTTTCATGATTCGGGAGCGTTTGGCCACCCGATATTGTACAATCTTAATGTGGGTGACGTGAGGGTCTTTAGCCGCTTCTTCAAAGAAGCGTACGACCGACTCGTAATCCTGATAGGGAAAGTGCAGCAAATGGTCTTCCTCCCGGATCGCAGCCCAGAAATCATCCGCCGCCTCCAGCTGGGGGTAGGGGAGCGGCTCCTGAACGGGGTTCAGCAACTTGGTCATCCCGAAAGTCGGGAATTTGAAGAAGTCGAAGTTATTGTGGTACCGCCCTTCGGCGAGGATGTCGAAACGGTCTAATTCAAAACTCTCTTCGAGATATTGTTTCAGTTCATCCGTCATCGTTCGGTCGTAGACGAATCTGCTGGCGGGGCCTACGTGCCGGCGCTTAAGACTGTTTTTGATTTTCGTCAGCAGGTCTCCGCTAAATTCATCGTCAATGTAGAGCTCGGCATCGCGCGTAAGCTTAATGCTGTACGTATCCTCAATATCGTAACCGGGGAACATCCAAGAAACGGAGTGTCGTACAATGTCATCGAGCATGATCAGGTTGTACGTTCCATCAAGGGAGGGTAGCTCAATAAAACGGGGAAGGTGATCGCTGGGGATCTTGACGATGGCGTAATAGGTCTTCTTGTTTGCTTTACCCTTCATCTGGATGGCCAGATATAACTGAGCGTTATTGAGGAAAGGGCGTACCATGTCTTTTACCAGTAACACGGGCTGCACGTAGGGAAGCATATTCTCTTTGAAATAGCTTTCTACGTATTCGCGCTCAATTTCATTCAGGTCAAGACGTCGCTTGAGGAAAATGCCGTGACGGGCCAACTCCGGGATGATTTTCTTTTCGAAAATCCGACCAAATTCTTCTTGCTGCCGGTTCACGATTCGCTGAATGGTACGAACAGTTTGCTTGGGGCTGATGTCCAGTTCTTTCTTCGTCTTTTTACCTACCCGCAGCAGATTTCGGTGGTTAGCCATCCGGACGCGGAAGAACTCATCGAGGTTCGAACTGTAAATGGCGAGGAACTTGATCCGCTCAAAAAGCGGGAGCGTTTCATCTTTTGCTTCCTGCAAAACCCGATGGTTGAAGGAGAGCCAGCTGATGTCGCGGAGAATGGTTGGCTTGTCGTTCATGGAACCCTTGATTTGCAGCTTTGGGAGTGAAGGCTGCAAGGTAGGGAAAAATGGATGTTTTATATGGGGAGGTTTTCTGGGCGCGGACGCAGGTGCAGTGTTTATCTGTAGCGCCGGCTTCAGCCGGCGCCGTGCAGACTTCAGCCGGCACTACAACTTCCCTTGCACCTGCGGCTGCGCCCTAAAACAAACTCATCTGCTCCGGCCCCGCCCACTCACTGGGGCCCCGCACGGTAGCAAAATTCATAGCGCTCAAATGCTGACTAAACCAGGCCGATGCATCCGGGGACAATATATTATCCGGTTGATGCGGGAAAAAGTATGTCTCCGGCAGGTTCCATTCCTTGAGCTTGTCGGCCCATTCCTTCATCCGGCTATAGTCGGTGGGAATCAGCCCGTTGCCCACAAAACGGATCATCGTCCTCGGGGCCGTTATGTAGTTGTGCAGCACGTCTCGTCTGCCGGCTACATCGGTGATGACGGCAGCGATCTGCCGGCTCGCCAGGGCATCCATCAGGGCCTCAGTGGCGAAAGGATCAGCGAACCAGCTTTCATGTCTGACCTCAACGGCCAGAGGTAAGAGCCGGGGCCAGCGGTCCAGAAAAGACTCTAACTGCCTGAGCCGGTCCGCACCAAAATAAGGAGGCAGCTGCACAAAGGCGCAGCCCATTTTTTCCTTTAGCCCATCCAGACTACCCACAAACTGCTGTAGCTCTCCGCCGTTCATCCCGAAATCGTTCCGGTGGCTGATCGACTGCGGCACCTTCGGGCAGAACCGAAAATCGGCCGGCACGGTCTCGTACCACCGGCGTATGGTCTCCGCATCCGGTATCCGATAATGCGTGGTGTTCAGCTCAATGGTGTTGAACTGCTCACCATAGTGTTTGAGGTAGTCAGCGGTCTTGGTTTTGTCCGGATACCATTTGCCCACCCATTTTTTCATGCTCCAGCCCGTAGCACCGATGAAAATGTTTGGCCGCTCCCCATCGGCCCCCAGTTCGTACCGGTCCAGTCGGGAGCGGTTGGCCAGCGGGTCCAAAGGAAGTTCAAAGTGAATGGAGGATAAATCGGATGCTTTACCAAATTTCATGTGCAGTAGCCATACTTATTCCGCAGGCCAAACAGCCTGACGATCAGTATAACTGCCCGACGAAGCAGTAGTTTAAAATGTAGGTAGGTAGATCCCAATAACCTGACAAAATCAGGCTTTGAATGGGTTCCGGTCATGTTGTCCGAAAAACCTCTCTTTCATAAAGTTAGAGAGTAACGCGATGATGCAAAGATAGAACGCAATCCCGTTTTTCAGTGGTTATTTGTCACTAATTTGCTACCGTTCCGTAAACGGGACAGGGGTGGATTTTGGCTATACCATCAGTGGTTCGAGCAGTGTTTTGATTACGGTACTCATCGATTGCAGCGCTAAAGCATGCCCTGGCGCTACAATTGATGAGTATTATTGAACTAAATTCTTACTGACTTTGAATAGAATAAGGTAGAATATTTTAGTCTTACCCCGGAATCCGCCCCGGCAAAGCCACCTCCAGCACATCCTCAAAGTAGGTGGCGAAGTTCGCGTTAAGGCCTTCCTTGATGTAATCATCCAATTCTTCCCAGTCCCGCTTGTTCTCGGCGGGGAAGATGAGGTTCGTGATGCCCACGCGGCGGGCGCCAATGGTTTTCTCCTTAACGCCGCCGATGGGGAGTACCCGGCCGGTAAGCGTCAACTCTCCGGTCATGGCCAGATCGTCAATCGGGGGCTGGCCAGTGGCCAGGGTGTACAGCGCCAGTGCCATCGTGATACCCGCACTCGGGCCGTCTTTCGGCGTTGCGCCTGCGGGGACGTGCAGGTGAACCTGGTGTTTATCAAAAAAGTCGAGCCCTTCTTTACTCAGGAGAGATTTTACGTAGCTAAGGGCAATCTGAGCGGACTCTTTCATCACGTCTCCCAACTGACCGGTCAGGCGGAAGCCCGGGCTACTGGCCGGAATTCCTCTGGCCTCAATGTAGAGCGTAGCGCCGCCCATACTCGTGTAGGCCAGCCCCAGCACGACACCGGGCATGGCTTTTTCGTAGAGCTTTTCGTTGTTGAAGCGGGGCTTACCGAGCATCTCACTCACCAGGTCTTTGGTGACCACAAAATTCACCTCATCGCTTTCCGCCTGCCGGAGCACCAGCTTACGAATGATCTTGCGGAGCTGTTTCTCCAGATTCCGAACCCCGGCTTCGCGGGCGTAGCGGTCGGCTAAAAAATCCAGTGCTTCTGCTTCGAAGGTTACTTCGTCTTCTGCGAAGCCATGCTCCTTCAGCTGTTTAGGCACGAGATAGCGTTTGGCGATTTCTACCTTCTCCTCCAGCACATAGCCACTCAGGCGGATGACCTCCATACGGTCCAGCAACGGCCCGGGGATGGTATCCAACTGGTTGGCGGTGCAGACGAAGAGTACGTTGGACAGGTCAAAGGGAACGTCCAGGTAGTGATCTACAAAAGTCTCGTTCTGTTCGGGGTCGAGGACTTCGAGCAAAGCACTGGCCGGGTCGCCCTGGGCGCCCTGACTGATCTTGTCAATCTCGTCGAGCATAATCACGGGGTTACTCGTCTTGGCCCGCTGGACGGCCTGGATCAACTTCCCCGGCATAGCGCCGATGTAAGTCCGCCGGTGGCCTTTGATTTCGGCTTCGTCCCGCATCCCACCGACGCTAAAGCGGTAAAACTCCCGCCCCAGGGCTTTGGCAATGCTTTGCCCGATGGATGTTTTGCCTACGCCCGGAGGGCCAACCATGCAAATGATGGAGCCCGCCACGGAACTGCGCTTCAGGATGGTGGCCAGGAATTCAAGGATGTTATCTTTCACGTCCTTCAGGCCGTAGTGTTCGGCGTCGAGAATTTCTCTGGCTTCTTTGATGTCATTTGCATCTGGGGTGAAGATGCCCCAGGGCAAGTCGGCGAAAGTCTCCAGATAGTTGCGGGTAACGTTGAACTCCGGCGACTGGGTGTTGAGCGTTTTTAACTTGCTGATCTCCCGGTCAAAAGTTTCCCGGGCTACTTCAGGGACCGTTTTCCCTTCGAGTTGCTGGATGATTCGTTCCGTGATGGATTCCCCGTCCTCTTTTTCTTCCCCCAGTTCCTGCCGGATAGCCTTGAGTTGTTCGCGCAGGAAGTACTCTTTCTGCTGCTTGTCAACGCCGTCTTCGATTTGCTTATTTATCCGGGATTGAATCTTGGCTACCGCTAACTCGTCTTTAATGATGGCCAGCAGCTGCTTGGCCCGGTCACCTACGTCCCAGGTCTCCATCATTTCCTGTAGCTTCTCCTTCTCGGAACTGACGAGGTTGGAAATCACGTCAAGCGTTTGCCCTGGCTGGTCGTAGTTCAACTGGTTCACTACCATATTCACCTGCTCCTGAAACATGGGGTTGAGCGCCACGAGATTCTTGATCTCATTACTAATGGCCAGCATATAAGCTTTCAACTCCTGATCGGGCTTCGTTTCCGGCTGAATGTCATAACTGACCCGCCAGCGGAGGTTAGGCTCCGTTTGCACTACCCGTTCCCGCCGAAAGCGCCGAATCCCCCGTCCGATGACCTGCACCATTCCGGGGCTCATTTCCAGCACTTTGATGATTTGGAAGACCGTTCCGACCTCGTGAAAGTCACTTTCCCGGTAATCTTCTTCGTTTTCTTCATTAATCATCACGATGCCGACAAATCCGTCATGATGCTCAACGGCCGCCTTTAAAGAAACCAATAACTCGACTCCGTTGAAGGCCATCGGGAGCGCCATGCCGGGGAAAACGGGCCGCTGCGTTGCGGGCAAAATGGTGAGTAACTGCGGTAAATTGGGGTCAATAAGCTGCATTTCGTTGCCGAAAAGCATTTCAGTTTCCTTTTCTAGTTCCGGGTCAAATTCTTCGGGCATGATTCTTCTGATCTTTGAAGCGTAAACGTGGCAACATTTAATGAAATAAACGGAACGGGATGTCGTTTGCCTTTCGACGGCCATCCGTGCAAGAATACGGCTTTGGGCGGCATTTTGTTTACCAAGATCAAGCTAATGGATTGTCCTTTACCTTATCTTTGGCCTTGCTTTCAAATAATCCCGAATTCTGTTCCGTTTTCATCCCATTATAAGAATCTGCCTTTTGGCGTCGCTTCTGGCTGCCTCTAACTTTCTGTTAGGGCAACGCTGTGGTTATACCGATACGATTGCTATAGACGCGATTGGAGAAACGGACATCACCATTTCTATTGAGAATTACCTTAATAACGACCTGTCGGATCCGGACCAGGGGCTCTGCGGTATCAGCCTGTATTTTCAGCACTCCTACGTCTACGATCTGTCGGTATCGGTGACCAGCCCGGCCGGGCAGACCGTTGAGTTCATCGGCCCCGTCAATGCCCAGACCCGTCCGCCCACCAACCTGGCCCGATGGTTTATTGACTTCCTGGCCTGTGACAGTACCGCTGCGCCAGACGCAGGCGCTACGGGGCAATGGAACAATAACTCCGGTTTTAACTGGCCGGCCTTCGGCCTCTTTCAGGGTGACTACTTTCCCGCCATGGGCTGCTTCTCGGATCTGAACACCGGACCGGTGAACGGAGACTGGACCATTACCTTTAACAACAGCAGAACCGGACAGCAGGGCAGGGCGACTTACCTGCTGCTTACCTTCTGTGACGATGCCAATTCCGAAGGCCCCTGTTGCTTCGCCAACGCCGGAGAACTGGAAACGGAGCCACTGATCGAAACCTGTGAATTTCCGGACGATCTTCCGCTGAGTTTTCCACCCCGCTACCGTCAGCCCCGGCCAGACGCTGATTTGTACGGATACACCTACCTCATTGCCCGCAACGATTCGGTGCTCTTTACCCAGGATGATATTAACCTGGCGGGCTTCCCGGCAGCGGAATACGAAATTTGTGGCCTGAGTTACCGCGAAGGGGAGCTTCCCTTACTTCCGCTGGACGGAAGCTTTGAATTTGATCAGTTGCGGCAGGATTTTGCCGACGTTCAGCCGACGCTTTGTGCTGATCTGACACCAGTGTGTCAGCTCGTCAGGCTGTTGCCGCCGCCGGATACCACCTTTATGGACCGCATCGTCTGTACGGGAGGTTCCGTTACCGTCGGAACGGAAGTTTATAACACAACGGGGGTATTCCCGAATACGTTGGTTGATCAGTTTGGCTGTGACAGTGTTGTCGTGCTGGACCTTCAGGTTGTACAGGTCCTTCGCGAAACCGTGGATACGACCATTTGTGCAGAAGGCTTTTTCTCCGTTGGACAGAATGATTACGTGCTGCCGGGTAATTATGTAGATACTATTCCTTCCGTGCTGGGCTGTGATAGTATCGTTACGCTGAACCTTGATGTAGCGGATCCCATCCGTTTTGATACCACACTGTCCATCTGTGCCGGAGACACTTTCTTTGTGGGAGAGGAACCATTTTTTGAGTCCATCATCGATAGCCGCCGGATTCAGGCTGTCAATGGCTGTGATTCCTTTGTCCAGTTCAATTTGCGGGTGCTGTCTCCCGAGATCGGTTTTTCTTTCCAACAGGATAGTATTACCTGTCGTACACCCGTGGCAGAATCGCGAATATTCGGTGCGAACGTGGCATTTACGCAATCCCTGGGTTGGTTTGATGCAGTGGGGAACCGGCTCTCTTCGTCTTTCGTTTTAGAGGCGGACACTGCGGGGACTTACTTTTTCGAACTAGTGGTAGGATCAAGAGGGACTTTCTGTACGGTGGAGGATTCGATAACAGTGACCGATTATCGTTTTGACATTACGGCTGATCTGGCGCCAACGCAGGTGCAGTGTACGGGAACCGAAGAGCAGTGTGCGATCATCAATTGCCGAAACCCCGTGGTGGGTATTTTGGCGACGCCCAGCCCTGCCGGCCCTGCTTACCGATATCAATGGGCCGCCCCGCCGGGCGGCAACATCACCAGTGCCGATAACGTAGCGGAGATCACCGTCGATGCGCCCGGCCGCTACGACCTGATGATCACGGACCCCGTTACGGGCTGTCGCTTTGACACCTTCTTTGTCATCGGAATCGATACATTGCAACCCTCGCTGGCGTTTTTTGGTCATGAGATTCTGAATTGTGAAACAGCAGAGATCAACCTGATAGCGGATACTTTTCAGTTGAGAAACGATGAGTTGGAATATGTCTGGACGGGCGACTGCCTGCCCGCAGCCGTTGCCGGCCCTTCCTTACGGATAGATTGCCCCGGAATGGTCACCCTTACGGTGACCAACCAAACCAACGGTTGCTCCCGTGATACCAGTTTCCTGATCGAGGAAGACCTTGCTCCCGTCAACTTTTCCCTTGCACCTGCGGCCGCGCCCATCAACTGCTTCACCCCAACCCAAACACTGGATGGATCGGGCAGCTCCTCGGCCAATGGCCTTTTGTATGCCTGGACCCTGAATGGCGGGGCGGACACCATCGGCCGTGACCCGACCCTGCTCATCGATGTACCGGGGGATTATCGGCTCTTTGTTGTGGACCAACGCTCCCGCTGTTTTGCCGAAGGGCAAGTAACTGTGCCCGGAGATACGTTGCGGCCCAACGCATTAAGCGGCCCTCAGGCACTAACCCTTAATTGCTTCCTGCCGGACACCATTCTCGGAGACGCAGCGCTGCCGAACCGCCCAACGGTAGAATATGCCTGGGTTGAATTATCGAATCCGCTGGATACGATAGGCCTAACCGCAATCCTTCCGGTGAGCCCTCCCGGCGGAGTTTTTCGCCTTACGGCCTACGACCCTCTCAACGGCTGCCGAACGGCAGATTCTACGCTGGTGAGAACTGATTTTGCCACGCCCTTTCTCCGAATAGCAGAGCCTCTGGATTTTGATTGTTTTACCGATTCGATAGTGTTGGATGCGACCCAGACCAACCTGTCTTACCCGAATACGCAAAGCTGGTCAGGGCCTTGCGTGCCAACGCAAACGGATACGAACCGACTGGCAGTTTACTGCCCGGGGACGTATTTCTACACCGTCACCAATCTGGAAAGTGGTTGCTCTGAAACGGATTCGGTAAGGGTTAATCTGGCCGCTAACGGAGTCGTTGCCATCCTTCCCGATACGGCCTTTCTGGACTGTGACACGGGAGAAACCCGCCTGGACCGAAGACTGGGGACCGATGCCCCCGTGGTCCGGTGGTTCCGGGATGGTACGCCGGTAAATCTGGTGGGCCAGCAGCCACGGGTAACGGTTCCGGGAGTCTACACGCTGGTGCTTGGTAACTTTAATGAGAGCTGTCTGGACACGGCCCGGACGGTCGTGACCGCTAATTGCCCGGTACTCTCCATAATTGTTCCGCCCGACAGTATTACCTGCGTTCGCAGTTTCGTTGAACTGGACGCCACGAATTCATTTCCCATTTCCGGAGCCGGCCAATCGACCGAATGGTTGATCCCTGCGGGAGCAGTAGCCATCGTGGGCCTGAATCCACGCACGTTACGGGTGTTCACTCCCGGGCGGTTTGGCTTCGTCATTCGAAACCTCGTGGATGGTTCTGTCGATACTTCTTACGTAGATGTAGTTCGCAATCAGATCGATCCCATTGCTGACGCTGGTCCGCGTGACACCATTAACTGTTACCAACCCGAAGTGGAATTAGATGCAGGCAACAGTCAGCAGGGGCCTTTACTGGATTATTTGTGGACCAACACCAGCGGTGATACCATCGGGACCACCCAGCAAGTGAATGTCTCGACGGCTGGTCCCTATCTGCTAACCGTTACCCAGCGGGAAACCGGCTGTGATGCCGTTGATAACGTTTTAATTCGCCGCGATACGAATGTACCGGGCCTCACCTTTTCGGCAGCGCAAATTCCGTGTGATACCGTTGATTTTGCCATGTCCGTTTTACCGGATGAAAGTGGTGAATATACTTACGTCTGGAGTGGGCCGGCGGTCCTGGCGCAATCCAGCCAGGATACGGTCAGAATAGCGGACGTAGGTGTTTATGTAGTAACGGTAACTGACCTGAGTAATGGCTGTCCTGCGATTGATTCCGTGGAGGCCACCCGGCTTCCCTGTCCGCCCTTCCCCTTTTTGGCAGACACCAGCCTGACCTGTAAATCTGATACGCTTCGTATCGCGCCCACTTTTCGCGATCCATGTGAGGGCTGTACCTACCGTTGGCTTCGCAACGGTTCACCAATGCCCGGCCAGCAGGACAGTATTCTTCCCGTTATCCGGGAAGGGGTTTATGCCGTTATTGCCACCAATGTATTCGGTTTAACGGATACGGCTTTTGCTTCCATTACGGACGCCAGAATTTTGCCGGAGAGCAATGCCGGCCCGGATCGAACGCTTACTTGCGATGTTACCTCCATTGTTTTGGGAAATAATGAAGAGGAGCCCGATTTCCCTTATTCCTATCAATGGTTAACGTCCGACGGTACTCCCATTCCCGGTGCTACCAACGATAGCTTGTCAGTAAGCATGGGAGGCGAGTATCAGCTGTTAACGACTAATCTTTTCAGTGAATGTATTGCTTTGGATACTGTGTTGGTGGGCTATGATACCATACCACCGGTAGCAAATGCCGGTACCGGACGATTGCTGGATTGTAATAACAAGCGCAGAACGCTGGATGGAATCAGGTCCAGCCTTGGTAACAGATTCGCGTATTCCTGGTCTGGCGGCGGGTCAGAACTTTGTCTGGAGGGCAGCACTACGCTTAACCCGATTGTTCGCTGTGGCGGCACTTACACCATTACGGTTAGAGATACGCTGAACGGATGTACGGCCAGCGCGACCACTTTCGTGGAGGTGGATGATGAATTGCCCAACCTGATTCCCTTAGCAGACACTACGTTGAACTGTAATAGTGACAGCGTTCTGTTGGTCGGTCGGGATATTTCTTCGCCTAATCTCCTTTATGGTTGGGAAGAAATCCGTTCAAACGGCAATCTTCCGGTAGCGGAGAGCTCGCCGGGTATAATAAGGGTAGGCACTGAGGGTAATTTCAGATTCTCAGCTACGAATACTATCTCCGGCTGTGATAATTCATTCGATGTAGCGGTTAGTGCTGACCTGATCCGTCCCATCGTAAATGCCGGCCTCTCGGATACTTTCTTCTGTGCCCTGGACTCTCTCCCGGTGATAGGAACGGCCTCCACGGCTTCGGGGCGGCCATTGCTGTATAGCTGGAATTCAGGGACGGGCTTTTTTGTTAGCGAATCAGACTCCCTTCGGGCACACATTTTCCAGCCCGATACTTATTACCTGACGGCTACGGACGTAGCTAACAGCTGTAGTACCACAGATAGCGTATTCATTTTCCGGGATACAGAAGCTCCCGTAGCTTTTGCCGGAATGGACACAACACTGACCTGTGACCGGAATAGCCTCACCCTGAATGGTGGTGGAACTACGCTTAGCGGACAAGCTGATTTTTTCTGGACAACCAGGGACGGAAACATCCTTACGGGAAGTCAAACGCTGACACCATTGATTGATCAGGAAGGGCGATACCAAATCAACATAACGGATCCGGTTAATGATTGCTCTGGTGCAGATATCGTTCGGGTCAGCCTGGACACTTTACGACCTGCTGCAGCGGTAAATCTCCCCGCAGGAAATTTGATTAACTGTTTCCGCCCGCAGGTAGAAATTCAGGGACTGCGTCCAATAACTTTTTCCGGAGGGGTGGATTATTCCTGGCTGGCGCCTGACCAAACGGTCAGCAGTGAGAGAACCATTATAGCTGCCGATTCCGGTGCCTACCGACTCATCGTTACCGGTCAAAGAAATGCATGTGCTGATACCACCAGCGTGTCGATATCAGCTGACTTTGCGGCACCGATTTCGACGGTGGCTACTCCTTTGCCGATTACCTGTATTCGGGATAGTGTCCGCTTGACTCCCACGACTCTGGAGCAGGGCGTTCGCTACCGTTGGCTTACCGCTGATGGGGACGGTCTAGTGGTTAGTGACGAACTGACAGTAGGAGCTACCGGATTATATCTTCTGGAGAGCCTGGACCAGCGTAATGGTTGCAGAGATACTGTGAGCACTTTCGTTTCGGAGGACCAGACACCTCCGGTAGTTATGCTGGCTGATCCGCTGGCGTTGAATTGCTCCCGCGAATTTGCCACTATTGACGGAACGGGGAGCAGCCGGGGGCCGGACTTCGTCCGCCAGTGGGACAGCCCCGGGAATACAGCGGTGGCCACGGCGGATCTTTATCAGGTAAGAGGCTCGGTTCCGGGCTTCTATTCGCTCACAGTTTCTAACCGGGTTAATGGTTGCAGCACCGTTGATAGTGTAGAACTGTTGCGGAGCGCACTTGCCGTAGATGATCTGGCCCTGGAGGTGATTCAGCCCACCTGCCTGGATGACCCCAACGGAGATATATTGATTATGGGCGTAAGTGGAGGCACTCCTCCTTTCCGCTACCGACTGGATGATGGCCTGTTGACGGACCGACTAGTATACGAGGGGCTTCCCGTTGGCCGCTATGAGGTGGAAGTGGTAGGAGCTGACGGTTGTTCGGTCTCGCAAATGATCGACATCAATCCGGGGCCGGAGGTAATGGTGGATCTGCGCGAAGACACTGTGATTCGGCTGGGGGATAGTCTGCCGCTGAATTTCACTACCAACATCCTTAACTGGGATACCTTGATTTGGAGCAGTAGCGGTCCGTTGCCTTCAGTATCTTCAGACGGACCAATCACCGTCGCACCACAAGTTAGTCAGGGCTACCGGCTGGTAGTTGTTGGCGCGGATGGTTGCCTTGCAACGGACAATGTTATCATCGAAGTAGATGAGACCGTCAATGTCTACGTGCCAACGGCCTTCAGTCCGAATGGAGATGACAACAATGACAAGATTCGGCCCTTCTTCGGGCCGCAGGTAGAGCGTTTACTCTCCTTTCGGGTCTATGACCGATGGGGAGAGCAGGTCTATGATCTGGAAAGCGACCCCGAGCGCGGAGGAGATTTTTTCGGCTGGGATGGTAATCTGGACGGGAAACCGTTGAACCCGCAGGTCTTCATCTGGCAACTGGAAATAGAACTGGTGGACGGAACGGTGCTGCAGGAGTTTGGAGACTTTGTATTGCTGCGGTGATTCCTGGGCCCGGCCCATGCTGCCTCCGGCAGCTAGCGGTGGCGAGTTCCCTCCGGGATGGAGTTGATTGAGGTATGCGGGCTTTTGGAGGCCGCTGCGCTACGGATATTTCACGCAGAAGGACGCGGAAGGAGGGGAGGACGCAGAGGGTAGTGTCGCTGCGCGACGGGTTTTGTGGTCCGGTCCATGCTGCCTCCGGCAGCTAGCGATGGCGAGTTCCCTCCGGGAAGGAGTTGACTGAGGTGTGCGGGCTTCTGGAGGCCGCTGCGCTACGAGGTATTTCACGCAGAAGGACGCGGAAGGAGGGGAGGACGCAGAGGGTTAGTGTCGCTGCGCGACGAGGTTTTGTGGCCCGGTCCATGCTGCCTCCGGCAGCGAGCGGTGGCGAGTTCTCTCCGGGAAGGAGTTGACTGAGGTATGCGGGCTTTGGCTTGTACTGTTTTTTATAGATGATTTTGTCAGGTGAAATTGATTCCGACAGCAACAACTGTAGTTTTTTGCCTTCTTCCCGACTATGGGTTTTAGCTCCAGAGATTTCTATTAAGAGTAAGCACCTTTGACATAGCTCCCTTTAACTTCCTTTGCACCTGCGTCCTCGACTACATTTGAGTATTGCGAAGCACCCCATCAAATAAAGCTCGTCATCGTCTGTCAGGTTGAACAAAGCCTGACTGCGCTCATAATGGACTAAGGCTGGCAGCCGTAAGTTCAACGGGGTAATCCGTCACTACGGCCAGGTAATCGAAGAAAAGGTCATCGATCATTCGACTGGGCTCAGCGGCCAGGGTATGATCTGCCTGTTCGAGGATGAGGCCAAACTGACGGAGGCTACCCGTCATCGCAACCGCAGCTTCTTCGGCGTCAATGGCATTACGGCCATAGCCGGGAAAAAGAGTGTCAGAAAAGCGGGGGCGGGCGGCAACGTATTCGGTCCAGCTTTTAGCCGCTAACTCATAGCGTTCTTCATACTCATTCCAGTCCAGCAGGCACATCATCGGGTCGTTGCTGGCGGCCACCACATCCTGCCATTGGTAGTAAAAATCGTACAGGCGGTCAGCAGGATGGTTTATGCCCATTTGGGGGCGAAGCGTCCTTAGTTCATTCTGCATCAGACTAACGGCCATCATGGCCCGCTTCGGCTGGTTATGCCTGACGGCGTTTTTCAGGTTGACCATCCATAGATTTATCCGTCCTGCAGACTGCCGTACAGCGGGACTCATCCTCAGTTGTCTGTACTGCTGACTCATGAGTTGCCAGTCCTTCTGGGTGGCATCATTGAAGGCTGCTATCTGCGGTTCATCTTCCCGTTCCAGCGCAATCCAGGTCAGCATCAGATCCCGTTCGAGGTTTTCCATTTCGACGATCTGGTCTTCGGAGCAGTTGGTCATCAAAGCAGGAAGCAGCAGTAATAAGAACAGGCTGGTAATGGAATGAGAATACGACATGGCGCTTGGTTTTATTGGAGGACAGAGGTTCCTGAGAATTGGTTAGTATTCACTAATCGGGATTACCAGTAGTGGCGTGACGGCAAATCGCATTACGTGCTTGATGTCAGAATCCAGGAATAGTCGTTTCCACAGACTACGCTTCCGGTGACCGAGGACCAGCAGATCGATATTTTCTTCTTCTGCATAATCCAGCAATCTGAAAGCAGTGGTGCCCGGGTTTAAGAGGTCTAACTCAACGGGGTAGCCAGGGAAGTCGGTGTTCAGCACTTCCTCCATCAGGTCGATTTCCTTGCGTGTTTCTCCTTTTTCACTGGAATCACGGACGTGAACCAGACGCATAGAGGGCGCGAGTGGAATACGGAGGAAATCAAATCCTTTGCTGGTTTCCCGCAAACCCTTCACGACATCAAAGGCAATTGATGCCCGTTCCATTTTAGGGTTTTTGTAGTCTTCAGGAACCAACAGTACGGGGCAGGCGGACTGCTCGGCTACCGTGCGGGCTACACTGCCGAAGAAGGGCGTGACGGTACTCACCGCACCTGTGCCTACTCCTCCCATGACGATCAGGCAAGTAGCCTCCTCCTGACTGGCTTTAATCAGGACGTCAGTTGGGGAGCCGACGGTTTCAAGGCTACTGATGGTAACTTCCGTTTCAGGGCCTTCCGCTGCAACCGCTGCTTTGGCGGGCACGGAAAAACGAATGAACTGATCGATGCTGCGCTGAGCAGCCTGCCGTGCTTCTATTCCTCCCTTTTTTACGCGGGAGTCTTCTACGTGGCCGTAGCCGTCATGAACATGGATGACTTCCAGATCACATCCAATGGCTTCCGCCAGGAAGTGAGCGTAGCGCAGGGCAGCACTGGCTGCGGAGGAAAAGTCGGTGGGGACAATTATCTTTTGCATAATGAATTTCTTTGAACCAAAGATCGAGCCTGTCCGGTCCGGGATCAATGATAAAAGTCACTGACTTCAATGATTTGTATTGAGGTGGTGAAATTCAACGGGAGAATGTCATAGTTGCTGATTCTACATTATATAGTATGTGTGCCCAAGAGCCCTTTAGTACTTTCAGGCGCAGACGCAGGTGCAAGGGAAAGACCTTTAATGAGCAAGGGGGAAGACCCGTAATTGCTTTCTGGTCCAATTCCCTGCACCTGCGTCAGCGCCCCTTTACCCAAACAGGCGGACTGACGAAAATCACCTCCTGCTATGATGAAAAGCAGTAAAGTATGATGAGTGGTCACTGACCTTAGCAGGAACAAAAATATAATACCATGCCTGCCATCAAATCCATCCTTGTACCTATTGATTTTTCAACCGTGGCAGCTAATGCCTTTAATTATGCTCTCCATCTGGCAGACAGGTATCCCGCACGGATTGATTTACTATACGTTATGCCTACGGCTCTTTCTTCCCCGGGGATGGATAGAATCCTGGCAGCTCGTGCAGGAGAGCTTAAAAAGGAGGCAATAGAAAAAATGGTCTCCTTCCGCAGTAAGGGAATAGATAACGCGATGAATACGCTTACGGGCATACCCGAAGTATGCGTATTTATTGAAGCCGGTGATCTTGGGCCGATCGTTAAAAAAAGGATTAAAGCCGGGAAGACGGACCTGATAATTATGGGCACCACTGGTCGGGAAAAGCCCTTGTCCGGTTTGATCGGCACGAATACCACTCATCTTATTGATGAGACCAAAGTTCCTGTCCTGATCATCCCTAATGAAGCACGCACCCGCAAACCGGGGCGGCTCTGTTATGCTACTGATCTCAAACACCTCGATCCTTTCCGGGTTACGGAATTGTTCGATTTCTTCGGTCCTTTTGCACCCAATGTAGATTTTGTGCATGTCTCTTCCGTCAGCCATGAAAAAACGGAATTCGACCTGGACCTTTTGCGCAAAGTGCTTGATCAACCCGATATTCATGAGCGCCTGAACTTTACCCAGATTTCGGGGAAGAACAAGGTGGACGAGTTGCTTCGTTACGCAAAAAAATCTGCTGCGGACATCATAGTAATGAACCGGCCCCGCCGAGGCTGGCTGGAGCGTCTCTGGAAGCGTAGCCACACGCAGGAGGCAATAGTGAAGACAGAGTTGCCCTTACTGATTTTTCAGGCAGATGAAACTGCCGGCACCTCTGGCATCCTCCGCTCAGAGGAAGAATCCTTAACGCTAAAATCTTAAGTAATGAACGATCGACCTACCGATAAAGCTTCCACTATTGAAAGTGTACTACAAAAACTAAAAACAAGTGTTGGCCCGGTGACTGAGATGTTACACAATAACGACAGCTTTAAAGTGATCCTGTTGGGCCTTAACGTCGATGTCCTGCTACCGGATCACCACACTAAGTTGCCCACTAAACTGACCGTATTAAAAGGCAGTGTGGTGTACCGGGATATCAATGGGAACGTACCTCTTTTTCAATATGATGAACTGGAGATTCCAATCAACGAAATTCACTCCGTCCAGGCAATTCGACCAAGCCTCTGCCTGCTGACCATTGGGTAGCCTGCCTGGATCGAACGCCAGGCCCTTCCGGCCTGGATACTCACTATCGGTTTTCTTGTACGAAAAGAAAAAACATGAAAAGCATAAAACACATTCTGGTTCCCGTAGACTTCGGCGAAGTATCCGCCAATGCCTACGAATATGCCTTGCAACTGGCAGGCGAGTTATCCGCTTCCGTACATCTTCTGCATTGTCTGCCGGCGGCGCCGGTAATTCCGGGGAACGGACATGTCGTGTTAGACACAGTGCCTCAGCTTCATCAGCGGGCAAAGGAACAGATTGCCGATTTTGCGGTAGCTGGTAAGGCTAATGCGCGCTGGCAGGTAAGCCAGATGCCGGAGGTGACTACCTCCATCAGCGCATTCGGGCTGAAGGAGGGTATAACGCAGTACGTTATGGACCACGAAGTTGGCCTTATCGTTATGGGCACCCACGGCGTGCAGGATGCCTGGGACAGGTTCTTCGGCACCAACGCTACTTTTCTGGTGGGCAAAGTAAAACCGCCTATCCTTGTCTTGCCACTCAACGCCAGGTACCAGGCCTTAAAGACGATTTGCTTTGCTACCGGGCTTCGCGAGAGTGACCTGGTCGGGGCGGGCAGCCTGAGAAAAGCGCTGTCCGTTTTTGATCCTCAAATTAACTACCTGCACGTTCACCTTCCCGATGATCCGCAAACTTCGGATGGCCTTGATCTCTTCCGTCGTGCCTTTGAGCAACCACGGGATGGTGTGGAGGCAACGTTCATCACAACCTTTAATGAGGATGTTACCGACGGTATTTTTAATTATCTCAATAAGCATCCGCACGACCTGCTCGTGATGATTAAGCTTGAGCGAGGCTGGTGGGATCGAATGTTCGCACACAGCGACACCCGGGAGTCCGCAGGTGTTACGAATCTTCCACTGTTGATCCTTGGGCAGTAAGGTTTAGGTCAGGAATCTTAATGATTTCAATGGTAGCGGAGGCGAGAGTAACTTTGTTGTCGGTGGCCAGAATGGCCTTTCCAATGCGTTCGTTCAGTAGGTTCTTGGTTGACCGTCTCTGCCGGTAATCCACGATGTACCGAACGTTGAATTGCATCCAGTTGTCAGTCATCGTAATGGCCAGCGTCGGTTCGACTTTGGCGTCTTCGATGTAATATTTACTCACTACCTTTTTCCAGTTCAGCCGGGACTGGGTAAGATATTCGGACAAGATTTCAGCGGTAGTTGATATCACAATTGATTTCGCCAGATCGAGGTCTGAACCATAACGGATCGGGAAGTTGATCTCATCCCACACGAAGGGGAAATCCTGTGAATAGTTGTAGATAGGCCCTTTAAAAACGAAAGCATTACTCAGCTTTACAATCCTGCCGCTATAGTTGTCGCTCGATACCCATTCGCCGATTTCCATCATGGTAGTATAAATGCTGTCTATATCAATTACATCCCCTTTGATGCCATTGATCTCAATTCGGTCTCCTGGTTGATAAACCTTAACGATGAAAATGTAAAAAGAGCCTGCAATGCTAAGAATCAATTCCTGAAGGGTGATGGTTATACCAGCCGTTAATAAGCCGATGGCCAGCGTGAAATCTTTGACGGAGCCCGTAAAGTAGGATACGGTTAGAATGATAATAAGTACGTACCCAACGATCTCAATGGCCTTCTGAGATTTGTATCTGACGGATGTATCCGGTAATTTTCGTTTTAGGAGTTTCCTGAGGAAGGATATGGTTAGTATAATCAATATCAGCCAGGTCACATATTTAAGCGCACTAACCAGGGTTGGATTTAGAACCATCCATTCTTTGACGCTTTCCAGAAATTGCATACGGTTTGTTTAAGGGAGGGTATTCTAAAAACTATCCTGCAGCACAAGCACCGGAACACTGGACGCCCAGGTAACCCTGCGTGCTACGGAATCTGAGGTTGGAGAGCCCAACCAATGACCATCCCGGTGGGTAACGACGAGAATGTCCGCATCAATCAGCTCCGTAAACTCTACAACGGCATTACCGATGGGCTGTTGGTTGTCGACCTGATAGTAAAAGCGATGCTTGATGCCCTCCAGCAGCCGGCCGTATTCCCGGTCCGGTGTCGATCGGTCCGTTGCCTGGAGGTAATGGAACAACAACAAATCAGTGCGGTCTGCCCTGAGCAGCTCGAGCATTGGGGTAAGCTGCCGGATGTGCCTGGGGCAGATTTTATCAGTCGCCAACAGAAAGCGGCGGGGATATTTTACGGGAGCCAGGTCTGGAACCGCCAGAATGGGAATCCGGGTGTCTTCCATAAGCGAGGTAGTGCTACTGCCCCAGGGGTTTTCTGGCAGGAAATTCTCGCCCTGGCAGCCCATGACGACTAGGTCGCAATCGCCATCGTCGATGACGCGCTTCAGGGTTTCAATGACCGGCCCTTCATAGATGTAGGCAGCGGTCTTTATACCACGGGATCCGCTGCTGTCAGCCAGTTCCGTGAGGCGTTTTTTGGCTTCGTCGGCCTCCGTAGTTCCAGCTGGCGGTACGATGTGTACTAAGCTGATACTGGCCTTCATTTGCAGTGCAATTTCCTCGGCGTACGCCAGGGCACGGTCCGCTGATTTGCTGAAGTCGATGCCCACTAAGAGATGTTTCATGCTTAGATATTTTGTTTAGTAGATGTTCTTAGCGATCGCTTTACCGATGTTGGAGGAACGGTCTTCGTCCACCGTGAAGGGGATTACCATCATGGGGACCTTGACGGACTGAATAATTGGCTTCAGGTTGTTTTTGTCGAAGAGCCGGCGCCAGAACCCCTGATGTTTACCGCCAAGAACAAGCAAATCTATTTGCTTGTCGGCGACGTATTGAGACAGCTGCTTAGCAACGTTGCCCGCCGGAAGCAAGTCAGACCTGTAAGTGTAGGAGGGAAGGCCTTTGCCCCACGTAAGGTCATTGAAGTCGTCTTCGTTTTCGAGTTCGGCCCGCCAGTCTGTTTTGCTGACGTGGACGTACCGAACCTCAGGCTTAAGCGTCTGGATGATCGTCCGGGCAAATTGCCCGATCCGGATGATTTCGTCCGCATCGTCAAAGGCGATGGCTAATTTTTCCACGGTAACCGAGCCGTAATCTTTAGGGATCAGAATAACGGGGCAATTACCACGTAATGCTACGGGGGTAGCTACACTTCCGTAAAGCCCCGGAGGGTGAATGCCTGCTCCGGCACCAACTCCTCCCATCACGATGAGGGCTGTGTCAGCCTCTTTACTAATGGATAAAATCTCGTTCGCCGCCATACCGGAGTGTACGGAATAACTCACCTTTGGAACAAAGGCAGTACGCCCACGATTGGTCAGAAATACAGGATCAACGTTTTCGTGGGTAAATCTGGCAAGTTGATCCACCAGCTTTTCTTCATCCCGTTTTTGTTCAGGCGTGGTAAGGCTGTGGGAGCCGCTTAAGATGAGGTCAGCGATGTGGACGATGGATAAGTTGTAATTCAGCAACTGGGCCAGGTGAGTACCAAACCTTGTGGCTTCGGCAGCAGTCTCTGAAAAGTCAACGGGGATAACTACGTTTTTCATCAGGAATGGATTTATGCGGTGAAAAACCTTCACCGCCTCTTCCCAAAGATCAAGGCGGTGAACTTCCGGAGCTATGATTTTAATCACCGGAATCTATGATTCAGATCAGGGGATGCAACTCTTCCTTCCCCCAATTTTGACTTATCACCAATAATAATTTGTCATGCATCCTATCCGCTCCATTCTTGTTCCCGTTGACTTTTCCAAAGTATCCGCCAATGCGTTTCGGTACGCCCTTCGCCTGGCCGATCAACTGGATGCCAGCATCGACCTTCTGTACGTCTTGCCGGACACAGACGGGAGCCTGATGTCCATCAGTCTTAATGATCAGTATGTAGGCCTTGGCAAAGAGAAACTGGCTGATTTCTTCACTAAAGGAATGACGGCCGTTTCAAGCCATTTAGAGCACGTTCCTGCCGTTCGCCTATTCGTTGAAAACGGAAGTCTTCGGGCAACCATTCTTCGACATCTCGAAGCGGAGCAGAATAATTTGATCCTGATGGGCACGCAAGGAGAAGACAACGAAGAAGCGGATAATATTTTTGGCTCCAACACTTCGAATTTGGTCGGTAGGGCCACTTGTCCCGTGTTGGTTATTCCGAAGAGCTTCGATTTTCGGCCGCTGCATTCGATCTGTTACGCGACGGACCTCACGCACATTGATGCTTTCCACGCGGGTCATGTGCTTAAAGCACTGCGGGTGTTTAAGCCCCGACTGGATTTTGTCCACGTTAAGACGGGAAAAGGGCAAAAGACCAACTTTGATATGGACCTTCTGCGGGAAGTATTCCACCGGCCCGGTACGGGCGTTGATACCCGTTTCCATGTACTGGAAGATGATGATGTAGCGGAAGAAATTCTTGACTACGCCGAAGACATCTCTGCTGATCTGGTCGTGATGCACCGGCCGCGCCGGGGCTGGCTGAGCCGGCTGTTTAGCAAGAGCAACACTCGTGAAGCTGTTCTGGAAACGACGCTGCCACTGCTTATTCTTCCCCAGGAAGAATCGGATGAGCGGAAAAATGAAGTGTCTTTTATCAGTGAGAAGGTTTAGGCAATTGCCGGGCCCTTGGCACTCCCATTTCGCAGCTGGTACTTCCCGGAAGAAGCCAGTCATGTAAACAGTTTTTTGGCGCGACCGCAGGTGCAAAAAAAAGAGGTTGAAGAGCAGTGGTTTAAAACAGTCATTGCTCCTTCGGCCTTTTTTTGCACCTGCGTCCGCGCCCGGAAACGCATCAGAATCCACCAGTCTATGTCTTTGACTCAAGAACACCTCGCCAAAATTGATGCCTATTGGCGTGCGGCAAATTACCTCTCCGTAGGGCAGATGTACCTGCGGGACAACCCACTGCTCCGCCGCCCATTAGAACGCAAGGATTTAAAACAGGTATTGCTTGGACATTGGGGGACGGCCCCCGGTCAAAATTTCATCTACGTCCACCTCAACGAGATAATAAAGCGCCATCAACTGGAGATGATTTATCTCTCCGGACCTGGTCACGCGGGGCAGGCAATGATTAGCTGCGCTTACCTGGAGGGAACTTATTCGGAAGTCTATCCGGACTGCTCGCAGGACGAAGCCGGCTTAAAGCGGCTTTGTTCCCAATTCTCTTTCCCGGGCGGAGTTTCCAGCCACGTATCTCCGGAGTGTCCGGGTTCAATACATGAGGGCGGTGAGTTGGGCTATTCTCTCAGCCATGCTTTTGGTGCAGCTTTCGATAATCCTCAACTGATCGTTGCCTGTGTCATCGGTGACGGGGAGGCCGAAACGGGGCCTCTGGCGACATCCTGGCACGGGAATAAATTTCTCAATCCCCGGACTGATGGCGTCGTTCTGCCTATCCTTCACCTCAATGGTTACAAGATTGCCAATCCAACGCTGCTCGCCCGCATAAAAAAGGACGAGCTGAAAAAATTGCTGGAAGGCTACGGTTGGAAGCCCTACTTCGTCGAAGGACATGAGCCGGAAGCCATGCACCGGGAAATGGCAGAAACGATGGAGGAAATTGCTTTGGAAATAAAGGCCATTAAGGAACGGGCTCTTCGCCAGGAGCAACCCGAGCGTCCTTGCTGGCCCATGATCGTTCTGCGGTCACCCAAAGGATGGACGGGGCCCGAAACGGTGGATGGACTTCCTCTTGAAGGAACCTTCCGGGCTCACCAGGTCCCCATCAAAGTTGACAAGGGTAATGAGGATGTTGCTTTACGGCAGTTGGAAACCTGGATGAAGAGCTACCGCCCCGAAGAGTTATTTGACGAACAAGGAGTCTTGCTGCCTGAAGTAGCGGCTCTGGCTCCCGGTGGTAACTTTCGCATGTCAGCCAGCCCCCACGCTAACGGCGGGCTGCTCCTGCGGGAACTGGTGGTGCCGGATTTCCGGAAGTACGGTATTGAAGTCCCCGCCCCAGGTACGGTCCGTGCTGCGGATACCGAGGTACTCGGTGACTTTTTGCGGGACATTATCACCCTTAATCAGGCGGCCAGAAATTTCCGCATCTTCGGCCCTGATGAAACCCTGTCGAATCGTCTTCGCTCTGTTTTCGAAGTTACTAACCGGCAGTGGATGCTGCCGACGGAGGAAAACGATGAGTTCCTGAACAGTGAGGGCAGGGTAGTGGAGATGCTGAGCGAGCATATGTGTCAGGGGTGGCTGGAGGGGTACCTGCTCACGGGCAGGCACGGATTGTTTAACAGCTATGAGGCCTTCATTCACGTGGTCGACTCTATGTTTAACCAACACGCTAAATGGCTTAAGATCACGGCGGAATTGCCTTGGCGCAAGCCAATTGCATCCCTCAATTACCTTCTGGTATCTCACGTCTGGCAGCAGGCGCATAATGGATTCACTCACCAGGATCCTGGCTTCATTGACCATGTGGTCAATAAAAAAGCCTCCGTTGTGCGGGTGTACCTCCCACCTGATGCTAACTGTCTTTTATCCGTCTGGGACCACTGCCAGCGAAGTAAGAATTACGTCAATGTAGTGGTAGCCAGTAAGTACCAGGCTCTTCAATGGCTTCCAATGGAAGCCGCCGCAGAGCATTGCGCACGCGGTATCGGGATATGGCAATGGGCCAGTTGCCCGATGGAGTGCGAGCCGGATGTTGTTATGGCTTGTTGCGGTGACGCGCCAACGCTGGAAACGCTGGCGGCCGTTTCAATTTTGCGTCATTGGTTGCCGGAGCTTAACATTCGGGTTGTAAATGTGGTGGACCTGATGAAATTACAATCTGCTTCCACTCATCTTCACGGACTGCCCGATGCCGCTTTTGATGCACTTTTCACGGTAGATAAACCCATCATATTCGCTTTTCATGGTTACCCCTGGCTGATCCATAGACTTCTGTATCGGCGGGCTAATCATCATAACCTGCACGTGCACGGATATCAGGAGGAGGGTACCATCACGACTTACTTTGATATGAAGGTGCTCAATGAACTGGACCGTTTTCACTTAGTACTGGCCGTGCTTAAGCGCTTACCACAGTTGGGAGAAAAGGGCAAGGTCTTGGCCCAGGCAATGAGAGATAAGTTAGAAAAACACCATCGGTACATCAGAGAACGTGGAGTGGATATGCCGGAAATTTTAGAGTGGACCTGGGATTAGTCAAGGGAGGTTAAGGTCGGTAATCATTAGATAGCTGTTGACTCCGGCACGTCAAACAAATTATACTATTCGTCCATCTTCCATCGTGATAATCCGATCAGTCCGATCCGCAAAATCCTGATCGTGGGTAACGATTAGCAGAGTAAGTCCCCGTGAAGTAGCCAAGTCCCGAAAAACGGACAGGACGTTCTCTGCATTTTTACTATCCAGGTTACCGGTTGGCTCATCTCCCATTATTATGCTGGGAGAATTGATCAAAGCACGGGCGATGGCAACCCGCTGCTTTTCACCACCGGAAATTCGGGAGGCGCGTTTTTCGGCCAGTTTTTTTATGTCGAGTAACTCCAATAATTCCATGGCGTCTTGCCGAATCTCCTCCTGGTTTTTTTTTCCCAGTTTTCGGGCAGGCAGGCTGATATTATCGAGTACCGAAAATTCATCCAGTAGATAGTGGAATTGAAAAACAAAGCCGATGTGTTCGTTACGAATGGCGGAGAGCTCCGCTGCGGGTAGACGACTGACCAACCGGTCATTTATAAACAGATTGCCAGTATAGTCTGTGTCCATCGTGGATAGAATATACAGGAGAGTGGATTTTCCGCTACCAGACTTACCCATGACGGATACGAACTCACCACGTTTGACGTCGAATGTGATGTCTTTCAGGACGTGGTAATCGGTCGGTTCATGGAAATGCTTATCAATGCCAGCGGCGCGAATGACTGATTGCTTGTCCATATTATTGTCCTCTGAGTACGTCTACGGGGTCCATTTTCATCGCTTTATTGGCTGGTAAGTAACCCGCGAAAAAGGAGGCGACGACTGCGAAGATGAATCCAATAATGAAATAAAGTGGTTCGAAATTGACGGGGTAGGTGGTGATGGAGGGGAGAGCGGATATTTCAAAGGGTGTATTATCGATGAACACTGAAAGTCCCCACCCGAGGAATAGCCCGGATATTCCACCGAAAACGCCAATAGTCATGGCCTGGATCATAAAGATGGTTTTTACCTCTTTACCGGAAAAACCTGTTGCTTTGAGAATGGCGATATCGTTCATTTTTTCCCTGATGAACATATTGAGAATATTGTAAATACCGAACCCTGCCACTAACAATAGCGTAATGGCTACCACGTAAGTAATAAGATTACGGATACTGGTGCCCGTGTCAAAATCTGCATTGGCTGTTCCAATATCAGTGGCCTTGATGTTGTAGAGCTTTGAAAATTGCTGCGCCAGTGGTAAAGCGTTTTCGAGATCGAACAACTTTACGTTAATCGAAGTGATGAAACTACTGCTCTCTCCCAGTAACCGACGGGCTGTTCCGATATTTACATAACTCTGGGTATCATCTATTTCCGAAAGGCCGCTTAAGTACAGCCCCACTACCTTGAGGGAAATACGGTTGCCGGTAGGGCTGACCAGCTGTACTCTGTCTCCAATTCCTGCGCTTAGTTTTTTGGCGACACCGTTACCGAGGATAATTGCGTTGGCATCCCGTTCCAGGGCGTCAGTATTTCCTTCTATGACGTATTTTTCAAGCGGAAACAGGCGAACCTCCTCTGCTACGTCAATGCCGGATACTACTCCGGTCAGATCAACCGCCCCGGCATTATAAAATACCTGAGAGACTACCTGTGGGCTTACACCTCGTACTTCAGGATAATCCCGAATGCTCCGAATAATAGAAGACGCTGCGGCAATCCGGTTTTGCTGCTGTTTGGGTTTTACAGAACTAACCACGAGTAGGTCGTCTTCGTATGTTTTACTTAGGTTGAGGGGTTGCAGAGGGGAAGGAGCAATTTCTTTATACAACCGGATATGAGGCGTCCGATCCATCGTTAACCCGTCGAGGAGTTGATTCAGGCCGGTCATGAAAGTACTCATGGTAATAAACATCCCTACACCGAAGGTAACTCCCAGAGCTGCGATAACAGATTGCTTTAACCGACTGAATATATGCTTGCCCGCGATGTAAAACAATAGCTTTAAATCCATTTTATTCTGGTTGGTAAACAATGGTGTTGGAGTCGATACCACTGATTATTTCGGTGTAGCGCAGGTCAGAAATACCGGTAACTACCTGGCGCTCTCCGTCTTCGGTGAGGACCTGGTTGTCCGGCCCGATTAATTCAGTAGGGAGAGTCATTGTGTTTTCCCGGCGTGAGATAACGATGTTGGCTTCTCCGCTTAACCCGTCATAGAGTCGTTCGGGAGCCTGAGTGAAAACGGCTTCAACAGTGAATGCCTGGGTCAGGCTGTTTTTATGAGGGAGGATCCGGCTTATTTTTGCTTCATAGGATTGATTGCGGTAAGCATCGAGCCTTACCAACACCGTTTGCCCGAGCTCTATCCGGGAAATGTCTACCTCATCAATCAGGAGTTCAAGAATAAAATGGCTGCTGCTGCCAATTCGGGCTACCGGCGTTTGAGTAGTAACGGATTCTCCGGTTTTCTTCTCAATTTGGTAAATAGTTCCGCTCATTTTCGCCCGGATAGTATGTTCGTCGTAATACTGCCCACTTATCTCAAGAGAAGTGCCGGCGAGGGCCAGCTGATCGGCTAACTGCTGACGGGTTCGCTCGTAAGTTTTTTGCAATTCATTGATGTAATGGCGCGAAGTGTTGAATTTTAGCTCCATCGTTTCGAAAGCCTGTCGGGAGCCAATATTCTGCTTCCAGAGCCGTGCCTGTCTGGCATAGTTGACAGAGTCGTTCAGGAGGCTCATTTTTGCGGAGTTTATCCGCTCGTCCATTTCTTTAAGAACCGCAACTTCACCCTGGTAATTCTCCAGCGCCTGAACGTAGTTCTGCCGGGCTTTTTTCTTTTCCAGTTTCGCGCGCTGATCACTGATGCGAAAGAGTTCGTCTCCTTCTTTCACTTCGGCGCCCTCCTTCATCATACTTTGATCAATGATGCCGTTCACGGGGGAGAAGACGGTGTAGGCTTCTTTAGGAACTACAAGAACGGTACCGTAAACCGCTTCGGTGATGGTCGTCCGGCCGGGCTGGATGCCAGTAGTTTCCTCACTGCAGCCAGCAAGGAGAAAAAGTAGTAGTACTAAATGTGCGATTCTCATTTTTTTGAATTTTCCCCCTGCAGTTTTTAGCCTGTTCCCGAAGTCGGGTGTAGATTGCCTTCCTGATTATACCTATGCATTTGTATCTCGGTCAAACCCCGGCTGGACGCCAACTCCATCTGCCGGCGTCCGAACTCGATGCCGCAGAAATAGCTCAGGCTCTAAGCCCACGCCCGTTCAGCTTCTTTTTCAGAATGGACCTGGCTTTAAACAAGCGACTCTTTACGGTGCCTAATGGCACCTGAGACCGCTGAGCAATTTCCTCGTAAGTCAAACCCTGAAAGTGCATCAGAAATACCTCCCGGTAAATACATGGTAATTGTTCAATCAGCATGGTTACCTCCTCGGCCTCGAGCAAATCTGTCCCCTTATTAGTAACCGTAAGGTCGGAGGAAAAGCCAGTTGGCAGGCCGTACTGAGCCAGAATCTCTCTACGCCGTTTTGTTCTTCGGTAGTCCGAGATAAAAACGTTACGAATGATTCGTTTTACCCAGGCCGAAAAATCGGTTCCGTATTGAAAGCTGTTGCGGTTTTTGAATATTTGGTAGTTAACCTCCTGCAATAAGTCCCGAGCCCGGTCTCCGTCACGAGTTAGACTCAGGGCGAGCGTTTTGAACTCCGGGAGGTGGGTTTGATTCAGCGAATTGATTTGTTCGATAGTCATTACCTGCTGGTGGATTGGTTTACAATTAAAAAGGACTTGCCGTAATAGTAGGGGTTCCGAAAGGGGAGGGGCTTATCTGAGCCTGGTGGAAAAAAGCACGAAATAAGTCTACGTAATACATGCATGCCCGCTTCTGGGAGCCTAACAAAGTTGCCGTTGGTGGGGGATTAACCTACTGATTCAATTCACTGACCTGAATGATTCTAATCATTTTACTTTTCTCATGATTGTTGCAGCTTGTGATTCTAATCAAGATAATCTCAGCTATATGCAATATCACTCATCCGCAAAGATCAATTCAGAGCGAGAAGCTGCTTTTTCCATCAGAAGTCATGGGGTGCCGTTTGGAGTCTTGAAAGAACAGCAGGACCTGCCGAATCCCGCTGAACTTCTCTTAGGGGCTTTTGCTGCCTGCTGTTTGAAAAATGTCCAGCGATTCTCAGAGATACTAGGTTTTAGCTATGACAACGCCAGTATCGAAGTGACGGGTGAGCGCCAGGAAAAGCCTACTAAGATTGCCGCTATCAGATATACTATCCAAATTGATGGTGTGGTGGGTAAGCTGAACGCGGAATTATTGCACAAAAACCTTCGCAAATTCGGGACGATCTATAATACCCTCAAAGAAACTTGCGATGTTTCCGGAGAGCTGCTAATTTTTCCTTAGTCAAGGTTTGTGCCGACTAATCAATATCAGCCTTTGTCCATTCCATTATTCTTCAAGAGTAATGGTATTGGACACAAGGCCCAGCGCAAGTCTTGCCCAGCTAACTGCCGTGTTAATCTCCCATTCGAGGTCGGCCGTATCTGAGGCTGAACTGATTCCATCTACTTCTTCATCCAGAAGCATTTCTCCGCTTCCTGAAGTGCTTATCACAAACAGGGGAACGTCTTCCGGCAAGGACTCTTTGAAGTCATTGACCATTCCCGGCGGTCGCCAAAATTCCCAGGTATGCATCAGGATGCAAGCGTCAATTTTTCTTTCTGTCTGGTACGCTACGGCTGCTGTGATATCAATCACTTTGATGTATACCGCGCGCTCAGTAAAGGCAGTAATAATTCCTGCCGTCAGACTGTCTTTATGAGTACTCTGTTGCGTTACGATTAATAAGTGTTTGGGAGCTGAAGGACTGTTCACTTCAAATGAAGTAGCTACGGCCATAGAATAGGTACCCAGATACCAGACAAAGAAAGACGTGAATAGTAGCAGCAGGGCGAGGCCAACTTTCGTGCTTTTTCGGAATTTCATCGTATTTGCATTTTAGGGTGTTCCACTAATTCTGGTCAGTTACGGGGACGATAAGCAGAGGAACCTCTGAATGACGTAGAAGAGGCTTCACATGATTTTTCAAAAACAGGTCTTCCCAAAGACTATGTTTTCTATGGTTGAGAACCAGTAAGCCGATTTTTTCGTCCCGTGCATAATTAAGCAAGCTATGTGCAACGGGGCCTGGTGGTAAGCTGTCATAGCTAAATGTGTTGCTAGGGAAGCCGGGTTCCAATGCGAGGGACAAAAAGTACTCTTCATTTTCTCTTTCGAAGGACTGGGTGTTTTGGGAAACATGTACAAATCTCACCTCCGGCCGTAAAGCTTTGATGATGCGACGTGTGGTGAGACTGGTTTTTTTGATGTCTTCTGCATCTCCAAAAGCTATCGCGACCCGGTTAACAGAAGGCGAACTGTAGCCGGGAGGTAACAGGATGACGGGACATCCACCACGTAAACCTATTTCGCGGGCTACCCCACCAAAAAGCCAGGGTGGGTTATCACTTTTGCCAGCTCCCATGCCGCCCATTACTACTAATTCAGTTTCTACCCGTTCGCTTAATCTTCGTATCATTTTGGGAGGAGAGCCCTCAAACACCTCCGTTAGAATGGTGGGCAAGGTCTCCAGATTTCCCTGGAAAGTGGCCAGAACGGGTAAGGCGTGAGCTTGGGTGAAATCATTTAATTTTTCAGTCAGCCTTTCTTTTTCTGCTAATAGCGCACCCGTGGAAACTACCTGCGCAAAACTAAAATTGGCATCAAACACATGAACGGCCTTAAGGTCAAGGTCCATTATCTTGGCCAGATAAGTTCCGAAGCTCAGGGCCGCTGCGGATGTGTTGGAAAAGTCTACCGGGACAAGTATGTTTTTCATGCTTTCATTAATTATTTATAAGCCAGGAAATTGGTCCTATTTACTCAGGGGTGCCACCAGTATCGGAATAGCGCAAGTACCTATGATGTCGGGTATTTCGGATTTGACCAGCAGGTTCATGATTAAACTCATTGGCCGGCGACCCAGAATCAACATATCTATGTCTTCTTCCAGCGCATAATCAATCAGCACGTTGGTTACGTCTCCTTTGGGGAGTAGATCAAAGTCCACATCATAGTCAGGAAAGTCATTTTTGAGTACTTCGCGAAGCAAATCAAGTTCAATTAATTCCTCCCTTGCGTCATCTTGATAAAGGACGTGAGTAAAGCGCATTTTCGGTGAAAGCGCTTTACGAAGGAAAGCGGTTTTATCACTTAGCTCTTTAAGAGTCTCTACGATGTCAAAAGCGATGGCTGCCCGTTCTATCTTCGGTACACCAGTATTTTGCGGAATTAGCAGTACGGGGCATTCTGCCTGCATTGCCACTCCTTTGGCTACACTGCCAAAGACGGGCGTCGCCTGATTGGGAATGCCGGAACCAACCCCTCCCATAACAATCATCGCGGTATCCTCCTTTTTACTGATTATTACGAGCTGGCTGATTGCTTTTCCGACAACTTCTCTGCATTTTATGAAAGGCAAGGTGTCGTCATTGAGATGGGTGCCGGTAAAGGTCATTTTGTCTGCGTGAAGGTTGACGAACTTCTCCAGTCTTTCTCTTACCCGCGACCGGACTCTTGCGCTTCCTTTCATGAATACCGTAGCATCCTCTCCGTCATACCCATCGTGCACATGAACGGCCTCCAGGTCATAACCGGTAGTGTCTGCCAGGTAGCAGCCAAACTTCAGGGCATCTGCTGAAGTGCTGGAAAAATCAATCGGCACAATTATTTTAAACATTGTATTTATGTTTTGTTGCTCTCAAAGTTCAGCGGGGGAGCAGTGGTTTGTAGTGATTGATATCACTGGCAGTGCTGATCTTTATTGCTCACCAAAACGGGTTCTCCTGCTAACTTTATAGAAGTTAAAAGAGAGATTATCTGAGCCGTTATGACTAAGCTACAACTTGACGTAAAGCAGATTCGAACCCCAAGGGAGGCACGAAGAATCGAAAGAAATTTTCGGGGGAAATCCGGAATCATCGCTGCTAATGCTGCTTCGCCCGGTCATTTGCAACTCGAATGGGATGAGGAACAAACGACCAAAGCTGCTGTCCTGAAGCAAGTCCGGGAATCTGGCCTTGAGATTGAGCGCAGTGAAACAGAGAATAAAGAAACCGACGATCATCACTCCGAAGAGGAGCACATACCTCCGCGTTTCCGGTTTTTTGGTGACAATACTGAGCTCTATTTTGCCATCACAAGTGGTGTTTTTTGGCTTTCAGGTCTGGCTTTTGGATTCTTTCCGGCTTTTTCTCCGAACCTGCCGATGATATTATTCATCATCGGCTCTTTCTTTGGCGGGTTCTTCACGTTCATTACTGCGGGCCAGGATATTTTACAGGGTAGATTCGAGATCGATTTTCTGATGCTATTTGCTGCCATCGGTGCGGGGGCATTGGGGAAGTGGGGTGAGGGGGCGCTTCTACTGTTTTTGTTTAGCCTGGGCCATGCCCTGGAGCATTATGCCATGAAACGAGCCAGAAAGTCCATCGCGGCCTTATCCGAGTTAACGCCCTCTTTAGCCTTACTGAGAAAGGGAGGAGAAATAGTAGAAGTTCCGATTGAGGAGCTGTCGGTAGGGGATGTCATTGTGGTTAGGCCAAACTCAAAAATTGCTGCTGATGGGGTAGTCGCTAAGGGCATTTCCTCCGTTAATCAGGCCCCCATTACGGGGGAAAGCGTAGCGGTGGATAAACGGGCTCATGAAAAGTGGCAGGAGCAGAAAAATGTTGTTAAGCTGCCAGCGGAGCACCGGGTATTTGCGGGAACTATAAATGGCAGTGGGGTATTGGAGATAAAGGTGCTTAAAGTCGCTCAAGACAGTACTTTAGCAAGGCTGATCACCCTGGTGAAAGAAGCCGAAACCCAAAAGTCTCCCACGCAGCACCTGGCGGATAAGTTCGAGAAGTACTACGTTCCGGTCGTGCTCATTGTCGTTCTGCTTTTACTGGGCGCCTTTTTGGTGGTCGAAGAGACTTTCCGGGAGAGCTTTTACCGGGCCATGTCCGTATTGATCGCTGCCTCCCCCTGCGCACTGGCCATTTCCACGCCAAGTGCCGTGTTAGCCGGTATTGCCCGGGCGGCCCGGCAGGGTGTACTCATTAAGGGAGGTCGTCCGCTTGAAGACCTTGGCGGGCTACAGGCGATCGCTTTTGATAAAACGGGAACCCTGACGGAGGGGAAACCTGCCTTGACGAATGCAATACCTTACGGAGACATTTCCAAAGCACATTTACTTGAGGTAGCCATTGCGGTGGAAGGGCTGAGTGATCACCCACTGGCGGCTGCCATCGTGGCTGGCGGGCAAAAAGAGCTGGGTGGGATGGAGATCAGCCCGGCGGAAAACCTTGAAGCGCTGATCGCACGGGGCATCCGTGCCAGCTGGAAAGGTACTACCGTGCATATTGGTAATCGAAGACTGTTTGAAGAACTCACGGGAAAAGAAGTCCCCACAAGCATCGACGCTGACATGAGCCGCCTGGAGTCCGGCGGACATACTGCCATGATTATTCATCAGGACGGACAATACCTGGGCATCGTCTCCGTAATGGATGTTGCCCGACCGGAAGCTGTGGCTACCCTGGCAGCCTTGAAAAAAATGGGCATAAAGCGGATGGTAATGCTTACCGGTGATAACCAAAAAGTAGCGGATGCTATTGCCGGCAGTATTGGCATAACCGACCCTCTGGGGAGCTTGTTGCCAGAAGACAAGGTCGCCGCCATTGAGCGGCTCATTCAGGAGGAAGGAAATGTTGCTATGGTAGGGGATGGTGTAAACGACGCTCCCGCAATGGCCAAAAGTACCATCGGGATCGCAATGGGCGCTGCCGGGTCGGATGTAGCACTGGAAACCGCCGATATTGCTCTGATGGCGGATAAACTGGACAATCTCCCCTTTGCCATCGGGTTGAGTCGAAAGGCCAAACAGATCATCCGGCAGAACCTGATTATCAGCCTGGGTATGGTAGCCATCCTGGTACCACTAACGATAATGGGGACCCTAGCTATCGGTCCGGCCGTAGTGGGCCACGAAGGATCTACACTGGTGGTAGTGTTAAATGCACTGAGGCTGCTACGCTACGAACAGTAGATAAAGGAAATCGCTCGCGTAGAAAATACGGGGAGCGCGGGAGGAAACACTGCTCTTGCGGACCTTTGCCTGCACCTGCGGAAGCGCCCGGATAGTATTTCCTCACACAAAGTCCGTCATCACCTTATACTTCGGATCTTCCGAAACATTGACCTCGATGATGTCTTTTGCTTTACCCAACAGGCGGCGGCAATCAGGAGACAGGTGCTTTAATGTCACCTCTTTCCCGACTTTAGCGTAGCGCTCCGTAATGCGGTTTACGGCTTCAATGGCGGACATGTCCACAATCTTGGACTCCATGAAATCAATCACAATTTCCTTGGGGTCGTTGAGAACGTCAAACTTCTCATTAAAGACCTGTACGGAGCCAAAGAATAAGGGACCATAAATTTCATAGTGTTTCACCCCGTTTTCGTCAACGCGCTTGCGGGCGCGGATACGCTTGGCGTTCTGGTAGGCAAAAACAAGAGCGGAAATCACCACCCCTACTAAAACAGCCAGGGCCAGGTTGTGCAGGAATACCGTGATGAGGGTAACCAGCACCAACACGAAGATGTCCCACTTTGGCATCTTGCCAAAGGTGCGGAGGCTGGCCCATTCAAAGGTGCCGATGGATACCATTATCATGATGCCGGTCAGCGCGGCCATCGGCAGCTGTTCGATCAGACCAGCGCCAAACATGATGAAAACCAATAGCATCACCGCCGCTACAATGCCGGAAAGGCGGGCACGGGCACCGGAGCTGATGTTGATCAGGCTCTGACCAATCATGGCGCAACCGCCCATTCCTCCGGTAAAACCGCTAAGGATATTGGCGGCTCCCTGAGCGACGGCCTCCTTGTTGCCGCGGCCCCGTGTTTCCGTGATCTCGTCGATAATGTTGAGCGTCAGCAGACTTTCAATGAGACCAACGCCAGCAACGATAAGTGAATAGGGGAAGATGATCTTCAGCATCTCCAGCGTGAATGGTACCTGGGGGATGCTTGGCCAGGGAAAATCTCCCTGTATAGGGGCAATATCGCCCACCGTTTTAGTGTCAATGCCGAAGGCGTAAACCAGCCCGAAAACAACGAGAATACCCGCCAGTCCGGAAGGAAAAGCTTTCGTGAGTTTGGGTAGGCCCCACATGATCAGCATCGTTAGCCCGACGAGGCCCAGCATTATCCATAAAGAGGAACCTGTGAGCCAGTTGCCGGCTGCGTCCTGAAACTGGGGAAGTTGTGCCATGAAGATGACGATGGCCAGTCCGTTCACGAAGCCAAAAACAACGGGGTGAGGAACGAGTCGCATCAGTTTACCCAGCCGGAGAACACCTGCGATGACTTGCAAAATACCCGCTAAAATGACACAGGCGAAAATGTATTCCGGGCCATGCGAAATGGCCAGAGCAGCAATAACTACGGCGACAGCACCGGTGGCGCCGGAAATCATACCCGGCCGGCCACCAAAAATGGAAGTAACGAGACCCATCACGAAAGCTGCGTACAGTCCGATGAGCGGATCAAGCCCGGCAATGAGGGCAAAGGCTACTGCTTCGGGGATCAGCGCAAGAGCTACCGTAAGCCCGGAAAGGATTTCCGTCTTGTAATCCACTTCCTGGCTAAAATCGAAAAGGTTGAGATATTTCTTCATCTGGAGGCTGTGATCTGGGGTTCACACCAGGGGAAGGTCCGTGGCATGCTTAATATTGATCGACAATAAGACTATGGGAATGCGCCTAAGCACTGAGTAACAGTAATTTGCGGTCAGTACTTAGTTTAAATAAGGCGCAAAGGTAGTCGTATTCGATGACCCAGACAAGCATTTGGGGCAGCGGGAATTTTTTGGGCGCTACCGCAGGTGCAGTGGACGGGATGAAGGAGCAAGGTGAGATGGCTCATGACCCGTTATCAGCGGTTTTTGGTGACCGTGACTTCCAGGTAGAATTCTCCGCTGGCAAGCCCTTCCGCACCGGCAACGCCGATGGTGACGGGGTAGGGCCGGGTTACCGCTCTCAACTCCACTGAGCGCGTATGATCGGGGCGTGGGCGGTTGATGGACGGGCGCTCCTGCTTGAAATCCGCTTCACAGCTAACACAGCCGTTTAACTCCGGAGGCAGTGCTCCGTGGCCACCAGAGTACGCATAAAGGCTCATGTTTTGCTTCTTGTCTTTAGGAACCAGTCTGATGACCATAGTTGAATACTTCGGTATTTCCGTTGTCAGCAGAAGGTGCTTGCCCGTAAACCAGGCTTTGCGGGGCTCCACAAAGCAGGCATTCTGGCTGTTCCAGGCCCAGCTGAGGTCGGCCATCGGAGCTCCCTGGTTCAGGTCCAGCTCATAAGTAAGGGATTCTCCTGCTTTGGCCTCCAACCGAAGAGGAACCGACTGAGCGGCCAGGCCGCCGAAAAGTATCGTGCAGACCAGTGTACTGAATAAAAGACGTTTCATAATGGAGGGATGATGAGGGAATAAAATTAGTCAGCATTATGAAGCTGCCAACCACCCACGTGGGTGAATTTTAAGTAGGGACGAATTTTTAGCGCGAAATGCACATCAGTAAGCCCGCACCAGCGCTACTCCGCCAATAATCATCGTAACCCCGATCACGCGCATCCAGTTAATGGGGTGTTCCGGCACACCAAGCCAGCCGTAGTGATCCATCAGTACACCAAAGATCATCTGCGCTGCAACGGTGATTCCGAAGGTGAGGGCCACGCCCAGGCGTGGCGTCAGAATGATAATGGCGGCTACATAAACGGCTCCTAGTAAACCTCCGATCCAGTAGAACCAGGGGAGCTGAAAACCTCCCTTAATGTCCGCCCAGTTTGCTCTGGTAAGTACCATATAGAGTAGTAAGCCCAGGGTGCCAACCAGAAAAGAAATAAGGGTTCCGTAGACCGGACTTTTGACGGCTTTACCGATTTCAGAATTCAACCCGGCCTGAATGGGAAGCATGACGCCGGCAAAGATGGCAAGGAGAAAAAACAATACCTGCTGCATAGGGTTATTCTGTTGACGGTGAAACCATTTTTGTTCCACTATATTTGCGCCAAATTAGCACAATATGATCAGAGAATTTAAGAATCTGACCCCGGCCGAGCAACAGATCATGTTCGACGCCATTCCTCTCATTACCATCCTCGTTGCCGGAGCGGACGATGATATGGACGAAGTAGAGCTGGCGGAAGCCCAGCGCCTGGCGGATATCCGCAGCTACAACAACACCAATCTGATCGGAGCTTTCTATGAGATCATCGATAACGACCTTACCGGACGGATCATGTCTTTGGTCGCCGAGCTTCCCAATGCCCTGGCTCCTCGTCAGGAGGAGGTCGTTGCACGGCTGACTAAGCTCAACGACGTATTGGCTAAGATTCCGGAACCATTTGGCTACCTCTACTACAAAGACTTTGTTTCCTTCGGACACCACGTTGCGGAGTCTCACGGAGGATTTATGCGCTTCATGACCGTTGGCCCGGAGGAGGCTAAGGTGATGGACCTGCCAATGCTGACCCCCGTACCGCGTCCTTCAGAAGTAGATTACCCGGACCTGCCTTAAGTAAGGTCCGTCCTATAAAAAAATAAACAGTTTCCAAGTATGTCCAGAGTAATGATTATCGGCGCCGGAGGCGTCGGGCGGGTAGTGGCGTATAAATGTGCCCAATACCCTGAAGTTTTCTCAGAGTTCATGATTGCCAGCCGAACGATCCAGCGCTGTCGGGAAATCGCCGCTGATATAAAGGAAGACCTGGGCTATGACAAGATTACCACTGCTGCAGTAGACGCGGAGGACATCCCTGCGCTTACAAATCTGCTTAAGGAGTATAAGCCCGTCATGGTTATCCACGTTGCGCTACCGTATCAGGATCTTACGATTATGGAGGCCTGCCTGGCGGCCGGTGTTCATTATCTGGATACGGCAAACTATGAACCTAAAGAGGAGGCCAAGTTCGAGTACAGCCATCAGTGGGCTTACCATGAGCGCTTTAAGAAAGCTGGCCTGACGGCTATTCTGGGCTGTGGTTTTGACCCCGGGGTAACGAGCATCTTTACGGCACGGGCTGCGAAGCATATCTTCGACGAAATCCACTACCTCGACATCGTTGACGCCAATGCAGGAGACCACGGAAAGGCCTTCGCCACCAACTTTAACCCGGAAATCAATATTCGGGAAATCACCCAAAATGGTAAGTACTGGGAAAACGGAGAGTGGGTTGAAATTCCTCCCTTCAGTATCCGTAAGGACCTAAACTACCCCGACGTAGGCCCCAAAGCCAGCTATGTTCTCTATCACGAAGAACTCGAAAGCCTGGTGAAACATTTTCCAACCATCAAGCGCGCGCGCTTCTGGATGACCTTCGGAGATGAGTACCTGACTCACCTGCGGGTGATTCAAAACATCGGAATGGCAGGCATTGAGCCCGTTATGCATAAAGGAGTTGAAATCATTCCCCTGGAGTTTCTCAAAACGGTTCTACCTGACCCGGGAGAGTTGGGCGAAAACTACGTTGGGCAAACCAGCATCGGCTGCCGCATCCGCGGCATCAAGGATGGAAAGCCGGAGACTTACTACATCTGGAATAACTGTCATCACGCTCAGGCCTTCAAAGAGACGCGCGCGCAGGGTGTAAGCTATACCACCGGCGTACCCGCCATGACCGGTGCCATGATGCTGCTTAAAGGAGAATGGACCGGAGCTGGTGTCTTTAACGTTGAGCAGTTTAATCCGGACCCCTTCCTTAAAGTACTGGGGAAACATGGCCTGGAGTGGAAGGAAGAAATTGGTGCAGACCTTGAGCTGTAGAACCTTTACGAGAGCCTTCTTGTCTTCTGTGCGTGAAAAGAATTGCACCTGAATTAACTGTAGGTATTACCCTTTCCGGTGGAGGCGTCCGGGGAGCAGCTCACATTGGGCTGATCCGTGCTTTACTGGAGGCCGGCATCGTCCCTACCCGCATTGTTGGCGTGAGTGCCGGGTCTATAGTCGGCACGCTCTATGCTGCGGGCCTGAGCCCGGATGAAATGATGGAGCGCGTTCACGCTACTTCCCTGCGCCGGATCATTAAGGTGGGCTTGCCAACAACTGGCCTGACGACTCTTGAATACCTAAAGGAGCGCTTACGGGAGATCGTTCCGGAAAATTCATTCGAAGGGCTGAAGTATCCGCTTTTTGTTGGTATTACCAATCTGAATACGGGCCAGCTGGAAATTAAGAGTGAAGGCCCCTTGCACGATATTGTCGCAGCCAGCTGCGCGATACCCTTCGTTTTTAAACCGGAAGTAATTGATGGCGATCATTATGTTGATGGAGGAGTAATCAAAAACATGCCCGTTGATCCGCTCCTGAATGAGACAGACTTTATTATCGGTAGTAACCTGATGCCCTACGGCCTGCTGCCTCCGGCGGATACCGGAACGGTAATCAATATCGTCTGGAGGGTTTTTGATCTGTCCATTATGGCCAATACCCTTCCTTGTACGGAGGTCTGTGATATCGTAATCGAGCCTTCTCAACTGAATGCCTATCACATATTCAGCATTACCAAACTACAGGAGTTGCATGACCTCGGTTATGAGCATACGAAGCAGCGAATGCCCGAAATCGTGAATGCCTTGCGAATGAAACAAGAGCTTCTGCAGGAGATGAAAGGGATCAGCTAAACATTTAGACTTGTTCTATTTTGGCAGCAAGTTTTATTTAATAAAGTGAACTTTCTATTAAGGTCTTAAATTACATCTGTTGAACGCCGGGTGTCTACGTATAAAGATGGTAGACTTTGGCTCTGAAGATGTTACCTATGCCACAATCAGATTACCTCACGGCTCTTGATCAGATGAAGACTAACTCCGGCGATTCCGTCAAGGAAGTCAGTTATAAGCAACCCGTGCTACTGGTCTTTTTACGTCATTTTGGCTGTACCTTTTGCCGGGAGGCTTTGAAGGACCTTGCGGACCGAATTGAGGAAATCAATCGCCTGGGGGCTAAGTTGGTCCTGGTTCATATGTCCGATATGAAGACCGCGGAAGAATATTTCGGTAAGTACAAGCTTACCGGGGTGGCTAATGTGATGGATCCCAACTGCCTGTATTATCAGGCCTTCGGCCTGACGAAGGGAACCGCCCGCCAGCTTTTTGGCCTCCACTCCTGGATCAGAGGTTTCCAGGCCGGTGTGATTGATGGGCATGGTGTAGGGACAAAACAACTGGGAGACGGGTTTCAGATGCCAGGGGTTTTTGTTCTTCAGCAAGGAAAAATTTTGAACAAATTCGTCCATAAAATGGCGGGTGACCGGCCAGCCTACGTAGACTTGCTCGCGGGTTGCTGTAAGGTGAAGGCCTGACCATATTTTTAGTTCCTGCTCTTAAATTTTGCATAGCAAAGCCATCTGCTCACTTCCGTCCTGAAAGGGGATGCTGGAGAAGCTGATAGTGGAACAGGAGCTTTCTGCTTGTAATTTTTCAGAGTTTAAACAGGTTCTATGAGAGGTGGAGGTAATTGTTAGTGATCTTACTTCCCTCTGATTAATCAATTCCTTGCTCTGTGGTGTTCAGGTAGTATTCCAATCCAAACCAGCCTATGCCTACTATCCATACTATTGACCTTAATTTTCTTGGCGAAGAAGCAGCTATTGCCGTTTATGCCATTGAAGATGCCGCCGGCGTTACCTTGGTGGAGTGTGGGCCCTTCTCTACGAATGATACTCTGATTGAAGGTTTGAAGGCTGTAGGTATTCGCCCGAGTGATGTTCACACTCTCCTGCTTACTCACATTCATTTTGATCACGCAGGTGCAGCCTGGTGGTGGGCCCGGCAGGGGACACGGGTGTTCGTTCACCCCAAGGGGCTTAAACACATGATGGATCCCTCAAAGCTCTACAGCTCAGCCGCCCGTATTTACGGCGAAGAGAATATGGAAAAACTCTGGGGCCGGATGGAAAAAATTGAAACCTATGACATCGCTTCCGCGGCTGATCGGCTGCGGATGACCATCGGCGGTAACCTTTGGGTTGCTCACCATACGCCAGGGCACGCCAGCCATCATATTGCCTGGCAAATGGGTAAAGTTGTATTCACGGGCGATGTCGGTGGAGTAATGATCAAGGGCGGGCCAGTGGTGCCTCCCTGCCCGCCACCGGATATCAACATCAGTCATTGGAAATCTTCACTGGACCGGCTGCGGAGCTTACGGGCCGATACCTTTTACCTCACCCACTACGGTGCCGTACCCGCCCAGGGCAGTCACCTTCCCGACCTTCGTAAACGACTGGATGAATACGTAGACTACGTCCGACAAGCACTAAAGGCAGGTAAAACCGAAGAAGAAATCGTTCCGGGATTTGCCCAATTCGTGGAGGAAGACCTGCGGGAAAATGGCGTGAATGACACCACCATCGGTGCTTACCGCGCGGCTAATCCGCCGGAGATGTCCGTGACGGGAATTGCCCGCTGGCTGGCTTTTAGTGAGGGGTAGGGGAGTCAGATAGTCAAGTAGTCAGGTAGATTGACTTCCGTGGAGGATAATTTCAACCAACAGGTTATTTCCAACGAATCTGCAGCACCTCTTTATGCTCCGGCAGCACCTTGAAATTCTCGGCGATACAGTAGCCGGGGATGGCCATGATCTCGTCTTCGTCGTTGACCAGCAGATAAATTCTGTCCCGTTGCCAGACCGGAATCTTCTGGTCAATCATATAGTCTTTGACCTTCTTGGTTTTGCCGCCAAGGCCAAGTGGTTGGAAGCGATCCCCGTTTTTGCGCGGACGCAGGTGCAGGGGAAATGTTGGAGGAGCGAGGTAGAGGGTGTTTTCCTGATCCAGCAACTCAGGAGTGGGAACTGTGCTGAGTTCCACTTTAAAATAGGCATAAGGATGACCGGTGGCAGGAAGCTCCCGAATCTCCACCGGCTCTGGCTGCCGGTTATTGGCGGATGATTTTAGCTCAAAAACAAGTTGCTTCGGTGTAATGTATACCGTCGTACTATCCGTTTCCAGCGTGCGCTGACCCGATAAGTTGACCATTTGCCTGATCTGTTCACGCGTGAAGCCATAGACATGAGCCTGTTCATGCAAAAAAGTCTGTAGTTCCTGCTTTCCCCATCCCGTGCGCTGAACGATCCAAAGGCTTTGCCGGCTCTCACATCGTTCCCGGTGAACGCTGGCTATTCCGAGATTATAAAAGCTGGCCGCGGAGCGCAATTGTTCGCTCGTTGTTACCCAGCCATCGACACTCATTCCCAGCTCAAAGAATTTAGGGGCGAGCTGGTGGCGTACCCGGTTGCGCAGGTAGTCATCACTCGCATTGCTTGCGTCCTCCCGCCAAGGGATGTCTCCTGCCGCAGCATATGTTTTCAGTAAGACCTGATTCGTACTCAGCAACGGCCGGCAAAGCCGTCCTCGCCTTGGCAGCATTCCTGCCACCCCGTGAATGCCCGTTCCCCGAATCAGATTAATCAGAACCGTCTCCAGATTGTCTTGTGCATGATGAGCGGTCAACAAGCGGTCGCAGTTGTACTCCTCCAGGATTTCCTCAAACCACTCATACCGCAGCCTCCGCGCCACCATTTGCGTACTCTCGCCCGACCTGGCCTCCGCCTTAACGTCCACTGCCTTATAATAAAACTTTGCACCCAGCGTCCGCGCCAACTCCTCCACAAAGGCAGCGTCACCGTCGGAGGCTTCGCCCCGCAGCCGAAAATTCATGTGCGCAATGGCAAAGTCGTAGCCTTCCTCCTTCAGTAAGTGCGCCAACACCGTACTGTCCAGCCCACCACTACAGGCCAACAGTAATTTATCTGCCTTTGTGAACAGCCGTTCCCGTTCCACAAAATCCCGAAATGATTGATTGAGTGTTTTCATAAGCTCCACAAAGCTACCCATTATCCCTCCGTCCACGCCTCCAAAGTGCGGCAGCCAAATCGCATATAGTTAGAACCGACGTTCCCGTTCCACAAACTACCGAAATGACTGATTGAGTGTTTCCATAGGTTCCACAAAGCTACCCATTATCCCTCCGTCCACGCCTCCAAAGTGCGGCAGCGCTACAAGACCATCAGACTACAAGACCACTCTAGTGCATCCGATCCCCCCGAACTTCCATATTCGCCAGCAAATCGGCCTCAAATTCAAGGAACTCTTTCCACCGCTTATCCACCCGTTCCCGGTCAAAATATTTGCGGGCCAGCTCAATGAAGAGCACGTAATGGCCGGCTTCCGCGACCATGAATTTGTGGTAAAACTTCCGGAGATCTTCATCGGCACAATACAGACTCAGCAGCCGAAAACGCTCACAGCTACGCGCTTCAATGAGCGCACACAGGAGTAACTTCTCCAGCAAAGCCGCTTCGCGCCCACCGCCCTTTTGCATCACCTTCATCAGCCCGTTGACGTATTCGTCTTTTCGCTGCCGGCCCAGCTTCAGCCCACGCTTATCCAGTTCGTGCAGCACCATCCGGAAGTGCCCCCATTCTTCGGTCACCACCGGCGCTACTTCAGCTACCAGTTCCGGATAATCCGGGTAACCCTGTACGAGACTTATACAGCTCGTTGTGGCTTTTTGCTCACAGTAGGCATGGTCCGTCAGGATTTCTCCCAGGTCCATCTCCGCCAGGTTGACCCAGCGGGGGTCGGTGGGGAGTTGAAGGTTGAGCATTTGAACGGTGGCGGGAGTATCCATGGATAGTTTCTATTAATTGCAGCTGCAAAGTTAAGCCATTTGTTGCTGCTGCCTACGGAATGAAAACGCCCGCTGATGCAATAGTTGCAACAGCGGGCGAATTGTTTTTAAATGACAGGGATCGGGTAGAAAAAAGAACGGAACCACAGATTCACTCCTTCCTCCATTCACTCACTCCACCATTCTTTCCTTCACTCCCTACGCCCAGAATACCAGGTTCAGATCCTGCGCATGTGGCATCATCGGATGGTTCGGGCGCAGACGGAAGCCATATTCATAAACGCCCGCAAGGCGGGGATCGAGCGAAATACTCCAGGTTGCCCGGCTGCCTTTACTCTTTTTGAGCTCAAAGACTTCCTTGCGGCGAAGCTTGATCTCATCTTCTCCCAGGCGCTCGTAGAAACAGGCTTCGAGGAGGAGCTTCCTGGGGTCAATGCCGTTAGTGTCCAGGGTGATTTCTGCTACGAAAGGTTCTCCAAGTGGCAGGGCATGATTAACGGTGTCATGCGTCTTACTTTCCACTACTTCAATACCTCCCCAGGTAGTGAGGACGTCCTGCTTCCAGGCAGCGAATTCCTTAGCGGGCTTCCAGTTGGATTTGCTGGCGGCTTTCTGGCTCTTTCCCAGTGGGAAGTAGAAGCGTTCGTAGTAGTCATCCATCATCCGCTTCATCGTGAAGGTAGGAGCAACCTCTGCAATAATCTGCTTCACGTAGCTCATCCAGGTTTTACTGATGCCGTTCTTGTCCCGGTCAAAGTAAGTAGGAACAATCTCCTCCTCCATAATGCGGTAAATGGTCTCTGCGTCGAGCTCGTTTTGCAGGTGCTGGTCTTCGTAAGTCCGCTCCAGCGGAAGCGCCCAACCAGCATCGGGGCGGTAACCTTCGGCCCACCAGCCGTCCAGAACGGAGAAGTTTACCGAACCGTTCAGCGCAGCCTTCATACCCGAAGTGCCGGAAGCTTCCAGCGGGCGGGTGGGCGTGTTGAGCCAGATGTCAACTCCTTGCGTTAGCAGCTTGGCCATCTCCATGTTGTAATCTTCCAGGAAGATCACCTTGCCGGCAAATTCCGGCTTCTTGCTGATATGGATGATATGGCGGATGAGGTCCTGACCACCCTGGTCAGCAGGGTGAGCCTTTCCGGCAAAGAGGAAAATGACGGGGCGGCCCTCCTGATTCACCAATTCCCGCAAGCGTTCTTCGTTCTGGAAAAGGAGCGTGGCGCGCTTGTAGGTGGCAAAGCGCCGGGCAAAGCCGAGCACCAATGCGTCGTTGTTGATCTTACTAAGGATGTCAAACGTCACCCGTGGGCTTTCGCCACGGCGGCGCATATCGGCTTCCAGCTTCTCCCGGACGTAGTCCAGCAGCCGAACCTTCAGCTTATGGCGCACGTCAAAAAGCTTCTTGTCGTCGATGTTATGAATCTTGCGCCAGATGTCTTTATTGCTCTGATCACGGACCCAGTCCTTGCCAAATTGCGTGCTGTACAAATCATGGATTTCGTTCGCGATCCAGGTAGGGTAGTGTACCGAGTTGGTGACGTAGCCAATGTGTACCTCCTCCGCGGTGTAGCCGGGGTAGAGTGAGGTAAACATCTCCCGGCTCACCTCGCCGTGAAGCTTCGATACGCCGTTGACTCGCTGGCTCAGCCGGATGGATAGTTTGGACATGTTGAAGTCCTCTCCACTGTCGTCCGGGTTTAAGCGTCCAAGGGCAACGAAGTCATACCAGTCAATGCCGAGCTCTCCGGCATAGTGATACAAATACTCTCTGAGCATATGCTCGGGGAAATGGTCGTGCCCCGCCGGTACCGGCGTGTGGGTGGTGTAAAGGCTGCTGGCGCGAACGGCCTCTACCGCTTCATTGAAGCTCATGCCGTCGCCAACGTGATTCTTCAGACGCTCAATACTCAGAAAGGCAGCGTGGCCTTCGTTGAGGTGATAAACTTCAGGCTCCAGCCCCATAGCCTCAATGGCGCGGACACCACCAATGCCCAGAAGAATCTCCTGTTTCAGCCGGTGTTCGTTATCGCCGCCGTAGAGCATATGCGTAAGGGCACGGTCCTCCTGACTGTTGTCTTCGTGATCCGTATCCAGCAGGTAGAGGTTGATCCGTCCGATGGGGAGTTTCCAGACCTTCGCCCGGACGATCCGCCCCTGAATGGGAACCGATACTTTGAGCCAGTTCCCGTCAGCATTGCGCACGGGCTCTACGGGAAGCTGGGTAAACTTTTGAGCGGGGTAGTGATGAATCTGATCCCCGTTCATGCTCAGCCCCTGATTGAAGTAGCCGTAACGGTATAAAAGGCCTACACCAAAAAGATTGACGTTGCTGTCAGAAGCTTCCTTCAGATAATCGCCCGCTAAAACTCCGAGGCCACCGCTGTATAGCTTAAGGCTGATATGTAACCCGTATTCCATGCTGAAGTAGGCCAGCTTTGGCCCCTTTTTCATGGGTTCCGCCAGGTAGGCGTCGAATTGCTTTTCGACCGATTTTAGCTTCTTCAGGAAGGCTTTGTCTTTGGCTAACTCCTGCATCCGGATAGGGTCCAGGGTTTCCATCAGGGCAACGGGGTTGTAGTTCAATTTCACGAACCGGTCCGGATCGATGGAATTGAAAAGTTCCTGTGCGTCAAAGTTCCAGGACCACCAGATGTTGTGGCTGAGCCGGTTCAGGGGCTCGAGCTCTTTGGGCAGTTGATTCTGAATAAAGATGCGCTTCAGCTTCATCTCCGAATTAGTTTGAGTCAATGTCATCAGATATAATTTAGCGGCAGGCATTCAGGCGAAATAGCCATCGGCAGCCTGTTTGCCGGGGAGTGGCAGGTGTTTGCTCTTATAGAGGCACCCATACTGTGGGAAGTGCCAATGGAATACATCGAAGTGTATTCGGTAGTAAGAGGTCACCAACTGATCGGATATCTGGTTAGAGGACAGATTTTGCAGATCAGAAACCAATGGCGCAATGGCGCAACTATGCCAGGATGTCCGTGGAAAACCCTCCTGGCGGAATGGAAGCATGAAGCAGTGTTTTTCTCACTGTCCACCTAATGCAGACCACCCGGAACATCCCGTAGCGGGGCCAAAAATGATAAATCTTTAACTGGTGTGCAAGTTTCCGACGCGTTTGGCTGCGCACGAAAGATTACAGATACTATTGAGGTCTTTCGGCTTAATGAGTTAGGCGGGGTGCCGGGTGCCAGATGTGGATTGCCGGGTGGACCCACGTCGTGAATGACGGATACCAGGCACCTGGCACCCGGTACCGGGCACCCCGCACGTGGCAAGTCCTAGCCATTTATTCCGTTCTGCTTGGCCAGATCAAAGAATTCGTCGAGGTTCGGGGTGATTACAATTTCCGTACGGCGATTCATTGCTCTGCCAGCAGGGGTGTCATTGTCTCCCCGTGGATCGTGTTCGGCACGGCCGGCAGCGGTCAGTCGGCTGGGGTCTACATAAAAATCATTAACGAGCTGGCGCACAACGGCCGTAGCGCGCTTGGTGCTCAGCTCCCAGTTGTCATTAACACCCCGGATGTTAACGGGAACATTGTCCGTATGCCCTTCCACAATAACGTTCAGATCACGGTGATCATTAAGGACAAGGCTCACCTTTTCTAAAACCTTGGTGGCCTGGGCATTGATCCGGGCTGAGCCGGAAGCGAACAGTAGTTTGTCACTAATGCTAACGTGTACTTTCCCGCCGCGGACTTCTACTTTGACGTCATCGTCGGCAACATTATCCAATGAGCGCTTCAGGTTCATTACCAGCGCCATGTTCAGGCTGTCCTTACGGGCGATGGAACGATTTAATTCCTGAATGTAGGAGGTTTGGCCGCTAATGCTCTGGAGGCTTTCCCGAATACTGGTAGCACCTTCTTTGGAGATGACGGACAGGTCTTCCAGCCGGGCGAGTAAGTCGCCGTTCGTTCGTTGTACACTTTCTAACTGAGTAGACAGCATAGTGCGTTGCTGTTCGCTACCCGCCAGTTTGGTTTCCAGTTCTTTGACTTTAGCCTGGTTACAGGAAGTGAATAGCAGAAGGATCGTCAGGGTAAATAGAAGGGAAAATCTCATAATCGTTGGTTGTTATACGGGGGTATTAACGAAGCGGACTATCGTTTAGCGTGTTAAACACAGGGGAGATGAAATCAATCAAAGATGACTTCCGTTGCTCCGTAGCCATATTTCGGATGATGTTCGTTCACAAAATTACGGACGAAAGGGTAGTGGTGGAGGCGGGAATGAATGGCTCGTTTCAGCACTCCGTTTCCAACTCCATGAATGATGAAAACACGGTCAACGCCCATACGTAGCGCCTGGTCCATATACTCATCGTAGTGTTTAAGCTGGAGGGGTAATACCTCGTGGCGGGCAATTTTTTCGGGATCTTCCACCAGCTTGTCAATGTGAAGATCAATGCTGTCTTCAAAGGCCAGTTTTTCGCTCAAATTAGTTTCCACCTTCCGCTTATTGGCCTGGGCTTTTGCTTGTTTTTCCCGGAATTTTTGCTGTACAGCTACCTGAGTAATCGCTTTTAATGACGGTACATTGGGCGCGGCCGCAGGTGCAGAGGGAGTTGCGGAGAGCGTAGGAAAGACCATATAAAGGTGGGCGTCGCGGTACAACTCAGGTACGTCCTGCAGTTTACTGAAGAATTGCTGTCCTTTCAGGTTGATCCGTTGAAAATTACGGGGACCGGTACCTCCCACGAGTATGGTTCTGACGTCCAGCTCGCAGTTCAGTTTTTCGTTCAGCCAGCGGTATTCAACGGCGTCCAGTCGCTTCTTTCCGTATCCTTCCAGGGTGCCAGACTTTGACCAGCGGCGATCACCATGGGTCATCATCTTAAGCTCATAGATGATCTTATGCGGGGTGCCATTAAGCAGGTACACTTCGTAGGCAACGGGGTTGGCCTCGTTGTCCGTCATGGGGTCAAAGGCAAGGCGAACTCCCCGGTTACGTTCGTCTTCTTTCGCCGGGGGCGGGCTTTGCGCCTTCGGGGGAGCGGCGGCCTTTTGCGGAGGCGCAGACTCTTTTTTCAGCCGGGGACGCTTCCCTTCTTTGGCTGCCTGATCTTCTACTTTTTCCAGTATATCTGCCGGTAAAGGAAGTTCTCCCTTGCCAGCATCCAGCCGTACTTCCACCAGGCCGCCAGGTAGAATAGCAGTAACGACTCCGTAGTTGTCAGTGCGCTGCATGCGCACCCGATGACCGATTTTAAACTCCATGGAGCGAAGGTACGCAATCGGTTTTTCCTTTGCTGTTTTATCGTCAAAAGCCCGCACCTGCGGTGAGCGCCCAGCTCCTCGCCAAGCCGTAATCCTGACTTATTTGTTGAAGGCGTCCCTAAGCATGGCTATTCGTCCGCCAAGGTTGTACCTTCGCGGCTCATGGCAGAAAAATCTACTTTTTCGACGCTTCGTTGGCGTACTGCCCAGTGGCTTGAGCGTCGCTGGTGGCGGAATTATCTGAAGGGTAAATCTCCGGAAGAATACCTTGCCGATAAGCGAGCCTACTGGGCGAGAACACTGGCGGAGCTGGACTGGCAGCCAGTTGCCGGGCGCCGGGTAATTGATGCCGGGTGTGGACCAGCCGGAATTTTTATTCACCTGCATGATAAGGAAGTAGTCTCGGCCTTAGATCCGCTTCTGGATAAATACGAAACGGATCTGCCCGTTTTTAACCGGGCAGACTATCCCTCCGTAAATTTTCTGCATCAGCCCCTCGAAGCCAGTTTGCCTGAAGGGGAAACTTTTGACGCCATCTACTGCTTCAACGCCATTAACCACGTGGCGGACTGGGGGCTGGCCTTAGACGCACTTACGGCACTGGCTGCTCCCGGAGCAAAGATGATCATGACCAGCGACGTACATCGTCATGGGTGGTTGATGCCCATCTTTAAAGCGCTCCCCGGTGATGCGCTTCACCCTCAGCAGCACGATGCCCGCGCTTACCGCGAAGCATTGGAGCAGCGGGGGTGGGTCGTTGAACGGGAGTTGGTGCTGAGGACGGAGGCTATTTTTGAATACAGGGGATGGGTTTGTACCGCTGACTTCTCCCGGCGGCCTTAAAACTAATCCACCAACTGAAACTGAGGTGCAAACTTTTCACTTGTTCCATCAGGAAAAGGCGTACCTTTGCGCCTTCTTAGCGCAAGCTACCCCAAAACAAACGAGATGAAGTCTATTCGTAATATCGCGATCATCGCTCACGTAGACCACGGCAAAACGACCCTGGTAGACAAAATGCTTCTGGCTGGCCAGCTTTTTGGTGACCACGAGAAGCCAGGCGAGCTGATCATGGACAGTAATGATCAGGAGCGGGAACGCGGGATCACGATTCTGGCCAAGAACGTTTCCATCAATTACAAAGGCACGAAGATCAATATTATTGATACTCCTGGTCACGCCGACTTCGGTGGTGAAGTAGAGCGAGTCCTCAATATGGCCGATGGCGTTCTGCTTTTGGTAGATGCTTTCGAAGGCCCGATGCCGCAGACGCGCTTCGTGATGGACAAGGCGCTTAAGCTAGGGCTTAACCCGCTAGTGGTTGTTAATAAAGTCGATAAGCCTAACTGTACACCGGAAGAGGTGCACGAAATGGTTTTTGACCTCATGTTCAGCCTGGATGCTACTGAAGAGCAACTTGACTTCCCGACCATTTATGGTTCGGCTAAGAACGGTTGGATGAGCACCGACTGGAAAAACGAAACGGACAGTATTGTTCCGTTATTAGATGCCATTCTGGAGCACGTGCCGGAGCACAAAGCGGAGGAAGGTAATACTCAGATGCTGGTAACCAGCATTGAGTTTAGCAAGTACATCGGCCGGATGGCCATTGGCCGTCTTAACCGGGGTACGCTGAAGCAGAACCAACAGCTGACGCTGATTGACCGGGAAGGCAACCAGACAAAAGGTAAGGCCCGTAACCTGTATGTCTACGAAGGTTTCGGCCGTGTAGAAGTCGAAGAAGTACAAACCGGTGACATCTGCGCCGTGTTCGGTGCAGAAGGTTTTGACATCGGGGACACGATCGCCCACGCCGAAAACCCGGAAGCGCTGCCTACCATTGCCATTGATGAGCCAACGCTATCGATGACGTTTACCATTAACGATTCGCCATTTTTCGGTAAGGAAGGTAAGTACGTTACCAGCCGCCACATCAAAGACCGGCTTACCGCCGAGCTGGAACGCAACCTGGCGTTACGCGTGGAGGAAACCGACAGCGCAGACACCTTCCGCGTGTTTGGCCGTGGCGTAATGCACCTTTCCGTACTCATCGAAACGATGCGTCGTGAAGGTTACGAATTACAGATTGGCCAGCCTCAGGTAATCATTAAGGAAATCGACGGGGTTAAGTCGGAGCCGGTGGAGGAAATGACCATTGACCTTCCGGAGCATATGTCCGGAACGGCCATTAATATGGTTACCCAGCGTAAAGGGATCATGCTCAGCATGACCAACAAAGGCGAGCGCGTCGTCCTTGAATTCGAGGTCCCTTCACGGGGTATTATCGGCATGCGTTCCAATATGTTGACGGCTACCCAGGGCGAGGCGATCATGACGCACCGCTTCAAAGAATTCCAGCCCTACAAAGGTGACATTCCCGGCCGTATGAATGGTTCTCTGATCTCTATGGAGCAGGGCAAGGCCATTCCTTTCTCCATCAACAACCTTCAGGATCGTGGACGCTTTTTCATTGAAGCTGGCGAAGAAATTTACGAAGGACAGGTAATCGGTGAAAACAGCCGGGCCAGTGACCTGGTCATCAACGTTACGAAAACCAAGAAGCTGACGAACATGCGCTCCTCCGGAGCCGATGATAAAGCCCGCCTGGTGCCACCGCGTAAATTCTCTTTGGAAGAAGCGCTGGAATACATCCAGGGAGACGAATACGTAGAGGCAACGCCTGAAAGTATCCGCCTTCGGAAAATCCTTCTTCGCGAAGCTGAACGTAAGCGCGGATCAAAAATTCTTTTCTAGTAGTTAACTGGAATTAAAGGTAAACGCCCCTTCGGAATCTCTCCGAAGGGGCGTTTTAGTTTTCCCCGTTTTGCGGAAGCGAAAAAACGCCTCTCCCGAAAATTCGGAAGAGGCGTAATGATAGAGGATAAAACAAAATACTAATACTCACTTTAGAATCGGGTAAAGCGGCTGGTTGCGCTCTGGCGATTATTAACCACCCGTAAAATATAAGCACCGGCAGGAGCTTCGGGAAGGTTGACGGTAGAGAGGCCATTGGCCGCTTTCAGGTTCTGGCTTACCAGTCGACGACCACTGAAATCATAGATTTCTACGCGGCTGTCGGCTCCGATCATACCATTAACTTCGAGGCTCAATTGATCGCCGTTAACCGGATTAGGGAAAATGCTGACGGAAGCCTGGCTCGTTTCTCCCCTGGTGCTGGTAGTGGCGTTGTTGACGTCGCAGAGAGTTACCACCTTGGTTACCCATTCGAGCTCGTTACTGGCGTTGACGGTAAGTTGCAGTGACTCATCACCAGTAGGAGGAGTGAGGAAGAAGTCTTCCATCCATAGCCCGGCCTCAACAGCTACACTTGCCCGGCCGTGCCCCGCAGAGCCCCATTCCAGGTAGGAGATGAGAGCAGTTGCGCTGCCAAAGCTATTGGTCGTATAAAGACCAAGTTCCGCATCGGCGGCATCAAAACCACTAAAGCCACTTATTACCGTTACGTCTCCAGGCTGAATCAGCAGTTCGCCACACTCTACGGTCATGGCGGAGATCAATTGGTAAGCGGGACGATTACAGAGCCAGAAGGAGGAAACATCAATCGCCTGATCGGTGCCATTGAATAGCTCAATGCGGCCGTCGGGGGCAACTTCGTTGATGGTAACGTTACTGAAAGTAAAGCCGTTAGCGCAATCGTCACCTACATTGCGGGTTACCACGATCGGGTTAGAGAGGTCAAAACATCCGGCGATGTCGTTGATGTTGTTACCGGTAGCCAGTCCGGTGAGCTCACCGTAGTGAGACAGGTACCAGATATCACAGACACCTTCGCCGGCACCGTCGAGGTCGAACGGACCGTTGTTACCGGGGATGGCGAGGATCTCGCCCGTGGCAGCATCGGTAATGAAGAAGGTGGAATTATCACCAGCCACGTCACCAGACATGATTACGGTCAGCGGATCAGGAGTGCCATCGGCACAGATGCTGACTTCCGTCGTCCCTCCGTCGAGGGAGATAGCACCGGCTTCAGCTTCGTTGCGGGTCACGGTGATGGGGTTGGAGAGGTCGAAACAACCTTCGAGGTCATTAGCGTTCATGCCCACTTCTGCGCCGGAGAGTCCGTCTTCAAAAGCCAGGTACCAGATAAGGCAAACGCCGGGGCCGGCAGGGTCGAGATCAAAGGGGCCATTGTTGCCGGGGATGGCAAGGATCATACCGGCATCATCGGTGATGACGAAAGTAGAGTTAGAGCCGGAGGTTTCTCCGCTCATCACGACTTCCAGCGGATCACCCGTTCCGTCTACGCAAATAGTGGCGGCGTCAGAACCGTCGGCGAGTGCGATGGTGCCTGCTTCGGTTACGTTGCGGGTAATGCTGATAGCATTGGAAAGGTCGAAGTCTCCCATGAGGTCAGCTACGTTGTTGCCCGTGGCCAGTCCGGTCAGGTCACCGTTGTAGGCCAGGTACCAGATGTCACAAACACCACCGCCTGCAGGGTCGAGGTCAAATGGACCGTTGCTGCCGGGGATGGCGAGGATTTCGCCGGTTACGGCGTCTGTAATAATGAAGGTGCGGTTGTCACCAACGGCGTTACCGTCGCGGGTAACTTCCAAAGGATCGGCAATACCGTCTACACAAATGGACGCTTCCGTTCCACCGGTAGCCAGGCTGATGGCACCGCCATCAACCGCACCATCACAGTCGTTACCCACATTGCGGGTTACGGTGATGGCATTGGACAGGGCAAAACAGCCGTCAATAGCGTTGATGTTGCTCCCCACGCTTACACCACTTACATCTCCGTAGGCAGAGAGGTACCAGATATCACAGACACCTTCGCCGGCACCATCGAGGTCGAACGGACCGTTGTTGCCGGGTACACCAAGGATTTCGCCCGTGGCAGCATCGGTGATGAAGAAGGTAGAGTTATCACCGAGCAGGGTGCCGCTCATCACCACGGTAAGTGGGTCAGGAGTGCCGTCAGCACAGATGCTTACGGATGTAGCACCGCCGTCGAGGGCGATGAGTCCGGCGTTAGGTGCATTACGGGTAACGCTGATGGCATTCGAGAGGTCAAAATCGCCCATCAGGTCGGTGACGTTGTTACCGGTCATTAGTCCGGTCAGACCATCATTGTAGGCCAGGTACCAGATGTCACAAACACCACCGCCTGCAGGGTCGAGGTCGAACGGACCGTTGCTGCCGGGGATGGCAAGAATCTCGCCGGTTACCGCGTCCGTAATAATGAAGGTGCGGTTGTCACCGACGGCGTTGCCGTCGCGGGTAACTTCCAAAGGGTCGGCAATACCGTCTACACAAATGGTCGCTTCCGTTCCGCCGGTAGCCAGGCTGATGGCACCGCCATCAACCGCACCATCACAGTCGTTGCCCACATTGCGGGTTACGGTGATGGCATTGGACAGGTCAAAACAGCCAGCCAGGTCGTCAATGTTGTTTCCGGTAGCAAGACCCATTACATTGTCATAAGCAGACAGGTACCAGATGTCACAGACACCTTCGCCGGCACCATCAAGGTCGAACGGACCATTGTTGCCGGGGATGGCGAGGATTTCGCCCGTGGCAGCATCGGTGATGAAGAAGGTGGAGTTGTCGCCGGCCACGTCACCAGACATAACAACCGTTAGTGGGTCAGGCGTGCCATCGGCACAGATACTTGCAGAAGTGCTGCCATCGCTCAGGGAAATGCTTCCCGCTTCGGCTTCGTTACGCTTAACAATGACCCCGTTGGAGAGATCAAAACAGCCCACAAAATCGTCAGTGTTCTGCCCAACGGACAGACCGGTCAGGCCATCGTCATAAGCCAGATACCAAATAACACAGGTGCCGGGGCCGGCACCGTTTAAATCGAATGGGCCGACACCTGGAGGAATTGCCAGAATTTCACCATCTGCGGCGGTGATAATAAAGGTCGTATTGTCGCCGTCAAATTCGCCGGACATCACAATGTCTAAGGGATCACCCACTTCATCGACACAGATGGACGTAGAGGTAGAACCGTCCGTCAGAGCAATACCGCTACTAAGCGCCGTACAGGCGGCATTACAATTATCTCCGGTCTGCCGGTTAATAGTGATGTGATTAGACAGGTCAAAACAACCGTCCTCCTCGGTGAGCTCACAGATGTTATCACCGGTAGAGATAGCGCCGGTGAAGCTGGCGTCATAGCTGATGTGATACAGGAAACAGGCCCCGCCACCGGCACCTTCCAGATCAAAAGGTGGGCCGGCGGGCCGGGCAAGGATGTAGCCCGATGCACTGGTGATGATCCAGCCGGAAGTTTCGCCGTTTGCTCCGGTAAGTACCGGAGTAAAAGCATCGCTTATCCCGTCTCCGGCACAAATGATGTTTATGTCTCCGCCTTCGGCGAGCATTAATTGACCACCGTCTGCGGCACATTCCTGTGCTGAAAGACGATGGCTGAATAGCGTTAGAAGTAAAATGAATATCCCGGGAATTATCCGCCAGGATCGTGAATAAGGATTTTGTAATACTGATCGCATGCTTGTGTGTTTTATGGAGAGAATACCCTCCTTTACAGGTTAAATTGTTACAAGAGCAAAAGTATCGGGGGAAGGAGCAGTCAATAATCACGGAAGTATCACGCAACTATTAAAATAGATTATGGGCCGTCTTAGCTATTGATAAACAGCAAGTTGTGTGGGTGGGCGCTGCCGCAGGTGCAAGGAAAGGCCACCTAACTGTAGCCATCGCGACACTTATCCCGACTTTTTCTCGGGCCAAAGCAAGTGTAGCTCATCTTTGTCAACATAAAGAGCAATGAAACTGTGATACTTCCGTGATAATTGAAGCCTTTCTTTGCGAGGCTTTTGAGAGTTGCCCTTTATTATTGAAGGGATTTATTAAAACCAGTACTACATATGCAACGCCATGCCTTAATTGTTGAAGACGATCCGGACATCATCGAATTACTCCGCATTCATATGACGGATCTAAATTGTGAGTTGACGGCCGTAACGGATGGCCCGACGGGCCTTCAGCATGCTTTTGACAACGTTTACGATATTATCATTCTGGACGTGATGTTGCCCGGAATGGACGGTACGGAAATTTGTCGCCGTATCAGAGGTAAAGAAATAAATACGCCTATTCTGATGCTAACGGCTAAGTCCGAAGAATTTGATAAGGTGATCGGACTGGAAATGGGGGCAGATGACTACCTGACCAAGCCGTTTTCTGTCCGGGAATTCATCGCTCGTGTAAAAGCGCTCTTCCGGCGTGCTGAGCGGGCTTCCAAAACGACCTCCCAGCAGGAGAAAACGGCCCTTTACCGGTACGGAGACCTCATGATTGATCTGGATAAGCGAAAGGTGACGACTTACGGAAATCGGGTTGATTTGTCGCCCAAGGAGTTCGAATTACTCAGCCTGCTGGCAGCTAACCCCGGTAAATGTTATGACCGGGCCAAAATCCTGAACCTCGTGTGGGGCTATGACTTCGATGGATACGAGCATACGGTCAACTCCCATATTAACCGCCTGCGGACTAAGATAGAACCGGACGTGCAACGGCCGATTTATATTCTGACTAACTGGGGCGTTGGCTATCGCTTCAATGAAGATCTTTGAGCTCTACGTTCATTGCTCCATTAACCTCTTTCTGCACCTGCGTTCTGCGCCGCATTTTCTCATTGTCTTTCTCCATGAACAAACTTTTCCTCAAACTCTCCGGCATTATTCTGGCACTGCTTTTAGTGGTGGGAACGGCCTACGTAATGGTTTCTTCTTATATCAGCGAAGACTACGTGTCGGAAGTCAATCAACGCCTCTATGGAGGTATTGCCGAGCACATGGTGCACGAAATTCAACCGCTGGTAAACGGAAAGGTGGATACTGCCACCATTCAGGATATTATGCACTCCATGATGGTCATTAACCCAAGCGTTGAAGTCTATCTGCTGGAGCCCGACGGTGATATTATAACCTACGTAGCCCCCAATAAAACAGTGGAGCTGGAAAGCGTTCGTTTGGAGCCTCTTCATGAATTTATTGCCGCAGACCCCGCTAACCGGCCCTTTCTTAAGGGGGATGACCCCCGACATGCAGACAAATCCAACATCTTCTCCGCAGCCGAAGTGAGGGATGATGCGGGGAATATGGAAGGGTATGTTTACATCATTCTGAGCGGAGACGAACAGGCTTCGGTGGCCGGACCACTTCAGTCATCCTACATGCTTAAACTCGGCGCGAACCTTTTCTTCCTCAGCCTGCTGGCTGCCTTTCTGATGGCTATGATTGCCATCCGCTACTTGACCCGTAACCTCCGGAAGATAGAAACGGCTGTCCACCGCTTTCAGGATGGTGATTATGAAGCCCGGGTGGATACGGACACAAAGGGAGAATTTGCCGTTGTCGCTACCACCTTTAACGATATGGCTGAACGAATTGGGGCAAACATCAATGAAATGAAATCGTTGGATCAACTCCGGCGGGAGCTTATCGCAAACATCTCTCATGATCTGCGCACCCCGTTGGCCATCATTCAGGGTTTTGTGGAAACCCTGATTATGAAGACCGAAGAGATGCCACCTGAAGACCGGAAGCGCCATCTGCAAACGATTTACAACAGCTCCGAACGCCTGTCGGGGCTCATCAGTCAGTTGTTCGAATACTCTAAACTGGAAGCACAGCAGATAGAACCTGCCAAAGAAGCATTTAATGTAGGCGAGCTGGCGCAAGACGTGGCCCATAAGTTCAGTGTCCTGGCTGCCGGAAAGGAGATTGAAATTAAGCTGGACGTGCCGCAACAGCTGCCCCGCATTTTTGCGGACCTTGGGCTTGTAGAAAGGGTACTGAACAACTTAATGGATAACGCCCTGAAATTTACTCCTAAAGGCGGACAGATTTTGCTGGAGATTCGGGCTGATCAAAACGATGTCCGGGTCCGGGTCGCTGATACTGGCCCCGGAATTCCCGAGGCAGACATCCCCTTCATTTTTGACCGTTACCGCAAAGGGAACCGGTCGGCCAATGGCCGGAACGTAGGTGCAGGGCTGGGCCTGGCCATCGTGAAAAAAATCCTGGAACTGCACGATAAGAGTATTCGGATTCAGAGTAAGCTGAAGGAAGGAACCAGCTTTATCTTTGAACTGCCACGGATGGAGGTGGTGGGGTAGAGGAATAGTAGTGATAGATTGACCCTAAGCCTTTTCCATTAGTTCATAGCGGACGACCTTAGCCGTGAGCAAAAAGACATTAAGATTAAGAAGATTTAGGTGTAATTTTTAGGATACCACTCTAATGGTCAGTGTAGCTAACGTCATTATAAACGTTGCCTCTCTCCTCCTACTCCTTTTCTCCTCCCCCTCCTTTGGATAAAATGTTAGTAGGGCTGTCGGGAGCAACTTTGGTAAGGAAGAAACCTGTTGGTAGGCTATACCAATAAATTTTAGTGACTGTGCTTCTGAAATTAGCGATAAAAAAAGGAATAAATAACAACAAGAGCCTTCTTGGTTTGAGAGCAGAGATCGTTGCGTTTAGGAAAGAAGGGGGAAGCCAGCAAGAAGCTAAGCAAGTTCTTTCGGAGTTGCGAAACGACTTTATGAATAATGCGGAAAAAGAAGACAGAATATTAGAGCTATTGGATTTCGTCTGTGGCTGGTGTAGCCCTTCTTTAAGAGTTTGGGAAGAGGAATAATAATGTGTTGGTTCGATTCCCGAGTAATAAAGTGCGGACGGTTGACCGTCTTTCAAGTTATTTTGCCGCAAGCGACTTTATTGACACCAAGTGCACCAAGTGCACCAAGACACAAAGGAGGGCCTTTCATTAATGAGCCGGAATGTTCTCAAAGCCCTTCGTCCGACGAATTCTTTTCTGCTGCGACGGAGGAGCAGTTGCGGGAAAGTTCGTCTGACGAGTTGGGGGACTTTATGTCTCTGCGCAAAACGAAGTCGTCACAAACTTTTCAATCGGCTGCGCCAGATTTAAAAGGATTTGCCGGACGACTGAGCCTGAAAAAGAAACCCCCGCCGAATCCAGAAGATCCGACGGGGGTAACTAATGTCAATATAGTTCAGCGATTACTTAGCGGTAACCCGAGCGGCGATGCGGCGGTTTTGCGCCTTACACTCAGGAGTGTCGTTGGCTGGGCACATGGGGTGTGCTTCACCGAAGCCTTCAGCGGCAAGGCGGGATCCATCGATGCCTTTGGCTACGATAGCAGCCATTACGTTGCTGGCACGGCGCTCAGAGAGCTTCATGTTAGCTTCTTCGCCTCCGTCACTGTCGGTGTAGCCACCGATCTTGAGGTTGACGTTGGGGTAAGCCTTCAAAACAGCTACCATGTTGTCGATCTGACGCTGAGAGTACTCAGCGTCCAGGTCAGCGCTTCCGGTTTTGAAACGAAGAGCGTCGAAGTTGAACCAGGTCGTCTTGTCAACAGCAGCGTCACCTTCGATGAAGCTGATCAGGGAGTACTCTACACCCTCTTTGTTAGCTTCGATGGTAGCACCTCCGGGAAGTGCACGCTCCCACAAACCGCTGGCGGTTTCTTTAAGGCCAGAGAGTGCACTGCTGCCGGCAGCTACTGCGCCGTCAACCATGTCACCGGCTCCGTCTACCAGATCACCGGCCGCACCGGCTGCGCTGTTGGCAGCGTCGCTTGCCGCATCGGTCATGCTACCTGCAACATCTGACATGCCAGCAGTAACGTCATCACCACAGCTCTTAAGGCCGAACCATGCGAGTGCGCCAAGAAGAAGGAGGGGGAGTAACCACTTAAGGAAACCAAGTCCGCCACCAGTTGGAGCAGAAACGGCGGGAGCAGCGTCCCGTACCCGGCTGGCAGTATTACCAACGGCTGCGGTAGCAGCTTTAGTCGTATTGCTGACCGCTCCGGTTGCGTGGCTTACAGCAGACTGCTTGCCGAAACCGAGGACGGCGCTGAGAACAGCGGGGATAGCACTCATGATGCTACCTTTCTGACTGAGCAGGATGGATGCCAGGCCTCCGGCGTCGAGCTTTTCGCCGCGGATTTTCTTAGCCAGGAAGCTCATAATGAAAGGAGCAGCCATGCCCAGAAGGGAAGAGGAAGATTTTTTGTTGATGCCGGCCATGCCGCTGATGGCATCGATCAGGCCACCTGTCTTGTTGCCAAGCAGGGAACCGAGAAGGCCACCACCGATATCGCGTGGGTCGTTCTGGGCAAGATTGCCGCTACCCATCATGCCGATGAGGTCGCCAAGGTCGAAGTTATTTTCGCCCTTAAGCATATCGAAGATCGCACCAAAGTTGCCACCTTCTGCTTTCTGTACCATACCTCCAAGGATGGAAGGTAAAATGCCACTGAGGGCAGACTCTACACCTCCTTTTGATTCGCCTAATTGATTGCTGATGGTGCCCATCATTTCGGGAGTAATCATTCCCTTGAGGTTGTCAAGAATATTTGCCATGTAAAAAGAGTAGTTTTTAGGACAGTCCGGCTTGGCGGCCGGGCTTGGTCCCCGTAAAAAAGTAGTTTTGAAATTGAATCCATCCCTTCGACGTAAGTTTTAACATATAGTCACGTTTCCCAAAAAAGGCTTGCTTAACTTTGCGCCCATGTTATACCTTACCAGACGTGAGACCTTCAATGCGGCCCACAAACTGCACAATCCGGATTGGTCCGATGAAAAGAATAAAGCGACCTTCGGCAAATGTTCTAACCACAACTGGCACGGCCATAATTACGAGCTCTTTGTGACGGTGGTTGGTGAACCCGATCCCGTAACTGGCTTCGTGATGGATGCCAAAGTTCTTTCGACGATCGTCAAGAAAGAAATCGTTGATCAGGTCGATCATCGTAACATCAATCTTGATGTCGAATGGTTCTCTTCTGACCTCCAACCGACAACTGAAAACCTTGCCAGAGCGTTCTGGAACAGAATCGAAGCTCTGATCAACGAGCGTGGTGCTCAATTGTACTGTGTCAAGTTAAAAGAGACCGAAAACATTTTTGCTGAGTACTTCGGCCCACAAGGAAGAAAATAATTAATGGCATTTACCAAAACGTTGAATTACGACGATAAAGTCACCGATCAATTGTCAAAAAACTTCACGGATATCATCAGTGGAGTAGGAGAAGAGGTGAGCCGGGAAGGCCTGCTTAAAACGCCGGAACGAGCCGCAAAAGCGATGCAGTTTCTAACGCAGGGCTATGAACAGGATGCAGAAGCTATTCTACGGAGTGCCATGTTCGCTGAAGACTATTCAGAGATGGTAATCGTAAAAGATATTGAGCTCTACAGCCTGTGCGAGCACCACCTGCTGCCTTTTTTCGGAAAGGCCCACGTCGCTTATATTCCGGACGGTTACATCGTCGGCTTAAGCAAAATTCCCCGGGTGATTGATGTATACGCCCGCCGTTTTCAGGTGCAGGAACGGCTGACGGACCAAATCCTGCAGGCCATCCAAACAACCCTTAACCCCCTTGGCGTTGCCGTAGTCATTGAAGCCAGGCATATGTGCATGATGATGCGCGGAGTACAGAAGCAAAACTCCGCGACCACTACCTCAGCCTTTACCGGCGCCTTCAAGGCTGAGCGTACCCGAAATGAGTTTTTGAAGTTGATTACGGGTGACCTGGGGTAGTCAGCGCACCAGCTGGCTCGTCGATGGGATGACTTTGATTGTTCCCTTACCCCTTTCTCCTTACTCCCTTACCCCTTTACTCAATCTCCCCGTCTCCAACCTTTACGTTGAAAGGCTTACAGAAGTAGAGGACATGGGAGTAATCATTCAGCGTGGCGCCGTCGATTATATAATTGTGAGCGCCCTGGAAAGTTTGTACGGCAGCAATTTCCAGCGCATCGCTGGTAGAGTTGGGGTTGTTGCTAAGGTAGACGTAGAGGCCAGGTAAGCCGCTGTCTGCAACGTAGTTGTCTCCAAAGGAAAGGTCCAGTTGTCCGTTTGGAAGTTCAGTCAGGGTGAAATCTCCTTCAAGATCGTAGCTGCTGGTGGTGGCAATCGCGCCGCTTTTGCTCATCGTTTCCACTACGACCGTAGACTCGCCGACTTCCACCGAGAGGGCATCGGTGGCGCTCTCGCCAAATTCATCCTGATAAGTTACGCTAAGATTTGTAGTGCCAACCTGCAGGGCCGATGCAAGGCCAGTCGCGGAAATGCTTACGATGCTGGGGTCTTCTGATGACCAGTTGGCGTCCACCGCTTCAGCTTGTCCAATGTTGTTGAAAAACTGAAATTCAAACTGGTAGGTGGTCCCTTCTTCGATGCTGCTAATGGGGTTGGTCAGTCTGATTTGAGGTGCAACGTAGTCGTCTACCACATCCTCACCAATGCAGGAAAAAAAGAGAGAGGTCAATAGGATCAGGAAAAAAAACCGCATAGCTTATCGTTTGGAAATCCAAATTTACGGACTATCCGCTGGCTTTGTTTCTTTTCGTGGCGGGATTGTCGCCTGATGGATAGTTTAGGGCTGAATGCCGCGTCGTGAAGTTAATATTCATGCCCGATCAATGTGGTAGAGGGGGCGCGGCCGCAGGTGCACAGGAGCTTGTAAAAAGCAGTGTTGGCAGGAAACCACACCTTAGCCTTCGGACAACTACCTCAAATATTTACCTCTACAAGCCCGCTGCGCTTACTAACTTTGCGTAGTTTTAAAATTAACCCCCTCAAGATCAATTCAAATGTCTACAATGACCTCTCCACTCTCCAACCGAGTACTTAATATGGAAGAGTCCGCTACGCTGCGGATGGCCGCTCTTGGGCGGGAAGTGAAGGCTAAGGGCCACGATGTTATCAGCCTGAGCCTCGGAGAACCTGATTTTGATACCCCGGAGCACATCAAGATGGCCGCAAAGAAGGCCCTCGATGCAGGCCATACCAAATACACGCCGGTTCCTGGAATTCCCGCTTTACGGGAAGCTGTTTCCGAAAAATTCAAGCGGGAGAACGGGCTCGAGTACAGCCCCGCCCAGATTGTCGTTTCCACCGGTGCCAAGCAATCAATCGCTAACCTGGCGAATGCTCTGCTGAATCCTGGTGACGAAGCCATCATCCTCGGCCCTTACTGGGTAAGCTACTCTGACATTGTAAAGGTTGCAGAAGGCACACCCGTAATCGTTACGGCCGGGATTGAAGACGACTTCAAAGTTACCCCTGAAGCTATTGAGGCGGCCATTACGGATCGGACTAAGTTCATGCTCTTTTCCTCGCCCTGTAACCCAACGGGTTCAGTGTACACTGCGGATGAGCTGGCCGCTATTTCTAAAATGCTTGGCCGTCACCCGCACGTCCATGTTATCTCCGATGAGATCTATGAACATATCAACTTCACCGGCAAGCACGCCAGTATTGGCACTTTCCCCGAAGTAAAGGACCGCACCATCACCGTTAACGGTTTTTCAAAGGGCTTTGCCATGACGGGCTGGAGACTTGGCTACATTGGTGCACCACTGCACATCGCTAAGGCCTGCGCGAAGCTGCAGGGGCAATGTACCTCGGGTGCCAACAGCATCGCCCAGTGGGCGGGTGTGGAAGCACTCAATACCAGCCTGAAGCCAAGCATGGATATGAAGGAAGCTTTCGGTAAGCGCCGTGAAATGATGATCGCCGGCCTTGAAGCTATTGATGGTCTGCGCGTTAACCGCCCGCAGGGTGCCTTCTACATCTTCCCGGATGTAAGCGCCTTCTTTGGCAAATCCAACGGTGAATTTACCATCAACAACTCCGACGATATGGCGGAGTACCTGCTGCTATCTAAGTACGTAGCCACCGTCACCGGTGCTGCTTTCGGAGCACCCGACTGTATCCGTATTTCCTACGCGGCCAGCGAAGAGCAGCTACAGAAAGCGATTGAGCGAATTTCTGAGGCACTCACAGCCTTAAAATAGGGTAGGGTTCAAGCATAGAATTTAGGCGAAGCCCTGACTTTTGTTTACACCTGAGAGTATTGGATCGTAAAAAAGTCACGACTTCTCAGGTGTAAACTACCTTACCCCTTACCTGAAGTGTACTCCGGAGCTACCCGTTTTCTACCAATTGATACCGCTTCAATTCCGCAACCCTGTAGTTCTGAATTGAGTCAAGGGGGTAAGATCTCAGGCCTGTTTTGTCATCATATGCCCGGAAAACATTGAAGTGTAAGTGCTTCTCTGTTGTTTGTCCTGTCTTGCCACTCACGGCAATTGGCTGGCCAACAGATGAGCTGGTACTGTCTGCTGCCCACAGAACTGATTCTTCCCGATTAATATCCCTTTACATCATCATCCGGGTTTCTTCTGTCTGCTGCAGCAACAATTGTTCCCTCCGGTAATCGCTGCAGGGCTTTGATTACGGCCATGTACTTTGTTTCGCGGAATTGGTGGCCCATCTTTTCCAGGTCTTCCTTGACACCATTGCCGAGGGCGTCGGCTTCGTGAACGATGACGTCGGGGAGATACTGGTGGTGGAAACGAGGTGCGTTTACCGCTTCGGCCAGCGGCATACCGTATTCGGTGACGTTGAGGAAGGTTTGTAATACGGCAGTGATGATGGTGGATCCGCCGGGGGCGCCGAGTACGAGGAATAGCTCTCCGTCTTTTTCCACGATGGTGGGCGTCATGCTGGAAAGCATCCGTTTGCCTGGCATGATAGCGTTAGCTTCCTTCCCGATGAGGCCAAACATATTGGGGACACCAGGTTTTGCGCTGAAGTCATCCATTTCGTTATTAAGGAAAAAGCCGCCTTCATCGACCATGACTTTGCTGCCAAAATTTCCGTTGAGCGTAGTGGTGATGGAGACGGCATTGCCCGCTGCGTCGATGATACTGATGTGTGTCGTTTCGTAACTTTCTCTTACGGCTTCCAGCCCGGCGACGATGGCATCCGAGGTGCCGGCAGAGTCTTCCCGGAAATCATTCATGCGGCCGGCGAGGTAGTCATCGTCCAGAAGAGAGTCGAGTGGAACGGGGTAGAAGTCGCTGTCGCCCATGTATTCCGCCCGGTCGGCGTAGGCGCGGCGCATGGCTTCAACGGTAGTATGCACGGCGGGGGTAGACTGGAAGCCCCAGTCGGAGAGTGGATAAGGCTCCAGCATCTCCACCATCTGGGCAAGGCAGAGGCCTCCGCTGCTACTGGGTGGCATAGAGATGATGCGGTATTCTTTGTAATCCTTACTGATGGGTTCCCGCCACGCTGGTTTATAGTTGGCGAGGTCTTCGAGGGTGATGAGCCCGCCGCCGGATTTCATTTCTTTTACGATTAATTCGGCGGTTTTACCCTTGTAGAACCCTGCCGCTCCTTTGTCGCGGATTCGGCGTAGGGTAGCGGCCAGAGCAGGTTGTACGATGAGGCTGCCTTCAACAACTGTAGTGTCAGAGAAAGGGGTGCTTTTATTGAATTCAGCGAAGTCATCATGATAACGTTTAATGCGACCTACCTCTGATTGGCTTAGGCGGTAACCATTCATAGCTAGATCAATGGAATAGCCGACGAGGTCTTTCCATGGCCGGGAGCCGTGCTTACGGTGCATTTCCGCAATGCCGGCAACGGTACCGGGAACGCCAACGGCGAGGTGCCCACGGGTAGAGAGACCCTGTACGACATTTCCTTCTTCGTCCAGATACATATCCCGATCAGCGGCTGCGGGCGCTTGCTCCCGATAGTCGAGGGCCTCCGAATTTCCGTCCGCATCCCGATAAACCAGAAAGCCACCGCCGCCGATGTTGCCGGCACGGGGATAAACAACAGCCATAGCGAATTGCATGGCCACTGCGGCATCGATGGCATTGCCTCCGTTTTGCAGGACTTTGAGGGCTACTTTAGTGGCCAGCGGATGCGGACCGGCAACGGCAGCGGTGGAAAAGTCAGCCGTTTTAGTGGCTGAGTAATTAATTTTTGGTTCTTCGCGGCAGCTGGATAACAGCAAACAAAGGCCAAGGGAAAGGAGTAGAAAGCGCATATGGGGGCATTTGGGGATGGAAAGGTAATGTTTGCCCACCAACTTTTCAGGTGTCCCGCAGTATTGCGGGACAGGTGCTGTGCAGGTTATGGTGCTAGTTCAGCATTACTCAGTCCCTGCTCTTAAATGGCATTTCCTTGCACCTGCGTCCGCGCCACCGACGATTTCGCCAGTTGGAGAAATAACGAAATCGTTAACGGAAAGATGCCTTGCTCAGCGGGCAACAACTTCCTTCACGGGGCTCTTCCCGTAGCTCATAAAAATCATTCTTTATTTCTAGCCGTTAAACTTTAGCTTTGCCATTATAAACCAAATCTGGTGGCTCCTGAAGTCACCATTCCCGTTGGCAGGTATTTTTCCTGCCGACACAGCGCCCTAACCAAGCCGATCAATGCATAATCAAACTACTAACCACGTCCTGATGGTGCGGCCAAAGAACTTCGCAGTTGGCAGCCCTACACATATGGACAATGCTTTTCAGTCCGTTGCGCCACCGGAGCATCAACGGGACATTGCGGCTGCCGCCGTCAGGGAATTCGATAATTATGTCAATGTACTTCGTCAGGCTGGTGTACTGGTGACCGTTATTGATGACCAGGACGACTTACTGACCCCCGATTCTGTCTTCCCAAATAACTGGTTTAGTACCCACGAGGATGGCTTACTTGTGACCTATCCAATGTATTGGCCCCAACGCCGGGTTGAACGCCGGGCGGACATCCTTGAACTACTGGACAAGGAACACAAAATTAACCGAACCCTCGCCCTGGAACACTGGGAAGGAAGCGGTCGCTTTCTGGAGGGAACCGGCAGCCTGGTACTGGACCGGGTAAATCGAATTGCCTACTGCTGTTATTCTGAGCGTGCTACGAAGGATGCTATCTATGACTGGTGCGCAGCGATGGATTATTCTCCGATCACTTTCCATGCACATGATCAGCGCGGGACGGCCGTTTACCACACCAACGTGATGCTGGCCATTGGCACTGAAGTGGCCGTTGCCTGCCTGGACAGCGTAAAGGACCCCGCGGAAAAGTCGAAGCTGACGGAAAGTCTGGCCTTCTCCGGCAAAAGAATCTTCGGGATCAGCCTGGATCAGATGGACCAGTTCGGCGGGAATATGTTAGAGTTGATGACCGACATTGGCCCCGCCTGGGTAATGTCCACTGCAGCGCATGATTCTCTCGATCCCGCCCAAAGAGAGGCCCTTGGTGCCCCGATTATTCACGTTCCACTTCCCGTTATTGAAAAATATGGCGGCGGTAGTGCGAGGTGTATGATTTCGGAAATATTTTTAGAACGAAAGTGAATCTGAAGTTGCAGGTTTCAGGTTGCAGGTTGCAAGGGGTACAAGTTGCACAGTTCTAACAGACCTGTATCTTGCAACCCGCAACTTGTACCCTGCAACTTGCAACCCGCAACCTGCACCCCGCAACTTGCACCCCGCAACTTGTACCCTGCAACTTGCAACCCACAACTCAAAAACAATCCCCCATGCCCAACTACAATAACCTCCTCGTTGAGGAAACCGACGGAATTCTATACGTAACCATCAATCGGCCCAAAGCCCTTAATGCGCTGAACCAGGAGACGATGGGAGAGTTGGAAGCCTTGTTTGGATCGGACTATGCATCCCGCAAAGACCTGAAGGGAGTATTAATCACTGGTGCCGGAGACCGTGCCTTCGTGGCGGGGGCTGACATCAAAGAATTTCTCGGCGTCGCTGCCGCCGGCAGCGGTAAAGAGATGGCTACCCGGGGCCAGGACGTTTTCTTTCTCATTGAGCGCTTCCACGCACCGGTCATTGCTCTCGTCAATGGGTTTGCACTGGGCGGCGGCTGTGAGTTGGCTATGGCCTGCCATATGAGGGTCGCTACGGAACAGGCCCGCTTCGGGCAACCGGAAGTCAACCTCGGCATTATCCCGGGTTATGGTGGCACTCAACGCCTTAATCAACTGATCGGGAAGGGAAAAGCCATCGAGCTTACCCTGACCGGGAACATGCTCGACGCCGCAGAAGCACACCGTATCGGACTGGTCAATTACACCTTGCCAGCAGCAGAGGCCCGGGCAAAAGCCATTGAATTACTACAAACCATCGGAACAAAAGGTCCGGTAGCCGTAGCGGAATCCATCAAGGCCATAAATGCTTATTACGCCAGCAGTGACTTCGAAGAGGAGGCTGCGGCCTTTGGCCGCGCTTCGGGGACGAAAGACTTCGCCGAAGGGGCTGCCGCTTTCGTAGAAAAGCGAAAAGCGGACTTCAAAGGAGAGTAGGTTCGTGGTGATAATAGGGCTAGTAGCTTGAATATACTCCAAGCCAACAGGAACGGGTAATTACCCCTCGGTACTGTGCGGCCTTGGTTATTGCTTCGCTTTGCCTTCCACGCCCATTTACCAGACTTAGAGACCGATGACTTAAAGTTCTTAGTCGATAGCCTAAGAGCCTTTTTTCCCGGAAGAGGGGGAGGAGGAAAGGAGTGGGAAGAGAGAAGCAACGTTTATAATGCCGTTAGTCACCCGGACCATTTGAATGATATCCTGAAAATTCTAACTGAATTCTTTTCAGTCTGGTGTAGTCTATCGAAAAATCTGCCTGACGAAGGCTATAAATAGTACACCGCTTCAATAATGAGCGTCTCTTCTTTGTGCCTTTGTGGACTAAGTCTCAAAAAGGTCGCTTGCGAGCAAGAACATCGAAGACCGACCGAAGGGAGCGGAAGTGATAGCTGGCGGACCGCATCTGTACTTGTAGGTATAAACACGGTAGCAACCTTAGCGGAAGCGATCTAAAGTATCGGTCCGTATGCTCAAACCTGGTCAAAAAAAGCGGTCAGCCACCAGTACCCAGAGCCTTGTGGCTCGAATACTGATGGCTGACCGCTATCTATCATCGTAATCTCACAGGAATAGTAGACTAGTAACCTCCAATGTGCGGCAGCTACTATCCGACTATCATACGATCACTACTATAATACTACTCCACGTCTTCCAACTCAACGTAGAAGGCGAGTTCTGAATTCGGGGGGATATCTCCACCGGGTGTGCCTTGCGCGCCGTAGCCCAGCTCAGAAGGAATAAAGAAGGTTGCTTTAGCGCCTTCTTTGAGCAGCGCAATGCCTTCGTCCCAACCCGGAATTACCCGGCCGGTACCCAACTGGAAAGGAATACCTTCACCGCGCTGGAAAGACTGGTCGAACACATTACCGTTGCTGGTAAGCATACCGATATACTGAACGACTACGCCACGGCCGGCTTCAGCCTGTGGGCCGGTGCCTTCTTCGTGGATAACGTACTTGAGTCCGCTGGCGGTTTCTTTCATGTCTCCGTCAAGCTTACCGGCATTGTAATCTTTTACTGCCTGGGCAGCAAACTCAAGCCGCTCTCCTTCAAGAGCTTTCACGATTTCCCGCTTGGCGTTAGCTTCCGCCTGTTCCTTTTCCTGGCGGGCGGCAAATTCTTCTTCGGAGAGAATGTCCGTAACGATCATGTCGTAGAACAGGACGGTATCTGCCTCGAGGCCCGGGGGCTTGCTGGGGAACTCTTCGATGTTCACCCGAACGACGGCGCTGTCGCCAACTCGCATGTAACGGAGAACGTCTTCTACCGGGCTTACCTCTTCCGGTCCGCCATCCGCTACGGCTTGAATAACGGGTTGTGGGCCGCCGGCTGTACGCGTGTCAAACAGCGTACTGTCTCCTTCGGTACGCATGCTTACATTGAAGTAGACGTAGTCTCCGATTTCAACGGGTTCTCCGCTGCCGTTATCCTTGAAGAGCTCGTAACGGTTGCCTAATGGAGAAACCTCCATGGATGCCCCGGAATCGGACTCACAGGCAGTGAAGATGCCGCAGCAAAGCAGCAGAAAAATTATTGAACGCATAGTTTTTATTGATTTTTAAATTCTAGGTAGGCTGCGTCAATTTCAGCAGCGTAATCTGGTAACAGTTTTTTGAACTTATTGATGGTTGTTCCCAGCGGAGCAAAGCTGGCACCACCGGCAGCGTTGCGGTGGCCGCCGCCCCGGAAGTGAGACTTACATATTTGTTGTACGTCCATATTTCCTTTGGAGCGAAGACTCATCTTAACGATGGTAGGTTGCTCATGGATGAAGGCGGCGATCATCATGCCGGGCATGCGCAAAACGTAGTTCACGATGCCCTCAGTGTCTCCCCGTTTGATGTCAAAATGCTCGTAGTCTTCCTTGGTCAGCCAAATGATCCCCGTTTTCAGCTCGGGGAGGAGCTCCATCTGATTGGCCAGGCAATGCCCCAGAAGGCGGAGCTGCTTTTCGGTCATGGAGTTCCAGATGTTATCCTGGATCTTGTTATCGTCCGTACCGGCTTCGAGCAGCTTGGCTACCGTACGGAAAAGCCTGGGAGAGGTAGCGTATTTGAAACCACCCGTATCCGTGATGATGCCGGTGTAAAGGCAATCGGCCACGTCTTTGGTGACCCAGCCCGCGTGGCCAAGATCATCGATAAAGGTATATACCATCTCGCAGGTGGAACTGGCGGAAGGGTCGCTGAACATATGGTCGGCTACCGGCTCCGGAAAGAGGTGGTGGTCGATCATGATTCGCGGCCGTTTGTCTTTGTCCAGTCCTTCGGCGACTTTGTCAATCCGATCGAAGGAATTAAAGTCGAGGATGAAGAAGAGGTTAGCCCGCTTGATGGCGGCACGGGCTTCTTCAGTTTCATCATCGTAAATGATGATATCACTCACTTTAGGCAGGAAGGCCAGGAAGTCCGGATAATCAGATGGCAGAACGATATTCACCTGATGGCCCTGAGACTTCAGGTAGTGGGACAGTCCTAAGCTGGAGCCTACGGCATCGCCGTCGGGGTTCCGGTGGCTGAAGATGACGATGTCCTTAGGTTGGGCAAGCAATGCTTTTACGTCGGATATGTTCGGTTCCATAGTCTACGATCTTAGGGAAAAGACGCGCAAAGGTCGCAAAATTAAGTGGTAGGGAAAAGTTTTGAGGTTTGCAGGCGCGGCCGCAGGTGCAAAGAGTTGCTTTTACCGGCAGGGGAGAGGTGGCTTTTAATCCATTGCTGTCTTGAACCTTCTCTGCACCTGCGGCTGCGCCCAGCTCCTTCTTAGTGATTGGCAGGCATAGATTTTATCCAAAAGAAAGCGTACTTTTGCGGCCCAAAACTAAATCAAATAATACCATGGCCACTAACAGAACTTTCACGATGATCAAGCCCGGAGCTGTTCGTAACGGACACCTCGGTGCTATTCTTGCCGATATTACCGCCGGCGGTTTCAAGATTGTCGCCATGAAGTACACTAAGCTCAGCGCCGAGAAGGCCGGTGAGTTCTACGCCGTTCACAAAGAGCGTCCTTTTTACGGTGAGCTCGTTGAGTTCATGAGCAGCGGCCCGATCGTGGCGGCTATCCTCGAAAAAGACAATGCCGTAGCTGATTTCCGCACGCTCATCGGTGCTACCAACCCCGCTGACGCTGCCGAAGGCACCATCCGGAAAAAGTACGCGACCAGCATCGGTGAGAACGCCGTTCACGGTTCTGACAGCGACGAGAATGCTGCCATCGAAGGTAGCTTCCACTTTGCGGGAACGGATATCTTCGCCTAAAAAGTCTTGTAGTCTTGTAGTTTGGTAGTCTTGTAGTGCCCGTCACACATGGTTGCCAAACTACAAGACTACCAAAACTGCCAGACTATCGACTTCTCCTCCCTCCGCATCCTCGTCGTTGGTGACGTCATGATCGACCGCTATCTGGACGGCCGGGTGGAACGGATCAGCCCCGAAGCCCCCGTTCCGGTAATGCGCCTCGGGCGGGAGGATAACCGACTTGGCGGGGCGGCTAATGTCGCGCTCAATCTGAAAGCGCTCGGTGCCACGCCATTGTTGGCGGGCCTGGTGGGCGATGACGAAAACGGGAAAGTCTTCCGTCAACTCCTCACGGATAATGATCTCAGCGATGCATTGATCGTCTCCGATCCAAAGCGTTGTACTACGGTGAAAACCCGTCTTGTTGCCCAGGGGCAACAGTTGATGCGGGTTGATCGGGAGGAGACTTCCAATGCGGAAGAAGACGCTGCCGACCAAATAATCCGCCGGTCGGAAGCTGCTCTGCAGGGAGGAAAGGTTGATCTTCTCCTCTTTCAGGATTATAACAAGGGAGTGCTCTCCCCATCCATCATTCGTTCATTGTCGGAGCTGGCGCAGAAGCACAGCGTAGATATTATTGTCGATCCTAAGGCCCGACATTTCTGGAATTACGAAGGCTGCTCTCTCTTCAAACCTAATCTCCGTGAAATTCAGCAGCAGCTGGACTTCGGGGTTCGGCCCGTTCTGGAAGATCTGGATAAAGCCGCCGCTGTTATTTTCGAAAAACTCGCTTGTGCTTCGGTTATGATTACTCTTAGCCAGCACGGTATTTACGTGCATGACGGGACCGCATCCGAAATCTATCCTACTGACGCCAAAGTCATTGCCGACGTGAGCGGAGCCGGAGACACCGTCATCAGCGTAGCGGCCTGCGGCCTGGCCGCAGGGATGCCCCTGGGCGAAATCGCCAGACTTGCGAACCGGGCTGGCGCTCAGGTAATTGCCAAGAGTGGGGTAGTGGCGGTGGACCTGGCGGAACTGATTGGCGAATAGACGTACGTTGTTTTACTCTTCCCGCTTCAGAATCATCCAACCGCCCCGGATTTCATCCGTAAACAGCTTAAAACTATTTCCATAAGGTGGCCGGAGTAACTCGGATCGCTGGGTGCCGAGATAGCCGACCACAACGACTCGTATAGGAACCTGATCTTCTACGGGTAGGCGGACATTGATCTCTCCTGCGGTGGGCATATAGAACAGAAAATTACCCTGATCGTCAGTAAAGGCGTGCGCATTTTTCCCGATGAGTACTTCCGGAGCGGGCTTCAGATCCCGGAACCTGAGGTAACGCTCAACGGTGCGGATAGCGCGGATGCTGGCCAGCCGTGCACCGCGCATTTCAAATGTGGACCGTGAAGATGCGTAGCACAAGCCTGCATACCCGTTCGCTGCCGCAAGGTTGAAGTTCTTGATGACATCGTAAGGGTCATTCCCATCAACGGCAGAGAAGTGGACAGGGCCGGTGTAAGTCCCCGCGGTCGGCAGAGAAGGTAGTGCCTGCCGGAAAGGATACTTGTCGGTAAAGGTCTGACCATTAGCCCGGACGGCTAATTGCCGTAGCTTGCTCAGTGAAGAAGGTGCCGAGGCCTGATCGTTTAGCTGCCTGATGCTGTATAAGACGTTCCGGTAGTGCTGGGAAATGCTGAGAGCCTGCTCCGCCATTACGTTGTAAAGCAATTCGTGCGTCTGTGTGCTATCGGCCATCGGTAACTCAAGCTGAACGACCATGTCAAGGCTGGCGGCATGGCGGAGGAAGGCATGGAAGTTGGACCAGTAAAGACTGTCCGGAGCATTCAGATCGAATTGCCCGGTAAGCGGGTTCCGGGCGAAGGGTTCCGGGCGGGTTCCTTCAAAGGGATCAATTTGACTGCAGACGTAATTGCCGCCGGCTTTTTGTAGTTCTTTCAGCTGTTGAATAACATCAACGGACTGCGACAGGTTTTTTTGGTTGATGGTGCCCAAAAGAAGTAAGGGGTTACCTTCTTTATCTGCCCAAAAGCGCTTGTTTTCTGCCCAGGCCTGAAGGCTGTTACTGGGGCCAATACGGTCAGGGTCTTCGTTTGCCTCCGGGAAACAGGCGCATAGGGAAAGCAGTAAAAGGCTGCAAAGTAAACGTGGAATCATATCAGGGGTAAGATGATTCCTGAATCAATCTTGGCGTGGCGTCCAGTCGCTTAACAGTAGTTCTGCCTGAATCTCTCCGGCAACGAGGTCACGATCAACGGTAAGTACCCGGCCACGGCCAAAGCCGTAGCTGCCGTTTTCGATCTTTTTGATAACGTCCGGGCTGGTTACGGAGGTGACTTTGTAGTCGATTCCGCTACGATCTTTTAGCGAGTACGTGATTACCGGGTCTTGATTAAGAACGGCAACTTTACTGTAAGAACTTACCTGAAACTGCCAGCCATCTACCAGCTGCCCTTCCCGGAGAACAGGTTCCAGGTCGCCATGATCAGCTAATCGCTTGAAAGACATTTCTGCCGAAATCTGATCCGGAGGGAAAGAAGACTCATCAAAATTATTTCCGGCGCAGGCGTTTAACAGGACTAAGGGAAGCAGAAAGAGGTAGAACTTCATAAAGAGTCGATGGGTATTAGTTAGTTCAGGAGTGCCTTGCCGCTGTATGGTTGATAAGCTAAGGGGCGAAGGCCTCGTGGCGGAGATTGCTGCTAAGAAACAATCTTTTTGCCCTCCCGAATATATTCTTTTACGTTGAGCCAAAAGGCAGCAAAGAAATAGAATAACAGGGACGAGCCAAGGGAAAGGCAAGACAAATAGATGAAGTAAATTCGGACACGTTTACGGGAAATCCCCATACGGTCTGCCAGCCAGGCGCAAACGCCAAAAGCAGATCTCTCCAGCTTGTTTCGTAAAATTTCCATGGTGAGCGGTTCGTCCTAAAGATACAGCATAAACGATATTTTGCGGGTATTGTTGATCAAAGATTCAGGCGGGATGACAACCAATCGCGATCTACCTGGCGAACTGAATGCTCATGCAGATCGGCCAGCGATATTCCAACAATGCCTACACGTATGAGGCGCAGGACGGGCAATCCTACGGCGGCACAGATACGCCTTACTTGCCGGTTTTTACCTTCTGTGAGTTCTAATTGAAGCCAGGCATCGGGGATGGACTTGCGAAAGCGGACGGGAGGGTTTCTGGCGGCAATCGTACCCGTTTCTTCTATTGACAGAGCGTGTGCCCGTAAGGGAGCAGACCGATAATCCTTTCCTTTTGCCCTGAAGGACACCCCGCTTTCGAGTTGTTTGATGGCCTGATCAGTGATGGTTCCTTCTACCTGTGCCCAGTACTTTCTGCCATGTTGGTTTCTGGGGTGAAGCAGCTTTTCGTTGAGCGATTTGTCGTTCGTCAGTATCAGTAAACCTTCGCTATCCCGATCTAAGCGGCCGACGGGATAGACGTCCGACGGAAAATCATGAAGCTCACCTAGTACCCGATGCTGAGGTGCTTCTTTAGTGAACTGGCTGAGCATGCCAAAAGGCTTATTGATAAGAAAGTAGTACTGCATGGCACAAAGCTAATAACGAGGACCAATGAGAACTAGCTTGTCCTTACTTACGTACTACAGACACAATAGAATATTTTACAACTTATGCTGCTTTTTAAATTATTGGGAATAGAGTTCGATTTTAAACCCCTCGTGGAGGAGGTCCAGGGCTGGTGGAGTGGTCTTCTGGGAATGCTGCCCAATATGGTGCTGGCCTTCCTGGTGGCTATGATTGGCTATATCGTTACCTCTTTTCTAAAGAAGTATTTCGATAAGCTAAGCAGAAAACTGGTGCGCGATAAAACGATCGCCAGTTTGATGAGTACGATGATGACCGTTGGTGTATCTCTGCTTTTTCTGCTGCTCATCCTGTCCGTTCTGAATCTATCCGGAGCGGTAAGTTCCATCCTCGGGGCCGCAGGGGTAGTAGGTCTCGCGGTAGGCCTTGCCTTTCAGGATCCAATCCTAAACTTCTTCAGCGGGATTCAGCTCACGGTTCGTCACCTGTTCAGACTTGGAGATCTCATCGAGGTAGATGGATACCGGGGAACCGTGATGAAAATTACCCTCCGGCATACCGCCATAGAAACCTTTCAGGGACAGGATGTGATGATTCCTAACAAAATCATGGTGCAATCAGCACTGACCAACTATTCAACGCTTAAACGGAGACGAGTGGACCTGGCCTGCGGAGTTAGCTATGGGGATGATCTTGCCAAAGTCAAAGAGGTAACCATCAAAGCTATAAAAGATAATGTCCTGCATGATGCTGAACGAGGGGTTCAATTGTTTTTCAATGAGTTTGGGGGGAGTTCGGTCAATTATTCCCTGCGATTCTGGATGGATAAAAATAAGACTTCACAAGGCGATTTTCTGCAGGTTCAAAGTGATGCTATCATGGCTATTATGACGGCATACAACGAGAATGACATCATGATTCCATTCCCGATTCGTACGCTTGACTTTGGTATTCGGGGCGGAGAAAAACTATCTGCTATGCTGGCACAAAGTAATAGTGCCAATGGAAGGGAAGTGGTAGGAAATTCTTAATAGGGCAACGAACACAAAAGTCCTGAAACCGTTTTATGGAGTGAAACACGGGCTGGGAAATGTGTATTTCAAACTACCTGGCTTCTCTTATCAAACAAAACCAACGATATTATGAAAATCAAATTTTTAAGCCTGGCACTATTGCTTGCTCTGTCTACTGCCTTTTATAGTTGTGCGGACGGTTCAGACGCTGACCGGGCTGCTGATGAAATGGTAGCTGAAACCAAAAACACGATGGCTGATGTGGGGGCAGAGCTTAAAGGCGAAAGCAACGAGTTGGCCCGCGAATTCGAAAACATCCATCAAAAGATTGATGTCCGGATGGAAGAATTAGAGGCGGAAATGGAGGACGCAAACGAAGAGACGAAAGCCAGATTACAAAAGGAGTGGGACAGGCTCGACGATTATCGTGCTAAGCTGGACGCTCGTATGCAAAAGGTTGGCGACAACATGGAGTCTGGCTGGAAAGACTTTAAGGGAGACGTCAAAAAGGGATGGAGAGACTTCTCCGAAAAGTCTGAAGCTTTTTTAGAAGAGGTTGAAGATTCTCTTGATTCCGACAATGACCTTGACTAAGTCATAACTTCCCATTTGGGATAACTTATAACTCTGGCCCAATTATTACCTCCTTTGGTAACTGATTGGGCCATTTTTTTTATTTAAATAAAAACTACAATGATTCGTAAAGGAAGCAAGGTGAAGTGGACATGGGGCAGTGGTACTGCGGAAGGTAAAGTAAAGGAAACATTTACCAAAAAAGTTACGCGTACCATAAAGGGTAATTCCGTCAGTCGGGATGGGGAAAAAGGTAATAAGGCCTTATTAATAGTCCAGGAAGATGGAGGCGAGGTCTTGAAACTGGAATCAGAAGTGGAGAGATTATAGATAGATTTTGAGTTGGCTTATTTTATAAACCGAACACGGCTTGCCGGGCTCCCGTTATAATAACAAACCAACCAAAAACATGAAATATTTACTATCCGTTTTTTGCTGCTTGTATTTTATCAGCCTGTCAGCTCAGGTCACCGTGCAAAGCATTGACTACAAAAAACAAAGTCTTGAATCGCTTCAGGTAGAAATTGACGCTGAAAAAGATTTAGTGGAAGACTTATGGGACGATTTCTGGGACGACCGCTACAATATTGACGTTGATAAATTTGACAATGATAAAAGAGGGACAGCCTATCTGGCGGAACAGGTTTCTGTTCCATTGATCAGCGTCAAAAATTTTGATCTTTATTCTAAAATTGAAGATCGCGGGAATAAATCAAACGTAAGTATGGCCGTAAGCTTTGCTGAAGGGAGCGCGATCAACAAGCGCTCAAACGCAGAGGCTTATGATGCAGCAGAAGCCATCATGATGGAGTTTCGTACCTATTTCTACACCCGGTATTTTGACGATAAGTTAAACGAAGCGCGGGATCAACTTACAGATATCAGAGACGATAGCCAAGACGCAAATGAAGATGCCATTAAGGCAAGAGAGAAGATTGAAAAGTATGAGGATAAAATAGCTAAGCTTCAGCGAAAGATCGAAAAGGAACGGGAAAAGGCAGGCGACGAATTTGAAACGGCGGAAGAGAAATCTCGTCGCGCTAAAGAGTTGGAAGAACGTATACGTTCAATCGAAGAAATGAGAGCCCGCTATTTAGGAAAATAGCGACTTGCTTACCCGAACGACACTTGTTAAGCGTAGCCGGAAGGGTGAGCTGCAACAAGTTTAATTAAATGAAATTTCAACACTAAAATTTAAGCGAAAATGGAAACTACCACATATAATGAGCCGGACTTAAGTATCAACAGTGATAATGCATTATCCAGTAAATACGCCTGGACTTTTGGTCTTGCGCTTGGCCTGATAACGGCACTGTACCTTGTAATACTCAACCTTGCTACAGATAGTCCCTCTACGGGGATGCGTTTTGCCAAACACCTACTCATTGTTCCGGTTGTATGGATGGCCATAAGCTCTTATTCAAGCCGCCTCCCTGAGGGCAAAGCTTTTAAAAGTGAGCTAGGGCTACTACTGAAACTGGGCTTATGGGCCGCAGGGGTAATCGCTATTCTGAACATCTTATTCTTTGGCCTTGTGGGAACTTCCTTCGAGCAGTTCATGCAAGAAGGAGACACCCTGGCTGGTGTGCTGATCAACAGCGGATTTCTGATTTTTGAGACGATGGTGTTTGTGATGATCATTGGATTCGTAATTTTACAGGCCTACAAAGGAAAAGGCTCACCAGAAGACTAATTCAACAAGCGATTGGGAAATAAGAATAAAAAGAAGAAGAAAAAAAGTGAACAGTTCAGCGTAGAGCGACTGGCCTACTTTATGATCTGCCTGAGTATTGTACTTGCTGTACTGTACTTGGGCAGCTCTTTTTTTATACCACTCACCTACGGAATGTTGTTCGCTTTTCTCCTCAAACCCATTCGCGATTGGATAGAAAGAGGGATTAACAACCGAGTGGTAGCGATTTTGCTTAGTCTGAGTTTTGTGGGCTTGATCATTTCTGGCGTATTCCTCTTCTTTATCAGCCAGATTAGTGAAGTAGTTGACCGGGCGGATAACATTATGGCCAGCCTGCAAGACACTGGCAGCAGTTTCATGGAGTGGTGCGGAGAAACAATGGGGTATACAGGAGACCAAACTTTGTTGTTTTTTGAAGAAAATTTTACCCAGGCAATCGATCAGCCTCTGGGTATTTTAACCTCGAGCCTGTCTACCTCAGGACTTATTCTGGCCAACCTTAGCTTAGTCGTCATCTACAGTTTCTTCTTTCTGCTTTACAGTACTGCTTTTAAGAACTTTGTTCTCGGGCAGTTTGCCAGTCACGATCAGGCGGAAGGCATGGAAACTCTGCGAGAGATTCAGTCGGTAGCAACGGATTATCTGGGAGGCATGGTGACGGTTATGGTCATATTAGGCGTGCTCAACAGCGTTGGACTCTTTCTGATCGGAGTCAAATATGCGCTGGTCTGGGGCTTTCTGGGCGCCTTGCTGGCCGTTATCCCTTATGTCGGGACTACCATCGGAGGGCTCGTACCATTTATTTATGCAGTGGCGACAACTGATTCTTACTGGCAGCCCATTGCAGTGGTTATTCTTTATGCTACTGTCCAATTTGTAGAAGGGAATTTCATCACGCCAAAAGTCGTTGGCAATAGTGTAAAGATCAACGCTCTGGCAGCCATCGTGTCCTTGATTTTCGGTGCTTTGATCTGGGGAGTGCCAGGGGTTATCATTGCTATACCGATACTGGCAATGGTACGGATAATCATGGAACATATTCCACCCCTGATGCCAGTGGCACTGATGTTAAGCGATGACTTATATGAAGAGTCTGATCAGTTTTTGACAACTTACAATTCTCCCGAATATCGTTTGTCAAAATTATTTTTAGGACGGAAGTTGGTCCGAATAACGGACAAGCTGCCGCTAACCGGCCAACCAGTAAACGAGGTGGGCAAGACCGATACCCAGATAGTTGCCGATGCCAAAGCCAAGCAGGGAAACGGCAATACCAGCAGCTAATAATCGATGATTTCGAATGGCTGCCGCCACTTGAACCACAAATACCGGACCATAAAAGCCCGCAACGTAGCTAAGAATCACCGTGTCCCGGTCAACATTGAAAAGCTTACAGAGGATCAGGTGTAAGAGAGTAGTAGAAATCAGGGCCAATGCAGAAAAGTAGAGTAAGTCCATGCCATTAGCTGCTAACTCCCGGAAGTCAGCCATTAGGCCCAGTGCCACACAAAAGATCAAAATGAAATACTCTCCCAAAGGATAGGTGTTTCCCAGTTTGTCGGCAAAGCCCGATCCCGCTACCAGCAAAGAGACGGAAGTGAGTAGCAGGATGAGCGCCGTCAGGTCGCTGATCCCTCCGGTAATCAGGAAGCAGAGCCCGACACTGGCAGCGGTCACCAAAACGCCCGCTAAAAGCTGTGGGAGCTGTTTCTTGAAAGCAATCCTGGAGATCAGGTCGTTGGTTTGAGCTTCTTCCATCGCAGAGTCCGATGGGCGAAAAAACCAGCTATAGACAGCGGGGAGAAAGGTCACCAGCCCGAGGAGGTAGCTGCCGCCCAGCAGGACGTCCGCCGCTTGCACCAACACCATATATTCTGCCGGAGCTTCCAATGCCAGGCCGATGGCCTGTACGTTAGGGGTGCCGCCTGTATACAGGCCCACCAGCATGCCGGCAATCTTCCAGGCGTCCGGTAGTTGCCCCGTCATCAGATATCCAACTACGGCCGTGCAAATGAGACCCGACAGACAGCAAAGCCCGAAGGCCAGAAGCATACTACCCGCATAGCGCAGGCTCTCCTTAATCCGAACGGCAAATAGTAAGAGAGGAAGACCAAGTAGCATACTGGCGCCGGCTACCTGTTCCATAAGCTTGTTGTCCACCTCCCAGAGGCGAAGATTACTCACCAAAATTCCCACCAGATAGCAGGCAATGATGGAACTGACCCAGGAAGGAAACCGTCCTTTTCGTTCGGTATGACGGGCAAAAAGCGGAAAGCCGATGCAAAGCAGTACGCTGAGAATTTGTGGAGTGGACATAGCCCTTAGTTTTAATACCGTAACTTCAATACTCTTGCCTTGCCAATCCGTGGAATGGTCACTACGTAAAGGTTGGTGTAATCCAATTCACTAAAGCGTGGGTTTTCATCCGTATTCGCCAGAAAGTTCGCCATTGCAGGCGTTGTATTGCTATGACCGACGATGAGAACAGTTTTGCCCTTGTATAGCCTCTTTAAGTCCTGGGAGAATTCTTTGAGCAAGGTCGCGTCATAAGGAATGACCGGCAAGCCATGTGCCTCCGCCGTAGGAGCCGCGGTGAGCCGGGTGCGTTTAGTGGGCGTGCTGTAGACTGCATCCAGGTCTGTATTCTTCAGTATAAAACTGAGCCGATCAGCCCGTTCATGGCCGGTTTCCGTCAGACCGGGCTTAGCTCCGTATTCCTTTTCTGCATGCCGGACAAGAATAAAGGTGGCCACTTCTTCCTGACCGAGCTCCTCTATGGTGGTTTTTCGCAGTGTGTTGCAGGAGAACAGGAAAAAAAAAAGAAGCAACGGAATAAAAAACGTTCGATTCATGCGGGTCATATTGTAGCAAAACATGTTGTAGCTGGTTACCTTGGGCGCCAAAAGTACGCAAGCATGGACCTTTCAGGTATAACCCACGTCGCCTTTGATGCTGATGACACACTCTGGGCACACGAAAATATCTTCGTTGATGCAAAAGCCCGCTGCCTGAAATTACTCTCTCCCTACATGAAAGAAGGGATGAACCTGGAAGAAGAACTCTACCGTTTTGAGCGTAAAAACCTGAAAATATTCGGGTATGGTGTGAAGGGCTTTACGCTGTCGATGATTGAAACAGCTATTGAGCTATCCGACGGAAAAATCAGCGGAGCGGAAATTCAGCAGGTCATTGACCTGGCGAAAGAAATGCTGAACCACCCCATTAATCTCCTGCCGGGAGTAGAAACCGCGCTGGATGCACTGGAGAATCACTACACGCTGATGGCAATCACCAAAGGGGATCTCTTCGATCAGGAAAATAAACTGGCGCGCAGCGGGGTAGGAGACTATTTCGAAATTGTGGAAATAGTCTCGGAAAAAACGGCAGATACCTACCGCGACATTTTCCGCAGGCACAAGATTGATCCTTCCGGACTTATCATGATTGGTAACAGCCTGAAGAGCGATGTCTTGCCCGTCATCGAAGCGGGCGCGCGGGCCGCCCACCTGCCTTTTGAATATACCTGGCATCATGAAGCCGTGACGGAGACGAAGGAGGAGTATTGGAAACCAGATTCGATGGATGCCTTTATGACGGGGTTGTTGGGGGCGGTCGAAGGCTCCGCCTATTAGTAATAGGCCAGGTCTTGCCCCGGGTATTACGCAACTTGGCCCGGCCGGCGAGCGGTAAGAACCGTATCTTCACCCTTCCAATCTAAAGCCATCCTGTGCTAAGAAATCTCGTCATTCTCTGCTGTTTAGTTACCTTTCTTTGCACCTGCGACCGCGCCCCAGATCCGCTTTTTCGTGTACGCACGGACACGGGGGTGATGAGCACAAACCAACTTCAGGAAACGGAAGATTTCAACATCATCGAGTACCTGTATTATTACAACGGTGGGGGTGTAGCGGCCACGGATATTAGTGGTGACGGCCTGCCGGATCTCTATTTTACCAACAATCAGGGGCCCAATAAATACTACATCAACGAGGGGGATTTTAAGTTTCGTGATGCCACCGAAGAGGGCGCAGTCGCAGGTGCAGGGGATTGGTCTACGGGAATCAGTGTGGTGGACATTAACCAGGACGGACGCATGGATCTCTACGTCTGCAACGTCTCAGGCTATAAAGGTCTCGAGGGCAAAAACGAACTATTTATTCAACAAACCGACGGTACTTTCGTCGAATCTGCCGCCGACTACGGCCTCGACTTCGCCGGCTTCAACACCCAGGCCTACTGGTTCGACTACGATTTGGACGGTGACCTCGATATGTATCTGCTGCGCCACTCCGTCCACAACGACGCCACCTACGGCACGGCCGAAGGCCGCGAAGTACCCGACTCTCTGGCCGGCGACCTTCTCCTACGGAATGACCTTAACCTTGATTCGCTCAGCGAATCCCCTAAGCCCCTCTCCCGTGGGGAGGGGTTGGGGAGGGGGTTCTCCAACGTCACCACCGCCGCCAACCTCTTCTCCTCCAAAATCGCCTACGGCCTCTCCGCCGCCATCGCTGATTTCAACCAGGACAGCTTTCCCGACATCTACGTCTGCAACGACTTCAGCGAGAACGATTACTACTACATAAATCAGCAAGACGGCACCTTCAGGGAATCCGTCCGCGAGCTTACCGGACACACCACGAACTTCAGCATGGGCTCTGACGTCGGCTATTTTGATGGGGATCGCTGGCCCGATCTTTTTACCCTGGACATGCGCCCGAACGACGAATCCATCCTCAAGTCCACCATGTCGTCTGACCAACCCAACGTCTATAACCTCAAGCGAAAACTAGGCTACTACGATCAGCTGCCCCACAACGCCCTGCAGTGGAACCGGGGCAACGGGAACTTCTCCGAAGTGGCCGAAATGGCGGGCGTAGCCGCCAGCGACTGGTCCTGGTCGTGCCTCATCGAAGACTTTGATCTCGATCGCCGGCCTGACATTTTCATCGCCAACGGCATTGAGCGCCGCCCCAATAGCCTCGACTTTCTCAAATTCATCTCCTCCGGCCTCGCCCGCCGGGCCACTAACCTTGAAGTGCTGGCCAATATGCCCGACGGACACGTCCCCAACCAGGCTTACCGGCAAACGGGTAACCTGACCTTCGAGGAGGTTGCGGCGGACTGGGGCCTCGACCTTAACGGCAGCTCCACCGGCGCCGCGGTGGCCGACTTCGATCAGGACGGAGACGCTGACCTCGTGCTCAATAACCTCAACGCCCCGGCTACGATCTACGAGAATGTGCATCAACCGAAGCAGAAGTCCATGGGTGCTTCCTTTAACCCAGTTACGCAAAGCCCCGCCCGCTACGACCCTGACCGGCTCATCTGTCCGCAGCGGGGCATGATGTCGCAAAGCGAAGGCAGCTATGGTTCTATCTACGGCACGGCGGCGAAGTACCGCAAATGGTACACCGTGAAACCTTCGGGCATTGTTCGTCCGGAGAATAAGGAAAACTTCTTCGACCGGGAGCCATTGGTGATGGCTGCTCCGCGGGGCAACGGCTATCCGGTGATGTCCTTTGATGGCGGTATTGCCATTCCCTCACCCTCCCGTACCACGTTTACGGTCTACCGCTGGAATGGGCAGGCGCTGGACTCGGTGGAAACCCTGGCGCTGCCTCCTTTACACTACAAATATGAGTTGTTCCGCCCGGACAAAGCCCTCGAAGCCAACTTCCCCGCTCAGGAAGAAAGCCTCTACGCGGAGGCCTTCGGCAGCATTAACTCCTGGAAGGGAGGAGACGTAAGGGACCCGCTGGGCTTTCCTACCGGGCTCTGGCAATCCCTCACGACCGTGTCCGGAGACGGAGGTCCGGAGACGACGCTCATTGCCGGGAACTGGGGCCTGAACTCTACATTGGGAACGGCTACTAAAGAAGCTCCTGTTCGTCTTTACGAGGCTGACTTCGATGGCAACGGTAAAAAAGACCCGCTGTACACCTACGTTCGCAACGGCCAGGAAATGACCGTTGCCGACAAGGATGAACTGGCCGGACAAATTCCTTCCTTTCGGCGGAATAACCTGAGTTATACTGACTTCGCCCGCCGCTCCTTCGGGGAAAATTTCCCTGACCTGAGCCTTGAACCTGAAACCGCGGAGACTTTACATCACCTCCGCCTTACCCGCCTGAGCGGTCTGAACTGGAAGGCAGATACGCTGCCCATGGCTACTCAAATCACTACCGTCAATTGTGCCTGGGAAATGAAAGAGGGCATTCTGCTGGGCGGAAATAAGCAGGAGGTGTTGCCCCGCATCGGCCGGCAGGATGCTGCTGCGCTGCAACTTTTGCGGGACGACCACTCCCTTGAATTCATTGATTTAGGGGGCGCGAACAATCGCCTTGAGGTCAGGCAGCTCGTTCCATTGGATGACCGGCACGTGCTCATCGTCGTCGCAGCGGGGGAGCACTTAATTTTGGGGTGGTAGTTAAAGCAATAGTTCTCCTTCCTCCTTTCTTCCCTTTCTCCTTTTCTCCCTTACTCCTTTGCTCCTTTCCTCCCTTACCTAACCAAGGCCTTCACCCGGGCTTCTTCATTCCTTTTTTTACGCCCGCTTCCCAGCGGAACCGTCAGCCCGTAGCTCATCAGTCCTTCAGGGTTAGCGACGGGCCCGAGGCGGAAGGAAAGATCATCCGAGATGTCGAATTCCTGAAGGTGGGCGTCGGTGTAGGCCTCAACGGCCTGCATAACGTAGGCGATGAAAATGCCGATGTAGGCCGTCTGTCGGGCCCGGTCGGCATTGGCCCGGGCCTGAAGAAGGGCCGCATTGGAAACCTGATCTACCGGAAAATCATCCACGGTGGCAATACAATCTTCGTTGGGGAAAATGACCACGTTGCCTTCCCCGAGGCAGCGGTTTTCCAGTGCCGTCGTGAAGCGGGTATAGCGGGTTTGATTGAAGTCGGCGTAAGCAACCATCCCGAGCAGACCACCGTATACGATAGGCACTTTCCACCAGCGCTTGTTGTAGACTTGTCCGCCACCGGGAATAATACTCCAGAGCAGGGCCTTTTTCGGGCCTCGCTGAATTGCCGACAGAGCAACAATCGTGTCGCTCAGGATGGTGGCATCCGGAATACTGTCGGTCATTTTCCGAACGCCCCGATTAGGGTTTTTACTATCCGATTGTGCGGGCGCGGCCGCAGGTGCCAGGCAGAGGATTACAAAAGCAAGGGCCGTCAATACGCCAACAGCCCGCCTGCCGGCGGCTCCTGAACAACACCCCTCCAAAGGAAATAAGCTCGTCATATTATCAATGATCTCTGTTCCTGTGCTTTCGTAGCCATACAAGCCGGCTTTTAACGTATTATTAATCGCAGGTGAAAAATTGCCGATCGTGGGTCGAAAGGAAATTCCCAAACAAGCTCTAAAGCTCGACGGATTTATAAAACTGCTCCAACTGCTCCTGGTTGGCAAACTTAATGGTGATACTACCAGATTTGGCGGATTTGCCGTCAGAGCTAACCTTCACCTGCTTGGTGCCAAAGAATTTCTGAAAAGCTTCCCTGACCATTTTTAAATCCCCATCCTCCGGCTTGGCAGATTTGCTGGCTTTGTTTTTGACTTTATAACCGCGGGCTTCTTCCTCAATCTTACGAACGGACCAAGAGGGGTTGGCCAGGATATCTTTCAGGAATTCTTCCTGCTGGCTGACGTCCTTGATGTTGGAAAAAGTCTTCGCCACCCCGATACTGATTTTCTTTTCCTTGATGGCGTCCTGTACTTTAGGCGAAGTGTTCAGAATGCCCAGATAGCCCGCAACGGTCGTTCGGGGCTTGCCGACCCGGTCGGCCACCTCGTTTTGGGTCAGATCGAAGTCTTCCTTCAGCCGGTAGTAGGAGTAGGCAACTTCCATCGGGTTCAGGTCTTGCCGCTGGATGTTTTCAATCAGGGCCATTTCGAGCAAGGTCTGATCGTCTGCCGTGCGAATAAAGGCCGGAACTTCCTTCAGGCCCGCCCGCTGGCTGGCGCGGAAACGCCGCTCACCACTGATGATCTGGTAGGTTCCGTCTCCCATATGGCGGACGGTCATGGGCTGAATGATACCGTGTATGCGGATGGACTCCGCTAATTCCGCCAGGGGCTCTTCCTCAAACTCTTTCCGGGGCTGGTCCGGGTTGGCATGAATCTTACTGATGGGTAGAAAAGAAAAGTCTTTGCTCAACGTTGCAATCGTCTCCTTCGGCGACTCTTTCATCGCTTTATCCAGCCGATTACCGCCCAGGAGAGCTTCCAGACCGGAGCCCATTTGATCTTTGGTTGCTTTACGTTTGGGGGTGAATTTCTTTGCCATCAATAAAAATTTATACTATTCGGTCGGCAAAGATAACAAGCTTACCTAAGGAAAAATCCCAATCGGTGTAACGTTTTCTTAAGGAAGACCATAAACTACCCGAGAGCAATACCTTAGGGGTATTCGTAGGGCCGCCACCGAATAACTATTTTTCGGGGGCGGTCTTTGCTTTGTCTCCAGTAATGGTGCCGGTAAAATTCAATTGACTCATTGCTTTTACCCATCCCATTGCACCTGCGTATGCGCCTCCAATGAACTTGTCGAATGAACCCTAATGGCAATTACAGGCTCAGGCCCTGCTTGTAGCGGTGCTCTGGGTCACTGGCCCGACGGATTTCCTCGTTGCGGACATCGCTTTCCACGATTCCGTCCCGCAAACGGACGATACGGTGTGCGTGCTCGGCAATATCCGGCTCGTGCGTTACGAGGATGACGGTGTTGCCATTGTTATGTATTTCTTCGAAGATTTCCATAATTTCGATGGAGGTCTTCGTGTCCAGGTTACCCGTCGGCTCATCCGCCAGGATGATGGCGGGGTTGTTGACCAAGGCACGGGCAATGGCTACCCGTTGCCGCTGTCCACCGGAGAGTTCATTGGGGCGGTGATCGGTGCGATCTCCGAGACCGACGGATTCGAGCACTTCGCGGGCTCTGGCTTCCCGGACGCTGCGGCTCACACCGGCATACACCAGGGGCAGGGCAACATTTTCCAGCGTCGTTTGCCGGGGAAGAAGGTTAAAGGTCTGGAAGACGAAGCCGATCTTTTCATTTCTGATCTGGGCCAGTTCGTTGTCTTCCATTTTACTGACATCCTTACCGTCCAACTCGTAATGACCGTCCGTAGGTGTATCCAGACAGCCCAGGAGATTCATCAAAGTGGATTTCCCGGAACCCGAAGGACCCATCAGTGCGACGTATTCATTGGTATCAATGTTGAGGTCAATTCCGGCCAGGGCACGCACCTGCGTCTGCCCCATAATATAGGTCTTGGTAAGATCTTTAATTTGAATAACGGGTTGCATGGGCAGGGAGTGGATGGAAGAATTGGGAAATGAGTGAACAGGAACGATGAGAGAATGAGAGAGGAGATAGATGTCGGGAGTGAAACCCATTCACTCATTCAAAAAATCACTCAATCACTCGGGGCACCCGGAAAAAGCCACCTTCTACATCGGCATCGGGCGCATTATTAAGCGCCTCGGCACGATCGATGTGGTTGCCGGTTTCGTCAGGGCGGAGAACGTTTTCTACGCCAGTAACGTATCGGAGGGGTTGAACGGCCTCCAGGTCAAGCTCATCCAGCTTCTCCACCATGCCAAGGATATTGACAAGATCTTTCTGCAGCCGCGCAGATTGTTGCGGCGTGGGAGATAAGCGGGAGAGCTTAGCCAGTCGCGATAGTAGGGCTTCGTCTACGGTCATGGTATTCTTTTCGACAAAGGTAGCTTTTGGCTGGATGAAAACCAGGGGCAGGTTGGCAGTAGCAAGGGCAAACGCATCAAACTTCGTTTGCTACGTTTTTGATTGGCGATTGGCGATTTGCTTCGCAGTACTTCGTGCTCTTGATATTTGATTAGCTTGTATCCTTGCGTACCACGAAGTTAAGCTAGTTTGACGGCCAGAGGAGGAGCTTGTTTAGCTGGTGCTTGACACCGAAGC
>NZ_FOFB01000018.1 GCF_900110645.1 Neolewinella agarilytica
CCTTCCGCATCGGTTACTTTCAGACCAACGCGAACCGTACCGAGATCAGCACAAGTCAGCACCAGTTCCTGGTCGTATACTTCAGTAGCAATGTTGTCAGCGTCTACGCGAGCGATTTCCAGCGTTACACCGGAACAGTCATCGTAAGAACCTGCATCAATCATAGATGGCGTCAGGATAGCGATACCCGTGCTGGCACCACCGGCAGCAGAACCGCTGGAGATGCTGATGTTCAGACCATCTTCACAGATAGCAACCGGAGCAGTTCCGTCTTCTACACAGAATGGGTAGTCAGAGAAGTCCGTATTACCACACTCATCGGTGTAGGTGTAACGGAGAAGGTGACAGCCAACGGGGATGGCAGAAGTAATTTCTGCGTTGTTGTCCGTAGGATCAACGTCGAAAGCACCGATTGGCGTAGCGCTCAGGTCAGCACCTGGGTAGATAGTAGCCGTGATGGTTACGTCGTCAGAACAGTTGTCCGTAGCGCTGATACCAGCGTCAAGGCGGATGTAAGCTGCACAAACGTTACCGGCGTTGGTCGTGAAGATCAGGTCACCGTCAACAACACCGTCGAAGTCACGATCCTGCGTAGGACCAGAGAAAGTAGGAGCAGTCGTATCGCCAACTTTCACAACTTGCGTGAAGGTGCGAACGTCGCTTGGGTTACACCAGTCGATGACGGTGTAAGTACGAACAAACTTGTAAGTGAATGGGCAAGTAACAACAGGTTCGCCGTCAGCGTAAGTTACACCAATGTTACATACTGCATCTCCAGCACTCAGGTTGAAGACGCGACCAGCAACTTCCAGGAATGGGAAGTCCTGTACACGTGGAGCTGGGTAGTCAGCGCGGGTGGGGTTAGCCGTACCACACTGCTCATAGTTTACTACAGCCTCGATGTTGTCATCGCTCAGGTCATCCAAGGTAGGACGGCTGAAAGTGATCGTGTAAGAAGCCGTTACGCTTGGGTTCTCTTCGCCGGCAGCTGATGGGCATACAGCAATCTCAGTAGCGGTGAAAGTACGCGTCAGTACAACGTCGTTACAGCTAGGATCTTCTTCGTCGTAAACAAGAACGTCGTTTACACAAACTTCGATCTCCTGCGTACAACCATCCGTAAAGGTCGGTACGAGTGGGCTGCCACCACCTGCGAACAGACGGTTGCGGAAAGCCGTGGCCATGGTACCAGGAATGGTAGCACCAGTGCTGGAGTTGACCCGGTAACACTTGCTTACGCTAGCATCGAGAGTAGTAAGGTTGTTTCCGTCGATGTCAACACAAAGCAGTTCAACATCATCAGGAGTAGAAACTACAGCTGGTGGCGTCTTGTCTTCAGCGTTAACCCAGCCCCAACAGGTTTCGAAGTCGAGGGTCAGTGGAGAAATTGGTGGGGCAAAGGAGAAGTTAGTAATCTCCAGAACACTAGGAGCGGTGGGATCGTCACTGAAAATTGGCGTGAAACCATCGTCGACGATGCCGATGATTAGTGTATTACCTGGCCCTACCTCGAAAGAAAGTGTACCAGCTTCTGGCATATCAGTATCAAGAAGTACTTCTTCAATAGCACCTTCAAAGGTGTAAAGAACGATCGCATCGTCAAAACCTTCGTCCTGACCATTGTAATCATAGTCAAGCGTTACCGTTCCTGTTTCAGGAATCTGTACAACAGCGCGAGCAACGAGAAGTACACCAGAATCATCCGCTAGCGTCTGTAGCGTGATGGTCTCAGGGTCAGAAAACTCAACCGAACCAATGGTTGGCGGAGCGATGGGGAAACCATCTGTGAAGAAAGCTTCAAGGGTCCAGTTCTCAGGAGCAAAATCACCCGTGAAACCAATCGTTGGCTCATCACCCAGGCTGGCTGGAGAGATAGAGTACTGGAAACGTCCACAACCGTCAACGATCGGGCCGTTGCTTGGGTCGTTATCGTTTACCGTAATGTCGAATACGAAAGAGCTCAGCAGGCCGGTGTTACCGGTCAGCAGCATTTGAGGAATCAACAGTCCCTGACATTCGTCATTGAGGGTAAGGTTGAGCTCAGAGATACAAGCCAGGTTTGGCTGATCGAAAGTTACTACAACGTCGAATTCAAAGTCAACAACGTTTCCGGCAGCGTCCGTAGCAGTACCAGTTACGGTTACCGTTCCGATGTCATCACCAGTGAAAATAAGGTCACGGTCAAATTCTACTACGACATCAGCGTCACAGTTGTCCGTTGCAACAAGAACGTCACCTTCAGTAAGCGTAACAGAAGTAGTACCGTCGTTAAGAACAACTAACTGGTCGTTAGCAACAACAACCGGGGCGATGTTATCCTCAACAGTTACCGTAGCTTCACAAGTTACCGTGTTGGTACCGTCAGTAGCCGTCAGGGTTACCGTATTGTCGCCAATATCGTCACAAGTGAAATCCGTAACGTCAGCAGAAACTTCTACCGTACAGTTGTCAGTAGAACCACCGTCGATGAGAAGAGCACCAGCTTCACCGCCAGCTTCAGAAACAACACCACCATTTTCACTGGAAACATCAATAACAAATTCTCCAGCCTGGTCAGAGAAGAAAGTAGTGGCTACCAGAGTGTAATCACCCTGAGCCAGTTCAAGCTGCAGCATCAACAATGGCTCATTTAACTCACCGTCATCGTCATCACCATTAATATGGTTCAGACAAGGCTGTGCAGGATCAAAGTCACCTTCGTACATCAGGAAGTAACCGTCAAAATTGCCAGATTCCTGCATTTCAAAGGTGTACATGTCATCAGCATCAACACTGAAAGGGAAAGCTACGTAGAAGTGGTCTTCTGCGGAGTTAGCCAGTGTACACGTTGTGCTAGACCCAATTGGACGATCAAACTGAGGTCCAGTTCCGAAAGTTCCTGTGAATTGAGTCACAGCTCCACCGCCACCAGAAGAGATGATAGAAGCCATACCGTTCTCGTCGAGCTCAACGGTTACGTCAGCACAAACAGCTTCGGGGGCGATGTCGTCTACAAGAAGAACGGTAGCGATGTCTTCAACGCTTTCGTTACCCGCTTCATCAACGATGACACCAGTCAGAGTGATAAGGTCAGAGCCATCAGCCTGAATCTCAGAGTCAGCCGTATTAACACGAACGATGAGATCGCCATCAGCAGTACAGTTGTCGTCAAAAAGAGACATGATGAAGTTTTCATCAAGGCCTGCACCTTCAACCAGCAAACCGTTACAGAACTCAATGATTTCTGTAACCGTACGGTCTTGGCCGAGGATATTGTCTTGGATAAAAGTGCTACCAGGACAGGCTTCAGCGATATTGCTGGTTAGAATCTCGAGATTCAGCATGTTTGGAGCCAGGAGCGTTGGAGCCTCTGTGTCCATATCACAAGGATCCTGCGCAAAAGCAGTTAACCCGCTGAAACACAGCAGGCATAAAAGGGCCAATCGGCCCCAATTAGGTAGTAGATTCTTCATATTGTCGTCTTAAAATTCTTAGAGATTACATTAATAGGGCAATAGGCCCAATACATAAGATACCCCAAAAGTAAGTAGAAGTATTGAACTATTGGTAACACTTTATAAAAAAAATAGTGCCTGTAGCCCCCCTTTAACTGTTTCGACTTGTATCTGTACAGGAGGGAATCGGTTTCCACCTGCTAATATAGCACTATAGTTACCCTTAGAATGACTTTAGCCCCGGTTTCGCAAGTCATCGATAAAGCGGGTTAGTTCCTGCTCGTCATACACAAGCACTTCCCGCGGCTTAGACCCCTGAGACGGCCCCACAATCCCCAGTTGCTCCATTTGATCGACAATACGACCGGCCCGGTTATAACCAAGCTTCAGCCGGCGCTGGATCATAGAAGTAGAGCCATGCTGTTGCTGAATGATCAAGCGGGCAGCATCTTCGAACATATCGTCCAAATCCGCATAGGTTAAGCCACCAGAGCCTGCCATCTCCTCATCCGTGTTGTATTCCGGTAGTAGATAAGGCTCAACGTATCCTCGCTGATTACCGATAAAGTCAATCACTTCCTCTACTTCAGGGGTATCAACAAAAGCCCCCTGTAATCGGACAACGTCCCCGCCATTGCTGAGCAACATATCCCCCCGGCCAATCAATTGATCTGCTCCACCGGCATCCAGAATGGTCCGTGAATCAACCTTAGCTGTCACCTTATAAGCAATCCGGGCCGGGAAGTTCGCCTTGATGACGCCCGTGATAATATTCACCGAGGGGCGCTGAGTAGCGATAACCAGGTGAATACCTACGGCTCTGGAAAGCTGGGCCAATCTGGCAATCGGCATTTCCACCTCCTTTCCCGCCGTCATTATAAGGTCTGCAAATTCGTCGATAATCAAAACGATGAACGGCAGGAACTTATGGCCTTTCTCCGGATTAAGCCGGCGCGCTACAAATTTTTCGTTGTACTCCTTGATGTTTCTCGCAGAGGCCTTCTTTAAGAGGTCATAACGTTGATCCATCTCAATACAAAGACTATTGAGAATATGAATCACTTTCGTGGTCTCCGTCGTAATCGGCTCTGTCTGCCCGGGAAGGAAGGCCAAAAAGTGGCTTTCCAGTTTAGCGTAGGGGAAAAGCTCTACTTTTTTAGGGTCAATCATTACCAGCTTCACCTGTGAAGGGTGCTTCTTGTAAAGAATCGACATGATGATCGAGTTAATCCCCACTGATTTACCCTGTCCGGTAGCCCCCGCCACCAATAAGTGAGGCATTTTGGCCAGATCAGCAATGAGTACCTCGTTTTTGATCGTTTTACCGAGGGCCAGCGGCAGATCCATCTTCGCAGTACGGAATTTTTCACTTTCGATCACCTCTCGCATGGAGACCATCTGCGGATTCTTATTCGGCACTTCAATACCAATGGTGCCCCGACCGGGAATCGGCGCAATAATCCGGATGCCAAGCGCCGCCAGTGACAGGGCGATATCGTCTTCCAGATTTTTGATCTTCGAAATCCGGACGCCAGGCGCAGGAACGATCTCATAGAGTGTAACCGTTGGCCCAATCGTTGCCCGAATCTTCGTAATCTCAATTTTATAGTTTAATAAGGTCTCAATGATCTGATCCTTATTCGCTTCCAGTTCTGAGCGGTCTACTTCGGCCTTGCCTTGCTCTCGGTCCAGCAGCAGTTCCAGGTGCGGCGGCGCGTAATTGGGCAGGTCTAAGGTAGGGTCATAGGGTTCCGTGTGGTTCTTATTCTCCTCCGTAACCGCTAAACTGGTATCAATGCCCTGATCACCATCCGCAATGATGAGATTGTCAGAACCAACGGCCAGCGGATCTTTCCCCACCAGCGTCAGATCACCTACTGATTCCAGAGGAAGAGCCGTTTGTTCACCGGGGAGTTGCTCAATCCCACGGTCAGAAGGCAGGTCAGGGCCATCCACCTCAAACATTGACCCATCACCGGGGCTCAGAGAAACCGGACTTTTTCTGGGCGCAGACGCAGGTGCCTTGGCGGGACTAAAGTCAGCAACAGCATCAGCCTTCGGCGAGGCGGAGGGGCGTGGAGGGGGTGTCTTGCCCCGAAAACGGATTCTTTCAGAGAAATGATCCACGACATCATTCTTGATCTGTCGTGGAGAGCCATTGAAATCAATCCGGGCCTCAAACACCAGATAAAGCCCTACTAAAGCCAGTAACAGTAATATTACCCCAAAGCCACCAAGAACGCCCGTCAGGTGACTCACCAGGTACTTCCCTACCCCACCTCCCAGCGGAAACTGTGTCAATGACCCGAAAGCAAACTCCAGCAAAACGGCCAGGCCGATGGTTGCCAGCATCACCTTCACGAACAGATTACCCATTGGCTTGATGGACTGCCGGCGCAGCCGGTTAACACCCAACTGCCAAAGAAAGTAGACCAGCAGGAAACTGGGCACCCCAAAGAGAAAATACATGTAAAAATTGGAGAGAAACGCCCCCAGGCGGCCCAACCAATTATCTACCGTAGGCCCATCGTTGAGCAAAAGCTTCCAGCTGAAGCGCAGAACCCGGTCCTGATCCACCTGCCAGGTAAACAAATAGGAAAATAAAGCTACAAAGAGATAGACGGCGAAAAAACACAGCAATAGCCCGAAGAGCTTAGGGATACGCTCGTCGCTCAACCCGAATTTAAGTCCGAGTTGTTTGGTAGATTTTTTCTTTGCTTTGGCCATACAGTAAGTCAGTGGGCTGTGCCCGTAACGCGAAATTACAAAAAAGCTTTTGTACCGTCGACTTCAGTCGACGGAAAGAACATATCCGTCGACTGAAGTCGACGGTACAAACAACCTTCCCTGCACCTGCCCCGTAGTACTGCGGGCCCCGGAAACTTATTCCATACCTCGTCACCTTACCTTAGCGATACTCAAGCAAACATCATGATTGACTACCTCTCCCTGAACCGGGAACAATGGAATGCCCGCACAAAAGCACACCTGACCAGCGAATTTTATGACGTAGAAGGCTGGCTGGCCGGGAAAGACAGCCTCAAAGCGCCGGAGCTGGCCATTTTACCCAAAGATTTTTCTGGGCTCAGGATTCTTCACCTCCAGTGTCATTTCGGGCAAGACACCCTGACCTTTGCCCGTCACGGCGCCATCGTTACCGGTGTAGACCTCAGTGACGCAGCGATCACCGCCGCTCGCGAATTAGCCCAAAAAGCCAACCTCGAGGCTCGCTTTATCAACTGCGACCTCTATTCTTTGCCCGATCACCTGGAGGAGGAGGAGACCTTCGATATCGTCTTCACCAGCTATGGCACCATCACCTGGCTACCAGATCTGGATCGCTGGGCGGGCATTGTTGCCCGCTACCTCAAGCCCGGCGGGCAATTCGTCTTTGCTGAATTTCATAATATGGCCTACCTCTGGAACGACGAACGAACCGCCATCAAATACCCCTACTTCAACCCCGAACCCATCGTGGAAGAAATGACCTCCAGTTATACCGATGGCAGTGATGAGGTGCGTGGTACAGAGGTTAACTGGGATCACACCGTCAGCTCCGTTGTTACCGCCCTGCTGGGCGCAGGGCTTACCCTGAAGGGATTTCAGGAGTATGACTACTCTCCCTACAAATGCTTTCACGACTCCGTACCCGCCGGCGAGCCGGGGCATTGGCATCTGAAGCAGATGCCGGGGCTGATTCCGCTGGTGTATACATTGGATTTTTGGAAGTAGGTCGCGCTTCGCGCTCATGAACGCCACATGCTCGCGCTTCGCGCTCGGACTCCCCGGATTGCACCGCGGCTACGCCGGCGGCTCCATCCGGGGCTAAGGAGGTTTAACTCCTTCGGAGTCGGTCTAGTCGTTGCTTTCACTTAGCTTTGTGGTTCACAAATTATGTAGATTATGCACCTTATCGCCCCCTCTTTGCTCGCCGCCGATTTTCGCCGTCTTGACCAGGCCATCTCGCTCGTTAATAAGTCCGAAGCCGACTGGTTCCATCTCGACGTGATGGACGGCATGTTTGTGCCCAATATATCCTTCGGACAATTCATCATTCAGCAGGTCGCGAAGGATGCTAAAAAGTACCTGGATGTACACCTGATGATTGAGCAGCCAGAGCGCTATATTGAAAGTTTTGCGGAGGCTGGCGCCGACGGAATTACGGTGCACGCCGAAGCGACCAAGCACCTGCATCGGGTGATCCAACAGATTAAGGCAGCGGGTTGCAAAGCCGGTGTTGCGTTGAACCCCCACACTCCCGTAAGCGTACTCGAAAATGTGATCGAAGACATTGATTTAGTGTTGATTATGACCGTCAACCCTGGTTTTGGTGGCCAGAAATTCATCTATCAGAGCCTGCAAAAAATCCGTCAGGCGTATGATATGATTGTCGTTCGAAACAGCCCGGCAATCATCGAGGTAGACGGTGGCATCGGGCTGCAAAATGCCCGAAAAGTTCTCGAAGCCGGCGCACGGGTACTGGTGGCCGGAAGTGCTGTTTTCAAAGCCGAAGATCCAGCGGGGGTTATCCGGGATTTGAAGGGCCTGGAAAGCAATCCTCTGATCAGTGTTTAAGCCAGTTGAAATCGGGCTGAAACACACCGGTTTCTACTCCTTCAGCCCATCACAGGAAGCATAATCCGGGCGCTCCCCGCAGGTGCAAAAAAAGGTAAATGAGCATTGAATGGCCTACGGTAGCAACTACTCGGTCTTTAGGCTGTTAAAGAACGTTCATGCAGCAGATTAAAACCACTAATCGCCTGAAGAAAACGGGGCCTCCGATTCATCAGGCGACCATCCCGGCACTTCTTCCCGTGCAACGCTGGACGTTGAACAACGGACTTCCCGTAGTAGCGATGGGCGGTGTTGAAGCACCCGTTTTACGGGTAGAAATGATTTGGAATGCGGGGCGTCCGTTTGAGCCCAGGCCTTTGCTGGCCGGCCCGACGAACGACCTTCTGGCGGAAGGCACCCGACAGCATTCGGCCGCCGAACTGGAGTCTTTTTTCGAGCAGTTTGGCACTCGTTTGGTATTACCAGACCTCATGGACACGGGCAACCTGGCCCTGGCGACTATCCACCGTCGGATGGACGAGGTATTGCCGGTTATGGCGGAGGTAATTGCCGAGCCGGCCTTCGACGAAGCCAGTTTCAAGCGTTTTCTCCGCCGCCGCAAACAACGCCTTCGCGAAGGCTTGAGTGACAATGACACCCTGGCCTACCGCTTGATTACCGAAGCGGTATTTGGCTCTGAACACCCCTACGGGTACAACGGTTATCCGGATCTGTACGACAGCCTTCAACTCGAAGACATTCGCGCTTTCCACCAAAGCCATTTTCATGCCGGCAACGGTACGCTGCTGGTGATCGGCAACATCAATGAAGCCGTAAAGCGAAGCCTGGAGAACACCTTTGGCCAACTGCCGGCCGGGCCGGCAGCCATGGTGAATACTCCTTTGGCCTCAGCGGTAAAGCCGACGACCATACAACTACACCGGCCGAAAGCGCAACAATCGATGATCCGCCGTGGCCGGCGGGGCGTACACATTCAACATCCGGACTATCCCGGGCTGGTGGTACTGGACACTATTTTCGGCGGCTACTTCGGTAGCCGACTGATGAAGAACATCCGCGAAGAGAAGGGCTACACCTACGGCATTGAAAGCGACCTGGATACTTACCGACTGGACGGGAGCTTCGGTGTTTCCGCCGATGTGGCTAACGAAAACCTCGAAAACGTCAGGCGGGAAATTGACCTCGAAGCCAGAAAGCTGCGGCAGGACCTGATCCCCGATCAGGAGCTCAACATGGTCCGGGCCTACCTGGGAGGGAGTATTTCCATGGAGCTGGACGGCCCATTTGGCCACGCCTTCCGCTATCGTTCCGCCATCATCAAAGATTATGAGCCCATTGATTTCCTCGCCCGCTTAGAGGATACGATCCATCACATTACAGCCAATGAGCTACGGGAGCTGGCAGAACGCTACTTAAGTCCGGGAGACGATTGGGAGATAATTGTCGGTGGCGGGGATAAGATCGAGGGCGCTCGTTCTCTGACCCTGGAACAGGTGTCGCGGCCACTGGGTGAAACCACCTGATATTGGCACGAGTGCCTCAGCTTCATAAGGCACTTATAATCAATAGCATAGGCTCCTTCTCAACACGGCACCTTCGAACATTTTTTTGCACCTGCGCCCCGGCGCCGCTTAGCCCCGGAAATCACACAAAGATTTCTTTTCTACGATAAAAAAAGTCCATTTTACCTCCGCAAACTGGTCAAAAAATGGTCCTTGTAACATTAAAGGAAGGAAATGACGGGTTTACGCTGCTTTTTTACGACTTTTGCGGACGTAATTACACGGGAAAGACACATAACACGATAGATGAGGTTTTTTAGCCTGTTTCAACAAAATTTAGCCATCGACCTGGGAACAGCGAATACGCTGATTATCCAGAACGAGCAAGTCGTCGTCGACGAGCCTTCGATCGTTGCCATCAACCGCCGGACGGAAGAGACGATTGCAGTAGGGCGCCGGGCCATGCAGATGCATGAGAAGACGCATGAGAACATCAAGACCGTTCGGCCACTCAAAGACGGCGTGATCGCTGACTTCCGCGCTGCGGAGCACATGATCAAGGGGATGATCGAAATGATCGGCACCCGAAAATCATTCTTTACTCACCTCAAAATGGTAATCTGCATCCCTTCCGGTATTACGGAAGTGGAAAAGCGTGCTGTATTTGAGAGTGCGGCCAGAGTAGACTCTAAGGAGACTTACCTGATTTACGAGCCCATGGCTGCGGCGCTGGGTATCGGCCTTGACGTTGAGGAACCCATCGGCAATATGATCGTCGACATAGGCGGCGGAACGACCGAGATTGCGGTAATCGCGCTTTCGGGCATTGTTTGTGACCAGAGTATCCGCGTTGCGGGAGATGAGTTCACGGAGAACATTGCCAGCTACATGAAGCGGCAACATAACATCCTGATCGGAGAAAGAACGGCAGAACAGATCAAAATCCACGTCGGCTCCGCACTGACGGAACTGGACGATCCACCAGCAGACTACGCCGTCAATGGACGGGATTTGCTCAATGGTATCCCCCGGCAGATTACGGTAACCTATCAGGAAATTGCTGCTGCGCTGGATGAATCCATCGTTTCTATCGAAGAGGCCGTTATTCGGGCGCTGGAAACCACGCCTCCGGAACTGGCCAGTGACATCTATTCCACCGGCCTGTACCTGACCGGCGGCGGAGCCTTGCTTCGGGGACTAGACAAACGCCTGAGTAAGAAGACCCAGCTTCCGGTTCACGTAGCTGAGGACCCGCTAACGGCCGTAGTACGCGGAACGAGTAAGGCCCTTGCCGACACCCACCGGTACCGCGCCATTCTGGTGCCCAGCAGCAGTGTAAGCTAGAAATCAACCCCGCCAGATGGAGCAAATCCTCCGCTTATTTTACAACAACGGCAGTTTTTTCACCTTCTGTGCCCTGCAGGTTTTGTGCTTTTACCTGATCATAAACCACAACAGCGCGCAAAGTGCTATTGCGGCGGAGACCTGGTCTATTGGAACCGGCAAATACAAAAGTGTGTCCACCACGGTCAATAACTACTTTGACCTCAGGGAACAAAACGAGGTCCAAATGCGGGAAAATGCCCGACTGAGACGCTTGTTACCCAATGCGCTCTACGATCTCAGAGCCAACGTAGACAGCATCATTGATGGTAAGTACCTGCAGCGGTATAACTTCCTCCCGGCCAATATTGTCAACCGATCTCCCTACAGCCCCAACAATTTTCTGGTTATCAACCGGGGAGATAACCTTGGGATTCAGGCGGGGCAGGGCATTATCGACGACCGTGGCCTGGTGGGAATAGTTGATCAATCAACGGAGTTATTTGCCCGGGTTATTTCTATCCTCCACCAGGATACCCGCATTAGTGCCGGGCTAAAAGACAACACCTTCGGCACCCTACGCTGGGATGGAAAGGACCCCAGATACATGACCCTGACCGACATCCCGGATTACACAGAAATCAGCCAGCAGGACACTGTTTTCACCACTGGCTATTCTAATGTATTTCCAACGGGCCATGCCATTGGCCTGGTTACAGACACCGAAATTCAGGCCGGTACTGGAAGCATGAACCTTCAGGTACGCTTGTTTAACGATCCCCTTCGGGTTTCATCCGTTTACGTTGTTCAGGATCTTTTCAAGGAAGAACTTGGCATTTTAAACGCTCAATAAAGAATATGCGGGGAGCTGATCCGGTAAGCAATGTTATTCGTTTCATCCTGTTGCTGTTCCTGCAGGTGTTTCTCTTTCGTCAGATCAGCCTGGGCTATGGTGGCAAGGAGTTGCTATTCATATTCATCACGCCGCTGTTCATTGCCCTACTTCCGCTCCGGACACCAAAGCCGCTGGTGGTAATCTTTGCTTTCCTGATTGGTTTCGGAACAGACCTGTTCTACGAAACACTTGGCCTGCACGCCGCAGCGGCTACCTTTGCCGGCTACATACGGCAGTTTGTGTTAACTATTCTGGCGCCTAAAGACGGCTATAAGGTAAAAGCCAATCCGGACGGCAATGATCTGCCCCAGAGCTGGTGGCTGCGCTACCTTGGCCTGATGCTGGGGGGATACTGTCTTTTCTACTTCAGTATGGAGGCTTTTTCTCCGGTTTTCTGGAAAGACATCAGTTTAAAAACACTGCTTACGACCCCGGTTTCCTGGCTGGTTTCTGTGATATTGGTAAGCTTTTTACGACCGAGGATTTAGCGGACTGATTGTTTCCCCTAAAATGTCGATCTTTGTTAATAGCGCTATGTAAACACGGATAGTAGATAACTGGATTTTCTTGCAGCATTTCATGACCGGATCTAACACCACAAGGCAGGTACAACGGGGAACGACCATCAGAATCATTATTCTGATCATCGCTGCTATGCTGGTGGGTAAAGCCGTACATCTGCAGGTTTTCAGCGAATACTGGCAGGGGCGGGCCGCAAGAGTGGGTGAAAGTAAAGAAAAACTGTATCCCGCACGGGGCTTAATGGCCGACCGTAATGGCAAATTACTCACCATCAACGAGCCGGTGTATCAGATCGAAATGATCTATAATCAGTTCATAAAGGAACACGAGCGATTTGACACGAGCGAGTTTTGCCGGCTGCTGCAAATTTCTCCGGAGTACTTCGAAAATGCGATTCCCAAGCAGTGGGCGCCGAAGTACAGCAAGAGCAAGCCTTTCATCTTTCTGGCGAACGTCTCTCCCCGGAAATACGCGACCTTTCAGGAGAATCTTTTCCGCTTCCCGGGCTTTTCGGCCAGTCTGCGGAGTTCAAGAAATTACCCGCGGCCGGTGGCAGCGCACGTATTGGGCTATATGGGGGAAGTGGACCAGCGAGCCATTGATCGTGAGGGCGATCGGTATTCCACGGGAGACTATCACGGCATCTCCGGCCTGGAGTATAAGTATGAGAAAGACCTGAGGGGTGAGAAAGGAGAGCGCTGGCTGTACCGCGACCGACTCGGGCGGGCCGTGGGCTCCTCCGGTGTGGAAGAAGAAGCCGTGGTGGGTAGCGATTTGATTACAACCATTGACCTTGATTTGCAGCAGTACGGTGAGAGCCTGATGGTGAATAAAGTGGGGACGGTGATTGCCATTGAGCCGGCTACGGGAGAAATTCTGACGATGATCTCTGCGCCCACTTACAATCCGCGTTCTTTGCGGATCGGGCGGGACCGGAGCAGCTTCTTTACCCAACTTCAACGGGATACCCTGCAGCCGCTGCTCAACCGCGCCATCAACGGTAAATATGCGCCGGGCTCCCCCTTCAAGACCCTGGTTGCCCTCATCGGGCTTCAAACCGGCACTCTGGACGCCAACCGGGGTATGGCCTGCCGGGGCGGTTTCTGGAGTGGAGGGAAAATGTTACTGGGCTGCCACAGCCACCCATACGTCAATAACGTAGAGCAGGCCATTGCGCAGAGCTGTAATAACTACTTCGTTACCTCTTGGCTGGAAAATGTCAATCGCTACGGGGGCTTATCTCCGGTAGAAGGCATGGATGACTTCAATGACTATCTCTATCAGTTCGGACTTGGAAGAAAGTTAGGGATTGACTTCCCGGGTGAGATTTCCGGTTTTGTGCCTACCAGTGAGTTTTATGCCAAGCGCTTTGCCGACGAGCAGTACTGGCGGGCCATTTGGATCCGGAGCCTTGCCATCGGCCAGGGCGAATATGAGCTGACCAGCCTGCAGATCACCAATTTTATTGCCGCCATCGCTAACCGCGGGCACTGGTACACCCCTCATCTGGTAAAACAGATGCAAGTAGGGAATGAAGGTGTTGGCCGGCCAGTCAAGGTAGAACGACACGATATTGACATCGACCGCCAGCACTTTGAAACGGTGGTGGAAGGCATGCGGCAAACCGTCACTAACGGTACGGCCCGCTTAGCCTTCACCCCTGGCATTGACATTTGCGGTAAAACCGGAACGATCCAGAACAGATACGGAGACCACTCCGCCTTCACCGCTTTTGCGCCGAAGGACAATCCTAAAATTGCCATCCTCGTCTACATCGAGAACGGTGGCTATGGTGGCTCCGTCGCCGCTCCCATCGCCAGTCTGATGATCGAGAAATACCTCAACGGTAACATTGCCAAAAACCGTAAGTGGCTGGAGCAGCGGATGTTTGATAAGGACATGACGAACCGGGGAGAGACTTCGATACGGGAGGTGCGGTAGGTTGGTATTTTGGTTCTTTGGTAGGTTGGTATTTTGGTTCTTTGGTGTTTTGGTTCTTTGGGCTACAACATGTTGGAGACTATTTCACATTGATACTGTACCGTTTTAGTAGATTCTGGCGCGGACACTTCGACAGGCTTAGCGGGGTCCGCAGGTGCAAAGAAAGAGTAGAAAAGAGCTGTGTAGGCGCTATCCTTTAGAGATGGGGCTTCAACCGGGTATTCATTGCGATTCCGGAGGAATCTCGCCTTTAGAGACTAAGCAGGTCTCCCTTGCTCGTTATCTATACCCTGCACCTGCGGTTCGCGCCGTATTCCACTTTAAAGCTCAGATATGATTGTCCCGAAAGGTGCAAAGATTGATCTTGCTATGCATAAGAATAAACAAAGCGATCAGCCATTAACATCCTGGCGGTGATGCCTGAATGCTAATGACTGATCGCTAAAAATTCAGGAAGCAGTAATGATAGCAGACCTACTATCAGACTATCCCTACTATCATTACTTCACTACGGCCGCTTCGCCTCCGCCTTAGCGAAGTCACCAGCCCGGACCATAAGCATCTTGTCTACGTCGAGGTACTTGGCCATGGCCTTATTGATGGCTTCCGGCGTCAGGCCGACCATCTTTTCTTCCAGGGCTTTAGACCATTGCATGTCCCGCTTCAGGAAGAGGTTGTTGCTCAGTCTGCTAGCCAGCGAGCGGTCCTGCGCCCGGCTCAATTGCCGACTTTGCACCCAACCGCTTTTAGCGGCTTCGAGTTCTTCGGCGGTGAAGCCTTCGGTACGAACCTTATCGATCTCTTCGCGGAAAGCTTTCTCCAGCGCTTCGCGGTTTTCGGGGTTGTAGATAGCATAGGCCATGAATGTGCCGGTTTTATCAATGGCACCAGCGTTGAAATTACTACCTACGCCGTAACTCAGGCCTTCTTTCTGGCGAATGCGGGTAGCCAGGCGACTGTTCAGAAATCCTCCCCCGAGCATAAAGTTGCCCATTACGAGTGCGGGGTAATCCGGATGATCCTGTCCGATGGGGAATGCCTGGGTGGCTACGAAGACAGCATTGGCCTTATCCGGTGTTTCCATTTTGACGGCATCCGGCTTGGTATCACGGTGCTTACGGCCGATGCGGACATAATCCGTCGGGCTTTTCCAATCACCGAAGGCTTCCGTCAGCGCGGTTTTCACCTCCTCTGCGTCCATGTCTCCACTGGCGCCGAAGGTGATGTTCGCACCGCCGTAAAAGTCATCGTAGAACTTCCGTACGTCTTCAATCGTAACGGAGTTGATGCGCTCCACGCTCTCGTCGAAGCTGGTAGCGTAGTAAGGGTGATCCTTCGGGAAGTGATTCGTCCGCTTACTCATTTCGGTGAAAGCGATGGCCTGTGGGTCGGAGCGACTCTGCTCAATACCGGCGAGCTGTTCCTTTTTCATTTTGGCAAATTCTTCTTCCGGGAAGCTGGGGTTACGCATGATCTCGCCCACCAGCTTAATGACTTCCGCCAGGTTATCCCGTTCGGTTTCCACACTGAAGCCGGTGCTATTTACCCCGCCATAGATCCGGACACGGGCTTTTAGCGCGTCGAACTTATCCTGAATATCCTGTCGGCTCATCTCATCCGTTCCCATCATCAGCATCCGGCCGGTGAAGCTGGCCGCCGCGGCGCGGCCGCGCAGTGCCTCCAGATTACCGAAGCGGGCGTTCATATTTGCCTGAACACTGTTACCGCGGGTTTCCTTAGGCAGCAGGCTGAACTCGATGGTTTCCTTTTTACCCAGCTTGCCGGACAGGGTGCGCTGGTCGATATTGTCGTAGCTGGGGTCAAAGGCTTCGCCTTCGGCGACGGCCTCGCCGCCAACGTAACCGTTGGTGATGATGCTCAGGTCACGCACTTCGGGTACTTCTACGCGATCAGGCTCTTCGGTGGGGAAGAAACGCCCAACCGTGCGGTTAGAAGGCTTAAAGTAGGTATTCGCTACCCGCATGACGTCTTCCGGGGTTACTTCCTTAACGCGGTCGCGGTTGATGAAGCCCAGGCGCCAGTCTCCCTGCGCGATGTAGGCGCTCATCGTCAGGCCTACGCGGTTAGCATCCCGCTGGCCCAATTCAAAATTCTTGAGCAGCTTGTCTTTGGAGCGCTTCACCTCTTCAGCCGTAGGCGCTTCCGTACGGATTTTCTCGATGGTCTCCTTGAAGGCCGCTTCCACGGCAGCGAGGTCATTTTCCTTCAGCACGTTGACGTTGAACATGGCGAAGCCAGGCTCGGCCAGCGCCGGGGCAAAGCCCCAAACGACGGACGCATCTCCGTCTTCCACCAATGCCTTATAAAGCCGGCCACTGGGCTGGCTGGTAAGAATGTCCATCAATACCGACACGGCGGGGTAATCGGCATGCGGACCGGCAGGGACGTGGTAAGCGGCCTGTACGACCTGTACATCACCCGTACGGCGAAGCTCCACAAAACGCTCTCCGTCCTGTACCGGCTCGCGGGTGTAGGTTGGGTAGAGGCTGCGCTCCGGACGCGGAATTTTACCGAACTTTTCCTGAATGAGTTCCAATGTTTTGGCTTCATCAATTTTGCCGGCCACCACCAGTACAGCATTGTCCGGCTGGTAGTATTTGCGGTAGAAGCCCTGCAGGCGTTCGATCGGCACGTTCTCCAGATCGGCCTTGGAGCCGATGGTCGATTTGCCGTAGTTGTGCCAGAGATAAGCAGAGCTCAGCACCCGCTGCATGAGAATACCACCGGGGTTATTCTCTCCGGACTCAAACTCATTACGGACCACGGTCATCTCACTGTCGAGGTCTTTCTTGGCGATGAAGGAGTTAACCATCCGGTCGGCTTCCATGTCGAGGGCCCAATCGAGGTTTTCGTCGCTGGCGGCGAAGGTCTCGTAGTAGTTCGTACGATCATACCAGGTAGTACCGTTGGGGCGGGCACCGTGGCTGGTGAGTTCGGCCGGGATGTCCGGGTGATCGGGCGTACCCTTAAAGACGAGGTGCTCCAGCAAGTGAGCCATACCGGTTTCGCCGTAGGCCTCATGGCGGGACCCAACCTTATAAGTAATGTTGACGGTGATGTTAGGGACCGACTGATCAGGGAAAAGAAGAACTTTCAGGCCGTTCTCCAGCTGATATTCAGTGATGCCCTCTACGGTAGTTATTTTTTCGGGGACCTTTTGGGCCGCAAGGGTAAAGGTGGCCGCCATAAAGAGGGCGGCTAATAATCGTAAACGCATGAATGAATGGTTAAAGGGTGAAAACTTATCGCTATAAGGTCTAAAACGTTGAGACGAGACCTAAACGTCTATCGACTAAAGACGCTAACAAATAGACGAAGGTGGCTCACCATTTAGGCTTTGTCGGCCGGGTGACGGCAAAACCATCATCGTCGACAGGCCCTTTCGAGGATTTCACTGCCCTGATCCAATCCACTGCACCCGCGCCCCGTCGCCCTGCCCTGCCCTGCCTGCCTCCCTAAAAAGCAAAAAGCGATCAACGGACAGCATTCAGCAGGATTTTGCCTGAAAGCTGATCGTTGATCGCTTTTTTTTGGTGAAGCACCGATGTAGACTTTTCCAATCGACCTACGAATGCTCATTTTTCGCGGCCAGATTAGAAAAATCTACATCAGAACGAATAGAAAAGGAAGCTATTCTTCTTCCAAAGGAAAAAGAACAGCTTCTGATTCTGTTGTGCGGCTATTTAGCCATGGCAGAGCGAATCATACCGATAATGGCCAGCAAAACACCACCACCAACGCCACCGCTGGCCACGTTACTCACAATAGTGCCAATATCCAACGCTTCGCTACCTGCACCAGCGCCCAGGCCCAGCATGCCAAGAATGACACCACCAATACCGCCGCCAGCGATGCCAACGACAGAATTCCAAAGGGTGCCCAAAGAAGAGTCCTTCATGAGCGAGCCGGCAAGGTTACCACCCAGTGCGCCACTAAGAAGAGAAATAATAGTACCAATCATTTTAATGTGTTTTGATGAAGAGCTTCTCTAAACTTTATTGTCGAGCACTTGCCTCAAAGCAGCGTACTTCACTGCCAGGTAAATTAAGCCACCCTGCTTTCGACTGAGCGGTCATAATACAACCTTGAACGTGTGATACCTGCTTGTCCGAATTAGTCCTGTTTGTTTGTTCAGATCCACTTTAAGAATGCCTGAAGATACGTTTAACTTCCATACATCAAAATAAATGACTGAATTTATCACAATGAACAATTATTAACTCTACATTATCACATTTTATTTATTTTAAATTGGGAAAAACAAACAGCACCCTCCTTTTCACCAAATGCACATTTCTCATTGTTAATCCGGCCCACAACCACCGTAGTTAAGCGCAAGCCTGCCGAAATCCTTAGCTTGTGCCACGGTCCCGCCCCTGACGAATCAATCCTACACTTTACACACTACCTCCCATGGCAGAATCCTTAGGTATTCTTACGCTTCTTCCTCCCGTCATTGCCATTCTGCTGGCCATCGCTACGCGACAGGTTTTCATTTCCCTGATCGTAGGCATTTTTATGGGCTACGTGATCCTGGCGGGTGGTAACCCCTGGCTGGGTTTTCTGGACACGATGCAGGGGCTGGTGGATGTTTTTTCGGACGCCGGCAATACCCGTACCATCATGTTCTGCGCACTGGTCGGTGCGCTGATTGTGTTCATGCAGCGTTCGGGTGGTGTAGCCGGTTTTATCGCTTTCGTAGAGCGTAAATTGCAGAAATACGAAGACCGACAGGATGGCTCCGGCAAAGTTGTCGTTCAGCTGCTGGCCTGGCTGACGGGTGCGCTGGTCTTCGTGGAAAGCTCTATTTCTGTGCTTACGGTGGGCACGCTTTACCGGCCCATCTTCGATAAAATGGGCATCAGCCGGGAGAAGCTGGCCTATATCGCCGACTCCAGTTCGGCACCGAGTTCTATCCTCATCCCCTTTAATGGCTGGGGAGCGTTCATCATGACCTTACTGGCGGCGGAGGGTTTCGCCAACCCGTTTTCGACCATGATCAAGGCGCTGGGCTACAACTTTTACGCCATCATCGCGCTCCTGCTGGTGCCTGTCATCATCCTGCTGAAACGAGATTTCGGGCCGATGAGGAAGGCCGAAACCCGGGCGCAGGGTGGGCAGCTACTGAGTGATGGGGCAACACCGGTGGTGGATACGGAGCTGACGGATATTGCCGCCAAAGAGGGCGTCGTTCCTAACCTCTGGAACATGGTGCTTCCCATTGTGGTCATGGTACTTTGCATGCCGCTCATGCTGGCTTATACGGGCTGGGATACGGCCAGAGGTGTGCTGGGCGCTGACGCAGGTGCCGTGGAAGTCTTTTTATTAGCAGTGGGCAGGGGCTCCGGCTCTACCTCCGTGCTGGTGGCCGTAACGCTGTCTATTCTCGTCAGTATGGGCTTCTACAAAGCCCAGGGCATTTTTGGTATCCGGGAGAGCGTTGACCTGGTGCTAAAGGGCATCGCCGGCCTAATCCCCCTCGCCCTGCTGATGCTACTGGCCTTCGCCATCGGCTCTCTCTGTAAGCAGCTGGAAACGGGCATTTATGTGGCCGACGTCGCTAAGGGCTTCCTCTCCCCCGCCCTGGTTCCTTTCCTGGTATTCGTTGTGACTTGCTTCATCGCTTTCAGCACCGGCTCCAGCTGGGGCACCTTTGCCATCATGATTCCCATCGCGGTCCCCATGTCAGAACAGATGGATGCCAACGTGCTCATGGCCATTGCTGCCGTACTTGGTGGTGGTGTCTTCGGAGACCACTGCTCCCCCATCTCGGACACGACCATCCTGTCGTCGATGGCTTCCGCCACCGACCATGTGGATCACGTAAAAACCCAGTTACCCTATGCAGGCATTGCGGGTGGGCTGGCGGCCATGCTGTACCTGGTATTGGGCCTGCTGTAAACACCAAAGGGTGGCTGCCGTATTGAAAAATTATTTTGTTGAGCCAACTGCACCTTACCCAACATGAAAAGAATCCTTCTGATAGTCATCCTGGCGGCTGCCTGCACCAGCCTCTCCGCCCAGTTGGAAGCCCGATTCGGGACCGTAGTGGACCGGGCTACCAGCCAGCCCATCCCCCGCGCCAGTGTGGGGATTTCCGGGACAGAAACAGGCACCTACGCTCATTCTGACGGAACTTTCTCGCTACAGCGATTATCCACCACGGATACGCTTATTTTTTCCGCGCTTGGTTACCTGCCGCTTCGATTTAGTATGCGGGAGATTCCTGATACCATTCGTCTGCAAGCCCTTTCATACGACCTGCCAACGGTAGATTTTGTCGCTAAAAAAGAAAAAGAGCAGGTCGTCGGTCTTGGCTTTCAGAAGCGAAAAATTCGGGGAGGCCTGATTCCACCCGTTGGCAATCAATTCGCCCGGTATGTGGCGAACCCCTACGGCGAGGAGGGGCTATTGGCAGCGGCTACCTTTCAGTTTTCCCGGGGTATCCGCAGCCTGAATTCCGGAGGGCTTTTTCGCGTGCGGGTCTTCGCCCGCAAGCCCAACATGAACACCTTTCACCCCGGACAGGATTTGTTGCTGGAGACCGTCGAATTCGCTACGAGTTGGAAAGGAGGCTTCATCAACATTCCGCTACGGGAATACGGCATTGCCTTCCCTCCTGAAGGGCTCTTCATCGGGCTGGAATATCTTGCCCCCGCCGGCAATATCCCCATTTGGGAAGATGGCAGAACGACCGGCCCCATCATCGGTAAATACACGACGACCAACGGTACGGCCCTGACCTTTGCCCGTTACCGGGACAACTTCTGGAGTATCAGAAACCTGCCCCGCTGGCAGGAAGAGGAAGTGCCGAACATGGCCTTCGGAGCGGTGGTGGTTTTTCGGCGGTGATTTTACACATCGGGTGTAGGGTGATAAGAATTTGCAACTCGCCAACTTTAAATAAGAAATTAATAGAGAGTAAAAGTGCTACAATTCACTGATAATCATGGCCGAAGGGTCACCCCTCTCCTTCGGAGAGGGGCCGGGGGCAGGGCTAACGCATACTCACCGGACGCTCAAAGGAACTCAGCAATTTCGCCTCCGGCTCCATGGCTGAGCACACTTCGAGGTCCTAGACTGCCAATTTAGGACCTCGAAGTGTGCATTTTCCGTAGCGGAGCGAAGGATAAAATGTTCCTTTCCCTTCGGGGCTGCTTCGCGGTGAGGGTCCGGCTTCGAGTATGCGTTAGCCCTAGGGGCCGGGGGAGAGGTTTCCTAACACAAGCATTAGTAAATTCTTATCACCCTACATCGGGTGATCTCCCGGCCGAGGAGAAAATCAGCCTACCGGTTCCCCACCCGGTACATCCACCGCAGGAGCTTTGGCAGCGGGCCGGAGGTTAGTAAGTCCGACGCGCCCTTGCGCGCGCCTTTCTGGATGATGCGACTGCCGACGGGGTAAGCGTAGATCTTATTCGTCAGTGCGCCGTACTTCTTACCCTGAAATTGAAGCAAGTGTAACTCCTGAATCATTTCCCCGGCAGCGGGCGCGGCCAGGCAGCCGCCGAGTACTTTGCCGCCGCCCCACCAGCCGGTGCTGAGGTAGACGATGAGGTGGCCGTTGCGGTAATCGGCTGCGATGGCCCGGTCGTCGGCTTCCAGCGACAGTTCTCTTGTTTCGAAGGCGATGCCCTTTTCCTGCAGTCGCGCTGGTGTCATCCCGAAGCTGGCAATCTCCGGGTCGGTGAAGGTTACCCAGCTGAATTTGTCCAGGTTATGCTTCTTCTTGAGCGGGCTCAGCAGATTATTCCACAGCTGGGTATTATGAAATTCAGCTCCGTGGCTGAATTGCTCCTGCCCGAAGGCATCGCCGATGGCGAAGATGTTTTTGTTGCTCGTTCGGTAGCGCTCGTTGGTGACAATCCTGCCCCGCTCAACCTTCACCCCCGCTACCGCGAGCCCGAGGCCTTCGGTGCGGACTTTGCGCCCGATGGCAACCAGGAGGTGAGTGAATTCAATGCTTCCACTACCCTCCTCTGCACCTGCGTCCGCGCCGCCTTTTAATACAGCCGTTTGTGTATCACTAAACGATGCTACCTCGGTCTTAAAGCGAATGTCCACCCCTTCGGCCTGAAGTTTTTCCGCCAGAATTTCTCCCATCTTCGGCGGGTCTTTCTGCAACAGGCGCTCCCCACGTACCAGCAGCGTAACCCGGCTACCGAGGCGCACGAAGGCCTGCGCCATCTCGCAACTTATCGGTCCGCCACCCACGATCAGCAGGTGTTCGGGCAGTTCGTCCAACTCCCAGAAGAGCGACTCATTATCCCACTGTTTTACTTTCTCCACACCCGGCACATCCAGCGTTCGCGGAACGGAGCCCGTAGCGAGTACAATTTTGGGTGCCGTCAACTGTTTGCCTCCAACCGTCACTTCTTGCTTTCCGGTCAGGCGGGCCTCCCCGATGATGGCGTCTGTCCCGAATTCTTCCCGGAAGTGCTCCGGCGTTTCGTGCGCCCGGATGATTTCCTGCCGGGAATGAACGTATGCCATTACCTTCTTAAAATCAGCTTTGCCCGACGTTTGCAATCCGTAGGCCTCCGCCTCCTTACCTCCCGCAAAAAGACTCGCAACGTGCAACAAGGCTTTACTCGGGATGCAGCCATAATTGAGGCAGTCTCCGCCAAAGTTTTTGGCTGATTTATCAATCAGTGCCACCTTCAATCCGATGGAAGATCCGAAACCAGCGCAGCCCAGGCCCGCAGCTCCGGCACCGATAACAATGAGATCGTGGGTATATTTCATGGAAATAAAATGGATGCCTCTACGGGATGTTCGGCCGGCCCGGGACATCGGATAAACTTTTACCTCTCTAACTATGGGTCCGGCATCCAAAAGTTCCGCCGATTCATCATCGCCTCCTGAGAAATTCTCTCCGCCAACTCCTCCACTCCTCCGGCTCCTTTGGAAAATTCATCCTATCGATCCTGCGCACTCAGCCGCTAGGCAACTCTTTTTTCCGGAGGAGCGGGAGGAGAAAAGGAGACGGAGGAGAAACTTGCAAATTTTCGGAAATCTTACCTCTCTGACTATGGCCCCGGCATCCAAAAGTTCCGCCGATTTATTATTAAATCCTGCGAAATTCTCTCCGCCAACTCCTCCACTCCTCCGGCTCCTTTGGAAAATTTATCCTATCGATCCTGCGCACTCAGCCGCTAAGCAACTCTTTTTTCCGGAGGAGCGGGAGGAGAAAAGGAGACGGAGGAGAGGCTTGCAAATTTTCGGAAATCTTACCTCTCTGACTCTGGGTCCGGCATCCAAAAGTTCCGCCGATTCATCATCGCCTCCTGAGAAATTCTCTCCGCCAACTCCTCCACTCCTCCGGCTCCTTTGGAAAATTCATCCTATCGTATCCTGCGCACTCAGCCGCTAAGCAACTCTTTTTTCCGGAGGAGCGGGAGGAGAAAAGGAGACGGAGGAGAGGCTTGCAAATTTTCGGAAATCTTACCTCTCTGACTATGGACCCGGCATCCAAAAGTTCCGCCGATTTATTATTAAATCCTGCGAAATTCTCTCCGCCAACTCCTCCACTCCTCCGGCTCTTTTGGAAAATTTATCCTATCGGCCCTGTCCACTCAGCCGCTAAGCAACTCTTTTTTCCGGAGGAGCGGGAGGAGAAAAGAAGACGGCGGAGAGGCTTGCAGCAGGGCTGAAGTCATGCTAAAAGCGCCAGACCACCTGCATCCCCACGTCCGTGCCCCGCGGGCCGTTCGTTTCTTCCAGGCCGGAGCCGACCGTACGGCCATCGGTGTAGAAAGTCTGGGCGATACGGGCTTCGATGGTCAGGCTGCGGATACCCTTGTAGCGAACGAGGAAGAAAGTCCGGGTGCCCCGGCCGTAGTAGGGCACTACGCGGGCGTTGTAGAGCAGTCCGTTTTCGTATTGGTAGAAGCGAACATCATAATCTTCCGTATTGAACAGCGCGAATCGGGTGCTGAAGCTCCAGGGGCCACGCGGGCGATAGTGAAGGTCCTGGTAGACCATTACGCCGGTCTGGGTGCCGTCCCGTTCGTCTTTCGTAAAGCCAGCATCAATGCGGCTGCGCCAGTCCAGGAAGGGGTTAATCTTATAGCCAAAGTGGAGGCGGCCCTGAAAACGGGTACGGGGCGCAACGGCATCGAAAAACTCTCCGCCGGTCAGGCCGAAACCTTTGGTTTCGGAGCGGAGCTCGAGGTAGGTTTCCAGTTTCCGCTTTTGCCAGTAGGTAAGCCGGAAGCGGTATTCATGCCCCTGGTCCGGAGAATCAACGTTGAAGCGGAGGTAAGGGAAGCGGAAGATATCGTAGTAAGCGTTGATGCGCCAGTGGGCGCCCGGGCGGAGTTCGAGGCCGAAGTAGAGCCCCTCTTCATTACGGCCGCTGGCCGTTTCGCCGAAGGGGCGGGCGCTTAGGGATTGATAATCCGCCTCATAGTTCCGGTAAAGGATGGACACGTCGATGTAGCGATCCAGCCCCAGCATGAGGCCGTGCAGTTGGGCGAGGCCGCCGTTATCCGACGCAGCTACCTCCCCAAAGAAAGTGAAATTCTTGAGCCGGTAGCGATAGTCGATTCCGACGTTGAGCAAGTCCGTACCCTGAAAGAAGTTGACGTTGTAGGGCTGGTCGCGCAGGTCCAGCGGACGGCTAAGGTTTTCGCTCAGGAAGTTAAGTCCTACCTGCCAGCGTTGGCTGCCCCGGTAACGCAGGGAGGCGCCGTAGCTCGTTTGGGTCAGTGCGTTGCGGTCCTCTACCTCGTTCGGTGTACGGTTGAAGCCGGAAATATTGAGGGAGCTTACGGCGAGTTCCTCCGGGTCCAGATCCAGCGTGTCGGAGGCCTGGATGAGGTTGGCCGTCCGGCCCTTGCGGCTGGCAAAGAGCGTCAGTTCGGTCTTCTCCCCGAAGCCAAGCGTTGTGGCGGCTCCGCGCAGAAAGCTGAATTCATTGACGGAGGTGTAGGGGCGCAGCGTCTGTCCGCCCCGGGCGATGTTGGTCGTCTGGCTACTCTTGCCGAAGCCAAAGCCCGTGTAGAGCATCAGGCCCTGCCCGAAGCTGATGTTGTAATCGCCGATGGCGACGGCCTTGACCCGCTTGCCGATGTTGCGCAGGTAGAAATGGGCGCTGTAAAAATCGAAGCCCCGTTTGCTGTTATTCTCCGAGAAAAAAGCTTCCCCGGGGTCCTTCTCAGCGGTGACCCCGAAGCTCATCCGGTTGCTGAATTTCTGGCGGAAGCGGACGTAGAGTCGCTCGGGGCTGCCGAGGTAGTAGCTCAGGCTGTCTTCCGGCCCGCGTTCGTAGCCAACGCGGCTTTCGAGGCGGCGCTGGGCGCGGACGTAGAGCTCGCGGTCGCCTTCGGCGAGCATACGCCTGAAGGAGATTTTATTGTCGTCCAGACCGCCCCCCACCTTCGTGTAGCGGGCCAGCCGGCGGATGCTCTCCAGGTCCATACTCGGGATAACCTGCAGCTCGTAGACGCTGACGAAGCCGTTCATCCGCTCCCGGTATTCCAGGAGCTGACTGATCTGGATGGGCGTCAGCAGCCAGGTTTCTTCCAGTTCTTCGCGGGTGATTTTGTTGAGGTCGAAGGGGCGCTGCTGATAGGCCTCCAGCAAGGAGAAAGCAGCGTTGAAATCGAACTCATCGCTTTCTTCTTCGGCGTTAGCGGCGATGTCTTCGATGAGCTGCTGCTGCGCCTCATCATCGGTGCCCGGCGGTGGGGCTTCGGTTTGGGCGAAGAGGCTGAACGGGAGGAACAGAAAGAGGACGAGGTGGCGCGGCCGCAGGTGCGATGGGAAGGACATGGAGCAAAGATAAAAGGAAAGCCGATTTTCATCAGATGCATCCGATGACCGGTAGCTGAAGGTCCTGCCGGGGCAATCAATAACTAAAGTTAGCAGCCCTCCCCCTTAGTTTTGCTGACAACAAACCGTTAAAAAGTAAAGCAAGTCGTAACACACAAACGGCACGACGCATAAAAACACCGACCCTTTAGCCGTAACCCCTGGGATGAGCTCTCACCGATTTAAGAACCCATAAATTTCATCCCAATGCGTTTTTTACCCTTTTGCGCGCGGCCGTTCTGGCTGCGCAGTTCACTGATGCTCCTGCTCGTCGGAGCTTTTGCGCTCGGGCTGCAGGCCCAACAGCCGTCCACCATCATCGATTTTGAGAATTTTGAAGGTACGCTGACCACCAGCCCGGAACTCGACGCGCTCGGCGTTTCCTTCGGAACGCCCTCCCCGACACTGACCGGACTTCCGACGACAACGGAAGGCCGGCTCGGCCCCGTTACCGTCTTTCAGCGCGACGGCGCCCCCTCCGGCCGCAACGTTGCAGCCAACTGCTCCGGCGGCATTGGCTGCGAGTTCCCCTCCGATGCCATCGTGATGGAATTCAACGAACCCACCAACGGCATCCGCTTTGCGGCCATGGGTTTTTCCGACGCCGACATCATTCTCGTGTATGGCTACGATGCGGACGGGCGGACGGAGCTCCTCCTCCGCGCCCCGGTTACCACCCGCTGGCAAGTCATCGAGGCGCCCGGGGCACTGGGCTACGTCATTGACCTGGACAGCGGTTCTGCCGCGCGAACGTTCTTCATCGACGACGTTGAATACCTGCCCGGCCAGCCCGGCCGGGGCTTCGAGTGTGGCACCGGAGACCTGCTGCTGGAACGACTGCAGCAAGACCCGCCCTTCATCCGGGAATACGACCGCATCCGACAGCTTACCGCGGAGTACCTGGAAGGACTGCAGGCAGCCGACGAGCTCGGCTTCGGCGGGGAGGTCATCACCATTCCCGTGGTCGTACACGTGGTGTACAACAACAGTACGGACAACATTTCTGACGCCCAGATCGAGTCACAGATCGACGCCCTCAACGAAGTTTTCCGGGCCGCCAACGCCGATGTGAGCACGGTGCCGGGGGTCTTCGCCCCCCAGGTGGCCGACCTGCGCATACAGTTTGCCCTCGCCCAGCGAGACCCGGACTGCGAACCAACGAATGGCATCACCCGTACCTCCACCTCCACGACTTCCTTCGGGCGTAACCCGGGCAGCAGCGTGGCCACCGAGCGCAATCCCGTCAAGTTCACCTCCTCCGGAGGCAGAAACGGCTGGCCGTCTGATGAATACCTCAACATCTGGACCTGTGACCTGAGCGGCACGCTGCTGGGCTACGCCTCCTGGCCGGCTGACCTCGCCGCCCGCCCCGCCGAAGACGGCCTGGTGATGGACCATACCGCCTTCGGCACCAACGGAACCGCCTCGGCGCCCTTCGACCTGGGTCGTGTGCTCGCCCACGAAATCGGCCACTGGCTCAACCTGCGCCACATCTGGGGAGACGACCAGGGAACCGCCGACATTTGCGGCGGCTCGGACGAAGTGGACGATACCCCGAATCAGGGGCTGTCCAATAGTGGTTGCCCATCCTTCCCGAGCAGCAGCTGCGACAATGCCCCCAACGGAGACATGTTCATGAACTACATGGACTACGTCGACAACGATTGTATGACCATGTTTACCGTCGGGCAACACGTGCGGGCAGCGGCGGCACTGTTTACCGTTCGGGGCAGCCTGATCGGTTCAGAAGGCCACCTGCCGCCACCCGAAACACCCGCCACGCCGGACCTCTGGAGCGCCGACACCTACGATGATGTGGGCGACGAGCCCAACGCCACCACCGAGGGCTTGTACCACAGTGCCGACATCTGGGTGCGGCCCACCAATGACGGGCTGACGAATCAGGAACACGTCAATCCCGTTTACCAGCCGGACGGAAGTCCCAATTACGTGTACGTGCGGGTGCGCAACCGCGGGTGCAGTGGAAGTCAAAGCGGCAATGTAAATCTCTACTGGGCCAAGGCCAGTTCCGGTCTCTCCTGGCCCAGCCCCTGGGATGGATCCGTCACTACACCGGCACTGATGGGCTCCTCCATCGGCGCTTCGCCCGTCACCGTTGACGGTGGCGAGTTCACCATCCTCGAATTCCCCTGGGTAGTGCCCAATCCCGTTGACTACGCCAGCTTCGGAGCCGACCGCTCCCACTTCTGTTTACTCTCCCGCATCGAAGATGCGGACGGCATGACCTTCCCCGAAACCGCCAGCCTCTGGAATAACGTGAAGAACAATAACAACATCGTCTGGAAAAACATCTCCGTCGGCGAAGCCGCCGAAGGCGACGGTGGAAGCTTCAACCAGGTCATCGTTGCCAACTACGGAGCGGAAGAATACCGGGCAGATCTCCGCTTCACGCTGCCACAAGATGCCGTGCGGTCTCCTTTCCGTTTCGGCCGGATCGTCGTACAGATGGGAGAGCTCTACGACATCTGGCAGCAGAATAACGGCCAGAGCGAAGGCGTGGAGGACATTGGTAACGGCTTCGTCGAAATCTTCAACGACGGGGCCGCGCTGATCGGCATCCCCCTTCGTCCGGGCGATCTCTTCCCCGTCAACGTCATCTTCATTCCCTTCGGGCAGGGACAAATCAACACCGTTCACCGCCTGAACATGACCCAGGTGGACAGCCGCACCCTGGAGCCCATCGGTGGCAACCAGTTCTGGTGGCGGACCTTCGCCGAAGGCATCCGCTTCCCCGACCCCGTTGACACCGGCGGAGACAATACCCCGCCGGTCTTCGTCGACTGCCCCGAGGCCGTGCCCACCAACTGCGAGTTCCCGCTGACCGTGCGGGTAGACATGAGCAACGTGCCCAAGCCCGACGACTTCCTCGGCAACTTCACCGCCGTCTTACGCTACGACCCCACGGTGATGGAGTACGTCGGCGACGCACAGATTCTTTCCGGCTTCACCGGATTCGTTAACCCCACCGCCGGAGCGATCATCTTCAACGGAGCAGATACAGAAGGACGCAGCGGAGATGTCCCCGTCTTCAGCGCCAACTTCCGCGCCCTTGGTGCCCCAGGCACCAACGTCAACCCCGTGCTCGACCTGCGTACCCTCGTAAGCGCCCGCACCTTTACGGACCTGACCGAGAGTGCCTCCGTATTCAACTGCGGCTTCTCCATTCAGGAAGAACAGCTGCTGGGTGACGTGAACGGCGACGGACGCATCAACTCCACCGATGCCGCGCTCGTGCTGGCCTTCGCCGTCGGCAATCCGATTCCGCCCGTCGCGCAGGAACGCATCGACGCCGGCTTTGGCAACGTCGACGGCAACCGCCGCACGAACGCCCGCGATGCCCTCATCATCCTGACCTACGACGTGGGGCTGCCCGTAGACTTCGCCATCGGCGAGCCCGTCTGCCCGACCGCCGCCACGGACGGGCTGCTGAGCGAAACCATCGCCACGCCTCGTTCCTCCCTCAACGCGCCGCTGGAAATCGGGCTGGAGAAAGAAGACGGCACCTACCTGCTTCCGCTGACGCTTGATCTGGCGGGAACCGGAGAACGCCTCGGCAGTTACCAGCTCACCGCCAGCTGGGACGCTACCCGCTACCGCTTCGTGGAGCTGGTGGCCAGTGATGACCCCGGCTTCGCCGGTCCGAACGTCAACCTCTCCGAAACCAGCCAGGGCCACCTCCTGCTGGCCCACGCTAACCCCATGGGCGGCCCCGACCGGCTGATGCTCACCGCCATCCGCCTCGAAGCCCTGACGGACGACGGTGCCTCCCCCCAACTCGATCTCCGCATCGAAGACCTGACGGCGGCGGGCTCCTTCCGCAGCATCATCCCCGACGTTACCCAAGTCGAGGCGACTACCTCGGCGGGAGACCTGATCGGTACGGCCTTCGACCTGCGGGTCGTGCCCAACCCCTTCCGGGGCGCCAGCACCTTCACCCTGCAGCTGACGGAGGCGGAGACCGTTGCGGTCGACATCTACGATAGCCGGGGCAGGCTCGTCACTCACCTCCTCGACGGCGCCCGGGGCGCCGGCACGCACACGCTGCAGTGGCAGCCGGCGGCAACGCAATCAGCGGGCGTCTACTTGCTACGCGCCCGGGTGGGTAACCAGGTGGTGACGAAGCGGTTGGTTTTGCTGCGGTAAACCGTCTGTCTTTGCTTTACAAATGGGGTAACCCGCACGCTCGAAGACCCGACTGCGTCAGGGCGCTTCGAGATGCTGAAGTGTCATTTGTCTGGCAGAGTACCGCCTTTGCTTTAATTTTTTGGTGAGGACACCCCTCGTTGGCATGGGCCGATGGGGGGTGTTTTTGGGGATAACAGGCACACTTTATGCCATATTCCTGCCTACTCTAAACCCGATCTTTATAAACACCAGGATCATGAAGCTCCAACCATACCGTAGAATCTGCTATTTCTTTCCAACCGTATTTTTTGTACAAACCGTGGGCATCTCCCGTAAGTAGAATCCATCTTCTTAACCCCTGTAGTTCGTCGTGATTCATAATAGCTTCCATCAAAAGTTTGGAAAGCCCTTTTCCCCGGTGTGCTTCAAGAATAAAGACATCCCCCAAATAAGCAATGGTCGAATAATCGGATATTACTCTGGCAAACCCCAGTTGTTCGTTGCCCTCGTATACGCCAAAACAAAGTGAATGCTCTATTGCCTTAACGACTGTTTCTTTAGGAATCTTGAGGCTCCAATAGGCTTTTGTCGACAAGAAATCATGAATCATTTCGACGTCTAACAACTGCTTTTCGGTAGAAATTTGGTATTTGTTTTCCAATTTTTTCCTTTTGGTTGGTTGGAATCAAGTAGAAACGGTTGGTACAAACGCAGTACGACCGCTTAGGGAGTATTGCCGTTTCGCACATTGTTATGCTCCGTATTCTTTCTTCTCAACACTTTATTTAATACCCTAATAATAAGGTTCGTTTTTTTAGTATTTGTAGTTCCAAACGCCTTATTGCTAAGTATATCAAATTCGAGTATTTCCTGAATTATTTTTTTATAATCCTCATCACTTAAAGTTCCATTGTTTAACTGTTGCGTTTTTTGGTTCTGCCAAGATTGAATAGCTGCTTGCAACATACCCAGTTGTGCTTGCTGATTATTCATTATTGCTTGCAATTGCAACTGACTTTTTTGTTCAACAATTGCAATATCAGTATTAGCATCATGTATAAACCCCGCCTCTTTCTTGGTGTCATCAGCTTCTAAAGCAATATCGTATTGACCTTTATTTGAAATTAATTTGACGAACACAGGAGCAGTTTCAATTACTATAAATAGTAAGATAATTGCTAAGTTCATATACCACATTGTATTGTTTGCTTCCTCAATGACATTACCATTATCATCTAATTCATTATAGCGCCATTTCGTTAAATCTCCAAGTGCTTCAATTTGAGTAATAAAATTATTGGTATATGCAACATCAGCAGCACCACTTGATTTTTCCTCAAGTTCACCAGTCAATTTGTCAGCTTCTGTCTGTCTCTCTGCTATTTCTTTATCTTTTTCCTTAGCAGCGGCTAATTCCTCTTTTTTACTCTCCTTGTACCTTGTGTTTAGTGTGTTGTATGTATTAAGTTTTGATTGATATTTTGCCCACTGCGCCTTTCTTTTTTGAATATTAGTGTCAAAAACATTTCTATATTGATTTAATAGCCTCCTACCTTCAGGTGTCAACTCCTTCCTTTCTATACCGTCAACAATGGTTATTATTTTGTATCTATCCGAGTTTTTAATAAACTGAATGTTCTTATCAGCATCATTGATTATGGGTTGAACTTGACTCCTAACGTCATAAAATATTTCCAACTCAGCCTTTTGGGCATCGAAAGCGCTTTTACACTCCTGGGTTGGACATTCTCGTTTCAATTGTGCTTTTATATCAGCGATTGTGGATTCACTTGACCCCTTAAGACTATCAATTTCAACTTTGTTTGTAATGCCATAAATTCTGTTTCGACTTTGCTCCCTTTTTTCAAGTTCATTGTCAGAGATTTGTGCTTCAATCCTATCTTGGAAAAGGCGAACCTCTAAAGGCTTAGCAACAACCAATGAAATGATTATCGCTAAAATGATTCTTGGTGTAGCAGTTGTTAACTCTCTCCAAAATTCGTTTTGCTTCCTCATACTCATGACTATAAACCTATCAAGGTTAAAAATCATAAAGCCCCATAAAAGGCCCATCAATATTGCCCCTAAAAAAAAGGTGTTTTCAGTTTGTCCTGAAGAGTTTACAACCTCTTTATTAAATACTTTGAAAAAAGCATATCCCCCTGAAAATGCAGCAAATATTCCTGTGAAGATTATGGTAATCCCCACGGATGCATATTTCCCTACTTGAGAAGGACACTTTTCCAAAGTTGGTATATGTGCCCCACCACATTTGGCTAATATTTTGGATAGATAATTCATTTAATAGGATTTTTTAATGTTGGAAGGGGTTTTAGCTGGACACTTCCATAATTTAATTTCGGTTTACGCAATATTTTCAAATAAACATGTGAACGACTTTCATAACCGAAATAGTTTTTAGCCACCAAGGTGTATGTAGTATCTGTTGCTGGTGAAATATTTATCTTTCCTGACATTACAACCTTACCTATTCCATTATCTATTTCAACCGAGTAAGCTCCTTCTACACTCCATGAAAGGTTTGTAGTTAGTCCTTCTGCTAACAAAAGAGATTGAGAGCGAAATGAGATTATTTTAGGTGGCGTTTTGGAAATTTGAACTTTTATGGACCTTGTTGAAATTGCACCAAAGCAGCTAACTGCCTTTATGGTAAAAGTCGTATCTTTAAGAATCCTAACAGACTTTCTATTCGTACTGGAAACATCTCCTGCACCATTATCAATAGTTATATTTGCTGCATTATCAACATCCCATTTTAACTCAATTGGCTTATCATCCTCAACGATGTATTTCGAAGCTATAAAATTTTTTATTGTTGGGGGAACTTTGGATGTCTGAATCGAAATAGATTGATGTGCCTGAACTCCAAAATAGGTTTCTGCAAATAAAGTGAGAACAACATCTTTTGTTACTTTATATTTTACAGAATTAAGGTTTGAAACATCCCCTATTTGTTGATTTATAAAAACTCTTTCCGCTCCACTAACGTCCCAACTTAATACTATCTCTTCAATTCTATTAACTATCTTTTTGTTTGTACTGAATGTGTTAATTATTGGAGGAATCTTCGACACCAACAATCTAACTTGTTTTGTTGCTACTGCTCCAAAGAAAGAGGTTGCCTTAATCGTGTAGGTGGCATCTCTTACAGGTGTGACACTTATTCTTTTTTTATTTGTTACATTGCCAACACTATTGTCAATTTCAATTGATGCTGCATTGTAGATATCCCAGCTTAACTCGGCTGGTCTGTTTTTATCGAATATTGTATTGATTGAAGACTTAAATGACTGAATAATGGGCGGCTTCTTATTTACTGTAAAGAAAATTGCATGCCTACTTGTTTGCCCAAAATAACTTGTCGCTTGAAGCACTAAAGACACGTCCTTCCTTGGGGGATTTATTGTAGTGGATTTCTTATTAGTTACGTCGCCAATCCCTATTATTTCTATTTTGTCAAATCCTGTAACACCCCATGAAAGTGTAATTTTATTTTCAGATTGAATAAAATTGTTTGGAATATTAGACTTAAAATATCTGATAATTGGCTTGTCTTTAGAAACCGATACTTTTATTTTTTTAGACACTTCTCCAAACGGATTTTTCGCTTTTAACGTCAGTTCAGTATCCTTCCTAATTAATAATGACATTTTTTTATTACCCGTTACATCTTGATTATTTACAAGCAATACAGATGCATTATCAACACTCCATTCAGCTATCACCGGCTTTTTATCTTCTATCTTCGTCTTATTGACTCTAAAGTAATTTATAGTTGGCGGAGATTGGGTAACTCTCAACACTGACTTCCACTGACTGTATGATGTCCGTAAACTTGGATTTAAACATCCACTCGTAAATGTTTGGACAAACTTATCTTTTATCTCTTGGGGTAGTTGAGAACGAAAGTAATTGGTATAAAAACCACGGTGAAGTTGCAGTAATTGTTGATTCTTAGTTAAGAAGGGGAAGCGATTACTAATATCTGGGAAAGCATAACCCCCTTGAATATACTTTCTTAGACTTCGTTGACTAATTTCAGAAAAATAGAAAAAAGGGTGAAAGGTGAATATAAGATAATGAATGCAGACAGCAACTGACCACATATCGGATAGTAAATCGACTTTGACAGGAATTGGCTCTTTAGCGTTACTTCTGTTGTTAAGTCCAGTTGCAAATTGTTCAAATATTTCAGGTGCTAACCAATCTTGTGGAGTTCCCCAAGTTGTTGGCTTGTCACTCTTAGACTTCATAACAGACCCACTGTCGAAATCAATGATTGCACATTGCTTTTTTGATAAGTTTACAAAAAGTGCCTCGGATTTAAAATCTGCATGAATATATCCTATACCATAAAGAAAATCAAAAGACTTAACAATATGAAAGGCTATTAAAAGCTTATCTGGCAGAGGCAACCTTTGATATTTTCTGAGTAGGCTTGGGTCTTGTAAGATGTCTTTGAACTCTTCAAAGCCCAATGATTTTAGATTATTAGCCGAGTAGCCAAATACTTTCTTCCCTTTAAATTCCCCCTCAAATGAAAATTGAGGACATCCCAACATTCCAATATATTGGTCACTAAATTTTTTTTGAGTTTTGTTTGAGGTCATTTGATTTATTTCCTATTTGCTTTTGAAGATTTTGTATGGTTCGAAAGCCTTTTTGGGCACTCCCATTGACGTCAATAAAAACCTTAATTACCTGTGGAATGGTAGTCTTTTTTCCGTTTACATTTCTACAATGATAGACTTCACCAAAACCTCCACTCGCAAAAGGTTTATCTTCCATTTCAATTGATGAAATAGAGGAAAATTCAGAAAAAATACCAGAAGATAAGCTATTAATTTTGTGTATTCTTGCCATTCTCCGCTTTTGCTATTTTATCAAGTTGAAAACTCTGAACCTTACCTGAAACCACTAAAGCCAAAGATGTATCATCATGAATTAAATCACTCATCTTCAAGTCTTCTAAATATTCATTAATAACAACATCAAGTGCTTCATTAGTAAATTCCTTGTTTGAGAAATAACGATTGAGATGCTTATAAAACTTCTCCATTGCTTCTTCTCCACTAATCCATATCTTTCCGTTAGGGTCTTTCCCCATTTGAACCTCATCATAAGAATACACCCCGTCCGAGCAGAGCATTATTATATCTCCAAAATGCAATTTGTCCTTACGAATTTTGATTACACTTGGGATTATTTGCCCGATTTTATAATTAGGCTCTATTAATTTATACATGGCATTTTTTCCTGATTGTTCAATACTATGCGGGTTTAACAAATTGATTGAGTTCCACGGTAAGTAAAATCTACCTGGAAAACTATTGAAGTTTCCACGTATATGAAATATCCCTCCATTTCCCAAGTAGCCAATTTGGAACTCATCTTCAGTTTCGATACAGCATAAAAGGGTTGTACCGAAACAATTTTTATGCGAATCGTCACTTCCAAAATCTGCGGCTACTTTGTTCTTTAAGTTTAGTGTGATTTCTTCAAATAAATTTTCAAATAAGAGTTCCTCCATATTGTCATGGTCTTCTATAAGATTAACCAAGTTTTCACAGACAAACCTTGAAGCGTACTCTGAATTATAAAAGGAACCAAGACCGTCAGCCACCGCAATAACGTTGTATTTGTTGGGTACATTAGCAGCAGCTACAAAATCTTGATTTACTTCTTTTATAGAAAGTGTTCCTTTGCCGATTATTGATTGATTGACATTCATATTAAATTTTGTGTATTACTCTAAATTGTCACACCTGATGCAGATGAAATTGACTTTTCAAAGAAAGTGCGAAGAGTTTCAGCGTCATAAACTTCCTTGAATCCCATTACTCTATCAGTCGCAATGTCTCGCAACAAGTTTTTAGCTCCTTCATCGGAATTACCTACTTGACCAAAAAAAGTACTACAAATGGTAATCTTACCCCCGCTTGGTCCATTTTTGATATTCTCAGAAGTTTGGACGGTCAGTCCTGGATTAAAACAAGCTCCGTCTGTCATAACAAGTATAATAACACTATGCGGAACACCGTCTCCATCTGCTTGATTTAGAAAGTCATTTGCTTGTTGTTCCGCAATTTTCAATCCTTCAAAAATGTTTGTCCCACCACCATGACCATTCAGGGGGTTGTAATCATCATTGTCATCAATGTTCGATGCTTCTGTTATTGGAGTTCTCAACTGTGCTGAGGTATCAAAAGTGACCACAGAAAACGAGAAATTCTGTTTCACACGGCTGACTTTGAAACGAGTTAGTAAGTCCCTAACTGCAATATTAACTGCATCCGCTTTTGTCACCCCTCCTTGTGCTTGTCCAGCCATTGACCCACTTCCGTCCAAAACGAAAATGCCTAATTGGTGAAATTGTTTGGGTGTGTCTATTTGTCCTATTTCAGGAAACTGTTCAAAATTGTCTGACATGATTGTCTGATTTAAAAGTGAACTAATTGATTAATTATCCGTTTACCTGTTTCCATTTCCTAATGGCATCAGATTCCTTTTCTCTGTTTGTGTGCCAACTTACTGTTAGCTTTCCACAAATTTTGCATTTTTCGCCCTCTCTTGGCTGTTGTTGTCTTCTGCATTTTCCGCAGTAATATACTTCATCATTTGAATAGCTCATAATTGTAAAATTTTCTTGTTTTGTATTTTCTCATGGGGCATAACGATTAACACCCACATTCCATTCAATCAACTCCCCTACGAATATTTTACAACTGTAAACCTAATAAAATCGAGGGTTTCCAACAACTAAAAGTTACGTTGTTTCCAATAAACCGCTCGCCGCCATTTCGTTGTTCGGCCAAACATCTCAGTTGTACGAATATTCTACAGGCCAACCAAAAGGAAAAAAATATCCTCACCACCCCTCCCCCACATTCCCCCTCACCCCCGCCAGCAGTTCCATCCGCGCTTCCACGCTGGCCCAGCCCATGTGTGGGGTGAGGAGGAGTCGGTGGCGTTCGTTGACGTTGAGGAAGGGGTGATCCGTTGGGATGGGTTCGGTGGTGAAGACGTCGCTGGCGGCGCCGGCGATCTGTCCGTCGTTGAGGGCGGCGACGAGGGCGGCTTCGTTGACGATGCCGCCGCGGGCGACGTTGATGAGGTAGGCGGAGGCTTTCATTTTGGCGAGCTCGGCCTGGCCGATGAGGTTGCGGGTGGCGTCCGTCAGGGGGCAGTGGATGGAGATAACCTCGCAGGTGGTGAGCAGTTCGTCGAGGGAGACGGCGGGATAGGGCTGGTCGGTATTCCGGCCGGAGGTGGAGTAGTAGACGACTTTAGCGCCGTAGGCGGTGGCCAGCTCCGCCACCCGGCGGCCGATGGTGCCCATGCCGATGATACCGTAGCGGGCGCCGCCCAGCTCGTAGTAGGGTTGCCGCCAGTAGCTGAAGGAGGGGGATTTGGAGTAGGTGCCGTCATAGACCGCCTCGTTGAGGTGAATGAGGTCCATCGCCAGGGTGAACAGGGCCGTGATGGTCAGCTGCGCCACCGCGTTGGTGCTGTAGCCACTGACGTTGCGGACGGGGATGCCGCGCGCAGCGGCGGCCTCCTTGTCTACGTTGTTGGTGCCCGTGGCGGCCACGCAGATGAGTTTGAGGTCGGGCAGCTGGTCGAGTTCCGGCTGGCCGATCACCACTTTGTTGGTGATGACGACCTGGGCCCCGGCCAGGCGGGGCACGACCTGCTCCGGGCTCGTGGCCCGGTAGCCGGTGAATTGGCCGAGTTGGGAGAATTTGTCGAGTTCTTCGGGTAGGTCGGCGACGGTTTCGGTGTCGAGGAAGACGATTTTCATGGGTGGGTGGGTTGCGGTGTAATATATATGTTTTTTCACTTCGCGGGCTGGGGGTCCGATATTTAGGTTTTCGTGGTAGTCGCTAGCATTCGCTCGTCGGCCGAGCCTTGCGATAGCTTGACTCATCCGACGAGAGGATGCGGGCCGTTAAACCATTCGGCCAACGAAAACACCCGAGCGAACCCTTGCGTTACAGGCGATGGGTTCCTGCAGCAGATTAAGCGGACCTCGAAGCGTCCCGCAGTATTGCGGGACCTTCGAGCGTCCGCGCCATCAAAGAGTCCCCCCCAAAACCACCTTTTCCCGCAGAAACCAGCTACGGCAGCTCCCCCACTGCTTCTTTATCCTTTCCTTTGCACCTGCGTTCAGCGCCAGAACACTCAATCATCCGACTATATGCACTTTTTCACCGCCATCCGATTTTGTCTTTTCCTCCTGGCAGGTATCGGGTTAAGCTGCTCCCTTTCCGCCCAGGAGGCCGGCGTATCCGGCACGGTCAGCAATACGGAGGGGGAAACACTGATCGGTGCCACCGTCAAGGTCATCGGCTCCGTAATCGGGGATGCAACGGACATTGACGGCCACTACCACATTGAGGTGCCACCGGGGCGTATTCGCCTGCTGGTCAGCTACATTGGCCACGAAAATTTTGACACGACCTTCCGGGTGCTCACCACCGAGCGGGAGATTGAGATCGACGTGGTGCTGTCAGAATCCTTCGTGGACGCTCCGGAAGCGATCGTCTTTGGCCGGCGCGCCACGGGGCAGGCACAGGCGCTGCGCAACCAGCAATCTTCGATCGTCAACCAGACGATTATTCATTCCGAACTTTTTAACAAATACCCCGACATTACGATGGCGGAGACCGTTTCCCGAATGCCGGGGGTGTCTCTCATTCAGGACGCCGGCAACAACCAGATCGTTCAGCTGCAGGCCCTGCCGGAGCAGTACACGGCCGTGGCGCTGAACGGACAGCGGCTGCCCACCATTCAGCCGGAGGAGGATCAGTCGGGCAGCCTGGACATCATCCAGAGTAACCTGGTGGATGAGGTCTGCGTCGTCAGGGCCCGGACGGCGGATATGGACGGAGACGCCATTGCGGGCCTGGTCGACTTTCACGTCCGCCAGCCCGAGGAAAAGTTTGAGGTACTGCTGCAGGCAGGCGGGGGCAGCAACTTCGGCTTTGACGGTAACCCCGGCCAGAAAACCGGGATTACGCAACTGGCCGGCGTACTCAACTCTGAGCTAAGCGACGAAAAAGTCTACGCCCTGATCGCCGGCAGTTACCTGCAGCAAAACCGGGGCACCCGGCAGCAACTTTTCGAATACGGGCAGCCCAACCAGCGGGGGACCGAACTGTACAGCTCCCGCCCCGCTGACATAAACCGGCAAACGGAGCGGGCCGGCGTTGTGGGAGCGGTGGAGCTACGCCCCAGCATTTACAACCGGATGCGGCTGAGTTACAGCTACAACGCCGTCACGGAAGACGTTGAGCACCGCCAGCTTTTTGCCTCCAACGGAAGGGCGGGCGAAGGGCTGGCCCAGCGGATTGGCAGCAGCTGGCAGCAGCGAAAGATACTCCGGCTGGTTGCCCTGGAAGTGGAGAACAACTTCCCCATGACGAAACTCGACTACCAACTGAGCTTTAGCGAGAGTACGGACGAGTTGAATAACCGCCTCCGGGAATCGTTCACCGCCAACAGTCCGCTTCTGACCAACGACGAGCTACTGGGCCTGACGCCCAACGATCAGATCACCGACGAAGCCTACACGCTGATGGACCGTTTTCAGGACGAGGTCGCTCTGGAAGAGACCGTCGCCATCGGCAGTATGAACATCACCCGCTATCTGACGGAGGCCCGCAACAGCTTTTTGCGCATCGGGGCCAGATACCGGAGTAAAGACAGAACTTACGGCGCGATCAGTCTGCGGGAGAATCAGGGCACCGGCCCGACGATCCCCGCCGGCACCTTTGCTCCGCTGACGGACAGGCCCATCCAGTCAGAAATTGGCGAGCTCCTGGATGATAACCGGCAATACGACGCCAAGCAGCGTATTGCCGCCGGCTATGCGATGTATTCGGCTAACCTCAGTTCCCGCTTATCGCTTTCTGCCGGGCTGCGCTATGAGTACCTCCGGGTGGAAGCCCGTAATGCCGTTGACACCATTTTGTTCGACAACAACAATCTGTTGCCGAGCCTGAACGTCACCTACCGGATTCGGCGCGACCGCCAGATCAGGTTCAGCTACTACGATGCCATCGGCCGGCCGAACTACGCCAGCTACCGGCCGCTGAGCAGTGGTGCGATTCCCCTGATCTCGATTGACGAGTTTTCCGTCTCCAACCCCGAGGTAGCCACCATTACCAGCCGGAACATCGACCTGGCCTATGAGCGGTACGGGCGGCGGGACGGGCTGATCTCCTTCGGTCTTTTCGCCAAGTTTCTGGACAATCCGACCCTGACGACCTCTTCTGCCTTCTTTAACGGCAACGGGCGGCCGGTTTACGTTTCGACGGTGACCAATGCGGAGAAGGCCAGCATTGCGGGCTTCGAAATGGGCCTGTACCAGAACCTTGGCTTCCTGAAAGCCAATTCCGGCCTGCGCTACATCAACGTGAACGGCACCTATAATTTCAACGCCATTTCGGTTGAATATGGCGGCAACATCGACGATGACCTGCCGCTCGCCCAGGCGCCGAGACAAAGTGCGAACCTTAGCTTTGTCTACAACAACCCCACCACGCGGCTGAGCGTGGTCGTTGCGGGCAATTACCGTGGCCGGGTCTTTGATCGTCTGCTGGACGAGGAGGCCATCTACCTCAACGGCCTCTTTACCCTGGACTTATCTGCGGACTACGAGTTGATCAAAAACATCTCCGTCTACCTGCGCCTGAATAACCTGACGGACAACTCCTTCGAGGAATGGATTGGCGTTCCCGGCGAAGGTGACAGCCTGATCCGCTCCACCAGCCAGTATGGCATTTGGGGGGTTGTGGGGGTTCGCTTCCGGCCGGGGCAGTAGTTTTTAGTAGTGTAGTTTTGTAGTAGTGTAGTTCTGTAGTGCTGCCGCATGGCAATGTGGTGCCGGAGCCATGCGGCAGCACTACATTACTACCAAACTACATTACTATTCAGGGCGCGGGACCGCAGGTGCAGAGGGAAGTTTTTTTGGAAGCAGGGGCTGACTTCCTTAAATGCTCTGGGCGTTGACTCCTTTACTCCTTCCTCCCTTTACTCCCTTACTCCCCTTACCCCTTTTCCTTCTCCGTCAACGACTCCCGCAGCGCACGGATTTCTTCCGTGAGCAGATCGACTTTGTCTTCCAGTTCCTTGTTGTTGTCCATCATCATTTCATCGATGAAGACGGCGTTGGCCAGGCTCATACCGAAGATGCCACCGAGGACAACGACGATGGCGAAGTAGAAGCGGGTCATCCCGATGGTCATTGGGCTATCCGTTGACTTGACGATGGCGGCGGGGATTTCGTTCCAGCCTTCCAGGGTGAAGAGCTGAAAGATGCTGTAGATACTTACCAGTGGGTTACCGAAGTACTCCGGGGCGATGTCAGCGTAGAAGTGGCAGGTGATGATCGCCAACATGAAGTTGAGAAACACCAGTGCGGCCAGCACGAAGACGGAGGCTTTTAGCGCTCTGCCCAGGCCGGACATCACCTGTTCGATGTTGGGAATAAAGCGCAGGAAGCGAACTAAGCGAACGAGGCGGAAAAGACGTAATAAGATGAGTAGTCCGGTTGCTTCGGGGATGTGGACCACGCCTTCCAGGAAAACGGGCAAACTCCCCATGACGATGATGAAATCAAAGCGGTTCCAGGCGGCGGCGAAGTACTCTTTTGGCTTCAGTACGGCTAACTTGACGATCACCTCCACCAGGAAGAAAATGATGAAGGCATGATCAATGGCCAGCAGCCACCAATTGCCCTTGAACTCTGGAAAATAGAGTGCAAAGATCACCACCGCATTGATGATGATGGCCGTAAGCATGGCGCGTTCACTGAGAAAAAATCGCTTTAACATCAATGCAGGTGTTTTTCCGAATCGGCCCGCAACTTACGACATATCGGGAAATGGGGGGATGGCTTCGGCCGTCAGTGTGTATCACGAAATGCACGGTCAAGCCGCCTGAGACGTCTCCCCTCTCCGGAGGAGAGGGGCCGGGGGCAGGGCTAACGCATACTCACCGGACGCTCAAAGGAGCTCAGCAATTTCGCCTCCGGCTCCATGGCTGAGCACACTTCGAGGTCCTAGACTGCCAATTTAGGACCTCGAAGTGTGCATTTTCCGTAGCGGAGCGAAGGATAAAATGTTCCTTTCCCTTCGGGGCTGCTTCGTGGTGAGGGTCCGGCTTCGAGTATGCGTTAGCCCTGGGGGCCGGGGGAGAGGTTTTTTTAATGAATCGTGCATCTCGTGATACACACCGGCCGTCACTACTAAGTTCACTCCAAGCATCCGGACGGAAAATTTGTCGCTGCGCGCCCAATTTATCTAACCAACCCGCCAGCGGAGGCGGTCGGATCCATAAAACGGCAGGCAAGGCGCGAAGCGACGCAGCCTAAGCCGTTTTTGGGTCCGGACGGTTAATTTCAGGACCTCATGTTAGCCCCTGATTCACCTGACTCTTATTACCTAACTTCTTATCTTGCCCGCATGGAATCGATCGTGCAATACTTTGAAACTATCCCCAGCAGCCACCGAAGCCTCATTCTGGTGGGCGGCATTGCTTTATTCTGGATTATTGAAAGCGCCGTCCCGCTGTTCACCTTCCGGGCTTCGAAATGGAAACATGCCGGAATCAACATCTTTTTTACGCTCACCACCATTGTGGTCAACTTTGTACTGGCCTTTATCCTGGTGTGGAGTAGTGACTGGGTCGTGGCGAACAATTTCGGCCTGCTGCAATGGCTGGATATGCCGCTCTGGGCGACGGCCATCGCAGGGCTTTTATTGCTGGATTTCGGCGGCGCCTACCTGGCGCACTGGACGGAACACCGCGTGCCGGTTTTGTGGAAATTTCACCTCATCCACCATACGGATCAGCACCTGGATACTACTTCCGCCAACCGCCACCATCCCGGAGAGAGCGTGATCCGCTTTGTATTCACCACGGCCGCCGTAGTCGTTTTCGGCGCGCCGATCTGGCTGGTATTTCTGTACCAGAGCATGAGCGTGGTGCTCAGTCAGTTTAACCACGCCAACATCACCGTCCCGAAGTGGATCGACAAACCACTGGGCCTGCTATTCGTCACCCCCGACATGCATCGCGTGCACCACCACTATCGCCTGCCCTATACGGACACGAACTTTGGCAACATTTTCAGCATCTGGGACCGGCTCTTTGGCACCTACTCACAGGTCGACAACCGGAAGCTGGTCTACGGCGTGGACACGCACATGGAGCTGGACGACCACCAGAGCATCGGGCGGATGCTGCGTATTCCCTTCGAGCGGTCTTCTACGGTTGATCATGAGTTGGATCAGCTGAACTGAGGCTACTGCCCTAACTCTTCCTTCATCCGCAGCAATTCTTCCAGTTTTCCTTTGTGCCAGTTCCGGTGCTCCCAGTTTCCGGCGAGAAAGGACAGAAAGAATAACACCGTCACGAGGCCCAGGACCCAGACGGGCTTGTCCTCTATCCACAAATGATATAAAGAAAAGAGCGCAATCAGTGGAATGGACAATAAGCCCATAAAGGATATTCTCACCCGGTGGCGGGTGTCAGAGATGGCCTGATTCACATCTCCGGCAAGCGTCCGGTCAAACGTTCCGGAAGCCCGCAGTCGTTGCATCCTCACGTAGGTCACGTAGCCTGCGAATAAGAGCATGGACGCCATAATCAGGTAAGGAGCAAGCTCTTGTTCCTCTCTTCCGGGCAAAAAGACCATCAGGCCGCCTCCGAAGATCAGGTATATCGCTAGCAGCATTTTCTCCATGAAGTCCGAGAAACGATCCGCTTTAACCATTTTTTGCTGCACTCGCTGGCGAAGGGCTTCCTGGTTTATGGTATACATATCTTCTTCTTTTTGGGCAGACCATTGCGTCTGCAGTTCATCAAATTGCATAGTGGTCCGTTGATTTGGCGGCCTCCGCCAGTTGTTGCTTAATTCGGTGAATTTTAACCCCCGTATTACTTTCTGAAATCCCGATGATGTCGGCTATTTCCCGATAGCTAAACCCTTCCAGCAGGAGTAAAATGACGGAGCGGTCTACTTTGGAGAGCTTTCCAATTTGTTGGTACAGCCAGTTGATCTGCTCGTTTTCGTATTGGTCAGTTTCGGCGATCAGTGTTGGCTCCCCTACCCTTTGCTGGCGGGCCTCTTCCCGCCCTTTCCACTTCATGGCCGTATTGAGCGCGACGCGATAGATCCAGGTTGTGAGGCTGCTGTCTCCCCGGAAGGAATCAACCGAACGCCAAAGCTGCAAAGCAACTTCCTGGAAGAGGTCCTCCCGGTCTTCCTGACGATGGGCATACACACGGATAACCTTGAAAAGGATGCCCCGGTGCTCCTGCAGCCAGCTTGCGTAAATGTTTTCCCGCTCGGTAGTGGTCATTGATTATGTACTTCACCTCCATTGGTTCCTGCGGAGAGACGAATCCTTACGGTGGACAAAGGCTTTAAGGTTTTCTTAACACTTTGCTCTATGAGCTTCCCTTTGCACCTGCGGTAGCGCCGTAAAATAGTATTGATAGTAGGGATAGTATTGATAGTATCGTAGTAGGGATCAGGCAAATGAAAAACCACTATATCCCACCGGTGTATGGGTGACTCAGCCTGTCTGATGGACCTGGTCAACTCGACCAGTTATTACTATCATACCACCACTACTACCATACTATCATTACTCCCCTTGCGGCATCCAGACCACCAGCCCACTCGGCACCCGTGGCTCGAATCGGGTACTCTTTGGTGGAAAACAGCGCCCGGCATCGACCTCCGCGAAAAAAGCATCGTTCGTGACCGGATAGCCGTAGAGGCTAAGCCTGTCCGGGCGAGGGAAAAGAGGCATTTTGCCATCAACAATGTCCGTCACGGCCTCAAACTCAATGCGCTCATCAGACCGGGTGTCCGTGATGTCAAAAACGGCGGGCAGGACGGTGTGTTCCAGCCAGTCAGCATCGTGCAATGTGGCGGTATCTTTTTTCCTGCGGAGATGAAAACAGCGCTCTCCGCTCACGAGCAACCAAATGCCCGGTGCTTCGGGCGCCAATGGTTCCTCGATGGCCTCTACGCTAAAGAACTGCTTAAGGGCGGGAAGGAGCTCTTCCAATGATCGTTGATCATGGATCAGGCGGGCAAAAATGCCCACGTGCAACTCATCGGCCCCGATGAGGCAAACGGGGATGTACTCACAGAAATCCGCGCCTGCGGCCATAAGCCTGGCGTGCGTTTCGGCCCGGTGGTGGCCGTCGGCAATAACCATCGTCCCCAGATTATCCAATGATAAGGCCGCTGGCTGCTTCTTGTCTTTAGGCAGGTAAGTCCGCAGCCGGTAAAAGTTGTCTTCACCGGCAAACTCAATATCTTTTCCGTCCGGGGCGTAGTTCTTGTCTTGCCGGTCCCACCAGTCTTTCAGGCTGGCTACCGTTAGCAATACCGGCTTACCCAGGGCTCCGCGCTCTTCCCTGATTAAATGTTCCTGGCGTTCCAGCCGGGACAGCAGGGTCTCTTCGTGTGGCTTTATGCGCCCGTCCCGAAAGGCAGCCGTTGGCAGTAAGCCGCATATTCCTCTACTGGTCGCTCCGTTTGTGTATCGCCGGATGATAATCTCGGCGAAGGCTGGCTGATCAAACGACTGCAGCGTCCCTTCTGGAAAGCTTCTTACCCCATTGCGGCAAACGGGCAATGATTCCGTCACACCGAAAGGAGGATGGAAGTGTTGAGGGAATGGGATTAAACTAAGCGGCATATCTCCGGAGTTGCCGGAAAGGTACACTAGAAAAGAGAAAGGCATGGCACAAGTGCCATACCTTTCCTGAACTAAACCCCAGTTATAAAAATTCTTATTCCGGGTGCAACCGGATATATGCATTATACGGGTGACAAGCTGTTAAAATTGTTGGGAGAAGAGGGTTTTTCGCCAAAGGCCCGATTTTAACACTCGCCGGATATTCTCGATTTACCGGCTTGCCTGAGCGCCAAAGTCAAAGAGGAGGCTGAAGCGCAGGGTATTATCCAGTGGGTTACGCTGCTGGCTGGTAGGCACAAGGTAGCTGAAGTTGAGGCCGAAGATGTTATACTTCAGGCCCAGACCTGCGGTCAGGTACTGACGGCCACCTTTGGTGGGGTCTTCGCGGAAGTAACCGGCACGTACCGCAAACTGCTGATCGTACCAGTATTCTGCACCTACGCTCCAGGTGAACTCACGAATTTCTTCGCCGAAGCCCTGGGGCGCATCGCTCAGGCTGGAGAAGATGGCAGCGATGGGGCTTTGGTCGTCGATCACGTCCTGATCACAGTTGACATCCGTACCGTCACAAGGTGTCGGCACCAGTAACTTGTTGGTCTCCGCCGTAAGCGTAAGCTCGTTGTACTCGTCAAAGCGGAAGGTGTAAGCTGCTCCGATGGCCAGGTTGGCGGGCAGGAAGTCGCGAACGGTATCCTGTGTGTAGGTGATTTTTGAGCCGATGTTAGAAATGGCGGCTCCGATGGCGAAAGCGTTATCGTTTCTGGTATCGTCATTACGGTAAGTAAAGCCCAGGTCAGCGGCAAAAGCCTGGCCGGCTTCAAGAACCACCCCGCTTACTTCCTGGCCAGCGGCCAGGTTGGAGTTGATGTACTTACCCGTCAGGCTGGCGCTAAAGCGGTCGCTGAGTTTACGGGTGTAGGCCAGGGCGAACTCAAACTCGTTGGGCTTACCCGTACCGGTGCTCTGACCGTTAACGTCCGTGTACTGAATGTCTCCCAGGCTGAAGTAGCGCAGGGAAGCACCGATGGCTTCCTGATCGTTTAGCTTCTTGTATCCGCCCAGGTAGGCGAGGTATACATCGTTCAGGCCCAGGGCCTGTAGCCAGGGCGTGTAAGTAGCACCGAGGGACAAGTCCTCTTCCGCAAACGCCAGACGACTGGCGTTGTAGTGCATGGAGTTAGCATCACCTGACAGAGCCACACCGGCGTCTCCCATAGCACCACCACGGGCGTCCGGGTTGATCCGTAAAAACGGAACGGCTGAAACAACGGTGTTGACACAATCACCACCCGTACCGGGCTGGACGGCACGACCGTTTTCGTCAAGTACACAGGCATTTTGAGCGCCAAGAGATAGGGTAAACAGGCAGAGAGCCACCAGGCTCAGGAAGTTGCGTAAGATTCTTTGCATTTGTCTATTGTGATATTCCGAAAAGAAGTTGCACCGCTGGAGGGGATTATTTGCAGGTGCCTGAACATAAATCGCCAAAATGGAACGGCAATGTGTGTGTTAAGGCTTTTTTAACGGTTTCCGACTTCCGCTTATTTTTCGGGGGATGAAATAGCGACCGCAAAAGTACGGTCTATGCCACAGATACGGTAGGGAGAGGATTGGTGGTTTGTTGCCATTAAATTAAAACGAGGCAATAATCATCGAAAACACAGGGGTATGGAAGTAGGCGATATGCGATATGCGATATGCGATATGCGATATGCGATATGCGATATGCGATATGCGATAAAATCGAACACCCTCCATTAAACTCCAAACAGTACGATAGATTTGTCACCTTCAAATATCCGTAGTCCCGATAGGGACGGATCTAAACTTTTAGCGAGGTACGCAAGAGCGGCGAAGCCTGAGATGTAGTGCCTCGCGTGCAGCAGAGATTTCGATTAGCTTCGCTGACCCCTTCGGAGTTCTTGATTTGCTGCCGAAAGTGACAGCTCACTGTGTTCGATCGGAGCAAAATTAGCTATTCGATATATCAGCTCCTCTACAACTCCGCCACCAGCAAGCAAGCCTCCTTAATGGCCCGCTTCGCATCCAGCTCTTTAGCATTTCTTGCGCCGCCGATCAAGTGAACGGACTGCCCGGCGGCGGTCAATGCCTCTGCCAGCGTGTTCAGTGGCACCTGCCCGGCACAGATCACGACATTATCTACGGCTAAAGTTCGTGCCTCCCCGGCGACGGTGATGTGCAGGCCTTCGTCATCCACTTTTTCGTAAGTACACTGGGCCAGCATATTCACCTGTTTCATAGCAAGGCTGCTACGATGGATCCAACCCGTGGTTTTACCCAGGTCCTTACCGTGTTTTCCCTTGGAGCGCTTGAGCAAAAAAACTTCCCGGGGGCTGGGCAGCGGCTTAGGAGATTCGGCCAGAGAACCGCCACGGGCATAGTCCATGTCTACGCCCCATTCCTTCATGTATTCTTCGACGTTCAGGCTGACGCTGGGGTGGTCAAAATCATGACTGAGGTACTCCGCTACGTCGAAGCCGATGCCGCCGGCACCGATGATGGCTACCGACTTACCGACGGGCTTCTTGTCGGAGAGCACTTCGGCGTAATCGAGCACCTTAGCGTGATCGATACCGGGGAAATCCAGCCGGCGGGGCGTAACGCCGGTAGCGATAACGATGTCGTCGTAGCCGCCGGAGGCGAGCCCTTCGACCGTCGCTTTAGTATTCAGCAGCACCTGTACGCCGTGCTTTTCCAGCATAACGGAGTAGTAGCGAATAGTTTGTTGGTATTCTTCCTTTCCGGGGATGACGGTGGCCATATTGAACTGCCCGCCCAGCCGGTGGCTGGCTTCGTAGAGCGTTACGTCGTGCCCGCGCTCAGCGGCAACGGCAGCGGCAGCGAGGCCGGCCGGACCACCACCAATGACGGCCAGCTTTTTGGGCGCTGACGCAGGTGCATAGTTGATCTCCGTCTCATGGCAGGCTCTCGGATTGACAATACAGCTGCTCACCTGCAAGGTAAAGGTATGATCGAGGCAAGCCTGATTGCAGGCAATGCAGGTATTGATCTCCTGCGGAAGACCATCCATGGCTTTGCGTACCAGGTTAGCGTCCGCCAGGAAAGGCCGGGCCATGCTTACCATATGGGCACAACCATCCGCCAGCACGGACTCCGCCATTTCGGGGCTGTTGATCCGGTTGGTGGCGATGAGGGGAATGCTGACTTCTCCCATCATACGCTTCGTAACCCAGGCAAAACCTCCCCGCGGCACGATCGTACCGATCGTCGGCACCCGCGACTCGTGCCAACCGATGCCGGTATTGATGATGGTGGCTCCGGCTTTTTCAATCTCTTTAGCCAGGTGAACCACTTCCTCCCAGGTGCTGCCGCCTTCTACCAGGTCCAGCATCGAGAGGCGATAGATGATGATGAAGTTCGGGCCAACGGCCTCACGGGTGCGGCGGACGATCTCCAGCGGAAACTTAATCCGGTTTTCGTAGGCTCCACCCCACTCGTCGTCCCGGCGATTAATCTTGGAGACGATGAACTGATTAATAAGGTAGCCTTCGGAGCCCATGATCTCCACTCCGTCATAATTGGCCTGCTGCGCCAGCAGGGCGCAGTTGATGTAATCCTTAATGGTTTGCTCTACCTCCTCGCCCGTCAGGCCACGGGCCGGAAAGGGCGAGATGGGGGCTTTGGTGTCACTGGCGGAGACGTTGTGCTCCGAGTAACCGTAGCGGCCGGTGTGGAGAATCTGCATGCAGATCTTTCCGTCTTCGGCGTGGACAGCGTCGGTGACGTGGCGGTGCTTCCAGACTTCGTCCTCCGTATCCAGCGGGTGCCCGATGGGCAGCGCCAGGCCCGCCTTATTGGGCGCAACTCCGCCCGTAACGATCAGGCCCACCTGCCCGCGGGCACGCTCCGCATAAAAAGCCGCGAGGCGTTCGTGGCCGCCTTCAATGTCTTCCAGCATCGTGTGCATCGAGCCCATCAGCACCCTGTTTTTCAGGGTGGTAAAGCCAAGGTCGAGGGGTTCAAAAAGGTGGGGGTAGTTTGTCTTTTGCATGGTACCGCCAAAATTAGTTTAGGAAGAGCGGAACTAGCGAATTTTCGCAAACTTTCTTTTAAAGAGCAGGATTTCGCGGGCCGGGAGAAAAAAGATCACTTTCTGAATGTTAAAGTTTTGTCATTCCCCTCTTACGCCTGAAAAAGAAGTCCCCGCCCCCTGATTCTGTCAAAAGTGTTGTCAGCACAACCAATTCGACTGAAAAACCTCCTATCCGATAATATATGCGGCAAGCTGGAAAACATAGGCACTTTCCTTTGGGAGGCCCGCACGACCTTTGCGTAAACCTAATATTAATTCGGTTCCAACCGGTAACTAACCGGGGAACAAAGGGCATTAACCTACGTCTTAATAGTAGATCTTTGCGGCGGCAAAACAAAGGTGATCAAAGAACCAAACCCCGAACCTGCGTTGGCGCCCAAAAAACATAAACTCTCCGGAGCATGAATAGTAAACAACTTTTCTCTCTACTGGTCCTGATCGCGCTTCCTTTCATGGTTTCTGCGACCTCAATTTTCGACCTCCTCTACACGGAAGGAAGGCAGCAAGCCCTTGCCCTTCGCCTGGAGGCACCAATGGACAGTCTGCTGGCTAAAACTCCGAACAAGCAAGAAGCCACCTTGCTGTTTACGGATAACAATGGCCAGCGCCAGCGTTGGAGCCTGGACGTTAACATCCGCGGAAAATTCCGCCGCAATCTCTGCGACTACGCTCCCTTAAAACTCAACTTCAGCAAGAAGGACCTGAAGGCTATCGGCCTTGATCCTCACGATAAGTACAAGCTGGTGACGGCCTGTAATGATGATCCTCTCGCAGGTGATCTGGTGATGAAGGAATACCTCGCTTACCGCGCTTACCACCTGTTAACCCCTAACAGCTTCCGGGTGCAGTTGGTAAAGATCACCTACGTTGACAGCAATGGTAACCACCCTGACCGAACAGAAACTGCCTTCCTGATCGAGGATACGGATGAAATGGCCGCTCGCCTGGGTGGTGAAGAGGTGGAGGAAGCCCTCGGGCAGCCAGCAGAAGCTTTTGACGCTACTGCAGAAGCCACCCACGCACTCTTTCAGTACCTGGTGGGTAACGGCGACTGGAGTTTACCGCTGGCCCGCAACCTCAAAATAGTGAAAATGGCGAATGGCAAACTGATCCCCGTTGGCTACGACTTTGACTTCACCGGTTGGGTGGGTGCCCCCTACGCTACCCCGACTTCAGAAGTCGGTCAGCGCAGCATTTACGAACGCGTATACCTTGGTTACGCCCAGGAAGACAAAGTAATGCGGGATATTGCCTCCTCCTTCCGGGAGCAGCGCAAAGCCGTGATCAGCCTGATTAACACTTCTGAGCTCAACGAAGTGGATCAGGAAATTCTCTGGCGCTTCGTCAGCCGCTTTTATGCTAAGCTCAACCGCATGAATAATAATGACAGTCTCCTGCTCTACGATCAGCTTCGTGGCGAGACGGCCGAGGTGATTCCTCCGGGAGCAGAAGCCTCCAGCTATCAACTGATGGGCAGGTAACGGCAGCGGTGAAAGGCGCTGCGCGCTTTCTCCTTTTCAGACGGCCTTTGGCCTTTTAGGGCAAGCCCCCCGGTAAAGCATTACCGGGGGGCTTGTTTTTTAGCTACTTCGTCCCCCGTGGAATAAGCGTACTCGGGAATACGACGTAGCTCTCATTCCCGTCTTCCCCGACGGTGGACACCCCAAAGAAGTAGTTGTCCACCACGATGTTGGTGAAGGTGTAGCTCATCTGATCCGCCGGCACGAAGCGTTTATGCGTCCATTGGGGCTCCGTCGTCAGGCGGTAGTGGACGTAGTAGCCGGCGATGGGGGTTTTCGTTTCTGGGGCCTCCCACTTGAGGCGTGCGCTGGGGCGCACGGTGCCACCGATCATCACCAGTGGCGGAGGAGGAGGTGCAGCGGCCAGCCCCGCCAGCACGATGGAGTTAACGCCCGTCAGCTTGGCGGCGTAGGGAAAGTTGACGTGCTCCAGGCGGTCACCGTAGTAGATCCCGTCTTCGGTGCGGAGGTCCTGATGCTGCTGGGTGTAGTTTTCGTGCGTCTCCATAATCCGGATACCGGGGAAGCCGGCATCGTTGAAAGGCCGGTGGTGGCCACCGCGCCCAAAGCGGTCCAGGCGGTAAACCATCATCGGGTTGAGGTTGGTTGTATACTGTTTGGTGAGGCGATGAACGTAGCGGGCAAGTTGCCGGCTGGGGCCATCCACCTCTCCGCCGAAGAATCGGCGGTAGATGTTCTTGCGTTCGTCATTCGCATCGTCCGGATAGTAGGGCTCGCTGAAGATGCGGAAGGAAGTATTGTCCGTCACGCCATCAACACCGGTGATGTTTCCGATCATGTCGTTGTTCAGGACGCCGAGTAATTCCCACTCGTTTTCCCTGACGTATTCGGCCAGCCCCTTGCCGCCAAAGAGCCCCTGTTCTTCGCCGCTCAGCCCTACGTAGGCAATCGAGCCGGGGAATCGGTACTTCGTGAGAATACGGGCTGCTTCCAGAGTGCCGGCCATGCCGCTGGCATTGTCGTTGGCACCGGGGCTGTCGTCCTTTCCGTTGAGTGGGTCACTGATGCGGGAGTCAATGTCTCCGCTCATCATGATGATACGGTTGGGATCTTGGGTGCCCCGCTGAATGGCGACAACGTTGACGACCCAGGTGTCTTCGCGGATACGCGATTCCGGATCACCTTTTACCAGATTCCGTTGAAAGAAAACTTCCAGGCAGCCACCGCAGTCTTTGCCGATGCGGTTGAATTCATCGAAGATCCATCGCCGCGCCGCGCCGATGCCGCGGGTGGAAGAGGTCGTGTCCGAGAGCGTGTGCCGGGTGCCGAAACCCACGAGTCTGGTTACATCGGTTCGCAATTGCTCTACGGAAGCCGCATTCGCAATGTCGTATAATCGCTGATCCGCCGAGGGCGGCGCGGTGGGAACATTGTTCGGATTAGTCTGACCAAAAACGATCAGAGAACATAGTGTGAGGAGGGAAAGTAGTGTGATTCGCATGGGGCAATTTACGAAGGATGGGTAGAGAAATTGGAATTTGTGGTCTAACACCGGGGCAATCGCAAGCTCCACGCAGGGACGCTTGCAGGTCGCTCCGCGACGCTACAAGGTCCCTTCGAGCGTCCGCGTTACCCGAGCTTGCGATTGCCCTAGTCTAACACCAGGACGCTAAGAGGGAGGGTGTCCGATATTTCATTACTAGCGACAATTTTTAATTCTTCCGCCGAGCGAATTCTGCGCCCTGTCTATTTTTGGGCGCGGCCGCAGGTGCAGAGGAGGTTGAAAAGCAAAGAAAGGCCGGCATAGCTCCCGGGTAGTTATGCATTCCGGCATGTTTATACATCTACCTTTCCAAAAACCATCCTGATGCACCAACTGAGCAAGCTTTTATTTCTCGCACTGATTTTATGGACGAGCGCCCTCGCCGCCCAAACCGAACAGTTCATCGCCAGCAAAATCACCCACGCCACCGTTTTCCTTGAAGGAGCGCAGGTGAGCCGCATGGCGAAAGTCTCAGCTGCTACGGGTAAAAACCAACTGGTCTTCACCGGCTTAACGGCAGAGATGGATCCAAAGAGTATCCAGATCAAGGCCGATGACGAAGACCTTACTGTTCTTTCCGTAAGCCACCGTCTCAAGTTCAATGAGCGGCCCAAAGAGAATCCGGAAGCCGATAACATTTATGATCAAATAGATCAGCTCGACGAGCAGAAAGCATTGCTCAGCACCCGCTACCGTATTCTGAAAGAGGAAGAAGACATCCTGGCCCTGAACCGGGTGGTCGCCAGCCCGCAAACCGGTCTTGACGCCCAGGACCTGGTGGAAGCGGTCAATTTTCACCGGGAGCGAATTACTCACATCCGGCTCCGGCAACTCGCCATTAGCAGAAGCCTTGATTCACTAAAAGATCAGCGGGCCTTACTCCAGCAACAGCTCGCCGAAGCAGGAAAAACCGAAGAGGTAAAAACCACCGCTGAGGTCGTCGTCATCACCCAAAACAAATCCGCCACCAAAAGCGATTTTGTCATTACCTATCTCGTGCCCAACGCCCGTTGGGTCCCGCACTACGACGTGCGGGTGGCTGACATCAGCCAGCCCGTTGACCTTCGCTACCGCGCCAGAGTGAGCCAGAACAGTGGTGAAGACTGGGCCGGCGTGCGCCTGAAGCTCAGCACCGGAGACCCTTCGGCCAACGCCATTGCCCCTACCCTGCCGATGTGGCGGCTGGGCTACAACAACCGCCCGCCAGTGTACCGGCCGGGAGCAAAAGCACAAGTACAAACCGGTTTCCGGAAATTACACGGCAAAGTGACCGATGAAACGGGGGAGCCATTGATCGGTGTTACCATCCTCGTTCCCGGCACTGAGATTGGAACGGTGACCGACTTTGATGGCCAGTATTACCTGGAAGCACCCGCCAGTGCGACCCAACTTCGGGTAAGTTATCTCGGCTTTAGTCAGCAACTCGTCAATGTCTCTACTGGACTGATGACGACCCGACTGCAAGCCGAAACTGAGTTATTGGACGAGGTAGTCGTTACTGGGTACGGCAGCAACCGCGCCAAAAAATCAAGGGGTCGCCGGGCAGCCAGAAGCGCTGCTCCCAGAGCCGCCCCATCCGCCCCCGTCCCCGTACAAACCCAACGGCGGGCGACCACCGTCAACTTCGATATTGAGCTACCCTACGATATCCCCTCCGACGGGAAAGCGCGCGAAGTAGAAATCAAGCGGCATACGCTGCCGGCGACTTACACGCACTACGCCGTCCCCAAGTTTAGCCTGGACGCTTTCCTGACTGCTTCGGTTACGGATTGGGAGCAATACGACCTGCTATCGGGAGACATCAACCTCTTTTTTGAGGGCACTTACCTCGGTGAGTCTCGCCTCAACGTGGAGACGGTTGCGGACACCCTGAACCTTTCCTTAGGCCGTGACCCCGGTGTAGTGATTGAACGCAAAGCCACGGAGGACTACCGGAAGAGAAACTTCTTTGGCAACAAGAAGACCGATAGCCGGGGCTATACCATCTCTGTGCGGAATAAAAAGGATCAGCCCATTCAGCTCACCATTAAGGATCAGGTGCCCGTGAGCGGGAATGAGGATATTGAGATCAAAACTGACATCCCCCGTGTACTTCGCCTGGATGAGCGAACGGGAATACTCACCGCTAAGCTCATTGTACAGCCAAAAGGAGAACACAGCATGCAATTCGGGTATACGGTGAAGTACCCGAATCATCAGACGGTGAATCTGGAGTAACGGTCTGCTTCTCCCCGGCAGCCATGAACCCAGGGCAAACGCATCAAATCTAAAACTGTAACCTAATAGTTGATTTTTGTTTCGATCGAACGCAGTGAGCTGTCACTTGCGGTAGCAAATCAAGAACCCCGAAGGGCTCAGCGAAGCTAATCAAATATCGAGAGCACGAAGTACTGCGAAGCAAATCGCCAATCGCCAATCAAAAACGTAGCAAACGAAGTTTGATGCGTTTGCCCTGCCATGAACCTCAGGCTGCCGGGAGAACGCCTCCAGGTTGTTTACCTTAGCTGGAAAGTAATTGCCATGATCGACAAAGCCCAACTCGCCGAAAAGCTCGCCGAACAGATTTCGCTGACGGAAAAGAAGATCGCTGGCTACGAAGAAATGTCCGGCCCCGTTACGCCGGACGATGCCATCGGCCGCGTCTCCCGCATGGACGCCATCAACAACAAAGCCGTTACGGAAGCCACCCTGCGCACCGCCCGCCAGAAGCTCGACCGGCTTAAAACCATGCAGGCGAATCTGGATGACCCAAAACTGGGGCTGTGTAAACGCTGCAGTCGGCCCATCCCGACGCCAAGATTGCTGCTGATGCCGGAGAGCCCCTTTTGTGTGCGTTGTGCGTAGTCTGAACAGGCGCTTTGCGCGGTTCCTCTTAGCAGACAGCCTTCGACCTTTTAGATGGAAAAACGCGCTTCGCTTGTTTTTAGCCTACGGCTGAAGCCGTCGTTCTGGCAAAAAGGGACTTTTTTGCGCCTATTCTTTATCTTTCCCGCATGAAACACTGGCTCCCGACTTTACTCCTCTCCTTTACCTTTCTCTGCACCTGCGACCGCGCCGCCGAAACGACGGAAGCCCCCCGTAGTGAGATAGACCGCCCCAACATCCTCTGGCTAACCTGCGAAGACATCAGCCCGATGCTCTCGATGTTCGGCGACAGCACGGCCCACACCCCGAATCTGGACCGGCTGGCCGCCCGGGGCGTACGTTTCCCAAATACTTTCTCCGTCGCCGGCGTCTGCGCGCCGAGTCGAAACTGCATCGCCACCGGCATGTACCCGATCAGCATCGGCGGCCATAATATGCGTACTATGAGCTACGGGAAAGCCACCGAGCTACGCGCCATCGGCCTGCCCGGCAGCTATGGCGCATTGCCGCCGCCGGAGGTAAAAATGATGTCTCAGGTATTTCGGGAAAATGGCTACTTCACCTCCAACAACCGAAAAGAAGACTATCAGCTTCGGGCCCCGAAAACAGCCTGGGATGATAAGGGTTCTAAAGCCCACTGGCGCCATCGTAAAGACCCCAGGCAGCCTTTCTTCAGTATTTTCAACATGGAGGTTACTCACGAGAGCCAGATTTGGCAAACCAACCCCCGTCACTTTCGCATCAGGCCTCATTTTTCTTCGGACACCTCAACGGTGGAGGAACTAACCGGCGTCATTAAGGGCGCGGGGCGGCCGGCATTAACGGTTTCCCCCGATGATGTCCCCCTGCCGCCCTATCTGGTGGACGATGCCCCCACCCGCACCGACGTAGCCCGGGTGTACAGTAACATCGAAATTCTGGATCAGCAAGTTGGCCTGCTACTGGATCAGTTGGAGGAAGACGGGTTAGCCGACAATACCATCATCTTCTTCTACAGCGACCACGGCGGCCCGCTGCCCCGACAGAAACGACTGCTTTACGACAGCGGTCTGCGGGTACCCATGATTGTTGCCTGGCCCGATGATCGCCGGGCGGGAGAGATTGACTCTACTTTGTTCAGTTTCGTGGATCTGGCACCAACTGCCTTCAGCCTGGCCGGTATCGAGCTGCCGGATTACCTGCAGGGACAGGCCATCCTCGGCGAGCAAGCTGCCGATGCCCGCAAGTACATCTTCGCCGCCTCTGACCGCCTCGATGGTTTTTACGACCGCATCCGGGCCGCCCGCGACGGGCGCTTCAAATACCTCCGCAATTACTACCCGGAGCGGGGCTACTATCTCCCGGTCGTCTACCGCGAGCAGATGAACGCCATGCAATCTCTCCTTCAGGGAAGAGATGCCGGCACCCTCACCGATGCCCAGGCCCAGTGGTTCCGGAAAGCAAAACCCGCCGAGGAGCTTTTCGATACACAGGCGGACCCTTACGAGCTCAACAATCTGGCGGCGAACCCGAACTACGCCGATAAGCTCGCCGAGCTACGCGGCGCAACGGATGAATGGCTCGCTGAGGTAGGCGACCTCGGAGCGATCAACGAAATTGAACTCGTGGACCGGTTCTGGAACGGGAAGGAAGAAATGCCCGTTACCGGCCGGCCGCAGGCCAGCCGTGACAGCCTGGGGCGCTTCCTGCTGAGCAGCAAAACCCCGGGTGCTCAAATCGCCTACCAGATGGTTACGCCGGGAGAAAAAAACCCTGTCTGGCAGGTTTACACCGGCCCCATTGATTACGTCAGGGGGGATACACTTCGTGCCGTAGCGCAGCGGATTGGCTACCAGGAAAGTGGGGTTAGTATCGGGTATTGATGATGGCTACCGCTTGTCCCGTTTAGCGGGTCGGGAGCCGGGCCGAAGGCGTTCCAGCTCAATGTCCATATTCACTTGCTCACCGTCGTCGAGGTACAAGGTTCTCCATTCGCTACGATAACCATTAGCGGAGAACTCGATCTGATAGGTTCCGGCGGAGAGGTAACGGTGAAAGTCTCCGTTGTTGCCATCCGCGAATATGGCGGAATTACGCTGGTCATGGCCAGGAATGTGCAGCTTAGCTCTGATGGGCTCTCCGGTGTATCGGTCCGTCACCGTACCATGGAAGCCGTAGCGGGCTTCGCTGATGTACCCCAGCAGAGAGGGGCTGGCGTAAGTCCAGAGCTCCGGGAGGTCACGGGAGGGAAACCGCTTGGCGTCACTGATTTCAAGGGTTGCTTCCCGGCAACGGTGGTAATAATTCATGTAGTCCTGGCGGGAGCCCGCAATGGGATACCAATCATGGCCATTGGTGACACCGTTGTGGCGGTCCTGGAAGTAATTATCCCGGCCGCTGGCGGCTTGCGCTCTTTCGGCAAAATCCCGGCTTACCCGTCGCCACCATTCGGTATCAGCGTGTCGGTCCCGGTAAGTATCCCATGGGTAATTAAAAACTTCTGCTCCTGCGTGAATATTGACGGCCAGGTCAAAGCTGTGCTCCCTGGCGGCCCGCATGAAGATGGTGGTTTCAGGCTGGTATTCCTGCCGGTCAGGGTGCGCCCCGTCATCGGGGTCGGGGTAGTTGCGGTTCAGATCGACACCGTGAGCATTGCCCCGCCGTGAGCGGCTAAGGGTATTGTTTCCTCCGGCGAAAGCCCCGTCGGGGTTGGCTAAGGGGTTGATATAAATTTCCAGATCGTTGGTCAACCTGCCGGGATTATTCCTGAGCAGTTCCTCAGCCAGCCGAAGTAACATCCAGTAGCCCGCCGTCTCATCACCGTGCATAGAAGCGGTACATAATACCTGCGGCCGGCCAACGGCGGTGGCAATATTTTTCGTAATTCGCAGGGTTAGGATTTCACGACCGGAGGGCAAGGTGCCCCAGTTTTCGAGGCGGCAGCTACCTGGATATTGTGCCGCCAGATCATTCATAATCCTGACGTAAAGATCATAAGTAGGATAGGCTGCACGCGGGACGGAGCCAACTTTCCCTGCTTCGTAAGCGTCCGCCATCGCTAATCTGGAGGCAGAAGTTTGTGCCGTGAGCACCAATGGAAATAACAAGTAAAGCAGGAAATACCACCTCATATGGTCAGTTTAGGATCGTAGGAATAACGCAATATAAGCCCCTTTTGGTTCTGTCATCAGATATACTTTCCAATAATTCATCCGGTACACCTATATTAAGCCCAAATAAACCAAACCATACCCGCCCATGCTCGTATCCATCAATACTGAAAACCCGCAACAACGTCTTATTCAGCAGATGATCGACATCCTTGAAGACGGAGGAGTCATTATCTACCCAACGGATACCGTCTACGGCATTGGCTGTGACATCACCAATAAGAATGCCGTAGAGCGCGTAGCCAAACTACGGGGGCTTGACCCCAGCAAGGCAATGTTCAGTTTCATCTGCCAGGACATCAGCCAGGTAACCGAATATTCCAAAACGATTAACAACGACGTTTTCCGGGTTATGAAGCATAACCTTCCCGGCCCGTTCACCTTCATCCTGAACTCCAATAACAAGACGCCGAAGATCCTTAAGAACCGCAAAGAGACGATCGGTGTCCGTATCATCGACAATAACATCGTCGATGCCCTCGTCCGTGGATTAGGCCGCCCGATTCTCACCGCCAGTCTTAAGACCGGAGACGATATCTCGGAATACTACACAGACCCACAAGACATCTACGATGCCTATGGAAAACGGGTGGACGCCGTCATCGACGGCGGCATTGGAGGAACGATGCCCAGTACCGTTATCATTTGTACGGGGGACGAACCGGAGCTTTACCGGGAAGGCGCCGGAGAGTTGAAGTGATGGAGTAGGTTAGCAGTGGTGTTACCATAAGGTACTCTAACTTATTTCGATTTCCCTACGATGATGCTAACTTACAGGCACAGGGCGTGCCCTGTGCCTGTAAGCGACGCCTGTTCGAGCCGTGATTCCTACGAAATACTATCCTGCTATTTCACCACCAGCACTTCTGTCTCCAACCCAAAATCCGTCAGTAACTGGCGGAGACGGAAGTTGGCACTCGCTTCACTTTCCAGTATCTCCCCGAGATAAATCAGGTATCCGGAACGTCCGACTTCGACACAGTTGTTGAGCGCAACCGTAGTGGCCATCCCGTAGCGGCCATTGAGGTACTTAGCTCTTTCGAGGGCAATGGAATACTCCGGATAGCGCCCTTCTTCGAGCAGATAGAAAGTACCCGTGAGTTGGTAGAGCGGCAGACAGTCGTAGTCGATGCTTGCCTCTCCGTCTTCCGTAATGCGATATACCTGAATCACGTCAGTCTCTACGGTTGCCTCCACGATGGAAGGCGGGTCTACGCGGAGTTCGCGCTCCGGCACCACTTCATTAGAGGAGAGGCGGTGGTCGTACTCACCGGGTAAGAGCTCCGGGCTGGCGTCACTGCGTTCGGGGGAGGCGGCTGGTTCGAGTGGTGGCAGCTCGGTGACGGCGTCTTTGTCTCCCGGCCGGGCCACTACTTCCCAGCGCGACTGCTCATAGAAGAGGTAGCTCAGCAGCAGGAGCAGCACGAAGATCGTGGCCACCAGCCACCCGGGGAGTTCATAGTAACCGGGGCGGGTTCTGATTTCGTCCGGGTAGAGAGAACGATAAGCATTACGAGCCTTCCAGCGGAGGCTTTTGGTGAAGCGAACGGGCTGCTTATACCAGGGTGTCCGGCCCCGCCTGGCGGGGACGACGGCGGCGGCGTAATCTGCCTCACGGACGACGGCACTGGGCAGGTAACTACCTACGTCCAGCGGGTCCGTTAATCCATCAGTTGGCACGGGGGGCGCGGCCGCAGGTGCAGGGACTTTCCCCAGGGGCAATGATTTTTGGAGCCGCCGCATGAGCGGCGGTGCCTGAACGGCAGCTACCCACACCGGCAATCGGCTCCGGCTGCCCGCAAACTGGTCAATATGGCTGGGTTCAATCACCCAGCGGACCTTATTCTCCTCCCCTACTTCCATCAGCCCGAAGCCAAAGCGAATGCACTGTCTTTCCAGCTCTTCGTAGTACCGCCGGGGAACGTTTTCAAAAATCTGCTTATCGAAGGCCACCCACTGTGCATCCGCATGAAAACGAATAAACTGGGCAATGGCATAGATGTACCGGTAGTATTTAATCCGGCTCAGGATGATGGCCGCCAGGCCAAAGGTGGCGAATGTACTTGTCAGTAAAAAGAGGTAAACCTTCGGGCGGCCAAACCACTGCCAAACGGACTCCCCCTGCACCTGCGTCAGCGCCAGAAAGAAGACCATGACCGCCAGCGTAAACGCCATCGCGTGCATCGCGATCCGGAAGTAATTAACCCGGTACAACACCTCGTGCGCCCGATCAAGACTCGTTGCCTCCACCGTTGCCGTAAACCAACTTAAGTCTGGTTTTTGATAGGCCAGGCGGGCATCAATCGTTACGCCCTGATAGTAATGCACTTTTGAGACCACCCGCGTACCACTCGTCCCCGACCGAGGCCGGTGCTTGTAGTGCTGGCGCAAAAAATTAATCGCCAGACCCCGGATGTTCTGTTCGGTATACATCATTTTTATCAGCGGCCTCAAGGCCGGTATCAGTCAAGCAAAGTTAGGGAATTCGCCTCGTAATTAGTTTTTGCTAATATCTTAGCGTTTGTCTGGCGGCAATGCCAGCGCTAACCACCTCCGGTCTGAAGGCCGGCGCTACCATATGACACTAAACTGCAACGGTCGTCTCCTCGTTTCTGAACGCCCACTCATCATGGGGATCCTGAACGTCACCCCTGACAGCTTCCACGCCGACAGCCGGGTGGCTTCCGTACAGCAGGCTGTTGACCGGGCGGGGAATATGCTGAAAGAAGGAGCTACCTTTCTGGACGTTGGGGGAATGAGTAGCCGGCCCGGTGCAAAACTGATTTCTGCGGCAGAAGAAATTGACCGGGTGCAGCCCGTTATTGAAGCCATCATGGCGGCTCTGCCGGAAGCTTACGTCAGCTGTGACACAATCTATGCAGATACTGCCCGGGCTGCTGTGAGGGCAGGCGCGGCCATCATCAATGACATCAGCGCCGGAAAATTCGACCCGGACTTATTTCCACTTCTACCCGAACTTCGTGTTCCCTACGTCTTGATGCACATGCCCGGCAGCCCGGAAGATATGCAGCAGTTTACGGACAGCTACGGCGACAATGTCGTCACCGCCGTATGGGACTTCCTGGCGGAAAAAATGATCTCCCTGCGGGAATCCGGCGTAAATGACATCATTGTCGATCCCGGCTGGGGTTTCGGTAAATCCGTACAGCAGAATTACGAACTACTCCGCAATTTGTCTGTTTTCAAACAGCTGGGCGTGCCGGTTCTGGCGGGCATCAGCCGGAAGTCATCCATTTGGCGACCACTGGGGATAACGGCCGCAGAAAGCCTGAGTGCAACTACTGCTCTCCACCTTTTTGCCCTGCAGCAGGGAGCAGATATTCTGCGCGTTCATGATGTGACGGAAGCCGTTCAGTCCGTCCAATTGTTTGACTTGTTGGAGGCTGCTCCGACCATTTAATGTTTGATCAACCGACCTGAAGGTCGGCGTAACCCAGTCGGCCCAACGGCCGACGCTACTTAATGAGTATATGCCTGAAGGAAGACCCCCTGCGAAGAAAACCAATATGACGCAGATGCTAATCGTGGTGCTCATCACGGGCATTCTCGGCACCCTGGCCTATAAGTATTACCGGGGCACCCCCGGCAGCTTCCTGGCTAAGCCTGCGGAGTATCAGCTGCAGTATATGCCCGCAGATTTCCAGGTGACGATCGACCCGGAGACGGCGTTAGCTATCCTGCAAAACCCCCTGCGTTACCGCCGGGAGTTTGATCAGCTCGTCTATGATATCAATACAGATATACTAAAGCACGTAAGCAACCGGATGGGACTCAATGACAGCCTGCGGACGGAAGTATTACGGGAATACGATCGGCAACACCCCCAAATGAAAGACCTCTATTACACGGACTTTATGCGAATGCGGGATACCTCCGCTGCGGTGTACGAGGCCTGGTATGAAGAAGGCGGCCGTAAACTGACGGAGATCTTCGAGGAAGTTGCGTCAAATTACACCTGCTTCATGGTCAACAAGGTTATTGCTGCCGTGATCCGAACGCGTAACGGGAATATCCTCGCCAAGGGAGCTGACGTACAAAACCCCTGTAAAATAGCTACCGGCGAAGCACTGAAGCCCATGATGGCCCGGATGGCAGAACGGGCCGCCATTGATGATTTCAGTCAAAGTAAAGGGCTCTTTCAGCAGAAAGTCGAAAATGTGATCGGGGAACTGGCCACCATGGAGGTCCGGGATAAAAAAGGTATCAACAAACAACTTCAGACTTCTATCTGGGGACTAAATGTATCAGAAACCGACGTAGAGATTACCGCCATTTCCATTCTTAAGGTTGGTTTCCGACTCAACGACTACTTCACCGTTGACCTCGACGAGAGAAGTAAAACGGTGCTCATCACGCTTCCGGAACCCATGATTCTCAGCCATGAAGTACTTCCCAAAATTGAAAAGCTAGACATCGGCTGGATGCGGGAAATTGAGAGTGTCAACATTAACGAAGGGGTAAACAGTCTGCGGGAAGCTTTTCGGGCAGAAGCCCTTGAGAGCAACATCATGAGCAAATCCAAAACCCAGGCCCGGGAACTTATGAACACGATGTTTCAACCCGTGGTGCGGGGTATTGGGCCTAACTACAAAATTGAAGTGCAATTTCAAGCGGCACCTACGCGGACAACGCAAGGCGACCTGGGCTAAAACGGATGCCTTAGCGAAGAAGATAGTACTTCCGGAAAACCGCCTCAGTGAATACTCCCCTTCCGGTTTCGGAGCGCTCCCCCGCTGCGGCCACGGAAAGCCATAATGATTTCGGCGATCAGGCTGGCGGCAATTTCCGGAGGTGTCTCAGCACCGATGTCTAAGCCTACGGGAGAATACAGGTTGGGGTACTCCAGCAGGTTTAGTGTTGAATCTGTCTTCAGGCTATCCGCCATTTTCTTCACTCGTTTACGGGGCCCGAGCATACCGAAATAGGCTGGCTGTCGGGGAAGAAAGTGCTTAACCATTTTACGGTCCCAGTCATAGTCATGAGACATCAGAACGACGGCAGTGGCAGCGTCCAGGCTAACTTCATCAACCTGGCTGTAATCGAGGATTTGATCGGCTAAACGGCTGATTTCGCTGGTAAATTTTCGTCGTGCGCCCACCACGGTGGTGTGCCAGCCAAGATTTCTGGTAGCGATGAGTGTAGCGGGTATATCGTAATTGGTACCGGTTACCACCAAGTGAATTTCGGGCTGCAGCACTTCGAAATAAACGACTTGTTTACGCCCTGCCCCGTTGGCGATCTCAACGACCTTACTTCTTCCTTCAGCGAGGATACTACGACCAACTTCTGCGAGGGGATGTCCCAGTATTTCTCCCAACTCTTCTAATTGATCCTCCGTGCGAGGCTGGTAGCCCATGGTCATTGACGGTCCGTCGGACTTCAGCAAGCGGGTAATCACGCGGGGGGTACGGGTTCCTGCTAATTGGCGGAGGATTTCAATTTCATTGTCTGCCTGCGTGAACCTCAGGGGCAGAAACAATACTTCAATCCGGCCTTCGCAACCAAGACCAATGCCAATGACGGCATCTTCCCCGTCAACCGTATCGTAGACGTGGGTGGAAGGCTTGCCGGCCAGGATGGCGCGCCGGGCGCGCCGCAGCGCGTCGCCCTCCAGGCAGCCTCCGCTGATGCCCCCTACGTAGCGGCCGTCTTCGGACACCAACAGGCGGGCTCCGACCCGCCGGTAAGACGATTGCTCAACGCTTACCACTACGGCCAGCGCACAGGCGACTTCCTCGGCCTTCAGTTCATCGTAAAGCTGAATGATTTGACGGATTTCCTGCATGGGATGGCAAGGTACGTTGGGGGGCGGACTTGGAGGTGGCAACCACCGCGGTACCCGAAGAAAATGGAGCTCAGTGGGGCAGCCTGTTCCTTTCAGAATGGTAGAAGAATTGCTTTAGTAGCGCTTAGTTCTGTCCTCTATCCAGTTTCGATACTCTTCCGGGGTGTCAATATCAACGGGCGGTTGGTGAAAACGGACAACTTCTACTTCGTCTCCTGCCTCTTTGATCAAGGAACGGGCACCTCGCTGCCCTTCGCCGGATAGAAGATCATCTTTATAGCGGGCGGGAAAGATGGCGGGGACGCCAAGCCGCTCAGGATACCAGGTAGCGACGATCTTATCGGGATTTCGTAGAAAAGAGTCTGCCAGTAAAGCAAGAGACTCCACACTTAAGGACGGCTGATCCGCCAGGGTGATGAAGTAACCTGCCGGATTGTATCGGCTGGCAGCACGCACGCCAATGGCAATACTGGAGGCCATCCCCTTTTCCCAGTCGGGGTTATGCGCAAAGGTGATGCCTTCGATTCCTGACAGGTGGTCTTGTGTCTGTACAGGATATGCCCCGGTGACGACCACTAAAGGGTGATCAAGTGCGACATTGACAGCATGCTGAAGCATACTCCCCTTCCCCACATCCAGAAAAAGCTTAGGCTTCCCCATCCGCCGGGATTCCCCGGCGGCGAGAATAATGGTAACCAGCAGTGGGTGGCTTTCTTCCGCCATCAGATACGGGGCAGTACAATTTCGATGACCTTAGTATCCGGCGGAATGGAGCCCTGATCTACGTCCTGCATCCAGTTACCGGCATCTAAACGGTACCAGACGCCATCGCTGACGGCATAAGTGCGGCCTTCCACTTCGGATCCATAGACTTCCAGGTCGCCCGCCAGGCGTTCTTGCAATTCGGCAAAAGTGTTACCCACCCGCAGGCCCGGTGCTGTCACTACTTTGGAGGAAGTAATGGTGATCTCTCCGATCATTCTTTCGTCGCGGGGCTCCGGAACCAGGTAGCCGAGTTCTTCGCCTTCAGCACCGTCGATGTACAAGACATCAAATTCCCCCTCGGGGGTATCTAACTTTCCTTCCCGGAGGCCTGCGGAGAAATCAGCCAGCAATTTCCCCGGCGTCATGCCCAGTAAACCATCGGTCGAAATCAGGTAGGGGTCTTCATTGTCAATGGCGTAGTTATCCGTGTTGTCTCCGTTGGGATCCTCTAATATGGCTTCTCCTGTGCCTTCTTCTGATGTCCGGTCGTCCATCGTTTCCGGGGCATCTCCGCCACAGGCGCTGAATAAAAACAGTAGCGGAAACAGGAAAATAACTTTGATAAATTTCATGGGTGTTGGTTTTTCGTTGGTCGAAGATAAAGCACTCGGTGATAAGCTTTGTTCGATTGCCTATCTAACGGAGGTGGGCGCGGACGCAGGTGCAAAGTAAAAGGTGGGGAGCAATGCTTACCGCCGCCCCTGACTTTTGTCCCGCACTAAGTCCATCTGAACGCACCACCGCCGTAGCCTGCACGATGACTTAGCCGATTCCTCCTTCTTGAAAATGAGCAAGGGCAGCCGTTTTCACGACTGCCCTTTTGAAAGTACCCCGTATAGGACTCGAACCTATGACCTGAGAATTAGAAGTTCCCTGCTCTATCCAGCTGAGCTAACGGAGCGGATACTATCTTAAAGATCGAAAGGATCTCTAAAGTTGCGCGCAAAGTTAACGCCTTTAGTTTGATTGTTCATAGGAGGATCAATTCTTAGAATAACAGAGGTGTTAAATTTATGATGATCAACGTAATAAACCTCCTTGGTATCAGGGCAGTATATCGCAATAGCGTCAACCATATATTTATCAATTGGAACTACGGAAATACCTTTTGAGGTGGAATAAGTTGACTTAAACCCAACCTCTATCCTTCCTTTGGTCACGGATCTATACTTTACTGAAAGACGGGATAACCGACCTTCAGGATAGACGGCGATGAGGTCAAAAGGCAGATGTTCGGAAATGGGTAAGCAAACATGAATGCCTTTTGACATCAGGTCTGCGATAACAAATCCGACTCCAACATCTCCTTTGTTTTTAGTATGATGATACATTATGCAAAATAACAAAAAGTTTCAAATACTAATAATTCAAAATCAACTCAAACCCTGCATAATCTCCCCGCTGAATGCCCCCGACACCGGGCTGAGAGAAGTAGTGACTGAGCTGGCCATCGGCCGGCAGATCTCCCCGGTCTCCGGAGATGGCGGTGTAGTGCAAGCCGATGCGGACTTTGCCCGGTACCAGGTGATAATTCACGCCGGCATTGATGATCGTCTCCCTACCCCCAAAGTAGTTGGTGGCTAACACGGCAGGATAGTCCTCAATATCCGTCGTGCCGTCGAAGCCGTAAAACATCAGACTGGGCTCCAGATATCGTGGTACGTCAGCACCAGCGGGGGAAACATCAATGTTCACCCCGGTACGGATCATCCAGGTGGCGGATTCCAGGTCGGGCTCTGATGACTTGCGGATCATTCGATGGTATTCGCCTTCGAGGTGAAAGTGGCCAAGGTTAATCAAACCATCAACCCCCAGAAGAGAGGTGCCTTCCGGAGCAGCGCCGGTCGGGCCTTCGTTGGCGAGGTTAAGAGCCAATGCGACGGTGCGGCGTTTACCAAAGCTATTCGCGGCGGGCAGGCCGTACGTCCAGGTCTCCTTCTCCGGATCACCGAACATGAAGTTGAGTCGGCTTACCAACAGGGAACTGGAGGTGCGTCCGCCCGTAATCCCGTTGTTCTGCGGGTTAAAAACACCCGCCCGGTAATCGACGTGAATCTTTTCTGACAAAGACGAAAGCCCTCCAAGATAAACACCTCCGGCGCCACCAGGGCCCGTTCCCGTCAGGTGCTGTCGCATATACCATTGGTTGAATCCTTTTTCCATACTACTCGTTCCCAGAGCACCGCTCATGCTCTCCCGCCCAACGGGCGGGCGCAGGTAACCACCGATCACGTACAGGGCCTCACTTTTAGGGCTGAGTTTGTACTGAGCGAAGATGTCCCAGATTTGGGCATTAGGGAACGCGCCGTTGTTGACCCCTCCGGGAGGGCCGGATCGCTGGTCTTCACCGATCCAGTCGGCGGCACCCAGAAACTTCAGAAAAAGCCGGTCACCAATCTTTGCCGTTGAGCCGAAGCGCATCCGGCGGACGAGAAAGTTTAGACGGTCGGAAGCATCAACGTACGTATCGGATTCAGGCACATAGTCCTGATGACCCATAGTGTAAGTACTCCAGAGCTGAACGCCGAGGATGGGCTTAATTTCCCAGTTTTTGAAACTTGTGGGGGAGTCCTTTTCGGTCTGGGCGGTAAGCACAGACAGACCGGAGAAAAGAAAGAATAACAGGAAGGGGCGGATGAGATCTTGCTTCATCGCGGCAAAATAGGGCGTGGGGAGGGAAAGGAGGTTGTGGATGGGGGAAAAGCTGCTTCGCAGCGGGGAAGGGGAAACACGGAGGGGCGCGGAGGTGATCACAGAGGGACTTACGTAGAAGGAGAGGTTTCACGCAGAAGGACGCGGAGGGGGGAGTGGACGCAGAAGGGAGAAAGGCTGCTCCGCAGCGGGGAAGGGGAAACACGGAGGGGCGCGGAGGTGATCACAGAGGGACTTACCTAGAAGGAGAAGTTTCACGCAGAAGGACGCGGAAGGAGGAGTGGACGCAGAAGGGAGAAAGGCTGCTCCGCAGCGAGGAAGGGGAAACACGGAGGGGCGCGGAGGTGATCACAGAGGGACTTACGTAGACGGAGGAGTTTCACGCAGAAGGACGCGGAAGGAGGAGTGGACGCAGAAGGGAGAAAGGCTGCTTCGCAGCGGGGAAGGGGAAATAACCGCTTATTAGGATAGGTTTCTATCTATTCCGTTCTAGAATTCTACCGCAAGCAACCACGAGGTGAATCGCCCTTGAAGGGCGAAGACAGGTCATTCCAATCAGGCCGCTACCCGTTGCAACTTCCGGACAACTTCCGCGTCCGCAACCGGAGCGAAGAGGAGGTCACCCTTACGGTCATCTACTACTTCGAGGCGGAGTTGGATAGCCAGCTCTTTTGCCAACCGGCCGAGCTCCTGAGCGTAGGGCAGGGAATTTCCCAGTGCAGCGTAGTGATCGATGATGCCTACCCGGATAAGTTCATAGGCATCTGCACGGATCAGCAGATCACGGAGATCAAAGCGGGCGGAGGGTTTCTGTCCGCGATGTTCGAGTTGGTCACGGAGATCGGCCATAGTAGTCAGTACTACATTTTCCTTACGGAAGTGGTTCCAGAACTCACTCGATCCCCGCTTAGAAGTGTAATAAGCCAAGTGGCGGCTCTCCGCTGCTTTTTGGCAGCTGATGCGGGCCATCGCTTTTGTTTGCTCGAGTAGTTCAAGCGTTTCTGCAGCGGTAAGGCTAACGTGTTCCGGATATACTTTTTCTTCTTTACTGAGCTTAGTGGCGATGGCTTGCTTGACCTTCGACTTACTGCTTAGAGCAATGAGCTTGGCCAACTCCAGCTGAAGGTAGTACTCCTGCATCAGCGCCCCTTTGCTTTGGGGAGAACGGGCATAGTCTTTCAGACCTTCAGGCCGGCGGATGCCATCCGTAAACTGAAAGACATCCTTCAACCAATGACGAACATTGTTTTGGTAATGATGGTCCGCCAGGCCAAGTGCCCGGTGGAGCTCCGTAGCCTTCACGACCCGGGTACCTTTCTTACTGATGAGAATTTGTAAATCCATGTTTGAAAACCGCTGTTGATAAAACAAATTTAGGCTTTGTTTGAATTAAAAGCAACTTTAAAACAAATAATTTTTCACTTTTTAACGCCAAAAACATCTACAACTCAATAAAAACGCAAAAATGAAACTTTTTTGATTACAAAACAAGCTTAAAAGAACCTCCATAAAGTTTGGAAAACCGTTTTCCGGGCTTTACCCATGCCATTAACCATTGCTTGCACCTGCGGCTGCGCCAAGTCCTTTGTGATATCCTGATGACTGCCCCAAAAAGTGTACTATTGCCCCATAACTATTCCGTACATGACACCGCTACTTGAACAAGTTTATGCTCCCGGCGACTTCCGCCGCCAGGGCCACGCCCTGGTGGACCAGCTGGCTGACTACCTGGAAGCCTGCCCCACCCTGCCCGCCAATCCGCTCGTTGCACCAGAGGATTTACTGTCCACCTTCCGGTCTTTGCTGTCAAACAACAAGACTAAGCCGGAGGATTTGTATGAACTCATGCTTCGCCACAGTCTGCACCTGCACGCTCCTGCCTACATGGGTCACCAGGTAAATCCACCAGCTCCACTTAGCGCGCTGGGAGATCTGCTTAACGGTATTATTAATGGAAGCACGGCCATTTATGAGATGGGCAGTACCGGAGCCGTAATGGAAAGGCTCGTAATGGAAGCTTTCGCTAACATGCTGGGCCTGTCTTCTGCCACGGGTGGCTTTATGACCAACGGCGGCACCCTGGCCAATCTTACCGCGCTACTTGCTGCCAGAGCCGCTAAATGGCCCGAAGGGGATGCCTGGCAGGCAGGTAATGGTCCCTTCCGTCCCTGCGTTTTAGTTAATGAGCAGGCCCACTACTGCATTGACCGCGCCGTGCGGATTATGGGTTGGGGAGAACAAGGCATAATCAACGTACCATCAGATGAAGCCTATAAAATGAAAACCGAAGAGCTGGACGGTCTCATCGCTGAAGCACGCAAAAAGGGTCTGACACCGCTGGCCATCATTGGCAGTGCGGGAACAACAAGTACGGGAAGTTTTGACGACTTGGACTCCATTGCGGAGGTTGCGGAACGGCACAAGCTTTGGTTTCACGTTGACGGAGCGCATGGTGGTGCTCAGTACCTGGACCCTGACCGACGGGACCTGGTTCGCGGAATGGACCGGGCGGACAGCGTCATTGTCGATTTCCATAAAACGATGATGACACCAGGGCTGACTACTGGTGTTTTCTTTAAAAACGGCAGTGATGCCTATCGCACGTTTCATCAAAAGGCAGAATACCTGTTAAGTTTTGATTCCGGTGAAGAAGACTGGGCCAATATGGGGCGGCGCACCTTCGAGTGTACCAAGAACATGATGAGCTTGCGTGTTTTCAGTCTCCTTTCCGTATACGGACCGGAGGTCTTCCGGGATTACCTCACCTCCGTAAATGGCATTGCGGCCCATTGTGCGGTGGCCGTTCGTCAAACACCGGAATTGGAACTGGCGGTGCTGCCAGAGACCAACATTGTTTGCTTCAGGTATCACCCCAAAACGACGGGACTTTCCTTAGAAGAAGTGAACGGGCTCAACCAGATGATCCGCGCTCAAATCATTCAGGAAACAGATTTCTACATTGTCCAAACCAAATTACGTGGCCTCGTTTGGCTCCGCTGCACCTTCACTAACCCCATGACTTCCAGGGGGCACGTGGACAAAATGTTACAGGAAGTAAAGGCTCGCGGAGAAGCTCAGGTAGCCTTTAGGAGTGGAATGCCCGTATTTTAAGCCAACTAACCTGCCCGATCTACGTTACTATTATCTTTACGCATTCAAAAAGCCCAACCTTGAAATCACCACTTCGCATACACGCTGAGGGACGCCGAATGCTCCTGATACTGGTTATTATCCTTGGCGTCATTACCGCACTGGCCTTTTGGCAATTCCCCGCAATCGCGCTGCTGGTTGCCGGGATCAGTCTGGTCCTCTTCCTTACCGTGCTACAGTTTTTTCGTAATCCGCCCCGACTGGTGCCCGTTGAAGACGACTCTATTGTTTACGCTCCGGCGGACGGGAAGGTAGTAGTAATTGAAGAAGCCGTCGAGACGGAGTACTTCAAAGACAAACGGCTTCAGGTGAGTATTTTCATGTCTCCGGTTAATGTGCACGTAAACCGTAACCCCATTGGTGGCGAGGTAAAGTATAATGCCTACCACCCGGGCAAATACCTGGTTGCCTGGCACCCAAAAAGCAGTACGGAAAACGAAAGAACGACCGTTGTTATTGATAACGGGAAGACAGAAATTCTACTTCGCCAAATCGCCGGAGCATTGGCTAAGCGCATTAAGAACTACCTGGAAGTCGGCCAGGCCGTACGGCAGGGAGAAGATTTTGGATTTATAAAATTTGGCAGTCGGGTAGATATTTTTCTTCCCCTGGGCACCAAAACAGAGGTAGAACTGAATCAGAAGGTAAAGGGAAACAAGACCATTATTGCCCGCCTCTGACGAGAAGGCTCTTTTAGCATTAATTTTCTTGTTGTATTTTCGATACTACCGAAAATAACACCTTACTAATTTCTACGTTCCTACATCATGAGCCGTAAACGCAAACCCAAATACGAAGAGAAGACACTCCGCGAAAAGCAGATTGATTTTAAGCGTCATTTCAGGACCTATCTGGTCATGAGTGTTTTCTTTATCGCTCTCAATATTCTGGGAGGCAGCCATCAATTCTGGGCCATCTGGCCCATTTTGGGCTGGGGTATCGGGGTGGCCATGCAGGGCTTGAGTCTTTATGGGCCGCTTAAGGATCCGGAAGACGTTCACCCGAAAGAAGAGGACATAGAGTTTTCGGGCCCGCTACCCGATCTGCGGGACCAGCCGAGAAAAATTCCTCTGCGGGAACTCGATGATCGGGGCTATAGTGAGGAAGACCTTGTATAAAGTCCCATTCCCTCACTTCGTCAACAGCGAACGGAAAGCATCATTTACCGTCAAAACACCTTTAGAATCAGGTGATAAACGTCTGGCCCGAAGCAGACTCTTCAGTCGGTGTTCGGCGTAGTCCGGGGCACTTGCCCGCAGGGAGTTGGTGGTAATGCGTCCGTTGTCCGCTCCCGCGTGCAGAAATTGCCCATCGCCGAGATAAACCCCTACGTGGGTAATCTTCTCACTGCCATCCTCCCGAAAGCGGCCGAAGAACAGTAAATCTCCCGCTTCAAGGTTTTTAAAATCATCCGTTAGCTCAACTTCCACTCCGGCATGAACCTGCTGGCTGGCATCTCTTGGGATCACGTAGCCGTTTAAGTAATAAGCCGTTTTGGTGAAGCCACTACAGTCCATGCCTTTCGGGCTGGTCCCACCCCAGAGGTAAGGACGGCCCGCCAGTTTGCGGGCGGCCTCCAGTAAACGATCCGTAGACAAGGCATCGGGGCTTTGCCAGTTACCGGAGGGTTCGAAATCGGCCTTCGGAGCCCAGCCCAGAGTATTATCAGGTAAAGCGAGTTCCAGGAATTGGCTTTGCTGGCGGCCGGTAGGCCGCAGAAGGTTGCCGGCCACCAGGTCAGATATAATGGTGGTGCCGCCAGGGGCTGCTGTTAAAAAGCCGGAAGGGGGAACCAGGCGTAGCAGCTCTCCTTCAAGCCAAATTTTAGCTTCCGGAACCGTCATGGCCGTAAAGGCGCCTGGCTCCAGCCAGGCGATGTACCGATCGGGAGTCCGGACGAGGCACCAGTTATCCACCAGGTCAAGGACTTCGATGGGGGTGCCCAGCAAAGCCTGGGTGGCCAACTCCTGGCTATGGCCGGGTTCAGACCGGAGGTTAGCAACGGAGACTTTGATAATGCCTACCGTTTTGTTTCCCACCGCAGCGTCCGGCAAAAGCCTGACCTTATTCTCTATTTCCGGGTAGCTCCTGAGGAGTGCCTGCAGGCTATCCAGCGCCACGGGCAGGGTGGTATATCCATTGAGTTCCGTGTCGTCTTCATCGTAACGAAGTACAAACTCCGCCCGGTCTGTTCTTCTATCGGCCACCAATTCCTTCGAGAGAAGGACTAGATTATCGTTCAAATTACTGTATCGGCTGTCCTTTTTGTCTGACTCAGACAGGCAACTAAAAAGTAGTAAACAGAGAAAAAGAGCAGGTAAAAACCGAATGGCCATTGGGTAGAAATTAAGCGTGTGGAGCGCTGACATTTAGGAAGGCTCAGCGAGGGCCCGCAGGTGCAAGGTAAGTCAATTGAGCAAGGGAAATCCTCAACTTTTCACCGATTGCTTGTCTCAAATGTTAAGAAAAATCGAAAAACCAACTTTAAAGCCCCTACTTTTGTCTCGTATTTGGATAGTCACTGTACGATTATTCCCATCAACGCTTTACCAAGCGGATTTTGAGTAGGCTAATTTGTTTTTAGAGATCCTAGATGTTTTTGTTCTTTGTTTCTACGCTTTCGCCTTTTTTAGTTTCCGCTATTTCAATATCATCTTCTTTTTTCATTTTCCTTTTTTATTATGAACTTATTTGTTGCCCGGTTAAGCTGGGATACTGATGAGGACACTCTCCAGAACACCTTCAGCGCTTACGGAGAAGTAGAGTCAGTTAAAATCATCCTCGACCGGGAGACCGGTCGTTCGCGCGGTTTCGGTTTTGTAGAAATGCCGAACGAAGAGGAAGCCAAAGCGGCCATTGAGGCCCTGGACCAATCCGACCTTGACGGTCGCACTATTGTTGTAAAAGAAAACGATCGCCAAGGTGGCGGCGGTGGCGGCGGTGGCGGCTACGGCGGCGGCGGCGGCGGTTGCGGTGGCGGCGGCGGCGGTGGCGGTTACCGTGGCGGCGGCGGCGGTGGCGGTGACGGTGGCGGCGGCGGCGGCGGCGGCGGCGGTGGCGGCGGCGGCGGCGGTGGCCGTGGCGGCGGCGGCGGTGGTGGCGACCGTGGCGGCGGCGGCGGCGGCGGTTACCGTGGCGGTGGCGGCGGCGGCTACGACCGTGGCGGCGGCGGCGGTTACGACCGTGGTGGTCGTGGCGGCGGCGGCGGAAGCTATGATCGCGGCGGTAGCGGCGGCGGAAGCCGTTATGACCGTGGTGGTCGCGGCGGCGGGTTCGACCGCAACAGCGGCGGAGACGAAGGTGGCGGCGGAAGCCGTTATGATCGTGGTCGCTATGACCGCAGTGACTCCTCCAGCGATGACATGGAAAGCCGTGGCAACTTCAATGACTACGGACACAGCCGGCGCCCGCGTATGACGCGCAGCGACGACAGCAGCCGTTACGACAATCAGGACTAATCCTCCTAATTGTCATCGACCAATCAAAAGACACCCGTGGGCAAGCTGCTCACGGGTGTTTTTTTTGTTGGACAAGCAGTAGATTTGTCACCCCCGAAAATCATACTGACAAGAATCTATTGTTCCGGCAGCGGTTTTTCGGCCTGCGTATATTCGTGTAACACCAAGTGAATTCCACCCTTACTTCATTCGATCATGCAAAAGACATTTCTCTTTCTACTATCCCTCTGCGTCAGCCTGGGCCTGCAGGCCCAGTTGATCATCACGGACCCCGCCGCCCCAACGGATGATCAGGCGGTAACCATCACTTTTGACGCCACCCGGGGTACCGGTGGGCTGGCCAACTGCAACTGCGATGTCTACCTCCATACCGGCGTCATTACCAATAACAGCTCCAGCCCAAGCGACTGGAAGTACGTACAAACCGAATGGGGAGTTGCAAATGCAGACTGGAAGCTCACGCCGGTAGCCGGCGAGCCCAATAAATTCACCTATACTTACGGCCCCAGCATCCGGGAATATTTCAGCGTACCGGCGGGAGAAGAAATCCAGAAAATCGCCTTTGTTTTCCGTAATGCGGACGGCACGATGGAAGGTAAAGCCACTGGCGGAGCCGACATCTTCGTCGACGTTAGCGCCGGGGGCGGAGCCCTCGGCCTCACCGTGGTTGGCAACCCTGGCCAGGATAACTGGCCGCTCGGTAAACCATTATCCGTTTTAGCCGGCGCTACGGCGGAGGCAAGCCTGGAGATCTACGACAACGAGACCCTGGTCACCTCAGCCACCGACGTAGAACTGGCCTCGGAGCTCGTCTTCACCACTCCCGGAGAACACATCATTCGTTTTGTTGCGCGGCGGGGCACGGAAGAAGTTTCTGAGAGTTTCACTCTCGATGCGGTACTCGTCGTTGAGTTTACGGAACCTTCCCGGGACTTTAGTTCTGCCGCAGCGGGCGAAAGTGTTTCCCTGACCGGAACTTCCTATATCTCCAGCGACCTGCTTCTCTCCGATGGAACCAACACCTTTTTTTCCGGAAATGCCACAGACTTTTCAGAGAGTGTAAGCTTGCCAAACGCCGGAGTAACCACCTACACGATAAGTAGCAGCTACCTCGGGGAAACTGCAGTTGACCGCGTGATCTTCGTCACCGGCGAGCCCGAAACAGCTGAGCCACCAGCCGGCCAACGTTCCGGAGCCGTTGATGGAGACAACGGAGAAGTTACCCTGCAGCTGCGCGCGCCGGGCAAGTCAGATGTCTTCGTTATCGGAAATTTCAACGACTGGACCCCAACGGCAGAAAGCCGGATGAAACGCTCCGCTGATGGTTCCACCTTCTGGATCACCCTCTCCGGCCTCGAACAAGGAGAAGACCTCCTGTATCAATACCTGATCGATGGCGACCTGCGCCAGCCCGACCCTTACAGCACCCTTGTGCTGGACCCCAACAACGATCCTTTCATCAGCGAGGCCACCTTTGCGGGTATACCCGACTACCCAAGCCTTGCTACTACTGGTATCGTCAGCTGGCACCGGCGCGCCGTCGCCCCCTACAACTGGCAAACCGAAGACGCCTACGATCGCCCGGACCCCGAGCGTATGGTCGTCTACGAACTCCTCATCCGTGACTTCCTCGAAGACCATAGCTTTAAGTCCCTGACGGACACCCTGGATTATCTCGAACGCCTCGGCGTCAATGCCATCGAATTGATGCCCCTCAATGAATTTGAGGGCAACCTGAGCTGGGGCTACAACCCCAGTTTCCACATGGCCCTGGACAAATACTACGGCAGCCCCGAAGACCTCAAAGCTTTCGTTGACGCCTGCCATGCCCGCGGCATGGCCGTCATCCTGGACGTCGTCTACAACCATGCTTTTGGCCAGTCTCCGCTGGCCCGGATGTGGTGGGACGAGGCCGCCTTCCGCCCTACGGCGGAGAACCCCTACCTCAACATCACCGCCCGCCACCCCTTCAACGTCGGTTATGACTTTAACCACGAAAGCGACCTGACGAAAGAGTACGTGAAAACCGGACTCGAATACTGGATCGAAGAGTTTCGGATCGACGGCTTCCGATTTGACCTCAGTAAGGGGTTCACTCAGCTTTTTTCCGGCAACAATGTCGGCTTTTGGAACCAGTATGACGCCAGCCGCGTCGCCATCCTGAAGGATTATGCCGACCATATCTGGAGCATAGACGATGAGACCTACATGATTATGGAACACCTGGCTGAGGTCAGCGAAGAAAATGAACTGGCCGAGTACGGAAACGGGATGTATTTCTGGTCAGGTTTCCAACCGCACGATGCTTACCTGGAGGCCTCCATGGGCTACGGCGGGAACATCAGAGAGGTTCTGGCCAGCAATCGTGGATTCGATAGCCGTCGGCTGGTCGCCTATATGGAAAGCCATGACGAAGAGCGGATGCAGTTCAAGAACGATCAATTTGGCAACTCCGCCAATGGTTACAACGTTAAGAATCGCCCAACCGGCCTTAGCCGTATCCAACTGGCCTCCACCTTCTTTTACACCATTCCCGGACCAAAAATGCTCTGGCAATTCGGGGAATTAGGGTATGACTTCAGCATCAACTACTGCCCTGGCGGCGGTATTGACCCGAACTGCCGGGTAGACAATAAGCCCATCCGCTGGGATTACCGCAACGACCCGGACCGGCAAAAGGTCTATAACTGGATCGCGGATCTGAATTTTCTGCGCAACAACTACAGCTTCCTTCACGGCACGATCTCCCGCCAGCAGCTGTCAGGGGACGCAAAGATTGTCCACCTCGAAGGCTCGGACGGCACGGCAGCCATTGTGGGCAATTTTGACGTTAACCCCGTTCGCACCGCCAGTGTTTTCCCCTTCGCCGGCACCTGGTACGACTACGCCACCGGTGAATCCATCACCGTTAATGACCCCGACATGGTGGTTGATCTGGAAGCCGGAGAACACCACGTTTATCTTGACCGCCCAATCGCAAGAGGTGGCGGAGACCTCAGCACCTCCACCAATAGCAGGGCCATCGCCCGGCTTCAGCTGGAGGTGAGTCCCAACCCTACGGGAGGGCGTCTGCGCCTTGACTTCTTGCTGAAAGAGGCCGGCCCCGTAAGCATCGATCTCGTGGACGCGACCGGGCGGGCAGTTCGCTCGCTTTACCACAGCCAGCTCTCCTCCGGGCCGCAACAGCTTTCACTGAATACGGGAGAGGTGCCGGCGGGGCTTTATTTCCTCCGGGTTTCGGGGGGAATGGGAACGGCGGTTCGCAGTCTTGTAGTTCGGTAGGTTGGTCTTTTGGTTCTTTGGGCTACCGCACATGGGAGGCATGGGAGGCATGGGAGGCATGGGAGGCATGGGAGGCAAAAAATAAGGCTGGAGCTCCTCACGTAAGTATCCGTATAAAAAACGACTAGGAGGAAATAAGTAAGTCAGCTTTGCGACTCACCAACAGACCAACACGCAGTCCCCTCCTAAACGCGGCAGCCCGAAAGACTAACGAGCTAACGAAGCAAGAGACTAACCTCAAAGCTTGTCCCAACGCAAGCGCAGCGTTCCGTCGACTTCTGAAATGTTGATATTGAAGTTGTTTTCGGTAAGTCGGCTAATGGTCCCTACCCAGCGGAAAGCGAGGAAGCCCCGGTTATCGAAGAAGTCGGCGTCGAGGGTAAATTCCAGATCATCGTCCAGGTCCCGGAGGGCGTCAATGAACCAGGGCCCCGCGAACACTTCTCCGTTTCCGGCGACGTATTCCAGGGTTCCGTCCGGGAAGAAAGTGATGCGGTCGTTGCGGAACTCATCGGTGAGGTTATTATTGAAAAGAGCACCATCTTCATCGAAGGTAGCTCTGTCAATCACCCAGGTGCCCAGCAGGCGCTCTTCACGGCGTTCAATTCGGTCGCTTATGGAACAACCGCTGGTAACCATCAGGGAAAAAGCTAAAAGAATGTACAGGTTCTTCATGTCGGGCTTGTTTAGTTGAGGTATTACTAAGGTCCGAAAGAGGCATTACCGGGTTGCAGCCCACCGGGTTTTTTAAGTCGGTTTTAACCAGAGAGAGAAGGCTTTCGGGCGACCTTAAGATTTTGGCAACAGTATCCAGACTGTGGGGGCGCGGTCGCAGGTGCAATGCAGGGCCTTTAAGGCGCCGTGCCACCCCACCCTGCTGTTCGCTACTACTCTTTGATCCTGCGTTTGCGCCGCCTCTCTTGCCTTGCTGCCTTGCGCAGTTCCCGCTCTGCGGCTTTAATACTTTTGAGTTCTCCCAGCCTGCCCCGGTCCCGGAAATACCGTTTGCGCCCCAGCCGGAAGCGAACTTTTGGTGCCCCGTCCTTATCGTTCTCCACCACAAGGTAGACCTTACGACCAGCCTGCGCGTAGCCCGTTAGCGGGGGTACCTCCGTCAATACGCCCCGGCCAATGTTGCGCAGCGGGATCGATATCAGCAGGTCTGCTCCGCCAAGCGTATCGTAGCTTCCCTCCACGAACAGTTGTAAGGGGGTGGACTGAATCTCCGTTTCCGGCAACCAGACCTGACCGCTGTCAAAGTTCATTTTAACCAGCAGTGGCGTCATTTTCACCCGCTCAAAGCGCTTCCTCATCCTCAGCTTACGACCTATTTTCTGAAGCGTGGACCAATTACTGATCTCCGCATCGGTCAGCCGCAGGTCGATTTCCCCTACGGTCTGATCCATCAATATCTTCTTTTGCTGATCGTTCAGGACGCCTTCGAACTTACCCTCCGTAAATAATATTCCCCGCAAAGCCTTTGGCAGTGTACCACTAAGCCCTTTAATATTGTCTGCTTTCCGGCTCAATGCCTCCAGGGCTAAAGAGTCCGTTTTCCACTCCACCGCGAAGGGATATTGCTTCTCTTTGTTGTAATCATAAGTAGCGGAGAACTCTACCTCGCCGCCCGCGATGCTGAAACCGGACTTCTCCAGTATCAGCCGGGTAGAATCATCCCGGCGGAAGCCTGCGTATATATCCGTAAACTCCGTCCCGTCGTTCGCAAAAAAGGTATCCACCTTCAGGCTGACATCCGGGCGAAAGGAGGAAAATATACCCTCTGCTGCCATCAATGACTGACGAAGGTTAAAGCTGCCCGTATCGGTCTTTGCCACCGTGGCGCCGACCTCTGCCGGCATGAGGTACTGAAAATCCGACAGACGAATACTTTGCGCCGTGGCGTCAGCTTTCATCGTGAAAGATCGGCCCAGATCAGGGTACAGGAAGGCAGTCAGGCGGTCCATCACTCCACTGACGTTGACGTGGCTGCGGGTAAATTCTGAAAAGAGCTCTAGCTCAAAGGTGGCTTGTTCGTTCTTCGCGTCCACGACAAACCTTCGGATGGGCAAATAGACGGCCGCAGGACGGTAGGTAATCCGGCTGCTGTCAATCTCCAGACGGAGGACGGAGTTTTCCATCAGATCACTCAGCCTGGCCGGGGTGCCGGTTATATCCAGATTAATGCGAAACTTTCCGGAGCCAAAGAAAAAGTCTTCGGCGGCAAAGAGGTGATTAATGAAGCTGGGGTCCCCGTCTAATTGCAACTGCGACTGAATGCCTTCGGGGCCGGGGCGATAGGCCAGCGTGCCGGCAAACTGGTTCTCCGTACCTTCCTTAAAGGCCAGTTTCCCGAAGTTGTACCCGGGGGCAATCCCCAGGGTATCATCAATAACCCCTTTATGGTAGAAATCTATGTTCAGGTCAGCCGGCAAAGAATCCAGCCCTTCCGGAAGGCTAAGCCCAAAGTACTCCAGGCTCGGCCGCAGCCGGTTCAGGTCCAGATTTTCTGCATTGATCCCAAGGCGGAAGGGCGTTTGAGCGGGCTGCTTCAGGCCCAGACGGGCAGACAGGCCAAAGTCACTCTCTTCCCAATTAAAGGTGGTTCGTTCCAGCACCAGAGTATCTCCGTCAAACCGCATTCCCGTTTTGAAATCCAGTACTGAGAAAACGTCAAAGTAAGCCACGGTGTCTATTTCCACTTCAATGCTCGGATGAAACGCTCCCTGAAGGCCAAGCAGCGCTTTTTTCATGGACTCCTTACGCTGTTTATCGCTCATTTCTTCTTCCGGGCTCAAAACGCCGTCTTCGCCGAAAACATTGAGAAAGTCTGTCCACCCAAGACGAGGAGCGGTAAGCGTAACGTCGGTGCGGATGTTCTCCGCCGGCCGGTCCAACAGCAAGGGAAGAAGATTATCCAGCTTTCCCTCCAGCTTAAAAGCGAAGTCTGATTTTCGGGCACTACTCTCCAAAGCAAATTGAATGTCCTTCTCCCGCTTGCCCATTTCAAGGTAACGTAGAGGGAAAACAATTCCTGCGGGCCGGTACATAACATCGACCTGGCGAAAGGTCAGTTTTCCATCGCTGGTAGTGATTATTTCATCCACCGAATTCAGAGAGGCGTCTACGAATGTGTTTAGCTGAAAGCGACCTCCCTTAAAGATAAAATCCCGGGTTTTGACGACGTCGTTAATCTCGTCGGACGGGCCGAAGGCCCGCACGGGGCCCCGTAAGCGCAGGTCGTTCCTTGTGCCACGGAGAACGGCTTGTGGCATTTTCACTAAAAGCTTCCCCCAATAGCCTTCCGTACTGTCCAGCTTTACTAAGAAGTTCTGTTTACTTCCCGGTACCCCCCCCTGCTCAGCCGCCAACCGGTTAGTGAAGTTACCGGAAGTATGCACCTTACTAAAGAAGTGCTTCTCGATGGTAACGTCCTGCCCGGCAATAGCAAAATCAACGCTGATTTCCGGATCCTCTCTTTCATCGGGCCGTTCCTTTACTTTGACCTGCGCCTGGAAGGGGCCGGACACCCCGTAGTTACTTAACTTTTTTTGCAGCGCACGGGGTAACAGTGCGAGAGCTTCTTCATAATTGATGGCATCCTTTTCTACCTCAAGATCCAGGCTTTTACGGCCGTTCCGGCCGACCAACAAGCTCATTTTGTAGCGTTCGTCATTAACGTAGAGGTACGATGGAGCAAGAGCCCAGGCAGTATCCCGCATGCTAAGTAACACCTCACCCCGCAGAGAGGAGTTGTCCAGGTAATGCCCCGTCAGAGTATTAAAGGCAATGCCTTTTACGTCTGCCTCCATTTTGACATCAAAATGGACTTCTTTACCTGTTCCTCTTTCAGCGATGGTCTGTAAACTGTCCAGGTAAAATTCCATTTTTTTGTGCTGAGCAGCGTAGTGGTAAGCCACATCGAAATCTTCCAGACGAACAACTACGCCTCCCCAGTCCAGGGCAGGGTTGAGTAAACCGGGGAGCTCCGGCGGTGAAGCGGGGGCGGGCTCCTGCGGAGGGTGTCCCAAATTGGCGGTCCCCACTGAATCCCGTTTGACGTAGAGCCCGCCGCCACGGATACTGACTTGCTGAATCATCAGGGTATCCGTCAATAACTTAGCGAGCGAAACGGCTCCAACAATTTTTTCGGCAGAGAGCAAGGCGGGTTCCGAGGAAGGCCGTTCACTATCCCGCAGCACCAGGCTGTCAATGGAGACCTTGAGTACGGGAAAAGTGCTCCAGAACCGGAAGTCGAGGTCGGCAAAAGCGACCTCCAGGCCTGTCTTCTCGGCCAGATCGTCAAGCATCTCCTGCTTACCGGACTTCAGATAGGAATTAATGGCCACCCCCGCACCTGCCAGCAACAGCAGCAAAATGGTCAACAATACCAGTACAACGCGGAGGATTTTTTTTAACATAGCAGGGATGCAGCACCGGAAGCTAAATTCCTTTACGGCCAACAATAGGGAAACCTGATATAAAGGTAAGGAGTTCGTCGGCAGGGAGTGTTCTTATTGATCGGAGCCCTTTTTCCGGCGCTGCCGCAGGTGCAAAGAGAGGTGGACAGAGCAGTGTGGGCAGGAGTACCTTTCCTTTATTCCCCGAATAATTGCTCCTCCGCAAATACCCGACATAAACTGTCTCTGAACCTTACCCGTGATTAGCTACTTTTGCGCCTGTTCACCGAACCTCAGCTATGCGCCCCTACCTGCTACTTACCCTTCTTTCCATATTCACCACTGCTTTATCTGCTCAGTCTGCGATTATTCGCGGCAACGTTTATGATAACGACAACGGTGACCCCATTGCCTTTGGCACCGTACAGCTTACCGGAGCCGATGGGCTCAATAAGGGGGCTAATACCAACATCGATGGTTTCTTCAGCTTCGCTAACCTTCAGGTAGGAGACTATAAGCTCATTGCCTCTTATATCGGTTACGAGACGATAGAGTTCGACATCAACATCGCCGTTGAAAACGAGATTGAGTATAAGCGGATCACCTTACTCCCGAGCGGAGTAAGCCTATCGACGGTAGACGTTAGTGCCCGGCGGGAACAGGCCCGCTCCGACGTTGCCGTCTCCAAAGTAACCTTCAGCAGCGATGAGATCATGAGTGTACCTTCCACCGGAGGTGAGCCGGACATTGCCCAATACCTGACGGTATTACCCGGTGTTGTCAGTTCTGGCGACCAGGGCGGCCAGCTCTACATCCGAGGTGGCAGCCCGGTACAGAACAAGCTGCTACTGGATGGCATGACGATCTATAATCCCTTCCACAGTATCGGTTTGTTCTCCGTTTTCGAGACGGAAGCCATTCGCTCAGCGGACGTTTACACCGGCGGCTTCAACGCAGAACATGGCGGTCGTATTTCTGCCATCGTTGACATCAAGACGCGGGAAGGGGACAAGAAGCAATTCGGCGGGCTGGTCTCCGCCAGCCCCTTCCAGGCGAAGGTCCTCGCCGAAGGCCCTATCAAAAAACTCAACGACTCCGGCAGCAGCATCAGCTTCCTGCTTACCGCTAAGCGGAGCTTGCTCCCCGAAACGAGTAAAGCCATTTATGAATACGCCGTCCAGGATAATTTCTTCAACCTTGGAGACAGCTCGAACCTAACGGCGGGGGACATTGGCCTGCCCTACAACTATCAGGACATCTACGGCAAAGTCAGCCTCGTAGGCGGCAACGGTTCTAAGCTCAACCTATTCGGATTTAACTTCACGGACGACTTCGAAGTACCCGCCATTGCCTCTCTGGCCTGGACAAACAACGGGGGCGGGGCAAGCTTCAACATCGTACCGGCCAGCAGCAACGTCGTCATCAACGGCGTTATTTCTGCCTCTACCTATGACGTAAGCCTTGCCGAGCGCGACGGCGCACCGCGAAGCAGTACCGTGGCCAACTACACTGCCCGGCTCGACTTCACCTACTTCGGCGGAAATAATGAGATCTCCTACGGCTTCGATTATAACGGCGTGAACACCAACTTCACCTTCGTCAATCCACTGGGCATCACCTTCCTTCAGGAAGATTTTACCACGGAGCTGAACGGTTACGGAAAATATAAAGGCACCTTCGGGAAACTGATCGTGGAACCCGGCCTGCGGATGCAATACTACGCAAGCCAGAACACCTTCAGCCTTGAGCCACGCCTGGGCTTGAAGTTCAATGCCACTGACAACATCCGTCTGAAGGCTGCCGGTGGCCTCTACAGCCAGAACCTGATCTCTACCCAGAACGACCTCGACATTGTCAACTTTTTCACCGGCTTCCTCGTCGGGCCGGAGGGCACCATCTTTGAGCCAGACGGAGAAACCGCCGCTGCGGACAACCTCCAGAAGGCGGCTCACGCCATCGTTGGTATTGAAGTGGATGCTAATGAAAAGCTGACCTTCAACTTGGAGGGGTACTACAAGGGTTTCAATCAGCTCATTGAGCTGAACCGGAATAAGCTGCGGGCTACGGACCCCAACTTTGTCACGCTTGACGGTGTCGCCTACGGTGGAGACATCAGCGGAGAATACCGCAGCGGGCGTGTCTTCCTGGCGGCTAACTACAGCCTGGGTTTCGTAACCCGCGACGACGGCGAGCAGGAGTACCCCACGAGCTTTGATCGCCGGCACAACGTCAATGCCTACGGCACCTATGTTTTTGGAGGAGACAATGCCTGGGAATTTGGCTTCCGCTTTAACTTCGGATCCGCCTTCCCATTCACCCAAACGCTGGGCTTCATCGAAGAGCCCGACCTGACGACCGCTCCCGTGCTTCCGAACATCCTGACGGGCAACGGCGACCTCGGCGTTCTGCTTAGCCCCGACCGGAACGGCGGGCGCCTGAGCGATTTCCACCGCTTGGACCTTTCCCTGCAGCGGACCTTTGAGTTCGGCACCGACAGCCGCCTGGAAGTTACCGCCAGCGTCACCAATGCCTACAACCGGGAAAACATCTTCTACGTAGACCGGATCACGAACTCCCGCGTGAACCAGCTGCCCATTCTGCCTAGTTTGAGTGGGACTTTTTACTGGTAGGGGTTGCGGGTTGCGGGTTGCGGGTTGCGGGTTGCGGAAAAAAATTAAAAACGGTCTGTCCGTCCAGGATTAGAGACAAATAAATTCGCTATTTCAGATAAGGCCCATTAGCTGTGCTGTAACACCTATATGCTAACGTCAAAGCCCTGGACAGAAAAAGGGCATTACTCGAGGGGAACGCTAAGCGTAAAAATTATAGAACTACTGGAAGATTCGAGACTTCAGGGTGTTCATACGCTGCTTTTCAACTCACATTGCACCTGCGGCCGCGCCCAAATCCAAAATCCAAAATCAAGAATCGAGAATCAAGAATCCCTCACGCCTCCTCCCGGTCCCAATCCGTCTGCGCTACGTAGATCATCACGATACCGATGAGTACCATACCGAGCCGGACGGCAAAAGATAAGCCGACGTTCATCCGGTAGAGCCAGTCCAGGAAGATCAGGTCGACGCCGACCATATTGAGGAAGAGCGTAACGATGCCGATCATCAACAACAGGAATCCAATAACGGTGATGGTGGTAGAGTGCTTGATCATCGGGGATATAATTTTTTGTAAAACTACAATCAAGCCCATGGTGTTGAGGCAATGAGCTTTAATTTTACCGACAAAGGATATTCTTTCTGATTTAACCGCTTACCTAACCACGTTTTGCCCAACCACCACCCCATCAAGATCATCGAATGCCCCCGTGATGCTATGCAGGGGCGCCACGATTTCATTCCATCGGAAACGAAGGCCGCTTACCTGCAAAAATTACTGGCCTGCGGTTTCAATACGCTGGATTTCGGCAGCTTCGTTTCCCCGAAGGCCATTCCGCAAATGCGGGACACCGCCGAAGTGCTCGGAATGCTCGACCTGAGTAAGACCGACACGAAGTTACTCGCCATCGTTGCCAACCGCCGGGGCGCGGAAGCCGCCTTGTCTCATCCGGAGATCGACTATCTCGGCTACCCCTTTAGTGTCAGCGAGACCTTTCAGCTCAGGAATACCAATGCTACCCTGGCGGAGAGTCTGGAACGGGTCAAGCAGATTCAGGAGCTCACCGTTGCGGCCGGCAAGGAGATGGTGCTCTACCTCAGTATGGGCTTCGGCAACCCCTATGGTGACCCCTGGAACGTGGAAGTGGTAGAGCAATGGTTAAGCCGTTTAGCCCAGCTTGGCATCCGCATTTTTCAGCTGTCAGACACCATCGGCGTGGGTGACCCCGTTAACATTCACTACCTGTTCAGCAATCTTATCCCCCGCTATCCCGACCTGGAGATTGGGGCCCACCTGCACACCACTCCGGACAGCTGGGAGGAGAAGATCGCCGCCGCCGCCAAAGGCGGCTGCCTGCGCTACGACGGTGCCATCCGTGGCTTCGGCGGCTGCCCCATGGCCAAGGACGACCTGACCGGCAATATGCCAACGGAAAACCTTTTTCAGTTCTTCGGCTTTGACCGGACGGGGGTAGAGCGGGAAGCTTTTCTGGAGGCGATGGTGGAGTCAGGGAAGGTGTTTCTGGAGTAAGCAATCATGCCCGGGAAATTCAAAAATATTGCCCCCGAAGCTACCGGCGGCGTAGACAGCTCCTTTTGTGGGCTTGGTCCGGCTTCACTTTGCCGACGCGGCCAGCGATCTGCCCCTTCGGGGCTGGTGGCATAACAAAGGCTCAACATGCCTACTATTAAGACTCCGTCCAAATTTCCGGTTCAGCATCCATTTTTCAGCAAGTAAGCCCGCAGGGCACTTACCTTACTTATTGAAATGAGGTATTCCCCCTTTCATACCACACTTTTACTCCTGGCCGGGCTCCTGCTTAGCCTGCACTCCGTAGTGCCTCATGTACACGGTCTGCCGTGTGGTAAGCCCGGGGAAGTGACGGCCGGGCATATCCCTGCTTCCGGGGGAGACCTGTTAGGCCTCCTCCAGGACTTCTTTACCAACACGGACCTTGGAGAGGATCACCTGGAACACTTCTCTGCTGATCACGACGTAACGCTCGACCTGGCGTTCACCGCAACGCTACCGCCCGCGACGCTTCCCCACATTGTGCTTGCTGTCATCTCTGAGCCTGGCGTTACACGCCGTGAACGGGTTTTCCGCAGTTGGCATTTTCCACCCTCCGGAGTGTACCCGGATGCCGACGCGCCGCGCGGCCCACCTATCATCGTTTAGCTCTTTTTCGTTCCCCGCTTCGCTTCGGCCAGGCGGGTGGTTTTCGTATTTTGCTAAACGTTTTCTACTATGTTTGACGCTATTATCAGGTTCTCGCTTGAGAACAAACTGATCGTGCTGATCGGCGTTTTTGCCATCAGCATCATTGGTGTTTTCTCCGCTTCCCAGATTCCGCTGGACGCCGTTCCCGACATTACCAACAATCAGGTACAGATCGTGAGCATAGCCCCCACTTTCGCCCCGGAGGAAGTAGAGCAACTCATTACCTACCCGCTTGAATCCTCGATGACCAACATCCCCGATGTAGTGGAAGTCCGGTCAATCTCCCGCTACGGACTATCGGTGATCACCATCGTCTTTGAGGAGAAGGTGGAGGTACTGCGGGCCAGGCAATTCGTTCAGGAGCAACTGAACGTCGCTGCCGGAGAACTACCCTCCGGCGTAGAGACGGAGCTGATGCCCATTACTACCGGACTGGGCGAAATCTATCAGTATGTCCTCACCGTTGCACCTGCGTACGCGCACAAATATGACGCTACGGAGCTGCGTACCATTCAGGACTGGATCGTTAAACGCCAACTCAATGGTACCGAAGGCATCATTGAAGTAAGCAGCTTTGGCGGCTACCTGAAACAGTATGAAGTAGCTCTTGACCCGGTAGCACTCCGCAATTATGGCGTAAGTGTTGAAGAGGTGATTACTGCCCTGGAAGACAACAACGAAAACAGCGGGGGCAGTTACCTGGAGCAAGGCAGCTACTCCTATTACATCCGTACCGAAGGTCGGGTGGGTGCAGAGGAAGACATTATGGCCATCCCGCTCGGAAATGAAGCCGGGCCACCGCTACGCATCCGCGATGTAGCCAGGGTAACCATCGGCAGCGCCAAGCGCTACGGTGCCATGACGATGGACGGCAAAGGCGAGGTCGTTGGCGGCATCACCCTGATGCTGAAGGGTGCCAACTCTTCTGAAGCCCTGCGCAACGTCCGGGAGCGGATGGCAACAGTAGAAGCCTCCTTACCCGAAGGCGTATCCATCTACCCATACCTTGACCGGGCCAGCCTGATCGGCAAGACGATAGACACCGTCCGGACCAACCTGATCGAAGGCGGGCTCATCGTCATCTTCGTCCTCCTCCTACTGCTGGGCAACCTGCGGGCGGGCCTCGTGGTGGCCTCCGTAATCCCGCTATCCATGCTCTTTGCCCTGATCATGATGCGCTACTTCGGCATATCAGCTAACCTGATGTCGTTGGGTGCCATTGACTTCGGCATCGTTATTGACGGCGCCGTGATCATTGTAGAAGGGCTGCTACACGCTCTGGCGATCGGCTACGTCGGCCAGCATTTGTCCCAGGCAGAAATGGACGCAGCGGTTCGTAAGTCTACGGGCGAAATCTACCGCTCGGCCGCCTTTGGGGTATTGATCATTCTACTCGTTTTCCTGCCCATTCTTACGCTGGAGGGCACGGAGGGCAAGACCTTCCGGCCAATGGCGCAGGTAGTCAGTTTTGCCATTCTGGGCAGCCTGATCCTGAGTGTCACCTACGTGCCGGTGATGGCTTCGCTGTTCCTGTCCAAAAATATCAAAGCCGAGACCGGCTTTGCCGCCCGCATCATGGCCTGGCTGGAACAGCACTACCGGCCGGTAGTGCGGGCCGCCGTTCGCCATGCAGCCCCTACCCTGCTCATCGCGCTGGTGGTACTGGCAGCGGCACTCTTCGTCTTCAGCCGGATGGGCGGTGAGTTTATCCCTACCCTGGAGGAAGGCGACATTGCCATGCAACAGGCCATCAAACCGGGAAGTTCCTTGCAGGAGAGCATCCATACTTCGACGATGGCGGAGAAAATCCTGCTGGACAATTTCCCGGAGGTGAAGCACGTCGTCTCCAAGATCGGAACGGCGGAAGTACCCACCGATCCGATGGCCATCGAGGATGCGGACATCATGATCATCCTGAAGGACAAGGAAGAGTGGACCTCCGCCGACAACCGGGAAGACCTGATGGCGATGATGAAAGACAAACTGGCCCCCATCAACTGGGCCTCATTCGACTTTACCCAGCCCATCCAACTTCGCTTCAATGAGCTGATGACGGGAGCCAAGTCAGACATCGCCGTGAAAATTTTCGGTGAGAATGCAGAGACCCTGAAAGAAAGCGGCGACCGTGCCGCAGCCATCATTGAAGGCATTGAAGGGGCTGGCGACGTGCGGGTAGACCAAACGGACGGGCTCCAGCAGCTATCCGTCAATTACGACCGGAACCGTATGGCCCAATACGGAGTCACCGTTCGTGCGGCCAACCAACTCATTCGCGCGGCCTACGCCGGGGAGATTGTAGGTAGCGTTTACGAGGAGGAACGAAAATTTGACCTTGTCGTTCGGCTCAACGATCAGTCGCGGCAAACGCTTGACCTTGATCAACTGAGCATCACAGCACGAAACGGCCGGTTAATTCCCCTGAGCGAAGTTGCCTCGGTGGAAGAACGGGAGAGCCCGATGCTGATCTCGCGGGAGCAGGCACGGCGCTTCATCAACATCGGCGTCAACGTCCGTAACCGGGACGTAGCGACGCTGGTAGCCGATATTCAAACGGCGCTGGAGGCAAAGCTGGACTTGCCACCGGGTTACGAGGTTCAGTACGGTGGGCAGTTCGAGAGCTTGCAGTCGGCCCGCGTACGCCTGCTGGTGGCAGTGCCATTGGCGCTGGGGCTCATTCTGTTACTGCTGTACCTGGCCTTCGGCACCTTCCGGGATGCCCTCGTGATTTTCGTTGCGGTACCACTTTCAGCGATCGGGGGAATTTTAGCGCTGGAACTACGGGGAATGCCCTTCAGTATTTCCTCGGGGATTGGCTTCATCGCCTTGTTCGGCATTTCAGTGCTCAACGGTATTGTACTGATTAGCGCGATCAAGCATTTGAAACCCGCTGACTATCCTGATTTTTCCGCGCTCATTACCGATGCTGCGGCCACCCGTTTACGACCAGTATTGATGACAGCGGCCGTAGCGGCTTTCGGTTTTCTGCCGATGGCGCTGTCTAACGGCAGTGGAGCAGAGGTGCAACGCCCCCTGGCGACGGTGGTGATTGGCGGTTTATTGTCATCGACCTTGCTCACGCTGGTGGTTTTGCCGGCACTGTACTACCTGGTGAACCGGAAGCGTTTCGGGGGCGCTGCCGCAGGTGCAATGGGAAGTGTAGTAATAGCAATGCTGCTCTTCAGCCCGGGCCTCTCCGCCCAAACGATCAATAGTTTTCCGGAACTCTTGGACTATGCCCTGGAGCACAATCCTTCCCTGGCCAACCAACAGCTGAGGGTCCGCGCCGAAGCACTTAACCGGCGGTCGATCGGGGCATGGTCTCCGCTGGAGATCGATTACCAGGGCGGACAGATCAACGCCGTTGACTTCGACCATCAACTGAGTGTTCATCAAAATCTGAACCATCTCTTTTCACGAGGGCCTCGCGGGGAGGTCATCGACGCCAGAGTGGCTGAGCTGGAGGCCGAAAACCTCGTTCTGGTCCGGGAGCTGGCGTTCAGGCTACGGAAGTCTTATCTGGAATGGGAGCACCAAAACGCTCTGTTACAGCTGCAGGATTCCCTGGCCCGGCACTATGTACAGCTGACGGACAAGATCGAGCTCCGCCGCCGGGCGGGTACGCTGGGCGTGATCGATGAAGAACTATTCCGGCAGGAGCTACGCAACCTCCGTCAGCAAGTAGTCGCAGGCGAGCAAAGCGTGGCAGCGGCGGAGGCAGAGCTGCGCCTCCTTGCTCTCTTACCGGATTCTTTGCACCTGCGGCCGCGCCCCCCGAATCTGTTAGTCGTTCCGGAAGAGGATACTGCCGAAAACCTCTACCTCACCGCTCTTGATCGTCAACGCGACCGGCTGGACAAAGAAACCGCGCTCACCAACCGCCTGGAACGCCAACCGCAACTCTCCGCCGGTTACTTCCTGCAGACCATCGAAAAGGACTTCGCCTTCCAGGGCCTGGCCATCGGGGTGGGTTTACCGCTCGACCGGCGCAACCAAAAAGTCCGCTCAGAGCAGGCAACACTACAACGGGAAACGCTGAACAACCAGAGCCGGATGATCACCGACCGCTACACCACCCGCCTGGGCAGCCTGCGCGCGCAAATCGCGCAATTGCAGCCCGCCATTGCTGCCTACAAGCTGGCCAATGACGCCAGCAATGCCCGAATCAGCCAGATCGCCCGCCTGCAATTCGAGCAGGGCGCAATTGACTTCCTGACCTTCAGCCAGCTAAGTCAACGGGGCTTCGACGGCCGTCGCCAATACTTACAACAACTCCATCAACTTAACCAGCTGGTCATTGAACTGAGCTACCTCCAAAACCAGTTTTGATCATGAAGTACCTGATCTTTTTCCCTTTGGCACTTGTCTTACTTCCTGGTTGCCAGCCGGACGAGCCGGCAAAAGCAGCAGCGGAGACGACAAAAGTCGCAGCCACCAACGAAGCCATCACCACCGGGCCGCTGGCCCGGCGGACGGTCAGCAATTCCATTGCCTGCACCGGTACGATCGAGATTCCTCCTTCGGACCGTCTTTCCGTTCACTCCCGCACCACGGGGCAGGTCTCCGGCCTGCGCCTGATTCCGGGAGATTACGTCCGTAAAGGAGCATTGCTTTGCCGGATTTCCAACCCTGAATTGATTCCCCTACAACGCCAGTTACTGGAAACCAGCGCCAGCCTGACTACCGCACGGCAGGCCCTGGAGCGGCAAAAGATCCTCAGTGCCGGGGACGCAACAACCGCTGCCGCTTTACAGGACAGCAAAGGCCGGGTGGCATTGCTGACGGCTACCTACAAAGGCCTGAAGACTGAATTGCAACAGTACGGCATCGGGGTCGATGCGCTGGAAAAGGAGGGAACTTTTCAAAGTACCGTAGGAGTATACGCCCAGGCTGCGGGCTTCATCCATGAAGTCACCGTTAATGAAGGCCGGATGGTTTCCCCCAGCGATCAGTTGATGGAAATTGCGGGAACGGACCATCTCCACCTGGAGCTGATGGTGCCCTCCCAGCAGATCGGGCGATTGCAAAAGGGACAAACCGTCAACTATACCTTACCCTTTGAGGCGAAGACCGGAACGGCAAGGATTGAGAAAATCAACCCGATGGTAGACGATGCCTCCTCCAGCCTGCAGGTTCATTGCCATTTCGAGGGCACAGATCGGGAGAAGTTACTTCCCGGTTTGTTCGTCAATGCCACTATTCTCACCGGCAGCCAGGAGGTCTACGGCTTACCGCTGGACGCGGTAGTGAAAGAAGGACAGACCTATTTCGCTTTCCAGATGCGGAACGGGAAATACGAGAAAACCGCTCTGCGGGACGCAGAGGTGGTGGAAGATTTCGTCACCTTCTCTAATCCGTCAGACGGAGAGTGGGTGACCGGCGGGGCATACTATTTAGGGGAGTAGTGTGGCCTTGAAGCCTGCTGGCTTACACCCGGTTCTGTTCATCCGGGAAAGCCACCTTAGGCTCAAAAGCCAGGGCTTCCTCCGTTGTCATGTAGCCATAGGCGATGATGATCACCAGGTCACCGACCTGGCAGCGGCGGGCGGCAGCACCGTTAAGGCAGATAATGCCCGAGCCTTCTTCTCCCCGAATGGTGTAGGTTTCAATCCGTTCACCGTTGTTATTATTAACGATCTGGACTTTCTCTCCTTCAATGATGCCAGCGGCATCCAGCAGCAGCCCATCAATAGTGATGGAGCCCACATAATTGAGGTTCGCCTCCGTAACGGTGGCGCGATGAATCTTGCCTTTAAATCTCTGAATAAGCATAAGTCGACAAATTGGACTAAAATAGTTAGCGTGACAATGATTCTGACGAATAGTCGCCGCCATGGAAACATAAAAGACTGTTAAGGGTTGACCTCTTCCGCCAGGGATGGCACAAATAATCGGTTATCGATCAAGCGAACGGGTCCGCAGCGGACGGCGGTAGCGACCACGATTTCCCGCACCGGCGCTCCGTTTTCGTAGGGCAGCAGCGTGTCTCCGTCACAGATTTCCACGTATTCGGGGGTTAGCATGGGGTGAAGGCCCAACTCCCGCAGGGCAATTGCCTCTAACTCCCGGGCGGGCCAGCCTGCCGCCAGCCCCGCTGTCACGGCAGAGAGATGGCGGTTAATGGTTGCAGCGGCGACCGTTTCGGGAATACTGAGCCGGCGGTTACGGCTACTCATGGCCAGGCCGCTGGCTTCCCGTACCGTTGGTACGATGAGCAATTCCACCCCCAGCTTCAACTGGGAGATCATGGATCTGACGACAGCTACCTGTTGGTAATCTTTTTGCCCCATGACCAACGTGTCCGGCTGAACAATTTCCAACAGACGGCTAACGACCTGAGCGACACCGTCAAAGTGTCCCGGCCGGTTAGCGCCTTCCATCCGGGCGGTGAGGCTGCCGAAGTCGAGCCCGGCCGTCAGGCTTTCGTCCGTGCCTCCGGGGTAGACATCCGCTACTTCCGGCAGGTACAAAACGTCACAACCATGTGCCTGGAGCAGGGCTGCGTCCGCTTCCGGGGTACGGGGGTAGGCGTCCAGGTCAGCCGATTCATTGAATTGGGTAGGATTGACGAAAATGCTGGACACCACAATATCGTGACTCGCCACGGCGGCCGAGATCAGGGCCATATGGCCATCGTGCAATGCTCCCATGGTGGGCACAAAGGCTACGGAACCTGACCGGCTGGAAAGGGCCGCGCGGAGTGCGGCAGCGGTAGTAATGGTTTGCATATAATTTTTTGAAGCAGGGCGCAGACGCAGGTGCAGAGGGAAGGTATTAAAAGCAATGAGGAGAAGCCCACACTGCCTTTTGAAGACAGAACCCTGCACCTGCGTGCGCGCCCCGAAAGGCCCGGGAAGGTGATCCTGAACTTTTCAAAACGGCGCGAAGATAGTCCGTGTCCATTATATTTCGTAAATTTGCACCCGGCTAAGGCCGGAGGTCGGCTTGCAATGGCAGCCCGACTCTCTAAAACTGAAATGATACCGCCAGCGATATGAGTAAAAAGAAGGTGCTAATTGTCACCCAGGAAATGGAACCCTACACGATCGCGAAAGATATTTCGACGACTGTTCGGGCCCTGGCTCCCCACCTCCAGAAGAACCAGATGGAAATTCGCGTATTGATGCCTCGTTATGGCACCATCAATGAACGCCGCCACCGTCTTCATGAAGTAGTTCGCCTTTCCGGTATGAACATCATTGTTGACGACAACGATTTCCCCCTCATTATCAAGGTTGCTTCACTACCGGACAAAGGTGTCCGGATGCAGGTTTACTTCCTCGATAACGAAGATTTTTTCAAGCGCAAGTTTGTTCATCATGATAAGGACGGCAAGCCCTTTGATGATAACGCCGATCGTACTGCCTTTTTCTGTAAGGGTGTGATTGAAACCGTTAAGAAGTTTGGCTGGCCGCCAGACATCATTCACTGTCACGGTTGGATGACGAGCCTTATTCCTTTCTATCTCCGTACTGCTTACCAGACCGAGCCCCTGTTCAAAGACAGCAAGATCGTCTACAGTCTCTACCAGAGCGAAGCCGAAGAGCACATTGATCCTGAGTTCGCCCTTAAGGCAAGCATCAATGCGCTGGCTGAAGAAGACCTGGCGCCTTACATGCATGAAGGCAAGCCGGACCTGCACGCAGGGGCTATCCAGTTCGCTGACGCCGTGATCAAAGGCTCCGTGGAGATCAATGAACGTAATGCAGCACTTTTGGCAGCAGCTGAAATCCCCGTTCTCGACGTTCAGGGAGAAGATGCTCCGGCCGCCAGTGTAGAATTTTACAAGAGCCTTCTTGAAGAAGAGGTCGCCAAATAAATGACCGTCCGTTAAAAGACACTTCTGTTCCCTCCCCGGCCAACCGGAAACGGGTTTCGGGTGTCTTTCCCAGGCAAACAAGTCCTTTTCTTCCGGAAAAGGACTTGTTTTAGTTTGGCAGTGTTGATTTGCCCCAATGCAACAAGTACAGTGTAATATAAGTATTCGCTGATTTCTGCTTGGTCTTTTGCCTGCTGGCGTCATGAAAAAACAGGTCCGTCCCGCAATACTGCGGGATGCATCTATTTTTTCATCTAGCCAGCAAACAAAATCCCGGCGCAAAAACCTAACTCAACTTATGTTACACTGTACTAGTACTACAACACTATCCTACTACCTTACTACTATACTAACTCTTGCCCCCTCCCATCGAATGAAACTCAATTTTCTCTACCTCTTTTTTGCTACCGCTTTACTTTTGGTATCCGCCTGTACAGAACCCATCACTGTAGGATCTGATTTACTGGAGGAAGACCGGGCTACGCTGGGGCAAATTACTGATCTGACGTTCACCACGAAAGTAGTGGAAGACGACAGCTTGCTGGCGTTTGACTTTGTCGATAACCTGACCCTCGGTACGCTTACTTTCGGACAGCTAACCGACGATGTTTTCGGGCAGTGGAAACATGGCATCTACATCGTCCCGACCCTGCGTCGTAATACGGCGGATGGCCAGATTGCCCGGCCTGCCTTTGCTGACGACCCCAGCGTAATGGTGGATTCTGTAGTGCTTATTCTTCCCCTTGATACTCTTGCAGGGCTCTACGGAACCAATAACACTTTTGAGTACAGGCTTAAAGGCTTAGGAGGAACGATCGTTGATCAACTTCGCAATTACTATTCCAATGATCGCCTGACGGTTGACTTTAACGATTTAAACCGGGACAATTCTTTCACGGCGGTACCCGAGGCGACGCTGGTATACGATACTTTGATTGGTGGCGGAGATTCTCTGCCTCACGTTAGAATTGCCTTTGACGATCAGTTCCTGACGGAACTCAACCAAACACCAGCCTCAACCTTCGACAGCGACACCGCCTTCTGGCAGTTTTTGTCCGGAATGTTTCTGGAACCAACGGCTGAATCCGGAAGTCTGCTCCCGATCAAATTTCAGCGAACGGGTGAAGTTTCCCGGGCCGAGATGTATTTTTTCTATCCTGACACTTCCGATCAGTCGCCTACTTTTTACCGGGCACCGCTGTCTTTATGGCTGCCCAGCTACCAAAAGAACTATGCCGGCTCGGTGGCCGGAGACAAGCTTCGTACCGGGATAGACAATGAACAGGCGCTGATTGCCGGCCAGGCCGGCCTGCTGACGGAAATTAATTTCCCCAACCTTACGGACTTAGAAAACACCGTTATCAACCAGGCGGAGCTTACCTTCTATGTAGATGAGATAGAAGGATACGATTACGACACCTACCCCATCTCGACCTTTGTGGCCTTATACTATCTGGATAACGATGGTAACCTGACTCCTATTCAGGACCGTCAAAGATTGGGTAACCCTAACTCCAGTGCTGCCGTCCGGCAGTTCCTCGGTGGAGATCCCCAAACGGATGACGATGGAAACATCTTCTTCCAACCCCGGATTTCCGTTCATATGCAGCAAATGGTGGATGGTGTTGTCCCTTCCACTATATACCTGAGGGTAGTCCCCATTGACCAGGATCCTTCTCGTGTAATTCTACGAGGCCCGGCAGCAAGTGTACGTCCGGCTACTGTTAAAGTTACCTACACCAATCTTGATTAAGAGCGAGCCTGTTCTTTTCAGCAAACTAAGGATCAACCTATAGCGTTACTTCTCGGGGTCTCCTCCGTCGTACTATGAAATAAAAGACCATCCTAAAGACTTTACTATGTGTGGAATCGTAGGCTACCTTGGCCATCGTCAAGCTGACGAATTAATCATTAAGGGCCTTGAACGGCTTGAATACCGTGGGTATGACAGTGCTGGCATTGCTATCATTAATGGCTCCCTTACTGTTCATAAGAAAGCTGGAAAGGTTAAGGCACTACGTAAGCTCATCAAAAATACGGATACCAGCGGCACCGTTGGTATCGGCCACACCCGCTGGGCGACCCACGGAGAGCCTAATGACACCAATGCTCACCCCCATACGGGCGAAAACAGTCGCTTAGCTCTCGTGCACAACGGCATTATTGAAAATTATGCCGTTCTTAAAAATGCTCTAATTGCTGAGGGTCATTCCTTTCTTAGTGACACGGATACTGAGGTGCTCGTTCACCTGATTGAACAAATACAGCAGGAAGGGAATCTTTCACTCGAAGAAGCCGTTCGCCTGGCACTAACCCGAGTGGAAGGAGCCTACGCTATTGCTGTCATCGACCGGGAGAACCCGGACATCATGGTTGGCGCCCGTAAGGCCAGCCCACTGGTTGTAGGCATTGGCAAGGATGAATTTTTTATCGGGTCAGATGCGTCTCCCTTTCTGGACAGCACCAAAAAGGTCGTCTATCTTGACGACAATCAGGTGGCTTCCATTTCGTTGAAAAATGGTCTTCAAATCCGAAATACTGATAATGAGGAGCAACCGCCCTTTATTCAGGAACTGGACATGCAGATCGAAGCCCTCGAAAAAGAAGGTTACGATCACTTTATGCTCAAGGAAATCTACGAGCAACCGAAAACTATTCTGGACGCTATGCGCGGCAGAATTAACAGTAAAGACAGCCGGGTAGCTCTCCGTGGCATCGAAGAATATGCTAATCGCTTTGTGCGGGCCGACCGGATTATCATCGTTGCCTGTGGCACTAGCTATCACTCCGGTCTTATCGGTGAATATCTGATCGAAGACCTTGCCCGGATTCCCGTTGAGGTAGAATACGCCAGTGAGTTCCGGTACCGTAATCCTATCCTGAGTGAACGGGACATCGTTATCGCTCTCAGTCAAAGTGGAGAAACGGCCGACACGATGGCAGCGCTTGAACTCGCACAGAGAAAAGGAGCGATGATCTACGGCATTGTCAACTCGGTAGGCTCCAGCATCGCACGACTGACCGATGCTGGCAGTTACATCCACGCAGGCCCCGAAATTGGTGTTGCCAGTACTAAAGCCTTCACCGGCCAGGTAACGGTTCTTTCTTTGCTGGCCCTTACCCTGGCGCGCAAGCTCAGCACCATCAGTAATACTTATTTCCAGCGCTTAGTGAGTGAACTGGAGCTCATCCCCGGCAAGGTGGAAGAAGCTCTGAAAGCTAACGATCACATCAAATACATTGCCGGTGAGATCAAAGATCATCACAATGCACTGTACCTCGGGCGTGGATACAACTTCCCCGTTGCACTGGAAGGAGCCCTGAAACTTAAAGAAATCAGCTACATCCACGCAGAAGGTTACCCGGCTGCGGAGATGAAGCACGGCCCCATCGCCCTGATTGATGAGAATATGCCCGTCATCGTGGTAGCTACCAACAAGAGCGCCTACGAAAAAATCGTCAGTAACGTACAGGAAGTCATTGCCCGCAAAGGCCGTGTCATCGCGGTGGTGAATCAGGGTGAAGAAGCTATTAGTAATATAGCCGATCACGTTATTGAAATTCCTGACACAGAAGAGCCCTTCAGCCCCTTATTGTCGGTTATCCCCCTTCAACTTCTCAGCTACCATATCGCCGTAGAGTTGGGAAGAAACGTTGATCAGCCCCGCAACCTCGCCAAGTCCGTAACGGTAGAGTAAACCCGCTGTTTTTTGAATAATCACAGCACTCGCTATTTTAATTTTGTGGCAGCTATCTTAGCGCGCCCTTTAAAAGAGTGAACACCTCGAGGAAAGCCGACCTAAATACGGTTTTCGCCAATAAGCGTTAGCGTCTAAAAAAGGACGCCGCGAATGTTTACAAGAAAACCCGGCCCCGGCTCGGTTTTCGTCCAAAAATACTAACCATGGAATGGGATATCGCCTATAATACCACGCAGGATGAACTCGTCATCAGTGAATACGGCCGTAACGTTCAGGAACTCTTACGCAATGCCAATAGCGTGGAGGATGATACCGAGCGGCAGGCCTATGTAGAACGGGTCATTAAGCTGATGTTACAGATGGATCCGGGGATTAAGACCCAGGAGAACTATCAGGAACGGCTTTGGCGTCATGCCTTTTTAATTGCCGGCGAACCACTCAGAGTTACGATTCCCGAAGGGATCAGCCTGGACAAGGAAACCGAGGTAGAACAGCTCGAGCGCCTGCCCTACCCTGATCAGACCAAGTCCCGTATGCGGCACTACGGTCAAAATGTGCAGCAGTTAATCAAGTCTGCTATTGCGCTGGAAGACGGTCCGGAAAAAGATCAGGCAACTTACGCCGCAGCTTATTACATGAAGGTTGCCCTCAGCTCCTGGAACCAGGGCAAGTTCGTCAATGAAGAAATGATTCGTAAGGACCTGTACGAGATGAGTGATAAACAACTCGTCTTGCTCCCCGATGTTAAAATCGGAGTTCCCGGCCCTAACCAGCCTGCACAACACGACAACCTTCGTAAGAAAAAGAAAAAGAAGAAGAATAACCGCCCTAAGCAGAACAACTACGCCAACAAGAGTCGTAACAGCCGGAGTAAGCGGCGGCGGTAACTTCCCCTTTTGCTCTAGGTGATCTTCTTCATGCACTCCTCCAGGGCCTCCCGCCAATGGCGGGGAGGGCCGGCATACGCTGCAATCTTTTGCGTATCCAATACGCTGTAAGACGGGCGCTTCGCCGGGGTTGGATATTGCTCCGTGCGGATAGGTTTTAAGTGACAATCGATTCCCGCTTTCTCGAAAATTGCGTGCGCAAAATCGTACCAGGAAGCCACACCGCTATTCGCAAAATTATAAATACCCGAAGGCGCTTCGCTGGCGGCAAGGGACAGTGCTGCCGCAGCAAGATCGGCGGCATAGGTAGGTGAGCCAACCTGATCGGCTACGATACTCAGGCTTTCCCTCTCCTGCCCTAAACGCATCATGGTCCGGAGGAAATTATGGCCGTACTCCGCATAAACCCAGCTGGTTCGAATAATCCAGGCATCAGGGTTGTGTCGCATGATCTCATTCTCTCCTTCCAGTTTCGTGCGGGCATACACACTGGTTCCCAGTGTACGGTCTGACTCCCTCAGCGGGCGGTTGTATCCGTCGTCGTACACATAATCCGTAGAAAAGTGAACAAAGCCAACACCTCGTTGATGGCAGGCTGCCGCCAGGCGGGCAGCACCTTCTACATTTACCTCTCGGGCTTTATCCGGCTCGCTTTCCGCCCGATCCACTGCCGTATAAGCGGCAGCATTAAAGCAGATATCAGGCTTAGCCTCAGCAAAGGCCGCCCGTAAATCCTCTGGTTTGGTCAGATCAAGTGCTGAGCGGTTATAGGCAAATATGCGCAGCTCTTTACTCGCCCGGGCAGCACCAATAAGTTTCTGCCCGAGTTGACCGCCGGCACCGCAGATCATGATTCTTTTCATCTGTAGCGAAGATAGGTTTAAGCCGGACTTCGTGAGCTTTTGTTTGTCGGATTTTGGTCAGCTTTTCGGGTGCAGGCATTTCAGCAGGCTCGGCGCGGTCCGCAGGTGCAGGGGATTGGTTGAGGGGCAGGGTGTAAAACAATGCAGGTCATATCGAACTAAAATGTCTTTACCTTCGCCACTGATGACTGAAGACCAACGTAACGATGCCTTCCGTAAATACTTCTACCGTAAGCTGAATCGCCTTCGGGATAACGAAGATTACACCCCGCAGGAACGCTGCCTGGCACTCCGGCGCTTCCTGCTGGAGCTCTTTGAGCGAGCGACGGAGAAAGACCAATTGCATTTCAGTACTAACTTCTCCCGGATTAGCTACGCGGCGCACAAGTTCGGCATTCCGGCTACGCATATTCATCAGGAGCGGCGCTTCCGCAGCCGCCGCCTCTCCCGGCTCTCCGCGGAAGACATTGACAAGCAGCTCACCACCGGCTATCGCCTGGCTACGGAACTCACCCGCGCCCTCTTCGGCGGCGCAGTGCCCGAAGACTGGGTGAGCTACCTGACCCTTCCCTACCCTTTCCCCTACGTTAAACCGGAAGTAAAAGACCGTTTTGCCCGCCTGCGTGTCCTCGCCGTGGAAATTGAGCCGGAAGAAGAACTGCTCTACGTCCGGGAAGAAGCCCGCCCCGAAAGCGTATACAGTATCCCCTTTGGTGCGGAGGAGGTGAATAACCCGTTCGTCGCTCAGGCACTCGCCATTGTTCGAAAAATCAGCGGACTCCCCGTTCTGCTCAACTTAATTAATGCCGAGTTGCGGAGCGACGGGCATCTGCACCCCGCCCAGATCGTCGTACAGCCGGATTACCTGATCGACGTAACCGCCGTAGCGGAAAGCTTTGAATCGGACAAGAGCTATCAGCCCTGGAGCAATATGGCCCGTAAGCTGGTGCCCATGCGAACGGCTCTGCCCCTCGTACGGGGTAATCTCGTCAATTACTTTCTTGACCGGCTGGTGGAAAAGCCCGACGTTACCTTCAAAGAACTACTAGCTAACATTTTCCAGACCCAGCCACTAGCTCTTTGCCTCTTCGAAGACCGGGAAATTACGGACCTGATTGCCCAGTTGAAGCACCACTTCGTCAGCCTGCAAAAGTTCGTTAATCAGGAATTGGCGCGCATTGACGTCAACCGGGAGTCCATTCTTCTGGAGCCCTCTTTCCTGAGCCCAACCTACGGTGTGCAGGGCCGACTGGACTTGCTGCAAGCAGGCGCCACCAAAGCAGACCCAACGACTATTGTCGAGCTAAAAACCAGTAAATACTGGAAGCCGAACAAGCACGGCATCAACCAGACGAACTACATACAAACTTTGCTCTACGATCTGATGATCAACGAGGCACTGGGTGAAGGAGCCAACGTACGGTCCTACATTCTGTACAGCAACGACTTTGAAAACGGGCTCAAATATGCTCCGCCGGAATATCAGCAAAAGCTGGAAGCCATTGCCGCAAGAAACCAGCTACTGGGCGTTGAACTCCTGATCGGGAAACTCGGCGTGGAGGCCGGGAAAGACCTTGCCAAAGAGACCGATGCCCTGATCAGCCGGCTGAACCCGGCCAAAATCCCCAGCCTGGGAACTTTTTCCCGACGGGACCACGAAAAAGTACTCGACGTCTACGGAAAACTCAATGAGCTGGAGCGGCGGTACTTTGGAGCTTTCCTCGGCTTCACGGCCCGGGAACAGCAACTCTCCAAAACCGGTGAACAGCGGCTGGAGAGTATCAATGGGCTGGCCAGCCTCTGGCTGGAGGAACGGGAAGACAAGATCGAACGCTTTGAGCTGCTCGACGGGCTAACCTACGCTGCCTACGACCCCGAGACGGCCATCCTCACCCTGGCCCGTCCGGCGGAGGACGACCGGTTGGTCAAGTTTCGGCAGGGAGACATCATTGCTCTTTACGCAACTGCCGAAGAGGCCGCCCGGCCGCAGGACGCCATCCGCTCTCAGATTCTGAAATCGACCATCATCGAGATCAGCCCAAGCCAGGTACGGCTGCGGCTACGCAGCCAGCAACTCAATGATGCAGCCTTCCGCAGGAGCGGCTTCTGGAGCATTGAAAAAGACGTACTGGACAGTAGCTTCCGCCACCACTACCAGGGCCTGCTTACCTGGGCATCGGCTCCCGTAGAGCTACGCCGCCAATGGCTGGGCCAACGCCCTCCGGGGCAGGCTCCGCCGCTCACATCAAGCATTGCCGACGGTCTCACCGAAGAGCAAAACCGCATCCTGCAGACGATCATCACTGCGCCAGATTACTTCCTCCTCTGGGGCCCGCCCGGCACGGGAAAGACGAGCCAGATGCTGCACCACCTCGTAAGGCACTTGCTGGACAACAGCCAGGAAAGTCTCCTGCTCGTCGCCTACACTAACCGGGCGGTAGACGAAATCTGCGAAAGCATCGAACGGATCGTTACGCCGGAGGGGGAGTCTTTTACTAACTACCTGCGCATTGGTAGTCGCTACGGGGTATCCCCTCGCTTTGAGGAAAGGCTGCTGCAGGTGCAGAGCCAAAAGATCAATAAACGGGCGGAATTGCGGGCATTGATCCAGCGTACCCGCATCATCGTCAGTACCGTGGCGAGTGTGGGGGGTAAGAGTGAGCTGTTTCAGCTCAAGCAGTTTGACCGGATCATTGTGGATGAGGCCAGCCAGATCCTCGAACCGTTGCTGGCGGGCCTGCTACCGCGTGCCCCGAGGGCCTTACTCATCGGTGATCACCGGCAGTTACCTGCCGTAGTGCAGCAACGCCCTGCGGAGACGAAAGTATCCGACGAAGCGCTGATCGACATCGGGCTGAAGGACCTGGCGACCAGCCTCTTCGAACGCCTGTTCCTCACGGCCCAGCGCAAAGGCTGGACCTGGGCCTACGACCAACTCCGCCACCAGGGGCGGATGCACGAAGACATTATGGCCTTTCCGGCCAGGCACTTCTACGACGGGCAACTGGAAATTTTACCGGAGAACATTCCTCACCACCAAACTCAGCTCCAGAAACTCCCCCCCGCACCTGCGGCCGCGCCCCTGACCACTCGTCTCGGCAGCCATCGCCTCCTCTTCCTCGAAACCCCACCCGACCACCGCAACGCCGACCCCAAGGTGAACGGACACGAAGCGGAGCTGATGATTCAACTCATCGCTGGCTTCACCGAACTATATGCAGATACCGAGCGCCCCATCGCCCCGGGAGACATCGGCATCATTACCCCCTACCGGGCGCAGATTGCGCACATCCGCCGGCACCTTCACGATGCAGGCCTCGCCGCCGAAAATTATATGGTGGACACCGTGGAGCGCTACCAGGGAGGTGCCAAACGCATCGTACTCATATCTCTTTGCACCAACGAAGACGCGCAGATCCAGATGCTCTCTCAGGTCAGTGAAGAAGGGGTGGACCGCAAGCTGAACGTAGCCATGACCCGGGCACGGGAGCACCTCGTGATCGTCGGCTGCCCGGAAATTCTGCGGCAGAGTATGGTGTATGGGGAATTGCTGGATTTTATTGGGGAATAGTATTTTGGTTCTTTGGTTCTTTGGTTCTTTAGTTCTTTGGTTCTTTGGTGTTTTGGTCCTTTGGTCCTTTGGGGCTGCCGCATATTGGAGGCGTTGGGAGGCTGCTGCGCAGCGAGGGGGTCCACGCCGAGGAGGAAAACGGGAAGGCGCTCTGACTCCTTGAGTTATTCAACTACATCCCGGCAGCCAGATAAAACACCACCGTCATATAGGTCCAGAAGCCAACTGCCACCACGTGAATGAAGGTCTCAAATCGTTTTCCCCGCCACAGCTTTGGGGAGTAAACGAAAAACTGAAAAACCAGTCGAAGGGCCCAGAAAACCGACAGGCCAAGACAGATTTTGCGGCCTAATGGTGTAGTGGTTAGTTCTTCTGCAGAAGTGAAACACAGCAGGCCAATCGCAAACACTGTGATGGCGATAAAAATCATGTGGGTCTGCATCATCTGCCGGTTCATCAGGCTGAGGGGCTTCAGGTCCCGCTTCCAGTCGAGGTGCCCCGGAATAAACACGTGAAGCAAGGACAGGAATAGTAACAACCCACCAATAATTTTAAGATGTAGCAGCATTCGGGCTTAGGGTGTATTTGACAACGAAGGGGTTAATCCGGGTCCTGGTCACGTCTTCAAAGCCCGCCGAAGAGAAGGTAAGCTGCCAGTTGGCATCAGAGATAAAGTGAAGGGCCCCAAAGGAATAAGCCAGATAATTGGCCGTATCGCGCAGATGTTCTACGACGATAATTTTCCCGTCAGGCTTCAGACTTTCCCGCAGTACCCCAAAAAAATTAGCTCTTTCCTCCGGGTTCCGGATTTCGTGAGCGGCGAAGAGCAGGAATATGAGGTCGGTCGAATGCGCTGCCAGCGGCAGCTGGCTGGTAGTGATAAGTTCCGTTCCGGGATAAGGCGGATAGATTTTGCGGGCGCGTTTTATGGCGGGTTCCGTGTGTCGTTCGGGATCGTAAAAATCGAAAACGCGAAGTTTCGCGCTGGGGAAGCGAATGGCCAGTAAGCTGCTGGTCTCGTCAAAACCAGCGTTGATATTAACGATGTTTTTGGGTTGCCCGAAATCTCCCAGCCAGTCCAGTCCATAAAGATCGGAGCCATCGTAAACGTACCAGGAAACGAGTAGTGAAGTGAAGGTGGTAAAGAGCACAAAAATGGCAATAAGTCCGCCGAGTAAAATGAACCGCCCGCCCAGCCAGGTCGCCAGCCACATGCCTGCAAACACGCCGGCGATGGCCAGGACGTAAAACGGCCAGTTGAAGCGAATGATATTCCGAAGCCCCTGCAGAGGTGTGCGTGTATTAACCATCATAGTTTTTCGGCTTCCAGAGTTTCCACGACTCCTTTTTTCCAGGAATAGGGAATGTTTTCGACGACAAATGCGCTGGCAAGGGTGGCGTACGGCCAACCTCGTTTTTCCAGCCAGGGCAAGGTAAGACTTTCAACCGCTACCGGGCGGGGTTGCCAGTTTTGGCGGCGACCTTCGACGATGAGCATTTCCCGTGTTTCCGCGAGGTAGGTAAAGGTGAACGGCAGCGGACCGGCGAAGCGGCGGGCTTCCTTCCAGTTCGCGAAGGGAGAGCCGGGCGGCAAAGCAGGATCTTCGGCGTAGCGAACGCTGACCTCAAAGCTCTCGCTGGCGCTGGACACGTGATAATGGTCGGCGGTTTTCTCTTGTTGTACGGAAATTCTCGAGTAATTGTAGTGCGTCATCAGGTTACCGAGCAATGCCATCTGGCGGCTATCCGTCTGGGATTCCAGAATATACAGGCCTCGCAGCCGTTTACCCGCCTGGTTCCCGTAGCGGGTAAAGATGCGGTAACCGACCAGGAAAAAATCATTCCCGAGAAAGGCGGGCATTATGCTCGGCCGCAGGCTTTTGGTCTGCACCATAGCGACGGCAACGAAGGCGTGCTCGTTGTTGAAAGTATCGAGTTCCAGCGGCGGCGGCAGGAGAGTTTGCAACTCCCCGGGCGGCAGGGCGAAGGTGAGCACCAACGATTGGTTGAAGTGGGCAGAGACGGGGAAAGGGTGGCGCTTACGCAGGTGCATGGGGAGGTATTGGGAGGCAAAGCAAGTGGAAGGACCTGGGATTCGTGCTCAAGATGACGTGACATGGCTCGTGCTTTGCACTCGTACTCCCCGGACTACGGGGAAGGCTCCGCCTTCGCCTTCGTCCGGGGCTAAGGATGTTTGACCACTCCGTGGTCAGCCTTAGCGACAAAGGCGTGGTAATAGATCACGCCACAAAATAAGACGGCGAAGACCGGGTTAAGATAGCCCCAAAGTAATAGTTCCGGCACGAGGACACTCTCCAGGGTATTCATCGTCAGGATGATGGCGATCTGGAGGATCGCCGTGGGTTTCCGTTGCCGGTCGAGGACGATCCATACCGCCATAGCGATCTCCGACAGGCCAATGAGGATGGTGAGCGGCCGGGCGTAGCCCGGGCCGAGGATATTAGCGACAATCTCAGTGTGACGGGGCACGAAGTTCAGAACTTTGGCAAGGAGGCCGTTGGCGAGCCAGACGAGGGCGATGAGGTGTTTCAAGTTGCAAGTTTTAGGTTGCAGGTTGTGAGATATATGCTACAGGTATTTGCCTACCCACAAGATATTAGTATTACTTTTCAGCCATTCTAATTGCTTCTGATTAAGATACGCTACACCAAAGCTGTTGCCATAATCTGAAGTGTCACCAACCGTATAAAAAGAGCGGGGAAGTTGTAGCGTTGGAACTATCTTTCTAAGCTCTTTCAGAAAATGGCTATAAAAACCACTCCTACTGTTTTTTACGGTGGATATTTCTATCGACGTACCGTTCAGGTCAAACATCAGCAAATATCCACCATCTTCGCCACGGTCTATTTCTTTGAAATTAGAAGGATCAAAATCACCTCTACTCGCTTTGGCTAGTTGGCGTAAAAGATCTGAATATCTTTCTTTACTGCCTAAATCAGGTTCTTTCTGAACGATATTATACGCTATCAGCAAACTGCGCATTGTTTTTATGGTATCCTTCGCCTTCTTGAATGATGCATCCATTGGTATTAGCCCAAGTTGCTGAGCTTCCCCCAGCATCTCTTTCACCACGTTGGGGCTCATGGATTCCTCCGGGTGGGGACCAGAAAAGTACCCCGTTTTCGTCAATTCCTTAACTGGGCGATACTGCCTTCGGGTGAGGTAAGCGAAGCCGACAGATTCACGCCCCCTCATTTCTTCTGGCTTAAAAAAATACAAGCGGTAAAGCGCATCCTTTTTCTTAAGCGCTTTATTTAAAACTGAAATGATGTAGGAGGTGAACTCAGTCTTCGGATCCCCTGAATCCGTCATAGTGTTTCTGTACAACAAGTAAGCAAACGTATCAGACACAATGGTGCCGTCGACACTTAAGTCAACAGTTATCTGTAACTCTTTACCATCATTTTCTTCTACGATGCTGGTCGACACACCAGTCAGCTCAATTCCGGTTACCGGACATTCGCTCAAAATATTTTGATAAATCTCTCTAAAACCATCATCAGGGTCTGTTGCCACCTCTTCCGTGTAAAATGTTTTTGAAAATTTGAAGTAAGGTAACAAGTCAAAATGATCTACATTTTCCAGATCCGTTGCAGCCGGTGAACCAATGAAAGAATCCCTAAATATATTCTCTGACTGATACTGCCTGATGCGTTCCTCCTGTTCTCTTCGCTTACCGGGTAAAAGCGCGGCCTCTCTTGCCAAAAAGGAATAATATAAAAGTACCATTGACTCTGGCACCACCTTCCCCCTAAGCTGAGCCATGACCGTCATTTCGCTTTTTTTGGGTACTATGCCCAATTCGAGTAGATCTGTATTCAGCTTATTTATTTTATCTATTTGTTTCTCCCTATCGGGGTAAAAACTGTCCGGATTACCAACCGAACTCATGAGCATATTCGCAGCTCCACGGTGACCTTCTCCCGGATAGGGAAACTCCATTCTTTGAAATAGCCTATACGCAGAGCGATCAGCTAAATCACTCAATAAATACATTCGAAAAGGCACTTCATTTGCGATGGCCTTGTATTCCAGCAGGATGGATGCGGTATCCGTATTATTTAAGTATTCTTTCTCGATTAGTTGCTTAAGAACAAGCCTTAATTCTTCATTTTGCGCGTTCATAGGAGAAACAAAGAGAGAGGTAATAAATACCAGGGTTAACAAGGTTCGCATAGGTTTAGCCTAAGTGGGTGTTTGGTCTGCTAATGTAGGGATATTTTGGTTGCAGGTTAAAGCCGTTTCCCCGATTCCCGAGGAAGGAGGCGCCGGTTTGAACGCTAACTCAGCCGGCCGACGGCTCAGCCCGCCGATACCCCTCCACCAACTGCACCACCGTTCCGTAATTCAACAGACCGTCGTGTACGCCCTGGGCTTTGAGGTAGGTATTGTAGGTGGCGTTGCGGATGGCGGGGGCGATGTCTTCGAAGCGGGCGGAGTTGGTGTAGATGGCCTGCAAGTCGTTGCGGATGCCGGGGTCGAGGGAGTCAGCGCGCCAGGTGGCGTAGGCTTCTGGCTCGGCCATCCGGAGGCGGCCGGCGATGCGCCGCCAGTAGGCCAGGCGAAAGGCATAGGCCAGGGCGGGGTCTTCCGTCCGCTGGCCGGCGAGCCAGGCCCAGAAGGTACAGGTGCCTTCGTCGCCGAAGCCGTAGGCGTGGGCCAGTTCGTGCGCCATCACGGCGGGCTTCTGCAGCGGGTGAAGGCCCGCGTCGATGTTACTCTCGCCCACCCAGGGCCAGTAGACGCCGGCGGTGCTGAAGCGCATCAGGATGCCTTCGGGCCGAAGCTGCCGGCCCCGGGGCCGGCCGGGATCGGGGTAATCATGGTCTCGCAGCGCCTGACGGACGAGCCCCCGGACGGCCAGGTAAGGGTCTTCGGGCAGGTCTGCGGCGGTAAGCGCGGCGGAGTCTGGCGTAATCTGGCGGCGCCAGTCGGCCAACTCCCGGGCGCCGTCATGGACTCGTTCGCGCAACTCTTCCAGGCTGGGCTGGTAGCGGCCGAAGCCCATTCTTTTGTCTACATCCTCCCGACCGTAGTTGAAGCCCCACACCAACAGAAAAACGGCTACGAGGCCCGCGATAGCGTTCAGTAGCCTTCGGAGAAAAAAGCCGACGGCGGCTCCCCACCCTGCTTCCTTTACCCTTGCCCGGCACCTGCGCACCGTCGCCCATACCCACCAAATGACTAAGGCCCAAAACAGATAATAAAGCGGGAACGGAGAAAGCAATGGCAGGGTAAAATCCCAGCCGTAGCGCAGGATTGGGTACAATCCTCTGCTGTAAACAGACTCGATAAAAGCCGGGGAAGCGAATAAGCGTAAGCCCACCAACAGCAGTGCCGCAAATAGCGGCCACCAGTGGGAAAAAGTCACTTTCAGCATTGAGGGGGTGTCGTTTTGCGTCACTTAGGGATCGGGATTTGTCTGTCCATTAAACTATGAGAATTTTGCCGTTGTTGTATGAACGTGCGAATTGCACAACAAGGATAAAATAATAAAATAATGGCTTTCGAATTCACAGATGCAAACTTCAAGGAAAAAGTAACCAGCGGAGTTGCTGTCGTAGACTTTTGGGCAGAATGGTGTGGCCCTTGTCGCATGATCGGCCCCGTTATCGAAGAGCTTGCCGGAGAGTACGAAGGCAAAGTGCTCGTCGGTAAGGTCGACGTGGACGAAAACGCTGAGCTCAGCCAGCAGTTTGGCGTACGCTCTATCCCGACAATCCTCATCCTGAAGGACGGAGAGGTCGTGGATAAGCACGTGGGTGTTACCACCAAGCAGGCGCTGATCGAGAAGATCGAAGCGCAGCTGACGGCGGCTTAGGTCGTTTAAGAACATAGAATGAAGCCCTGCTTTCCGGAAGGAAGGTGGGGCTTTTGTTTTTTGGGGGCTGCTGCGCAGTGGAGGGTTTCACGCAGAGTGGCGCGGAAGGAGGAGAGGGACGCAGAAGGCGAAGGGGCTGCTGCGCAGCGGAGCCTCCCCATTTTACTCCTGACCACTAATCTCCCCCAGGTTTTTGCGCAAACTCGCCAGCACAAAATCGTGTTCCTGCTGGATTCCCCAGCCTTCCAGCGGTTGCCAGTAGGCGCGGGGGTGCAGGGTGGATTTATAGGAACTCGTCCGGGTGATTTTCGTTTGTCCGTCTACTCGCTCAAAGGTGTAAGTCGCGTCCTGAAATTGAAACCATTCGCGGCTGGTGAGGGTGTAATCCACGACGTCCATCTCCAGCACTTCCCCCTTTTCGTAGCGGGTGATTTCTGCAATAATTTCCCCGTTCTTAAAGAGGCAATGCCGCTGGGCGCCGACGGTATCGGCCGCCAGAATGCAACGATATGGAGAGGGCAAACCCAGCCAAATGCCCCAGGGCTTTTCGGCATCGAGTTTATCCATCGCTTTCACCTGATCGAAGACGAGGTCTGCCGGATAGGGCAATAGCACGGAGGTCTCAATCTCCACTATTTCCGGCTCGGGTAGTAGTGCCTGCTCGATGGGGTTTGTCAGTAGAAGCACGAGTAAGGGCAGTAGAGAAACCAGCAGGTGATCCGTCGGCTTTTTGGGTTGTCGGCTGTCAGGGATGAGCCACCGCCGGAAACCATAACCGATCAGCATCATGATCAAAAAGATGGGCAATGCCATCGCTACGCAGACCAGGCCTTCCAGCGCTCCGGCGAGTAGAAAGCCAAAGAATATCAAGCCCCCAAAAAGCAGGCTCATCATTCCTCTGGTGCGTTTGTCATGGGTGCCGATGGAGAAGCCGACCATACAGGGAAACAACACAAAAAAGGCGCTGCCATAGTCTGCCCAGCCGGAATGCAACAAGAGGAAACCGGCAATCAGGGTGAGCGCAGTAATCGCCCAGGCGTATTGGTTAAGAGGGTTCATTTTCCGAATTTTTTGGGCACTTCAGCAGGTGCAGGGAAAGGTTAGGCTAAGCGTCGCCCTCCTTCCCAGATGGTGATTCCGTAGGCGACAACTATCCCCCACCCTGCTGGCAAGACCGCAAGAGCAATGGCGGCCATAAACAACACGGTCACCAGGTGACCGAGGAAGGTCAGTCGCTCCCGGTGCACCAATAAGCCAACAATCAAAGCCAGACCGAAGCCCATCAGCAGGGGAACGAACGGAACCCCCAGCAGGGCGATGAGCACCACCATCAGGCCAATGTACGCCAGGCGCCAGGCCGGATTAAAATCCGGCGCACAATCAAAGCCTTCAGCCGGGGGTTTTGTGCCAGCAATTACACGCCGGTTGTAAGTAATGAGCCAATAAAGGGGTTTCAGGGCCGCGATAAAAACGCGGCTTCTCAGAAGGGGACGAAGTAAGGGGAAGGCATCAGCGATCACGGTGGTCATAGCGTCCAGGCCGTAGCGGACTTCTCCGGTTTCGCTATCCACTAAAGGTATTTCGTGTCGGCCGCGGTCCAGGTCAAGCGTGGGGAGTTCTCCGGTTGCCAAACGGCTGAAAGCCTTACGTTTACTCCAGCTTAAACGGGTAAAGGCGCCAGTATAGGCCTTGCACATCGGGCAGGCATCGTCGTAGAGAAAGGTGTAGTTAGTCATGTCTTCAGGGGTTGATGACAAGACAAAGGTAGGGGAAAATTTTAAACTTTCAATTTTTTCTGAAAGTTTTGAATCTTTGATTCTTCGACTAAAAATCCCCACTAACTGATCGGTTAGCGGGGATCTCACCGTAAGAATAGCAGTTTTGATTTCAACTACGCTTTCTGAGTTTAATACCGGTGACATAAGTTTCTACAAACTGCTGAACGAAGGTTTTCTTGCGTAATACATCTCCGTTTATATTGGCTTTAGTTTGGTCAGGCAGTAACTCTACGTAACAACCACCATACTCCTGAACGCCCCAGCAATTAGGACAAGCTAAAGAGCTCTCAGGATTTGCCGAAAGGAAATTGCTTTTAGCATAAAACATATTTCTGAAAAAGGTCATGATGAAAATATTTTGGTGTGAAAAAATTAGAAGCACATAATATTTGTGCGTGCATCTAAATACACTCCAACAATAATTTCGGACGAAGGCAAGTACCCAATACTTAAGAAATGTCAGCAAGCGTCTTTTGCACAGATTATTCTTAAGATCGGCCCAAACGTCGCCATAAGACTCCAGCCCGGGCTTAAAGTCTGGTCCCTCCTCCCAGCGGCGAATCCGGCACCATAGCGGGCCGGCGGCCCAGCTCTTCGGGCAGGGAGCAGGTTTTCATGCGGGGCAGCACGTAGCGGGCGAAGAGTTCGCATTCTTCCAGGTGGGGGTAGCCGGAAAGGATGAAAGACCGAATGCCCATGGCGTGGTAGCGCATCAGCTTGTCGTAGACCTGATCGGGGGTACCGACGATGGCGGCCCCGCAGCCGCTGCGGGCGCGGCCGATGCCGGTCCAGAGGTGATCTTCGACGAAGCCGTCCTTGTCCGATTGTTCCCGGAGGGCAGCCTGCTTGCTTACGCCATAAGATTTGGCGTCAAGGGCCCGGTTCTTCAGCTCTTCGCCGGATTCATCATCGATGAGGTGCATCAGATCCCGGCTGGCCTGGAGAGCCTCAGCTTCCGTCTCCCGGACGATGACGTGGACCCGGAGACCGAAGTCGAGCGTTCGTCCAAACTTTGCACCTGCGGCCGCGCCCACCTTCTGCATGTGCGCCTGAATCTTGTCTTCTGTTTCCGGCCACATCAGGTAGACATCGCAATGCTCGGCGCACAGCTCTACCCCATCCGGGCTGTACCCACCGAAATAAAGCAGCGGGCCACCATTTTGCTGGTAGGGCCTGACCGGGGCCGTGGGCAGGTCAAGATCGTAAAACTCTCCCCTAAAAGAAAGATGATCTTTCGTCCAGCATTGCTTCAGTATTTCAATCACCTCCCGGCTTTTGCGGTAGCGGACGGCGCTTTCCACTTTGGTTCCCGGCAGGTCACTACTGATGATGTTGACGGTCAGTTTGCCCAGCAGCATATGATCGAGCGTAGCCAGCGCGCGGGCCAGCATGGGGGGATGCACCTCTCCGCAACGGATGGCCGTAAGCAGGTTCATCTGCCGCAGTTGTGGAGCCAGGGCAGCGGCGAAGGTCAGGGTATCCTGCCCGACCTGATAACTGCTGGGCAAGAGCATATTCCGGTACCCCAGCTCATCCGCCGTACGGGCGATCTGGCTGGCGTTGCGAAAACTGCTTTTGTAGAAAGGATCCCGTTTGCCCAGAAAGCGGTCATCACCGTTACAGATGGGGGCAAACCAGGAAACTTCGGCGGAGGGGAGATGGGCAGATCTGACGGGATTGGACAAGGCTAATGATTTGGGCGTAAAAATAACCTTAGCGCTGACATACCTGAGTCAAAGTGAATCCCCTCCCCTACTGTAGCTCTAAACGATACACATCTGTCCTCCGATCCTGCAAGTTATGAACGGAGCCATGTTCGTGTAATTCTTTGAGCAGGTCCAGATCAACGTCCGCCACGAGAATCATTTCGGTATTCGGGGTTGCTTCGGCTTTGACCCCATTGGAGGGGAAAGCAAAATCACAGGGCGTAAAAACCATTGACTGGGCGTACTGAATGTCCATATTGTGCACCTTCGGCAGGTTACCCACTGAACCCGCAATGGCCACATAACATTCGTTTTCGATGGCTCGCGCCTGGGAGCAGTGGCGTACCCGGCTGTAGCCATTCTGGGTGTCGGTCAGAAAAGGAACGAAGAGAATGTTCATTCCCTGCCCGGCCAATAGCCTGGGCAATTCCGGAAACTCGACATCATAGCAGATTACAATACCAATCTTTCCACAGTCGGTATCGAATGTTTTTACCTGATTTCCTCCGGTCATGCCCCAGACTTTCACCTCATCGGGGGTAACGTGAAGCTTATAGAATTTCTCCATCGTACCATCCCGCTTACAGAGAAAGCCCACATTGTATAATGTTCCGTTTTCCACGGAAGGCATGGAGCCGGTGATGATGTTAATATTGTACTGAATGCTAAACTCGCTGAACTTGCGCACAATGGGCTCTGTGAACTCTGCCAGCTTCCGGATGGCATCCGGCTCGGAGAGGTTGTTATAGGCAGCCATGAGTGGTGCATTGAAAAACTCGGGGAAGAGGGCAAAGTCAGAGCGGTAGTTACTCACCGTCTGGACGAAATACTCCATCTGTTCAATGAGCTCCTCGAGGGTCCGGTACGGACGCATCTGCCACTGAACGAGGCCAAGCCGGACAACACTTTTGGTGGTAGAGGGCTTCTTCGTAGGAGGAGTATACAAGACGTTATTCCACATCAGGAGCGCCGCATATTCTTTACTGTCCGTATCCCCCTCCAGATAGCCCTTGATGATCTTCTTGACGTAGAAATCGTTAGCGAATTGAAAATTGAGCACGGGGTCATGAATTTCCCGCGACTTGACAGCCTCCATGTATTTCCGTACCGGCATTTCCTTTGCGTAAAGGTGGTACTTGGGCAAGCGGCCTCCGAAGACGATCCCTTCCAGATTGAGTTGTTCACAAAGCTCTTTTCGGTAGTCGTACATCCGCCGCCCCAGGCGGAGACCTCGGAAGGCTGGCGCAACAAACACATCAATACCGTATAGCATATTACCCTCAGCAGTGTGGGTATTAAAGCTATAGTCGCCGGTAATTTCGGCGTAGGTGTGGTTATCCCCAAACTGAGGGTAATCGACAATAATACTCAGTGCGCAACCCGCCAGTTGCCCGTCGATTAGTATCGCAATCTGCCCTTCGGGGAACACGTCAATCAGTTTCTGGATCTCGTGCCGTTCCCATGCTGATTCCGGAAGAACAGCGTAGGCTTCTTCCATTAATGCTTTGAGCTGACGATACTGACCGATCGTGAGGTACTTCAGCTCAATTTTTTCAATACTGTCAGCCAGATTGGTACTTGTAGCTTCCTTTTCGGGATTTGCGGGCATAAATAGTTTTCTCTTGGTTTATCCGCGTATAGAACACTCTACACCCCAAAAAGTGCGGGAGACACCTGCCGGAAATCAACCGCTGAGTTTAGCCTCAGACCGGGAAACATTCCCTCCCGGATTACCCAAGCCCCTCGTTTACTGCTTAACAAACTTCCCTAGTCCTGCTTTTCCGTCAGTAACCAGGTAAAGCCCGGGAGCGAGCCCGCTAATATCTACTCCATCGAAGAAATCATTACTTCTGATGTTATCTTTTACTAACCGTCCCCGGGCGTCAAAAATCCTCAGGATGTCGTGTAGTTTCAGGTCTCTGAAAAACACTTTATCGTCGGCGGGGTTAGGAAACAGCTCAATGGTTCTGTCTGATGTTCTGGCCGGATCATTGATAGAAACGGGAAAACGAGAACAATCTTCACCCGGCAGGTTGTAGCAGCGGGAGGCAGCTCCCCGGGTGATGTCCCAGTCTACCCCCGCCAGCCAACGTTCGCGACCACTTTCATAAGCTCCCGCATCCGGAGCCGCACCCTGAAAGCCATCAGTAATTCCACTGATTTCCCGACCGGCGTCGATGGCAGAAGAGCCTTCCACCAGAGAGAAATCCAGCCCGGACTCCTCCATAAAGGGAGAGGCTCCGGAAGCAAGAATCACATTATTCTGCTTATCGGATTGTGGTTCAAGTTCAGGGCTGTTGGTCAGCGTATTCCAGATTTTCACGTTACTGAAAGCCGTACCGGGCTTGTGCCAGGCATCAAAGGCCTTGGAGCCGTCCCACAAAGTATTATTGAAAATATCCAGGTCTTTTCCGTTCCAGTTAATTTGTACGCTGGACCACTCCGTGTCATACACCACATTATGATGCACCCTTACGCCTTCGGGGTCATTGTCCAGATAAATACCCGCTGCCTTTTTAAGGTCTCCTCTGCCGTAGGCATCGTGAAACCAGTTGTGGTCGATCTCCATATTCAGTCCGGTCCCGATCGTGTAGAGCAGTGCACAATCATCAGCAATGAGGTTACTATTAGAAATGTCGTTATACCCGACCCGGGAGTTTTTACTGATGATTTGAATGCCGTCCCGACCGCCGTTGGTGATGGTGTTTTTCAGCACCAGTGCATTGTTTTGGCCACGCACCATTAAGGGCGCATCGTAGTCGCCAATGAAATTAAAATCGTGGATGTAATTATTTTCTATCGTCGTTCCACTCCCACTATCCCAGATGCCGGTTCCGGCTCCAAAACCGATTTCGCAGTGTTCGATTCGGGTATCCACGGCATTCCACTTCACATCAACGGCCCGGCTTTCAGCGTGAAAATTCCTGGTGATCCCTCTGGTATAGCTACCATAGAAGCTGGACATACCGTAGAGACGATTGCCCCTCCCTTCGATCTCTACTTTGCCGCCGAAGATGGCAAAGTTTTCCAGGCTGATGTAGTCTTTTCCCTTAAGATCAACCACCAGACTACGTCGTCTCATCTGTACCTGCCCGTCCGCTGGCTGCTCACCGCCCGGCAGCTGAACGTAAAGCGTTTTACTGGCTTCGTCGAACCACCATTCATTTTGGTAATCAAGCACTTCCTTAATTCCTTCCAAAAAGTAATCTCCCCCGTCAGCAGGTGGGTGGAAGGTGCGAATCCAGTCCTGATTTTTCTCCAGGTCAAAATTGACTCTCCCGGCGGAGCTGGAAGTAATGAAGGCTTTCCAGGTTGTCCAGCCGGAGCCTGGCCGGTCGCCATAAAAGAGGATAGAGCCCCCCGTCCAGTCGAAATCAGGAATGTCCGAATCCGTAAGAAAGGCATTGAATTCTGTTTCTCCGGGGCTACCGCTATCATTACGCAGCGAGTTGAGGGTAAAAGGATTACCGTCAGTATTATCAGGCCAGCGGGCCAGGTCCATGGCCGTGGCACCATTCATCACAAAATTTTCCTGCTTAAGGTCCCAGTCAATAGTTGTTTTGAAGCGACTATTCCCATCCGCCGTAAAACCATTTAACGCTTGCATAGCAGTAAGGATAACACGGTCTTCGCCGGCAGCGCGAAAAGTAATCGGGTTACCGGGGCTTCCCGAATTGGCCGGACGGAGCATTTCCTCATAGGTTCCTTCATGGATGATCACGATATCTCCGGCGACAGCGAGGCCGGCGGCTTTACCGATGGTCAGGAAAGGCGCGGCGGCCGTGCCGTCATTATCATCGCTTCCCGTTTTAGAGACGTGATATTCCGCTGCCGATAGTGCGCAGGAAAAGAAAAAGAAAATGGCGAGAATGAAACCGGGTCCTTTGTGCATGATTACTTTTTAGTACAATGTTGCTTCGAATGTAAGGGCATAAACAGCCACCTCAACACCAATTATCCGATGGTGATGGAAGGATGAACAATTGTGGTAGACAATCCTGAGCAGCTTCTGAAAATGTCGGGCGACGGGGCGCAGGTGCAAGGAAACCCTGAAGAGCAAACATTCACTAAAAAAGCCCTGCACTAAGGTGCAGGGCCTCTGAAATGGGGATTATAAGTTCGTTTACTTCTGGCGTACGTTCATGGGACCAAAGCGCAAAATCTGAATACGCATTTAGCAAAATAAGCCTCCGAACAGGGTTCGGAGGCCTGGTAGCTTGCGCTACAAATTCCTACTTCAATTTATATAATTTTAAAATTCAGAAAAATGCGTGTGTGTGTGATTATGTGTGGTAGTTAACTTTTAATTCGCCTGCACAATAATAGCCACCAACTACCTGGTCCGGAGGGCAAGTCAAACTCAAACAGGTATAATCACTGACCAAAACAGGTGTTTATACCTATTTACTTTTGTTAGAAAAACACTTGTTGATCCGGCTTATCAACTCCTTCAGCGATTTAAGCAGAACGGTTAGCCAGCTTTCCCTTAAACTAGTACAGTGTAACATAGGTATTCATTGATTTATGCCTGGTCTTTTGCCCACCAGCATCATCACATTAGTTATGAATACTAAAAACTTAAAGCTAACCCGTTTAAAATTTTCATCTGCTTGCGGTATGCCCAAAACTTTTCGCCCCTCGTAAGCTGTTACTTCCATAAGACTCCCCCCCTCCTGCCAGCAGTAGTGTGTGGCAGCTTACCCCACCCCTGCGGCAAAGTTAAACACCCCCGAAATACCAATCTCTTGCGTTACGCCATTTCTGACATCCACGGTTGCTCCAAAACGTTTAAGCTAGCCCTCTCCGAAATAAATCTTCAACCTACGGACGAACTTTTCCTCCTGGGCGACTACATCGATCGTGGGCCCGACAGCCAGGGCGTTCTGGAAATGATCTGGGACCTGGAAGCCAGTGGACAGCCAATAGTCTGTCTGCGGGGCAACCATGAAGAAATGGTGTTAGAGTATGTAGCCGGCAAGAGAGACCGCTACGAATGGTTTCCCCAACCGGAGCTAAAGCAAAAAACGCTTAACTGGTTTGCCTCCCTGCCCCATTACCACGAAACGCCGGGCTACATTCTGGTGCACGCCGGACTTAATTTCCTGCACCCTGAACCATTATCGGACGAATACGAAATGCTCTGGGCGCGCTATTGGTATGATGACATGGTCAAAAATCCGGACTTCCTGGGCGACCGCATCGTCATCCATGGCCACACCCCGGCTAAGATGCTGAGCATCCGCAAGAGTATTCAGCTCATGGCCGAAAACCAGTACACCTGCATCGATTCCGGCTGTTCTCAGGAAATGGAAGGGATGGGTTACCTGACCGTACTGAACCTCGACACGCAGGAGGGGACGTTTGTGCGGTGTATTGATTAGCCATCCGCCAACCTCCCTCGCCAGTATTCCAACGTCGCTTCCGCATCCTCTAGCCTGGCGGGTTCCAATTCTTCCGTCCACTCCATGCCTGCCTGAGCGTAACGATGGTGAGCATGAGTAGCGTGGATGTTTCGCTCGCGGGCAATGTAGTATTCCAGAAAGGCGACAACCGCTGCCCCCTGCCCTGCGTCCAGGGTAGCATGGAGGCTGGCCTGCCGCTGCTTCGCAAAATCGTCCCCTTCCCGCAGTAGCCAGATCACATTGATATTGCTGTAAGGTTGGTTAATCTCCAGCATCAACGCAGCTGGCAGGTAGTGCCGCCAACCGTCTGGCCGAAGGTAGCTGAAGGCCGATTGACAATCGAGTAACTGTTCCGGGCTGATTTCGTGCCATCGGCGACCGGGCAGGTGCTCGGTCGTGAAGTTGGGCTGCCCGTAATCATCGTCCGTTTGCCCCGCGTAGATGTCATATCCGTCAGCGGGGAAGGGAGCATCGATAAAAGCGTCGTGAATTTGCTGTTCGAGAGAGGTGAGGGGCATGAGGCCAGGCTACTGTTTTGTTCGTAACGCTTTATGATGGCCGGGAAGTTTTTGTTACGGAGGAAAAGAAGGATCGCTGCGCAATAGGCTTTGAACAGCGATTTGGGCAGCGTTACCACCCTTGGCATTCGTATTCCAATGTCCGTTATTTACGACGGGGTAGAATTCGAGGACTAGTGAAACCCCTATATCGCCTGCAAAATATCATATTGAGACACCAGGTATTTCCGGCCCGAACGGTCAGTAGTCACTACGGCAGGGTTTTCCTTCGTGATGTGCTTACCTAACTCTGAGAGTGTCATTTCCGTACTGACTTCCGGGAAAGGTTCCCGCATGATTTCTTTCACCGTTTTTTCGGCGTTGTCCATCGGGTTGGCCAGCAGAAAGTTGAGGACGTCGGTTTCGATGATGGAGCCAACGGACTTTTCTCCTTCTACGACTGGCATCTGGCTGAAAGCATGCTCTTTCATCATTTTGAGCGCTTCGCGGACCGAAGCTGAAGGCTCAATACCCGCAAAGGCAGCATCTTTCTTCAGCGCGATGAGATCATTCACCCGTAGTTCTGTGTCCAGGAATCCACGTTCCCGCATCCAGTCATCGTTGTATATTTTACCAACGTAGCGGCTGCCGTGATCGTGGATAACGACAACGACCAGGTCGTCGGGCTTGAGCTCGTCCTTCATCTGCAGCAATCCGGCGACGGCGGAGCCGGCGCTATAACCGAGCAAGAGTCCTTCTTCCTGGGCCAGACGGCGGGCCATTACGGCACCGTCTTTATCCGTTACTTTCTCGAAATGGTCGATGATGCTGAAGTCAACGTTCTTCGGTAGAATGTCTTCGCCGATCCCTTCGGTGATGTAGGGGTAAATCTCTTTTTCGTCGAACTCCCCCGTTTCATGGTACTTCTTGAAGACAGAGCCGTAGGTATCCACGCCCCAGATCTTCACCTCCGGGTTTTGCTCCTTGAGGTAGCGGCCGGTACCAGAGATCGTTCCTCCCGTCCCAACACCCACAATCATGTGGGTAACCTTACCGTCCGTCTGTTTCCAGATCTCGGGGCCGGTGCTTTCATAGTGCGCCTGGCGGTTGCTCAGGTTATCGTATTGGTTGAACCAGTAGCTGTTAGGGATTTCCTTACTCAGTCGCTCCGCCACAGAGTAGTAGCTACGGGGGTCTTCAGGAGTAACGTTCGTCGGGCAAACGATCACTTCCGCGCCCATGGCGCGGAGGATATCAAACTTCTCCTTGCTCTGCTTATCGCTGGTGGTAAAAATGCAACGATAGCCCTTCACACAAGCCGCCAGGGCGAGCCCCATCCCCGTGTTACCAGACGTACACTCGATGATGGTACCACCGGGTTTCAGGCGGCCATCCGCTTCCGCGTCGAGCACCATCTTGAGCCCCATACGATCTTTAATGCTATGACCGGGGTTGAAGGTTTCCACTTTCATCACTACACGACAGGGCAAGCCGGCAACGACTTTGTGCAGTTCCACCATCGGCGTGTTTCCGATTGTTTCGAGAATGTTGTTCTTGATATCCATTGGCTTGTTTTCTTGGGCGGGGCGAAGGTACAACATGGGGGCGGGTTGCGGGTGCCAGTTGCCGGGTGCGAGGTGCCGGGTCCTCATGTCCGCACCTGGCAACCCGGCACCTGGCAACTGGCAACTGGCACCCCGCAACTACCCCTTGCAACTTAACCCACACTTAACATTGACCTCCAAACATCGACCTATCTTGCGCGATCTTTTTTAGGTTTTCTAATTATCCTGCATGGACCCCACGCTGATTATCATGTGGCTTGGATTCATTCTCGCCGGCTACGCCGTCGTTGGTAATGATTCTATTCAGACGCTTGGCACCTTTCTTTCCTCTAATGAAGAGCGTCCCTGGTACGTGCTTTGGGCCTTTGCGGGTTCCATTCTGGCCTTCACACTCATCTATGGCTGGTTTCATTACTCCGGAGACGTGAGCTACGGCCGCCTGGAAAAGTATGACTTCGTAGAAAATATGAGCTGGCCCTACCTGCTGCCGCCACTGGTGCTGATGCTGCTGACCCGAACGGGAATTCCGGTGAGTACCTCTTTTCTGGTACTGACTTTCTTTAAACCGAAGGGCTTGTATGCGATGACGACGAAGTCCATCCTGGGCTACGCCCTGGCTTTTTGCGTGGCCATCATTGTCTGGCAGCTGATCACTAAAGCTCTAGATAAGAAGTTCATCTCCAGTGATATCACCCGCAGCGAACGCCGCAACTGGACCATCCTCCAGTGGCTCTCTACCGGTTTCCTCTGGGGGCAATGGCTCATTCAGGACTTTGCCAACATCTACGTATACCTGCCAAGATCCCTGACGGCCGTTGAGATTGGCCTGTCTCTGACCATTTTGCTGACCATGCTCGGCATTATCTTTTACAGTAAGGGAGGCAATATTCAAAAAATCGTCAAGGCAAAAACAAATACAGCCGACATTCGCTCCGCTACTATCATTGACTTCATCTACGGTCTGGTCCTGCTCTTTTTCAAAGAGTTCAGCAATGTCCCGATGTCTACCACCTGGGTATTCCTGGGCCTGCTGGCGGGGCGGGAGATTGCCATTCGCTACAAAATGGAATTAGGCAAAGAACCCTCGGACATCAAAGCTGCTCCTACGGCCCACTACCTCGGTATTGCCCTCAACATCCTGGTCCTGGGTATGATCGGCTACGTCGTTTACCTGCGGGATGCCGTTCAGGACTGGATCATCTTCGTCATGGCGGCCGTCATGATCGCCCGCGCCGTAGTCATCTATTACGAAACAATTCCCGGCCGACTCAACCTCAAAGCCGCCTTCAAAGACATCGGCAAAGACCTCGGCAAGGTCACCTTCGGGCTGCTGGTTAGTATCGCCCTGGTGTTCATTATGCGGTTCCTCCTGACGGGATCCTTTGCGGGGCCGATGTAGGGTTGTACCGCCGACTTCAGTCGGCGGAAAGCGTAGGCAGTCGGACCTAAGCTGGCCACGGCTCCGAGCGTCCGGACGGAAAATTTGCCGCTGCGCTCCAAATTTATCCATCCGACCGCCTCCGCCTTGCTCTTACGCCCCTCCCCTTGCACCTGCGTTCGCGCCTAAATCAAGTTCTACGCCCGGAACAAGCGGTACAGTAACGGGACGACGTACAGGCTTCCCAAGGTCCCGACCGCCAGCCCGCCAATCACCGTGATGGCCAGTGGTTGTTGCAGCTCCGCGCCCAGCCCGGAAGTGAACAGGACGGGTGCCAGCGCCAGCACGGTCGTCAGGGAGGTCATCACGATGGCCCGAAGCCGACGGCGACTGGCTTCTTTGAGGGCCTCGGCAAGCGGCATACCAGCACGCCGGCCGCGTTCAATCATGTCGACTTTGATGATGGCGTCATTGACCACAATACCACCGGTCACGACCATCCCGATCAGGCTCAACAGGTTCAGGCTGCCGCCCGTAAACCACAGGGCCAGGAGCGAGCCGACCAGGCTCACCGGCACGACCAGCAGCACGACGAAGGGAAGTTTGAGTCCTTCGAACTGAGCGGCCAAAATCAGGTACAGCAACAGGAGGCTGACCAGCAGGACTCCGCCCAGTTCGCCGAGTCGGGTTTGATCCGTCAGTATCCGGCCCGCCAGCTGCGCGGTGAACTGTTGCTGACCGCTCACTAGGGCCATTATTTCGTCTGCCTCAGCGGCCGCAGGCTCCCCCGGAAATACCAGTGAAAGGTATTCACCCGTCCCGTCGGCGGTGAGGACCTGGTAATCGGCTTGTCGTTCCGTGGTGATCAAATAGCGCATGGGAATTTCCTTGCCGTCCTGATTGATGACCGTGGCGCGCATCAGCCGCTCCGTCGTCAGGCCGTCGTCTCCGGCGATGAGCACCGGTAGCGCGCGGTCGTTGGCCCGCAATCGGGTGATCTCGTTTTCGCTGAACAGGGTTAGCAGCCGGCTTCGCAATTGCTCGGGGCTTACCCGGCTCACGCTCAGTTGGGGATAGTTGATGCGTAGGGCAAATGCCTCCTTTCGGGCCGGAGAGACGGGCGTGTGGCCGGCGGCGCGGAGTTGCTCCAATAGTGGTTGCACGCTGTTCCAATCGGGTGTTTCCCGGCCGTTAGCAGCGCGAAGGCGAACCTCGAGATAGGGATCATCATTGAGGAAAATCCGGTCAAAAAGATTAGCAATCGGCTGAAAGGAAATGCTGGCCGAAGGGTAGGCATCGCGGAGCGACGCCAGCCAATCATCGGCAAAGTCAGCGCCCGGAGCGTCCGGCAGAAACAGTTGCACGGTAGAGGCGGTGACGGCCTGGTTTTCCTCCGACAGCAGAAATTGATTTTCGCCCACAAAGGCCGCCGTGTTCCCGCCAAAAGTAGCCCGCCATTCGTTTTCGAGGGCGCGGACGCGGGTGCGATGATCGTTGAGGGGCAATGCCTCGTTCCAGTCAACTTTCAGCTGAAAGTCTGTGCGCGACAACTCCGGGAATCCACGGGCAGGTAGCTGGGTTTGGGTGAAATAGCCGAGGGCTAGCCAGGGGAGGAGAAGGAGGAGCCAGAGGAGGGAAACCTCTCCCCAACCCCTCTCCGGCAGGTTTCGCCTCCGGCTCAACGGAGAGGGGCTTTGTAAAACGCTTCGCGTTTTGGGTTTCAGTAAATAGCTCAGCATTGGTAGCAGGAAGTAAGCCACCAGTAAGGAGGCCGCCAGGGCTAGCGTGACGGCAATAGCTTGATCGCGGAACAAAGCACCGGCTACACCGCTCAGCAATACCAGCGGCAGGAACACGGCGATCGTCGTCAGCGCACTCGAGATTAGTGGGCGGATGACTTCGTTGGTAGCGGCCGCGATTTGCTCTCGCCCCCCTTTAGCAAAGCTTGGGTCCTCGTCCTCAAAACGCGAAGCGTTTTCACTAGCCCCTCTCCGCTGAGCCCCAGGCGAGGCCTGCCGGAGAGGGGTTGGGGAGAGGTTTCCAACGCTTGAAGAGGAGGTTTCCTGACCAGCAATATTATCAAGTACAATAATCGAATTATCAATCATCAGCCCCAGCCCCAGAATCAGCCCCGCCAGCGAGATGACATTAACCGACAGCCCCGCCAGGTAAAAGCCCAATACGGCGACGAGTAATGCGACCGGTACGGCCAGGCCAATCAGCAGTGGACGCCGCCACTCCCGGAAGAAAGCGAAAAGTATCAGGATGGCGAAGCCCGCGCCGTAGAGCAGCCCTCCGCTCAGATTATCAATACTGGCGCGGAGAATGGAAGTCTGGTCGTTGTCGAGATTAAAGCGTAGGTCCGGGTATTCATTCTCCAGATCAGCCACGAGGGTTTGCAGATTCTCCCGCAGGTCGAACAGCCGAGCATCGGCCCGCTTGCGGAGGGTGAAGACGACGCCGGGGTTGCCATCATGGAAGAACAAGCCCCGCGCCGGTTCTGCTTCGTAGCTCACCGTAGCGAGGTCGGACAGCGGGAGGGTACGACCGCCGGAGCCATCGGGGGCCTCCCCTACCCTCAGGTAGAGGTTTTCCAAATCGGTGGCCGTGCGGAGGTCGCCCGTGAAACGGACGTTGTACTGGTAGTAGCCGTCGGCCAGCAGCAGACCACCCAATTCGACGTTAGCGGAACGGAGGAGGTTGCCCAGGTCGGACTCCGTCAGGCCGAGCGCGCGCAGCGCGCCCTGGTTGGGCCGCACCACGATGCGGGGTTCTTGCTGCCCGCTGAGGTCGGCAAAGGCGACTTCAGGAAGTTGTTCGAGGCGGCGACGGAGGACGTTGCGGGCTAGGGCGGAGAGGTCTAGAATCCCCTCGCCTTGGAAACCTCTCCCCCGGCCCCTTTCGCTGCGCGGCTTCTCCGCAGGTCTCTTCGAGCCCGCTCCGAGGTCCAGAGGAGAGGGGGGACGGCTCTGCTCGCTACGCTCGTAAGTAGCTCCTTCGTTCCCCCTCTGGGGCCCAGGGACCTTCGTCACACTCAACTGCACCACCGGAATATCACTCACGTCCGTTGCCAGCACCCGGGGGCGTTCCACTTCGCGGGGAAGCTGGTTCATGGCCTGGTCGATCTTCTCGTTGACCTCGATGAAGGCCAGGTCCGGGTCGGTGCCGAAGGGAAAATCCAGGTAGAGCACCGCTGACTCCTCCCGCGCCCGCGAGCGGATGCCACTCAGTCGGTTCACCTGCAAGAGCGTATTGCGCAGCGGACTCACCACCGCGTCTTCCACCGTCCGCGCTGCCGCATTCGGGTAGCTCACCTGCACACTCACCCGGGGGATGCCCACCTCCGGCAGCAAGGACACCGGGAGCTGGCCTGCGGCCAGCAGGCCGAGGATGATCAACGCCAGGGTCGTGAGGAGGAGGGCGGTGGGGCGGTGGAGGAGGTTGGTTAGGATGGGGAAATAGGTTTCGACAAAAATACAGAAATCAGTGCAGGACAAAGTAGATTAAGCCGCTATAATCCGGAAAAAACTGCGGACTCCAGATAATCCTCACTCCCCCGGCTCCGTAAACAGAAAAATAGAATCTTTTACCGTAAACCCTCTGGTCTTCACCTCCGGTGAAATTTTGTGCGTAGCGCGCAACGCCGATTGATCAAAACTTCCAGGTAGGTTACATATCGTACCTCCTCCTCAACACTGGTGTTTACCACAAAGCGGTATTGTTTTCGGAGCCCTAATATGGCTTAAGTTAGGAAAAACAAGAATTCCTATCTATCCTTTCAGGCGGTAGTTTGATCGGGCGCAAACCAGAGTAATTCCCACGACCTGACTAAATTGAAAGAAAAATCTTCTTGATATTCATATAGTGACACCTATCTCTGGATGACAGATCAAAGTAGATCAAGTAATAAATTCACTCGACAGTAAAATTAAATACGTCAATTGTCATAGCTGTTTCCTTGCCATTTTCGACATAGTATCCCGGGTGGGTCTTAGGGACACAAAGTCCCTCTGAAGAGACAAATATTCCTGCAGGGTGGTAGATGTTATTAGGAAATAAATGTTCTCCTAATATTTTCATCTCTTTATCCATGACAATAATCGAAAAGCGTTCTGGGAAACGATCTAGTTGTACAAATTTCTCTTCTGCACTTCCCAAATCTTCTGGCGGCAGAATCACCAAACGATAAGTCACATTTCTGTAAGGGTCATCGTAAATACCCATATAGCGGGGATTGGTTGCATTATATCGCAGCACATCATCCATTCCTGCCACCTTGTTTCTATTTTGAATTTTATTAGTAATATACTTACTCTTAACCTCGTATTCTTCTGCGGATTCCGTCATTTTATCAATCCGATATATGGTATGATTTCCAATCATCGAGAAGTAAACATAGTTCTCATCCCCCGAAAATATCATTGGCCTGGGAAGGTTTTTTTCGAAGTAATCTTCAGCATATTTAAAACTTAAGAGCCTACTCTTACGTGTCCTTAAATCGTAAGCAGCAATCGGATTTTGTTCAAAATAGTCTTTATCAATTTTCAGAAAATTTATCTCCTGCGGGAAATACACTACGCCATCCTTTACGGATGCATCACGATAGTACCATGAGTCCCATTGAGAGAACGTTGGAGGCTGCGAATCTTCCCACTTGTATTCAAATTTATCAATTATTTGTCCACTTTTACCTACAAGAAAATTACTAGGATATCCTCCAGAAGAAAGTAAAATAGAGTCCTTACCAATTATAGAAAAGCCAACTACTCTTCCAGTTCCTTGAGGCCCTTCCCTTTCAATCCTCATCTTATGATCTATAGACCTATTTGCCACATCATAAACGTAAATTGAATTATCTACTCCATTTAGGTAATACAAGAAATCTTTACCATCCCTATCATGAAAACTTCTGACACAAAAAGAGTTTACACGCATATTATCTGTTAAAGGAAGATCGAAAGAACTCAACTTTTGCATTAAAAAAGAGCCACTTTCTTCTTCCTTACTACACCCTGAATGCATTAAAGTAGTAAAACATAAAAATGACAGTAGTATAAGTTTCATAAATTTTAGCTAATGTTTATTCTCTAAAGGTATAAGTAAAAACGCCATGGAGTAACTATCAAAGCACCCCATGGCGATTACGCTGAGGCTTCGTTAAAACTACTCGTCAGATTCAACTTTTGCGCAAGCCCAGACGGTCCCCCAACATTCGTCTTGGCCTTCGTTCCAATAGTACAAACCACCACCAGCTTCGCTAGCACCACTTCCACCACTGGAACTAGCAACAACATTCGTTGGGGATAAGAAAATTGACAGGCACAATAAGATTGTCATAAATGAAAAATAGCGTTTCATGTTAAAAGGATATTAAGAGCATCCTGCTCGTGGTCTCACCTAGAATTGACGGTAAGAAGTCAGTTATCGTTTTTAAAGTTAGATTTTATTAATCTTAAACTTACCCAAACTTACCCAAACTTACCCAAACTTACCCAAACTTACCCAAACTTCGAGTCGGCATTAAGGACATAGGCTGGTATCAGGAAACTTTGGAGGAATTATTTTCAAAAAAGTCACGGTATTAGTATGGCAGGCGGACGGATTGGTGCGATTCATATCCGGCCATCTTGGGAAGTCGAATTATTCGCAGATAAAACAACTAACAGACCGAAGGGAAGTTGGAGGG
>NZ_FOFB01000044.1 GCF_900110645.1 Neolewinella agarilytica
GCAACGGTGGCCGAAAGTACGGGATCATCCTAGTCTCGTTGTAAATCTAAAAATAAGTCGGCAGATGCTTGCTTGTTATCAGTATAACTTCGCTGCTACTTCGTGGTGGGCTGCCGCACCCGAAAACCTATTTGCCTTTTCCGATTTGAGCATTCAGGAGATTAATCTGTCCCAGATGGTAGATATCGTGCTGCAATACTCCGTTAACGAGGGTTCTTTTCGTGTAGTCGTACTTCGAGGGTACTTTTTCCTCCAGTGCCAACTCCGATACCCGTTCGAGTTCCTCCAGGAGTTCCGCCTGACTCGCTTTGAGTTCCTGCAGGAGTTCTCCGGCACTGAGGTGGCTCACCTCCGGCCACTCCTCCGGGCTAAAGTATTGCAATACGAAGTCATCGTTATTGCGCAATTTTTCAATAAGGAAACGACGCCACATAAGCATATGCCCCACCAGGCGAGCGATGGACTGATGGCCGACAGCACGCTGCCAGCGCTCTTCCGGAATAGCCTCCAGGCTTTCCAGCATCCCTTTGCCGTACCAGGGCTTGGCGGCGAACATCGTTTCAAACTGATTAGCGAGCCAATCCGTATTTCCACTCATCATTCTTTCGCTTCTTCCAGTTCCCGCAAAATCGCCGCCAGCATATTCACCTGCCCGATATGATAAATATCGTGCTGGGCTCCGCCTTCCAGAATGTTTACATTGATGTAATCGTAATCCGGATGTACGAGGTCATACATTTTGCTGACGTCGTATTTCTCAAGGCCTTTTTGCAGCTCTACCTTGGTGTCAGCGAAGGCCCGGAGGAAATCGGCTTTAGTCTTACCCGTAGCGTCCGGCCAGTCTTCAGGGGAGTTAATCTCAATCTTCTCCCGGGGAAGTTCGTGCAGTCGCTTGATCAGATCTTCCCGCCAGGCAATCATATGCGCCAGCAATTGCGCGATAGTCCGATGGCCAACGGGGCGGTGCAAATGCTCCTCCGGAATACGCTCCAGACTCTCTTCTATGCCGGAGCCGAAAAAGGGCATTTTGCGGTGAAGGGTTTCGTAGAGGGAGACGAAGTAGTCAGTGTTAGTCATGAGTAAGTTTATGTTTGGGTCGTCGCACACAGAGTGTGCGACAAAATCCTGATCGGTCATGTCAGTTTTACACATCGGATGAGCTTTTTCGCCGACTTCGTCAGGCGAAAAGACACATCCGATGAGAGAACTGATTACGCGACAGATTACAAGTTGCGGGTTACAAGTTACAGATTGTGGAAAACCTTGCAACCTGCAACTTGTAACCTGAACACCTGCAACCTGAACGCTACGCGTTCAACGCCTGTTCCAGATCCTCCTTGATATCTTCCACATGCTCGATACCAACGCTGAGGCGGAGGGCATTGGGGAGTACACCGGCGGCGAGCTGTTCATCAGCCGTCAGCTGCTGGTGCGTAGTGGCCGAAGGCTGGATGATGAGGGTCTTGGCGTCGCCCACGTTAGCCAGGTGGCTGATGAGCTTGAGGTTGTCCACCACTTTGGTAGCGGCGGCCTTGTCGCCCTTCACCTGAAAACCGAGAACGGCACCGAAGCCATGCGTGAGGTACTTTTTCGCGTTGGCGTGGCCGGCGTGGCCGGGCAACCCGGCGTAGCTGACGGATTCCACCTTCGGGTGAGCCTCCAGCCATTTGGCAATTTCCATCGCATTATCGAGGTGGCGCTGAACGCGAAGAGAGAGCGTTTCCAGCCCCTGCACGTGCAGCCAGGCGTTGAACGGGCTGGCGGCAGGGCCGAAGTCTCGCAGACCTTCCACCCGGGCGCGGATAGCGAAGGCAATGTTGCCGAAGGGACCATCTTTGCCGAACACATCGTTAAAGACGAGGCCGTTGTAACCTGGGCTTGGGTCCGTAAACTGCGGGTATTTGCCGTTGCCGAAATCGTAAGTGCCTCCGTCAACAATCACCCCGCCGATGCTGGTACCGTGGCCACCGATCCACTTGGTGGCGGACTCAACAACAATATCAGCGCCGTGCTTCAGCGGCGCGCAGAGGTAGCCGCAGGCGCCGAAGGTGTTGTCTACGATCAGGGGTAAATCTTTTTCTTTGGCCAGCGCGCTCAGGCCTTCGAAGTCAGGTACCAGGAAACTGGGGTTAGGCAGTGTTTCGGTATAAATAGCCTTGGTCTTATCGTCGATCAGCTTGGCGAAATCCGCCGGGTCGGTGCTGTCGGCGAAGCGGACTTCGATGCCAATACGCTTGAAGGCCACCTTGAACTGGTTGTACGTTCCGCCGTAGAGGTAAGGGCTGGAAACAATGTTCTCGCCCGCCTGGGTAATGTTATTGATGGCCAGGAACTGGGCAGCCTGACCGGAAGCCGTAGCTACTGCTGCCACACCTCCTTCCAGCGCGGCAACGCGCTTCTCGAAGGCGTCCGTGGTCGGGTTCATGATGCGGGTATAGATGTTGCCGAATTCCTGCAGTGCGAAGAGCTTGGCACCGTGCTCGCTGTCGCGGAAGGTGAAACTCGTCGTCTGATAGAGCGGTAAAGCGCGGCTGCGGGTCGTTTCATCGACTTCCTGTCCGGCGTGGAGTTGGAGCGTTTCAAATCTCATGATATTGGTATTTTAGAATTTTGGTTCGTTAGTATTTTGGAGCTGCCGCACGTTGGAGGCGGCAATGGTTACGGAGCCAATAGTGGCCATATTATCTGACTACTTGACTTTTTGGCTACTTGACTATTTAAGGCGCAGACGCAGGATGCAGAGAAAGTTCCCTGTGCGCAGTGTTCAACTCCGCCATAATTTCCTCCACCTGAGCGGTCTGGCACTGCCAGTTCACAAAGGCAGCGCGCAAGCCCCTCCGGCCGAAGAGCGTCGTTGGGGTGAGGAAGTATTTCCCCCGTTCGTTCAGTTGGTGGGCCAGGGCGTCTACTTGCTCCGCCGTACCCCTGACAATGGTAAAGGCGACAACGTTAAGTTTCACCTCCGCCAACAGCTCAAAACGAGGGCTGGCGCTAATCGCTTCGCCGAGTAAAAAGGCCGTCCGGATGCAGCGGGTAACGATGTCTTCGTATCCTGACCGGCCATAAGCCTGAAGACTAAACCAGGCGGGCAAGGCCCGCAGCCGACGGCTGTTCTCCGGCCCCACGTTGAGGTAGTTGAAGTCCGCTGCCGGATCCCCGAGGTAAGGCGCGCTGCTGTTCTGGAAGGTGGCTACCTGCAGCGGCGCATGGTCAGCGCGAACAAACCAGCAGGCGGAGTCGTAGGGAACGTTGAGCCACTTATGGTTATCGACCGTTATGCTGTCGGCCATTTCCCAGCCGGCCAGCAGATAGGCATGGTCGGGGCTGATGGCGGCGAAGCCGCCAAAGGCCGCATCCACGTGAATCCAGCAAGGGTGTTTTTCTCTGATGCGGGCCAGGGCCAGCAGATCATCAAAATCGACAGTATTGACTGTTCCGCCGCTGGCGATGAGGATAAAGGGCGCGCCGTTCAGTGAGGTGATTTTTTGTTGCAGGTCATCGACGTCCATCGCTTCGCGGCCGGGCAACGTATCGACCTTAACGATGTTACGGCTACCGATGCCGAGCATAGCGAGGCACTTTACGGCGGAGCTGTGGGGCGTGGCGGTAAGCACCGGAACGGGCTGTTGCAGCCCGTCTTTAGCCACATCATAGCCCTGCTGCCTGCCCACCCACTGCCGGGCAACGCCCAGGCAGGTGAAGGAGGACATCGTTGCGCCCGTCACGAAGCCCCCATTGAAGGTGTCGGGCAAAACGAAGAGTTCCCGCAACATTCTGATGGTAGCGATCTCGATGGCGGCGGAGACGTCGCCGAAGCCCTTTACCGCCTGTGGGTTTTGGTCAGCAGCGGAGGCCAGCCAGTCTCCTAAAAGCGCCGCCGGCGTGGTACCGCCGGTGACGTAGCCCAGGTATCGGTTGGAGGGGGAAGCCACCAGGTAGCGTACCCATTGCTTCAAAAAAACCTCCATGGCGTCCTGCGCTCCGGCGCCCACCAATGGCAGGTTCTCCTCCGGAACACTTGTAAGCGTTGACCCTGCGGGCAGGGAATCATCTGAGCGAAACCCACAAGCAAAATCTCGAACTTCATTGAGAAGTTCGGGCAGCTGATTTTCGTCGGTAAGGAATAGCTTATCCACGGTCCACGCCGATGAAGGGCAAGCGGAAGAGGGATCGTTGTTGGTACTGCATTGGCGTCGTTTTTATAGTTCCCCGCAATAGCGCGGGCAGGCGTTGGCACCTTTTCCTCCGGGCCATTGGAGGAGTGGTTGCCAGGGTTTCGCGGAGCCTGTGCTCTCCACCCTTCGGTATAAAATGCTGGCGGTCGTTCCCGCTGCGGAGGCAAATGTAGGGGGTGTCAACTTACCGGACAAATGATGAAATCGTCATATTACGGGATAGTCCGATGGCTAAAGATGTTGTATTTTACGTGCCCACCGACTGAAGTCGAGGCTGGGTTACGAAGCTCTTTGAGCTATCGCACCAAAATTTCAGTACATGGAAAATGCTGAATCCATTCTGTTAATCAGTGCCATTCGTCTTCACTCAACAACTATACATTTCTTCGCCTGATGTTAATTCTCCTCCTTGGTTTAGTTCTGCTCGTCGCCGTCGGCTTCTTTTTCATCATTCCCATCTTGCTCAACCGTAAGGATGAGAAGCCTACGGACGTGCTCGATCTTGACAACTTTCCTAAAGTCAGGGAAAAAGAACCCCTGACGCGGGATGATTCGGAGGATATGATGGTGTGAGTTGAAAAGGGCCATTACCTTCGCGTAATGTCCATTCCTTTCCGCCTTTCGGCGCTTCAGTTTCTTCAGAATGCGGTGTACGCTACCAGCGTCATTTCCCTGGGTACTTACCTGTTGCAGACACTGGATTTCAGTGGGCGACAGGTAGGCATGATCTATGCTACCGCTGCGATTGCAGCCACCGTAGCCCCTCCGGTAGTGGGCTGGCTGGCCGACCGGCATTTCAGCGCTGACCGCATGCTTATGCTGCTCAACCTGCTGGCCGCAGCGGCATTGCTGGCCTGTTTTACGGCTACTTCCTTCATGGCCGTTTACCTCCTCATTCTGCTGTTCAACCTGTGCTTCATGCCTACTTTCAGCCTGCTGTCTTCCATTTGTTTCCACCAATTGGAGGAGCCGGCAAAGAGCTTTCCGGCCGTCAGGGCCTGGGGCACAGTTTCCTTTATGCTCGTGGGGCTGGGGCTTAGTTACTTTGAAATAGAGAACTCGCCCTTACCGCTGGTTGCGGGCGGGTTAATGGCCGGTCTTACCGCGCTTACGGCGCTGACCCTGCCCCGCGTTCCGCCTCAGCCGGGCTTCAATTTCTCCATGCTTACCGGCCCGGAAGTAGCGCGAATTTTCCGGGAACCGGGGATGATTGTTCTACTCGTAGCTACGCTTTTATCCTGTGTCCCCTCTGCCTTTTATTACAGCTTCGTCAATCCGTTTTTGAATGAGATTGGCTGGTCGGCAGCCGCCGCGAAAATGTCGTTAGGGCAGTTTTTTGAAATCGGTATTCTGTTCGCCATGCCCTTCTTTTTCCGGAAAATCCGGTTCCGCCGGATCTTTTTCTGGGGGCTTCTCCTGTGGGGGCTCCGCTATTTTCTTTTTGCTTTTGCCCGGCCGGGCAACTATGAATTCCTCCTGTATGTCGGTATCGCAGTACAGGGTTTTGCCTTCGTCTGGATCGTGATTGCTGCCCAAATTTACATCGACAACCGGGTGCCGACCACCCTTCGCAGCACGGCGCAAGGGCTGATTTCTTTCGCTAACCAGGGCATCGGTATTTTCATCGGCAGCTGGATTGCCGGAGAAGTCGTGCTGGCCAATACGCTGGCTGATGGCACCCATGAGTGGGGAATGATCTGGCTGGTGCCCGGGGCGGTGGGCGTAGTGGCAGCGATCGGTTTTTGGGCGCTGTTTCCGCGGGCGGGGCGGTTGTGACCGCAGGTTTCGGGTATAACTGTACATGTACCCGAACCCTTATAAACATTAGCTTCTGGAGTTCGCCACTCACTTTTCGGGTACAAGTACAGATGTACCCGAAATCAGGCGCGGCCGTGGTCACCGAGCCTGCCGAATGTGCAGGTGCAATGATCGGGATAAAGAGCAGGATACTTTCTAACGCGCCTTAAAAAATCGCAATAGCGCCTTCGTATAATCATCCGTCGTCTCGATACTCATGCTGTCGGCACCGGATTTTTTAAAGGCATTTTTGTAGTATTCCAGGTGGTTTTCGTACCAATCGGTGTATTTCGCCCGGACGCGGCGGCTGTCGGTGTCCACCCATTCCATTTGCCCCGTTTCGGCGTCGCGGGCGTGGATGAGGCCTACGGCGGGGAGCTCCCGTTCACGGGGGTCGAAGAGGTGCATCCCGATCACGTCGTGGCGGCGGGCGCAGAGGCGGAGGGGTTTCTCATAACCGTCAGCCAGGAAGTCAGACAGCAGGAAACAGATACTCCGCTTTTTCACCATGTTCGTAAAGTAAGTCAGGGCCTGCCCGATATCCGTCCCCTGCCCTTCCGGTTTGGTATCCAGCAATTCACGGATGATGCGGAGGATGTGGCCGCGCCCCTTCTTCGGCGGCAGAAACTTTTCGATGCGGTCGCTGAAGAGCAATAAGCCCACCTTGTCGTTGTTGTTCGTGGCGGAGAAAGCCAGTACGGCACAGATCTCCGTGATCAGCTCATTCTTCAGCTGTCGGGTGGTACCGAAGAAACTCGACTTACTGATATCCACCAATAGCATCACCGTTAGCTCCCGCTCTTCTTCGAAGACCTTGACGTAGGGGTCATTGGAGCGGGCCGTTACGTTCCAGTCGATGTTCCTCACATCATCTCCGTATTGGTAGTTACGGACTTCGCTGAACGACATCCCCCGCCCTTTGAAGGCACTCTGGTAGTCCCCGGCAAATATCTGCCGGCTCAGCCCCTTAGTCTTGATCTCGATGCGGCGGACGCGCTTGAGGAGTTCGGTCGTTTCCATATGTACGCTAAGGTAATGCGCGTGGGCTAATTGTAAGCTCACCTAATTTTGACAATCATCCCGATCCCGCTTGTTATCTTTGCCCCCGCAAAAGCGCTATCAATTATGAAGGATCTTTTCGATAAGTTCAACCACAAAGGCCCCCTTGGTCAGTACCAGGATGTTGCCCACGGCTATTTCTCTTTCCCAAAGCTGGAAGGAGAACTCGGCCCTCACATGAAATTCCGCGGTAAAGACTGCATCATCTGGAGTATCAACTCTTACCTCGGTATTACTAATCATCCCGAAGTACGTAAAGCTGACGCTGAGGCCGCTGCAGAATTTGGCCTCGCTTACCCGATGGGCGCCCGGATCATGAGCGGAGAAACTGACGCACACATCCAGCTGGAAAAAGAACTCGCTGAATTTACCCAGAAGGAAGGTGCGCTCTTGCTCAACTTTGGCTACCAGGGCATCATGTCGATTGTAGACGCCTGCCTTAGCCGCCACGACGTAGTGGTCTACGACCGCGACGATCATGCCTGTATCATGGATGGTATCCGGATGCACCAGGGCCCGAAGTACGCCTTTACGCACAATGATATCGACCACTTCCTCGTCCGTATGGAACAGGCAAAGAAGGAAGCAGAAAAGCGTAACTCCGGCATCCTCGTTATTACCGAGGGTGTATTCGGTATGCGTGGTGAGCAGGGTATCCTGAAAGAAATCTGCGCTTACAAAGAAAAGTATGGCTTCCGCCTGTTGGTAGACGATGCCCACGGCTTCGGCACCATGGGTGCTACCGGCGCCGGCGCTGGCGAAGAGCAGGGCGTTCAGGATCAGATCGATGTCTACTTCTCCACCTTCGCCAAGGCGATGTCTGGATTCGGAGCTTTCGTTTCTGCTGACAAAGACATCATCGAGTTCTTCCGCTACAACCTGCGGAGCCAGGTATTCGCCAAGACACTCTGTATGCCGATGGTAAAAGGCGCGCTTGTCCGCCTTCGCCTGCTCAGAGAGCAGCCGGAACTGCGCGAGAAGCTCTGGCGCAACGTTAATCACCTCCAGAGCGGTTTGCGGGAAGCTGGTTTCGACATCGGTAACACCGGTGCTTGTGTTACTCCCGTGTTCATGAAAGGCACCCCTTATGAAGCGGGCGCTCTTATTTATGACATGCGCGAGAATTACGGCATCTTCTGTTCGATCGTGCTTCCTCCCGTTATTCCGAAAGGACAAATTATTCTTCGTCTTATCCCAACAGCGGAGCACAGCGAAGAGGATATCCAAACAACCCTTGATGCTTTCAAAGCGGTACGGACTAAGCTGGAAGACGGCACCTACGAAAAAATGGGCCAGATGCTGGCACAGGGCGCAGTTGAAGGCGTAATTCAATAAATAGTCTCACCGACTACGGTTGTTTGTTGACCTAAGCGGTCAGCGATCAGTATTCAGGCTTTACGCCAGAAATGCTGATGGCTGACCGCTTTTTTAGTACCGCCAAGAAGTCAGATCCGCTCCCTTCGGCGCCAGCACACCCACTGTCTTCGCCCATTTCGGGATAAACATCCGGTGATAGCGCAGGCGGGTGATGGCGTTAGGCTCGGTGGAGTCACCGTTCCAGCAGTGCTCGGCGCGGTCGCCGTAGGCGACCTCGCCGTTGTAGTAGGGGGTGGTGGTAGACTCCAGGAATTCCTCGGCGAGGTAGACGGCGTTGTTCAGGTAATAGTTATCCATGTCGCCGCAGTAGATGTTGACCTTGCCGGCCAGCTTAGGCCCCAGGGTGGCCCAGTCTCGCTTCATGATGTAACTCAGGTCGTAGTTCTCCTTCCAGTGCTTCGCAACCTCATGATCAATCTCTCCGCTCATCTTATCCCAGATGCGTTTCGGGTAACCGTCTTCGCCGACGGGGGAGTACACTGCCTCCCAGATATCCCATTGCTGGCCGCTTCGGCTTTTGCTTCCCAGCGCATGTTCGCGCTGGTTCATTTCCCGGAGGGTGGTAGATACGTGGCCGAGGCTGTCCCGGCGGCCGGGGCGTTCGGTGCGCTTCAGCTTACTGTCCAGAAAGTAGGCATTTTTGTCTTTGTAGAGATCCACCACGGTGTAGGCTCTGAAGTCGATCGGGTCCGGGCAGGCGGCGTAGCAGCTGCCGTATTCATCGGGGTAAAGCACCTGCACGGCCAGAGCTTCCCAGCCACCGGTACTGCCGCCGTACACGAAGCGGGCCCAGCTTTCGCCGATGCCCCGGAACTTCTTTTCAATGTAGGGAATCAACTCATAAGTCAGGGCGTCGCCGTAGGGGCCAAGGTTTTGGGAATTGACGGCGTAGCTGTCGTCGTAGTAAGGGTTTGCGTGCTGGATTTTAATGGCCAGTACGCGGGGGAAATCGGGGCCAGTCCATGCTTTATAAAAATCATGCGCCTCCTGCTGTACGATGCGATTATAGCAATCGAGACCAAAGCGTTCGCTGTATTCACAGGGGATCGTTTCGTCGGGCGGGGTAGTGCGGAAGCCGCCAAAATCCTGTGGAAAGTGGCCATGCATGATGGCCAGCGGGTACTTCACTTCCGGGTGTTCAGCCCAGCCGGCAGGGAGCAAGACGTGGGCACCGACGTACATATCCCGCCCCCAGAAATCGCTCAGCAGTTTGGAGCGGATTTGCACGTGCTTGATCCATTCCGTGTCTTTGGCGGGTTCGATGGGGGCGATGCGTTGGTCAAAGTCGACGGTAACCGTCGTGTTTTTATCGACGGTGATGCGGCGTGGCGTACTCAGCAGGTTGCCGGGCGCGCGGTTCCATTGTTGGCCTTCACCGCGATCCATGGGTAGTTTGACGGTGTGGCCGTCGGCGCGCTTAAAAGTTTCGTAGACGTGGAGCAGGGCTTGTACGGTATAGGCACCGGCGGGAAGCTCGTCCATTTTCGTGAGGGGGTAGCCAACGGCGGAGGCATCAAGGGAGATGGCGGAGCCTGGTTTCCAGCCGTCCACGTCCATGCCGAAGACCTGTCCGGTGTTCGGGCCGTCGGAAATCTGAAAACGGGGTTCGCCTTCGGCTTCGGCGGGGGTGAGCATGAGCAAGAGTCGCCCGTCGAGTGGTTTATCCGCTAGCCCCGCAGGGAGGTTCACCCGGAAGGTTTGGGCCGAAGTAAAGGTGGTAAGGAGGAGGAGGGAGAAAAGGAGTGTGGAGCGCATCTGCCGAATATTTAGCTGGAAGGTAAGGGGTTTTGGGGCGACGGAGCGCGGGTGCAATGGGAATTCCCCGGCGTACGCGCCGCTCCGCGCGCGACCGGCCAAAGCAGCTTCCAGCTGCGCTGTCATTGTGTTTGTAGCGCGTGCGGAGCACGCTTTGGCCGGCCGCTGCTGGAAGCAGCGTTCGCCGGGCCTTCCCTGCACCTGCGCCCCGGCGCCCAAAAAGTCTGGCTATTTATCCATCCGTTTTAGCCAGGGAGGCAACACTGTTTTAGCGAAGATGTAAGCCACGATACCGCCCGCAATGGCCCCGCCGATGTGCGCATAATGCGCAACGGAATCGAAGTTGTAGTTCATGAAACCCAAAAAAACCTCGCTGGCCAGGATGACGCCGATCATGTATTTGGCCGGGATGCCAAATGGGATAAATAACGGTCGGATTTCCCGATCCGGAAAAAAAACGGCGAAGGCCGCCAGCACCCCGAACACCGCTCCGGAGGCGCCCACCATGCGGCTGTTTTCCTGAAAATCGACGTAGTCCTGCATGAGATCAAGTGCCCGGGTATTGATATACTCCGGGTTGGTGCCCATGGCCAGATCGTTCTGGATATTGCCGTAGATGGGCAACACACTTTTGCCATTATCCATCATCAATCCACCCAGGTCAATCCCGGAGAAAAAACCATTAAAATTGGCCAGTGAAGGGTCCGCCGTAAAGGCAGCCAGATACTCATAGGATTGACGCAGCTGCCACCAAATTTCCCCGATATGCATCCCCATAGCCCCAATAGCGGAGATGATGTAGAGCAGTAAAAAACGTCCGGGACCAAGCCGTTCCTCCAGTGATGGCCCGAAGAAATACAAGCCAAGCATATTGAAGAAAATGTGTCCGGGGTCAGCGTGCATAAAGAAGTGAGACACGAACTGATAAGGACGAAAGTGAGGGCTGGCCGGGTAATAAAGCGCCAGCTTATCCTCAATATTGATGGGATAGCCCAGGAAACCCGGAAGTACCACGACCAGGAAGATGATCGCATTGAGGATCATCAGATTTTTTACCAGCGGAGTAGGTGGTGGAAACATGTTAGTCAGTAGTCGGTAGTTTGGTAGACGGTAGCATGGTAGACGGTAGTTGGTAGATGCTTAAGCCTGGGTTATTCGAACAGGCGGTCCAACTCGTCGAGCTCGTACTTCAGGAAACACTTGCGCCCGTTAGGGGCCGTGGCGGGTTGCCCGCAGCCGAAGAGACGGTTGATGAGAGAGCGCATTTCTGCTACGTCGAGCAGTTGCCCGCGCTTAATGGCTGCTCCCCGCGCCAGCGCACGCGCCAGGCGCACGTGCCCGTCTGACTCCAGCTCAATGTCACTCCGGTACTGATCCAGCAATTGCTCCAGCAGTTCTTTTTCGTTTTTATCCCCGGCCAGCTCCGCCGGTACTCCTCGGATGATGAAGGACTCTCCGCCGAAGGGCTCTACGTCAAAGCCGAGTTGCTTCAGGTCGGGGAGGATATCCGTCATCAGCCCTACGTCTGCGTGCGGCAGTTCAAGTGTCTGCGGGAACAGGGATTGCTGGCTGGCGGCGGGTTTATCCCGCAGCGTCTGGAGAAATTGTTCGTAGAGGATCCGCTGGTGAGCCGCCCGTTGATCGATGAGCAACCAACCGCTTTTGATCGGCGAGACGATGTAGCGATGGTGTAGCTGGTAGGGGTCGCGGTCCTGGGAAGTCGTAGACCCTCCGTCTTCTTCCTGGCTCATGCGGCTGGGCAGTAGCTCCCCGAGTTCGGGGTTGGCTCCATCCGTTTCGCCGAAGTCGATGAAGGCCGCTTCGCCGCCAGTATCTGATTTATCATCGCCCAGACCTTCATACAGCATTTGCCAGTTACGAAGATTGTTGGCATTGCGCTTCGCCTCGGAGGAAGCGCCCGTAGCCGTACTTCCGCCGGAGGAAGAAGCCGGTGCCTTATAGTCATCGTTCATGCGGCTCGGCAGCGCCTCGCCCTGGTCGGAGATATCCCGGCGGGTATTCGTGATCGTCGTTCGGGAGGGCGAGAAGGGATTATCCGTCTCGAAGTCAATTGAGGGCATAATGCTCGCCCGGCCCAGCCCCTGGCGGATGGTCGCCTTGAGGTAGTTATAAATCAGTCGTTCGTCTTCAAACTTAATCTCCTGCTTGGTGGGGTGAACGTTGACGTCGATCCGTGACGGATCAATCTCCAGGTAGATAACGTAGAAGGGGTAGCTGTCTTTGCTCAGCAAATCATCATAGGCGGAGCTTACGGCGTGGTGCAGGTAGCTGCTCTTGATGAAACGATTGTTGATGAAGAAGAACTGCCCCACTTTGCTCTTGCGGGCAGCTTCGGGCTTACCGACAAAGCCACTGATGGAGAGCACATCCGTGTCTTCCTGAATGGGCACGAGCAAAGAATCGTACTTACGCCCAAATACCTGAACGACCCGCTGGCGAAGTCTTCCCGCCGGCAGGGCGAGGTCCAGGCGGTCATTCACGTGGAGGTCAAAGCGCACCTCCGGGTGCGCCAGGGCGATGCGGATGTATTCGTCTCGAATGTGCCGCAGTTCTACCGTATCACTTTTGAGGAAGTTCCGGCGGGCCGGCACGTTAAAGAAGAGGTTACGGACGGAGATGATGGTTCCCGGGGCGGTGGCCACCGGTTCCTGAGTTATCACTTCACTGGCCTCTACCACCAGGCGAGTGCCGAGGTCATCGGGTGCCCGGCGGGTTTTCATTTCCATTTGGGCGACGGCGACAATACTGGCCAGTGCTTCTCCGCGGAAGCCCATCGTTCTTAGGGCAAACAGGTCATCAGCGCTACGTAGCTTACTCGTGGCGTGGCGCTCCAGACTCATCCGGGCGTCGGTTTCGGACATACCACAGCCATTATCCCGGACCTGGATCAGGGTTTTACCACTGTCCTTTACCATTAGCTCTATCTCGCTGGCACCAGAATCAATGGCATTTTCCACCAACTCCTTCACTACGCTGGCGGGTCGTTGGATGACCTCGCCGGCGGCGATTTGGTTAGCAATGGCGTCAGGTAGAAGCTGGACGAGGTTGTCCGTCATATGGAGAGCAGGTTAATTCAGCGGTTATACTAAAGCTTTCTCCTTCCTAAACGGCATATAAGTACTGCTAGTTGGAAGGGAAGTGCAAGATACAGAAAAACCACCTACTCTTCTCAGCTCAACCAGGCTGACATATCCGGGAAATAGACCATCAGCGCCAGGTAAGAGATCACCATCAAACAGATGATGACGATGAACAGCGTAGCATTGGAGCGCTTAACACGGGCGTTGCGGTATGATCCGGCGGCAGCGCCCCCGGCGCCTTTACGGAATCCGCCCGAAATACGGGTTTTCATGGCGTCCACACCGCCTTCCTGAAGTTGCTCAACGCGCTTCTGCCGTGCTTCGGACTCCTCTTTCTTAGGATCCCAATAACGAGGCTTATAGCTGAACTGCTGGTGGCTCGGTGGTTTAAAAAGGCGAAGAAAACCCATGGTAATAACTTTTCTTTAGAACGATCTAATTTAAGAAAAGATGCGGAATACACGCAGTCTGGTGGTTTGTTTGTCCGATAGACCCCACACGTCGGAGGGCGAACATAGCAAAGCGTGTTTTACTCTTCTTCCCTTTCTGCGGGCACCCCAAAACCGGCAACGCCCTGATAAGCACTCCAGTCTCCGGCATCTTTATTCAGCGAGGGTGCAGAACTATCAGTGCTGGCATTGAGGCCCATTAACTGGTTCCGCATGCGGGCAAAATCGCCCGCAAAAAAGTATTGCCTGAGCAGCACGACTTCTTTCTCCTCATTAGTAAGTATCGTCACCCCATCGGCTTCTTCCTTTACGGACTGGATGCTGAACAGGGGAATAGCTACGGGCTCGCCGACACCGGTTTTTGTTTCCAGCAGGACGTCATTCAGGCGGACGTTCATCACCGATTGCGGTAAAATGAACATCAGCACCGGATACAGGAATACCCAAAAGTCTATCCCTCCCGCAAAAAGTGCTTTGTAAGCGGCCAAAACGGGCAAAGCCACAACGGTGAATATGGCCAGATAAAGGCTCGTGTTACGCAGCGGAAAAAGATGTCCTTTCCGGTAATCCGTCACCAGAAGGCCAATCTCCAGTATTGCCATTAGCAATACAACTACGGCACAGCAGATCGCTAGGCCCAACACCCAACCTTCCAACTCGGCTTGCAGCGCAAAACGCGCATACACCAGCAAGGCAATAAGTATCGCGCTAAAAATGCCGCCGATTTTGCGGTAAGGAGGGGTCTTTTTCATAGAGGACAGCAATCTTGGCAGGAAGGACCTGAGCGCAAATTACAACGGAAGTAGAGAAAGGCAGAACGAACAGGACGGATATTGTAATACCCTATCCGGTCTGTTCACTCTGCAGTGGTCCCGTTCAAGGTTGCCTTTATACCTCGCAAATACGAAGCCCTTCTTCCAGCGCCTTAATCTTATCCTCATAAGTAGGTACGAACTCCTGCGCGATGTAGCCCGTAAATCCGGTTTCGTGAATGGCCTTAATGATGGCCGGATAATTTAACTCCTGGCTGTTATTAATTTCATGACGGCCGGGCACGCCTCCGGTGTGATAGTGGCCGATGTAGTCGCTGTATTTCTTGATCGTGGCAATTACGTCTCCCTCCATGATCTGCATATGGTAGATGTCATAGAGAAGCTGAAAATTTTCCGAACCGATCATTTCCGCCAGCGCAACACCCCACTCCGTGCGGTCGCACATATAATCCGGGTGGTTGACTTTACTGTTCAGGAGTTCCATTTGCAGCGTGATGCCTGCTTCTTCGGCCAGTTTTACCATTGGCTTCAGACCCATGGCGCAGTTGCGCATACCGTCGAGATCAGAGATCCGGCGGCGATTACCACTCATCACGATCATGTTCGTGATGCCATGGTCAGCTGCGTCTTTGATGGCCGTGGTATAGGCGGCGCGGAGTTTGTCCCAGTTTTTCGGCTCGTTCCAGCCGTTTTCAATGCTGAACTCATCGAGGGTACCCATGGCACAGGTCATACCGTATTTTTTCAAGGTTGGCCAGTCTTTGACCGTAGTGAGCTCGATGCTCTTCAGGCCGATGTCCTGCCCGCGCTCGCAGAGTTCCTCCAGCGTAAAATCCGGATAGCACCATTTACAGGTACTGTGATTGGTGGTATACTGGCTGCCGGCCAGGGCAGTTGCCGCCTCCGTTGCGGAGACGCAACGGCTGATGGCAATGGCCCCCAAACCGAGGGCGGTAGACTTTATGGCTTTACGACGGTTCATGCTTGATCGATGTGTTGGTGGAAACCCTAAGGTAAGCATCCGAAGAGAAGTACTGCCCGGTTTTCTTATTGGTCTCTGGTCTTTACCGGGAAAATAATCGTTTGTCGTGGGCAAAAAACGATTGGTCTTAAATACTACAGTTCCTGCCGGTTCAAGGCTTTTACTGCATGATCCACCGCTCGCGCCGTTAGCGCCATGTAGGTAAGACTTGGGTTGACATTGCTCGCACTCGTCATTGCAGCCCCATCCGTTACGTAGAGGTTTGGGCAATTCCAGACCTGGTTATGCGCATTAAGAACGCTCGTTTTCGGGTCCCGGCCCATCCGGGCCGTCCCCATTTCGTGGATGGAGTAGCCCGGGAATACTTTCCGGTCATAGGGCTTGATGTTTTTCACGCCAGCGGCCTCCAGCATCTCAACGGCGTAGGCTTTCATGTCTTTGCGCATGGCGGCCTCGTTTTCGCCGAAGGCGACATCCATAATCAGGGTAGGCAGACCGTCAGCGTCCAGTTTGTCGTAGTTCAGGGTGACGCGGTTATCCGGGTTAGGCAGGCTTTCTCCGAAACCACCAATCCCGACAGACCATTCCCCGGGCTCAAGCATTGCCTGCTTCAGCTCTGAACCTGGGCCAACGGAAAGTTCCCGCACGAGCCTTCTCCAATTGGAGCGGCTGGCGCCGCCCTGGTAGCCGAAGCCCCGCAGGTAGTTGCGTTTGGTAGCCTGGTCTCCCAGATTAACAAAGCGGGGGATGTAGATTCCATTAGGCTTTCTCCCTTTGAAGTATTTATCCTCAAAGCCTTCCATCGTGCCGCCAGCGCCAACGCTGTGGTGATGGTCCATAACGTTACGGCCGACCTGATCGTTGTCATTTCCCAGACCGTTGGGCTGGGCGTCAGATTTGCTGGCCAGCAGGATGGCCGCAGAGTTCAGGGCAGAAGCACAGAGAAAGACGACGCCATCGGTGAAGAACTCCGTTTCCTGTCCGGTTTCCGTTAGCTTAACCCGGACACCAGTGGCCCGTTTTTTATCCGCGTCATAGATGATCTCCCGCACGGCGGCACCGTTGACGAGGGTCATGTTCCCCGTTTCGATGGCGACGGGGATCGGTCCGGAGTTGCTGCTATAGTATCCGCCGTAAGGGCAGCCCCGGCGGCAGCGGTTTCGGTATTGGCAGTTGCCTCTGGTGCCCAGGTTGACGGCGGGGTCGTAGGCGGTCAGGTGAGCCGCCCGCCCTTCGGAGACGCGGATATGGGGCAGCTTAGCGTGTACGCCTTTCCGGAAATGATCTTCTACGCAATTAAGCGGCATCGGCGGCTGAAAGGGGCCGTCGGGAAAATGAGCCAGGCCTTCCGCCCGGCCACTGACCCCCACAAAGCGGGTAACGTAGTCATACCACGGCTTCAGGTCTTTATGGCGAATGGGCCAGTCGATGGCAATACCTTCTTTGGCATTCGCTTCAAAGTCCAGATCAGATAGCTGATAGCACTGCCGCCCCCACACCAGGCTGCGCCCACCGGTCTGGTAGGCACGAATCCAGTCGAAGCGCTTCTTTTCGGTGTAAGGGTGATCGCTGTCTTTAACGAAATGATGGATGCCGCCCTGCTCCATGATGTAGTCCTTTCGGCTCAGGTACTCGTAGTCTTTCTTTTTGACGTCTTCCGGTATTTTACCCTGATGTGGCAGCTCCCAGCTTTCCAGCATTGCCGTTGGATAGTCTCCGTGCTTAATGTTCCGTCCACGCTCCAGCACAAGGGTTTTCAGCCCCTTTCTGCAGAGCTCCATGGCAGCAATGCCGCCGCTGATACCGGTGCCGATTACGATGGCGTCGTAGGTGTTATTCTTCTTTCCTTGCATGGTTTGCAATCTAGGAAAAAAGTCTGTTGTTACCGTCCCGTACTATCGTCTAAGGCTGGATATAACCCATGCGTTGCAAACTTTCCTTGCACCTGCGCGCGGCGCCCCTTAAGCCGTTACGCCTTCCACGCTTTCAATCAGGCTGGCGAACAGCGCCCGGCCGTCCTCATTGCCCAAAATAGCTTCGCTGGCACGTTCCGGGTGCGGCATCATGCCAAACACGTTGCGGCCTTCGTTACAGATGCCCGCAATGTGCTGGGTACTGCCATTGATGTTGGCTTCTTCGCCCATCTCCCCGAGTGCGTCGCTGTAGCGGAACAGTACCTGATCATTGGCGATGAGCGCAGCGATCGTCTCCTCATCGGCGTAGTAACGGCCTTCTGCGTGGGCAATCGGCAGATTGATCACTTCTCCGACTTCAAGCTTACGGGTGATGTGACTGTTACTGGTTTCCGTGCGGAGGTAACAATTCTTGGCGATGAATTTCTGGTCGCGGTTACGCAGCAAAGCGCCGGGTAGCAGGCCTGCTTCACAGACGATCTGGAAACCATTACAGATACCAAATACATAGCCACCCCGGTTAGCAAAATCAATAACTGATTCCATGATCGGGCTGAAGCGGGCTACAGCACCGGCACGGACGTAATCGCCGTAGCTGAAGCCGCCGGGTACGATAACGCAATCTTCGGTCGTGAAGTCCTTCAGCGCATCCTTGTCTTTGTGCCAAAGCTTGATCGTTTCACGGCCCATAACGTTACCGAGTACGTGCATCATGTCATCATCACAGTTGCTGCCGGGGAAGAGGATTACGCCGAATTTCATCGTGGAGTTTTTTGGAGTAAGGCGCAAAGATATAGTACACTCGGACACTTCGGGTGATTTTCACCATCATTGCCCGCTAATTATCAAATTCGCTGCCGAGTCAAATAGTCCTTTAGTCAAGGAGTCAGATAGTCACCGCCGCGAGGAGAGGCTCGCTTTGATTGCTATTGAGTCTAAGAGCACTGCTTGACTATTTGACTTCCTGACTATTTGACTTTTCGGCGCGGACGCAGGTGCAGAGATTTTTATTAAAGCAATGAAAGGGAAACCTAAGATTCGCAAATTCTGTCTAAAAACAGACATTCCGTGAACATCCTCTGTCTACTGACGATCCAACAGACTAACACCTCTTCCCGCTACGTTCCAACCTTCACCAATACAAAAGCGTACTCTTACCAATGTCGGCTCTTCCCCCCCGGCCAATTAAACTTCAAGCAACACATGGACCAAATCACCATTCTCTGGGCCGACGACGAAATCGATCTGTTTAAGCCACAACTTCTCTTTTTGAAAAAGAAAGGCTACGAAGTGGTCACCGTTACCAACGGCCACGACGCCCTGGAAGAATTGGGAGAAAACGATGAGATAGACGTTGTCTTTCTGGATGAGTCCATGCCCGGCCTTACCGGCCTGGAAACCCTCGGCCGCATCCGGGAAACGGGGAACAACATCCCCGTGGTGATGATCACCAAAAATGAGGCCGAAGACGTGATGGAAGAAGCCATCGGCAGCCAGATCGCCGGCTACCTCCTCAAGCCCGTCAACCCTATGCAAATTTTGCTGACGATGAAGACCATCGTTGACGAAAAACGCCTCGTCCGGGAAAAAACCAATACCGACTACCAGCAGGATTTCCGTCAGCTCCTGATGCAGATCAACAGCGGGCTGAATAAGGAAGAATGGGTAGACGTCTATAAAAAGATCATCAACTGGGAGCTCAAACTCGACGAGAGCAACAGCGAAGAGATGGGTGAGATTCTCTCCGTACAGAAAAAGGAAGCGAACGCCGAATTCAGCAAATTCATCGAACGCAATTATGTGGACTGGGTCAAGGGCGACGATGCCCCCATCATGTCTCACAACCTCATGCGCGAGAAAGTATTCCCCCACCTGAGCACGGAAGTACCGACCGTGATGGTCTTGCTGGACAATATGCGCTTCGACCAGTGGAAGGTCATTGAACCCTACCTTACGGAACTCTTTAAGGTGGAGGAAGAAGACTACTTCTACAGCATTCTTCCCACCGCCACTCAGTATAGCCGCAACGCCATCTTCGCCGGCATGATGCCTTCCGAGATTGCCAAGCACTACAAGCAATGGTGGAAAAACGACGCCGATGAAGGCGGAAAGAATATGCACGAAGCGGACCTGCTCGGCAGCCAAATCGACCGCGTGCTCCGCCGCGGAGACATCAAGTGGGATTACACCAAAGTAACCCGCACCAACTTCGCCCGCCAGATGCAGGACCGGGCGCTGGACTTCCTCAACAACGACTTCAGCGTCATCGTCTACAACTTCATCGATATGTTGAGCCACGCCCGTACGGAGATGGAAGTGCTCAAGGAATTGGCCGGCGACGAGAAAGCCTACCGCAGCCTGACGCGCAGCTGGTTCGAGAACAGCCCGCTTTGGGCGACGCTGCGTAAGCTCTCCGAACGAGACGTTCGCCTGATCGTGACTACTGACCACGGCACCATCCGCGTCAACACCCCCAGCCGCGTAGTTGGTGACCGGGACACGAGCACCAACCTCCGCTACAAACTCGGTCGTAACCTCAACTACGAGGAACGTGACGTGCTGGAAGTCCGCGACCCATTGGAAGCCAAGCTCCCCCGCCCCAACCTGAGTTCTACCTTCATCTTCGCTAAAGAGGACAAGTTCTTCCTCTACCCCAACAACTATAACTACTACCACAACTACTACAAAGACACCTTCCAGCACGGCGGCATTTCGCTGGAGGAGATCATTTGTCCGGTGATTCGGTTGCGGAGCCGGTAGGGTATTAATCGAAGGAACTTTATCTTTAAGCCATTCGTTAGTAGGTTACAACTATTTGACTATGCAATCTTATCAATTAGATTTGTTGGACGAGAAGGCGCTGGTTATCCTCCGGGGGTTGGAGCAGTTACGCATCATTACTTTAAAGCCACTTACTGAGCCAAAAGCTGATAACGCATTAGAAGATCACACAATACCAACAGCTGACGAGCCTGGTTCAGACGACAAGTTGAGCAACTTCAAAAAGCTCCAAGGCTCGATCAATCTTGACATGACCCGCGAGGAAATTGATGTTGAAATTGATGAAATGAGAGAAGGATGGCGCTAACGCATTTATGGGATACCAATATCGCCATCTATTACACTGCTGATGATCTAAGCCCATAAGCGAGGAAATTAATTGACCAATACCTGGAAACTTCCTTACCTGCAATTTCAGCCATCACTGAACTCGAGTTACTAGGCTTTAGTAAGCTTACCGAGGATCAGTTTACGCAGATGTCGATGTTTGTTGATTCTCTTACCGTTATTGAGATTGATGAACTAATCAAAAAGGAAACGATTTCGATAAGAAGGCTTAAGAAAATCAAACTACCAGACGCGATAATCGCGGCAACGGCTATTGCTTATGACCTCACCTTACTCTCCCGCAATGAAAAGGATTTCCTGAATATTGAAGGGCTGAGGTTTGTCAACCCTTTTAAGCAACAACCCTAGACTACACCTATCGTCCTGTCTATCCCGGATAGCTTTTTGGGCGGTGTATCAAATGTAAGGGTGAAGTATTACTCAAAATGGCAGTGAAGCAGAGTTGCTAACTTGTTAGCGACCAAACTTCCAAATCATGCTCA
>NZ_FOFB01000017.1 GCF_900110645.1 Neolewinella agarilytica
CCTGTGCCCATCGAAGGGTTATTTCACCGAAGGTCGCGGATCAGGCGTCACTAAAAAATTAACCGACTACATACTCGCCACGATGAGTTGCCTAGCACGTTGGCTGCGCGGTTTGGATCGTAAGGTTTACTTGGTGGGGGATGGAGCATACTTCGTCTTCGATCTGCTCAAAAAGGGGCATGAAGAACAACTTCACTGGATCGTACGCGGGCGAATGGATGCTTTGTTGTACCATTTCCCTAGCCCTAAGAAACCTGGCACACCGGGTGTGCAGGCTAAAGTCGGCAAGCCATTACTTAAGATGAATAAACGACTCACCGATAAGCGCGTCAAGTGGCAGGAGGTAACCTTTGCCGAATGGTACGGTGAGACCAACAAAAAGATGTACTACTCCACAGGCAAGTCTATTTGGTATAAGGGACGTCACTACCGGCTGCCCGTACAGTGGGTATTGCTCAAAGACCCGGAGGGCAAAGCTAAACCTACCCTGTTGATCACGACATGTCTGGACATCGAACCCAAACAGATTATCCTCAACTTCGTTGCCCGCTGGCAGATCGAAGTAACTTTTGCCGAAGTGCGCCGGCACCTTGGTATTGAGACGCAGCGCCAGTGGTCCGACCTCGCTATTGAACGGACCACACCATTACTGATGGGACTGTTTTCCGTCTGCTGCTTACTAGCCAAAGAGCTACATGCAACCGGTCAGCTGAAAGTGCAGGCCACAGCCTGGTACGCGAAAAAACATATAACCTTCTCTGACGTCTTGTTGGCCGTACGGCGGCGCTGCTGGCAAGAACGAGAACGTTCCATCTTTAGGCAAAAAACTGACTTGGAACATTATCGACTAAAGCTAGCCTACCTTTGGGATGACTTCTGGACGGCAGCCGCTTAAATGGCTAAAGTCCAGAGATAGTCAAAGAGTCAAATAGTTAAGTAGTCAGACAGTCATCAGTGTTGGTACTGTTTGACTGCCTGACTACTTGACTGCCTGACTATTTCTCCCGGTTAAGCACTTCGTCCACCAGGCCATAGGCCACGGCTTCCTTGGCGGTCATCCAGTTGTCACGGTCGCTGTCTTTCTCGATCGTTTCAAAGGTCTGTCCGGTATGGTCAGCTAAGATAGTGTAGAGTTCGTCGCGCAACTGAGAGATGAGGCGGTAATTGATCTCCATGTCGGAGAACTGACCCTGCATGCCACCGCTTGGCTGGTGGATCATCACCCGGGCGTGGGGGAGGATAGACCGCTTACCTTTCTCGCCAGCGGCGAGCAGGACAGAGCCCATGGAGGCAGCCAGACCCGTACAGATCGTTGCTACATCAGGCGTAACGTACTGCATGGTGTCATACATCCCCATGCCAGCAATTACGCTGCCGCCGGGGCTGTTGATAAACATTTGAACGTCGCGCTTAGGGTCTACGGATTCGAGGAACAGTAATTGTGCCTGAACGACATTGGCCACGTAGTCAGAAACGGCTACACCCATAAAGATGATGCGGTCCATCATCAGTCGGCTGAAGACATCGAGGGCGGCGATGTTCATCTGCCGCTCTTCAATTACGTTAGGGGAGAAGCCGGTAACCTGTGGCGAAGCCATGCCGCCAATAGTCTGTGCGTATTTCTCCAGGTGCATAGTACTCATACCCATGTGACGGGTAGCGTACTTCATAAATTCATCCTGAGGGATCATATGAGTTTTCTTGAAGGGTTTCACGATCATTAATTGACCGTCTCACCGTAAACGCACCAAGGGGAGATGGGTTGAGAAGTCTTGTGGTCTTGTGGTCTTGTAGTCTTGTAAGCTACCGCATTTTATGGGCGTTACAGGCGTGGTAGGGGCAGAAAATTATTAGTAGAATATTTACCCCGGACGTGCGGTCACTGTAGTATACCTCCAACATGCGGTAGCCTACAAGACCACCGAGCCACCAGACTACATTACTCCTCTTCCTGAGCCGGCATATTCTCTTCATTGAAGGCCTTGATGGCTTCGTTGAATTCGTCAGCGGACAGGGGCTTTTCCTTTAGCTTAACCTTGTCGCGGAGAGCCGCCATGATTTTTTTCTCGATGGCATTGGAAGAGAGCTGCTCGCGCTGCTTCTCATCTTGCAGCATCTGGCCAACGTAGTTATCGACGAACTCGTCGGTCAGGAAGTCCGGGCGCTGGCCACCGAGCATTTGCATCAGGCTGGCGAGTGCTTCGGCTTTTACGTCTTCGTACTCAAGCTTTACGTCTTCTTGCGCCGCAAACTTGTTGCGGATCAGCATCCACTTTACACCGCGGGTGAACATGTCCATATCACGGTCTCCCTCCTCGTCTTCCTGGATTTTCTCCATGATGGCGAGCGGTAGCTCGAAGTCATGGCTCTCTACCAGTTCCTTTTGGATCATGAAGTTCGCCATGGATTCTCCCTGGCTGTTGAAGCCGGCAGCGTTGTCTTCCGCAATTTTAGCGCGGACCTCTTCTTCGGTCTTAATCGTGCCGGAGGCATCGAATTTGGTGAAGAACTCTTCGTTCATTTCCGCCGGCGTAATGCGGCTGATCTTGTCTACAACGAGTTGGAAGGATTTGCCGCTCATGTCGGCATCTTCATCTTCCAGTTCGAGCAGGTACTTATTAACGTAGGCCGGAGTGCTTTCTTTTTCGAGAATGCTGAGGTCTTTCAGGGTAACCTTTCCGCCAACTTTCTTGCCGATCAGTTTTTTCTTGCCTTCATCACTCAGGGAGTCAATGTAAAGCTTGGTAGAATTGGTGATCGGGTTATCTACTGGCCCTGCTTCCGTGAACGTTACGTCAACAACGTCTTCTTCTTCCACTTTGCCGTCTTCTACCTCGGTGTTTTCACCGGCTTGCTTGAGCATACGCTCAATTTGCTCGTCGAGGAATTTGTCATCGGTATTAAGGACCAGCTTATCAAACGTTTTCTTAGGGAGCTTGAGGTCGAATTCGGGCTCAAGGGCCAGGTCGTAAGTAAGGTTGACGTCATCAAGCGCGGTAGCCGTGATCATCGGCGCATTTTCCTCTTCTACCGGCATGGGGCTGAAGATGAGTTTTACGTCGTTTTCTTCGATGTAACCGAACAGTGACTCTTTGATCTGTTCGTCGAGGATGTTACCCAGAATCTGGTTGCCCATCATCTTGCGCAGGGTAGACAGTGGAGTCTTCCCTTTGCGGAAACCCTTCATGCTCACCTTCTGGCGCTGTTTCTTCAGCTCTTCGGTCAGTTTGCCGTTGAGTTCGTCCTTAGTGATCTGGATGGCGATGCGGCCGGTTACGTTACCGGTTTTCTCGAAAGTTACGTTAGGCATATTGAGGCTGCTACTGTGGCCCACATTGGGCAGGAAAGAAAAGGCCCACCCGAAGGCAGGCCATTTTAAAGTGTGCGGGTGAAAGGACTCGAACCTTCACGCATTGCTGCACTAGATCCTAAATCTAGCGTGTCTACCAATTCCACCACACCCGCAAGTGTTGTGTTTAGCGGGCACAAAAGTACGACCAATAAATAGTTCGTGCAACAGGGAGCTGAAATAAGAAGAAAGTAAGTTATTAATGAGTCTACCCACCCGGAGGGTAAGAGAGCTCATCAGGCGCGGCCGCAGGTGCAGGGGAAAGGTTAAAGGAGCAAGGAGCTGCTAAGTAGGGACAATCTTCATACTCCCTTAAAGATAGATTAATGCAGTGAGCAGATATTTGTGACCACTAAGTTAGCTCACTCACCTGATTACCCTCTATTAGCTATTCTCAACATTTTGTAGCCCTTTATTAGGTCGTGCGGTTTTCGTGCGGCCTGTTTTTTTTTGCTAAAGGTGCAGGAAAGTACTCACAGACAAAGCCTGCCACTTTCAAAGACATTCTTTGCACCTGCGTTAGCGCCCCCTAAGCGTCAGTAGTTTAGCGTATCTTTGCGCCCCCGAAAACTGTTCTCCCCCTATGATCACTTACGTAAAAGGGCCGCTTACCCACAAGAACCCGAGCTTCGTTGTTATTGAAGCCGGCGGCCTGGGCTACCATATTAATGTTAGCCTGTATACTTATACGAAAATCGAAAAAGCGGAGTCAGCTAAATTGCTCACCCATTTTCACGTGAAAGAAGATCAGCAGACGCTTTTCGGTTTTTACGAGGAGACGGAGCGTACCCTTTTTCGCTTGTTAATCGGGGTAAACGGGGTGGGGCCCGCTACCGCACTGGTGGTGCTGTCGAGTATGAATCCTGACGAATTCCGCTCCGCCGTTATTGGTGAAGATGTGGCCAGTATTCGCCGCGTGAAGGGCATCGGACCTAAAACCGCACAACGGATTATTCTGGATCTGAAAGACAAGATGATGAAGGAAAGTATCGATGGCCCAACAATGCTCTCCCCGCAAAGCAATACCCAACGGGCAGAGGCGTTATCTGCTTTGGTGAATCTGGGTTTCGCCCGGCCCGCCGTGCAACGTGCCCTTAACCGGGTTTTTGCCGCCAATGCGAATCCGGGAAGTTCGGAAACGATCATCAAGCTCGCATTGCGGGAGTTATCTTCCTGATTAACCACTACCATTTGTAAACTTCCGGACTTATCCTCCGGACGCTACTCTTAAAATTGACCGACAGCACGTTTCCCCGCCACCGGAATCGTTCATGATGGACGGCCCGCCACTTCCCCCCGGGCTCTTGGAAGGATTGACTTATGAATAAGACTTTACTATTACTCGGTTTTGCCCTTGCTTCGCTCAGCTTCACCTCTGTACCCTATACTAACGATAGTGCTGAAGAGTCTGGCTTGACAACCAACGCCGTTTTAGCAACAGCTGACCCCGTGGTGAGGCAGCTTTTTGAGCACTTCGTGTTCAGCGGGCAGCCGAGATACGAAGCACCAGCTGCTAACCGTCAGGAAAATATCACGGAGGACGGTGCCCTGACGGATACGATTCCTCCCCTGCAGGACCGCCGCCGTGACTTCATCACGGACCCCAACCGGAACCCCATCGACCTGCGGGACCCCGCCGTGCTGAAGAAAACAGTAGAGTATGATCCGGAATCCGGGCGCTATATCGTTTATGAACGAATGGGCGACATTGACTTCCGCCCACCTACTTACCTGACCTTTGAGGAATATCTGGACTTCCGCGCAGAGCAGGATAAGCAGCGGTACTTTAATCAGCTGGCCGGCGTGGGTAACCCCGACGAAAAAATCAGCCTCGGTGATCCGCTGGCCGATATTGAGCTGGACCCCGATCTGATCGATAATTTATTCGGTGGTACGGGCATTGACATTCAGCCCCAGGGTGGCGTTGACCTCAGTTTTGGGCTCAACTACCAATTTCAGGATAACCCCTTCATCGTAGAGCGATTCCGTCGGAATACCATTTTCGATTTCGACATGGACATTCAGATGAATGTTACCGGTCAGATTGGAGATAAGCTGAAACTCAACACCAACTATAACACGGGAGCAACCTTCAACTTCGACAACCAGATCAAACTGGACTACAACTCGGAAGCCTTCAGTGAAGACGACATCATCCGTAAGATCGAGGCCGGTGATGTAAGCCTGCCGCTACGCGGATCGCTGATTGAAGGCGCACAATCGCTGTTCGGCCTGAAGACCGAACTGCAGTTCGGTCACCTGAAGCTGACGGCCATCGCCAGTCAGCAGCGAAGCCAGCGCGAAAAACTAACCATCGAAGGTGGTAGCCAGTTGGCAGAGTTTGAAGTGTATGCGGACAGCTACGACGAGAACCGTCACTTCTTCCTGAGCCACTACAACCGCGATGTTTACGAGGAGTCGCTGGAAAATCTACCCCAGATCAACACCCTCTTCCACGCCGAGAATATTGAAGTCTGGATTACCAATGACCGAAATGAAGTGTTGGATGTGCGGGACATTGTGGCCTTCGCCGACCTGGCCGAGCCCAACCGACTGACGAACCCCACGGCTGTGCGCCCCTTTCAGACGCCTCGCTACCGCGAGATTTGTGAAGGTGAACCACTACCGGAAAACGGGGCGAACGAACTTTACGCCAAGCTTGTCGCTGAAGGCGAGCGCATCCGGGACATTGACCGGGCCGTGTCTACGCTGCAATCCGCCCGTTTTGGCCTGCAGCAAATACGGGACTTCGAGAAAGTCTCCGCCCGTAAGCTGAGCCCACGGGAATACACCGTCAATGCAGAGCTGGGCTTCATCTCGCTGAACATTAACGTACAGCCGGATCAGGTGGTCGCCGTTTCCTACCGTTATAAATACAACGGTGAGATCTTCAAGGTCGGTGAGCTTTCGGTGAATACTGATAACTCCAGTGCGGATACCAGTAACTTCGCCAATCAGGTACTCTTCACCAAGATGCTCAAGTCATCCACCCAGCGGGTAGGAGAGCCTACCTGGGATCTGATGATGAAGAACGTCTACTCCCTCGGTGCCTACCAGGTTAACCAGGAAGACTTCCGCCTCGACATTCAGTACGAAGATCCGGGCGAGGGCTTTAAGCGGTTCCTGCCGGTACCGTTAGCTGCTACACCTGGCGGCACCCCCGTTCCCGGCTTGCCCCTTATTCGGGCGTTCAATCTCGACCGCCTGAATACGCAGAATGACCCACAACCGGATGGTGTTTTTGACTTTGTACCGGGCATTACGATTAACCCGACTACGGGCCGCATCTACTTCCCCGTGCTGGAGCCCTTCGGTAGTGACCTGGCGGAATTACTCGACCCTGCGGACGTCAACCAATTCGTTTACCAGGAGCTCTATGACTCTACCATCTTCCAGGCCCGGGAATTCCCGGAGAAGAATCGCTTTGCGATTCGGGGTAGTTATAAATCATCGGTTCAGTCAGAAATCAGCCTTGGAGCCTTCAACATCCCGCCCGGCTCGGTGCGGGTGACGGCCGGTGGTGCGCTGCTGGAAGAAGGCCGGGATTACTCGGTGGACTACAGCACGGGCCGCGTTCGTATCCTCAATGATGCGATTCTGAGCTCGGGTGTTCCCATCAATGTGAGTTTTGAGGATAACACGGTCTTTAGCCTACAGACAAAGACGATGCTTGGCCTGCGGGCAGATTATGAGATCAATGATAACCTTAGCATCGGGGGGACTTATATGAAGCTCTTTGAGCGTCCGTTTACCCAAAAGGTCAATATTGGAGAAGATCCGATTAACAACACGATTTACGGTTTGGACGCGACCTTCCAGAAGGAGTCGGGCTTCCTGACCCGGATGGTGGACAAGCTGCCATTCTACAGCACCAGTGCGCCGTCGAACATCAGTGTTACGGCGGAGACGGCCTGGTTGCGCCCCGGCCACAGCCGGGCGATTAACCAGAGTAATGATGAAAAAGGTGGGGTTGTTTACCTCGACGATTTTGAAGGTACGGCCAGCCCCATTGACCTGATGGTGCCCGTTCAGAAGTGGTTCCTGGCCTCCATCCCGCAGAACGATGCGGCGAACAACAACCCGCTCTTCCCCGAAGCACGGGCAGCCGGCCTGGAGAGCGGCTTTAACCGGGCAGCCCTGAACTGGTATCGGGTGGAGCCAAATGCCCGTAGCGTTTCACCAGGAAGCACGGAAAATGTCTACACCAGTGCGGTGCCCCAGCAGGAGGTGTTCCCCAACCTCGATATCCCCATCCAGCAGCGGGCGCGTAACCAGTTCTTTACTTTTGACATGGCCTACTTCCCCGAAGACCGGGGGCCTTACAACTTCGATACCCCGACACCATCAGCGGTATCTGCCGGTGTAAGACTGGAGAATGACCCCGTCGCTCCGGTAAAACTCAATAGCCCCGAAACCCGCTGGGCGGGTATTATGCGGGAGATGACAACCCCGGATTTTCAGTCGTCCAACATCGAATTCGTTGAATTCTGGATGCTCTCTCCCTTCCTGGACGGAGAAAACCCATTGGACCCCAGCGGTGCGGATGATGCCGACCGTAAGCAAGGTACCCTCTACCTGAACCTCGGTAACATCAGTGAAGATATCCTGAAAGACAGCCGTAAGTTCTTCGAGAATGGCTTGCCCGGGCCTGCTAACCCGAACCGACCCGTAGACGAAACCGTATGGTCTCGGGTACCCGTTACCCAGCAGATCACACAGGCATTCGATAACGACCCCGAAACCCGTGCGCTGCAGGACGTTGGTCTGGATGGCTCCGACGATGAAATGGAACGGGCGAAATTCAGCGACTACATCGAGCAACTACGGGCAGCTAATGCGGGACTGACTCCTTTGGTGGAGGAAGATCCGTCTAATGACAACTTCTACTACTACAACAACGGTCGATACGGCGATGAGGCTGACCTGATTACCCGCTTCCGTGGCTGGAACGGAACGGAGGGTAATAGCGCCGCCAATAACCAGACCCAGGGGAATACCCGGGAATCCGTTACTAACCTTCCTGATGCAGAAGACCTTAACCAGGACAACACCCTGAACGAAGCGGAGAGCTACTTCCAGTACGAAATACCTTTCGTTCGGAGCAGCACGAACGGCCGGGAGTTTGACGTAGAACAAACCCCCTTCATTACTGATAAGCTGGAGGTGGCTAACGGCCGGGTCTGGTACCGGTTCCGGGTGCCGTTGAATTCAGATCAACGCAAGGCAATTGGGGGCATTCAGGATTTCCGCTCCATCCGCTTTATGCGGATGTATATGACAGGTTTTGAGGCGCCCACCATTCTTCGCTTCGCAGAGTTTGAGCTGGTACGGAACAGCTGGCGGCGGTACAACCGCTCGTTCCAGACGGGGCCGGTCATTGGTGGTGAAGAGAACACGGAGTTCAACGTCGATGCCGTCAACATTGAAGAAAACAGTAGCCGCCAACCCTTCAACTACGTCTTGCCAAACGGTATCCGTCGGGAGCAAAGCCTTGGCATTGTGAATACCCTGCAAAATGAGCAGTCGCTTTCATTGAAGGTGAATAACCTGCAGCCGGGTGGCAGAAGAGCTGTATTCAAGTATACAGATACGGACCTGCGATTGTATGAGAAGATGCGCATGTTTGTCCACGCCGAGGCACTCGGCGAAAGCAGGTTTAACCGACCGGAAGACGGCGAGTTGAGCCTCTTCATCAGAATGGGCTCCGACTTTGAGTCCAACTACTACGAATATGAAGTGCCGCTGATGATCTCCGATACCTCGGGGCAGGCATTAGCGCTGGACACCCTGGATGCAAACGGACAGAACCGATACTTCAACAACAGTGCCTACGCTGACCGGGTCTGGATACCGGAGAACGAAGTGAATCTCCCGCTTACCCTTCTTCGGGACCTGAAGCTGGAACGTAATAATACGGGCATACCGCTTTCTCAGGAATACGCCGAAAACTTCCGCCCTTTTGAAGGGGATGACGAATTGGATGGCGTAGAACATACGCTCCGCGTAAAGGGTAACCCCAACCTGGGCTTCGTCAAAGTTTTCATGATCGGTATCAAAGCAAAGGACGACCTCAACAACGCAGGGCTAAGTTCGGAAGTCTGGGTCAACGAACTCCGCCTGGAAGGGCTGGATGAGCGTGGCGGTGTAGCTGGTATTGTCCGGGCTGACGTGCAGCTGGCCGACCTGGGTAACCTTACCGCTGCAGCCAATTACAGCAGTATCGGTTTTGGTGCGCTGGACAACAGCGTGACGGAGCGAAACCGGGAGCAGACGGCAGGCTATGACCTGGCGGCTAACCTGGCTATGGACCGCTTCTTCCCCGAAGGATTGGGCCTGAGCCTGCCGGTTTACCTGCAGCATAGTAAAACAGTAAGTACACCGGAGTACGATCCCTATGATCTGGACGTAAAACTCAAGGATAAAATAGAAACCGCCGACAGCGGTATTCAGGACAGCCTGCGCGAGCAGGCGCAGGAGATCAATAAGATTTCCGCCATCAACCTCAATAACATCAGTATTGATCCCGGTGGTGGTTCGGGTAAACCCAACCCGTTTGACCCGGCTAACATCAGCCTGAGTTATGGCTATACGAAAACAGAGCGCTCCGACCCCTTCATCAAAAGCGAGGTCATCAAGGATCATACCGGCGCCATTGACTATACCTTCAGCCGGGGCCGGGCTGCCTACATTGAGCCCTTCAAGGGAGTTAAGAGTAAGTACCTCAAGCTGATCTCGGAGTTGAACATCAATCCGCTGCCCAACAGCTTTACGGTGGCTAATGTCCTGAACCGAAGCTTCGCAACTACGCAGTATCGTTTCGCGGACGTTGACCCGAAGTTCAATACCTTTTATAACAAACGCTTTACCTGGGACCGTAGCTATGACTTACGCTGGGACCTCACGAAGAGCATCAAACTTGGCTACAACGCCAACATGAGTGCAACGATCGATGAGCCGGACGAAAACCGCCTGTTGGAGTTTGACTCGGAAGTCGCTGACCAAATGCGAAAAGACAGTATCTGGGATAACCTGACCAGCGGTGGCCGGCCGAAGCTGTACACCCAGGGTGTCAACGCCAGTTACCAGCTACCCCTGCGGTATTTCCCCTTCCTCGATTTTGTAGATGTTCGGGCCAACTACCTCGGTAATTACGCCTGGAACGCCGCTCCGCTGAGTGTAGCGGATCTGGGGCTGGGCAACCAAATCCAGAACAGCCAGAGCCGACAGCTGACGATGAACCTCAACTTTGAGAAGTTCTACGATCAGTTCAACTTCCTGCGGCAGATTAATCGGCCGCAGCGACGAGGACGTACGACTTCGCGTAGCCGAGCGAACACCGACGAGGAGGAAAAAGAAGGTGAAGACGGAAAGAAGAAGCGTAAGAAAAGCAGTGGCCCCAGCTCCGCAGCGCGGGCGCTCATTCGGCCCTTGATGGCCCTGCGGAGTGTTCGCTTCAATTACAGCGAGGACTTTGAGACCGTCATCCCCGGCTTTACGCCAGAGCCTTCCCTTTTCGGGCAAAATGCTGGGTTCAAGGCACCAGGGTGGGGCTTTGTGGCGGGCATTCAGCCCCGCATCCGGGAACTGACCGAAGCGGAACAGTTCGGGGATAAAGATTACCTCTATGACCTTGCTTCGGATGGGTATATCTCTGACAATGTATTTCTGAGTCAGGATGTCATCCAGAACTATACCCGCCGGTGGGACGGTAGTGCTACTATCGAGCCCTTCCGGGACTTCCGGCTGGAGCTGACCATTGACCGTACCTTCAGCGAGAACTATACCGAAACTTTTAAGGTGCAGGAAAAAGGGCCTGATGCGGACTTTGTCCACTCTATCCCCGTCCGGGACGGCGCGCTAACCTTTACCAATGGTGGCGCCCGGACGCTCTTTAACCAGGATACGGTAAACCTTAATCTTCTTTTTCAGACTTTTGATAACAATCGTAGGGTAATCAGCCAACGACTGGGCGACGGAACGCTGCACGAAGATCCCTTGCTGGCGGCACAGGGTTATTCCTTCGGCTATGGCCCCAACCAGCAGGATGTATTATTGCCGGCCTTCCTGGCGGCTTACCGCGGTGAAGACGCCAACACTTCAGAACTTGATCCCTTCAATCTGAAGGCGAGTCCGAACTGGCGACTGACCTACAACGGGCTCAACAAAGTAGGCAAGCTCGGAGAGATTTTCAGGCGCGTGAATATCAGCCACGGCTTCCAGTCTACCTTCCAGATTAGCAGTTATGGCACGAGCCTGGATTACCTGGACGCGCTGGAGCAGGCGACTACGCCGGTGCTTACCGGCTACGACACCGTATCTCTGAATTACTTCCCGCGGATCGAAATTCCTAACCTCACGGAGTCTAAGTCTTTTGCTCCGCTCATTTCCATTGAAGCGGAGTTGCAAAACGGATTGTCCCTGAATTTTGCCTACCAGAGTAGTGAAAACCGGAGTATCAATATCGTCAGCAAGCTGCTGAGTGAACAGGTTTCCACGGAGGTGATTGGTGGCTTTGGTATCGTGCTGGAAGATATTCAGATTGGCTTCCTGCAGGGGAAGAAAAAGAAACGACGATCACGGGAAGATCAGGAGGCGGAAGCTAACCCAAGCCGGAATGGTGGCCGGGGGAACAGCCGTTCCGGTGGTCGCCTGAAGGTCAGTGATATGGACATTCAGTTCAACTTCAGTCTGCGTGATGGCATTACTTACGCCAGCCGCTTGAACCCCGTTCAGCGGGAGACAGTGGAGGGTAGCCGGGTGTTTACCCTGGCGCCGTCAGTGGAATATCAGGTCAATGAACTACTGGGGCTGCGTGCCTTCTTTGATTATCGTAAGACACAGCCTTACAACTCGCTTGGCTTCCCCCAAACGGCAGCTAGTGGAGGTGTAGTGGTGCGATTCCAGCTGCAGTAGGGCGCGGGACCGCAGGTGCAGGTTTTTGTTTTGAGGAGCAATGAAATACCCGGATGAGGTACTCCGCTCCGAAAACGAGGCGAAGCCGGGAAGGCAGATGAAAAGCCGGCGGTTTACCAGGTGAGGCTTTAGTCGTCCAATCAATTCTTTCAGCCTGACGAAGTCGGCTGAAAGAATTGGTTGGACGAACACGATAAGCCCTGCTTCTCATCCCTTCCCTTGCACCTGCGTGCGCGCCCCCTGTTGCGCCTGCCGAAGTGCCCCCCAACTTTCCTCTCCGGGTAAAAAAAGCGCTCAAAGCAAGGATCACAAAACCAAAGCTGCTGAAATCCCCTTTGTATTTCCGACCTTCGCCTTCCGATTCAGAAAACCAGCTTATGAGCCAAGTCAGCTTTCACCCGCTTCCCATTGCTTCCATTACTCCCGAGACCGATCAGGCCGTTACCGTAGCCTTCAGGATCAAGGAGGAGTTAGCCCAGCAGTTTACGTACAAAGCCGGGCAATACCTGACCCTGAAGTTTGTGGTAAACGGGAAAGAAGAACGCCGGGCCTACAGCATGTGCTCTGCCCCGCACGACGACGAAATTGCCGTAACGGTGAAGCGCGTTAAAGGCGGTATTGTGAGCAATCACATCGCTGATGCCCTAAAGGCCGGAGACATCGTTGACGCCATGCCTCCACAGGGGCGTTTTCTGGCCAGCCCCGAAGCCGCCGCCCGGCGAGATTACTTCCTCTTCGGTGCCGGTAGTGGTATTACGCCTCTGATGTCTATTCTGCGCTCCATCCTGGAGGAAGAGCCCAAATCCAGTGTCTACCTCCTCTACGGAAACCGGGACGAAAACAACATCATCTTTGAACGCCAGCTGGCAGATTTGCAACAGCGCTACGAAGGCCAGTTGCTGGTAGAACACATCCTCTCCCGCCCGAAGAAGTATAAAGTTGGCGGGCTGAAGGGCCTGTTCTCCAGCGGGAAGCCGAAATGGGAGGGCAACATCGGCCGGATCGATATTCCGGCCGTTCAGCGGTTCATGACGGCTAACCCTGGAAAAGTATCCGATAAGCAGTACTACATCTGTGGCCCCGGGCAAATGATCGATAACGTAGAACAGGCTCTGTTGGGCCTGGGCGTTCACAAGGAGTTTATCCATGCGGAACGCTTTGTCTCCGCTAACGATGTGAAGAAGAATAAAACTTCCACGGACGTAGTCGAAGGCGGAAAGGTATTTGCAAAGCTGTCGGGGAAAGACGTTGAAGTAACCCTTAAGCCCGGACAGACCATTCTCGATGGCTTGCTGGAAAGTGGTGCCACTCCGCCTTACAGTTGTTTGGCGGGGGCCTGTAGTACCTGTATGGCTAAGGTTACGAAGGGCGGCGTGAAAATGGATGTCTGCTTTGCCATTGACGATGACGAGATTGCTGAAGGCTATATTCTGGCGTGTCAGTCGCACCCCACTACCCCCGAGGTCTACGTTGACTTTGACGTATAAGCTTTCGCTTTTTCAGCTAAGCAAAAGCGGGCAGTGAAAGCTGATTTTCACAAAAGCATAAGGCTTTACGGACAACTCCGGCACCCTTTGAAACGTATTTTAGTTGTGCAGTCAGTTGACCTTGGCGTATATTAAGCGTCCAACGATTGCCTAAGCTATTCGTCATGCCAACCATCCCTAATTATAGAAAGCTTCTGTTTTTGGCCATACTGTGTATCATCACGGTAGGTTTGTCCGCTCAGTCGCCTTTGGATAATGGCAACCAACCACGGGAAAAAGACCCGGTTCTCCGGCCCGATGGTACGGAGCTTTTCTTTACCCGTCCGGATTTTGTTAGTAATAAAGGAACGGACAATGCCGCCGATATCTGGGTACGGCCCCGCTACGCTGACGGAAGTTGGGGACGTGTACTTAATCCGGGATCTCCGATCAACTCCTTCGCACACGACCGCGCGCTTGCTTTCAGCCCGGATGGTAACCGGCTTGCCGTACTCCGTACCGGCGCCAGCAACTTTGTCGACTTACTGGAAGTGAGCGGACGGAACTGGAGAATACTCGAAAGCTGGCCTTTACCTCAGGAGGCTGCTCTGCGGCTTGACCTGACTTTTGACCCCAACGCATTGCGCTTGATTTACAGCGCTTACGCTACGGGTAAACTGGACCTCTTTGTGCGCGATGCTTTACCCAATGGTAAGTGGGGCGAAGCCAAAGAACTGCGATTGCTCAATAGCCCGGATAACGAAACCTCCCCGGCACTTGCATCCGACGGGCGAACGCTTTATTTCCGTCGTGAAGCACAATGGTATCGTCAGGATGACCTGCACCTGGGGGCTACTCCGGTTAGTATCCCCGCCGAAATTCAGCAGTTTAGTCAGTTGCCTTCCGGCACGGACCCCGCCGCAGAAGCCATTGTTGTTGCTCAGCAGACAGGCAAAAAAGAACAGCTACTCAGTATGTCGCTACCCGTTGAGGCACGGCTGCAACCCTCCGCTCTTTTTCGGGGGCACCTCCCTTCGCCGCCCCTGCCGGGGGAGGCTACGGCCTTAGTCGCTTTAGAAGACGGCTGGGAACTGCGCATTCGTCCGGATGCCTTACAGCGGTACGCGCTGTACCTCCGGGATGGAGAAAAACTGGTGGCTGATGGCAGCCTGCCTTCGATAACCAATACCCAGGGGGGGAGCCTGGCCGCAACGACGGATTCGCCCGTAACAGAAGTTTCTCTTGAGCGTAAAGAATTAGAGGTGGGCATCGCCCGCCGCCAGCGGGAACTACAACGGCTGGATGAAGAGCGCCGCCGCTACGAACAATCTTTAGTTCAGCCCGACGATGAGCTACTGGAACTACGGGATCAGTACAATCGGGTGCAGCGCCCGGTCGGAGACACGCTGCCGCCCGCCACCAGCGCTAAAGGTGGCAGCACCCGCGACCGCTACGCCGAAGAACTGGCGGAATTGGAGCGGATGAAAGCAAAGTTCCGCCGGCAACAGGACGAAAAGATCAGAAACCGTAATCGGGGCAGTGATCATCGCTGGGAAGAACCTACCAGAAGAACGACTACACCAGTAGTGCCCACAACGGCCACCCGACCAGTAAGCATTGGTGAAGCCTATACACCAGCTCCCGAGGTAGATCCCCGTCAGCAGCGTGCGCAGGCTTACGAGGATAGCCTCCGCCTGAACTCTACGGTCCGCTCCGGACTATACTCCAATCAGCAACCCCGCGCCTACGAGCGGGAAGCCTGGGAGAACGAAGTCCAGCGGGGCTTACCAAGAACAACGCCTCTCACGCCGGAGGAAGTCAGTAAACTGGACGCTGACTATCAGCGGAAGCTGGACGAAATTGCTTCCCTGAAGGCAGAGTTGCAGCGGTTAAATAATGCAGAGTATAAGCAGCAGCAACCTGCTGCCTCTCAGCCTCAGACGATGAACCCGACCTGGGATACAAAAGGAGCCCCTGTCTACACTACTCCCGCTCCGGCCCGCCAACCGTCAACCCCGGCTACTTATGATAACCGCTACGCGCCGCCCGCCAGTCAGGCACGCGCGCCGGTTACTTATGGTCAACCGGCGGCTGGCATTCCTGCGGGCATCAGCTTCATCCCGAATACTGCCTACCCCGATGGGGCTGGTTATGGCGGCCTTGACCAGCTTGCCCGGCAGATACAGTCTTCAGCAACGGTCCTGGAAATTCGTATTCACACGCCGCTGGAAATGGACCGGCGTGCGGCCCAGCTTCTGAGCGAAGAGCGGGCGACCACCATTAGAAACTACCTGACGGAGCAAGGCGTTTCCCCTCGCAACTACAAAGTGCTTGGCTTTGGGAATAACCTTACGGGGAATGGTGGCGAACGGGTGGAGATATTGCGGTAGAGTAAAGCGTAACTTCCTTGACAGAAAACCTCTCTCCCGTTCCCCAGGGCTAACGCATACTCGAAGCGAAGCCGGACCCTCAAAGGAACATTTTATCCTTCGCTCCGCTACGGAAAATGCACACTTCGAGGTCCTAAATTGGCAGTCTAGGACACTAGAAGTGTGCTCAGCCATGAAGCCGGAGGCAAAATTGCTGAGTTCCTTTCCCTTCGGGGATGCTGCGCGGTGAGTGTCCGGAGAGTATGCGTTAGCCCTGCCCCCGTCGACCTTTCGAGTAAGATTTTCATGAATGTTTAAGCATTTCTTCGTAGCTAAGCATCTACTGCCTGCCAGACTACAATACTACTGTCTACCCCCTAATGCGCTTCCAGCCAATTATCCCCCATATCCGTCTCTACAACAATGGGTACGGATAAATCCGGAATAGCCTCCCGCATGAGTTTTTCGATGATAGGCTTGATGGTGTCAACTTCGTCTTTTGGCGTGTCGAACACCAGTTCATCGTGTACCTGCATGATCATCTCGGTTTTGAAATTGCCCTCTTTGAGGGCCTTGTCGATGCGAATCATGGCCACCTTGATCATGTCGGCGGCGGTTCCCTGGATCGGGGTGTTCATCGCCATCCGCTCGGCGATAGACCGAGTGAGCCCGCTCTTGGAGTTGATGTCTCGCAGGCCACGTTTACGGCCCAGCAGCGTCATGGCGTAACCTTCTTCCCGGGCAGTTTCCACGCTCGTGGCCATATAGGACTTCAGGCCCGGGAAACGTTCGTAGTAGTTTTTAATCAGGGCCGCGGCTTCCTTGCGGGTGATTTCCAGTTGTTGCATCAGGCGGGTAGCACCGGCGCCGTACAGGATAGCGAAGTTGATGGTCTTGGCTTGGTTACGCTGGTCGCGGGTAACGTCTTCGAAGGGGACATCAAAGACGAGAGCCGCGGTAGCGGTGTGAATGTCCCGCCCTTGTTGAAAGGCTTCCACCATTCCCTTGTCGCCACTCAGAGCGGCAACGAGGCGCAGTTCGATCTGGCTGTAATCTGAAGCCAGCAATACATGGTTTTCGTCACGAGGGATGAAGGCCTTGCGGATTTCGGCGCCCTGCGGTGTGCGGACAGGAATATTTTGCAGGTTGGGGTTGGCGCTGCTCAGGCGGCCGGTAGCGGCCACGGTTTGGTTGAAGCTGGAATGCACGCGACCGGTTTCTTCATTTACCAGCGTAGGTAGTGCGTCAACGTAGGTGCTCAATAACTTTGTCAGGCTTCGGTAGCGAAGTATTTTGGCAACGATGGGCGCTTCGCCGGCAAGATCCAGCAGCGTTGCTTCGTCGGTTTTATACTGGCCAGTCGCCGTCTTCTTACCCTTGTAGGGAAGTTCCATGCGGCCGAAGAGAATCTCTCCGATCTGCTTCGGGGAGGCGATGTTAAAGGGAGAACCTGCCTCTTCGTAAATTTCTTTTTGCAGGTCGGCAATCTCTCCGCCCAACACTTTGCTGTAGTTGTTGAGGAAGTCTACGTCCAGGTTAACCCCGTTGAGCTCAATATTTTTCAGTACGTAAATCAGCGGTGCTTCAATGGTTTCATAGAGTTCTACGAGGCCCTCTTCTTCGAGTTCGGGCCAGAGAGCATGGTAGAGACGCAGGGTGATGTCGGCGTCTTCACAGGCGTAGTCCACGACTTTGTCAACGGGTATGTCCCGCATCGTCAGTTGTTTCTTTCCTTTCCCAATCAGGGTTTCAATAGCAACGGGCTTATAGTTCAGGTAGGCCTCGCTGAGGAGGTCCATTTTATGCCGCTTTTCCGGGTGGAGGAGGTAGTGCATTACCATCGTGTCCAGCAGCGGTCCGGCTACGGGGGCGCCGTAACGCTCCAGCATCATGAGGTCGTACTTGATGTTTTGGCCCACCTTTTTTGTCTTCGGATCAGCAAGTAGCGGTGCAAATTCGGCAACGATGGCTTCGGCTTCCGCCCGGTCAGCGGGCACGGGGACATAGTAGCCCTCGCCGGCTTTCCAGCTGAAGGAAAGGCCGACAAGTTCCGCGGAAGCAGCATTTACACTCGTGGTTTCGGTGTCGAAGGCGTAGAGGGTTTGCTTTTGTAGTTCAGCAATCAAAGCAGCCCGTTCTTCCGGGGTGTCAACCTTTTTATAGACCTGCTCGGTATTCCCGATATTGTTATCGGCAATAGCGTGAGCGGGAGGGGCTGCAAAGCGGCTGCCAGACTTCTTAGGCGCAGACGCAGGTGCAGTGTTGGTTGGAGGGGCAAAGAGATCTCCCTGAGCACCGGGTAAAGGCTTTGATTCTTCTTCCACGCCAAGAATGTCTTTGGCGATGGAGCGAAACTCCAGCTCCCGGAAAATGTCCGTCAGATGCTCCCGGTCGAAATTCTCAATGCGGTAAGCTTCTTCGTGGAAAGTAACGCCTGGAACATTGATATCAATGGTGGCCAGTACCTTGCTCTGCAGGGCTTGCTCGCGGAATTCCCGGAGACGTTCCTGATTTTTACCCTTAATCTGGTCAGTACTGTCCAGCAAGGTCTCCAGGTTGCCGAATTGGTTGATGAACTTCTCCGCCGTTTTGGGGCCGATGCCAGGTACGCCGTGGATGTTATCCACCTTGTCTCCCATCAAACTCAGCATATCGATTACCTGCTCCGGGCGCTCAATACCCCATTTGGCTTTAATCTCCTCTACGCCCAGGATATCAATACCGTTGCCCATTCGACTGGGCTTGTACATATAGATGTTCTCTTCCACCAGCTGTCCGTAGTCCTTATCCGGAGTAACCATGTACACTTCAAAACCCTGCCGGGCGGCTTGCTTGGCAAGCGTTCCGATCACGTCGTCTGCCTCATAGTTGTCGATAACAATAATGGGAATGTTGAAACCCTGCAGGATCTGATGCACGTAGGGGAAGGCTACCGTGATGTCTTCGGGGGTCTCTTCGCGGTTGGCTTTGTAGTCCGGAGCAATCTCGTTACGAAAAGTTGGCCCCTGCGGATCAAAAACAACGGCCAGGTGGCTGGGAGACTGGTTTTTCATCAGGTCCCACAGCGTCCGGGTAAAACCGAACATGGCAGAGGTGTTGATCCCTTTGCCATTGATCATCGGTCGGTTGATGAAGGCAAAGTGGGAGCGGTAAACGAGGGCGTGGCCGTCGAGGAGGAAGAGCTTTTTCGTACTGGTGTCGGACATGGGGTAAAGATAGCGGGGCGGCAGGTGTTCTGTGTGGAGTGGCGGCGTTTTTTTCGGGGCAGTCACAAACTCCCTCTTGGACGCTTCAAGGTCCAATGGATAGTGGCAGGCAAACCTCGAAGCGTCCCGCAGTATTGCGGGACCTTCTAGCGTTTGCTCTTTTCCGAGTTTGCGATTGCCCTGGCGTTTTTTTCGGGTGGTGCGTTTGCTTATCTATCGGAGCTCACCCGGGTGCTGCTGATTTCTCGAATATTTACACCCAGGGCAAGGCCTCCACACTTTGGCGTACTTTCTTTACCAATTTCTGTTGATCGATATTCGTCTGTACCACCACCTGAAGACCACTGTAGCAAAGGAACAGGTAGTTGGCCAACTCCGTGGGGTTGGCCTGCTTTTTTAACTTTCCTTGCACCTGCGCGCTCGCCAGCACATTCTGCATGATATTTAGGAGTAGGGTGTTCCGTCTATTGGGGGTGAGCCGTGACGGTTTTTTGGGGCCTTATCTGGGCTAACCGCCGGAGGCAGCTGCGAAGCAAACCCCAGACCTGTGCTACGAAGCTCTTGCGAGCTAGCTTCTAAAAACCGTCATGTCCGTAGCTCAATAAAGGGAACACCCTATATTTAGGAGTCGCTCGCAGTTATTGGTCACGAATCCCAGCGCTTCTGTGCAGCTGTTGGCTGAATTTGGTTTCATGCTGAACGAAAAAAACCGCGCCAGTGCGATGAGGCACTGGCGCGGTTTTTTTGCTCGCTAGATTTATGAGGGGGTAATGGTTATTCTTCCGGGGACGAAGAAGGTTTCGGCCCACGGCCCCGCCCTCTGCCCCGTCCCCGCTGCTTACGGTTAGGGTCACGTGGCTGATCTCCGCCGGAGCGTTCCTGTCTGGGCTTATCGTTGCTTCTTTCGCTGCGGGGAGCGTCTTTGTTGTCGTCTTCGGCGCGGGGCTTCCGGTCCCGGTTGCCGCCACCGCCGCCGGAGCGGTTGCCACCGCGTCCGCGTCCACGTCCGCCGCCGCCACCGCCGCCACGGCGATCTCCGCCACGACCCCGACCGCCTCCGCCGCCACGACGACGATCTCCGCCGCGTCCGCCACGATCATCGCCTTTGTCTTTCAGGCGCTCGGGAACTTCCAGTCGTTCGACCTTCATTTCCATCAGTTCTTCGATGGCTTTGAAACGCCGGCGATCATCGCCGCTGATGAGCGTGATTGCTTCGCCTTCCGCTGCCGCACGGGCCGTTCGGCCAATACGGTGTACGTAGTCTTCTGCATCCCCCGGCACGTCAAAGTTGATGACCAGGTCGATGCCGTTGATGTGAATACCCCGGCTCAGTACGTCAGTAGCGACCACCACCTGGATGGCGCCGGAGCGGAACTGGCGCAGGCGTTCTTCCCGCTCATCCTGGTCAAGGTCGGAGGAAACATCCTTTACTTTTGGGTTCTTGCGGGCTAGTCTGCGGGTCAGCTCGCGTACGGTCTTTTTACGGCCACAGAAGATGAGGATGCGATCCATGGTCTTCGTCTTCTCCCGGAGAATATCTTCAATCAGGGCGTTCTTGGCCCAGTCGGCGACGTTGTAGGCCTTCTGCTTGATCTTCTCAGCAGGCTTGGAGATGGCAATGCTGATCTCTACCGGGTTCTTCAGGATGTCCCGGCTGAACTTCCGGATCTTGTTCGGCATGGTGGCGGAGAAGAAGAGAATCTGCAGGCTTTCCTTCGGCAACATGTCGATGATCTTGATCATGTCATTGACGAAGCCCATGTCCAGCATCCGGTCCGCCTCGTCGAGGACGAGGTGGCGAACTTCACTCAGGTCCGTGTACCCCATATCAAGATGAGCCATCAGGCGGCCGGGGGTGGCTACGACGATGGGTGCGCCTCCCTTGAGTGCCTTTTGCTCCTGGGCCATACTGTGGCCGTCGCGGCCACCGTAGACGGGGATGGAGCTGGCGTTCATGTGGAAGCTGAAACCCTCCAGTTGGCGGTCAATCTGCATTGCGAGTTCCCGGGTAGGGGTCAATACAATGGTAGCTACTTTGGTGGGTGGGTTGTCGCAGATGTCGGTCAGGATGGGCAGCAGGAAAGCTGCGGTTTTGCCGGTTCCGGTCTGAGCTACGGCCAGCACGTCGCGACCCTCGATGGAGGGTGGGATGGCCTGAGCCTGGATGGGCGTACATTTTTCGAAGCCCATATCGTCAAGGGCGTCCAGTACTTCGTCGGCAATATCGAGTTCGTCAAAATAGACGACTTCTTCCTCCGTTTCTTCGGGGGCTAAATCGGGATTAGTATCCATGTATGGCTTGTGATTAGGCAAGCCACATTCTCCCTGGCCTGCTTCGTTTTATTTGAGGTTACTGGCGTTCCAGCGGCGCGAAGATAGGGAATAAGGGGGGAAGGGAATGAGAGAATAGGGGAATGAGAGAATAATAGGAATGAGAAAATAACTGGTAAAGCAACTATATCATCCGTACTCCGGCTCGATGATTCTGGGGGCTAATTCCTGTTCGCCGCGTTCCAGAAGCCAGCATTTGTGCAGATTACGTTTTCGGAAATCCTGCGGGAGCGTTTGCCTGGTGATCTCTTTGATGGAGGAGGCTCCTTCAATGGCAGCTTCGTCGAATTTAAACTTCCGGGAACTGGTGCTGAAGAAAAGTTTACCTCCGGGCTGGAGTAAGTGCATGCACAAGTTAATCATCCTGGCGTGATCGCGTTGTACGTCGATGGACTCCCGCATCATCTTCGAGTTGGCGAAGGTGGGCGGGTTGAGGATGATGAGACCGTAGTTTGGGATTTTATGCTTTTCCAGCCAGTGAACAACGTCGTGACGGATAAAGCGATGGCCTTCGTCGGCCAGCTCATTGATTTTGAAGTTACGCTCTCCCCATTCGAGGTAGGTGTTGGAGAGCTCGACATTGTCTACCCGCCGGGCTCCGCCGGCGGCGGCGAAGACGCCGAAAGCGCAGGTGTAGGCGAAGAGGTTGAGGACCACTTTATCCTTGGCTTCCTGGGCGACCATCATTCGCAGCTTCCGGTGATCGAGGAAGAGGCCCGTATCGAGGTAGTCGGTCAGGTTAACAATGAAGCCTAGCCCGTTTTCTACCATCGTGAATTCCCGTTGAGCGATGCTCAGTTTTTCGTACTGCTTGCTGCCGGACTGCCGCTTGCGGAGCTTAAAGAAAACCTGATCTTTGGAGATGCTCAGCGTTTCGGTGATGATGTCCCGGTAGGCGAGTTTTCGGTCCTGCCATTCGTCCTCTGACCAATCTTCACCCGGGCGGTGGTAAACGGCCACGTAGAGTTGATCGTCGTAACGGTCAATGGTGATGGGGAAATCGTCCAGGTCCGCATCGTAGATGCGGTAGGCTTCCAGCTCTTTGCGGCGGGCCCATTTATCGTAGTGCTTCGCCATTTTCCGGAGGCGGTTGGCGAAAGGGGTATAGTCTTTAGACATGGAGGCGAAGGTAGGGTGGTTGTGGGTATTTGACCCGATTCATTATCCTCCGTTATGCTTCCCGTCTTACATGCCTGCCGGCGGCCTACTTTTGAAGGGCAAAAGATAGCAAAACCCCTGGCCTGTGTCACTGGCTTATCGGTAGAACGAAGCAAAAGAGCCTACGAAAGGGCAAACTCGCAGCACAATCTGTTTTTCAATCAAAGCTGTGGGACTAGCTATCTCTTGTGGGAAAAGCTTGAGTTTTGGGTGTGCTCAAACAGCCCTTCCGCTTAACGGCTCTTTTGCTCCGTTCTACCGGCCAGTGCCAAGGGCCGTCCTCCGAAAAGCAACGGGCTTTGGGTTTCATCCAACACTACTTTCGTGCGAAGACAATACAAAACCTGGGTTTCTGAGAGTACAAATCTTGTGGGCAGTGCACCATTTTTAGCTTTTGACATTGCGTTGAAATTGAGTTCGTTGTCAACAATTTTGCCCCTGCTCCCCATCGCTCAAAAATGAAGAGTGGAACCCAAAGTGGAGCACTATGGCGGGACGGCCTTGGCGGTGTCCGGGAAATGAGAGGGCAAAAGCCGTTAAAAAACAGAAGCTGTATGAGCCTCACAAAAGCTTTCTTTTGACGAAAAGCGTCAGCAAGCCCAAAGCGGTAAAGCAGCGCACAAAGCGAGCAGCGAGTTTTTCTGTTTTAGGCTTTTGCCCTCTCATTTCCCGATAAGACACCGGCACAGCCAAGGTTTTTTGTTTCTTTTTCATGGAAAAAGAAAGAGCCCGCGCGGAGCGGTGTAAAACAGGAAGGAATGCCCCACTTTTCTGGTTGAAACACGGGGTTTCGCATTGTGAGCATGTGTGGGGTTTGCCTAAACAGGTCTATATTCAGGGCTACGTATAGGCATGCCTCACATAGTGATTCCAAAATTGCATGAAACCGTAGCGGACCATTGTTATACACACGCTCGCATCGGCCATTACCGCGCTCAGCGCCATAATGGATATCTTCGCATCAATCTACAACTAATGTATCCCTATGAGACATTTATTTCTTTTTTGCCTTCTTGTTTTAAGCGTGCCCGTGTTTGCTCAATCTCTTAACGAGTATGAAGCGCCTACGGCTGAGCACCAGCTGATCTCGGGCACCAACATTTATATGGTGCCGCCGCTGGGATTTGAGCTGACGGAGCAATTCAAAGGCTTTCAGAACCCGACAGATGCGACCTCAATGATTATGGTGATATCCATCCCAGGGCCCTTTGATCAGATCACGGCGGGCTTCGCCGAGGAAACGATGGCGGCCCGGGGTATGAAGCTGTTGGGTAAGGAGAAAACGACCGTAAACGGCAAGGAAGGCTTGCTGATTGAAATGGATCAGGACGCTAACGGCATGACCTTCACTAAATCTATTCTGATTTATGGAGATGCCGCAGAAACGACGATGATCAACGGCGTAGCGCTCAAGGATTCCGTTGCTTTGTTCGGGCGCATCAAAGAGAGTGTCCACTCCACGCTTTTCAGCGAGAAGGTTGAGGTGGATCCCCGGGCGGAGTTGTCCTTTGAGGTCGACGAAACGGCTGGCAATCTGCAGTTTGTCTCCGTGATGGGAAATGCCATTATGTTGAACCGTGATGGTAAAATTCCGACGGAGAGTGAAGACAAGCTTAACCTCATCATTGACCGATCCTACGCGGATCAGGATTTCGCTGATCGAAAAGCTTTTACTCTCAAACGGCTGGCCCAGTTCCCCGGAGGCTATAAAATCGCCTCCGAAGATTTTCCGCGTGAAGTAAGCCTGGCGGGACTGAACGGCTACGAATTGCTGGCCGGGAAGGCCGACGAGGAGGAACTACACCTCATTATATTGTTTGAGGAAGACGGGGGATACTTCATCATTGCGGGGATGTATTCACCCGAATCTGAACAGGCGAAGACTGATTTCAGAGCAATTATGAATACGTTTAAACAGCGGTAATCTTTGCTGCTTAAAAGCTTCCTTTGCACCTGCGCTCCGGCGCCCCTTTAATACCTTTACCCAAACTTTACTCCCTTTCCCCCTTTACCTTCCTCGTCCATGTATCAGCTCCTCAAACCACTCCTTTTTCAAATGGCCCCGGAGCGGGCGCATCATCTGACGGTGAAGGGGCTGTCAGCCACCCTGGCGACTCCGGGCGTCAGTTCGGCTTTTCGGGCTACTTACCGTTTGGAGGACCCGGCCCTGGAGCGTACCGTTTTCGGTCTGCCTTTCCCTAACCCCGTCGGCCTGGCCGCCGGTTTCGACAAAGACGGCAAATACTACCACCCGATGGCAAGTCTGGGTTTCGGCTTTCTGGAGTTGGGGACCGTCACTCCCCGGCCTCAGGCCGGGAACCCTCAGCCCCGCCTCTTCCGCCTGCCGCAAGACCGGGCATTGATCAACCGTATGGGCTTCAATAACGAAGGCGTTGAGGCGCTGGCTCAGCGGCTGTTAAGCAAGGGGCGGCCGGGGAAAACCATCCTGGGGGGTAACATCGGTAAGAATAAAACCACACCCAATGAGCAGGCCGTAGGCGACTATGTCTGGTGCTTTGAGCGACTGTTTACGTTGGTGGACTATTTCGTTGTCAACGTCAGTAGCCCCAACACACCGAACCTCCGCGCTCTGCAGGACAAGGAGCCCCTAACGGCGCTCTTGTCCACACTTCAGGAACTCAATGTTAAACTTGCCAGGCCAACGGCCGCCGTTATGGGCCAGCTGGGTGATCCCGGCGAGCTTTGGGGAGAAAAGCCCATTTTGCTAAAAATTGCTCCTGACCTTACTGACGGACAGCTAGACGATATTCTCAGCATCGTCAAAGACACCGGTATCGCCGGCATCATTGCTACGAATACGACCATCGCCCGGGAGCCGCTTACAACGGATGCCGGCAAGGTCTCCGCTATCGGTAACGGCGGCCTGAGCGGTGCGCCCGTGCGTGAGCGTTCTACGGAAGTCATTCGTTACCTCTACGAAAACAGCGGCGGGACGCTCGATATTATCGGTGTCGGTGGTATTGACAGCCCCGGGGCTGCCCTCGAGAAGCTGGAGGCAGGGGCCAAACTGATTCAGGTCTATAGCGGCATGGTGTACGCTGGCCCTGGCTTAATCCGTGATATTAAGCAGGAAATATTAAAAAGAGGGGTGTAGTCTCCGGGCAGAAAAGGTTGGCAGGAGTGAGAACATAAACCTAGGCGGATCGGCTTTAATAGTAAAGCAACTTGTCCATGCCTGGCCCCGCCCCCACTCAGAAGCTTGATTATTTACTGACCCGACTTATCTCTATATACGGCAGGCAAGGACGGTACAGCAGTAAACCTCCTCTGGACCAACTGATGGCCACCATCCTCAGTCAGCGCACCACCTACGCAGATGAGCGTAAAGCGTATACTAAATTGTTGGACACCTACGGCGATTGGCAAGGGGTAGCCGCAGCCCCGGTGAGTGGCATTGAAGAGTGCATCCTCAGTAGCCGCTGGCCGGAGGTGAAAGCCCCCAGAATAAAGCAAATACTTAATTCTCTGATCGAGCGATACGGAGAGCCGACCCTGGACTTTTTATCGGATATGGAAACCAAGGCAGCACAGGACTACCTGATGGAACTGCCCGGGGTAGGCTTTAAGTCGGCCACCTTCGTGCTACTCTTCAGTTTGCGTAAACCCGTCGTTCCGGTAGATACGCACGTACATCGTGTGAGTATCCGCTATGGTCTACTTCCCCCGGGGATGACCCAGGCAAAAGCACATACTGCGTTGCTGGAAATATTACCGAATGACGCTGATGAACTGCTGAATTTTCATAAGCTGCTTTTTAAACATGGACAAAGAATATGCACCTGGTCTTCTCCCCGTTGCGAAAACTGTGTAGTAGCCGAACGCTGTGATTTTGCCCGGGAGCGAGGGAAATAACCTTTGGATGACAACCGGGCAGCGGCTTCTCCGTTCCTTTGCCAAAACTTAAGGATATGCTGTACCGAATTCTTTTCTCCGGATTATTCCTCCTCATTTTTGCCTGTACCGATTCGGGCGTTGCAAACGTGGATCAGGGGGATCAGCCCAACTTCTACCGCCGTCATCCGCAGGATCCCGAGACGGGAAAGTTTCTCGTGGACTCTCTCGGTTTTCCCGGCAACCAGCCAACAGATCCGGTAACGGGAGAGGTAGACCCGCAACCCGTTCGAAACTGGAATTACATTGATCAACTCCGACGCCCCTTCGGCAGCGATTCTCTTCTGGGTAAGGTATACGTCGCGGAGTTTTTCTTCACCTCTTGCCCGACCATCTGTCCAAAGGTAAAAGGACAGATGCTCCGTCTGGAAGAAGAATTTGGGGATGAGCCCGATTTCGCCATGGTGTCGTTCACCGTTGACCCTAAAAGGGACACCCCGGAGCGGATGAAAGAATACGCCGAGAAACTCGGCATTGTAGACATGGACCGCTGGCGATTCATCTATGGAGATAAATTTGAAATCTACGATCTGGACAAAGACTATCTAAGCATCGCCGAAGAAAACCCGAACGCACCAGGAGGCTTTGACCATAGTGGGTATATTGTGTTGGTCGACCGGCAGGGGAGGGTCCGCTCTTATGCTAATGGTACAAAGCCAGAAGAAGTCGATTATCTAATCAAGGATATTGATTTGTTACTTAGTAAATAAATAAAGATAAAAAATATACGATTAAAATAAATGAGTGTATCATTACACCATCATGTCACCCCTCCGGGGGGGATTCGATACCACTTTATCTTTTGGAAGGCGTCCCTCGTAAGATGTGCGCCTTCTTTTTTATTGATCTGGCTCTTTTCCGCTTATAGCAATGTCATTTCCCTCTTCAGGTTGGCACGGGCGCGGTCTTCGTAGCCTTCCCGGAACATTGGTGTATAGTAAATGAAGTCTTGCTCCAGAAAGTGCTGTAGCGCTTTTTTTCTCCCTGGCCGATAGAGGAAGTCAGGGAACCAGCTGAATTCTTGCCTGACCGCCCGGGCGTAGGTGTCGTATCCCTCTGGTGTACGGGCCAGCACGGCCAGGTCGAGATCGATCAGCAGGCATTGGTCATTTGCTTCAGGGCCATCAGGCTGGTGCGTTTTGGTAGCCATGATCAGACTGCGGCAGTAATCAGTTTCTGCCGTAGATGCTCCGGCCAACAGCAGGGCTGCTTCGGCCCGGTCTGCGCTGCGTTTTTCGTTATCCTTTCTGCCGGCCTGGTAAATAATGTCGTGGTAAATTAGGGCAATACCGAAGATCGCTGCCTGTCGGTTTTCGGGCAGCCGAAAAGGAGCGTTCTTCGGGAAGTGACCAATCATCTCCTGCAGATGATTCAGGTTGTGGTAAGCCCTTCCTTCGTAAGCCTTTTTGATGGCTGGCCAGGCGGTTACTGCCGCAGGATTAAGTAGTTGTAAACAAATCTGATAATATTCTGATGGTTCCATGGGATGAAAAGGACTAACTTTGCGGGCCCTAAAGTAAAAATCATGACGGAGATCTTACGCCAGCGTATCCTACAATTTATCAACGAAGCACTGGCGGAGGACGTCGGTCCGGGCGATTTCACCAGTGAAGCCACCATCCCCGCTACTAATCGGGATACAGCCCGCCTGCTGGTAAAAGATGTAGGTGTACTCGCCGGAGTAGAAATTGCCAAGATGGTTTTTGAGGTAGTTGACCCTACCGCCGAGTTTACTCAGTTGATGAACGACGGCGACCTGATGCATGTCGGGGATGAAGCCTTTCACGTAAACTGTAACTCCAGAGCTCTGCTCAAAGCGGAACGCCTGGTGTTGAACACCATGCAGAGGATGAGCGGCATCGCTACGCTCTCCAACCGCTACGCTTTTGAGGTGGAAGACCTGCCCGTAAAGGTGTTGGACACCCGTAAGACAACACCGAACCTTCGTTTTATTGAGAAGTGGGCCGTTCGCTTAGGTGGTTGTCATAATTACCGCGATGGGCTCTACGACCGCATCATGATCAAAGACAACCACGTAGACGCGGCCGGCTCCCTTACCGCTGCCATTAACGGGGTGAAAACTTTTTTCGAGGAAAACAACATGGAGTTGCCCATTACGGTAGAGGTCCGCAACCTGGTAGAACTAATGGAAGTGCTTGAGGTTGGTCACGTTGATCGTATTATGCTTGACAACTTTGAGGTACCCATTCTGAAGGAAGCTCTGGCCCACATCGCGGGTAGATATGAGACGGAGGCCAGCGGAGGTATCACCCTCAAGACGATCCGGGAAATTGCCCTGACGGGCGTGGACTACATCTCCGTAGGGGCGCTGACACACTCCGCCACCAGCCTGGATCTCAGCCTGAAGGTGATGAAGTAAACAAATAACCGACCCTTACTCCCGTTGGAATAAGCGTCGGCTTATGTGTTGCTCAGGCTCGTCAATTGAGTGTGCCCTTATTTATAGTATCCTGTATTGGAAAGGGGAACAACACACTAAAAGGAATTGCAAAAAACATCCCTTGCATCCGCCATGGTTAATGGTAGAATTATCAGGATTTAGATATTGGGGCGGCTGCTTTTAAAATGGAAGCCCATCGTCCGCTCCGGTCATTACGGGCTCGACTAAAGCCGCAGCTGGTTCGGGGTTTTGCCTGGGGGTGGGCTCGGCAACCAGGCTGGTGTTGCCAGCATCGGATTCGCGGGGTTTGGCGGAGCCGATGAAGCTGAAAGATTCAGCGATGACTTCGGCGGAGGTGCGGGTCTGGTCGTATTTATCCACCCATTTGCTGTAACGCATGGAGCCGACGATGGAAACCTGTCCGCCACGTTCGAGATACTTGTCAAAGATTTCGGCGAGTTTGCCAAAAGCTTTGACCCGATGCCAGTCGGTTTGTTCCTGCCGGTTACCGTCCCGGTCTTTATAGAAGTTTTTGGTTGCCAGAGAGAACTCCGTGACGATGGTTCCGCTGGGAAGGGTTTTTGTTCTGGGGGATTCGCCGAGGCGACCGATCAGGTTGATGAAGTTGCTGGTGTTCATGACACTTTTTTTTGAGGATGGAAGAGAAGAAATTGGCCCCGCTGCGGGTGGGCAGCGGGGTGGAGGATTAGTGACTTAAGCAGCGGGCACGGTCTTGCGGCCTGAAGACTTTTTACGACGGGCGGTCTTTTTGACGGCCGACCGGCTGTCTGGCTCCACGACCAGATCTCCGGCATTTTCGGCAACTTCCTTCTGCTCTGATCTCTTCCCGCTGCTCAGGAAGGTGAACTCTTCTGCGATGACTTCTGCGGAGGTGCGGACTTGCTCATACTTGTCCATCCACTTCCGGTAGCGCATGGAGCCCACGATAGAAATCTGGCTGCCGCGCTTGAGGTGCTCATCAAAAAGCTCGGCCAGTTTGCCGTAAGCTTTAATCTTGTGCCACTCCGTACGGGTCTGGCGGTTACCGGCTCCGTCACGGAAGTATTCGTTGGTAGCCAGGGAGAACTCGGTGGCTGTCTGGCCAGACTTCAACGTTACGGTTGTGGGGTCAGCGCCAAGGTTTCCGGTAAGGTGGATGTGATTACGTACATTCATTAGTAAGGAATTTTACGGCCGCTCCTGGAGTGAGTTATATGGGACGACCGGGTTTGGTAATGCGCCGCCGGTGATTGGTAGCGCCCTGATGGCTTCCCTTTCAATCGGTGACGATGCAAAAGTGAGACGGCCCACAAGCCGTAGTCGTTTATTATACGTATACTTACGTTTATACACGTATATAAACGTTTATATACGGATATTTAATTGGCAAAGTGCTGATTTTCAATGGTTTGTCGTTTTTTAGTCAGGACGGCCTTTTTTAAAGAAAATTCACCTTTCAGGATTGTTTTTCACTCCAAAGCGTGAGGCGATTGCCAGGCAGAAAGCAAGAAATAGGCTCCGGCGGGCTTGCCTTGCTTCCAAGGTGGCTACTCTGCACCTGCGGCCGCGCCTGCAAATACTGCTTGGAGAAAAGGGCGCTGGCGCAGGTGCAATGAGGGTCTTCTTAGAACCATGGGGAGGACGGATCGCTCCCCAGGACGTATCTTGAGCCCGGATTGACTATTCCCCTCTTTGATTGTGCGTGTCTACCTTCTTTTCTTCCTGGCCATCTATCTGACCCCCGCGCTCGCTCTGGGGGGAACCCTTTTTGCAGACTGGAGTCCCGAAGAAAAGGCTGACTACATCATGGAAAGTGCGGATTCCCTGGTGCGCGCCCGCCTGGCGCTGATGGACAGTACCATCATGGAGCACCGGCTAGACCCCGCCATCAAACGCCGAATCATTAATTACGTAGAACACTGGCCGATTGCCTCCGGCCGGCTACTCGCCCGTTCCGCTCGCTTCTTTCCCATCTTTGAAGAGCAGTTGTTGGCGGCTGGTATGCCTCTGGCACTGAAATACGTGACCGTACAGGAAAGTGCCCTGCGCCCCTGGGCCACCAGCCAGGTTGGCGCAGGAGGGCTCTGGCAATTGATGCCAGGTACTGCCCGTGAGCTCGGCCTCACCGTCAACGAAGAACTCGACGAGCGGCTGGACCCGGAGTTGGGCTGCGCTGCCGGGCTGGATTACCTCCGCATCCAATACGAAAAATACGAGGACTGGAGCCTGGCTCTGGCCGCCTACAACTGTGGCCCGGGTAACGTGAATAAGGCCCTGCGGCGGAGCCGCGGCACGGACTATTGGTCTATCCGGAAACACCTCCCCCGCGAGACCCGGAATTATATCCCCAACATTATTGCTGCAGCTTATATCATGGTTTTCCACCATGAGCACGAACTCGTGCCCGGGGAGATGGAGCTCGACCTCCAGATCACGGAAGCAATTACCGTAGACCGGAAACTGAGCCTTCACCGGGTTGCTCAGGTTACTGGCCTGCGGCCTGAAGTAGTGATTGAGCTCAATGCTCAATATCTGCGGGGCTACCTGCCCGGGATGCCTGGCGGCCATCGTCTTCGGCTTCCCTCCCGGGTAATGCCGGCCATGCGGACATATCTTTCCCTACACCCGGCAGAGGAGCCCGAAAGTGATTTTTTTCCACCCTGGAGCACACCATCCTTAGAGAACGGTGAGCTTAATGCCGACCGTTTCTACGGTCAGTACTCTACGATTCCGTCGGTTGGTGATAGCACCTTGCGGCAGGTGGCGGAGGCCAACCGTATTCCGGTAGACCAACTAGCCGTATGGAGTAACCGAGGAGAATTGGATAGCCTGGGGCAATGGGACCAGTTCTTCTTCTATCGGGTAGATAAATACCGACCGTACGACCCCAGAAAACGAAATACGCCGCCGGCTTCTCCTCAAATTATGGCCCTGGCGGCTACACCCATTCAGGTTCCGGCTAAAAAGCCTGCGGAAAATTTGCCGGCTATTCAGTTGCCCGCAAACCCTCAGCCCCAAAAGGCCAGCTTTGCGGATAAGGTAAAAAGCTGGTTTTAGGCACTGACGGCCAGGAAGTCCCGAATAATCTGTTCCCCTGGTTTCGCGGATTTTTCCGGGTGAAACTGAGCTGCGTAGAAGTTATCTTTTTTCAGCATAGCGGCGTACTCCATCCCGCAATAGTGGGTAGTGGCTGTGGTATGTTGACCGGCTTCAACGTAGTAGCTGTGTACGTAGTAGCAGTAAGCACCGTTGACGTCTTCGCTTACCCAGTCGTTATTGTCGGTCAGGGAAATATTATTCCAGCCCATATGGGGCACCTTGTCTCCGTTGTCGGGACGAAACAACTTCACCTTTTCCGGGAAGACACCGATGCAGGGAACATCACCTTCTTCGCTGTGGCTGCAGAGGAGTTGCATCCCTACGCAAATACCGAAAACGGGTTGCTTCAGCGAGCGGATGAGGTCCGCCAAGCCGGTATCATTGAGGTGTTTCATGGTGCTTTCTGCAGCCCCTACTCCGGGAAAAATTACTTTGTCGGCAGCACGAATTACCTCATGATCGCTTGTCAGGATATGTGGGACACCAATACGTTCCAGGGCATAGAGGACGGAGCGGATATTGCCGGCATTATAGTCAATTACTGCGATCAAGGCTGATAGATTAAATGAGTCTTTTGTTGTCCTTTATTCTGTCTTCGAGCTCTTTCCTTTTGGTCTTGGAAACGGGGATCAGAGATCCGTTTTCCATGAGCAGGCTTCCACCGTCCGTTCGTTCGATGCGTTTGATGAAAGACAGGTTGACCAAAGCACTGTTGTGGCTGCGAAGAAAGTTGTAGTCGACGAGAAGGTTTTCGTAGTACTTTAGGTTTTTGGAAACGGTTAGTTTTTCACCGGATTCGAAGAAAAAGTCGGTGTAACTTCCGTTGGCCATACAAAACATGATGTCTTTGATGTAAACCATTTCGTAGCCTATTGAGGTGGCCAGCCCTATCTTTTGCTGGCTCTTGTTAAAGCTTTTGAACTGTTGCATCATTTCGGCCATCGATACTTGCATGGTCTTTTTCCCAATCTTACCGGTTGCGTTGTCAACGGCTTTGATCAACTTGTCGATATCAATAGGTTTGAGCAAGTAGTCGACAGCGGCGAAATCAAAAGCTCTTACGGCATGGTTGTTGTGGGCCGTAATGAAGATGATCTCGAATGTGATCGTCTTCAGTTTCTCCAGTAAAGTGAATGCTGTAGTGGCTCCTAACTGAATGTCCAGAAAAACTAACTGTGGGTTGTGCTTCAAAATTAGTTTTTCCGCCGCATCAAGATTTCCGGCAGTACCGGCAACCAGTACTTGCGGACAGTATTTATTGAGCAGAATGGAGATGTTCTCCTGGCTGTTTGCCTCATCATCAATAATCAATGAGACGATTCTTTTATCAATCATTTGCTGAGTCGTTTTTGAATATTGAAAAACGGAAGATAAATCGTTACCTCAGTCCCAGCGGGATCTCCGTTCTCGTCAAAGAGGTCTAGCGTTTTTATGTCAGCATCTTCGTAGCCCATCATGTGCAGAGCCTTTAGTGTAGCGTCCGCATTCTCCGAGGCAATGGAAAGGTGTTTGTCCATCTCCTTTTTAGCAATAGCGATGGCAGCCTGCCTACCTCTTCCATTATCAGATACAGTTACTTTTACACCATCCCCAAAGTATTGGAAAAGCACCTTTATTTCACCTTGATAGGGAAGTCCGGAAACTCCGTGAATGATGGCATTCTCCACGATAGGCTGCACCAGCATTCCTGGAACTTTATAGCGCATATTTGCTAAGTCGGGTGAAACTTCAACGCTGTAAATAAAGCCATCGCGGAAGCGTAGCTTCTCTAAGGCAAGATAGTTATTGATTAGTTCTACTTCCTGATCCAGCCGGATACTGATGGAAGTCGCAGTCTTGGCCATGACCCGCAAAATGGCAGAGAACTTTCCCAGGTAGTTGTAAGCCTCGATGGTTTCAGACTTAAGGATGTTGTTCTGAATACCCGTTATTGCATTAAAGACGAAATGAGGATTGATTTGAGACTGTAACACCTGAAGCCGGGTTTCGGCGATCTCTTTGTTTTGATTGGCCAGGTCTGCCCGGGTTTTATTTTTTTGTAATAAGAAGAAAAACAGGAATATCAGCGCCAGGATTATCATAAGTCCCGTCATAAAATTCCTCCGGTTCTTATAAGCGATTGCCCTGTCCTGCTCCGCCCGGGTCAGGCGTTCGATCTCCCAGTCTTTTTCCTGGAAATTCTGTTTGACTTTCAACGATTGTAGCTCTATTCTGGCTTGTTTTCCTGCCTGGTTTTCTTTGATAAGATGATACTCTTTGAAACACTTCAGCGCCAGATCATATTGGCCTTTTCGCTCATAATGATCGGCCATACTCACTTTACAAAACGCCTGGCCGAAAGCAAAACCAAGGGAGTCTGATTGGGTGGAGCCCTCCAGCAGATAATTATAGGCTGTGGAATAATCTTCTTTTCCAACGTAAGCTTCGTAGAGGTTCAGGTTGTGGATAACGGTAACCAAAGAAATGTCTCCTGAGCTAATGACAGGGTTATTAGTAAGTAAACCAATGGCACGGTCAAAATCTTTCTTTGCTATATGGTAGTAAGACAGATTCAGTAAGGCAATCTTTTCTATTTCGTTGAAATCCAGTTCCTTTGATTTGTCAATCACTTCCTGCAGCAGGAGCAGGGCCGAATCCATCCGGCCGGTATGGGTACACATGCTGGACTTGTTAAGAATTGCCACGATCCCTACCTCAATATTGTTCGTCTTTTGGGCTAAGTCTAAAGATCGATCCATGTAGTCCTCTGACAGCGGTAAATCATTTAACTGAAAGAGAGCGGTGGACAGGCCGTTATACGTCCAGCCAATCATGATAGAGTCCTGAATATTGGTGCTGATTTCAAGTGCTTCCTGAAATTGCTCAACGGCTTCCGGGTACTGCGCATTGAGGTAAAAAATACGGGCAATGGCAAGTTTGGCCGCAGCCGCCTGACTCATCTCCCCGGCACCGTCGAGTTGCTTATAAAGGTGTTCAATATAGGAGATGAGGTTTTCTGTATTACCAACTTTTGCTTCCCAAAGGTTCTTCCGGCCATACCAAAGTTCTATTTCCCTCTTTATCGGAGGGGAGAGGATCAAGGGTAATAACACATTTTTTAATGAGTCAAAATCAGTCACTTTTGAGCCAGGTAAAGGTTCTGGTGCTGATAGTTCGATGGTGGAAGCCATCGTTTCAGAACTAAGAGAGTCAGCGGCTGACTCAGGAGTGGTTTCGCACCCAAACAACAAAAGGGACAATAGTCCCCAAAGGCAAATACACTCAATCGCCTTCAATAAAGGAGACCTGTTGAATAGGTTCATTTTCATAAAAAAACTTTCAATACCGCTTCAAATATAGCGAAAAGGACCCCATTCGTGAATTGAACTGCCTCGTAAGTGAATTGAGGCACTCGTTTTCTTCTGAATCGGGCCATATTTGTACTATACTTAATTTATGCTATGAACAACTGCTATGATGCAGTACTGAAATTTACATGAGAGACATTTTGAGATAACGGGTGACTGATGGTGAAATGCCATCAGTCACTCTTTCTTTTGGGGGGATGGCGGTTGATGCTTCTCTTGGGGGGCTCAAATCCAGCAACTCCAGTTTCGGGCTCAGTACCTAAAGATTAGGCGCTTCGTGAATTGAACTGCCTTGTAGATGAATTGAGACACTTAATTCCGTATAGAAAGATCCATCTTTACAGTAGAATTAGTTTACGCTATGAACAACTGCTATGATGCAGTACTGAAATTTACATGAGAGACATTTTGAGATAACGGGTGACTGATGGTGAAATGCCATCAGTCACTCTTTCTTTTGGGGGAATGCTGATTACAACATTCCCTTCGTTGAAGGGAGCCGCATATTATCCACATCGCGGCGTTTAGCAGCCTTTATCGATTTTGCCAAAGCTTTGAAGGTGGCCTCGATAATATGATGCTCGTTTTGTCCTGCTGCTTTGATGGCCAGATTGCACCGGGCTCCGTCGCTAAATGACTTGAAAAAGTGGTGAAACATTTCAGTGGGCATGTCGCCGATCTTCTCCCGCTTGTATTCGCAGTCCCAGACCAGCCAGGGCCTGCCGCCAAAGTCAAGACGAACGTCAACGATGGCTTCGTCCATCACCAGGTTGAAGCCATAGCGCTCAATACCCAGCTTGTCTCCCAGCGCTTCTGCAAAGGCTTCACCCAGGGCGATGGCGGTGTCTTCAATGGTGTGGTGTTCGTCAATGTGGAGATCTCCGTTGACCTTCACGCTTAGGTCACAGCCGGAGTGGCGGCCCAGCTGATCGAGCATGTGATCAAAAAAGCCCAGTCCGGTATCCATCGAAGTTTTACCCGTTCCGTCCAGATCCAATTCAATCCGGATATCAGTTTCTTTGGTTTTCCGGTGAATGGCAGCTGTACGGGATTGTAGCCGCAGGAGCCGGTAGATATCTTCCCAGTCAGTAGTTCGCAGGGCAATGGTTTCGTCCAGGCTCGCCAGTTGATCAGCGTCCAGCTCTTCGGCACCGAGTTCGGGGTCCGTAGCGATCCAAATGCCCCTGGCACCCATGTTTTTGGCCAGCTGAATGTCCGTCAGGCGGTCACCAACAACGTAGCTGTTGGCCAGGTCGTAGCCTCCGGTCATATAATGTGCCACCAGCTGAGTACCGGGCTTACGGGTAGGTTGGTTGTCGGCGGCGAAGGTGCGATCAATGACTTGCTCGCTGAAAGTAATGCCTTCGGCTTCCAGTGCCCGCAACATCGCGTTATGAGTAGGCCAGAAGTTTTCTTCCGGATAGCTGCTGGTGCCCAGGCCATCCTGATTGGTGACCATTACGAGCTCGTATTCCAACTCCCGCACAATGCGACCGAGCCAACGAAAGACACCGGGGTAAAAATTGAGCTTATCGATGTGGTCCACCTGGTAATCGGCAGGTTCAAGGATGAGGGTACCGTCACGGTCCAGAAAGAGAACTTTTTTCATACTGTAGCACCGACCTGAGTCGGAGTGTTTATTGGGGCGCAAACGCAGGTGCAAAGAAAAGACTTGAAAGAGCAATGTTGGGTACTTAGCCGTGCCGTCTTTTATTCAAAGTCCGACAGCGCAGCTAACAGGCGATCGTTCTCTTCCTTAAGTCCCGCGGTAATGCGCAGACAGTTCTCCGCATTGGGCTGGTAAGCCTGATTACGAACAACGATGGCATTGTCCAGCAGGTACTGGTAAACGGCGGCAGAGTCTTTGAACCGAACGAGCAAAAAATTCGTCACCGAAGGGAAGATGTAGTCCACACAATCCAATTTGGTCAAGGCCGCTTCCAGTCGATTACGCTCACTGATGAGAGTAGCTACTTTAGCCTTCATTTCTTCGGGTTTCGAGAGAGCCTCTAGGGCGACGGCACTGGTCAGCACATTGATGTTGTAGGGCATCTTGATGGTATTCAGCATCCGGATAATGAAGGGAGAGGCAAAGGCCGCTCCCAGCCGGATACCCGCCATGCCCCAACCCTTGCTGAGCGTTTGGGTGATGATCAGGTTCGGGAATTCTGCCAGTCTTGGCAGAAAGCTTAGCTCCGGGACGAAGTCGATGTAGGCTTCATCCAACACCACAACGCCGGGGAAAGTACGGATGAGGTCTTCAAGGACTTCCGCCTCCATGGCATTGCCACTGGGGTTGTTAGGGCTGCAGAGCCAGAGAATTTTGCTACGCTCATCCCAGCTGGCTTTCAGCTCTTCGACGGGGATGGTGAAGTCTGGTGCCAGCGTCGTTGCCCGGAACTCCGCCCCGGCAATCCCCGCAGCAACCTTATACATCCCAAAGGTGGGGGGCAGGGCGTGTACGGCGTCTCCCTCATTACAGAAGATGCGGGTGATCTGGTCCACCAACTCATCCGATCCGTTACCGAAGACGATTTGGTCCGGGCTGAAGTTCTTGTAGCGACCGAGCGCGTTGCGCAGATCCGTAGACATCGGATCAGGGTAGCGGTTGCGGCCCGTAGGCCAGGGGCTTTCGTTGGCGTCCAGCAGGACTTCCGCTAGGCCCTTAAACTCCGAACGGGCACTGGAGTAAGCTTTCAGGGTGAGGAGATTGGGACGGACGAGTTGAGTTATATCTTTATTGGACATGATGTTGGGGGGGCTCGCGCTTTGCGCTCGTACTCCCCGGATTACGTCGTTGGCTGCGCCAACGCCTCCATCCGGGGCTAAGGATGTTTGATCCCGTCGGGATCAGGAAAGAATTGAAGTAAGTGAGAGGTTTAGGCTACTTTCCCCTTGTCCACCAATACTTTGGCGAAGAAGCTGGCGCTCGCCACGACCCGTGCCATCCGCTCACGAGCGGAAGAGACAAGACCGTGATGTGCGATGTTTACCGGGTGGCCAAAGCTTTTCATGGACGCAAATTTACGCTACTGCATTGTAGTTGTCAGGAGAGTTGTGACTACAAATCGTTTAGCCGCAGCGTCACCGCATTCGCGTGGGCCTGCAATTCTTCGGCAACGGCCATCGTCTCCACCGCCGGGCCAATGGCCCGCAGCCCCGCCGCCGTTAGCTCCTGAAAGGTGATTTTTGTCACGAAGCTGTCCAGGCTTACGCCGGAGTAATTCCGGGCGTATCCGTAGGTTGGCAGGGTATGGTTGGTGCCGGAGGCGTAGTCGCCAACGGATTCCGGCGTGTGGTAGCCTAGGAATACGGAGCCGGCGTTGCTGATGCCAGCGGCGAAAGCCCGGGCTTCGGCCATGCTCAGGATGAGGTGCTCCGGGGCGTAGGCGTTAATGTAATCGAGCTGGTCTTGTGGGGCGGGGAGGACGAGGATGAGGCTGTTAGCGATGCTTTGGGCGGCAAGGGCTTTGCGTGGCAGATCCGCCAATTGGCGTTCGACTTCGGCTTTTACCTCCTTTGCCTGCTCTTCGGTTGCTACAACGAGCACGACCTGGCTGTCGGGACCATGCTCGGCTTGCGCGAGGAGATCGGCTGCCACGTGGGCACTCTTTGCACCTGCGTCCGCGCCCACCAACACTTCACTAGGTCCGGCGGGCATATCGATGGCCAGGCCATCGAGTTGCGCCAGCTGCTTAGCCACCGTCACGTAGGCATTGCCCGGGCCAAACAGCTTGTATACCGCCGGCACACTCTCCGTGCCGTAGGCCATCGCCGCAATCGCCTGGGCTCCGCCCAGCCGGAAAACTTTCGTCACACCACAAAGCGAGGCTGCATAGAGCACCGCCGGGTGAATCTCTCCCGTTTCCCGGTTGGGCGGTGAGCATAGCACTACCTCTTCGCAGCCCGCAATGGCCGCCGGAACCGCCAGCATCAATACCGTGCTGAAAAGTGGCGCCGTGCCGCCGGGGATATAAAGACCGACTTTATCGATGCCCCGCGTTTCCCGCCAGCAAGTGACGCCAGGCATGGTCTCTATCTCGGTAACCTTCGTGCGCTGCGTCAGGTGAAAGCGCTCTATATTGCTTTTAGCCGTCTGGATAGCGGCACGGAGTTCGGGGGTAAGCTCTTCTGCCGCAGCAGTTATGGTGCCGGCATCTACCTGGATGTTTTCCAGCGTGATACCGTCAAAACGAGCCGTGAAATCCCGCAGGGCCTCGTCTCCTTTCTCCTTGACCGAGGCCATGATGTCACTCACCGGTGCCCGCAGGCTGGTCAGGTCCTTGGCGGGACGTTGCAGTAGGGCGGGCCATTCTTTTCGGGTAGGGTTATTGTAAATTTTCATAGGTCTTGGTTTGTACCGCCGACTGAAGTCGGCGGCCCGTCGACTTCAGTCGACGTTACAAAATCATCTTATCAATAGGTACGATCAGGATGCCTTCGGCACCGCTCGTCCGCAGCTCATCGATAATGTCCCAAAAACGTCCTTCGTCAATAACGGTGTGGACGCTGCTCCAGCCTTCCTCCGCCAGGGGCAGCACGGTAGGGGAGCGCATGCCGGGAAGGATGCCAATGATGTCGTCTACCTTCGCCGTCGGTACGTTCATCAGCAAGTACTTTTTATTGCGGGCAGCCAATACAGACTTGACCCGGAAGAGGAGGCGGTCGAGGATGTCCCGGCGCTCCTGATCTATCTTAGGGCTTGCGGCAATAACGGCTTCGGATTTTAAGACAATGTCCTGCTCTTCCAGCCCGTTTTTAAAGAGGGTGGAGCCAGTGGAGACCAGGTCGCAGATCGCATCGGCCAAACCGATGTTCGGCGCAATTTCCACCGAACCGCTGATTTCGTGAATATCTGCCTTGATGTTGTTCGCGTCGAGAAAAAGCTGGAGACTAACCGGGTAGCTGGTGGCAATTCGTTTGCCATCAAGATCCTGTACGCTGCCGTAGGGTATATCCTTCGGCGTCGCCAGCGAGAGGCGACATTTGCTGAAGCCGAGTTTCTGGACGATCTCGACTTCTTTCTTCTTTTCAATGATGGTGTTCTCTCCAATGATGCCAATATCAGCCACGCCATCCTGGATGTACTGTGGAATGTCGCTGTTACGGAGATAGAGTACCTCGATGGGGAAATTCCGGGCGGCGGCTTTCAGTTGGTCACGACCGTTATCAATCTTGATGCCACATTCTTTCAAAAGCTGAATGGATTCATCCAAGAGACGGCCTTTTTTCTGGACGGCAATGCGAAGAGGGGGTAAAGAGCTCATGTACGTTTAAGTTGTTGGGGGGTGAAAAAGATGTCCAGAAACGGGCTGAAAATGAAAAAGGCCCGTTGGCAACTTGCCGACGGACCTTTAAGGGTAATTCTTGAGGAATGTTCACTGTCATCCACGCATTTACCGCTCGCCGGTGTGGCAAGAGAAACTGGCGTGATGATGATGGAAGTTGAACATCTGTACGTTGTGCGAACTTTCGTCCTTTAGGTAAAAAGCAAAGCATCCAGCGATCCATGTCAGTTTTGTACTGATGTTGATCGCTGAATGCTTCAGAAGTGGTGTGGGGCGGAATCGAACCGCCGACACATGGATTTTCAGTCCATTGCTCTACCAACTGAGCTACCGCACCTTATCTATTGATTCAAATTGTTTTTGCCGCCTCGGTTCAATGAACGCGGCAAAAACAATTTGAATATGCTTTGGTAATGATACTAACATGAATGGAAGGACCATTAGTTGCAGGCATTCCTGCTAAAGCGACGCAAAGTTACGGTAGTAAGATGGATATGACCAAGCCTTTGCCGTTTTTTTGTGCAGAAGGTTTTTTGGGCGAGGGTCCGCAGGTGCCTGGGGAAGTTAAAAGAGCAAGCATATGGTTCCCTTAAGCGATGTCTCCAGAGGAGTAGTCAGTGTTTGCCCGTACCGTAAAAAAGAGGCCCGGTAAAACATGAGCATGGAATTATCGTTTTCAGGACAGCACAAATCTGTTTATGAATCCCGTTCGAGCCGCTTATCTGTCTTTTGGTTGTCTGATTGCTCTTGGCCTGATCCTTACCTGGACGACGGGAGAAACGCACTCCGCGCTCATCATTTTGCCGATGATTGCTGCTGCGGGGGTCTATACACTGTCCCCTCAGATCATGTGGTGGCACTGGAAACGTCATCCGCCAGATTTGCCCACGGATCTGGCGCCGCTACTGGATCGTTTTGATCTTTACCGCCGGCTGGACCTGGCCGGGAAGCGAGAATTCCGCCGGCGTACTTTTTTGCTACGGGAGGCGACGCACTTTCACGGGCAGGCGATTGAAGAAATTCCGCCGGACATCAAGATCATGGCGGCGGCCTCCGCCGCTACCGTTGGCTTTCACCGCCCGGAATTTCTGTTGGGAGACTTCGAAACCATTGTGCTTTATCGCCATTACTTCCCTACTCCTGATCATGATGTGCTGCACTGCAGCGAACTGCATGAGCCCGACGGTGCCATCATCTGGACGCTCAACGTGTTCCTTCGCTCCTGCATCGAGCCCCGGAAATATCTCCACCTCGGCCTCTACGAATACGGGCGGGCCATGTTGCTGCTGGAGCTGGAATTACGGGCAGCACTGGATGGTCTGGCGTTGGACTACCCGCAGATCGAAAAACTCTCCGGCTTCGGCGAAACGGCTTTGAAGGAATACATCGGCCTGGAAGAATTAGATCTTACGGCCATCACACTGGTTTTGTACTTTACTCATACGGAAGAGATGAAAGTGCTGCAGCCGGAGGCTTATGCTGGTTTTGAGAAGGGATTGACGTCCGTAAGCAGCAACTGATTGCAACTCGCGCTCCATGGATCACGCTAAAGACTGTGTCTTTTGCTTTATCCGGGGTTATGAATGTTTGACTCCGGGGGAATAAACCTGGAAATTAAAAAAGCCCTGACACAATGCTGCGTCAGGGCTTTTTTAATGCTTAGGGACTATTTACTTAATATCTCCTCCCGAAAGGGACTTGAACAAGGTGCCCGCAGGCAGCGTCTGGCTAAGTTCCATGCCGTTAAGGATGGCCAGTTCTTCATGGCGGTCTGTCGGGATACGGTCAGCCTGCAATGCCTGCTGCAGCGTCTGGCTGCGGGAGTTGCTCACGATTTTAATTTTCTCCGGCTGGCGGTTGAGCTTACTTTGGTCCGTCAACTGTGCGAAGGTGCCGATGCTGTACTCAATGTCCCGCTGGTAACGGTTGAAGTCTGCCTGAAGCGCCATACCCAACATCATGTAAGTGTTGCCACCGTAAGAAATGAAGCTGGCCAGTACGCTAATGGTTTGGCCCTGCTGGCCTTGCTGCTGTGCCTCCTGGGTTACGGTACCCAAAATTGTTGTAGCGGGTAAGCCATTTATGGGCTGCTGGCTGGAGTTCACCACATTAACACCTGCCTCCTGTACAAAAGACTGAGCAGCGGCATTCTGGTCGCTGCCCTGAGCAAGTTTCATCTGCATGATAGATTTCTGATCAGGGCTAACCATCTGTACCTGGGTTGGTGCGTTGATGAGCGTCCACTGCCCGGGAATCTTAAACTGAAACTTGAGGCCGGGGTGGTAGAAAGAACCAGCCTCTACGAAACCCTGAGCGGGGTCTTCGCCGTAGATCATGCCGTCGATCATGCGGAGGTAACTGTCCCGTCCTACCGTATAGTTAGTGTTCTTTGTATCAACCTCCTGGTATTGCTGGGCCAGTTGCTGCACCCGTACAAACCGGTTATCAGGGTCCGGGTGAGTGCTCATAAATTCAGGGACACGGTTCTCCGCACCACCACTCAAGCGGCTAAGGGTGCCAAAGAAGCCGGCCATCTCTTTTGCATCATAACCGATGCCGGTGCTGTACTCTACTCCTAATTGATCGGACTGGCTTTCTGCGTCCCGGCCGAATTTGAGGAATAACAGCTGCATGCCCTGCATCAGGCTTTCGCCCTGGCTGGCGAGTTCAGGGCTTAAGATCATGCCACCAATCAGGCCTACCTGGCCAAGCGTTTGCTTTGCCTGTTGAGCTACGGTGTGCCGGGCGGTAACGTGACCGATTTCGTGACCCAATACGCCAGCAAACTGTGCTTCATTGTTGAAGTGAGCCATGATGCCACGGGTGAAATAAACGAAGCCGCCGGGAACGGCGAAGGCGTTTACTACGGGAGAGTCTACGAGGGTAAACTTCCAGGGCAGGTTTGGCCGGTGAGAGGTACGGGCCATCGCCAGGCCTTTCTCCGTCAGGAATTGAGCCATGGCCGGGTTCTGGTATTCACCCATCTCCGCAATCACCTGCGGGTCATAAGACTGGCCCAGGGCAATCTCTTTTTCTTCCGACATGAAGGCAAGTTGCTTCTTACCCGTGACGGGGTTGACAGAACAATCTTGTAGGGTGAATACGGCCAGCATCATTACAAGTAGCAATGGCAGACGTTTGGAAATGAATCTTTGCATCGTAGTTGGTTTTTTATCTTCTGTAACCTAAAGGTATTTACTAAGGTCGTTGTTTACGACGTAGAATAGGGTTAAGGTAACAGTTTTAGAAACCACACATTTATGTCTAAGCCTAAGATTATGGCTTACTTAACGATTCTTTCGGGGTGACTGTAGCAATTGAAGCCTCCCTCACGGACGAAGCCGCAAAGCGTTATTGACTGCTCTTCTGCAAGGGTTACCGCCAGGCTGGAAGGGGCCCCTACGGAAACGACAAAAGAAATTCCCGCCATCGCGGCCTTTTGCAGTAGCTCAAAGCTGGCCCGGCCGCTCAGCACCAGTATCCGCTGGCGAAGGGGAAGTTCTCCGGCCCGAAAGGCATTGCCCACTACTTTGTCCATCGCATTGTGTCGCCCAACGTCTTCTGCAAAATGAAGCAGTTTGCCGCCTGGGGTAAACAGTCCTGCCGCATGAATTCCGCCCGTTTGCTCAAACAATCGTTGAGCCCTGCGAAGAGTATCAGGAAGACGGGGGATAATACTACTGTTGATGGACCAACTGCCTGGCATCTCCCCGAAGGGAAGTGCTGCTTCCAACTGTTCTATCGAGGTCTTGCCACACACACCACAACTACTACTGGTGTAGCTGTGACGCTGTAAGCGGGCCCAGTCCACAGGACAGCTTGCCGCCAGGGAAATAATAAGAGTGTTCCGGGAAGTAGTATTCCTGGTGGATGCTCGCTCTGCCGCGAGAATTTGATCAGGTGACTGGATGATACCTTCTGAAAAAAGAAAGCCAAGTGCCAGGGCCTCGTCTTCACCCGGTGTGCGCATCGTGATCGCCAGCGATCTGGTTTTCTGTCCTTCCCGAATACGAATCTGTAATGGCTCTTCTACGGCAAGTACATCGTCGGAGGGGCTCAGTTCTCCGTTACGGTATCGAAAAAGGGAGACAGATTGAAGAGATGTTGCAGATATGGGAGACATAGTATCGTTGAATGAACGCTTAACCCACATTTCGTAGTGAGTAACTGCTTGCAGAACATGTGTTTATGGCTTTACGTTTTAAACAACAAGCAATTTTTCAGACTATCCTTTTAACTCCTGCATTTGCTAAACCACTGCTACGGCTAACGGAGTCCGAACCACGTCAATAAATAATTTTTCATGAATTCCAGGCTTCGGTTTCTGCGTAGAAAACGCTTCCTTATTCCTGCTGTCCTTTTGGTCACATTGCTCATCTTTCGATTGTTTTTACCCACGCTGGTAAAGAACTATGTCAATAAGGTGCTGGCGGAAATTCCGGGTTATTACGGGCAGGTGGAAGACATTGATATTGCCCTGATCAGGGGAGCATACGTCATTAAAGGTATGTACCTGAACGTAAGTGACGGCCAAACGCAAGTTCCCTTTATGAAGCTTCCGGAAACGGATATTTCTGTTGAGTGGAAGTCTTTATTCAAGGGGCGGATTGTCAGCGAAATACATCTGATGAACCCTTCGGTTATTTATTTGCTCGAAGATCAGGAGTCCATCACTACTCAGGAGGCACCCACAACGGATGACTGGACGAAGGCGATAACCGACCTTGTGCCCATAGATATAAACCACTTCAAAATTGTTAACGGTAAGCTGGCCTACGTGGAGGTCAACGCTGAGCCCAACATCGACCTGCAAATTACTGACCTGATGCTGGTAGCGGATAACCTCAGTAACGTTGTTGCCACCGAGCATACTTTGCCATCCCCCATCTCCGCAACGGGCAAATCTTTTGGCGGCGGAGAAGTCTCCCTCGAGGGACAGATGAACCTGCTCAAAGAAATCCCCGACATGGACATGACCTTTTCGCTACAAAATGCAGACGCCATGGCACTCAACGACTGGACGAATCAATATGTAGGCATCGACTTTGCCTCCGGTACCTTCGAGGTCGCCAGCGAAATCGCTATCGCTGATGGCTTCATCAAAGGATATGTGAAACCCTTGCTGATTGAGGGTAAACTTATCAGTAAAGAAGACTCCTTTACGGAGGTAATCTGGGAGGGCTTCCTGGGCTTTTTCAAGTTCCTGTTCACCAACCAGAAAACGGAAACCCTCGCTACTGAAGTTCCCTTTTCCGGCGACCTGAACGGCCCCGACGTCAAGGTTTGGCCCACGATCACCAACCTGCTGGAGAACGCCTGGATTCAAGCGTTTACCACTAAACCAGATGAATCCATCGACTACCAGGACGCTCTCGAAGGAGCGGACGGAGGAGAAAAAACCAAAAAGGAGCTTCGCCAGGAACGAAGGGCAAAACGGAAAGCGGAGAAGGAAAAGGAGAAAGCTGAGAATCAGTAAGTCAATCCTCACTCCACCCGCTTCGCGTCCCGCTCTCCGTTTTGGAATAAGGTCAGGCTGGAGATCTTACCATCGTCGTCCGGATTGAAGCGGACTTTGATGCCGATCTGCTCATGGTGAAAGTGATGCTCTTTGAAGGCAACAAGGTCAATCGGGCTTTGGCCGGTGGCCTGGGCCTTGAGCTGCTTTCCGGACCGCGTGATGGTGATAATGAACTGCGGAGACAGTTCGTATTTGCCGACGTAGGACGCTAGCATCGCTTCCGGCAATTCAACGGTTTTCCGCTCCTCATACTTTCCGATGGCCATCACGGCGAGCTTGTTCGCTACAGCACCGGGGTCGTGGCAGTTACAGTTGGAAAAGACGGCCACGAAGACCTCTTCTTCCGGTAAATAAGTAGACGCCGTAAGAAAGCCATTAATGCCACCACCGTGGCCAAAAAACGGACTGCCTTCCAGCTCACCCAGGCTCCAGCCGAAGCCGTAGCTCGTCTTGTCGCCCGTGTTGAGCGTTGCCGGCGTGTGGGCTTTGGCCAGACTTTCCCGGCTAACGACTTTACCCGACACGACCGCCTGATACCAGGTGTTCAGGTCTCCGGTAGTAGAGAGCAGAGAGCCCGCTGCGTAAGGCTGGGTCATACTCACAAAAGAAGCGTTTTGTACACCCAGGAGACCTGGCTCGTAGCCCGCAGCACGGTTGGGGATAACCACTGAGGTCCGGTCGTAAGAAGAGCTACTCATGCCCAACGGCTTAAAGAAGGTGCTTTCGATGTAGTCAGCATACGGCATACCGGAGGCTTTCTCGATGATGTAGCCAAGGAGGAAGTAACCCGAGTTATTGTAACGAAATGCATCACCGGGATCGAAATCCATCGGCTCATTCTTAAAGTAATCAATCATTTCCTGTGGGGTGAAATTCTGCTTGCGGGTTTCGGCATCCCACTTTTTAAGTCCGGTGTAGCTGGCAATGCCAGAGGTGTGATTCAGCAGATGCTCAACGGTGATGGTCTTCCTTTTGGTGGGGTACTTCGGTAGAAACTTCGTGATCTCATCGTCCAGGGAGAGCTTACCTTCTTCAGCGAGCTTAAGTATGGCGCAGGCCGTAAATTGCTTGGTGATGGAGCCAATGCGGAAGATGTGGTCAGTCGTCATGTCTACGTCCAGTTCCAGATTGGCCTTGCCGAAGGCTTTGTGATAAACAACTTCGCCTTTTTTGACGATGATGGCGGTGCCGCCGGGGCTGTCAGCGGGGAAACGTTCATTAAGAACTTTGTTGTAGTAGTCGTCCTGAGCGACAAGGCCGGTGAACATGGCAACAAATACGAGGAGTAGCAACTGTTTCATAATGTAGGAATTTGCCCGAAAGTAAGTGATGGGCTACCGGAGCAACAGAATTTATCGACGAAAGAAATGATCAGGGCGACGGAGTTGTCCGGTCGGAGCTGGAGCTCCTCCTCCCTCCCTTGCTCTTTTAACTGCCCCTTCGGGGACTGGCGCGGAGCGCCAATGAGGGGACATTGCACCCGCGGCCGCGCCCTGAAACCTTCCTCAATCCGGCGAACCATCCATCCCTCCCGAACGTTTGTCTCCTTGGTTGCGGCCTCGTTAAGACAGCCGCCCGGAGAACGTACTTCATGCTAGGACAATCCCTCAAACAAGCGCTGCAGCAGAAGCTCAGCCCCCGTCAGATTCAGCTCATGCAGCTGATGCAACTGCCGATTATGGAGCTGGAGCAGCGCATTAAAGAGGAACTGGAAAGTAACCCTACGCTGGAGGAAGCCCGCCCGCTGGAACAGGAAGTACCTGACCGCGAAGAACGTCAATCCGACGGCGAAGAACGTAACTCCGAATACGACGACGATTACTTTCAGCAGTACCTCGAAGACGACCCCGGCAGCTATCAAAACGCCGGCCGCAGCGAAGAAGACTACGCCGCGCCCGGTAGCTATACCGCTGACGAGACGACCTTTTTCGAGCACCTCGAAAGCCAGCTCAGTAACCTGGAGTTTGATACACCGCTCGACCGGCTCATCGCCCGGCAGATCATCGGTAATCTTGACGACGACGGCTATCTGCAGCGCACCCCCGGTGCCATTGCGGACGATCTGCTGATCAGTCAGCACCTCGATGTGCGCCCTTCTCAGGTGAAGGAGGTGCTGGCCACCGTGCAACAGCTCGATCCCCCCGGCCTCGCGGCCCGGGATCTCCGCGAGTGTCTCCTCCTGCAGCTCAACCACAAGGTCGACAACGGAGACGATATCCCCGACATGCGCTTCGCTGACCTCGTCCTGGCCCAACGCATCGTCCGCGATCACTTCGAAGCCTTCACCAAAAAACATTACGATAAGCTGCGCGAGCGGCTCAACGTCGATGAAGACGAACTCCGGGATGCTCTGGCCGAAATCCTCCGGCTAAACCCCAAGCCCGCCAGTGGGCTCAGCGGCGTAGCCGGTGGACGGGTGGCGCAAACCGTCGTGCCCGACTTTCTGCTCACCACCGTTGACGGTGAACTGAAACTCAGCCTCACCGCCCGCAACGCTCCTGACCTGCAGATCAACGACCACTACCAGAAGATGCTGGCCGATTACCGCCGCAAGCAGAAGGAAAGCGGAAAAATGAGCCTGGCCCAGAAGCAGGCGGCTGGCTTCATCCGGCAGAATATTGAGTCGGCCAACTGGTTCATCGAAGCCATTCAGCAACGGCAGCAAACACTCTACAGCGTGATGCACGCCATCATGCGCTATCAGGAGGCTTTCTTTAAGAGTGGGGACTTAAAAGACCTGCGCCCAATGATTCTCAAAGACATTGGTGAAGTGACGGAGCTGGACATCAGTACCGTGAGCCGGGTGGCCAACAGTAAGTTCGTGCAGACCGATTTTGGCACCTACTCCCTCCGCGAGTTCTTCAGTGAAGGCATGACCAATCAGGAGGGAGAAGAAGTCAGTACCACTCAGGTTAAGAATGTGCTGAAGGAAATCATCGAAAACGAAGACAAACGCAAACCGCTGGCCGATGGCAAGCTGCAAAAAGCCCTCGCTGAAGCAGGCTACGATATTGCCCGACGCACCGTCGCTAAATACCGGGAGCAACTGGGGCTGCCGGTGGCGCGGTTGCGGAAGGAGCTGTAGGTAGCCTTGTGGTTGGGCAGCCTTGTAGGCTCCGCACGTTGGAGGCGGCACTGCGTTTATAGGCTTCTGCTTACATTTGAGACTGCGAAGCCGGGATTTTCTTTAATTTTTTACTCTCTTTACTTCCTTATTATGTTCACCGATCAAGTCGTCAACAATACCGAAAAGTACCAGTTTGAAGTTGTCAGCGGAGCGCTCGTTTCCAAACTGGAATACCGGATGGGGCGCAACAGTATTGCCCTGATTCATACCGAAGTGCCTGAGGAATTGGGCGGGCAGGGAATAGGAAGTTCTCTGGTAAAAACAGCCCTTCAATACGCTAAAGACAATGGGCTGAAGGCACTGCCTTACTGCCCCTTCGCAGCGGCTTACATCGAACGGCACCCGGAGTGGAGCGACATTGTGGGGGAGGTGTAGTATGATAAAAACAGCAGAGGCGGAGCATGCCCCGTCTCTGCTGTTTTTATCCAACCAATTGGAATAACTGCCGTGTTCTACCTCTTCCTCCTCGCCGCCGCCGTCCAAGTTGTCAGCTGGATGGCCGTCCTGCGGGCCGGCTACCGGCGCGGGGTGGAGCCGGACCAGCAGGACCCCGCCTCGGGCACCGCTGCGGTGAGCGTCATTGTATGCTTTCACAACGAGCAGGAAACCATTGGGCCTTGCGTTGATCGTATTTTGGCGCAGGTCTACCCCGGTGAATTTGAGTTGGTCCTGGTGGACGATAATTCCACGGACAACTCTGCCTCCATCGTACATCCCTTTGAGATCAGGCACGGGCATGTTCGCCTGCTGCAACCTGGCCCTACGCGCGCCGGCAAGAAGGACGCGCTGGCTTATGGCATTTACGCCGCAAAACACGATTTTCTGGTCTTAACGGACGCTGACTGCGTGCCCGCCAGCAGCCACTGGCTATGGTTTATGGCCGACCCGCTGCGTCGGGGCGCGGAATTGGTGCTGGGCGTGTCTCCCTACACAGAAGACAAAACAAACATGTTACTCTCTGCCTGGCAGCGATTTGAAGCGACTTACGTCAGCCTGAAGTACCTGGGTTTTGCGCGCACGGGGATGCCTTACATGGGGGTGGGGCGCAACCTGGCCTACCGCCGGAGTTTCTACGAGCGTGCGGGCGGCTTTGCCGCCCATGCGGACCTGCCCGGCGGCGATGATGACCTGCTGGTGAGTGCAACGGCGCAGCGGGAGGCAACCGCCCGGGTGGTACACCCGGCGGCCTGGACCTACTCCGCGCCGCAACCCGGTTGGCGGGCTTATTTCCGGCAGCGGGCGCGGCACCAGTCGGTGGGCATCCGCTATCCCGCCAGGGCGCAGTGGATGCTTGGGGGGCTGGCGCTGAGCCACGGGCTGTTCTATCTGCTGGGTTTTTACCTGCTGTTTACGCCCGACTGGCCGGTCGCGCTGGCAGCTTATGGCCTGCGGTTATTATTGCTGGTTTACGTGTACGCGACGCCGTATTTACGCACGGACCCGCTTACCTATTCAGGGGGCGCTACCGCAGGTGCAGAAGGAGGTTGGAGAAGCAAGGCATTCCTGCCCCTGACCGTTGCCTTCTTTGATGCCTGGGTAGGCCCGATGTACCTCTACTTGGCGGTGGCCGGCCTGCGGCCGGCGCGCAATTGGTAAATTTGTACCGCCGAGTGCGCTTCGCGTCTGCCTTTGGCGGTTAGTCGGCGAAAAAACCCTTGCTCATGCCCACTTCCCCAGAGACAACCTTCCCTTTAGCCAACTACGACCGACTCTGCTTTCTCAAAAACATCATCAAGAGCCCCCAGATTGAGGTCGGGGAGTACACCTACTACGATGACTTCGAAACGGTGGAAAACTTCGAGCAGAACGTTCGTTATCTCTTTGAATTTATCGGCGACAAGCTGATCATTGGTAAGTTCTGTCAGATAGCCTCTGGTGTGACCTTCATCATGAACGGTGCGAATCATCTGACGGATGCGGTGAGCACTTTTCCCTTCGCCATTTTCGGCGAAGACTGGGCCCCGGCTATGGCGGGTAAGTCTTACCCTACCAAAGGGGACACCACCGTCGGCAACGACGTCTGGATCGGCTACAACGCCACCATCATGGCCGGTGTGACGATCGGGGACGGGGCCATCATCGGCAGCAAGTCCGTCGTCACCAAAGACGTGCCCCCTTACACCATCGTCGGCGGTAACCCGGCGAAGGTGATCCGGCAGCGATTCTCTGATGCAGAGATCGAGCATTTGCTGGAGGTGCGGTGGTGGGACTGGCCGGTGGAGCGGATTACGCGGGAATTGGGGGGGCTGACGGGGCGGGAACCCAAGAAACTTTGATTTAGGCGGATACCTGCTTATCGGTATTCCGCAAAACCAACGAAGAAATCAAACTCACCATCAGCCCCAGCAGCAGCACCGTGACGAACATCAGTGCCGCCAGTGCCAGCGGCGAGCCCATCATGTTAATCTGCTCCATCAGGGTAGCGGCGGCGGCTTCGTATTCCTCGGCGGGGAGATCGGCCTTCAGGCGGGAGAGTTCGCGGTCGGTGAACTCCGTGACGAAGTTCGGGTTAATGACCGTTGTGTAAAAAGCATCCGCGATGGCGATGCCAAAGCCGGCGCAGGCGGAGATGATCATGCCGATGGCCATGCCCCGGCCGAAGGTGAGTTGGCCGTCGTTCTCCCTGTCCCGGTAATGCCGGATGGCGAAGTAGACCAGCGACAGCGAGAGAATCATGGTGAGGTAACCGACGATCTCCTGGGTGGAGTAGTCCAGATTCTGACCGACAATGAGGCCGAGGGCAAAAAGGACAAGCATAGAGATAAAGGCGGCGGGGCCATACTTGAGCAGAGTAGCTTTCATAGTGTATTTGTTTTGACACAAATTTGCGGCGATCAGGTCAGATAGCGGTCATACTAAAGTACCAAACCTATGGTTCTTTAGTGCTGATATGGCCCTGTACCCCCGGCTTCAGCCGGAGGGTATTAAATAATCCCCATCACCCGGGCCCGCTCCACCGCCTGCGTCCTCCGTTTGGCGTCGAGCTTGCTGAGCAGACTCGAAACGTGGGTTTTGACCGTGCTTTCGGAGAGGAACAGTACCTCCGCGATCTCCCGGTTGGAAAGACCGGCGGCGATGTGGCCCAGTACCTCGTGCTCCCGCGCAGAGATGCCGAGGCTTTTAAGCTGGGCCTCATCAACGAGTACAGTAGAAGCTGGAGCTTCCTTTAGGGGAGACGGCTGGCGGAGATAAAGGCCAATACCCAAAAACAAGAGCGCAGTGACGGCGAGAGCGATCTCTACCGTCAAGTCACCGGATACCAGCGCGTATTCGCTTACCCGAAACAAGAGTAAGCAGGCCAGAATGAGCCCGCCGAAAACCAGGATGGTGTGCTTCATGGTCGGTCCTTCGGTGCTAAGGTAGTGAAAGGGTAGGGATGGCTTGTTAAGTACTGCTCATTCAACCTCCCCCTTCGGGGGCTGGCGCGGAGCGCCAATTGGGGGCTGTTGCACCTGCGGCTGCGCCCATCTTGTTAGTCGGTAGACGGTAGAATTGTAGAACGGCTCTACCATCTACAGTTCTACCGACTACCGTCTACCCCTATCTCACCCAGCGATAAGTCCCCTTCACCAAAAAGGTATTCCGGACATCGTTGGCGAATAAGTCCTGCGTCAGGGCCTGGAAGGCACTCTGCGTTGGGTCTGTTCCTCCGGAGGAACCCTGTGACCAGACGAGAAAAATGGTAGAACTGGGTCGGTATTCCCAACGGACGACCAGATTGGACCGGAACTGCAGAAAGTTAAAGTCCGGATCACCGAACTCCCAATCGATACCACGGTCTGTATCATCATCTATTTGGTAAGTGCCGGACTCGCCGTTAAAGGCAACGTTGTTTTCCGGGAAAACGATGAAACGATTGTCAAAGTCCTTAGCCAGTGGGTTATCCACGATCTTGAACTCATCGTAAACTCCACGCGCTACGAATGGCTGGGCGTAGTACTGGATAGTAAAGTCAGGGGTGAGGTTGAGGGTCGCCCGCATGGTAAGGCTAATGACTTGTTGATCGATCTTACCGTGCATATACCCCGTCCGTCCATCGTCGGTGAGAGTCGTGATGTACTGGTCACGACGGGTAGAAGGGTTAAAGCTGGGCTCGACGTAAAGCGAGAGTGCGTCCGTTGGCTGGTAGTTAATTTCCAGTCCAACTTCTCCCCCCATCACGTTACCATCATAGCTTTTGCCGCCGTTGAAGTAGAGGTAGGCGTTGAGCTTTTTCCGCCCGTCGGTCCCGATGCCACCGCCCATTGCATAGCCGGGAGACCTGCGGAAAAGCGGCCCGCCCCGCAGCGCGTTACGGCTGATGTCCTGTTGCTCCAGGTTGAGGAAAAAGCGGAAGTTGGAGAAGTTTTTCAGCTGCCCCCAAACGTTGGTATTGTAACTGCGGTTCAGAGACTCTCCGCTCCAGTCCCAGCCAGCGTAAATATTGTGGTTCCACTGGAAGCGGTTAAAAGCTTTGGTTGGGTTCCGCCAGCGGCGTGCACCCCAGGCGAAGTAATTAAATTGTTCGGTGTTGTTCAGGAAGCCTATGTCGTTAAGCTCCAGCCCCGGGCTGCGGTAGGTAAGTCCGGTTTCGAAGACCCAGTCGCCGGCAAATTCACCGATGGCCAGCGTGCCCCCCGTCCCGCTCAGGCGGGTAGCGGTAGTGTCTACGCTGAGGTGATCAGCGTCGGGCCGCTGAAAGTTGTGCTCAAAGGAGGTTTGAGTCCGGGTAATGGCTGCCTCGCTGCCACGTACCTGACTCCAGACGGCATTGGCCCGTAGCGCCCAGGCACGGTCTTTCCAACGGTGAACGAAGTCCATCCCGCCAGAGTAAGCATTGTTATGCAGAAAGTTGAGCTCCTCGGTGTGAAGATCCCGGTTAACGCTGGTGAGCATCGCCCCGATGGTCGTTTGTCCTTCGTTGAAGTCCTGCTGTACCCGCCCGACATTGTAGGAGGTAAAGGGCTCTACCTGCTCTCTTGCTTCACCGTTGTTGTCAATAACCGTGGCAAACTCTCTTTCGGTAAAACTGGACAGTAACCCGAGTGATAGCCCGCTGCGGGTCTTCCCACTCACCTTGGCGGCGCCAAGAATTGTGGTGTTCTCCGGCTGGCGAACGAAGCGGCCGGCACCGTGGCGCTCCCGTAAGAAGCGGCTCGGAGAGCCGCCGATGCGGCGGCTGTAAAACAATAGATCTCCGTTGTAAGAACCGCCCGCTTCCGCCTGGGTGATCCGGTAGTTGAAGATGTTTCTTCCTTCAACGAAAAAGGGCCTTTGCTCTTGAAAAAAGATCTGAAAACCATCGAGGTTGATGGCGCCGGGATCCGCTTCTACCTGGCCGAAATCGGGGTTGATGGTGAAATCCACCACTACATCGTTGGTGATGCCGATGCGACCATCCAGGCCGGCACTCAGGCGTTCATCTGTTTTGCGGCCAAAGGGGTCTTCGTCGGGGAAGCCCCCACCGGTACGAACCTGCCCAAGTACGTAGGGCTGTAGTTCGAGGGGTTTACGGGGTTTGATGCCGTTGAGACCTTTCAAGATGCCGAAGCGGCTTACCCAGCCCGGCTGGGTTTGTTTGATGGGTGCCCATGAGCTGGCTTCTTGCTCACGGAAAAGATTACGGTTTACCTGAAGACCCCAGGTCTGGTTCTCTTCTTTGCCAAAGCGAAGTTGGGAGAAAGGAATCCTGGCTTCGGCGGTGTAGCCATCTTCGTCAGTCTTTGCTTTAAAGAACCAGAAGGGATTCCAGCTTTCGTCCCAGTTGTTGCCGTCATTACTGATGAATTCGTCTCCGCGTACACCGCTGGCGGAGGCGGAGAAGGAGAAAGCCGTCCGTTTATCGTTAAAGCTGTCGAAGTTGATTTCCACCCAGTCGCCAGGGAAGTCATCTCGTCGGCCAAGACGTGCTTCTATTTTATCCGGATCGGTGTCGTAAGCCCGCCAGGCAACGTAGAGAAAACGCTCGTCATAGAGGATTTTGAAGGCCGTCTCCTGGCTAACGGGGGCAGAGTCGTCTGGTTGTCGCTGATGAAAGTCAGTTCCCCATTTCACCTGCTGCCAGGCGGGGTCATCAAGGTCGCCATCAATCGTCGGCGCGTCGCCCTGGATGCGTTGGGTTGTATATTCGGGAGGCATGTTCTGAGCCGTCAGGGAAGCAAAGAACAGAAACTGCAGAAGCAGTACAGAATGGCTAAATCTCATAGTGTGGGGTTACTAACTACTAATGTGTTAGTATGTACGGGCAAAAAATGGAAGGGTTGCATTCCTCCGCAAAAAAACGGAAGATTCAGGTGAAACCTTAACTAAAACAAGCCGAGAAATTTTTTCCGGCAGACGTTTTTCCGGCTCAGATCCACGACATCGTCAATGCCCTCACTTTCCAACCGCGCAAGAAGGGCATCAACGCCCTTCTTCATTTTGAAATCCATTTCTTCGCGGTAAAGGGGGAACGTAGCGTAAAAGCTAATGTGTTTGCCCTCTTTAGTGTCAAGCGTGAAAAAGTCAGGTCCCAGTGAAACGGAGGGTAGTAAAAGAATACAGCCCAGCTCTGTATTCATCGCGAAAGGTTCGGCGTCTTCTCCGTTGGGGATAGTGTGGCCATAACCAATCCAGGTGTTTAGCTGATGCGGGAATCGGGCAATAATCTTGAGCCAGCGGATGGGCCAGTAAAATTGCTCCGTTTGCTCGTCGTCCGCTTGATGGTTTAGAATTTTTTCTACCTGCCATTCCGGAGGAAGTAAAACGCACAACTCAGTATGTTGCATCGAAAGGTGTTCCGGAATTTCGGTAGGCACGTTCATGGGCAGATCACTCATGCCTGAAGTGACCAGCGTGTGATACGGACGTTCGGCACCGGGTTTTACCCAGTAAACGTCGATATGAATCGTATCGGAGATCAGTTCGTGAAAGACGGACTCAATCGGGCCGATGTGTCGCTCGATGTGCTCACTGATTTGCTCAATACTCGATTCATTGCCGGTGGCAGGGGTGAAGGGCCGTTCTGCATTTTCGTCATAGCGATAAATGGGGGCTCCGCTTTCGCTTTTTTCCTGCTCTTCGTTTTCGGTTGTCATTTTCAGGTAGGTGTAAGGGATGAAAAAAAGGTTTGTCTGACTCACTCGCCCGACAAACCTTTCCCAAAATAAGCGTTTTTTCGCTTATTTCCACTTTATCCCGCAGCCGGCGCTGGGATATTGCTTTTCGGGGGAGAGACGTCCGGCCAGCAGATCGTCCAGGGCATTGCGCAGGTCAGTGCCGTCGGGCTCACGGCCGGAGCCGGGGCGGTTTCCATCCAGGCGGCCACGGTAAAAGAGTTTGCCTTCGGCATCAAAGAGGTAAAGGTCAGGGGTGCAGGCAGCGTCATACGCCCGGCCGGCAGTTTGCTCTTCGTCGTAGAGGTAAGGGAAGGAGAAGTCATATTTTTTGGCGAAGGCGGTCATGTTATCCGGGCTGTCAACCGGGTAACGAACGACATCGTTCGTGCTGATGGCCACGGTGCCGATGCCCTTCAGTTTATAGTCGTTGGCAACGGCAATGAGTTCATCCATAACGTACAAAACGTAGGGGCAGTGGTTGCAGATGAAAAAAACGAGTGTTCCCGCTTGTCCGCTTACGTCAGTGTAGGTAAGGGTATTGCCACTGACGGTGTCGAGAAGGGAAAAATCCGGTGCCTGAGTACCGATGTCGATCATCGTAGATTCTGTAAGAGCCATATTTTTTCTTTTCCTTAATACGCCTGAACCCTACTGCCAGGTTCATTCCCGATGACTACCCGGGATGAAAACAACATTGCTCATTCGTAACTAAATGGTAGCTGGAGGGGGAGCTGACGGCAATTTGGGCGCGCCCGCAGGTGCTATGAAACGTTGAAAGAGCGAGCTTTCCCTGCACCCGCGTCCGCGCCGGATGATCCACGAAAATAAATTTTAGAGATATGATCTTTTCCGAAGGATTGTTACCCTAATCAGTAGTAGCTTTGAATGCATTAAAGAGCCCCAACTATGACCTTCCTTTGCATCTCCTGCTATTTCAAGGGTGCGCCCTTCCTGCGCGCCAGTAAGGAAGCCGGTAACACTGTCTACCTGCTTACCATGAAGAAACTGATGAACGAGCCCTGGCCACGGGAATCGATCGACGAGTTTTTCTTCATGGAGAAAGACAATAACAGCCCGGAAAACATCGGCCATATTGCCGAAGGACTCGCCTGGTTGATGCAGGAGCGAAAGATTGACCGCATCGTTGCGCTCGATGATTTTGACGTGGAAAAAGCAGCTTACCTCCGCGAAGAATTCCGGATCCCCGGAATGGGCCAGACGACCGCTCGCTTCTTCCGCGATAAGCTCGCCATGCGCACCCGCGCTCTGGAGCACGGGGTGCCCGTGCCCGCGTTCTCTCCACTGTTTAATAACCAGGACCTTGGCAAATGGGCGTCGGAAATTGAGTACCCCTGCCTGATCAAACCCCGTGGCGAAGCCAGTGCGACCGGCATCCAAAAAGTCCATTCCGCAGAAGAACTCTGGGCGGCCGTTCATGCCCTTGGCGAAAAGCGGCATCAGTACCTTGTGGAGCAGTTCCGCCCGGGAGATGTCTTTCACGCGGATGCGATCAGCGTTGACGGAGAGGTCGTTTTCTGTCAGGTCTCCCGTTACCTGAGCACGCCCTTCGAGGTGGCTCATGGCGGCGGTATTTTCCGTTCCGTCAGTGTGCCCTACGATGCGCCGGATGCCGTCACTCTCCGCCAGATGACTTCTGACGTCATGCAGGCCTTCGGCATGCAGTTCAGCGCCAGTCACACAGAATTTATTAAAATGGCTGACGGAAGCTTCGTCTTCCTCGAAACCGCCAGCCGGGTGGGCGGGGCCCACCTCGCCGAAATGGTCGAAGCCGCTACCGGCGTCAGCCTCTGGGCCGAATGGGCCCGGCTGGAAACCGCCATGGCCCACGGCGTAGAATATCACCCACCGGGGCGCCGCTACCGGCAGGCAGGCATCGTAGTGAGTCTCTGCCGTTTTGAGCATCCTGATATGCATCCGTTTCAGGACGAGGAAATCGTCTGGAAAATGGATAAAAAGCAGCACGTTGGCGTTATCGTTGCCAGCGACAGCGAAGGCCGCGTTCTTGAGCTACTGGACAAATATGCGGACATCATCGGCCGGGATTATCACATGGCCATTGCCGCACCCGCGAAGAGTACCCACTAGGAGAGGTAGAGCAATCACCAGGACCAGGACGCTTAAAGGTCGCTCCGCGACGCTTCAAGGTCCCTTGAGTATACCTCGAAGCGTCCTGAAAGGACCTTCGATCGTTTGCGTTATCAGCAGAATCAGACTACCTTTCTGCCACCTGAATCTGATCCTCCTCCAACAGTGGTTTCAGCTGGTAGCGGAAGAACAGCTGGGCGGTTGCCAGCACGTCCTTTTCACAGTAGACCGCAATGCGATCCAGATCGTCTTCTTCCCAGAAGACGCGCCCTACCTGGCTGCCATCGATGTCGTCTTTCGGGGTAGGGAAGCCAAGGGCTCCGGCAAGCAACTTTAGAGAAGTATAGGATTTATAGTCGCCGAATTTCCAGAGAGCCATCGTATCCAGCAAGTGATTGGTCTCCCAGGGTTTTTTGCCGGTAATCTGCAGCATCTTGGGCAGGGGCAGTTGATTGATGATCATCCGGCGGCACATGTACGGCACGTCGAATTCCTTAATGTTATGGCCGCAGATGAATTGCCGGTTGGTATCGCCGTAGTACTGGTCGAGCATAGCGTTGAAATCTTCGAGGAGCTTCTTCTCGTCACGGTCTGCGAAGGACTTCAGCCGAATCTTCAGCCGCTTGTCTTTGTCCCGGTAAACTGCTCCAACACTGATACAAACGATTTTACCGAATTCAGCGTAAATGGCTGCTTTATCAACGTAACTATCCGCTTTTTCTTCTTCGGTCAGTTCTTCGCCGTAGCGCTTCAGTACGCCGGGGGCTTTGTATCCCCAGAGTGCCTTAAAGTCATCGCTTAGGTCGCTGTAGGTGGCCTTACCGCTGACGGTTTCAATGTCCAGAAAAAGGACTTTAGTGGCGTCAATGTGTTCAATCATGCTGTTTTGAGCTTTGTACCTAAAGATACGCTTTAATACGCAATTAGTTGAATGATTATTAATTTATTCACTAAATGCGAATTATTTGTCGCCCTCTCCCAGTTTATTGAGTTCTCTCACCAGATTGCCTACATTGTTTCGCAGCACAAAGTCCAGCCGGCGGTTGGCCCGCTGCCCTTCCGGACTTGCGTTAGACTGCACGGGGCGAAACTCTCCGTGACTGGCGGCCACCACCCGATTGGGGCTCAGGTAATAAGTTTCTGCCAGTTCTTCGGCGATGGCCGTGGCCCGGCGGGCGGCGTATTGCCAGTTGTTGAAGTTCCGTCGGGGGTTCGGTTGGTTATCCGTATGCCCAACGACGGATAGCTTGAGCAAGGGGTCCGCCTGCAGGGCGTCCATAACGGCTCTGAGTATGGTGGCCGCTTCGTCGTTGATCTGATCGGAGGTTCTGTTTTTAAAGAGCAGGTCTTCCTGAATGCTCAGGGTGACTTCACCCGCACTGGTAGAGAGTGCGTAGCTATCATCAGGTATCATTCCTTCCACGGAGGACCGGATAACTTTCGCGGCATTGTCTACTCCCTGCTGGAAGCGGTCGACGATGTCGCCCTGACGCATGCGCAAGCTATCATAGGTTAATTCTACTTCCCGCTTTTCCTGGCGCAACTTGGCAAGTTGATTGCTCATTTGAAAATTGGTGGAGGTAAGATTACCGCGTAGCTGATCCAGCTCGTCTTCCAGCACCACGAGGCGGTCCTGCAGCCGGTCCTGGGTAATGAGCAGCATATCATTGCCGCCCCGGCTCCGCTCCAGGGCGAGGCGGGTGGTCAGCAGGCTGTCTTGCTGGCGATCGAGCGCGCGGTCGCGGGCAGAGAGTTCTGCCTGGAATTCCTGGACAATGCCTTCGTGAATTTTGTTGGAGACGCAGCTGCTAAAAGCCAGGGCAAGAAGAAAAAGTAAGGGGATGCGCATAGGTAGAAACGTAGGGGTTGATTGTCCCCGCAAAATTACACAACGAAAAGCATCAGACGGCCACCGGCTCAAAGAGTAAGGTCTTGCCGTGCAGGCGCAGCCATTCGTCGTACTCTTTGTAGTTGGGCAAGGCCCGCTCCACCTGAGCCCAGAAGCGCGAAGAATGGTTTTGCTCCACCAGGTGAGCCAGTTCATGGATGATGACAGCGTCAAGTACCTCGGAAGGGGCCAGCAGCAGACGAGTCGCGAGGTTGATGTTGCCAACGTGAGAGCAACTACCCCAGCGGGAGTAAGTATCACTCATCTTAACGGCCTTGATGGAGCGGCGAAAGTGGAGCTCGTTCAGCTCGTGAACCCGCTCACTGACCTCATGGAGGTACATGCCGCCAAAATGTTTGGCTAGAAGCTTTGGGATGATCTTGCCGCCGTTTACCCGCGGGTCTTCCGGGTTGAGCAGGATTTTCAGATCTCGTGGTGCCGTCCGAATAATCTTGTGGTCGCGTAGCTCATGGCTGTCTACCTCAATCTGGTAAGTTGCTTCCCGAATGGCAAATTCATATCGGCTCGCCTGCTCCACCCGGCGGAAATGAGCAAAAGCCTCCGGCTTTTTCTCCAGCGTATCCTGCGCCCAGGCCAACATGTCGCCCAATTGTTTTTCCCGCTGCACCGGGCTGAGCCCGGCGGGTAAGCGGATGATCAGTGCACGGGAGGTAACGGATGCACGGGTATTGTAGCGCCGGGCTTCCGTGATGATCTTCACCGGAATCCGAAGGTCGCCGATCTCAATCAGGTCCCGCTTTTCGTGGATTTTTTTTGGACGCCTCGCCATACCCGCAAGAAACGAAAAGAATAAACGCAGGTTGCCCTCCAGACAAAGAAAAAGCGCCCGACGCTAAGTTTCGTGACTACTTAAAGTCAGAAGCTTAACGCCGGACGCTAATAATTGTGTTGAAAATAGTGGTCCGTCATAACTTAGGCCAGAGCAGGAGCCAGCTCCGGAGCTGCCGGAAAGTCTACGGCCACCTGCGTAACGCCGTGCAGATAGTTGGAGATCGTCTTGTCGCCAATCAATACAATGGTATCTACCAGGTTCTCGCGGGTATAACCAGCGGCCAGAAAAGCGTCAACGGCTTCCGTTGTGGGCTTTCCCCGGTTTTCCGTTACGGTGCGGGAGAAGGCTGCCAGGGCACCCAACTTATCATTAGAGGTGGAACGTCCTTCCCGGAATTCAATGATCTGCTCATCCGTAAAACCATTCATTTTTCCAATTGCCGTGTGGGCTGCCAGGCAGTAAGAACAGTCATTTACCTGGCTTACGGCCAGATTGACGACTTCCTTCTCTTTATTATTCAGACTGGTCTTGGCACCAGACAAAGCCAGATAGTTACCCAATGCATTTTGGGAGTGGGCATAGGTAGCATAGAGATTAGGGACGAAACCGAGCCCTTTTTCCAGATTGTCAAAAATTTGCTGGTTCGCTTCGGTTACGGTTTCGCGGGTGGGGATTTGAAAAGTTGCCATAATAAAATTGATTTGATAATTATCGCCGTGGCTTCATTGCCTTGACGATGCAAAGGTGGAGCCAGACGAGCCCTTTCCAATTATCAATTTCACCTGATGGCGTACCTATTTTTCCCGATCTGCTATTTCCCTGCCGAGGGTGTGGTCGTGTTTCTGCGGAACCACTCCCGGCAGGCGTCCAGAGATAGAGCTCCGCTGGTTATTTCCATCGTGAGCTGTCTCCAGATGGCGGCCCGGTCTTTGGCGTGGGCGGGTACCTGCTGACCATTGTACTCCACCACTTTCAACTTCTTATGGAAGGTGCCGCCGTTGAGCCTGACGAAGGTGCGTGCGGCCAGCAAGGCAGTACGCGGGTTCGCATCGAGGAAAATATGCTGGCTAATGATGCCGTACATGTATGCAGCGGCCTTGTCCCCCAGGTGAGGCAACCCGTCAGCGGCAATTTCTTCCAGCAGGGCGGTCAGGGAATCCTGATTCGCCAGGTTGTCGGGTCCTTCAAACTGGCCACCATGCGCCTTTATCGTTCGCTCATTGAGATGGGCCAGGTCATTTTCGTTCAGGTAATCAATCATTGGGCGAGTTTATGGAGCAAATCTGTTAGCGTGACGAAATCTTCATCAATCAGGGCGTCAATCTTAGCGCGCCGCTGCTTAATATCGTTTTGCCGGCCGCTCTGATTGAGCTGCTGTACGAGGGATTTAAGATCGGGTTGTTGATCAGGAGTTGGCTCGGTCATACTTGAAATAACGAACCTGAGTGAGGGAAGTTTTCGGCGCGCATACCGCAATACTGACGGGACCTGTTTGGCGGCGGCGCGCAGGTGCAAGGGAAAGTTTTTGAAGCAAAGAAGTTGCAAGGCAATATTTTTCATAGAACTTTGTTATTCAAAGTAAATAGTGAGCATGATCTCCCGAAGAACTTTTCTCCGCACTACCGGCCTGCTCGCTGCCGGTGGGGTATTGGCGGGCCTGTACATCTGGCAGGTGGAGCCCTTTTGGCTGGAATTTGTCCGTCGAAAACTTCCCATCGTGGACTTGCCAAAGTCTTTAGTGGGCAAAACCCTGCTGCAGATCAGCGATATCCACGTCGGCAACCGGTTCGACTACCAATTTATCATTGACTCTTTTAAAAGAGTCTCGGCCCTGGAGCCGGACATTGTGGTGTATACCGGTGATTTCGTGAGCTGGGAGGACGAGCAACAACTGCGGCAGCTCCGCGAAGTGATGGCTCATGCCGTAAAAGGGACACTCGGCACTTTTGCTATTCTTGGCAACCATGATTACGGCCATAATTGGGGGGAGGAGACCGTTGGGGACGAGATTGTTGGTATCCTTAGCGGCGCTGATGTCCGTACACTACGCAATGAGACGGTCGTCGTCAACGGGCTACACCTTACGGGTATTGATGACCTGTGGGGAACTAACTTTAACCCCAGTTCCGCCACAAGCGGTATTGACCCGGCTGCCGCCAACCTGGTTCTTTGCCACAACCCTGACGTCTGCGATATGGACGTCTGGAACGGCTACCGGGGCTGGATTCTCTCCGGCCACACTCACGGCGGACAATGCAAGCCCCCCTTTTTACCGCCACCCCTGCTGCCGGTGAAAAACCGGCGCTACACCGCCGGTGCCTTTGATCTGGGAGATGGCCGTCAGTTGTACATTAATCGTGCGCTGGGACATAGCCAGCAGGTCCGCTTCAACGTCCGGCCGGAGATTACCGTCTTTACCCTGGCGTAAGCTGCTTCCAGCAGCGACCGGCCAAAGCGCCTTCCAGGCGCGCTAAAAACAGAGGTATTTAACCCGCTGAAGGTAGAAAACGGATAATCTCCCCGGTGCCTACATTCGTAGGGCCTTCGTTAATAAACCATTTCTTACCAACTTTCAGGTAAGGCTCTATCCTCTGCGAGAGAATAAACCTAACGTTGACTTCGTAAGCTTTGCCCAATTCAAGTATGTCGGGTTCTTCAAATGAAATCTCTCCCATAAAGCACTCTACACGATCATCATATTCATCAAGGTGGAAAAAGTGATTAGGTCGGTATCCACTATAGATACCTGTACTTCGTCCATCTTCCGTAGGAGGGTTAAACCGAATTTTTGCTCTTACGGTGATCACATAAGGAGAGTTTTCTATGTCCAGATCAGTATAACTTGCGTAAGTGTATTTACTGTAAGCCATCAGATCAAAAACCTTGGAATTACCGGTATTCAACCATCTTTTGTAGATGAGTTTACCGTTCATGTACAGGTATAATTCGTTGTGCTCGGAGATTTCTTTTCTTACAACCATTACAAATCGATGGGTGGTTTTAAATGGCCAACAAACACATGAAAGTGGAAGTTGCAAATGTTCAACTTACCTTAGTTCCATGCTTCGATTTCCCCTCCTTCTCCTCTGCTCCCTTATCCTCCTCTTTGCATCCTGCGGCCGCGCCCCCGAAAATAAAGGGGCGAAGGGGGAAGGGATAAAGGGCAATCTTCGTTTGGAAGAAACGAACGAAGAGTTACGTATTTTTCAACATGATCAGCCGGTATTGGCGTATCGCATCGCCTCTAATATGCCTGCTGACTTACCCGCTTATTACCAACGCACCGGCTTCCTTCATCCCATTTACAGCCCTTCCGGGCAGATTGTGTCCGACGGTTTTCCCGTTGGCTACGCCCACCAGAATGGCTTTTTCAGTGCCTGGACGAACACGACTTTTCGCGACAGTTTTGTTGACTTCTGGAATACGCACAAAGAGCTGGCCACGATAATGAACGATGAGGTAGAAGAAACTATCGATGCTGATGGCTTCCTCGGCTTTAAATCTAACGTAACCCATCTGGTGAATGCTTACGGGTGGAAGGAGCCTGTGCTGGAAGAAAACCTCACCGTCCGCGTACACGACCGCAACGACGTCTTCGTCTGGGACGTCCGCAGCGAGCAAACCAACGTTACGAAAGACACGCTTTTCCTCAACAAACACCTCTACGGCGGCCTCGGTATCCGAGGCAGCAAACACTGGAATCCGAAGGACACGGCCAACTTCCTTGCCCCCGCCGAATTCCTGACCAGCGACGGCCTCACCGGCGATTCCGCCAACCACACCCACCCGGAATGGACCGCGATCTACGGAGACCTGCCCGGCGGCAAAGCCGGCATGGCCGTCATTCCTCATCCGGAGAACTTCCGCTGGCCCGTCGGCGTACGGGTACACCCCGAGTTGCCCTATTTTTCCGTTTCACCGGTTATCAGGGAAGGCTTTTTTATTGCACCGGGAGAGACCTGCCTGGCGCGGTACCGGGTGGTGGTTTTTGATGGGGAGGTGCCGGATTTAAATTCCTATTTCTGGAAGTAAAGCCACAAAAAAACAAAATAAAGACATCAATAATGACCTGCTTGACGCTCCGACTTCTCCCAATACCAAATCTGCTGTCTGGGCAAAAGTGGGCGCAATAGGAGTTGCTGGAACAGTTTTGAGCACCTTAATCCGGCTGTACTACTTTAATTTTTTCGCAGGTAAAATTTCGCTGACGGACTCGCTCTCAATCCCTGGTTGGGTTTACAGCTTAGCCCGAGTTTCTGCTTTAGCAACCTTATGTGGAGTAGTGCTAACCGTCGCCCGTAAAGAACCAAAGAGTTCTTTTCGTTCTACAGTGATCAGCCTTGGCTCAGTATTATTACTATTAATGTTGGTAGCAATAGCTTTCGCTTTTTACATGGATAACATGAGATAGGCAGAATAATGCCTGAAAAAGCTAGATGGCTCATCGTTTACTACCTATACCAGCTCGCAAAATCCTTAGCGAAGTAACTAATGATCACGCTCGCTCCCGCCCGACGAATGGAGAGCAGTGCTTCCGAGGCCGCAGATTGGTAGTCCAACCAACCTTTTTCCGCTGCGGCCAGCAACATTGCACATTCGCCGGACACATGGTAAGCGGCGATGGGCAGGTGGTGCGCGTCGGTGAGTTCCCGGATGATGTCTAGGTAGTTGATGGCGGGTTTCACCATCAGGTAATCGGCGCCTTCGGCGGCGTCGAGGGCGGCTTCGCGGAGGGCTTCGCGGCGGTTGGCCGGGTCCATCTGGTAGGTCTTTTTGTCGGTGGGTACGTCTTCCAGCTGGCGGGGGGCGGAGTCCAGTGCATCGCGGAAGGGGCCGTAAAAGGCGCTGGCATACTTGGCGCAATAACTCATGATGGAGGTGTCCGTAAAGCCTTCCGCGTCGAGGGCGCGGCGGATGCTTTCGATGCGGCCGTCCATCATTTCACTGGGGCCGATGACGTCGAAACCGGCGCGGGCCTGGGCGACGGCCATGGCGTCTACGAGCGGTAACGTTTGGTCGTTGTCGATTTTACCGTTGACGACGAGGCCATCATGACCATCAGTGCTGTAGGGGTCCAGGGCCACGTCGGAAATCAGGCAGATGTCCGGAAATTCTGCCTTTAGCCGGGTGGCTGCGTGCAGGTAGAAGTTCTCTTCGCTGGTGGCGTAGGTTCCGGTTTTATCCTTGTGCTCCTCGGGTACGGCGGGGAACATGATGAAGCTGTAAATACCGAGCTGGCGGCATTCAGCGACTTCTTTCACGACCTGATCGATACCCAGTCGGAAGGTGCCTGGCAGGCTTTTGATCGGCAGGCGGGCATCGGGTTCGGGCATCAGGAAGATAGGCTGTACGAGATGACCGGGCGTAAGCTCGGTTTCACGAATCTGAGCGCGGATGGCGGCGGACTGTCGGTTGCGGCGGGGACGGGAGAGCATAGTCAAAGAGTCAATCAGTCAGGTAGTCAATTAGTAGGCTGCCGCTCTTTGGAGCTGTCTCAGGCGGCAGATTGCTGGTGTGCAAAGGTAAGCAGGCCGAGGGCTTGCCTTCGTCATGGGGAGGGCATTTTTGGAGCCCTGCAATATTGGAAGGTGCAGGGGGAGTAAGACAAGCTGTGCTACAGATGAGCGGTATTACCGGCCCCCAAAAAATGGTATTAGAGCGGCAACTATCTCCCTGGCACAGTCTTCCTGCAAAAAATGCCCACCGCCCTTCAGGATGAGATGTGGCTGGCCCCTGGCTCCGGGAATGGATTTCTGAAAGTACTTCTCGACACCAATAGTAATGGGGTCAGAATCGGAGAATAGGGTCAGAAGGGGAAGCTGCAGCTCTCGCAATTTTGCCCAGGCAGCCCGGTTGGCGGGTGTAGCCGGGTCATTTGGTCTACTGGGCACAAGGCTAGGGAAAACGCGTACGCCAGCTTTATAGGTTTCGTCGGGGAAGGGGGCATCATAGGCTGCCATTTCCTGAATAGAGAGTTGGGAGACGGTGCCGACTTGCAACAGGCTCCCTACCGGGAAAGGATTCATGGTTGCGGTCATTGCTTTCCATTGCTCGAAGCCTTGGCCGAGGTTTTGATCGCCGGTAGGCATAAAAGTATTAGCTGCAGCTATCCGCTTAAAACGATCGGTATGCTCGGCCAGCAGGCGAAGACCGATGAGGCCGCCCCAATCCTGAATGAAGAGGTTGATGTTGCGTAGATTCAAATGATCGAAAAGCAACTCCCGCACCCAGTCTACGTGGCGTTGGTAGGTGTAATCGCTTTCGGCAACGGGTTTGTCTGATTTGCCAAAGCCAATGAGATCAGGTGCAATAACACGGTAGCCCTCTGCGACCAGAAGTGGAATCATCTTTCGGTATAAGTAGCTCCACGAGGGTTCACCGTGGAGGCAAACGATGAGTTGATCGGCTCCGGGGTTCACATCCAGATAGTGCATCCGTAAACCGTGACTGACATCAACGTAGTTTGGTGCAAAATTATAATTGCTCAGGTTTTTAAAGCGGTCGTCCGGGGTGCGGAGGAAATGCATGCCTGCTGTGTTTGAACTTGCTAAAGGTAGTGCTTTGGGTAGATAATTTTTAAAGAAAAGAAAGCTGTCTTGTAACCGATGACTTGAAAAAATTAGTCTGACTCCGGGGTGCCAGGACTGTTAAGTGCTAAGCGTAGAAAAAATTGGTTTTAGCCGTTCGAATAACACGGATGCTTGTGCATGAGCCCGCGTATATCTCCAAATGTATTGCTGAGAGGGTAGGCTCATCTACTTCAATTGCAGACTCAGCAAAGAACGGGCAGAGTGGCACAGCCAGAATGTTACCTGCTGCATATTTTTTAAGGAGTTAGGGTGAGCTTAATCCCTTCATTAGTGCATTTTGGGGATACCTATCACGGCCCCTTTCTTATCTACTGCCGTATATTTCCACCTCAAAGCCCAACCATACCATTCATGAGACTAACCAAGTTTACCCTCCTTGCTCTTTTTACCATCCTCTGCACCTGCGTCAGCGCCCAGGTTGACCTGAAGCACTGGGACGCCCTGGCCCCCCGCAACATCGGCCCTTCCGGCATGTCTGGCCGGGTAACGGCCATCGACGTAAATCCCACCGATAAGGACCATATCTACGTCGGCACCGCCTCCGGTGGCGTCTGGATGAGTAAGAATAAAGGGATCAGCTTCGAGCCCATTTTTGATAAGCAGCAGTACCTCGGCATCGGCGCGGTGGCCGTCTCCGACGCTAACCCGAGCATCGTCTGGGTTGGCACCGGTGAGGGTAACCCCCGGAACTCCGCCAACTACGGCGGCGGTATTTACAAAAGCCTCGATGGTGGAAAAACCTGGCGCCACATGGGCCTGGAAGCCACCCGCCACATCCACCGCGTGATTCCGCACCCAACCAACCCCAAGGTCTGCTATGTCGGCGCCATGGGAAACATGTGGTTCCCGAATCAGGAACGCGGGGTGTATAAAACCACCGACGGCGGCGAAACCTGGAAGAAAATTCTCTACGTCAACGACGGCACCGGTATCGCCGAAATGGTGATGGACCCCAGTAACCCGGAAAAACTCATCGCCGCTACCTGGACCTTCGACCGTGACCCCGATTACTTCAACTCCGGCGGCTCCGGCTCCGGCATCTGGATCACCCACGATGGCGGTGACAGCTGGGAGCGCCGCACGGCTAAAGACGGACTGCCCAAGGGAAACCTCGGCCGCATCGGACTGGCCATCGCGGCTAGTAAACCCAACATCGTCTACGCGCTGGTGGAAGCCAAGAAAAACGGTCTCTACAAATCTACCGACGGCGGCGCGAGCTGGAAGCTCGTGCAGGACAAAGAGATCGGCAACCGGCCCTTCTACTACGCCGAAATCTACGTCGACCCGAAGAACGAAAACCGACTCTATAACGTCTATACCTACGTCGCGAAATCAGAAGACGGCGGCCGCACTTTCCGCGAAATTGCGGACTATGGCAATAGTGTTCACCCTGATCATCACGCTTTCTGGATCGACCCCGAAGACCCCGAATACCTGATCGACGGCAACGACGGCGGCCTGAACATCAGCCACGATGCGGGCGAGACCTGGCGCTTCGCCGCCAACCTGCCACTGGCCCAGCTCTACCACATCAACTACGACATGAGCTTCCCCTATAATGTGGGCGGCGGTATGCAAGACAATGGCTCGTGGGTGGGCCCCAGCCAGGGACTCAAATCCGGTGGTATCACCGAGTCCGACTGGCAGGAGGTTTACTTTGGCGATGGCTTTGATCTGATCTTCAAACCCGGAGACGCCAACACTGTCTACGCCGCCAGCCAGGGCGGCTCCTTCGGCCGCGTAAACCGGACGACGGGCAAGACCAAATCCATCAAACCGCTTCACCCCGACGGTACCTTCCTGCGCTTCAACTGGAACGCACCCATTGCCCAGGGGCCACAAGATGACTGCACGCTCTACGTCGGTAGCCAGTTCGTACACAAGTCAACGGATTGTGGAGATCATTGGGAAATCATCAGCCCCGATCTGACGACGAACGACACCACGAAACAACGCTCGATGATCTCGGGTGGCCTTACCATCGATGCTACTCAGGCAGAGAACTTCACCACCTTGCTCGCCATCGTGCCGAACCATAAGAGCGGAGGCAGCCAGCAGGGGCTCTGGGTGAGTTCTGATGATGGTAAACTCCACTTTAGCCCCGACGATGGCGAGAGCTGGAATGACCTGACCGGTAACCTTCAGGCAGCCGGCATGAAGGCCGGAAGCTGGATCCCCTATGTTGAGGCCAGTACCCATAATGAGGCGGAAGCCTGGGTGGTGGTCAACGACTTCCGCCGCGGCGATACCCGGCCAATGGTGTTCCATACGGACAACTTCGGTAAGACCTTCACCAAAGTTGTGAATGAGAACAAGGTGAAGGGCCACGCCCTCTCCATCGTGCAAGACCCGGTGGAGCCCAAATTACTCTTCCTTGGTACCGATCAGGGGCTGTTCATCAGCTTCGATAAGGGAAGCAGTTGGACGCACTACAACAAGACCTATCCCGGCGTTTCTACGCGGGACATGAAGATCCACCCCCGCGAGCATGACCTCATCATCGGTACCTTCGGGCGGGCAGTCTGGATTCTGGATGACATCCGTCCGCTAAGGGCAATTGCCTCTAAAGGTACAGCGATGTTGCGCGACAGTTTCGCCCTATTCCCAGCTCCGGATGCCTACCAGTGGAGCACGCGCTCTTACCAGGGGACCCGCTTCTACGCACAGGGGCAATTTCAGGGGCAGGACCGCCGCAGAGGAGCGATGCTAACCTACTGGGTACTGCCAGGAGCAGAGAAAGGGGGTAAAGGTGAAAAGGAGAAAGGTGAAAAGGAGAAAGGGGGCGCTGACGCAGGTGCAAAAAAAGGTAAAAAAGCAATGGACCCCGCTGCCAAAATGCTTTACTACGGAGACGTGAAGGTTCAGGACCCCGCCACTGACCCCAACCCGGAATCCAAGCCTAAGGGCAAGGTGAAAATCCAGGTCGTTGACGTGCAGTCCGGTGACACCATCCGCACCTACAGAACCACGCCCCGCTGGGGCATGAACCGCACGAGCTGGAACATGCGTCGTGACGGAATGTCCTTCCCCAGCCGCCGTGCACCGCGGCCGGATGCGGATACACCCAGCGGCGCAAGTGTCGCTCCCGGCGTCTACGAAGTCATCATGACCTACGGCAATACCACCGACAAGACGATGGTCACCGTTCACGCTGATCCCCGCGAGAAAGCCATCCCGAACGCCCTCGACGCACAGGAAGCGCTACGGGCTCAGCTCGACACCACCACGGCTCACCTGACCACCGCCTGGAACGATCTCCAGCAGGCCGGCAAGGCCGTCAAGCGCATCCAGGGCTTGCTGAAAGATGCCCCCAAAATGGTGAAAGACAGCCTCGGGAAGGATGCCAAGGGTATTCTGAAATCCATCGCTGAAATTGAAGAGATCTTCGTGGAGAAGGAAGGCCTTAAGGGCATCCAGCGCAACCCGACCAACTTGCGGGCCAAGATGTTCTCCGCCAGCCGCTACATCGGTCAGGTGGAAGGCAAACCCACTCAGATGGCGGAGGTTGCCCTGGAGCAATACCAGGCGGGAGCCAAAGACTTTATCGCTAAAATCGAATCCTTCCTCTCAGGAGATTTCGCCGCCTTCCGCAAGGAGGTGGATGCGGCTGATTTGTCTCTGTTCGGGAAGCTGTAGCCACGGCTTCAGCCGCCGATTGGCAAGCGCAGCGCCAAAGCACATTCTCCCCCCCTTCACGTCTCTTCCATGAGGTGTGGAGGGGGATTTGCTATTGTCTGGGACTGTAGTCGCGGCTTCAGCCGCTGACTAGCAAGCAACGCGCCAATACGTATGCGCAAAATCCCTAACCTCCGCCACCAACCCCGCCTTCACCGGATTATTGAGAATATACCACCAGATATTCTCAAAACTCCTGGCATTCCGTACGAAGTGGTCGTAGGAATCCTTTTGCCAGAAAGCGGTTCCGGTACGACCTAAATACTGATTGATGAGCCGTGAAGAACTACCCTTAATCCGGCGCATTACTTCGTGTAGCGGGCGATAGGTGAGGGACAGTTCCTTGTCGCTGAGGTAAAACTGTTCCTCATCCACCGTCTGATTTGCCAGACTGATCAATAAATGAACGTGGTTAGGCATGATACAATACGCGATCAGGTCATAGAGCTCACCATCAAGTTCATGCAGCTTGTCCGTCAGAATTTTGGCGACTTCAGGATCGGCGAGCGGCGTATCGGAACAGGCAGCTCGATCGAGCCGGTGATCAAAATTCCGGAAAAAGCGGTAGCGGGCTTTGGCTATTTCGAGTTCCCGTACCTGCCGGGGTAATTCCCGTCGCTTAATGGCGGTCACTTCTTTAAGGAATTGTAAACGCATCCCCTTCATCATGGTGGCGGGTAGGGTGTCCTTTACTCGAAAGGTAACGAAGAAGGTTCCTCCGATGGGCGTAAGGTGGGGGAGGTTGGAAGTATAGAAGGTAGTTAGGTTGTCGGGCATGTGGTGTTTGGTAGGTGAACACCGAAAGTAGGGTGAAATGCTTGTTTATACAAATTGTGTTTTATTTAAAAGTGACTTTGTTACTGTTGCGCTTCGCTTGCTAGTCAGCGGCTGAAGCCGCGACTACTGGGCTGAGGCTGCCAGTAATTCCTCCCGCATCCCCACCAGCAGTCCACTAACCCACTCCGGGTCAACCCTTTCCGGCAGTGAACTTGTCGCGGCAAACCCTTCCAGCAGCGCCAGCCGCTCCTCCGCCATCTGCAGCACTTCTTCCAGGGAGAATTTTCCCGCCTTCACGTCCAGCAAAAAATCACGGTCGGGCCGAAGTACCCGCAACTCGCCATCCCGAAAGATTTCGATGGCCATGTCGAGTAGCCGGAGAGTGTGCATCATATTCTTGGCGTCGTAGCCCTGACCGTGGTTGAGGGTGGATTGATAACGGACATCATTCCGTTCTGCCACCCACTGCCAGTATTCCCGATGCTTGCGGCAATAGACGGAGTAACTGTCGTGGTTGAAGGATAAATAAGCCAGGCATTTCTCGCCCTTTGGCACGTTGCTCAGGTGAACGTCGTTGGCCTTTGGGCCACTGCTCACGCCCCGTCCCCAGCTGCGGGAAGCGTCACGATATATGGCGTGAATACCCTGCGTGTGATCCACCCGGGCGAGGGCGAGCTCCTCCTCCGGAATCCCCTTCACTTCGAGCCATTTCTGTAGCCGGAGACTTTTGCCTTCCGAAATCACGTAACAGAACTGCGCGACGGTCTTCCGCTCCTCCGGCATGGGGTTATGGACTTTTTTATTCAGTCCCCGGGCCTTCCTGATCTGAGTGGTTGCGTAACCGGCGAAGGTGTTTTTGCAGGCCTTCGTGAGGAAGTCTTCCACCCGAAGTTGATCCATTACCGGATGCCGGAACAGTACGGCCTCCGGCGGGCTGGCCAGCAGTTCCAGTGCAGTAGGGTTGGCCTTTGTCAGCAATTCCAGAAACCGCCCTAGTTCGTAGTAAACCCGGTCGTTGGTCGCATCAGCCAGCTGCTCCGGCGCAGTACCCGCGTAGAGCTGTTCCCGGCTGGCGTAGAATACGCCGCGGAAGTCTTCGTCGGAGGTCTCCGTTGCCAGACCATAGGCGTGGGAGCCGGAGCGACAGTTGAGCAGGAGATTAGGGGTTTGCATGAATTCTTTCTTTTAACCCCTCCCTAACCCTCCACACGGGGGAGGGGACCAGAAACACGCTAAGCGCCTTTTGTTTAGCTCAGGTAGAGAGAGGAAGGTAAAGTTACTATTGCATCAATATCCAATCAATTCCCGAAACAGCGTATCGGCCGCTGCCCGGTCGGTGGTAACTCTTGAGCCGGAAGCGAGCTTCTCGTCCAGTATTGCCTTCAACCCGGAAAAATGATGGTCCAGCGCTGGCGGGATCACCGTCCGATGACCTTCACCCACGGTTTCCTTCATCGCGATGAGCGTTTCAACTTCCCGGCGGATATCAGCCTGAGGCATTCGCACCAGCAGGTCTGATAGTAATACCGGAGGGTTTTTCTCTTCAGTAAGCACGAACTCCGCCGCCAGCACTGGCCGGAGGTAATAGCAATATTTCTTCAGGTTCCAGTCGCCAGCGGCCTCATCGTATCCGGCAATTTTTGCACTACGGGCGATACCTAGGTAGTGGGCGGCTACTTTATTGGGCTGGAGATAGGTTGCCGCTAATTCCCGAAGCCGGCATAAGAAGTCCGTGTCCTCGAAGTAAACTACGGGGGAGTGGAGCCATTCGATCACGCCGGCGTTGCTGCCGGCAATGTGGCTCATGACTTTACGCAGGTCCCAGCCCACGAGGTCCAGCTCACCATCGAGCTCCATGATGGGGCCAATCATGTCCTTCGGGCGGTCCAGCCGCAGATACCACTCTTTGGGGTGTTGATAGATAAAGCGGACGTCGTAGTCGCTGTCCGTGCTGGCCATGCCCCAGGCACGGCTGCCACTCTCGTTGGCGTAGCGGACGGTTACCCCGCGCTCAGCCGCTACTTCCGCCAGCCGGGTCTTGATGAATTCTCTGGTAAGCATGAGGCGAAAATGCTAAAGGGTGACGGAAAGTTGCAAGTTGCACTGCCGAGTGCGCTTCGCGGCTGCCTTCGGCGGCCAGTCGGCGGTGCAAAACTATCGTGGGTCCATAAACACCCGCACCCCCAACTCCATCGTCAACTGCCAGGGCTGCATCCGCCACAAGTCCCGATCATTAATGGATGTCAAGTGACACTGTAATACAGGCTGGCCGTAAACACCGACGTGCTCGTTGAAATTGTAATTAACACCAACTCCAAAGCGACCAATGGGGGAGAGCGAACGGAAGTCGTCCACCTTACGGGTGGTGGACGGCTCTGTGCCGGATTTATCCCGGCTCAGGGTAGACCCGTATTTTCCCAGTATGAAGCCACCTTCCACGAAGGGTCGCCATGGGCTGTAAGTCTCAAACTCATAGCGAAGGGCGAGCATCCCCTCGGCGTATAAGTGGCGGATGTCGGTCTTGATTTCCCCAAAGTCCTCCCCGGAGGTAATATCACCATTAAACCCTCCGTCTCCATCGTGCTGAGTGCCCCAGAGGAGGGCTTGCGTATGCAGCGTAGCGGTTTCGCCATATTGGTTAAACTGCAAACCCGTGCGCAACAGCAGGCGATGCCCGACCAGGAAACTGGCCCCGAAGCCAAACCGGAACACGGAGACTGGCCCGGAGGAAAAAGCTTCTGACGTTAATTCTTGTGAAGTACCAGAGATGCCCCCGCCGCTAAAAACCTCAAACGAACCATAGCATTGCCCCGCTAAGCAGAGGGGGAAGAGAAAGGCGAGGAGTAAAGAAAGTCTCATGCGTGTCGTTTTTGTGTACTTCTTATACGGCGGCCCTTCCGCTAACGTGACAATGTTAAGAAAAATTAACCTTTCGGCAGACTTCTCGCCCGTTCGTTTGTTAGGCTGGCTATGACGATGCTTTCTCTCCTCCGCCAGCACCCCCGCTACCTCGGCTTTGGTTTTCTGCACTATTTCTTCAGTGCCGTTGGGCAAACCTTCTTCATCAGCCTCTTCGTCGCCAGTATGAGCGAACGGATGAATTGGGAGGACGGCACTTTCGCCGCCCTCTACTCCGGGGCAACACTGCTGGCGGCTTTCAGCCTGCCCTTCATCGGTACGCAGGTGGACCGGCTGCGCGTTCGCTACGTCAGTACGGCTACGGCCTTACTGGTGGTGGCTGGCTGCCTGATCCTCGGGTTCACGCGCAACATTTACTTGTTGGCAGCGGCGCTTTTTGTTGTCCGACTGGGCGGGCAGGGAGTATTGACCCTGATTGGGTCAACCACCATCGGGCGTTACTTTGAAGAAGGGCGGGGCAAGGCGCTTTCCGCGTCCATTATCGGCATTTCGGTGGCGGAAGTTCTGCTGCCCTCCGGGGTGGTGTACCTGCTGGAGCGGCAAGGCTACGGTATGGTGTGGCTGATTGCGGCAGGGGTAATTTCGCTGGTGTTTATCCCTGCGGTGTGGTTGCTTATCCGGCGGCACGACAACTTTCAGCGGGCGGATACCGTGGCGGCGGAGCAAGCCGCCGCTGACCCGGAGCGAGAAACAGCTGTTTCCTGGACCCGCGGACAAGTGCTCAAAGATCGCCGCTTTCAGATCCTGATTCCGGTTTTCATTTTTATCCCCTTTGTGTTTACGGGGCTGGTGTTTAACCAGTCCGTCATCGCCGGGCAGCGGACCTATACGGCTGCCTGGATGGCGCTGGGCCTGAGCACCTACGGGCTGAGCAAAGTGATTTGCCTGCTGTCAGCCGGCAGCATCTCCGATGGCTTCGGCCCGGCCCGGCTACTGCGCTTTGTTTACTTTCCGGTACTGATGGGACTGTTCTGTTTGTGGGCGATAGACGGCAAGTGGTCGATCCCCCTGTTCTTCGCGCTAACGGGCATTACGGCGGGCATTGAATCAGTCGTTTGGCCGGCGCTGTGGGCGGAGCGTTACGGGCCGCGTTTCCTGGGTAGCATCAAGAGCACCGTTCGCCTGCTGGTGGTGCTGGCCTCGGCAGTGGCGCCAGTGGCGTTTAGCTACGGGCTGCGCCTGGGGCTGGACAATCTGTTGCTGGGCTTACTCGGCTACGGGGTGATTTGCGTGCTGCTGGTCTGGCAGGAATACCGCCTGAAGTAAAAAGAGAGGGGGCGCTCACCGCAGGTGCAGGGAAGGGTTTTGAAGAGCAGCGGGAGAGGCATCTCCCCTTGCGCTTATACCCTCCCTTTGCACCTGCGGTGAGCGCCAGAATATTTTTTCGTAGCCTCCAATTAAAAAGCGCCCGCTGGCCAAAACCAGCGGGCGCAACACGTTGCTTAGAAAAATGCTTCAGAGGGGATTATAGATTATTCTCTGTCAGCCTGTGGTAATAGCAGCGCCTCGAGGCGGGCCAAACGTGCCTTCAGGTCATTGATCTCTGTTTCCTGCTCATCAATTACTTGCTGCTGCTCCTGAATGGCCTTGATGGCCACCATGCTGAAGCCGGCGTAATTAATACCATATAGCTGGTCGGCTTCGGAGTAGGAGACCAGCTCAGGGAAGAGGTCTTTCGCTTCCTGTGCCAGCAAGCCTATGGTCGTTTCTGGCTTCTCGGCTGATTTATACTGGTAAGTCTTTACGCTCAGGCTACGCAGTTTGTCCATGACTGGTGTGATGGCGGCAACGGCCGTTTTCAGGCGGGCATCAGAGGATTGGGTGTAGGCCCCAGTGTTAGCATTGATCAACCCACGCAGGGAGCCACCATAGTGGAAACGCAGGCCAAACCCATGCGTTACGTCCCAGTCGCTATTGGCGGTGCCGTCGTCAAAACGTAGGCCGGAACCCACTGTCTGGCTTCGCTGGAATAGTTCCAGCCGGGCGGTTGGAGAACCATTAATGCCTACCTCTCCGTCGCCGGTGATTGTCATCCGATCTGCTGCGCCGCTGGCGTTGCGGAAGTAAAAGTTCAGCCGGGCGCTGGACGTTGTGGCGGAGGGCAGGCCCGCGAGGTGCCAGTAGGCGCCACCGGCCGCATCATTGGTTAATTCGAGGCGGGCGTAGTCGTTACCACTTTCTTCCAGTTTTAGTTGCGGTTTGGTAATGGAGCTGTTCGCTCTGATGTGCATCCAGGCAGAAGGATCGGTGGAAGTTCCTAACTGAAACTCCCCGTCCTGCATCATCCGGAAGCGAGTGGAGTAGGATGTTGCACCACTAAGCTTTGATCGAAACTGTAAAGTTGCTCCGCTACCTATAGTACTCAGCGCCCAACGGGCACCATCGTTCGGGAAGCCCAGCTGAAGGTTGCCGAGGTTCGTTTGTACGAACAGGTTGCCACCAACGTGCATCTTTTCGTCCGGCTCATCAATGCCGATACCTACGTTGCCCCGGCCAGTCGTCAGAGCAGCTACCCCAGTGGTAGTTGTATAAAAATGGCCGCCCACACCGCCGCCAAAGCCGTAGCCCTGTACACCAACGCCCGTTGCAGAATTGGATACTCCCTGCACGCCGGCGTAAAAACTGTTTTCTGAGCGACCATATACACCATGTGCCTCAGTAGAATAACCCAGTACCCCCGCCCGGTTAGCGGGGATCGTAGAACCATCCGTTCCGGTGGTGCCCACTACGCCGTAAGAGCCGCCGGTCGTGTTGTTGTGTGCGTGGAAAGCCCCTCCGGAATGACTTACCCCTCCGTAATAAGGAAGCTCAAAGCTACTCCCGCCAGCGGGTAGGTTAACGGATCCGCCTCCGTCACTTAGGCTCAGAGTGGTGCCGCTAAGGCTCAGCATCTGAATCTCATTAGTCGGGTCCGCATCCGCATCTTCCTTCTCATCGGTAAAGGTTCCGCCGCCGTTAGAAAGCGTGACCACGTCCCCGGCTTTGCTGATGGTCTGAATCTCATTCGTGGGGTCTGCGTCGGCGTCCTCCGTTTCATCGGTGAAGGTTCCGCCGCCGTTAGAAAGGGTGACGATGTCACCAGCTTTGCTGATCGTTTGTAACTCGTTCATTGGGTCCGCATCGGCATCAGCTCCTCCGGTAGGGATGGTGATCGTTGATCCGTTGGTGATGCTCAGTTCGTTCGTAGCGGGGTTGAAACTGATATCCTGAATTTCGTTTGCTGGGTCTGCGTCGGCGTCCTCCGTTTCATCGGTGAAGGTTCCGCCGCCGTCAGAAAGGGTGACGATGTTACCGGCTTTGCTGATCGTTTGTAACTCGTTCATTGGGTCCGCATCGGCGTCAGCTCCTCCGGTAGGTATGGTGATCGTTGATCCGTTGGTGATGCTCAGTTCGTTCGTAGCGGGGTTGAAACTGATATCCTGAATTTCGTTCGTGGGGTCTGCGTCGGCATCAGTGCCGCCCGTTGGGATGGTGACGGTATTGCCGCCGGTAATCGTCAGTTCGTTGGTGGCCGGGTTGAAGCTCAGGGTCTGCTCATCCGTATTGCCACCGCCGCCAGAGGGGATGGTAACCGTGCCGCCGCCGTTACTGAGGGAGAGCTGGTCTCCGGAAATGGTAATGGTCTGAATTTCATTCATGGGGTCTGCGTCCGCGTCGGTGCCGCCGCTTGGAATGGTGATGGTATTCCCTCCGTCAATGCTCAGTTCGTTGGTGGCCGGGTTGAAGCTCAGGTTCTGAATCTCGTTGGTAGGGTCGGCGTCGGCGTCATTCACGCCGTCCTGTAGTGCGGAGAGGTCTACGGCATTGCCGCCCTCAATACTTAGTGTGGTGCCGGACAGGGAGATGGTCTGGTCGTCCGTACCTCCTCCACTACCGACTTGCAGGGTAACGGAGTTACCATCCGTCAAGGTTAGTGTCTGGCTGCTGGGGTCATAGATCAGGTTTTGGAGTTCGTCGGTAGGGTCTCCGCCGCCACCGCCAGAGCCTGCAGAGGTGGCATACATAGCGTAGGGAACGGATAGTAGCTGACTGGCGCCGAGGTTAACGTAGCTCGTGCCGCCGTTGGGGTCCATGTCCACCTTGAGGTAGTAGTTGTCTGCTCCCCAATCGATGGTGGACATATCTCCGGAGAGACTAACACCGTTGCCGATGTGCAGGTCAAATACACCCAGGTCGGTGGTAGTTACTTCATGGCGCTCGCTGTAGGAAACGGAGCCGGAAGGGCCGCCTTTGAGTAAGCTGACGCGCACGGCGATGTTTTCGGTGGCCATGGCGTTGTTGTCCACGTCGCGGGCAACGGCCTGAAATTTGAAGCCGGAAGGCGCCTGAGCGAAGAGGCCGGCCGCCAGGAAAAACGCACAGAGGGAAAAGAGTAATCGTTTCATGATACTGAAATTGGGATGTTGTGTTCTTTTATGCTTCCGCTTTGTAGTCCGTTACACCCTACAGAATAAAAAAGGGTGCCTCCGGAAGGAGACACCCGTTAAGACACCTTTTTACGTGGAATTACTTTTCTTCGGGAGCAATTAGCAGTGCCTCCAGCCTTGCCAGCCGGGCTTCCAGCGCGTCGTTCTTTGCTTTCAGGGCGTCAATCTCTGTTTGCTGCCCGTCAATTTCGGCCTGCTGTTCCTGGATGGCTTTGATGGCCACCATGCTAAAGCCAGCGTAGTTAACACCGTAGAGCTTATCTGCTTTGGAGTAAGAGACGAGTTCCGGGAAGAGCTCCTGAGCTTCCTGAGCGATCACACCAATGGTAATCTCCCGGCTTTCGTCGGTTTTGTAGTGATAGGTTTTCACGGCTATCTGATTAACCTTGCTTAGTACAGGAGAAAGAACATTAATGTCTGCCTTCAGGCTCTTGTCAGACCCCTGAATATAAGCCCCGGTAGTAGCACTAATGACGCCTCGCAGCGCGCCTCCATAGTGGAAGCGAAGACCAAAACCGTGGGTGACATCCCAGTCGGCGTTAGCGGTCCCGTCAGTGAACCGTAACCCGGTACCAACGGTTTGGCTACGCTGATGTACATGAAGTCTGGCCGTTGGCGTACCGTTAATGCCTACCTCTCCGTCGCCGGTGATCGTCATACGGTCAGCAGCGCCATTAGCGTTACGGAAGTAAAAGTTCAGGCGGGCGCTGGCGGGGGTTTGGCTGGGCAGACCAGCTACGTGCCACAGCGCACCGGCGGCGGCGTTGTTCGTCAACTCCAGGCGGGCGTAATCATTACCTTCTTCCTCCAACTTCAGGTGCGGGCGGGCGACGGTGCTATTCGCCAATACCGTGATTTCCCCCAGCGTCTCGATGGCCGGGCCATCGGAGTTGTGGACTTCAATGGCTGCTTTATCGTCGTTGTCAGCATCGATGTGAAGGCCGGAAACATCAGTGCCTGGCGCTGGGTTAATGTATAATTTGGTGTTAGTATCGTTGGAGAATGTACTAAAAGCACCATCCTTTAACTCCAGACTGTTGGTCTGTACGTGACCGTAGAGCCAGTGCGCTCCGCCAAGGCCACGAGGAGAGAATAGGGGATTTGAGGTAACCTGATAGAGTGGATTGGCCGATGCCCCTCCACCATTATCAGCAATCAGAGTTTCACCGAAGCTGAACGTAGCATCTCCCGTAGAGGTCTTCCCGGACTCCAGGCCGATGAAATGATCGGCATTGGAGGTCTTAATGTCAAAGTCGAGACTGGCTCCCTGTTTGAATTCCTGATCGTTGCCATTGAGTTTTACCCGGCCAGTGAACGTGTGCAGGTTGAATCCACCATCAAAGCGATCAGCGGTATACAATACGTCGTTATCCAGTAGGTTGATGAAGGAGGTAGTGTCATATTCCCAGTTTGATAGCTCAAAGCGGGTCCGGAGTGCTGTCTCATCGTACGAAGTGTTCATACGCATTGTTTTAGCAATGTTGTCAACGGCGGACGGGAAAAACTCTAGTACAGCGTTCCTGCCAGTTCGTCCTTCAATGGAAACAAATCCGTCCATTTCAGCAGATCCGGTCCAGCGATGGGTGTAAAGAGGAAGGCCGAAAAATGGAGGTTCCCGGCGCAAGCTGTAGAGCTCTTTTTTGTTTTCATTGTCAGGGGTGCCAACCAGGTAATCGTAGTCGTAGAGACTGATTTTTGGATTGGACACATCGCTGATGTCAGATTCCCATAACCAGCCCTGGTAGCTGTCAATACCCTGAAATTGCTTGAAGGCAAGACTGCTAATGCCCTCACTCTCTTCTCCGTTGAGGGTAAGGCGAGTTTTGGTGTTGTCAACGATCTCGACTTTATCAAAAGGGGTCTCCGTGCCAAAACCAACCCGGCCAACACCTGTGGATAAAGCCGCTTTCCCGAAGGAGGTGGTGTAGAAATAACCACCGATACCGCCACCGATGCCGTAACCACTTACACCGTAGCCTTCTTCTGAGGCGGAAACACCGTAAACCCCGGATGAAAAGCCGTTTTCGGCATGACCCAACACACCGTGTGCAGCATTGCCAAGGCCAATTACCCCAGCACTATTCGGTGGCAAATCTTCAGCATTAACACCAACGGACCCTGCGATGGCGTAGCGACTGACGAAGGCGTCGTTTTGTACGTGGAAGGCTGCTTCATTTGCCAGGTTGACTTCTTCGTAGTAGGGCAATTCTATGGCGCCGTCCTCTCCCGCAGGCCCTTGCTCGCCCTGTGGACCAGCCTCGCCTTGCTCACCTCTGGGCCCACGCAGGGAGCCCAGGTTATTCCATGTTGTACCGTCCCAGGCATAAACAATTGACTGGATTCCAACCAGGTATAGGTCTCCAGGCTGGTTGCCGCTTACCGGAAGCCCACCAGTCGAGTTGACACTACCGCGAAGAGTTATACTTGTACCATCTGCTCCTGCCGGTCCGGGAAGCCCTTCCGGGCCAGCATCACCGGTATCTCCTTTGGGGCCTTGCTCTCCCTGCGGTCCTTGTTCCCCTGCGGGTCCGGCATCACCGGTATCTCCTTTGGGACCTTGCTCACCTTGCGGTCCTTGTTCCCCTGCGGGCCCGGCATCACCGGTGTCTCCTTTGGGACCTTGCTCGCCTTGCGGTCCTTGTTCCCCTGCGGGCCCGGCATCACCGGTGTCTCCTTTGGGACCTTGCTCGCCTTGCGGTCCTTGTTCTCCTGCGGGCCCGGCATCACCGGTTTCTCCCTGTGGGCCTTGTTCTCCCTGCGGTCCCTGAATGGAGCCAACGTTGTTCCATAACATGCCATCCCAGGCGTAGGCGTCTCCGTCTGCTTCCACGAGGTATAAATCACCGGGCGTGTTGCCCGCTGCTGGCAGGTCGGTGACGGCAGCGACGCTTCCGCGGATGGTAATACCGGTGCCGTCCTGACCCGCCGGTCCTTGTTCGCCGGCCGGGCCGGTATCTCCGGTGTCGCCTTTAGGGCCTTGCTCGCCTTGCGGCCCTTCGGGGCCGATTTCCCCTTGTGGTCCTTGTTCTCCCTGTGGTCCGGGCGCACCGGTTTCTCCCTGTGGTCCTTGTTCTCCCTGCGGTCCCTGAATGGAGCCAACGTTGTTCCATACCATGCCATCCCAGGCGTAGGCGTCTCCGTCTGCTTCGACGAGGTATAAATCACCGGGCGTGTTGCCCGCTGCTGGCAGGTCGGTGACGGCAGCGACGCTTCCGCGGATGGTAATACCGGTGCCGTCCTGACCCGCCGGTCCTTGTTCGCCGGCCGGGCCGGTATCTCCGGTGTCGCCTTTAGGGCCTTGTTCTCCCTGCGGGCCTTCGGGGCCGACGTCCCCTTGTGGTCCTTGTTCTCCCCGTGGTCCGGGCGCACCGGTTTCTCCCTGCGGGCCAGTGGTTCCGCCGGGAATCATAATGGCGTTGCCGTCGCTGATGGTCAGCATTCTTGTGCTTTCGTCGAAGGCCAGGGTTTGCGGCATACCGCCACCGCCGACTTGCAGCGTTACTGAGTTGCCATCCGTCAGGGTCAGTGTCTGACTTGTGGGGTCATAGATCAGGTTCTGTAACTCGTCCGTCGGGTCTCCGCCACCGCCGCCGGAGCCGGCAGCGTTAGCATACATGGCGTAGGGGACGGACAGCAATTGGCTGGCACCGAGGTTAATGTAGCTGGTGCCACCGTCAGGGTCGATGTCGACTTTGAGGTAGTAGTTGTCAGCGCCCCAGTCAATGGTCGTCATGTCTCCGGAAAGAGATACCCCATTGCCAATGTGGAGGTCGAAAACGCCCAGGTCAGTCGTGGTTACTTCATGGCGCTCGCTGTAGGACACGGCGCCGGAGGGGCCGCCTCTGAGCAGGCTTACCCGCACGGCAATGTTCTCGGTAGCCATGGGATTGTTGTCCACGTCACGAGCGACGGCCTGAAATTTGAAACCGCTGGGGGCCTGCGCAAGCAGGGCCACGGTAGATATGGCAAAGGCGAAGAGAAGTAGAAAGCGTTTCATGTTATATCTGTTGTGGAAAAGGTTTGTTTTTTAGGTTGTGATGATGCACAAGGGGAGCTGGGCAGGGCCTTGGCTCTGCTTCAGAAAACATACATTGCACCCGCGGTCGCGCCTGAATACATTGGCAGTGCCCGCGACGAGTGGCTGCGCGAAAAAAACTGGTTACCGACGGATTACCCGCAGGCTTTTCAGTGGCCGTCCCTGACGGACGAGCGTGAAGACATAGGTGCCCGCAGGATAATTTTGCAGCGACAGAGACAATCTTTCCAAAGGCAGCTCACGCTCCAGAATGGGGCGGCCCAGCAGATCGTGAACCACCAGGCGATCGTCCGTTAACCAGTCTCCGGTCAGCGTGACGTCGTCGGCCGTCGGGTTGGGGAAAACACGGACATCGAGCCGGATCTCCGGGGCGGTCCAGATGGAGGTAGCAATGAGTTCGTAAAGACCATGGTGGAAACCGCGTTCCAGTACGATTCCGTTTTCGGTCCGGTCAATGGAAATTTCACCGACCGTGAAGTGAATGTTGCCGGCATTAATGGCGGAGAGGTAGGTGCCCGAACTGCCCACTACGCTCCGGGTCAGTTCCTGAGCGGAAAGTTGGAGGGCGAGGCCGCAGGTGCAAAGTATAAGTAAAAAGCGCATGGTTGGGTTATTGAGGGATGGTTATCGCATTAAGGTTATTTGCCCGCGAATGGGCAGTTGCTTACCGTCAGAAAAGTGGACGATGGCAGAGTAGACGTAGACGCCGGGAGGCATGGGCTGGCCCTGGTCCGTACCGTCCCAGCGGGCTTCCGCCGGGGGAAGCTCGGCTTCTGCCTGCTGGAAGCGTATGCCACCCCATCGATCGGCAATGGTCAACGCACTGACGGCTTCGGCCCGGGGGCCGGGGAATATTCTCCAAAAGTCATTTTGATCGTCGCCGTTCGGGCTGAAGGCGGTTGGGGCGTACATCCGTCGGCTGTCTTTCACCCGCACCAAAACGGTGTCGGTCACCGAGCACCCACCCGGAGCAATGGCGGATACCCGAAACTCCGTATCGATCAGCGGGAAGGCGACCGGTGCCGGGCAATCATTGCAGCTCAGAAACCGGCTGCCGTTCCATTCCCAGCGGTCGACCGTAAAATCAGTCTCCAACAGAAAAGCCAGGCTGTCGCCCCTTTCAATGGTCATCTCTTCGGGTAGGCCAGTGGTAAGGTTAATGGCCGGGGCATCCACAATGGTTGTTGTTGCCGTCGTCTGGCAACCATCGGAGCTTTCCACAACGATGTCGTAGTCGCCGGCGCTGAGACCGGTGAAATTCGGATCGAGCTGGAAGTCGTCTCCGCCGTTCCTGGAGTACATCAGATCGGTATCTCCGGAAACGGACAGGCGAAGGGCGCCAGAGCTGCCTCCGGGGCAGGCCGGAGAGGTGGTAATCAGGCTGTCCACCACCAATGTCGTTACGTTTAGCTCGTGGCTCAGTTCCAGCTGACAACCACTGAAGTCGGTCAGGGTCAATCCGTAGATTCCCGCACCGTTCGTCGTTGCCGACAGGCCATCATCTCCCGTACTCCAGGCGTAGCGGGAAAACTGACCGCTGATGCGAAGGTCAGGGGTTTCTCCTTCGCAGATGCGATCTGGTCCTTCGATCTCTTCTACACCACTGAAGGCGACGTTGATTTCGTAGCGGGCAATACTGTCGCAGCCAGAGCTGGCGGTGAAGGTCTCGGTGATTAGGGTGTCGCTCGTAATCATCCGGCCGCGGAAGTTTTCTCCCGGGCAAAGGTCGACGAAGAAGAGGTCGTCGTAAGCTGGTAGTAGTTGCAGGAAGGTCTCGACAATGCTGTCGCAGCCGTCTGGGGTACGAATTACGGTCCGGTGGTTCCCACCGGTGAAAAGACGCTCATTACCCACAACTACGGTATCGCCCTGGCAGCGGGTAAGGCCCTGGGAGAACATTGGGATCTGCACGGAGAGCTCCGTGGCTGCCGTCATCTGCCGGCAGGCAGCATCGGCCAGGCAGGTAGCGTCAGCAGCGTAAAGCATCCGGTACCGGATGCCGGGAGTGGGGTTGTTGATCAGCAGGCCCGGGCTGTCTGATCCCGTTGAAGACCAGCTGCTGCCGCCGTCAAAAGATCGTTCCCATTGGTAGACATAAGTTTGCCCGTCAGTGAGCGGACTGGTAAGTGTAAATGGTCCTTCCTGGCAGACGATGGTCGTTGCGCTGAAGTCCTGGGCCGTCAGGCCGAAGGAGAGAAGGCAGCATATCCAGAGTGAGAGCCAGTGCATGGGGGGTGTATTTACCCGTTAATGTTTCGGAAATCAAACATGTTACAGGGTTTGGCAAGGGCAGGGTGAGTTTTACCATTTGCGAACTAAGGCAAAGGGCATTGCGCTTTATTTTAAAAACCGATAACCGTGAAACTATCCGCTAAAGCCAGGAACCGACTATTTACCGCAGGCTATCTGACTAAAGGTGTTGTTTATCTGCTGATGGGCGGATTTGCGGTTGCTACGGTCATCGGCTCGTCCAGAAGCTCAAATGGCCCCAAAACGGTAATTAACTGGGTAGGCGAAAATCCTTTCGGTAAGCTCTTTATGGGGGTGATTGCCATTGGATTATTGGCCTATTGTTGCTGGCGATGGTATATGGCCATTGCTGACACCAAAAGCGAAGGTCATGAGGGTAGCGGCCTGATTAAACGATTAGGGTGGGCCGTAAGTGGTACAGCTTATGGGGCATTAAGCTTTTACGCGTTTGAGCGGCTGTTTACCGGTCGCGGAGGAAAGGGAGCGAAGGAAGACATGATTGGCCTGCTGTTAGCTCAGTCGTGGGGACAGCTCGCAGTGTCTGCTATCGGAGTAATCGTAGCCGGCGTAGGACTGTATCAGCTTTTTCGTGCTTTGAAAGATAAGCACATGGAGGATGTGGGAATGGAACACTTGAATGAAGGAAAAAGAAAGGTTATTCAGAATGCAGGCAGGATAGGCTTGATGGCCCGGGCAGTGGTCTATGGTGTCATCGCATATTTTTTGTTTCGGGCGGGGACGATGTCTGATGCCAGCCAGTTTAAAGGCATTGGAGAGGCGCTCTCTTTTTTGGAAAAGGGGTCTTCAGGAGCGATGTTGCTGGCCGCTACAGGAACAGGCTTGTTGGCTTATGGAAGCTTTATGCTGGTGCGGGCGAATTACGAACGGGTTTGAAAAAGAGGATGTTTTACGGGAAAGGCTGGACGTAAATGGTGGTTGGTATAGCACCTCCGGGGCTGGTTGATGATTTGATGGCGCGTGCGCGATGGGCTCCTCTTCAGGGCTCCAATGGTTCTCCTCCAACAAAGGAAAAGCCCTCCCCCGACGAATCGGAGAAGGGCTTGAATTTCCTTTAAACAACCTTCCGGATCAAATCCGGCAGGCTATTTATTTCTTGTACGTAGAGTCGCTTACGGTCAGCTTGTGGCGGCCTTTGGCACGACGACGAGCGAGCAGCTTACGACCGTTCTTCGTGCTCATGCGGCTACGAAAACCATGCTTGTTTACACGCTTACGCTTGGAGGGTTGGTACGTTCTTTTCACGGTACTTTATTTTTTGATGGGGCGGCAAAGCCGGACCAGAAGGTTTGTAAAGGAGCGCAAAGGTAAGGCTTTAGGTAGAATCTCGCAAAGGTGTTCGGAAAATATTTAAAGTCAAGAGTCACAGGGGTTCCATTGCTCTTTATCCATTCACGCTGCACCTGCGTGCTGCGCCGCCATATTCCCGTTTGAGAGAATGACGGCTACCGGACGTCCTGCCTTTATCAATTCATAAATCCACGCCCCCTTTCTTACCTTGCAGAGTACTAGTTGAGATTAAAACACAGAACTGGAATGAAAACAATTATCAAGCTGTTCGGATTGTCTCTGGCAATCTGCCTTTCTTTTGTTGCCACAGCACAATACGATCTTTCCCCCGGAGAACTGGAAAAGGTGCCGGTAAGCACTATGCCTGCACAAGACAATGCCTCTTTGCTGGCGGCCGAACTGGCCGAACGCCGTCCTGGCCGGGCCAACACTTTTGCCGTCACGATCCCGGTCCAGATCCGCCCGGCTAACGCCGGCGCCTGGACAACGGAAGGCCCCACCTCCATCTGGCGCCATCGCGTCAACAGCCCCGGAGCGCATACCCTCAATTTTGGTTTCAGCGAGTACAACCTGCCCGCAGGTGCAGAGCTTTACCTGTTGAGTACCGAAGAAAAAATCGGACCCTTCACCCCTGCTGATAACGCCGACCATAACCAACTGTGGACGCCGATTCTCGAGAGCGATGAGGTAATGGTGGAGCTTCGGGTGCCGACCAAAAGCAAAGGTCTGGTGCAGCTTTATCTGACATCCGTTAATCACGATTTTCAGGACGTGACCAAGTCTCTCTCCGGCTCCTGTAACCTTGATGTAATCTGCGGAGAAGACGATGGCTGGGCTATTGTCGATCCCTATCGTGATATTATCCGGAGTGTGGCAGCCTACACGCTTGGGGGAGTGGACCAGTGTACAGGTTTCCTGGTGAACAATACAAATAACGACGGAGCGCCGCTGTTTATGACGGCAAATCACTGTAATGTTACGGCCGGTTCAGACCAGTCATTAGTAGCCTACTGGAATTTTCAAAGTAGTGAGTGCCGGCCGGTAAACAGTACCGCCAGCGGTGGAAACGGTGGCGGTTCACGTGCCATCTTTAATAGTGGAACGGTTCACCTGGCCAGTAATCCGGCTTCGGATATGACGATCACCATGCTGGAAGAAGCCGTAAATCCTGCAGCTAACGCTTTCTACGCTGGTTGGTCTAACGAAGCGCCCGTTCCCCAGGACACCGTTATTTGTATTCATCATCCAGGCGTAGATGAGAAACGCATCTCCTTTAGCTTCAACCAAACTTACCGGACTAACAACGGCGGAGGTACGCCCGATGTCGATGGAAGCTTACTTGAGGTCCCGTCCTGGTCAATCGGAACAACCGAAGGAGGCTCTTCTGGCTCTCCAATTTTTGACCGCTTCAAGCGCGTCCGTGGTCAGCTATTTGGAGGGCAAGCGAGCTGTACGAACGATTCATACGATGTCTACGGCTACTTCCACGTCAGCTGGACCGGCGGCGGCACTCCTGAAACCCGCTTGATGGACTGGCTCGATCCTTGTGGAACCGGTGTGGTTTCTGTTGACGGATTTGATTCGGCTGATTTACCGCTAACACTGGTGGCGGCCGCTAATTGCGTATCTGGCTGTGGAGCGACCGATACAGAAATGACCTTTACGCTGGGTAGTGGTTTCCCGGCAGGAACGGCTCTTAGCATTACAGATCAAACGGCAGGCATTACTCCTGTTCTTTCAACTTCTACTGCTGCAGGAGGAGAAGCGGTTACCGTAACTGTTCCTGGAAATGTTTCAATAGCGGAGGGTGATTATACCATCACCGTTACTGCGGGCTCTGGAAACACTTCTGACGACATTACTTTCTTTCTGGAGCTTTTCAATGAGGCGGCTGCTTCAGCTCCTGCGGCTATTCTCCCCGTTGATGGTGGTGTTGGCATTAAGCCAACAACAGCCTTTCAGTGGTCAGACGTTGCCGGTGCTACCTCCTACGACGTTGAACTGTCTACTACCGACGACTTTTCCGTGATTACAGATTCTGGTGCTGGCCTGATGGGCACGAGTGCTTCTCCGGACCTGCCGCTCGATGGCAATACTACCTACTACTGGCGTATTCGGAGCAACGGTGCGTGCGGACCGGGAGAGTGGGCTGAGTATAGCTTCACCACCCTTGACCAGACCTGTGCGGCGGAGAGTTCTGCTAACCTGCCCGCCGAGATTACGGGGGCGGGCATGCCGACAATTACCGTACCCCTCATGGTTGGGTCTGAAATTCCGATTGAAGATATGGAGGTTCGCCTGGATATTGCCCACACTTTTGTTGGTGATCTTGAAGCCACGCTTACGTCGCCTGATGGAGCAAGCATTCAACTCTTCAATTCTCCGTTTGATGGTAACTGTGGCTTTGATAATATTTCCGTTGTCTTCTCGGATGACGCTACCCTGACGGCAGCAGATTTTGTGAATACTTGTGATGAAGGAGACATTGCCGTTTCGGGTATTTACCAGCCCGCCGAATCCTTTGCCGCCTTCGCCAGTGAAAGTTCTGCCGGAGAGTGGATACTAACGGTCAATGATCTGGCCGGAGGAGACGGCGGCGCCGTGGTAACCTTCGATATTACTTTTTGTGGGCAGGGCGGCGTTGTGCGCGACTTCTCCGTCTTTACAAACACGGAAAGCCTGGTCGTTTGCCCATCTGATGAGGCTTCCATTGACTTTAGCCTGGGAACCAGCTTCACGGATGCCGTAGCGGTTCGGGTAAGTACCAGTAATACTCAACTGGACAATTTTACTTCGTCTTACGATGGTGGTCAGCGACTGTTAACGGTTGATTTCACGGGGTGGGCAGCATTGACCCCCGGAAATTATGATCTGACCTTTACCGTCGTTGCTGAAGATAGCTCAGAGCGGGACATCATCATCCCGCTGACCGTTAATCCTGATGGCCTGCCAGCGGTGCTGGTCAGTCCTGAAGACGGTGCCGAACTGATGGAAGGTACTATTCGTCTGGATTGGGATGCCGTTACCGGAGCCACCAATTACACCGTTCAGTACTCCGTTAATGAAGACTTCTCCACCATCGACTTCGAAGACACCCGTGGTGCCTCCAACATTACCGTAGCAGATGTACCCGTAGGTCAGGTCATCTACTGGCGGGTGTTGACGAATAATGATTGTAGCCCGGCTGTCAGTGCTGTGCGGACTTTCCGGATCCGGCCCGTCGGCGTGCAGAATTTTGGTCAGGGACGAGTGCTGAACATTTATCCTAACCCCGTTCGCGGGCAGTTAACGGTAGAAGCAACGGGCAGTTTCCCCGGTGGCCTTTCTGCTGATCTGTATGACGCAACGGGCCGCTTCCTGCGCACTTACCCCCGCCTTTTGGGTGGTCGTAATCAGGTTGATCTGAATGGCATTGCCGCAGGTGTCTACTATCTCCGCCTCGCGACGGATGGTGAAGAACGGACGGAGCGCTTAGTAGTGCTTCCATAGTTTGATAGTGGAGGTAATAATCGTAGTATAATAGTAGAGAGATGAATTTGACTACGATCATACTACGATTACGATCACTACTACCATTACTAAAATCAGGCGCGGCCGCAGGTGCAAGGAATGCATTTGCGGCCGCGCTTTTTTGGAGGAGACGCTATGCGTTGAAGATCCACAAGGGCCGAGGCGCAGCGTATCCACCACCAGAAAAATCCACCCTATCTTGCAGCGTGAATAATCCTTACCCTTTTTTCCGTCTTGTTTTTGTGCTTGGAGTCCTCCTTTTTCCGCTTTGGCTAGGGGCACAATCTACAATCAGCCAAAGCGTAAGAGCCTTTGCGCTCGACCCGGAATTGGCCGGCGCAGCGATCTCCATTGACGTGGTAGACGTTGCTACGGGGCAGCGGGTTGCCGCTCACCAGCCCGAGATGGCCTGTATCCCGGCTTCTACCCAGAAGCTTTTGACGACGGCGGCGGCTATGGACATCCTCGGCCCCGATCATCGTTTTGAGACGAAGCTCTTCATCACCGGTGACGTAGTGGACGGAGAACTACGCGGAGATCTTTACATCGTGGGCGGGGGAGACCCCAGCCTCGGTAGCCCCTTCCTGAAGGGCGTCCCCGGTCTGGAAGCCATCCTGGAGCGCTGGCGCAGCGCCGTGCAGCGTGCCGGCATCACCCGCATCAACGGCCGGGTGATCGGAGACGGCAGCTACTGGAACACCGACGCTACGCCCGGCGACTGGCCTTACAGCGATATCGGGAACTACTACGGGGCGGGTGCCTACGGCTTAAGCATTCATGAAAACCTATATTTTCTCGACTTTCTGCAACGCTCGCGCGTCGGTAGTCAGCCGCCCATCCAGCAAACCCGGCCTCAGGTGCCGGGCCTGCACCTGATCAATGAGCTCCGCAGCGGGCCGCGGGGCAGCGGAGACCAGGCCTATGTCTACGGCTCGGCCTACAACTATCAGAACTACGTACGGGGCACCATCCCCGTTGGCAGCAAACGCTTTACCATCAAGGGCGCTATCCCTGACCCGCCGCTCTTTACCGCTCAGGCGTTCTGTCGTAAGCTCGAGGCCGTTGGCATTGACGTGGCTTTACCGGCCGAGAGCCACCGGACGCTGGGCGGTGGCCGCTATCTGGAGGGAAGAGAAATTGACGTCTACGAATCTCCCGAGCTATCCGTGCTGGTAGACCGCACGAACCTGCGAAGCCTGAACCTCTACGCCGAAGCACTCCTGCGGGAGGTCAACAAAAGCCGGGGGCTGGAAGACCATGAACTGGGCTCCGGCAAAGTATTGAAAGACTGGCTCGCAGGCCAGGGGCTCAACCCCGGGCCGATTAACGTCGAAGATGGCAGCGGGCTCGGTACCCGGAATTTCTTCCCCGCCGAGTTTATGACGGCCTTCCTGCGGACACAGGTGGATAACGACCGCTGGCGCGCCAGCATCCCGCTGGCTGGCCGAACGGGTAGCATGCGCGGCTTCCTGAAGGGGACCGCCGCTGAGGGCCGCCTCTCCGCCAAGTCGGGCTCCCTGAACAGCGCTCGTGCCTACGCCGGCTACGCCCGCCGTAAGGACGGGCGGGAGCTGGCCTTCGCCATCATGGTCAATAACTACACCATCGAGGGCAAAAGTCTTCGCAACAAAATGATGGTGTTGATGCGGGAGCTTTGTAGTGGGCGTTTGTAGCGCCGACTTTAGTCGGCGTCTCCGTCGACTAAAGTCGACGGTACAAAATGCCGCCTTATCTTACGTCCATTAAAATCCGGTTCATGCGTTACTTCTTCTTTGGCCTGATGGTCATGCTGCTGTTTACCGCCTGCCCTCCTACTCCGGAGGCACCGCCCCAACTCGACGATGATATGTTCATCGATGACCCCGTAAACGAGGAACGCGACCGGAGTATCTGGCAGCAGCCCGGTGCCGTAATGGATGCCATGGGAGACATCCGCGAAAAGGTGATTGCTGACATCGGTGCCGGTAAGGGCTTCTTCGCCAAGCGCCTCGCGCTGGTCGCTGACCGGGTCATCGCCGTGGAAATCAATGACAGCCTGATTGTAGACCTGGAACAACTCCGTGAAGTAGAGCTCCCCAAGGAATTCAGGCCCCGGCTGGAGCCCCGCCTCGGTACGGAGAGTGACCCGAAACTGGAAAAAAGCGAAGTAGACATTATTCTCCTGGTTAATACCCTTATGTACATCGAAAACCAGGAAGATTACCTGAAGAAGCTCTATCCCGCCCTGCGCTCCGACGGCCGCATCGTCATCGTCGACTGGAAGAAGCGCGATACCATCGAAGGCCCCCAAAAGAGCAAGCGCCTGGCACTAGGTACCCTCGAAGAACAACTAAAAGCTGCCGGCTTTCACCTCGTCTCCAGCGACGATCTGACGCTGAAGTATCAGTATATCGTGGTGGCGGATAAGGTGAGGGAGTGAGGGATGGTTTAGTTTAGCCGACTGAAGTCGGGGCTGTGTTACGAAGCTCTGCGAGCTCTTCTTTGCGCGGAAGAGCTCGCAGAGCTTCGTAACACAGCACCAGTTTCAACCGGAACCAATGGCATAAGCACCTCCATTGCTCTTCAACCTCCCCCTGCACCCGCGCCCGTCGCCCTTCCCACCTCCAAAGTGCGGCAGCCTATCAGACTACAAGCACCACCAGCCTACTCCCTGTCCAACCATCTAAGCATCAGCGGAATCAGCATCAAGTCACTCAACACCGCGCTCGCCAGCGTCAAACTGATCAATAGCCCGATCGTCACGCTCGGCGGGTGAATGCTGAAGAGCATCACCAGGAAGCCGAAAAAGAGGACGACGGAGGTGAGCACGATGGCCTTGCCCGCCTCCTTGAAGGTGACGTGGATGGCATCATCGATGCTCATGCCCCGGTCGCGTGCGAGCTTGTATTTGGCGAGGAAGTGGATGGTGTCATCCACCGCGATGCCGAAGATGATGGCGAAGACGATGCTCACGCCCGCCTCCAGCTCGATGCCCAGATAGCCGAGCGTGGCGCCGGCAAAAAGTAGCGGAAGCACGTTGGGCACCAGACTCACGATCAGCATTTTCCAGTTGCGGAAGAGGAGCATCATCAGTACACAGACGATCAGGATCGCCAGCCCGAGCCCCTGCAGCAGGTTCTCGCGGATGTACTCCGAGTTCTTATCGATGATGACGCCCGTTCCCGTGCTGCGGACTTCCACCAGCGAGGTGTCGATGTTGGCATTCACCCAGGCGTCCGTGCGGGCCAGGAAGGCCTGGGTGCTGTCTGCCCCAAGGTCATTGAGGCGGCTGGTGATGCGGGCCTTTTTGCCATCCTTACTCATGAGGATGTTCAGGCTCAGGGCCGGGACCTGCCGGGCGAGGCGCTGGTATTTGGCGTAGGTCCGCTCGTCCGTCGGCAGCTCGTAGGCATCCGGGCGGTTGTTGTTGAACATCTGATTGATACTGCGGTAGATGGCCGTGACGCTGGCCGTGCTCCGCACGGCGTCAAACTGCTTCACGTAGTCCTCAATGCGGCCAATCTCGGTCATCACCGCAAAGTCGGTGATCTGCGCAGAGTCCTTCGCCGTTACCGCCATCTCGAAGGGGCGAAAACCGGCCAGCTCTTTTTCGAAAAAGAGGAAGTCCTCCGTGATCTTTTTGCCGCGGGGCAGGGCCGACTCGATGCGGTTGTTGGTCGTGATCATGCTGATGCCCAGCGCACAGAAGACGGCGAAGAAGGCGGCACCGATCTTGATCTTGCCCGGGCTGGTCTTGGTGAACTGGTAGGCGCGCTCCAGCAGCCGGTCCCAGAAGGCTTGCTGCCGACCAATTTTGACGATCTGATCCACGCTCAGGTAGGAGAGTAGTGCTGTGGTGAAAAAGATGACCGTCACGTAGGCGACCATCACGCCCAGAGCGGCGTTGATGCCGAAGTCCCGGATTGGGTTGATCCGGCTGGTGAGCAGGGTGGCGAAGCCAACGGCGGTAGTCAGCGAAGTCAGCAAGGTCGCCATGCCGATCTCCCGAATGGTGATTTTGATGGCCGTTTCCTTGTCTTTGCCCGCCCGTAGCTCATCGATGTATTTGGACATGATGTGGATCACGTCCGAGGTCCCAACAATGATCATCAGTACGGGGTAGAGTGCCGCGATGGCGTTCAACTCCCGCCCCAACAGGCCAAGCAGACCGAGGAACAGCAGCAGCCCCAGCCCAATACTCACCAGAGAAACGAGAATGCCCAACGGCCGCCGGAACAGTAAAAACATGATGAAAAATACCAGGATTCCGGAGATGACGGCGGAGACAGCTACTTCCCGCACCTGCATGTCCACCATCTCTTTCTGGAAAAAAGCGGAGCCGAGGTAGTGGTAATCTTCAAAGTCATAGTTGGCCATCAGGTCTTCCACACCCGCCATCAGGGCCTTACTCTTATCGATGCTGGACGGGCCATCACCTTCTCCCGTCAGGTTGATCAGGCTTTCGGTTTTGAGCAAAACGACCAGAGCCGTCCCTCTTTCGTTGATGAGGGTGTTGACGAAGCGCTCGTCCTGCATGATGCGCAGGCTATCGGCTTGGTAGCGTGAGGGGTCATTCCGGTGAATGGCCGGGATGGTGGTGACGGCAAAGGGCGTCTTGAGCGGATAGACGAAGGTCGTCAGGCTCTGCACACCCTCGATGTAATCCAGGTCGCGGGCCTTCAGGGCAAAGTCATGGGCGTTCTCCAGAAAGGTAGAGTCGAACACGCCATTCTCCCGCTCTAAAGCGACCAGCAGGAAATTATCGTCGCCCTCAAATTCCTCGATAAACTCCAGAAAAAAGGCCAGGTCATCATCTCCCCGCGGGAAGAACTGCGAAAAGTCAAAGGTGAACTTCAGGTTAAAGCAGCCGTAAACTGCCGCAGCACTGAAGAGGGCAAAAACGATGAGAACGGGGAGGCGGTATTGGCGCATGGGGAGTCTGGTAACAACCGGACGCTCAAAGGAACTCAGAACTACGCTACGCTTCGTGCTGAGCACCTTCGAGGACCTTAATGATAACCTTCGCACCAAGGACCTCGAAGGTGTTGGCCACGTAGCCTAAGGCGGAGGAGCCAATTCCTTTGAGGGTCCGGTTAACGAAGGATACTTCTCTAAGCGCTCCCACCCGAAATGGTTGGGAAAATCCTGCTTTAATGACTTGTTTTTTACGCCCGGTCAACGCTCCTTCCAGGAGCGAGCAGCAGCGAACATTCTCCGGATGCAAGTTGACGGATCCCCTCCTGCCTCCTTGAACCGGACCTCGAAGCGTCGCGACAGCGACCTTCGAGCGTCCTGGTGACAGCGACCTTCAAGGGGCTTGGCGACAGCGACCTTCAAACGTCCTGATGACATCACCTCCCTACTTCTTCCCCCGAGGCCCCTTCTTCCCCGCAGGCTTACCGCCAGGTTTTCCACCTTTCGGCTTGCGCTTATACACGAGGTGCATACGGCTGGTAAGCGGGTTCGCCGTGTCTTCGGTGTGGCGCTCGCGGTTCAGGAAGGCGTCGCGGGCAACGAAAAGAGCAGCGATGAAAGAATCGGGGTTGGCCTCATCTTTTCCTACCAGGTCGTAGGCCGTTCCATGGTCGGGGCTGGTACGGATGGCGGGTAGGCCGGCGGTGAAGTTGACTCCTTTGCCAAAGCTGAGCGCTTTGAAAGGAATCAGGCCCTGGTCGTGGTACATCGCCAGCACGGCATCGAACTGGTTTTGCTTGCCGGCGCCGAAGAAGCCGTCAGCGGGGAAAGGCCCCATGGCCAGAATGCCCATCTCTTTAGCTTTCTCTACGGCGGGGCGGACGATCTTGATGTCCTCATCCCCGATGCGGCCGTCATCGCCACCGTGCGGATTCAGGGAGAGCACCGCGATAACCGGGCGGGCGAGTCCGAAGTCGGCCCGCAGGCTCTTATCCATAATCTTCAGCTTATCGATGATGCGCTGTTTCGTAACCGCTTTGGCGACTTCAGAGACCGGGATGTGGTTGGTAACTATGCCCACACGAAGCTCATCGGTAACGAGGAACATGAGGCTCTCGTTGGCATCAAGTTTTTCGGTCAGCATTTCCGTGTGGCCGGGGTAGGGGAAAGCGTCTTTGGGCATCACCGATTTGTTGATCGGGGCGGTGACCAGAGCGTCGAGCTGGCCATCTTTAAGTTCCTCGACGGCGGCTTCGAGGCTCATGGCCGCAGCGCGGCCGCCGGCTTCGGTGGCTTCGCCGGGGGTGTATTCAATGTCTTCGGGGAAGGCCTCTACGAGATTGATCTGCCCGTCTTCCGCGTCTTCTGCTTTTGCAATGATGGTAAAGGAAAAGTCAGCCGTTTCTTCGCTGGTATAGCGGCTCAGCGCTGCGGCAGAAGCGTAGATCACGGGCGTCACCAGCTCCAGGATGCCGGGGCGCGAAAGGGCCTTGATGACTACTTCGGGGCCGATGCCGTTGGGGTCGCCGATGGAGATGCCGATCTGGAGAGGATTCATACTGCTTTTAGTTTGCGGCACGAAGGTAGCGAGAAGTAAAACAATCTGGCGCGGACGCAGGTGCAAGGGGAGAATTTAAAAGCAAGGGAAGTGCCCGGCTCGGCCAAATAGCTCGCAGAGCTTTGCAAGACAGCACCGGCTTCAGCCAGCAACATTTTAATTAATAATTGCGCTCCGCTTGCCAACACGCTGCTGAAGCAAAGCCTTACCTTGCGCCCTTCAAACTTATCCCCATGCACACCATCATTTTTGACATCGGCAACGTCCTCATCGGCTGGAACCCGCTACTGCTCTACAACAAAGTCTTCGACACTCCGGAGGAAGCCGAATGGTTCGTCAAAAACATTACCCACCTGGATTGGAACGAAGAGCAGGATCGCGGCCGCCCCGTCGCCAAAGCCACCGAATTACTCGTAGCGGAACACCCGAAATGGGAGCGCGAAATCCGGATGTACTACGACCGCTGGACGGAACACTTCAGCGGCGCCATCCCCGGAACGGTAGAGATTCTCAAAACCCTCCACGCAGGTGGCAATTACCGCCTGCTGGCCCTCACCAACTGGAGCGCCGAACTTTTTCCCTGGGCCCGCGAAAATTTCGACTTTCTGGAACTCTTCGAAGACATCATGGTCTCCGGCGAAGTGAAAATGAAAAAGCCCGAAGCCGAAATTTTCCATCACCTGGCCAAAGTCTACGATCTCGGCGATTTCTCCGGCTGCCTTTTTATTGATGACAGCCTCCGGAATTGTGCAATGGCCCGCAGCCTCGGCTTGGACACTATTCGCTTTGAAAATCCGGAGCAGTTGCTTCAGGAGTTGAAGGAAAGAGGGGTAAAAGTAGAACTTAGCTGAGCCAGGGGTTACTCGTCCGCTCTTTCCCGATCGTCGTCGGCCCACCGTGGCCGGGGTAAACGACCGTCTCGTCCGGCAACGGCATCAACTTTGTGAGGATGGACCCGATCAGGGCTTCGTGGTCGCAAAAGGGTAGATCCGTCCGCCCAATGCTACCGTCGAAGAGCACATCTCCGGCGATGACGTAGCCCTCCGCCCGATTCAGGAAGCACAGGCTGCCGGGGCTGTGCCCCGGGCAGAAGAGTGCCTCGAAGGTCGCCTCGCCCAGCTTGATCTCATCTCCTTCGTTAATGAAGTAGCCCGGCTTTGGGCTGGGCGTCATGGGCGGTAGCCCGTAGCGGCTGAGCGCCAGCGAGGCGATTTCCATTACCTGGACTTCCAGCGGGTGAACACCCAGTTCCAGCCCATATTGGCTGGCAACGAAGGCGTTGCCGTAAATATGGTCAAAATGGCAGTGCGTGTTGATCAGTTTGACCGGTTTCAGCTCCCGCTCATCAATGGCCGCTACCAGCGCCTGTTCTTCCGCTGTAGAAAAACACCCGGGGTCAAAAATGATGGCCTCCCGGCTGTCTTCATCATACACGATGAAGGTGTTTTCCTGAACCGGGTTGAAGGTGAAGGAGAGTATTTTGGTCATAGCTTAATCGTTGGGTTGTTTCCGTTGGACGAAGGTCCGCAAAAAAAATCCCCGGAACAACCTGAGTTATTCCGGGGATAAGGGGATGATGAGCATTCACCCATTTTCCCATTCAAACAGTCACTTTCTACGAGTTCATCGAAGCGATAAACTCATCGTTGTTAGTCGTGGAGCGCATATGGCCCATCAGGAACTGGAAGGCTTCTTCCGGCTTCATGTCGGCCAGGTGGTTGCGGAGTACGAACATACGTTGTAGTACTTCACGATTCAGCAGCAGGTCGTCGCGGCGGGTGCTCGACTTGGTGAAGTCGATACTTGGGTACATCCGCTTATTGGCGAGGAAACGATCGAGCTGCAGCTCCATGTTACCGGTACCTTTGAATTCCTCGAAGATCACCTGGTCCATCTTGGAGCCAGTGTCAATGAGGGCCGTTGCCAGGATGGTAAGAGAGCCTCCACCGTCGATGTTACGGGCGGCACCGAAGAATTTCTTCGGCTTTTGGAGAGCGTTAGCTTCCACACCACCGGAGAGTACCTTGCCGGAGCTGGGCTGAACGGTGTTGTAGGCCCGCGCCAGGCGCGTGATGGAGTCCAGCAGGATACAAACGTCGTGTCCGGACTCAACCATACGCTTGGCTTTTTCCAGTACGACATTGGCTACGCGGACGTGATTGTCCGCCGGCTCATCAAAAGTAGAGCTAACCACTTCGGCCTTTACGCTGCGCTTCATGTCCGTAACTTCCTCGGGGCGTTCATCCACGAGGAGAACGATGAGGTAGGTTTCGGGGTGGTTCTCGGCAATGGCGTTGGCTACGTCCTTCAGCAGGAAGGTTTTACCGGATTTTGGCTGGGCAACGAAGAGGCCCCGCTGTCCTTTACCGATCGGTGTAAACAGATCGATGAGGCGCATACCGTAGTCTTTACCGTCTGCGCGGTTTGCCAGAGTGAATTTTTCCGTTGGGAACTGGGCCGTCAGGTAATCGAACGGCACCCGGTCGCGAATGTCGCGTGGGTCAAGACCATTAATTTTTTCTACTTCCAGCAGGGCGAAGTATTTCTCTCCTTCCTTCGGTGGCTTAACCGGCCCGCGAACGGTATCTCCGGTTCTGAGGCCAAACTGCTTTACTTGCTGCGGGCTGACGTATACATCGTCCGGGCTCGTCAGGTAGTTGTAGTCGCTGCTACGCAGGAAGCCATAACCGTCCGGCATCATCTCGAGGATGCCGGTGGACGTCACCAGACCATCAAGTTTGAACTCCGGCTGGCGGGGTTGGCGGTTTTGGTTGCGGTCTTCGCGGTTGTTGCGGTTGCCACGGCCATTGTTGCTGCGTTCTTCCCGCTCATCATAGCGGCCACGGCGTTCGTAGCGATCGTTGCGGGGCTGATCACTTGCAGCTGCTTCGTCATTACGTCCGCGCCCGCGTCCGCGACTCTGGTTCTGCTCTTCATTGTCGTTGCTCGTTTCCTCACTACGACCACGCCCGCGTCCGCGACCGCGACCGCTGTTGTTGTTTTCGTTATCGTCAGCTTTTTCTGCGCGTGGGGAACGACGGCCTCTGGGGGTGTCCTCCTGGTTGCTTTCTTCTTTTGCTGCACGGGGGGAACGGCGTCCGCGGCTTGGTGTTTCCTCGTCGCCGCCGCTTTCGCGGGCAGCTCTGGGAGAACGACGCCCACGGCTTGGCTTTTCGTCTTCGTCGGTAGCTTTTTCGCTGCGTCCACGGCCTCGGCCCCGGCTGCGCGTTGGTGTTTCTTCCTCGTCGGCGGGCTTTTCCGTACGGCCACGGCCACGCCCACGGCTTGGCTTTTCTTCTTCGTCCGCAGCTTTCTCGCTGCGTCCACGGCCTCGGCCCCGGCTGGGTTTGGTTTCTTCGTCTCCGGGCTTTTCGTCACGGCTACGGCCACGACCCCGCGTGGAGCGGGTGGTCTTTTCGGTAGTAGCTTCTTCCTTTTTGCGGGCGGAAGCAGCGGCAGCAGCCCGACGGTTGGGCACTCGGTCGGTGTCCGAAGCCGCAGGCGGCTCGGCAGCAGCAGAGGTTCCCTGAACGGCCTGTTGGTCAAGAATCCGAAGGATCAGATCTTGCTTGTTGTGCTTTTTGTAGGACTTCAGTCCCATTTTTTCGGCCAGATCCCGTAGTTCCGGAACCAACATGGCCTTTAGTTGCGCTATGCTTAACATTAATTAATTAGATAATACTGTAATGGGTAAAATTGGGGGGGGATTGGTGCGCAGAGAATAGATGCGCGCTATAGAGTGAAATTGTCAGTACTTCAGGACGGGCAGCTCAGAAGGAGCAGCGGTGGAAAGTGTCAGGTCCGTAAATGACAAAGTAGATAGGGTGACCGGATAGGTATCAAGAAATGATAGCTCCTGGCCATGCCAGCGGAATCGCTTGCCTTGCAAAAGTAGGGTTTTATTTCTTAAAACGAATAAAAACCTATGTTACCTTTGCGCCAACCGATGCAGCTTGCCATAAGAATACAGCAACTTATGGGATAAAGTTTACTGTTGTCCCCAAGAAGAAAATAGCCAACGGGTTAGCTTTCTTTGCTCATTAACCTTCTTCTTTGCACCTGCGACCGCGCCAGAATAGTAATGTAGTAGTGTAGTTTGGTAGTACTGTAGTGCTTCAACTGCTTACCCTACGACCACTACATTACTGCAATAATACATTACTACATTACTACCTCATGCTCCTTCTCCAAACTCTTCGTGATGAAAAAGACCGTGTCCTTACCGGACTTGCCAAACGGCAAGTCGCTGATGCGGAAGCCACCATTGATCGAATTATTGCGCTGGATGATCGCCGCAAAGCGACCCAGACCAGCAACGATGAAAAGCTGGCCGAGCGTAACACGATCTCTCGTCAGGTAGGGGAATTAATGAAAGCCGGTAAGCGGGAAGAGGGGGCCGCTCTGCGGGATCGCGTAAATGAAATTAAGGAAGGTATCGCTGCCGGAGAAGCAGAACTGAACCAGATCAAAGAAGAACTGGAAGAAGCCCTGCTGACCCTGCCCAACGTGCCACACCCACTGGTGCCCGCTGGTGTTACTGAAGACGATAATGAAGTGTTCCGCCCCTTCGCCGGTGAGCTTCCCGTTTTGCCTGATACGGCCAAGCCACACTGGGAACTGGCTGAAGAATACAAGATTTTTGATCTCGAACTCGGTGTAAAGACCACCGGTGCCGGCTTCCCGGTCTTCACCGGCCAGGGCGCACGCCTGGCGCGCGGGCTCGTTAATTTTTTCCTGGACCGGAACACGGCTGCCGGCTATACCGAGTTCCAGCCACCACTACTGGTTAACGAAGCTACCGCCCGGGCTACGGGGCAGCTGCCCGACAAAGAAGGGCAGATGTATCACTGTACGCAAGATGATTTTTACCTCATCCCCACGGCCGAGGTGCCACTGACGAACCTTTACCGGGACGTTATCCTCGACCCCGAAGAGCTCCCCATAAAGCTAACGGGCTACACTCCTTGTTTTCGCCGGGAGGCCGGCAGCTACGGCGCCCACGTTCGTGGCCTGAACCGCGTACACCAATTCGACAAAGTTGAGGTCGTGCAGTTGGCTCACCCGGAAAAAAGCTATGAGATTCTCGATGAGATGGTCGCTCACATTGGCGGACTGCTCGATGAACTGGGGCTTCCTTTCCGCATCCTTCGCCTCTGTGGCGGAGACCTGGGCTTTACGAGTGCAATGACCTTCGACTTTGAGGTCTGGAGCGCCGCCCAGAAGCGCTGGTTAGAAGTGAGTAGCGTGAGCTGCTTTGAAACCTTCCAGAGTAACCGACTCAAACTCCGCTACCGTGGCGAAAACGGGAATGAGCTGGCGCATACGCTGAATGGCTCTGCTCTGGCCCTGCCCCGCATCATCGCTGCCCTGCTGGAAAACAATCAGACAGACGAAGGCATTACTTTACCGGAAGTGCTGCATAGCTACCTGGGGATGACGAAGCTGGAGAAGAAACAGTAATAATACCAGGACAATAGTGATGGCAGGTGCTGGCGGTTACTGCTATCTGCTCAAGTGACCAGTTGCCGGTTCACAACGTCCAAAGATTACAACTGATAAAATACCAAGTCTATGTTTTCCGGTCCTTACGGCATTTACATCATCATCACCATGGTTTTTGGTGGCATTGGCATGCTCGTCAGCAACCGGCTGAAAAGCAAATTTCAGCAGTATGCCCGGGTGCCCATGACTAACGGAATGACGGGGCATGAGGTGGCCCTGAAAATGTTGGATCACTACAATATCCACGATGTCAACATCGTGATGGGGAAAGGTTTCCTGAGTGACCACTATAACCCGAAGACGAAAACGGTCAGCCTCAGTCCTGATGTTTACCAGGGCCGGCACGTTTCTGCAGCGGCGGTAGCTGCACACGAGTGTGGCCACGTAGTACAGCATGCTGAAGGCTATCAATGGCTTACATTCCGTAGTAAAATGGTGCCGATCGTGCAGTTGGCGGGCCGGGCACAGGGCTTCCTGCTGATGTTCGCCATCGGTGGTGCTGCTACTGGTTTTGGTGGAGTTTTGTTCCAGATCACCGTTGCCGCCTTTCTGATCACCACCGTTTTTGCGCTCGTTACCCTGCCCGTGGAATTTGACGCCAGTAAGCGGGCACTCGCCTGGTTAGACGACAGCCACGTAGCTACCGGCGTCCAGCATGAAGGGGCAAAAGATGCGCTCTGGTGGGCTGCCATGACCTACGTCGTTTCCGCACTTTCCGCGCTTACGGTGCTGATTTGGCTGCTGCTGCGTTCTCAGAATCGACGCTAAAGCTATTTTTTTTCGGCTAAATCTTTACATTTGGCGTGCCGTGAACGTTTTCCCGGAGAGCGAAAGCTTTTTTGGGCGTCCCGCAGTATTGCGGGACAGGTGCAAGGTGGGGTTGCTTTTAGCAATTGGCGTCCCTCCTCCGGCACTTTTCCCCTCCTGATTTACCCCTACCAAAATTACTCCTGAGATGGACGAACTACTGAGCGAACAACTGGAAGAATCTAAAATGCTGATGGACGAAGCCATCGAGCACCTCGAAAAAGAACTGACTAAAATACGCACCGGCAAAGCCAGTCCGGCCATGTTGGGCGGCCTGATGGTAAGCTATTACGGCGCTAAAACGCCACTGCAGCAGGTGGCCAACGTTAGTACGGCAGACTCTCGTACCCTCACGATCCAGGCTTTCGATAAGACGGCTATGCCAGACATCGAGCGGGCTATTTTCGAAGCTAACCTGGGCGTAACGCCCATGAACGACGGAGAGCTCATTCGCATCAGCATTCCACCCCTGACGACGGAGCGTCGTAAGCAGCTCGCCAAGCAGGTGAAAGCTACGGGCGAAGATGCTAAAATCGTTATCCGAAACGTCCGCCGCGACGCCATGGAAGCCATCAAAAAGGAAGTCAAAAACGGTTTCCCGGAAGATGCCGGTAAGCGGAAGGAGGAGGAAGTCCAGGGATGGGTGAACGGCTACAACAAAAAGATCGAATCCATCGTAGAAACGAAAGAGGAAGAAGTGATGACGCTCTAGTTATGGGCGCTGTTGGTGAACTTAACGGGCCATGGCAAGCTTCTGCTTAGTACGCTTCGCTAGAAACCTTACCATGCTCCGTTTTCTCCCCTTGCTTTTATTAACGCTGCCCTGCACCGGCGTCCGCGCCCAAAACCTGTTGGATAAGGTTACGGACCTGATGGAGTTTAACCTGGGGAAGCCTCCCACGGATACTTCCCGGTTTCAAACCAAAGTGGTACTGGCACCCATTGCCTACTACGAACCACTCACGAGTTTTGGCTTTGGTTTCGGGGCTAACCTGTTGTTCAAGCCGAAAGGCGCAGGCCCGGAAACCCGGACTTCCAATGTCCCGATCGGAATCAGCTACACGCTAAAAAACCAGGTCTTTTTCACCTCCGGCTATACGGTCTTCTTTCCCGAAGAGCGCTGGATTTTTCGGGGAAACCTGGATTACACCGATTTTCCCCGCGATTATTTCGGGACAGGGAACGGGACGACCGAAGAAGACAGAAGTGAAGTAACCTACCAGCAATTTCTGGTGGAACCCCTGTTGCTCCGGCAGGTCGCTAAAAATGTTTTTGTCGGTGGTGGGTTTCGCTACGACACTTATTACAGCGCTGAATTGCTAACCGAGACGGATGAGTTGCCCGCTGGCGCCAGCCTGCAGGATAGCCTGGGTAGTAAGGCCGTTGGGCTGGAGTTCGCCGCCTCCTACGACAGCCGCAACAGTGTGCTGAACGCTCAGAAGGGCTTGCTCGCTGAGTTTACTCAGGGTTTTTACGGACAAAATTTTGGTGGCAATAACGTTTTTCAACTTACCAAGCTGGACCTGCGCGGCTACAAGCGTACGGGGCCGAAAGGCGTCTTCGGCCTGAACTTCTTCGGCCGCTACGCCGCCGGTGACGCGCCACCGCTCGAACTGAGTGAACTGGGCGGTGATATGCTCTTGCGCGGTTTTCCGGAGGGGCGCTTTCGGGATCGGCTGGCGCTCTTCGCCCAGGGGGAGTACCGCTGGCAGACTTGGCGTGGCGTCGGCTTTGTCTTTTTTGGAGGGCTAGGGCAGGTGGGCAGCGGTGCGGCTGACCTGGGGCTGCGGGAGCTACGCTACTCCCTGGGGACGGGACTTCGGGTAACCATTATCCCCAGTGAAAATGTCAATCTGCGGGTCGACTACGGCTTCGGATTGGGCAAAAGCTCAGGAAGCGGCTTTTATCTGGGGCTGGGAGAGGCTTTTTAGGTAGGAGTATTTTACCTTGCGGTCTATGTCTACCCCCGCCCAGAAATTCACCCGCTCAAAGGCTTACCTAAGCGGCGAAGTTAGTCTTCCCTCCGAAGAGCAACACTCCGAACTTGCCGATCTCCTTCGCTACCATGAGTGGCGCTACTACGTGCAGGATGACCCGGTGCTGAGCGATAAGGAATATGATGAGCTGTATAAAATGCTCGAAGGAATTGAGGCGGCTCACCCGGAGCTGATCAGCCCGGACAGCCCGACGCAACGCGTCGGATCCGACCTTTCCGGGGACTCCGTCAGTGTCCCACACCTGGTGCCCATGCTTTCGTTGGGTAACAGCTACAACGCCGAAGACCTGGCTGAATTTGACAAGCAGGTGAAGCGGATGCTGAACATGGAAGAAACTGCTCCTCTGGCCTACGCAGTAGAACCTAAATATGACGGTGGAACAATTGTGCTTGTCTATGAAAACGACCAACTCGTCCGGGCAGCAACCCGTGGTAACGGCGTACTCGGTGAAGAGATGACCCACAATGCGCGGGTGATCCGCTCCATTCCGCTTTCGGCTAACTTTAGCAAGTATGGCTTGCACCGGGTGGAGGTCCGTGGCGAAGTCATCATCCGTAAAGATCGCTTCGAGGCCCTGAATGCCAAGCGCAAAAAAGAAGGACTTACCCTTTTCGCCAACCCCCGAAATACCGCCACCGGCGGTCTGCGGATGAAGAGCCCCAAGGAAGTGGCTGACCGCCAGCTGGAAGCTTTTATCTACAGCTTCGGCTACGGAGTGAACGCTGACGGGGAAGATGCCATTCAGGCATTTGGTACGCACACCAAAGCATTGGATGTGCTGACGGAGCTGGGCTTTAAAGTGCCCGCTACAGGGTTTGAGCGGGAGAGTGCGCCCGACATCGTGGAAGCTGCCTCCTTTTGCCGTAAGTGGGAAGAACAACGGGAGGCTTACGCCTACGAGATTGATGGTATGGTGGTGAAGGTTGATGACCTGGCGCTACAGGAGCGTGCCGGCTATACCAGCCACCACCCACGCTGGGCCATTGCCTACAAATTCGCGGCGAAGCAAGCGACGACTACCTTGGAAAACGTCGAATATCAGGTAGGTAAAATCGGGACCATTACGCCAGTGGCGAAAACGACACCCGTCTCTCTGGCTGGAGTAATGATCTCAAGCGTGAGCCTGCACAACGAAGACTTTATCCGTGACAAAGACCTGCGCCTGGGCGATAAGGTACTGTTGGAAAGAGCGGGTGATGTTATCCCTTACATCGTTAAGCCGCTGGCAGACTTACGGGATGGCAGCGAGACGCCGATCGAATGGCCGGCCGTTTGTCCCGTTAATCAGACCGACGAGCCGGTAACGCTCATCCGGGAGGAAGGCGAAGCCGCCTGGCGTTGCCCTAACTGTGTTTGCGGCAAACAGGATTTAGCCCGTATCATTTTCCACGTCTCCAAGGCCGCTATGGATATTGACGGTATGGGGAAACGCTACGTGGAGCTTTTTCATGCCCGTGGCTGGATGAACACCATCGTCGATGTATACCGCCTGCCCTATGAATGGATTTCGGTGCTGGACGGTTTTGGTAACAAATCCGCTGAAAACCTGAAAGCGGCCGTTGAAAAAGCGAAGAAACAGCCGCTGTGGCGCCTGCTCTATGGTTTTAGCATCCATCACTTCGGAAAAAAGGCGACTCAGCTGGTAGCCCAGAACATTGAGCATGCCCTTGATTTGGCCGACTGGACGGAGGAGCAATTCACGAACATCAAAGACATTGGCCCGACGGTAGCGAAAAACGTTATGGAGTGGTTTGCCATTCCGGCAAACGTTGAGATGATCCGGGAGCTGGAAGCGCTTGGCGTCAACGTCCGCCCAACCGACGAAGACCGGCCCGCAGCCGAAGTGACGGAAGGCCCTTTCCTGGGCAAATCCATGCTTTTTACCGGTTCCCTGCAGCAAATGAGCCGCAAGGAGGCGCAGGAAAGGGCGAAGAACGCAGGTGCAAGGATTGTTAGTGCCGTGTCTGGTAAACTGGATATTCTGGTCGTGGGCGAAAAGCCCGGCTCCAAGCTGAAAAAAGCGCAGGCATTGGAAACGGTCAGGGTAATGACGGAGGCGGAGTTTTTGGCGGAGTTGTAGGGACGACTCTTTAAAAGGTTGTTGCTTTATTGCGCTTGTGTGTTGACGCCGGCACAATAGCTCGGAGAGCTTCGTAATACAGCACCGGCTTCAGCCGGATGCTAGTGGTCGAATCTCAGTCCCCGACCACTAGGTCAATGCCAACAGAACCTCCAACTCATCCTCCCGTAATTCCCGCAACTCGCCAACGGGCTGATCATCGAGCCGGACGTTCATAATGCGGATCCTCTTTAAGGTCCGGACCTCATAGCCCAGGTATTCACACATGCGGCGAATCTGCCGGTTGAGCCCCTGGGTCAGGATGATACGAAAAGCCTTTGGGCCAATTTTTTCTACTTCGCAGCGCTTAGTGACCGTATCCAGGATCGGGATGCCAGCGGACATTTTACGCACGAAGTCCCGGTTGATCGGCCGGTCAACGGTGACGATGTACTCTTTGTCATGAGCATTCTCTACCCGGAGAATTTTATTGACGATGTCTCCGTCATTAGTCAATAGCAGCAGCCCGGTGGAGGGCTTGTCTAGCCGCCCGATGGGAAAAATGCGCTCTGGGTAGTTCAGGTAGTCAATGATGTTGGTCTTGTCCCGACGATCAGTGGTGCAGGTGATTCCGGCTGGCTTATTGAGGGCGAGGTAGACAGCGGCGGGCTTTTCACTGATGATTTTACCATCAACGGTCACCTGATCTCCGGGGGAGACGCGGTTGCCGCGGCGGGCGGGGCTTCCGTTTAGCAGTACGCGACCAGCGTCGAGCATCCGGTCTGCTTCCCGCCGTGAGCAGAGACCGGTGGAAGAAATGAATTTATTGATGGAGATGGAATCGTCTTGAGCCATTGGGCAAAGGTAGTCTTGTGGTCTGATAGTCTTGCAGGCTACCGCATTTGATTGGCGGCAATGTACGGCAGGTATATATTACCTCCAACGCCTTCAACATGCGGAGCCTGCAAGACTACAAGACGATCAGACTACAAGACTAATAAATACCTTTACTTACAACTTACGTACTTTAGCCCGCGTTGTAACCCGAAGTTACATATTTGCCACCCTAAACGAAGATCCAGTTACGTTTTGACTTCCGCCGAATTACATGACCTGCTTCAACCGGAAAATCCGCTGGAAGCCAGCTTTCTGGAAGACGCGGAATTTCGCCGCGGGCTCGTCTGGGGAGTACCCCGATACGGTCATCCTGAAGGAACTATCTGGGCGCACATCATTGAGGTAAATGAGAATATAGACCGCTTACCCATTGATGAAGAGACCCGGGCTACCTTACGCATTATCTGCTGGGTACACGATACTTTCAAACACATTGAGGATAAGAGTTCTCCGCGAGACTGGACAAAGCACCACGGCGTGTATGCCCGTAACTTTCTTGCGCGGTATCTGGATGATGAGCTCTTGCTCAACGTTGTTGAACTACACGACGAAGCCTACTATTGCTGGCGCCTGGAGCATCTCTACAATCGCCTGGGCGAAGGAGAAGCACGATTGCAGGAATTGCGGGAAAAAGTTGGTGAATACTGGCAACTGTATTATCTCTTTTTCAAGTGCGATACAAGCACTGGGGATAAAAATCCGGCACCACTTGTCTGGTTTGAAGAAACCATGCCGGATATCGAGGTTATGCACTTCGTGGAAGATCCGGGAGTTTTGACCCGGCAATAGCCCTCTTTAGCTATTCACCTTTGCTGTTTGGGTATATCTTTGCCCGTACATGCGTCTTTCGCCACTCATTTTGCTGTTTACGTTCGCCTATCTGGCGTTTGTGCTTTTCGCTCACCTGGATGATCACCAGCTGGAGATTTATGATGAAGCCCGTCGTAGCGTCAACGCGATAGAAATGGCTAAGGGGGAGAGTCACTTTCTGGTTCCTACTTATGCTGGAGAAGCGGACCATTGGGGCACGAAACCCCCAATTCTGGTCTGGTGCCAGGCCTTTTGGGTGAAGGTGTTAGGGCCGGGAGAACTTCCCATCCGTCTTCCTTCGGTGATTGCCACCTTAGTGCTTTGTGGCCTGTTTGCCTGGTGGGCGCGTAAAGACTGGGGCAGCCCGCTGGTGGGGGCGCTGGCCAGCCTGGTGTTGGTAAGCAATTGGCACTTTATGGGGAACCATGGTGCTCGTTCCGGTGATTTTGACGCACTGCTCATCCTTTTTCAGATGGCTCAGATTATCTGTTTCTATCGATGGGTGGACAGCGGTAAGACCAAGTGGCTCTGGCTGGCCGGCCTGGCGGTAGCGCTGGCCGGTTGGACGAAAGGCGTGGCCGGCGGGTTTGTGCTCCCTGGCATCGGCCTATGGCTGTTGCTCTTTGCTGAGGGGCGCAGGAGATTGCTCGACCCTAAGCTGTATGGGATCATCGGCCTTGGTATTGCTGTTGCGGTAAGCTATTATTTCCTGCGGGAAAATGTGGACCCCGGCTACCTGCAGCTGGTGGCCGATAACGAACTGGGCGGGCGATTCAACGAAGCCACCGAAGGACACCAGCACCCCTGGTATTTTTACCTCAGCAGCCTGATTAAAGATCCGGCCGGGGGCATTTTTTTTAGTCTTGTTTTGCCGGCAGCAGTGTTTAGCTGGTATCAGCCTGACCTGCGCAAACCCGCCATGCTTTGTCTGTTGGCGGGCTTGGGAGCACTGGCCATTGTCTCCACTTCGGCCACTAAACTTTACTGGTATCAAAGCCCGGCACTACCGCCTCTGGCGATGCTGACCGGGAGCTTCTTATACCGTCTGGCAAAAATACTGGCCGGCAATACGCCCGGGCAAGCGGGCAAATGGACAGGCATCGCGTTACTGGCGGGCCTCTTCGCTTATCCCATGAGTCAAATTGTGGAGCGGGTGCTCCATCCACGCGAATACGTTGAAACCCGTTACAGTAAAGTTCCCTTCCGCGACTTCATGCGATTGGAAGAGCAGGTACAACCACCTTATACTGTTGCAACGAAGAATTATAACCCTAACGCCCGGTTTTATGTGGAACGTGCCCGCCATGCAGGTCATGAAGTAGATATTAAACAAGTCGGTACGATCAACCCTCCCGTAGTAGTAAGCCAACGACCTCCTGCCACTTTTTTTGTGAATGAGCGCGTAGTGATCTGTCACACCGAAACCTGGAAATACCTTTTCGATCGATTTATTCTTAAAGAAGAGTTCCGGAACGGACCCTGTAAACTGGTAAAGCTAACGGGAGAGAGGGTACGGGAATAGGCGAAGGAATCTTCAGGTTGCTGGAAGCTCTTACTCAGAAAAGTTTAAACGGGTTCACTATGGACCTGCGGTCCCGCGGCAAAGAAAGCTCATAGTTTCTTTATTTACATTTGATCTAAATAACATTGCTTAATCAACAAGCAAAGAGTATACTGGCTTAGAAGCCTGTGATGTCGTAACTTTGCGGCAAAGTTGAAAAATATTGTGGGCGCACGGTATTTTTCGGCACCTATTTCTGCCAGATTTGGCTACTCATTCTTGATTTAACGCCGCCACGCGTATGAGATCTACCAAGCGACTTGCCAGCTACCTTTTTTTGATGCTGTTGGTCAACCTCACATTTCAATCCCAGGCTTCTGCTAACGGAGGGAATCTCCTTTTCTACGGTCTTGCTGCCGTAGCGCTTCTCATCTTCTTTTTTATTGTGATCAGTGTCGCCGATAACTTCATGGTTATCGAGTCGAACGAATCTGGTATTAACGGTGATAAGGTGAACATGGGTCTTTACCCTAAACTGAGTGAGCTGTTTAGCAAAAGCAAACCCGCATATCTGGAAAACGAGCACGTATACACCCTGAACAAAGGGTATGACATTCCGCTCGAAGGCGCCGCCTCATCATCAGTAGACACGAACACAGTTGCTACCCGCTTTGCGGCTATGCCACCGGATTTTATCGGCCTGATGCCCATTCCGGCACTTGAAGTTGCTGTTGGTGATTCGGTGAAAGCCGGAGACATTGTCTTTTATGACAAAAAGAAAAGCCGCATCAAGTTTGCTGCTCCCGTAAGTGGAGAAGTGATTGAAATAAACCGTGGCTTGAAGCGGTCCATTGCCAACATCGTGATTCTGGCAGATAAAGATCAGGTAAGTCGTTCCTATGACCTACCCGCTGCGGATGCAAGCCGGGAAGACCTGGTGGAGTTTCTGCTCACGAGCGGTGTTTGGCCCGGCATTCGCCAGCGCCCTTACAACGTAGTGGCTGATCCTGAGGTAACGCCTCGCGATATTTTCATTTCTACTTTCAGCACAGCCCCACTGGCGGCGGATTCGAAACTGGCCATCGCTGGCCGTGAAGATGTTTTCCAGGCAGGTGTGGATACGCTTCGTCGTTTGACGGACGGCTTCGTTTACCTCGGCCTGGATGGCAGAGAAGACAGCACTACTCCTTATGCCGGGATCACCGGTGCGGAGAAGCGTTACTTCCGGGGAGCTCACCCTGCAGGTAATGTGGGGGTACAGATGCACCACATCCACCCGGTTGGCAACGGAGAGAATACGGTATGGACCCTGGACGTCAACACCGTCCTCCTGCTCGGAGAAGTCATGAAGAACGGTCGCTACAACAGCGAGCGGGTGGTGGCTTTGGCCGGTGCACCGCTGGATGCGCCCCGGCACGTGAAGACTTACGCTGGTGCGAATCTCGGAGAACTACTGAAAGGAAACACGCTGGAGAACGTCCGGGTCATCAGCGGAGACGTACTGACCGGTGATGCTGTAGGAACCGACGGCTATCTTGGTTTTTTCAAAAACCAGGTGACCGTACTGGAAGAAGGTAACGAAGCCGAGATCTTCGGCTGGTTACTACCACTGAAGCCACGGGCTTCCGTTTCGGCTACCATCCCGACTCTCGGTGACTTTGCGGCTACGACGAATACCCACGGTGAAAAGCGGGCCTTCGTGGTTAACAATGTTTACGAGCAGGTAATGCCGATGGATATTTATACCCAGCAGCTGATGAAGGCCATCTTAGTCAATGACTTTGAGGCTATGGAAGGGCTTGGTATCTACGAACTGGTAGAAGAAGACGTTGCTCTTGCAGAATTCGCTTGTGTGTCTAAGCAGCCACTGCAGAACATTCTGCGCGAGGGCTTGACCACTATGATGGAGCAGGGATAAATTAAGAAAAAAATCGCCGGTAGCTACTGCTACTGGCTCAGCTAGAATAGCAATATGAAAGCATTACACGATTTCGTCAAAAAGTTTGAGCCGGCAAAAGAGAATAAAATTGCCCACACGACTTTCGACGCTTTCTACACCTTCCTCTTCCAGCCGGATACGGTGACGGTTGACGGAACGCACATTAAGGACGGTATGGACCTCAAGCGCCTGATGGTGCACGTGGTACTGGCCCTCCAGTTGCTGTATGTATTCGGAACCTGGAACATCGGTCATCAGCACTTCACCGCCATTGGTGAACACACTGGTTTGCTTGAAGGATTCCACCTTAAGATTATTTACGGTCTGATTCAGATCCTCCCGATATTCATCGTCACTCACGTTGTGGGGCTGGGGATCGAGTTTATATATGCCGCCAATAAGGGGCATTCGGTAGAAGAGGGCTTCCTGGTTTCCGGGGCACTGATTCCGCTCATTATGCCACCGGATATTCCGTTGACGTGGCTGGCCGTTTCCATCATTTTCGCCGTCATCCTGGGTAAGGAAGCCTTTGGTGGTACGGGGATGAACATCTGGAACGTCGCACTCCTGGCGCGGGTATTCATCTTCTTCGCTTACCCGACGACGATCTCCGGTGATGAGGTATGGGTTTCCGGCATCGAAAAGATTGATCTCGATGGCGTTCCTGCCTTTGCATCCGCTAACTACAACTGGGCACACGGTCTGTTTGACTGGATCTTCAACGGCCTGGGCCTGTCTACCTTCGGTGAAGGAGGTATGCTGGTAGCTGACGGCTGGACGGGCGCGACGCCCCTCGGCCTGGCGGCTAAAGGTGGCTGGGAAAGTGTAGCAAATTACTATACGGAGAGTCAGATTTTCTGGGGAACGATTCCTGGTTCTATCGGGGAGTCCAGCGTACCGCTGATCGTGATCGGCATGATCTTCCTGATCGTGACCAAGATTGCCGACTACCGCGTCATTTTTGGTGGCCTGATTGGCTTCATGGTGGCAGCCTTAATGATGAACGCTATCGCTCCGGCAGAACTGACGGCGGATACACCCGGTGTTTTCAAGTTCATGGCCATCCACCCGCTGCGGCAGATGATGATGGGCAGCTTCCTGTTCGCCATCACCTTTATGGCTACGGACCCGGTATCGAGTGCTGACACCCCGACGGGTAAATGGATTTATGGTTTCCTGATTGCCTTCCTGGGCCTCATCATTCGCGTGATGAACCCGGCTTACCCCGAAGGTTGGATGCTCTCTATCCTGCTGATGAACACTTTCGCGCCACTGATCGACCACTACGTCTACCAGGCTAACATGAACCGTCGTGCCAAGCGTACCTCGGAGATGGCCAAGCAGCGCGACGAGCTGATTACCAAGCGGGGTGAGATTCAAATCCTTAACGGTGATTCTGACCTGAAGCCAGTAGGAACCACTAACACCTATTAACGAAATTGACTGCGAGGCGACAGGGGAAAACCTTATTGCCAGACGTTATATACGGGCGCTACACGCAGGTGCCGAAGAAGGGTTGAAATAGCAAGGGGGAAAAGTCTTTCCTTGCTTCCCGAAAACTTCCATTGCACCTGCGGCGAGCGCCCAGATAACCAAAAAGTAGAAACCATGAGTACTAAATATATCTACGGATTTGCTTTCGCCATGACGATTCTGGTAGCCGCACTGCTGGCTGGCTCGAAGGTGGTGCTGGAGCCGATTGCGATGAAGAATGAAGATATCTTCAATAAGCGTCAGATTCTGGAAGCTATTTCCACCCCGCTGGCTGCGGCCGGCCAGGAACTTTCTTCCCTCAGCGACGATCAGGTACTGGAAATTTTCGAGAAGCAGGTTGACCAAACGGTTGTCTCTGCCGACGGTGAGCCAGTTGATGGCATGATGGCCATTGAGGTCGACATGGCCAAGGAGCGTAAAAAGCCAGAGGCTGAACGTATGTACCCGGTTTACGAGATCAACTTCGACGGGAAATCCTACTACGTCTTCAGTGTGCGTGGTACCGGTCTTTGGGACGCCATCTGGGGTAACATCGCCCTTGAAGGAGATATGAATACCGTTGCTGGTGTAAGCTTTGACCACGCCGGAGAAACACCTGGTCTTGGTGCAGAAATCAAGGATAATGCCGCATGGAAAGCTCAGTTTGTGGGCAAGAAAATCTACAATGATGAAGGCAAATTTGTCTCTGTAACCGCCCGTAAGGGAGGTGCCATTGATAAGGAGCACGAAGTAGACGGACTTAGCGGAGCAACCGTTACTGCTGACGGCGTAACCGATATGCTGTATGAAGGCCTTAAATCTTACGAGCCTTACATGGAAGACGCTGAAACAGCGACGACCAGCATGAAACTAAACTAAAAAAATACCGACGGAGATTTTCTTCTCTGGCGTATAAATACCATATCTAATGGCAACTACCACAGAAACAAAAATCGTTGAAAAAGAACCCTGGTTCAGCAAGAAAGAACGGGTACTGATGACGGATCCGCTGCTGGATAACAACCCGATTACCATTCAGGTACTGGGCGTTTGTTCTGCACTGGCCGTAACCTCACTTGTTTACCCTTCGGTGGTGATGTCCATCGCGGTAGTATTTGTTTGTGCTTTTGCCAACCTGTTTACTTCTCTGCTGCGGAACATGATCCCGAAAGCTGTGCGTCTGATCGTTCAGCTGGTCATCATCGCTACGCTGGTAACGCTGGTAAACGAAGCACTGAAGGCGATCAACTATCCGATCTACAAGCAGCTATCCGTTTACATCGGTCTTATTATTACGAACTGTATCGTGATGGGCCGTCTGGAAGCTTTTGCCATGGCGAACAAGCCCTGGCGCTCTTTCCTGGACGGTATCGGAAACGGTGCCGGTTACGGGTTGATCCTGATTGTTGTCGGCTTTTTCCGGGAGCTGTTTGGCAAAGGAACCCTCCTTGCGGGTAGCCCCGTCCCGATGTTCATCATCGGCTCCGGTGATGATTACTGGATTGACACCACGACCCCCGGACAGTGGGGCAATACCTTCTTCGGCTGGTATGCTAACAACAACCTGATGGTTATGTCCGTAGCGGCAATGTTCATCATTGCTGTTCTGATCTGGTGGCAGCGTAGCCGTAACCCCAAACTTGTTGACATTAGCTAGTATGGTAGTTATTGTAGTAATGTAGTAATGTAGTGCCCGTCACTCCTGCTGCAGTTGCTACAAGGAACTACATTACTACAACACTACATTACTATAATACTATCCCCATGGGTGATTTCGTAAATATTTTCATCAAGTCGGCCTTCATTGAGAACATGATTCTGGCTTACTTCCTCGGTATGTGTTCCTTCCTGGCGGTGTCCAAGTCATTACAGACTGCTTTTGGTCTGGGGCTTGCTGTCATCTTCGTACTGGGTATTACGATGCCGATCAACTGGCTCATCAACGAGTTTCTGCTGGTGAACTTCGAGGTGGAGTTTCTCCGCTTCATTGTCTTCATTGCCGTAATTGCCTCTATGGTGCAGTTGGTGGAAATGGTGGTGGAGAAGTTCAGCCCGGGCCTGTATGCCGCACTGGGTATCTTCCTGCCGCTCATCACGGTTAACTGTGCCATCCTTGGTGGTAGCCTCTTCATGGTTACCCGTGAGTATACTCTGGGCGAATCAGTTGCCTTCGGCCTTGGTGGCGGATTCGGCTGGTTCCTGGCCATCATTGCCATTGCGGCAATCCGGGAGCGCATTCGCTACAGTGCTGTTCCTCCCGCGCTTCGCGGACTGGGCATGGCCTTCCTGCTAACGGGACTGATGGGACTCGCCTTCCTCTCCCTGTCGGGTATCGATCCGGCGGTATTTGGTGGTTATACCCCAAGCAAGTAAACACCCTGATGTTTCGGTTTTTTGGGTGTCTGACAACAGATTCCTGAAAAATGACATAAAACGATAAACCGCCGGCCCAGAAACCGGCTTACTATAAAAAACAGACTAAGATGCTAACTATTCTTGCAGCTATTGGAGTCTTTACGGTTGTTGTTATCAGCTTGATAACGATGCTGTTGGCCGCACGTAAGCGCCTCGTCCCTCAGGGCGAAGTAAAGATCATCGTCAATGGCGATTCTGACAATCCGTTGTTGGTACAGCCCGGTAGCTCTCTGCTGACGGTACTGTCCGACAAAAACATTTTCCTTCCTTCCGCTTGTGGTGGTGGTGGAACTTGCGCGATGTGTGAGTGTCACATCCCCGTTGGTGGTGGAGATGTACTCCCTACGGAGCTTAACCACCTTACCCGCAGAGAGGCTGCAGAGCATAAGCGTCTGGCTTGTCAGGTAAAGGTGCGCCAGGATATGGAGATTCAGATTCCGGAAGAAATCTTCGGTATCAAAAAGTGGGAGTGTACCGTTAAGTCCAATTATAACGTGGCCTCTTTCATTAAGGAGTTCGTTGTGGAGCTTCCCGAAGGTGACACGATGGACTTCGAATCTGGTGGTTATATCCAGATTGACGTGCCAAAGGTTACTGTTGAGTACAAAGACATGGACATTACCGCTCACCCCGAGCACCACGGTGATGACCCCAACAAATTCCAGAGCGAGTGGGATAAGTTTAAACTGTGGGACCTGAAGATGGTCAACGAGGAAGAACAGTTCCGTGCTTACTCTATGGCTAACCACCCGGCAGAAGGTAATATCATCATGCTCAACATCCGGATTGCAACTCCGCCGTTTGACCGTGCGAAGAACGGGTGGATGGACGTTAACCCCGGAGTTTGTTCCAGCTACGTTTTCGATCAGAAGCCTGGAGATAAGGTAACGATTTCAGGTCCTTATGGTGAATTCTTCATCAAGCCGACGCAAAAAGAGATGGTTTACATCGGTGGTGGTGCTGGTATGGCTCCGCTGCGGAGTCACCTCTTCCACCTCTTCCATACGCTGAAAACAACTGACCGCAAGGTGTCATTCTGGTACGGTGGTCGTACGCGTCGCGAGCTTTTCTACATCGAGCAATTCCGCGAAATCGAGAAAGAGTTTCCGAACTTTAAGTTCTATGTCGCTCTGGATAACCCGCTGCCCGAAGACAACTGGCAAATCAAAGAAGATATCGACTCCCCCGGTGACGGCTTTAAGGGTTACATCATGCCAGTCGTGATGGAGCAATACCTGAACAAGCACCCCGAGCCAGAAGAGATTGAGTACTACTTCTGTGGTCCTCCCATGATGAACCAGACCGTCATTCAGGGACTGGATGAACTTGGCGTTCCCGAAGAGAACATCGCTTTTGATGACTTTGGTGGATAATGACCAGAAACACAAGCAGAAAAGCCCCGGTAACTTTAGTTGCCGGGGCTTTTTACGTTAATGCGAAAGGGGAAGGACAGGCTTGAGATGTTCCTACCGGAGAACAGAGTGATTCGGAAGAAACAGAATCCTTCCTTCATACAATCTTTACTGTGGAAAATGGCGCTTTTGAATGTCTGATGAGCTTGCGTCAGCCTATGCCGGAATCAGGCTTTGTAAGGTTTGCATCACGAGAGGCGCCGTTAATAAACACTCCTCCTTCACAATTCTATTGGCCCAGCCGGCAGCCGGCCCGCAGCTATAGCGTAGGCCGTCCACCAGCTGGTTAAATAAGTTAAGCGACCATTTATTTCTCTAGCTATACATACCTCCTTAAGCCAACTTTTTCCAGTTTAGGTATATTGGCTTTTAATGAGACTCACCCGACTAATTCAATCCGCCACCAGCAACATCCCGAAAGTTCGTAGAATCGTTGGTGCGCCACCGGGAACAATGGTGTACACCGGTGAACGAGTGATGGACGAAGTGCACGTTCACCTGACCCACTACAATGCCGGTACTTTTGAAACGTCTACTACACTGGACGCCATACCATCAGAGAGTGTAGGGGAAGGGACAGTTGCCTGGTACGATATGCGGGGGCTGCACAATACGGAGCTGGTGGAAAGCCTGGGCTCTAAATATGGAATGCATCCCCTGGCGCTGGAAGATGTGGTAGATATTCAGCAACGGCCTAAAATGGAAGGCTATGACGAGGGGGTGCTGTTACAATTGAAGGCCTTCTCTTACTTCCGGGATAAAAGAGAGCTTCACGTAGAGCAGGTATCTGTTTACCTGGCCAAGAACACTGTAATTACCTTTCAGGAAGATGGAGGAGACCTTTTTGCCTCCGTTCGGAAACGCTTGAAAAACGCCAGTGGGCGAATTAGGAGCCGGCCGGCGGATTACCTGGCTTATGCATTGGTGGACAATATCATCGATAACTATTTTGTCGCCCTGGACCAGATAGAAGAAAGTCTGGATGAGCTGGAAGCCAGCATTATGCAGGAGCCCAAAATGGAAACGAAGGCATTGATCCATAATCTCAAGCTGGCGCTGCTTACAATGAGAAAGAGTTCCAGCCCGCTGCGGGAAATGATCGGTCGCTTTGGTGACAGTGAGCACCAACTGATTGGTGAAGACACGCAGTTATTCGTCAGAGACTTAAAGGACCACGTGATTCAGGTCACGGACCTGGTGGAAACCTACCGGGACGTAACCAACGGGCTCTATGATTTATACGTGAGCGAGATCAGTTTCCGGATGAATAGTGTGATGCAAACGCTTACCATCGTGTCGACCATTTTTATCCCACTTAGCTTCTTAGCAGGAGTTTACGGGATGAACTTTGAGTACATTCCGGAGCTGAGGCAACCCAACGGCTACTTCATGCTTTGGGGAGTAATGTTGACCATTATCGGGTTGATGTTGTGGTGGTTCCGCAGGAAGAGATGGTTATAGGAGATGGGATTAGAAAGGCCCTTAACGGTATTTGATGCCCGGAACTGCGATCAAATGCCGCTACTTTGCGTTATTGTGGAGAAAACCAAGCAGAATGAATAAGAAAACACTGACCGCCATAGCCATCATCCTCGGATTACTGTTCCTCGGATCTCTCTTTTGGGGTATAAGCCGTAATAATGCTGCCGGAGAATTGCAGGTGGAAAACGAGACTATTAGTGCTGAAGCAACGCAGCTTGCCTTATTAAGGGATAAGCTTCAGATGGAGGTAGATAGTATTGGCGTCGCTTTTGAAACAGCTGCTGCTGACAACGAAGAACTCCGCGGGCAGCTAACGGAAGCTCAGGAACAAGCCAAGCGTGCGCTGTACAGCATGCGGCAGGCGCAGAAGTCTCGTAAGAACGATAATGACGTAGCTTATCAAATGCGACTTCAGATCGAGGATTTGATCAATACCCGCGCAACTTTAGAACGCAACCTGGCAGAATTGGAGACGGAGAATGCAGAGTTACGTAAGACCAACGTTGTTCTTCGTCAGGATTTAAGCACTGCCAAGTCAGCAGCCTACGAAATGGAGAAAAAGGCGACTAACCTGGAAACCATGACGAAAAGCATGGAAGCTGAAATTGAAAAAATGACGCTGGGCGCTTTTAAAGCTTCAGCTTTCCAGGTAGATCTCTTCCGTGGAAACAAAGGGACAAAGCTCACTTCCAACGCCAGCCGGGTAAAGCGCATTAATGTCAGCTTTGACCTCACGAATGTGCCTGATGAATATCTGGGCGTCAGACCTATCTACTTCGTGTTGACGGATCAGTCCGGCACTCCCGTTACTTCAGAAAACCCAGTAATGGCTAAGGCGATTGTCAATGGTGCGCCGATGAACCTCATTGCTCTGGAAGGACGCGATGTAAACGTGGAAAAAAACCAACGGCTTAGTTTTACCCATGAGCTGGACGTAAAGCTAGATGCAGGTTTCTACCGTGCGCAAATTTTTACGGACCTTGGGCTGCTGGGAGCAGCTAACGTACAACTGCGGTAGTTGCAGGTTTCAAGTTGCAAGTTTCAAGTTTCAGGTTGCAGGTTTGGACGGGAACCTGCCACTTGAAACCTGCAACCTGTACAACTTGCCTCATAAACGTTACCTTTGCCCCGCTTTACTCAAAAACCGAATCAAGCCCATGGTATTTCTCGAGTTTGAACGCCCGCTGGAAAAGCTCTATGAGCAATTGGAGAAAGTCCGCCAGGTGGAAGAAGACGGAGTCGTAGATATGAAGGAGACGATCCAGGAACTGGAGAATCGAATTCGTCAGACACGCAAAGAGATTTACAGCGACCTGAACGGTTGGCAGCGTGTACAACTCTCCCGTCATCCGGAAAGACCTTATTCCCTTTTCTACATCCAGCAGATGTGCCGCAAATTCGTGGAACTTCACGGGGACCGGTATTACGGAGACGATAAAGCGGTAGTTGGTGGAATTGGTAACCTGGATGGCCAGACCGTAGTCATTCTTGGCCACCAGAAAGGTGTTAGTACCAAAATGCGTCAGTACCGAAACTTCGGGATGGCTAATCCGGAAGGATATCGGAAAGCCCTGCGACTAATGAAGATGGCGGAACGATTCGGCTTCCCCGTGATAACGCTGATTGATACGCCGGGTGCTTACCCTGGCATCGAAGCAGAGGAGCGGGGTCAGGCGGAAGCCATCGCCCGCAACCTGTTTGAAATGGCTCAGCTTCGGGTGCCTATCGTCTGTGCAGTCATCGGAGAGGGGGCAAGTGGTGGTGCCATCGGCATTGGCCTGGGCGATCACGTTATGATGCTTGAAAACACCTGGTATTCGGTCATTAGTCCGGAAAGTTGCTCCAGTATCCTCTGGCGTAGTTGGGACTATAAAGAACAGGCCGCAGAAGCACTGAAACTTACCGCCGAGGATATGCTCGGATTTGGAATCATTGACGAGATCGTGAAGGAACCTCAGGGAGGCGCCCACGGTGCGCCGGAAGAGATGGCAAAGTCTTTGAAAAAACAACTAAAAAAAGCCATCGCTGCTCTTCAGGAGAAAGATGTGGATACTATGATCGAAGAGCGCATCGAGAAGTACGCGGCCATTGGCCACGTGGCTAACAGGGATTAATCCATGGGGCTGCTCAGCGACATAAAGGACAAGCTCTTCCGCCGTAAACTGCAAGAAGAGAGGGCCCGTTCTTCCCGTAGAAGTATGGGAAGCCAACAACCGATAAATACGGACAATGCACGCTGTATTCTTATCCTCTTTCCAGCAGATTCCTCAACAGATCGTAAGGTGGTTGATAAATGGGTGGACGCCCATCGAAAGCAAGGGCAGAAAATTAAAATAGCCGGATTTTTCAGTCAGGACGTAGGAGAAACCAACTTTGGCTTCCCGGTTATTTCCCCCAGAAACCTTAACTGGTACGGAATACCCAAAGAAGACTCGTTAGTGGAGATTAAACGAATCGACTGCGACTTAATCTTACGCCTGGGCCCCGTCATCCACAAAGAATTAGACTACCTGGCAACGATTCAGCAGGCAGGTTTGAAAGTAGGCCCCTTTAAGCAGGACCTAGAGGACACTCCCTATCATTTACAATTTGACGCCGGTCGTGCAGAATCTATTCGGGACCAGTTAACCGCCATCGAGCAAATATTCAGCTTTACGAATGCACACAGCACTACCTAAATTCAGCGGGACGGGCGTTGCCCTTGTTACCCCTTTCAAAGCGGACTACTCTGTTGACTATCCTTCCCTGGGGCAGATCATTGACTACGTAATTGATGGAGGAGTTGACTACATCGTTTGCCTCGGCACTACGGGGGAGGCCATTACGCTCAGCTCAAAAGAATGTCGGGAGATACTGGACTTTACTATCCGTCAGGTAGACGGACGGGTAGATATCGTCGCTGGATTTTTCGGAGGCAACTACACCGAACGGCTGGAGGAAAGAATAAAGGGTTTCAACTTCGACGGGGTAGCGGGAATTATGTCCAGCAGTCCTGCTTACAGTAAACCTCCGCAGGAAGGCATCTACCAGCACTTTATGCGGGTGGCGGATGCCAGCCCGCTGCCGGTCATCATTTATAATGTACCCGGCAGGACAAGCAGCAACGTCCTTCCGGAAACCATTCTCCGCCTTTCAGAAAATTCGCAAAACTTCGCAGCGGTTAAGGAGGCCAGCGGAAATCTGGAGCAGTCCATTGCCATCCTCAAGCATTGCCATAAAGATTTTGGTGTGCTCTCCGGTGATGACCCTCTGACCACCGCCGTGATCGCCATGGGCGGCCACGGAGGCATCAGCGTTATTGCTAACGCACTACCGGCTCACTTCAGTCAGATGGTAAAGTCCGCACTTAATAACGACTTCGCCACCGCCCGTCGCTTCAATTACGATCTGTTGGACATTCACCCGCTACTCTACGTAGAAGGGAACCCGGTAGGCATCAAAGCCGCCGTGTCTATGCTCGGTCTCTGTGAAAACCATCTGAGAGTGCCGTTGGTCCCTCTGACGGAGCCGCGGCGGGAGCGATTACGGAAGTTAATGAGCCTGGTGCCGGATTTCCGGGTGTAGAATATCCAAATCTATACATTTGCCTGATCCTTGATCCGTACCTTTGCCCTATGGATCTCATCATCACCATCGCCTTAGTCTATCTGGCTTATCGGGGATACCAATGGTATTCCGCTATGCAAGCACAGGTAAACCAGGGCCCACCTCCCCCTCCCAGAGTGGACGATGACACCGTAGAGATTTCCGATCAACCGGACAACGATACGGATTATATCGATTACGAAGAATTACCCTGAATTATGGCGGATACTCCCCGATTTAAAGGTCGCATCAGTGACTGGATTTTGCATAAAGACAACCAGCTGATCGCTTTTAACAAGCCTGCAGGCCTGGCCGTACAGCCCGATAAAACGGGAGACCCCAGCTTACTCGGGCTGGGAGCCGCTTACATCCGGCATGACCTTTACCTGATTCATCGCCTGGACCGCCCGGTCTCCGGCATCGTCTTACTGGGGCAAAAACCTTCGGCCCAGACGGCGCTGACGCGCCAGCTTAAAGCCGGAACGGTCGATAAGCACTACCTGGCCATCGTGGCGAACCGCCCGGAAGAAGACGAGGCTACGCTCGTCCATCACCTCCGCAACGGAAAAGGGAATCGCTCCGTTATTGAAGAAAACCCGGCCCCCGGCAACAAAGCCGCAGAGTTACACTACAAGGTGCTGGGCTCCAGCGACCGGTACCACCTGTTGGCTGTTCAGTTGAAGACGGGCCGCAAGCATCAAATCAGGGCGCAACTTGCCGCCATCGGCTGTCCGCTTCGTGGAGATGCTAAGTATGGCTTTAAGCGATCCAACGAAGATGGACATATCGACCTGCACAGCCACCGCATTGCTTACAACCATCCCATTACGGGAGAGCGAATGGAACATACTGCTCCCTTGCCGGAAGGGGCGGTATGGGAAGCTTTCGCTGAGATGGTGTAAACGGAGAATGTTCCCTCAAAGCCGTTTGGTCGTTGTGCTGTAGCCTTTCTATTACCATACAACTGCCAACCTACATTACTATCTTCGTCTTATGCCAAAACAGTCTACCCGCCATAGCTATAAGAGCCGTCGTGAGCGCAATACCGAAACCGGTAAGAAGGCTCGTCTGATTCTGATCTTCGCGGCCATCATCACCGTGTTGATGATTCTGCGCAACTGGCGGGAGCATTACGCCTGGCTGAAAACCTACTTTTACGACTTCTGATGCCCGCTGGTCCGTCCCCGAAATATTGGTTAGTTCTGGCACTTTTACTGGGCCTTGCACTGCGCGTTCCCGGCTGGTTTACGCAAGATCATAAGGCGAACTGGCAAACCTTTGAGCCCGATGAAGGCCAGCACGTGCACATCGCCACCACTCGTTTCAACGACCTTTATGAGGGAGAAAAAGTAGGGAGTTATTCTGACGCCCCGTGGAATGTTCGGGGCTACGGGCACCTAATGGCTTACACGGCTTATGGTTGGTATAAAGTGAGTGGACAAGTGCCTTCCTTCGCTGGTTTCATTCTGTTGGGCCGGCAGCTGTCCACTGTTTTTGCCATCTTGCTCATCATTGTCGTGTACAAACTCGGACGGGTCAGTGGTCTCGATCCGCCGGCCGCTGCCATAGCGGCTTTACTGATGGCCGCTTGCGACGTCAATGCTACCTACAGCCATTACTGTCTGCCGGCCAGCGGATATATTCTGTGGGGTTACCTCGCGCTGTTGGGGGGCTTCCAGCTATTGCGATTGCCAACAATTAGCGGTCTGATCTGGCTCGCCCTCGGGGTGGCGGGAGCGCTTTCCTTTAAGTTTGATGTCTTACCATTAGGATGGGGAGGTCTACTATTATTATTTCTCGCTCTGCAAAAGCGAATTCCCGTGTATTTCATCGCCCTGGCACTGGGCCTGTTGGCCGTGTTTGTCGCTGCTTTTGTGTACGGCTGGGCGTGGGACAGCATAGCGTCAACCTTTCAGACACTTAGCGAATTGAACCGTAACGGCGTTCCGGTGGATGATCATTTCCGGGACAACCTGATCGTTTATCCGGCCGGCGTGCTGGCGGGAGTTGGCCTGCCGGTATTTGCCCTCGCGGTGTACGCACTAAGCCGGGCATTCAGAATGTTTGGGCGCGAGTCCGCAGGTGCAAAGGAGGTTAACGGGCAGGGCTTTACCCGGCTGGCAATACTCTACGCCGCCGGCTGGCTCTTGAGCGAATTTCTGGTGCGATGGTCAGTGGATACTGCTTTCATTCGCCGGGTAAATGTATTTATGCCAGCGGTTTGTCTGCTGGCGGCTTATGGCCTGAGCCAGCTGCGGCAGCGCCGGCCCTGGCTACCGGCGGCGGTGGTAACCTATACGTTCTTGTTCGCCCTCATTGGGCAGAGCAACCACTGGTTTGATACCCGCTATGAGATGCGGGAGTGGATCGCCACGGAGCTTCCGGCAGAGGCGACCATCGCTGCGTCCAACTACGTCGGCCATAAAGGCCTCCGTAAAACCTGGTACTTTATGGATGTCGACTGGGACTACGCCATTCTCCACGAGTCCTATTTCCGCCGCTACGCCAAAAGCATGACTACGCCCTTTGGCTGGCCAGATTGCGAAACGGAGGTTTACAACCCCGGCCCCGAGGGCCAGTGCGCACAAATGCAGGCCCTGCTGAAAGGGACCAAGCCGGATGCGCGCCTGCTCAAAGCCTTCCGCCCACTCGAGCTATTCCCCGAGCGTTGGGCCTACCGGCAGTTCTTCGGCTATTACGAGACCTTCCTGGGGGAGACGCTGGTGTTTGAGCGAGCAAGGTGATTTGGTAGACGGTAGGCTGTAGACGGTAGAGCGGTAGACGGTAGAGCGGCAAGCAGTAGATATGCTCTACAGTCTACCGTCTACCGTCTACCCTCCACTGCACCCGCGCTCCGGCGCCCTGCCAACTTATGCTCAAATGTTAAATACTAATCCATTAGTTGCAATACTAATCCATTAGTACTACCTTTGTACTAATCAATTAGTAGTTATGCAGAAGTTAGCCAAGCGCGAAGCCCAGATTATGCAAGCCCTCTGGAAGCTGGAACGGGGGTTCGTGAAAGACATCATCGAACTTTTACCGGACCCCAAGCCCCATTATAATTCCGTCTCCACGATGGTGAAGTTGCTCAAGGACAAAGGCTTTGTCGGCTTCGAAAAGCAGGGAAACGCCTATTGCTTTTTCCCCATCGTAAGCAAAGAAGAGTACCAAAGCAAAGCCGTTGGTGATGTGGTGGAAGGTTTTTTTGACGGCTCTCCGCTCAAGCTGGTCAACTTCTTCGCTAAGGAGCAAAAGCTCAGTGAGGCCGACGTGGAACGTCTGCTGAAAATGATCAAAAACCAGAAGAAATGAATTACCTCCTCCACGCGGGCTTGCTGTTAGCGGCCTGTTTCCTCTACTACTGGTTGTTGCTGCGCAGCGAAACGCATTTCCGGCTTAACCGTTGGGTATTGCTGGCTTGTCTGGCGGGTTCCCTGACCTTACCGCTCATCACTGTGCCGGCGGCCTGGTCGTTGAAAGAAGCCCTGGTGCTGAAAGTGGAGGAGACTCCTGAGCCATCAGCCTCCGTTACGGAGACGATGATTACACCAGAACCCGCCATTACCTCACCCGGGACATCGAGGGTTGAGGCAGAGCCCTCATCCGTTGAACCGGCAACGGCTTCGGCCTCTGAGCAGGTGGCTCCGGCAGCACCGCCCATCGACTGGCTGAAAATTCTCCGTTGGGTTTACCTCGCGGGTGTACTGGTGTTTGGCCTCAACTTTCTGCTGCAACTCGGGCAGCTACTCCTCCGGATGATCCGCTACCCGGGCCATGATCTGGGCGGTTTCCGCCTGGTGGAGATGCACGAAGATGACGCTCCTTATTCCTTCTGGAACCGCATCTTCCTGAACCCCGACCGCTACGATCCCGATACTTTTCACCAGATCGTGCAGCACGAACAAATTCACGTTGGCCAAAAGCACAGTATTGATCTGTTGCTGGCTGAGCTGGTGGTGATCGTTCAGTGGTTTAACCCCTTTGCCTGGCTTTACCGATCTGCAATTGAGCACAACCTGGAGTTTTTGACGGACGCAGAGATGCTCCGCATCGGCAATGACCCCGAAAGCTACCAGTTGAGTCTGGTAAAAGTCGCGGTGCCCAATTTTCCGAATGGCCTGGTGGCCAGCTATAACCAAAACTTTCTCGAAAAGCGTATTACCATGATGAAATCCAAAAAATCCTCCGCCCGTTCCGGCTGGAAGTACCTCACTATTCTTCCCTTGCTTTTCTTCTCGATGTTGCAGTTTAACGCCGTGGCGCAGTCTCCGGTAGCACCCGTTGCTCCGGTTCCTCCCGCTCCGGTACCTGCTACGATGGTAACATCGCCCGTGCCTCCACCACCGCCGGCGGCACCTTTGGCGGAGATGGATGCCTCGGGTTTGGCCCTTCCTGCACCTGCACATTCGGCAGGCACAGTGACCACGGCAGCGCCCGTATCTCCGCCCGCTCCGGTAGCCGCTCCTGCCCCCGTTCCCGTTCCGAGCCCGGTATTGAATGCTGGCCCGGCCGCTAAAATTGCTATGCCCCAAGGCATGGAAAACAGCCTGAACAGCTGGACTGCTCTGATTGAGGGAGAGGATATCTGTTTCAACTTCATGTCTCGCAGTAATGCCTACAACAATAACTATCAGTGGAACAGCTCGCGCTGTTTTGATCTGGCCGAGCTGGGCAACCTTCCCCGCAACGCCATGGGCGTTTTTACCATCAGGCGCTCTTCTGGAACGATGACCTTAAAGGGTATTTTTGAGGAAAACGACGGGGTTGGAAATTTCAGCTTTGAAGAAAATCCTGCCTTCGTAGAGATGCTGAAAAAGGAAGGTTTCGGCAGCTATAAAGAACGGGAACTGCTGCTGTTCTTTATGGCGGACATGAGCGAAGAATACGTTCGCTACATCAAGTCCCTCGGCTATGATCCAGGCCATGAAGATTTGCTGAAGCTTGCCATCTTTTACGAAGATCAGGGGGAGTTTGCTGAACGACTGGCTTCTCTGAAAAGGTTAGGTTACGGGCAGCCAGGGTTTGATAAGATGATCGAACTGGAGATTCACGGGGTGAGTGAAGGTCTGGCTAAGGCGCTGGCCGGGGCAGGCTTCAAAGACCTGAGCCTGCAGGAGTTGATTGAGGCGAAGATTCATGGCATCAGCCCTCAATACATTGACCGTATGGCCAAGGCGGGCTTCACCAACTTATCCTTCGATCAAATGAAGAATATGGCCATTCATGGCGTTAACCCGGCCTACGTGGATGAGCTGAAGGCGCTCGGCTATGGTGGCCTTTCTGCCAGCGAGATCGTGAACGCAAAAATCCACGGCGTAACGGTGTCGGGTATCGCTGATCTGAAGCAGGCGGGTTTTACCAATCTGAGTCTGGAAGAAGCGAAGAATTTGCGCATCCATGGGGTCGATGCTGAATTCGTAAGTATGCTGGCCGAATTCGGTTTTGCCAACCTGAGTCCACAGGAGGCCACCAATGCCAAAATTCACGGCTTGAGCCGTAGTCGATTAACGGCGCTAAAGCGCGCCGGCCTGGATATGAGCGATCTGGATGAAGTGAAGAGCGCCATGATCCATGGGGTAAGCCCTGACCTGGTGTCTGGTTTTCGAAACATGGGTTACACTGATCTTACGTTGCAGGAGTTCGTTAATGCCCGGATTCATGGGGTAAGCCCGGAGTACGCAGCTTCCTTCCGGGAAGTCGGCTTCAAGGATATTCCCATGAAAACCCTGGTTAATCTTCGGATTCATGGTGTCACCGCTGACTTCATCAAGGCCCGCCGTGATAAGGGGGAAACCCTCCGGGACTTTATCAACCTGAAAATCCATGGGCGTTAAGAGCGTGTCTAAAACTGGCTTTTGCGCAGGTAGCCCAAAGTGTTAAATTCAGACACGCTCTAAGCCAGTAAAAATTTGTTGAGTAATTTGAGAACGGTCCGGGAGGTGATTCCGGGCCGTTCTTTTTTATAAGTGGTAGCGTGGCTGTTTTAGGGCTTGGCAGGGCCTGCAGGTGCAGTGAACGCTTAATAACCGCAGCGTGGGGAACAATTGATGCCTGTCATCATTTATAGCGTTTTCTAAATCCATCCGGGGTAAGGGTCATCAGCTGTTTGAACTTTCGGTTGAAATAGGAGATGTTATTGAACCCACTCTCAAAGCAAATCTCCGTGATGGACTTGTCCGTTGACATCAACAACTTGCCGGCGTGGTTGATCCGAAACTCGTTGATGATCTGCGTATAGGTCTTCTTGGTATGCTTTTTTATGAATTTGTAAAAGGCTGCTTCACTAATGTTCAATTGTGCAGCCATTTCGGGGATCGAGACTTCTTCACGGAAGTTTTCCATCACATGGTCATACACCACTTTTATTCGTCCCAGGTCCTCTACGTTGAGATCCATGGCGTATTCCAGTGAACAGATGGAACTTACTTCTTCTGATTCGGCAAGTAACTGTAGCAATTCCAGTAAGTAGCGCAGCTTAGTCATGCCCTCGTGCTTCAGTATTTCCCGCAGGAGCTTACTACTCTTCTTTTGGGTGTTGCCATGAAAAGACAAGCCCTGCCCGGCCCGCTGAAACAAGGTCCGGATTGGACGCGTCTCCGGGGTGTTCAGGAAGTCCCTGCCAAGAAAATTTTCCGTCATCTGGACTACGATTTGACTACAGTACACATCCGTCGTGAAACCATGTGGCAGGTTAGTTCCCATCATTACCAGGTCGCCGACCTGGTAGTCGGCTATCTGATTGCCTACGAACCGCCGGCCTGAAGACTTCAGGGTGAAACAGATTTCCAGCTCCGGATGATAGTGCCAGGCCTGACTTAGTAGCGGTCGGCTTGATCGATTGACCACCTTTGCCGTAAAAGACCGTTCTGCCGGCTCGATAATCTTTTCGTATTCGGGCTTCATGAATACAATAATAGCAAGTATAGAGCACTATTGAACTAAAAAGTATAGAATAGTGTCAGTCGAGGTGAGTATGCTGTCATAAAATCGCTGTATTGCAACATAATTTTGCCATTGTACGACTGCCATACTATTCGGGCAGTATTTCAGATTATTGCAAACTATTATTGTGAAAAACTACTACCAAAACATACGCCAGGCATTTGTGCTGGTTCTTTTTCTCGCCGTTTCCGGGGGGATGCTTTTCGCCCAGGGTACGCTTTCCGGCAAAGTTACTGACACAAAAGGTGAAGGCTTAATTGGCGCCAGTATTCTTATCAAGAGTACCTCTTCCGGTACCGTTACGGACTTTGATGGCAATTACACGGTCTCGGTTCCTGCCGGAGATCAAATGATTGTCATCTCCTATACCGGCTACGCTACTCAGGAAATGACACTTTCGGTGCGAAACGGCCAATCCTACACAGAGAACATTATTCTGAATGCGGATAACCTTCAACTGGATGAAGTGGTAGTGACCGGTAGTTTTACCGGCCGTACCCAGAAGGCGTCTCCAATGTCCATTACGTTGATCGGAACGGAACAACTACAACGCCTAAGTAGTAATTCTCAGGCTGACATCCTCCGGACGGTGCCAGGTATTACCGCCGAGGGTGGGGGAGGAGAAGTGGCTTCCAACGTCTTCGTTCGTGGTTTGCCTTCGGGAGGACAGTACCAGTTTACGCCCCTTCAGGTGGATGGGCTTCCGGTGCTTAGTACTTTCGGCCTGAACTCTTCGGCGCATGATGTGTATTTCCGCAACGACATCGGTATTCGAAACCTTGAGTTTACCCGGGGTGGTTCTTCCACCCTGTTCGGTGCGGGCAGTGTAGCGGGTATTATTAACTATTCCAGCATCACCGGTACGGCGACGCCAAAGAATACCGTGCAGCTTGAATGGGCGGAAGGCGGCCGTGCTAAGGTTGATGTACTTTCTTCCGGCCCATTGGCCGAGAACCTGTTCTACGCTGTTTCCGGCTTCTACCGCTACGACGAAGGGCCACTGGAGACGGGGCTCCCTACGCGTGGCCACCAGGTGCGCGCTAATATCAAGAAGCTGTTTAACGAAGGCAATAGCTCCTTTACCGTCTTCGCACAGTCCATTAATGACAATGTGCAGTTCTACCTTCCTTACCCATTGGCTAACGACAGCGGTCAGCGCGAGCGACCCATCGGTAACGACGGCGAAACGGTATTTACTACCCTGACTGACCAGGCTACGGATTTCTCCTTCGATACACCAAACGGCCGTTTTAACTCACCCATCGAGAACGGTGTCTCTACCAGCGGAGGTTACCTGATGGCGGAACTTAAGCACAGCTTTGATAATGACGTTCGGCTGAGCGTCAAGGCTAAATCCGCAAAATATGACCACAACTTCAACCTCTTTCTTGACGGGGATGGTGTGCGTAACGTACCTGAATCTGCTTCCGTATACCTGAATAACCGGGATTTGCCCGATAACGGCACTTTCACTTATGTTGATGACGGCACGACCCTTGGTGCTAACGACCTCCTTTTCGAGAACCGCATCCTTGATCGTGCCCGACCAATGGAAGAAACAGTGGGCGAAATTCAGCTGAGTAAGACTTCCGGAGATCACACCTTCAGCGTCGGCACCTTCCTCTCTGACACTCGTGCTGAAGACAATAACTGGATCCTTAATTTTCTGGGTGATTTTAGTAATTCACCTCGCGTGGTTAATCTGACTTATGACGATAACGGTGAAATGGTTAACTACAGCACGGGTGGTTTCATCAGTGGTCGGCAGACTTCCAACAACGTTCTCCGCAGCACTAAAGTGGCCTTCTTCGCTGGTGATCAGTATCAGGGGGAGCGCTTCAGCTTTGATGTAGGCCTGCGTTGGGAAAAAGCTTTTGGCGACATTTCCAAGGAGACCGGTGTAGGCAGTAATACCTTTAACAAGGGCAAGGTGAGCGCCAGCGACGTAGCCGTAGCTGTAGCCGGCCTGTACAAAGTAAATCCCGCGCTAAACGTCTACGCCAATGCTTCCCGTGGCTACTTCTTCCCCGAACTGCGGGGAGTGGGTTTCTCTTCGCCAGGTCAGACGCTTTCTTATGAGACCGAATCCATCATTCAGGGTGAACTGGGCATGAAGTATGGTAAGGACAAATTTGCCGCTACCGCCGCACTCTTCCTGGTTAACCTCAATGATCGCCGTAACATAGATTTCGTTAACGACCCCAATAACCCTGGTAGCGTCATTGAGCAGGTCCGTGTGCAGAGTACGCGCACCTTTGGTCTGGAGACAAGCCTCAACTACGCGGTGAGCGAAGCATTCAGCCTCTACGGTAACCTGACCCTGCAGAGCCACGAGTTTACTAAGGTGGAAGGCAACGATGAGCAGGTGGGCAATAAGCTCCGTCGCCAACCCAACGTCATGGGCCTGGTGGGTGGCATGTATGATAATGGAACTATTGACGCAAGTGCTTCCGCCAATTTTCTGGGTAAGAAATTTGCCAACGACGCCAACACCGTCGAGCTGGATGGATATAATATTGTTCGCCTGGACGGTGGCTATACCTTCGACCTTGGCAAGAAGCAATCTCTGCGCCTCGGCCTCTCTGTCTTTAACCTGCTGGATTCTGCAGGGGTAACAGAAGGTTCTCCCCGTCAGGCAGATGCTCAGGCAGGTGGTGTGAGTGCGTTTTTTGTCGGTCGGCCCATACTGCCCCGCCGAATCTTCATCCGCGCTGCTTTCAATTTCTAAAAAACTCAGGCCCTTAGCCTAATTGGTTTTCCGGGGAAAACCATACAGGTTTAATTTATTACCAGTGACTTTGAGGGGAGGCCTTTAAGTCTCCCCCTCCTTTCAGTATTAACACAAATATGTCTACAGAACAACTGATCGCCAATTCCATAGCTGTACTGAACGCCAATTGGCGGGATGGATTCACCGTCCCCTCTGGCCAGCTTTACCCTTTTCAGTGGAATTGGGATTCTGGATTTACAAGCATCGGAACCTGCTTATTTGACCTCGGCCGCGCTCTGCTGGAGATGGAAACACTCTTTACCGGGCAGTGGGACAATGGCCTGGTTCCCCACATTATTTTCCATTCCGAAAAGGAAACTACCTATTTTCCTAACTTCGATTTTTGGGAAACTACCGTAAACGCCGGTGCTCCGCAAAAGCCCAAAACATCTGGTATTACCCAACCTGCTGTTCATGGTTTTGTGCTGCAGCACTTGCTTAACCGCTTTCCCAATGAGGAAAAGGTGAAGGCCTGGGTTCAGCGTTTATTTCCCAAGGTTGTGGCCTATCATCGCTTCCTCTATACCTACCGCGACCCCCATCATGAGGGGCTCATGTTTATGTTTCACCCCTGGGAATCCGGACGGGATAACTCTCCATTATGGGACGAGTCCATGGATCGTATCGTAATTGATAAAGCTACCTTACCCGCTTACACGCGACGTGATACCAAGATCGCTGCAGCCGACGAACGACCGACGGCTGATCAATATGACCGCTACGTATACCTCCTCGAACTAGGGAAAAAGCACCAATACGACGGCCCCGGCATTGCTGAAGAAAGTCCCTTTCTCGTTCAGGACACCATGATGAACGCCATCCTGATAAAGTCCAATGCCAGCCTGATTCGCATCGGTGAACAGTTCGGATTTGACGTTGGAGAATTGAAAGAGTGGCAGGCCCAATCGATACCTGCCTATCAACGTAAATTCTGGAATGAAGATCTGCAAACGTTTACGGGGTATGACCTTCGTGGTGAAAAACAGATCATTGGGAAGGAAATTGGGGCGTTGGTGTCTCTGACCGCTGGCATCGCTGATGAGAAGCAGGCTACAGCGCTGAAAACTTATCTCCAGCAATTGCACGACCGTGGCTTCTACTTATGCCCCAGCTTTGACGTAGACAGCCCCCGCTTCGATTCCAAGCGCTACTGGCGCGGGCCCATTTGGCCGCACATGAATTGGCTGGTTCACCAGGGACTGCAGAATTATGGCTTCAACGATCTGGCTGATATTGTCCGCGCTGATGCAATTCACCTGATCCGTGAGCATGGTTTCTATGAATACTTCGAATCGAATAAAGCACAAGCCGCATCTTTAACCCAGGGTTACGGCGGAGACCAATTTTCCTGGACTTCAGCCGTCCTCCTCGATTTTTTAGACGCCTGAACTTATGAATTATTTTGACTATGCCATTATTGCCATTTATCTCTTGGTCTTTCTCTGGCTGGGGAGGAGGTTTAGCGAGAATTCCTCCGGGGAAGACTACTTTCTGGGTGGGAAATCCTTTGGCTGGGCGGCATTGTCCATCAGTACGGCTGCTACTCAGTTATCGGCCATCAGTTTCGTCTCTGCCCCTGCTTTCGTAGGGTTAAAGGAAGGTGGCGGAATGATCTGGCTGACCTATGAGTTTGCCGTCCCGATCGCGATGCTCTTTCTGATGGCTTTTCTGATTCCGCCACTTTTCAACGCTAAGATCGTAAGCGTTTACGGCTACCTTGAGAAGCGTTTCGGTCGCTCTACCCGCGTCTTGCTCAGTGGTGTGTTCCAGATTAGCCGGGCTTTTGCCACCAGCGTAATGATTTACGCTATCGCTTTGATTCTAACCAGTGTAATGGCCATTCCCATGTGGCAGACTATCCTGGGTATCGGGGCTGTTACATTGGTGTATTCCCTGCAGGGAGGTATGAAGGCCGTTGTTTACGGGGACGTAATTCAGATGATCGTTCTCACCGTAGGTATCGTTATCTGTCTCGGCTTTGGAATCTACTACCTTGGTGGCTGGGGAGAGTTCGTCACCAAAGTCGACCCTGCCCGCCTGAAAGCGGTAGACTTCGGTAATATGGGCCTGCAAAAGGGGGATGAGTTTGGCTTCTGGCCCATGCTCATCGGTGGTTTTTTTCTCTACGCCTCCTATTACGGTACGGATCAGAGCCAGGCACAACGCCTGTTTTCTGCCGGGAGCAAAGACGTCCTGAACAAGACGCTGCTCTGTAATGGTTTGATGCGGTTTCCAATCACTCTCACCTACTGCCTTATGGGGCTGGTCATTGGCACCTTGATTATTCAGGATCCTGCCTTCCGCGCCGCTGTTCCAATCGAGAAGCCCGACCTTATGGTGCCGGTTTTTATCCGTGATTATTTGCCACATGGTATCATTGGCTTATTGATGGTGGCTATCTTCTCGGCGGCGATGTCTTCACTCAGTTCCGCAATTAATTCTCTCAGTGCAGCGACGGTAGAAGATTTTTTTCACTCCAGAAAGGCGCTAAGCAATAAAGAGTATATGTCCTACTCCAAGCGCGCTGCGCTATTCTGGGGAGTGGTATGTATTGTTTTGGCTTTTTTTACCGGTGATATTGCCAAAACGGTTATTGAAGCTATCAATAAAATCGGTTCCGTTTTTTACGGACCCATTCTGGCGACTTTCATCGCCGCCATTGGCTTCAAGCGTATTCACGGACGAGCCATTAATCTTGGTATTCTCGCCGGTGTATTGGTCAATGTTTATCTCTGGCTGTGGGTGCCGGCGGTCTTCTGGTTCTGGTGGAACGCCGTCGGGGCAGTTGTCACTCTTCTGGTGGGCTCTCTGGCGAGTTATGTTATTGCCCGGAAGGCAGCTGAGGAAACCTTCATTGAGCCAACCTACGAGGTCGACTGGTCAAAGGCAGGGGGGCTACTCGGCTTTTTTCTCTTAATCGTTTTGTTCAGCATTTACTTCCCTAATCTGTTGGCATGAGAGGAGATATAGTCGCGGTAGACATCGGTGGCAGCCACATCAGCTCCTTACTGGTTAACGAAGGAGCAAATGGTTACGAGCGGTGCAGTCCGCTGTTTACGAATAAGGTAGACGGCGGAGCTTCCCGGGAGAGGATACTGTCCGAATGGCGGGAACACCTTAACAATACCATCGCCCGTTCGGCAAACTTTTCCGGCCGGATTGCCGTCGCTATGCCGGGGCCTTTTGATTATGAGCGGGGTGTTGGGCTGTTCTCGTCTGGCGGAAAGTTTTCCCGCTTGCAGGGCACCAGCCTTCGGGAAGCTTTTGTGGGCGCTGCCGCAGGTGCAATGAGGGATGGAAGGAGCAAAGACAGAACGGTAAATTTTGCTAATGATGCCGCTTGCTTCGGTCTGGGCGCAAGCAAAAAGATTGACCCGGACAGACAACAGAGCGCTATCGCTATTACGCTCGGGACGGGCGTCGGCTCGGCTTTCATCCGTCATGGCAGCCTGGTCACCTCCGGCCCCGGAATCCCGCCCGGGGGGGAGGTCTACGCCCAACCATTCCATGACGCTTCAGCCGACGATTATTTCAGCACCCGCTGGTTTGTCCGCTCCGCCGAAGAAGAATACGGCCTGGTGGTGGCAGGGGTTAAGGAACTTCTGGAAACAGCTGATCCGAAGGCCCTGGCGGCAATCTTTTCCACCTTTAACCATAATCTGCATCAGCTCCTGCAGCCACTCTTTACCGCTTTTCAACCGGATAACCTTCTGATTGGTGGCAACATTGCCCGGGCCTGGCCGTACTTCGCTCCGGAGTTAGAGGCCTGGCTCGCCCCCCGTTCTATCCGGCTTCACCAGGCGCTCGACGGGGAAAGTTCTGCCTGCCTCGGTGCTGCGATGGCCTGCTTCCCATTACCCGATAAAACCGGCCAACGATGAACATCCTCATTGCCCCCGACAAATTCAAGGGCTCCCTCAGCGCCCACGAAGTATGCGTGGCTATCGCAGCGGGTCTGCGGACGAACTATCCGGATGCTGATATTCGTTCCGCACCATTGGCGGACGGTGGTGACGGCACCCTTGCTGTTCTCAACCAATATTTGCACCTGCGTCCGCGCCTGATTCAAACCTGCGATCCGTTTGGCCGGGCACTGGAGGCCGTTTACCTGGAAAATGATGATGCGGCTTTCATCGAAGTCGCCGCCGCCAGCGGGCTGGTGCTGCTCAGCCCGGCAGAAAGAAACCCGTTGCTGACCAGTACTTTCGGTACGGGGGTGCAGTTGCGGGATGCACTGGTAAGAGGTAAAAAAAATATCTCTCTCCTGCTCGGCGGAAGCGCTACTAATGACCTCGGTCTGGGGATCGCCGAAGCACTGGATTTTACCTTTTTCGATGGCCGCGGCAAGCAAATCCGGCCCACCGGGAAGAACCTGGCGGATATCCGGCGGATTAAACTGCCCGACTACCGGCCGTGGGAAGACACCGAAATTACTCTCCTGTGCGACGTTGACAACCTCCTCTGCGGCCCCTCCGGAGCCGCCCGGATGTATGCTGCCCAGAAAGGTGCTGATGAGGCAGCCATTGAACAGTTGGAGCGCGGTGCAAGCCACGTCGCGAGTTTAATTGAAGCTATGACCAACCAGTCCGTCCTTGATCTGCCCGGCGCCGGTGCAGCCGGCGGTATTGGTGCAGGTTTGGTGGGCTTACTCGGCGCTAAAATGACTCCTGGTTTTGACCTCATCGCAGAACAAACCCAACTGGATGAAAAGATCAAGTGGGCAGATGTCGTGATCAGTGGTGAAGGGCAACTGGATGAGCAGTCGTTACGTGGAAAAGTCGTGGGGGGCATCCTGAATCGTTGCGCGCAGACAGGGACGGACTGTTACCTTTTTGCTGGTCGCTCAACGCTGAGGGCCGGGGCTTTGGCGGGCTCCGTATCCGTATTCGAAATCATGGAAATCGCACCAGGCGTTGAAGCTGCGATGAAGGACGCAAGGGAATACCTGACGAAGTTATCCCAAAAATTAGTTATCCATTAAAATCCCCTTCTGGTGAAGGGGATTACCACTTGTCAAACGGCAAGGCAGGAGCGGCTTCTCTACGTGTCAGCCACGGAGAATGAGGGGATCCATCGTCTGAAGACGAAGGTCTCCGGCAGTGCTTAAAAGGGCAGGGTAAGAACCGGAACCCTTTTCAGGATTATATTTTACTCCTGGCAACATGGAGAGGAATTGCTCAGTCGCTTAGTCCTCTGTATCATCCAACAGTTCCAATAGCCCCCTAAGCGGTATGATGGCCTGAGCTGGCCGGTAATAAAGGTCGTAGCGAAGTTCCTGCATGGCTTTTTCGATGCGGAAGACATCGAGTAGCACTTCCAGGTCATTCTCGTCTTCCGGTAGTAGCCGCGTGCCGTCGGCAGCTTTGCGGTAAGCAGTAAGGAACTCAGCGGAGAGGTAACGGTGGGCCGTGCGCAGCCAGTCTTCCAGGTGGTCGGCTGTTTCCTGCCGGCAACTTGAAGCCAGGTCTTCGAAGACGAGGCCGGCAGCGTAGCTGATGCTCCGCATCAGGTTAGCGAGATCCTTGGCCGGGCTACGACGAAGGCTGCGCTGGCTGAAGGTCCGGTCGGGGTCTCCGTCAAAATTCTGGATGATGAAGTTATCATCGCTCATCGCCACTTGCTCCAGCGTGAAGTCTCCGTGTATGCGGATCTTGTCGGACTCGATTTTATGGTCGAATATCCGCTTGAGCTTAGTGTGGATGATGGGTTCTTTTTCGATGATTACCTCCCCGATAGCGATGGCGTCATCTTCCAGCTCTGACATACTTTTTTTGAGCAGATCAATCGTACTGCGGACATCTCCTTTCAGGCCTGCATAAACACTACGCTGATAATGTAAAGAGAGCGGCTCGGGGGCGAAGTTTTTCTCTTCTTTAAGGCCATGCATGATGCTGTGGAAAGCGGCGATGGTCCGGCCAAGATCCGCCAGCTTAGTGATGAAGAGAGCTCCCAGAATTTGCTGAATCGTGGCGGGCATGTCACTGTACACTACTTCATCCGTGACGGAGATTTCCTCCGGCTTGGCGGTGGGGGAATCCCGCTGCGGCTGCCGCAGCCGCGTCAGCACATCCTCACCGAAACGATGCAGGTTGCTGCGCACGTAGTCCCAGGCGAGGCCTTCGCTACTGATGCGGTCTTCGAAAATGGCCAGAGTGGCGTTCACACCCTTTTTAGGGGCAAAGTGAAGGCTGCCAATCACCGTTGGGGCATTGGCGTAGGCAAATCGGTTAAGTGCCTGCTTCACCTGCAGGTCAGGGACGTTGTTCATATGGACCCTGCGGTAAAATTTGACGTTGTAGTCCTTGCTCTGTAACAGCTGGTATTCCGTTCCGCTATGAGCAGGCTTAAGTTCCTGTGGGCTGGCGGCGACCATTCTGTCATAACCGATAAACTTCATACCGTCTACTTCTCCAAAGTCCTGGAAGCCGTTGGCCATTGCGAGGCGGAATTCATCATCCGCCAGCGCATCAATCATCACGAGTTCGCCATACTTGCTGGTGGAAATCCGGCAGATAGCCTCTTCTCGTCTTCCATAGTCTATCTCTTCCCGGTAGAGGTCAAAAGCGAGAGGTAACTGAATCATGTCCGGCAGCCCCTCTAAATAGTTTGCTTCCATGAACACCCAGCCATAGTGCCGCCCTTTGACTTCTTGAATCCACTGGTCAACGACACTTATACCTTCCAGCTGTCCGGCCCGATTGCCCATCCAACTGGTAGACTTCAGATAAGCGGGTAAGATTTTTTTCTCAAGTTCCCGGAGATTGTTGCGGCTAAAGAGTGTTGTTAGCCCTTCTGATTTCAGGCTGCTGTTGCTGAGGTCCCGTTGATCAGTAGCACTGGCGCCGAGGGCTTCCAGCTGTAGCCAGTAGTAACCATGCCCCCCAAGCGTAACCGGGTAGGGCTCCCGGGAAATGTCATTGAAATGGGTTTGCCCGAAAACCTCGCGCACCCGTCGACCTTCAAACTCATTCAAGTTAAGATCAACGGACTGCGGATGGCGACTAAGGTTAATAACAACAACGACCTGCTCTTCTTCATATTCCCGGATGAAGGCAAGTACGCGGCCATTGTCTGGTTTTAGCCACTGGATAGTTCCCCGGCCAAAAACACGGAAACTTTTCCGCTTGGCCAACAGGCGCTTCGTCCAGTTGAGCAAACTGTTGGGCGTTTGCTCCTGCCGACGGACATTAACCCAACGGTAACTGTACTCTGAATCCCGGATGACGGGCAGGTAAAGGCTGTGTGGGTTGGCCATGCTGAAGCCGGCATTTTCTTGATTGTTCCATTGCATGGGTGTACGGACACCGTCACGATCTTTCAGGTAGTAGTTATCTCCCATTCCGATTTCGTCTCCGTAGTAAAGAACCGGCGTGCCGGGCAGGCTCATGAGCAGCACGTTGAGCAGCTCAATCTTATTGCGGTCATTGTCCATCAGCGGCGCCAGCCGGCGGCGAATGCCAACGTTGATGCGGGCCATCGGGTCGGCTGCGTAGGTGCTGTTCATAAAGTCCCGTTCCTCTTCCGTTACCATTTCCAGCGTGAGCTCGTCGTGATTCCTCAGGAAGGTGGCCCACTGGCAATTTTCCGGTATTTCGGGCGTCTGCTCAAAAATATCCGTGATCGGGTGGCGGTCTTCCAGCTTCACACTCATATAAAGCCTTGGCATGAGGGGGAAGTGGTAATTCATGTGGCATTCGTCGCCATCACCAAAATAGCTGGCACTGTCTTCCGGCCACATATTCGCTTCGGCCAGGAAGAGCACATTTTCGTAGTTGTCATCTACGTGCTTACGTAGCTTTTTCAGGTACTCATGGGTTTCGGGTAAATTCTCACCATTGGTGCCTTCCCGCTCGAAGAGGTAGGGGATGGCATCAAGGCGGAAGCCATCGATACCCATATTCATCCAGTAATCGAGAATTTCGATGATTTCCCGCTGCACGTCCGGGCTGTCGTAGTTCAGGTCCGGCTGGTGGCTGAAGAAACGGTGCCAGTAGTATTGGTTGGCAACGGGGTCCCAGGTCCAGTTGCTCGTTTCGGTGTCGGTGAAAATGATACGGACATCGGGCCACTTTTCGTCGCTGTCGGACCAAACGTAGTAGTCCCGTTCCTTGCTGCCAATCGGCGCGTTGCGGGCGCGCTGAAACCAAGGGTGCTGATCGGAAGTGTGGTTGATGACCAGCTCGGTGATCACCTGCAGCCCGCGGGCGTGGGCGGCGTCGAGAAAACGCTTGAAATCATCCACGTCGCCGTAGGCTTCGGAGACTTTGTAGTAATCCTGAATGTCATAACCGTCGTCCCGCAGGGGGCTGGGGTAAAAGGGGAGTAGCCAGATGGCGGTAACACCCAGCTCTTCCAGGTAATCGAGCTTTTTCTCAAGACCGGCAAAGTCGCCGACACCACTGCCATTACTATCAAAAAAAGCTTTGATGTTCAGTTCGTAAATGATGGCGTCTTTATACCATAATGGTTCTCTGCGGTAGGTCGTACTCATGTGCGCTGGGTGATTTTGACCCCGTAAAAACGCATACTTGGAGCAGATGTGCAAGGTTGGAGGGAAAAGAATTATTTGAGGGGCCCAAAAGGTGGCGCAAACGCAGGTGCAAAGGTGGGCTTCAACGGCCAGGTGAAGGATGGAAGGTGGCTGGTTCTGCCTTTAGGAGACCTTACTGTAAGGGAGGGAAGCTATGTCTCCGGTCAGGGTCTTGCTCCGCTAACTTTCCCTGCACCTGCGGTGAGCGCCCTGATAAACGGTACTGCTGGTGTAAGTCTGCGGCTGAAAACAAGGCTAAGCAGCTTTGTTCAGAGAGGTCCTGCTACAATTTCAACCAGTGCCCCATGCTTGCTTCCTTAGTGTGCAGGTAGCCCTTGTTCTCCTTGCTGGGGTCAATGATGATGGGCAGGCGGCGCACCACCTTCACTTTTCCCTCCGTGAAGGAGTCCACTTTTTCCGGATTATTCGTCAGCAGTTGAATCTGGCTTACACCCAGGTCTTCAAGAATTCCCTGAGCCACCTCGTAGTGTCGGGCATCGATTTCGAAGCCCAGGTGAAGGTTGGCCTGGATGGTGTCCAGACCCTGATCCTGTAACTGATAAGCCTTCAGCTTGTTGATAATACCGATGCCCCGACCTTCCTGCCGCAGGTAAATAACCATGCCCTTACCCGAAGCGGCGATGCGCATGGCCCGGTTGAGTTGCTCGCCGCAGTCGCAGCGCTTGGAACCAAAAAGATCTCCCGTGATGCACTCGGAGTGGATACGCACAATAACCTCCGAGGTGGGGTCCATGTCAGGATGTACCAGGGCGATGTGCGGAGAGTAAGCCTCGGGGTCGTCAGAATAAGCAATCATCCTAAACTGCCCGAAGGGCGTAGGGATGAGCGCCTCGGCCCGCCGTGTAGCGGCGGAGGCAGTGGTGGAGGGAAGCAGGATGGGGTCGCCTTGTTCGACCATAAAGGTTGCCGGTTGCGGGTTGCCGGATGCCCGAGAGCAGCGGCGATAAAAGAAGTTGGGTCATACGGAGCGATCAGGCAGTAACAGCTCGAAGAGCTTCGTAACACCGCACCAACTTAGGTTGGTAGATGTTGAACCCATACACCGCAATAAACACCCCAGCTGCCAAGCGGTTGTAACAAGACTATATTTGCTGTCGAATTTAATGCTAACCCAATGCCAAGAAAAGCCCCCACGCAGAAACGGCCCCACGCGGCTGCCGGCTATCAGCCCAAGAAAAAATCTAACATTAAGCGCTATCTCATCATCGGGCTTTTGAGCCTTGCGTTGATCTCTTTTATCCTCATGAGTATTCCTAAAAGTCCTGCTTACACGGGTCCCCAATTTACGGACGATGGCGACCTGGCCATCTACCGAGACGGTGCTACTGAATCCATCGTGCAGCTCAACATTGAGCTGGCGGATGACGAGGAGAGCCGGGTCAAAGGCTTAATGTACCGCCAGGAGATGGACGAGGATCAGGCTATGCTCTTCATCATGGAAGCCAACGAGCCCCAGTCGTTCTGGATGCTCAACACTTACATTCCGCTGGATATAATTTACATTGGAGAAGACAAAAAGATCGTCAGTATTCAACGAAATACTACGCCCAAAAGCACCGACCCCGTTCCCAGCGGAGCCCCCGCAAAATATGTACTGGAGGTAAACGCTGGCTACGCAGAACGACATGGACTGCAGGTGGGGGATAGGTTGGAATGGTAAGTTGGTCTTTTGGTTCTTCGGGCTACCATATTACCGCCCGTAATAGCGGAAGCCCAAAGAACCAAAAGACTAATGTTACTTCCCGTCGATCATCGCCTCCAGGCCATTCAGCGCCAGCTTAATCCGCTGGGCGAGTTCCTGCTTGTGGCCCATCACGAGGTCCTGGGTGCCAAGAGGAGTTTTCAGGCTGCTGCCGACACGAACTTCTTTGGCGGTGTTGATGGCCAGGATATTAGTGAGCGTTGCCCGCGCTGCAGCACGGACATCTGCGGAAACCGACTCGTTTTTCAGCACGGCGGCAAGGCCATCAACGTAGTTGGACTGCAGGGTGCGACCGATGGCAGAGTTGGTGTTAGCGTCAGTGAAAACACCGCTGCGGGTCTGATTCATCAGATCCATGAGGCCGTAGGCAGAATCGTCCATGGCGTGTTGCTCGGCCAAACGGTCCAGGCGGCTGGTCCGCATGAGCGTACTTAAAGCACCGGCCTGCAGACGTTCAATTTTGGCACTAACGCCGCTGGCGGAGATGCGACTGAGGATGTCTTCGTCCAGCAACCATTCCGGCGTAGTGAAGATTTGCCGGTTGACGAAATCTACGGCTGCGCGCTGTTTTTTCGCGTCCACTACTTTGTAAACGGGCTTATTCTCGTCAGCCGAGCGCTGCCATTCGATGACGCCACCTACGTTGTTGGCCACGTGGCCGGTGTAGCGACGTAGCTGGCCGATGACGTTGTCGTAAACATTTTCCAGGTCATCGAAGTACTTGCCGTCTTCTGCCATCCATTCGGTTAGGTTCGGGACGATTCGTTTCAGGTTTTTAATACCCAGGTCGGAGGCCATCACGGCATCATCGCTCAGGTCTTCTGTTTGTGCACTCGGGTCGTGGCCGGCGCGACTCTGCGCACCAAATCGATAGACGGGGTCGTCAGCTTTAGCCTTTACCATAGCGTTGAGGGCGGGCCGCTCAGATTCAGTTGTTTCACCGGGCATGGGCTTGTAGCCGTACTCGATGGAGTGGTAGTCATAAGGGCCAATGCCGGGGTGAATGTCTGCGTTGTCTTCCGGCTGGGCAACGTAGTTAAAGCGGGCGTAGTCCATAATGCTGGGCGCCGTACCGTTCTTGGCCACAAAACCAGGGGTGCGTAGTTGCTTAACGGTGTAAGCAGAAGAGCTACCCATATTGTGAGGCAAGCCAAGGGTGTGGCCGACCTCGTGAGCGGAGACGAAACGGATGAGCTCCCCCATCACTTCCTTCTTGAACTTCGGCGTCCGGGCTTCGGGGTTAACGGCAGCCGTCTGAATCATGTACCAGTTGCGGAGCAGCTTCATCACGTTGTGGTACCAGATGATGTCGGACTCGAGAATCTCGCCGGTACGGGGATCGTGTACGTGCGGGCCCATGGCGTTCTGGATATCAGTAGTGACGTAGCGGATAACGCTGTAGCGAACGTCTTCCGGGCTCCAGTCGGGGTCCTCCTCTTTAGTGGGCGCACGCTTACTCATAATGGCATTCTTCAGGCCGATCTTTTCGAAGACTTTGGCCCAGTCATCAACGCCCTGAGCGATGTAGGGGGCCCAGTCTTCCGGCGTAGCGGGATCGATGTAGTAGACGATGGGCTTCTTTACGTCAACAAGTTCGCCACGCTTCCAGGCTTCCATGTCAACGGGCTCCAGGCGCCAGCGGGTGATGAAGCGCTGGGTTTCGGCGCGTTGGGCGTCGAGGCCGTAGTTCGTCTGTTGGATGCTGAAGTAGGCCACCCGGGGGTCGTAGACCCGGGGCTGCATGGGTTCGGCGGGCAGCAGGATGAAGCTTTGGTTCATCTCGATGGACATGGTGCCGGTCACTTGATTGTCGGGCAGTTTGCCGCCGGTATAGGTAAGGATGTGGCGAATCTCTACGTTACTGGGAAATGCCTTGGTGGACATGACCATGCTCCGTTTTTTATCAAGCCCCTTAATGGCAAAAGCTTTTCGCTGCCCATCGCTCATCGCACCGAACATCGGGATATCTGATGTGAAGAGACTTGTCACGTCAACCACAAGACTGAGGCTGTCTTTGCCATAGATTTTTACGTCGTAGGCGCCAATGATGGGTTCGAAGTTGTTGTTCTTGACGGATTGGTAAACGGGCAGGTTTTCGTCCGCTACGCTGTTGTAGCTTACGCTGCGGAGCAGTAGTTTTTTTCCCTTTTGCTGCCAGCGAACAACCTGCTGAGGCCGGCTACGGGTGCCGGCACCGCCGAAGTTAAGTCCCTTCACAAAGCCACTGATGCGGCTAACGACAAGGATTTCATCTTCGAGCAAGCTCATGGGTATTTCGAAGTAAGTCTTGTCCTCTTTAGTGATGACGTCGAAGAGGCCATTGGCTACTTCCGCGTCTTTCAACAGCTCAACGTAAGGGTCCTTCTTTTCCTCTTTTTCTTCTTTCTTTTCGTCTTCTTTCTTCTCTTCCTGAGCAAAGATGGTGGTGGTGAAGGCCAGTAAGGCCAATAGGTATAGTAGTCGTCTCATGATATGGCTAATGGTTAAAGAATCGGAAAAGTAATCGTTTTATGGTGAAGAATGTTTGGTGGGACGGTCCGGATGTCGGATAAAACGGAATTAGTCTGATTTTTGTCGGGGCTTAACGTGAGGTGGGCGTGCGGACACTTCGGCGGGGTCAGGCGCGGCCGCAGGTGCAGGGTTAGGGGTATAAGGGCAGAATGAGTTATACATTGTCCCTACCTTGTCGTTCATAAAACGATCAACCATGTTTATGCGTCTTGCCGCCATCCTCTGTGTATTACTGGCTTTCTCCTGTACAAAGAAGGTAGCCGAGGTTGCCGTTGGCGGCGGGCCAATGACGACGACGACCTACGGAGAGCAGGCCGAGGTAATGGTTGGCAGCGGGTTAGTAGTGACGAAAACGCCTTCTGCTTTTACCTTTATGGAAGTTCTTTCCGATAGCCGTTGCCCGAAGGGTGTCGACTGCATTCGCGCCGGAGAAGCCATCGTCCGGGTTGTTCTCGCTGATGGCAGCGAGCAAAACGTGAAAATCAATGCTGACGGTAAAAACCGGGCATCTTTTGCGGTGCCGGATGGCTCAGTAGAGATATTGGGGCTGGAGCCTTACCCGGAAGCACGGGTGAAGATTAACCCGGCGGGTTACCGGCTTAAGGTCCGGATCACCAAAGCCGCCGTACAGTAAATTTCGTTTCGTCTGGCCGGCAGGCCGGATTTTCCCCGTTGTCAGTATCGACAACACCACCCAAAGCATATGTTTTTTCCCATCGGAGATGATCAGGTCCACCAGGGCCACAAGCCTTATTTCGCTTACGGTTTTATTGCACTTAACGTGCTCATCTTTATCTATCAGGCGACGCTGGATGCCGGCTCCTTCAACGAGTTCGTGTATACCTACGGTTGTATTCCTGATGAAATTGAAAACGGGCAGGATTATTACACCCTCCTGACCTCCACTTTTCTACACGGCAGCTGGATGCACCTGATCGGGAACATGCTCTACATGTGGATATTTGCGGACAATATTGAAGCATCGATCGGGAATGCGCCCTTCGCCGTTTTTTACCTTCTGGGGGGGCTGGCCGCCGGACTGTGCCATATTTACTTTAACCCCGGCAGTACCATCCCCGCCGTAGGCGCCAGTGGCGCGCTCTCTGCCGTGATGGGGGCGTACATCGTCAAGTTTCCCAAGTCAAATATCAAAGGCTATTTCGTCTTTTTCAGGGTTAATGTGCCCGCTTTCGTATTTCTGGGCTTCTGGTTCTTTCAGCAATCGCAATCCGGTTACGCCAGTCTGGGCGATACCAGCGGAGGAATTGCCTGGTGGGCGCACATCGGTGGCTTCGTCTTTGGGGTGCTCTGTGGCTTTTTATTCCGGACCTGGTATGGTGTGCCCGAGCTGAAAGTGGGATCAGGCGGGCGAAAAGGTCCTTTTGCCTAAACTGAACCACCCGCCCTCCGGCGGGTTTCCATGCAGGCTCTTGCCCCGTAACCTTACATTGCACCTGCGGCCCCGCGCCCCTTTATCGCTTAAATCGAACTTATGTCCTCCCGTACCGACGTCAATACCCTCGGAGAATTCGGCCTGATTAGTCATCTGACGGCCAGCTTCAAAAACCGCCAGCCAAGTACCGTGCTGGGCGTTGGTGACGATGCCGCCATCATTGCCACTGGCGGCGACGAGCAGCTCGTGGTCAGCACTGACATGCTTGTGGAAGGTATTCACTTTGACCTGGGCTACACCCCGCTGAAACACCTCGGTTATAAAGCCGTGGCCGTTAATGTGTCCGATATCTGTGCGATGAACGCCCGCCCGCAGCAAATTACGGTCAGCATTGCGATTTCCAACCGCTTTAGTGTGGAGACGCTGGACGAACTCTACGCCGGTATAAAGGCTGCCTGTGAAACCTACGGCGTTGACCTGGTGGGCGGTGATACCACGAGCTCCAATAAAGGGCTGATCATTTCCATCACGGCCATTGGCCGGGCACCAGCCAGCCGGATTACCCGTCGCTCCGGTGCAAAGATGGGCGACCTCATCTGCATCACCGGTCACCTCGGCAGCGCTTATCTCGGTCTGCAGTTACTGGAACGGGAAAAGCAAGTCTACCTCGCTAACCCCGATATGCAGCCGGAAATGAAGCCCGAGAATAAGGAGCTCTACGCCGCCATCCTCCGTCCCGAAGCCCGGACGGATATGATCGATCTCTTCGCCAAGAACGATATCGTCCCAACCTCCATGATCGATATCTCCGATGGCCTGGCCAGCGAGCTTATGCATATCTGTAAGGCCAGTAAGGTTGGTGCGATTATCGAAGAGGGCAACGTGCCCATCAAGCAGGAAGCCCAGCTACAGGCCCTCGAATTCAACCTCGACCCCATCACCTGTGCCCTCTCCGGCGGCGAAGACTACGAACTCCTCTTTACCATCGACCCGAAGGACGTGGAGAAAGTCCGTTTCCTGCCAAATATCTATATCTCCGGAGAGATCGTCGGGAAGGATGACGGTATTACGCTGCATACTACCGGTGGGAATATTCATGAGGTTAAGGCGCAGGGGTGGAATCATTTTTAAAAAAAAAACGATTTTTAAATAAAAAGAGATTAATTATTACATAATTAATCTCTTTTCGCGTTTATAGGAATAGTTGACAGCATAAGCGGTGTTTATTAAATAGCACATGTTGTATATTCTTTTTCACCTAAACACATTAACAAAATGAAGAATTCATTTCACTTTTTCGTCGTTATTATTTGTCTTTCCTTTTTTGTTTCATCTTGTAAACAGGAATCATTAGGATTTGAAGCTAAGGTTCAATACGAAATCGACTCTGATCTAGAAGAAATTATTTCGGATAGTAAGATGGCTATAAGTTTAATCAACCAAATAACCCCCGAAGTTGCTACTGAAGTTCAATTACTCGTTGAGCAAAAAATCAGTAATAACGAGGATATCAATTTTGATGACATTCTCATTAATGGTTATGGGTTTCCTGAAAATTATCATAAATTTTTCCCCAAATTTCATACCTATAATGACCGACAACAGGCAGCAATGCTTGAAATACTAAACAGCGAGCCAGGAACCAGCGAAATAGAAATATATTTTGCTTCGCGATTTGGGGAAAGTAAATCTTGGTGGGGTGGAGATAATGACGGTAAAATATGTGGTGGTTGGCGGCCGATCCGGATAATTGTAAGTATGACTACTACAACGATAGCATGTGCAGCATGTTTTGAAGCCCCTCCGGCCTGTTTAGGCTGTGCCATGGGAGTAGCAGACACAGTTAATCGGATTCGCTCATTTGCAGCAGATGGCTGTTTAAGAGCGTGTCTAAAATTATGATTTCTTCGATATAAAGGCTGTCAGTCGTATTTTGTAAGTCGCCAAACTATACAGAATATGACCAAGCAGTGGGC
>NZ_FOFB01000011.1 GCF_900110645.1 Neolewinella agarilytica
CAAGCTAATCAAATATCGAGAGCACGAAGTACTGCGAAGCAAATCGCCAATCGCCAATCAAAAACGTAGCAAACGAAGTTTGATGCGTTTGCCCTACCTCTTCTCCTCCAACTCCTTCGGAAAATCATTCTGCTACCCGGACCCCGTTCAGCCGCCCAATGACCGTTGCCAAACATGCTTTTCCGGAGGAGCGGGAGGAGGAAAGGAGATGGAAGAGAGACTTTTAATTGGTTTTCAGAACTTTACGTAAGAGCACCGGCTGTGCTTAGCCGTTGCCGGTGGTGGGGCAGCCCGGGAAAGGCGCCTACCTGTCTTTGCTTCCAAAAGGTATTGCTTTGCACCTGCGTTCGCGCCCCAATTCCTTTGTCTATATTTGTATGCAACAACCTAATGACAAGACCTATTACCGTGAAGCATCTACTCCCACTATTGTTCCTGCCCCTATTTTTTGCCTGCCATCCGGAAAGCCCCGAAGATCTCCTGGCCGACGTCCGGGCAAAAACGGCCATGGCGCAATCCATCAGCTACGAACTGCATGAGATATGGGATAACCGTTTTATGGGGACGGCAGACACCTCTTTCAGTACGGTGAAGCTCTACCGCAATGAGAAGCCGACCTGGGATTACGATTACATCAAGGAGTCAGAAAGTTATGATAGCTGGCTGATTGGTGAGCGGTCGGGATTGGATTTACATGATGAGGGAATCGCCATCGTGCGTACTGAAGAGGAGACAATGGCTAATTTTCAGAATGATGCTCCCAATTTTACGATCTCTTCCGCTCCTGATTATCTCCTGGGCCTGCCCGACTGGAAGTTTCAATGCGATACCTCCTTTGCTGGCCGTATGACAAAGATGTATACTTATCGCAGCTCCTTTAGCCAGGAAGATACCGTTACTTATCAGCGCTATGAGTATTTATTTATTGATCCGGAAAGCCGGAGAGTGGTAGGGAATCGTTTTATTCACTTTATCAATGAACGAACAAATCAGGTAGTTTCTTTTTGGTACGAAAACTACGAAGAAGACCAGCTGGAGCCACTCAATTATGTCCCCGTCCGAAACTATGCACAGACCACCCAAACCGCCTACGATGCAAGCAGAACCAAGGGCCAAATTACCGTAGGGGAACCTGCGCCGGACTTTGTTGCCACGACCCTTTCGGGAGACACCTTTGCGCTGAAGGATTACCGGGGGCAACGGCTGATGCTCGACTTTTCCTTCATCGGCTGTGGTGGCTGTGAACTGGCCATGAAAGAATTTAACCGGCCGGGCTTTAAACTGGCTGATGGGATGAAGGGAGTCTACCTCAGCTACATGAATAAACCGAAGGAGATCAGCACCCACTACAAAGACAAGGGGATGCCCTTCATTGCCATCCCCGAAGCGCGGGATCCGGACAGGATGTACGGTATTTACGCTTACCCAACCTTCGTCATCATTGACGAAGAGGGGAAAGTGGAAAGGGTGGAAGTTGGCTTTTCGGAGGAGTTCATTGCCAGTATCGAAGAGCGTTAGGTAGTCGTGTTTGACGTTCGCCGCAACAACACCAACTCCTCCGGGTCACCCTCCAGCCGGATCATTTTCTCCCGCTCGAAGCCCAGCCTGCCCAGTAAGCGTAAGCTCGGGCCATTCGTGGGTAGGGTGATGGCCAGTAGCTCGTTGATGCCATGAGATTTGGCGTAGGCCAGGTTAGCCACCGATGCCTCGAATGCGTAGCCCTGACCGTGAAAGGCCTCCAGGAAAGCAAAACCGAAATCTTTCAGGTCGAGCCCCGGCCGATCATAGATGCCGGTGTTGCCGATGATGGTACCGTCGGATTTAAGGACACAGAGCATAGTGCCCTGTCCGGGCACCTGATACCCCGGGAGAATCTTCTCTTCCAAATACTTTTTAGCGTCTGCCAGGGTGTATACGCCCCGGTCGCCGATATTGTCCAGCCAGCCCTTACTGGTCAGGAGGGCAAGGAAGAAATGCGCGTCATCGGGGGTGGCTTTTCGCAGGTAAAGGCGTTCTGTTTCAAGTGGGGGTTGGAGGGCCATAGCTCGACGGTAATTTGGTGGGGTAATATACACTGTACCGGATGATGAACTTCGCCCGGGCCAGGCCGTGTGTGCACAACAAATTGCAGGTTCCCAGGGAACTTTGCCGCCGGAGACGTCTCCCCTCTCCTCCGGAGAGGGGCCGGGGGAGAGGTTTTTAGATGGCGTAATAGACTTAGGTTTTACTTCAAACCCGCAATCTGTTATGCACACCCGGGCCGTCGGCCCGATTTCCGGGGGGCGGTTCGCCGGCTGAAAATAAATTAACCTGCTCAACGGCATTAGAAAGACTTTCCGCCAACGTTTACAATCGGAACTCCGTCTTCCCATTTGCTAACCAACGATGAAATCCTAATGAAGTATATCTGTACAGTCCTTGTTGCCTTCTGCTTGTTGAGTTGTGAAAAGTCAGACCCGGATACTCCGCGGGAATTATGCGGCAGTGCCATTATCATTGACGCCGACCGGGTGAATGATCCTTCCGACGGCTTTGGCCTCCTCGAGGCTTCCGTGGAGGGGAAATGTCTGACTGTAACCATCGCCACGACGGGCTGTAGTTCACAGGGCTGGGAACTGGACCTGGTCACCAGTGGGAACATTGCGGAGAGTCTGCCCACCCAGAGTGGTGCGCGCCTTATTTTTACTAATCCGGCTGCTGGTGGAATTACCTGCCAGGCCGAGATTCAGGAGACATATGTCTTTGACCTGAGTGATTACCTGACGGAAGGAGCTTTGCCCACCCGGTTTACCCTGGACGGAACGGACCGCGTGCTGGAGATAGAGTAGGGGGCTTATTCGTGTAAAGCAGCAAATCTTATGGAGAACGGCGGTTGGCACTGGCCATGACCCGCAGATCAGTGTTCCCCGTTAGGGTGATCTTCGATTGGTTGTATCGGGAAATCTTCAATACTATTCTGCTGCGACTGGAGCCGATCGAGCAGATTAAGGATGATGTCAATGCCTGGAGCATTGACGCCCAGGTCAAGGTGCAGGCGCAGAGCCCGCTCCAGTCGGGGAATTTCCGGTTCCGGGATCAGGAGGATCTCGCGGTCCTGCCGGACCTGGCAGATGCCATGGTCGATCAATTCCCGGACGAGAATGGTTTCACAGTCGTAGAATTGACAGAATTGCTGCACGGTGATGTAGGAAGTCGTCATGATCTTTGCCATTAGGAGAGGTTAGCTAATTCCTGAAAGAGTTTGCGTTGCGCGTCGGAGAGGGTTTCCGGGAGGAGGACACTGAGCTCAAGGTATAAGTGACCGTTTCCATTTCCTTTGTATACGGGCAGCCCCTTGCCTTTGAGCCGGATACGTTTGCCGTTTTGGCTGAGCTCTGGAATGGGAACATTGACGGTGCCGGTGGGAGTTTCAACGGTTACCTTGCCACCCAGGACCATGGTGGTCAGGTCTACGTTGAGGGTGCGAAACAGGTCAGCTCCCTGGCGGCGATATTCTTTGGGGAGGCTGACGCGAAAGGTGATGTAGAGGTCACCCGCCGGCCCGCCGCCGGCCCCCGGGCCGCCTTTGCCGCGCAGACGCAGGGTTTGTCCTTCCTCCACGCCAGCGGGAATGGTGACCCGCAGCTGCTGGCCGTTGACGGTCAGAACCTGCTTGTTATTTTGGAGAATATCTTCCATCCGGACCTGGAGCTCGGCCTCAATGTCCTGCCCCCGATAACCCGCCCGCCGGCGTCCGCCGCCGCCGAAGGATGCGCCGCCGCCGCCGCCGAACATACTTTCGAAGAAGTCAGAGAAATCCGCTCCGTCCCCGCTGGTATAGGTGTACCGCTGCCCGCCACCAAAAGGATTGCCCGTTCGGCCGCCATAGCCCGCTCCCGCTCCGCCACCGGCTTTTTCGAAGGCTTCAGCCTGCTCCCAGTCCTTACCGTATTTGTCGTACTTCTTACGCTTTTCCGGATCAGAGAGCACTTCGTTAGCCTCATTGGCTTCTTTGAATTTGCGCTCCGCTTCCTTGTCGCCCGGGTTCACATCGGGGTGGTACTTCCGGGCTAGTTTCCGAAAGGCCTTCTTAATGGATTTCGCATCGGCGTCTTTAGGAACACCGAGAACCTGATAATAATCGATGAATTGTGCCATGCCATAAAAACGGATAAGTGAAGGAGGAGGTTTAGCGGGAGAACTGATACCTCCCCACTTTTCCTATCTTCGCCAACCCTCTTTTTGTTCACGCTGTAGCCTGATTTTAGATGCTTCCCATTCCAACGGCCATCCTTGGCTTCGGCCTCTCCGGCCGACAACTTCAAGCCCCTTTCTTTACCGTTCATCCCGGTTTTCAACTCAGGTGCGTGATGACGAGCCGAAAGCAGGCCCTGCAGGAGGCGTACCCTGAGGTAATGCAGGCAAGAACCGTTGAAGAAGTGCTGGCGGATGAATCCATCGAGCTGGTCTCCATCGCTACCCCAAACAGTACTCACTACGAATTGGCGCGGGCGGTTCTGGAAGCAGGTAAACATGTGCTAGTGGATAAGCCCGCCTGCACAACGGCTGCAGAACTACGGGAGCTACGGGAGCTGGCGGTTAGCAGGGGCCTTCATATTTTCGTTTTTCAAAACCGCCGCTGGGACAGTGATTTTCTCACCCTTCAGAAAGTACTTCGCTCGGGCAAACTAGGCCGCCTGGTTGCTTATGAGGCTCGCTACGATCGCTGGAAGCCAGCGCCCAACGCCAAAGCCTGGAAAGAAACCCCCGGCCCGGGAGCGGGGATGCTCTTCGATCTCGGGGCTCACCTAATTGATCAAACCATTGCCTGTTTCGGTATCCCGAAGCACACAAGTGGACGGACCTGGAAACAACGTTCTTTTTCGACTATTCCGGATGCATTCGACCTGCACTTCGAATATGATGACTTCGTAGCCGACCTCTCCTGCAGCCTGTTGGTAGCGGCACCGACTCCGCGCTACCGCTTGCACGGAGACCGGGGCGCTTATGTGAAGTACGGTATCGACGTACAGGAGGATCATCTCGTGGCCGGGCTGCTACCCGGAGATCCCGGTTTTGGCTGGGAACCAGCGAGCCAGGCAGGAGCTCTTCACACCAAAACGGAAGAAGGAGGATTGAAAAAAGAGATTTACCCAACCCTGCAGGGACAATGGATGAGGCTCTTTGATCAACTCCATGCTACGATCAGAGAGGCAGCTCCACTGGCGGTTCCAATAGAGGATGTTATCGCTCAGCTGGAAATAATTGAGGATATTCTGGAGTGAAAAAGATAGAATACAGGCAAAATGGAAAATCAAACACTAACCGTTTTCTATAAAAAACATACCGTTCCCCCTTTATTTTAAACGATTGTTGTTGGTCGGCAAGCATAGTTTTCCACGAAAAGCCCCGGTTTTCCACATGTTGAAAATGTTTTCCACAATGTGGAGAAAATGAGGTAAAATGTTAAGTCGTTGATTATCAGCGGTTAATCAAATATTTTCCACAAGGTGTGGAAAACTAATCTACCAATCTCTTAATCTTTAGTTTACCTTAGCCATTGCACGAGGGAAAACTACGAATTGTTAGACCATTTCCTCTCCTGCCACTTTACTGATACCACTTAGGCTGAGGCGGCATTCTTCCATTAAAAGGGTGCCGCCTTGGTTGGCCTTAGCCTTTGTGCGGGCCTCAATATGAACTCACGACCTCGTAATCTGACACTTCTTTCTTCCGCTGGCTCTATCTTTTTAAGGGCCAAGAAGTAAGCAGGCAGCCGACGGTCTATTCTCGACTTACTGAAACCAGTGCATTTTATCTCATCCTTTTTTTCAATATTTCTTTAAGACAAGTTAATGAACGCCAAGATTGAACCGATTTTAGCCGAAAACGACGGCCGTTTTGTACTCTTCCCCATTGAGCACGACGATATCTGGAAATACTACAAAGACAATGAAGCCTGCTTCTGGACCGCCGAGGAAATTGACCTCAGTGCTGACCTGAACGACTGGAACAACAAGCTCAATGATAACGAGCGTCACTTCATCAAGCACGTGCTGGCTTTCTTCGCAGCCTCTGACGGTATTGTGAACGAGAACCTCGCGGAGAACTTCGTTGCGGAAGTACAGTATACGGAAGCGAAGTTCTTCTACGGCTTCCAGATCATGATGGAGAATATCCACTCGGAGACCTACAGTCTGCTGATTGATACTTACATCAGTGACCCAAAAGAAAAGGACTACCTCTTCAACGCCATCGAAACGATGCCCTGCGTACAGAAGAAAGCCGAGTGGGCGCTGCGCTGGATTGATAATGGCACCTTCGCCGAACGCATCGTTGCCTTTGCGGCTGTGGAGGGTATCTTTTTCTCCGGCTCGTTCTGTTCCATCTTCTGGTTGAAGAAGCGGGGCCTGATGCCCGGGCTTACTTTCTCCAACGAACTCATCAGCCGGGACGAAGGAATGCACTGCGACTTCGCCTGCCTGCTCTACAACAACCACATCGTACACAAGCTTGAACCAGGCGTAGTGACCGGCATTATCAAAGACGCCGTAGCGATCGAGAAAGAATTCGTCTCTGACTCCCTGCCCGTAAATCTCATCGGGATGAACGCTGACATGATGTGTCAGTACATCGAGTTCGTGGCCGATCGCCTGCTGTCCGAACTCGGTCAGGAGAAAGTCTGGAACGTAGAAAACCCCTTCCCCTGGATGGACATGATCAACCTGCAGGGTAAGACCAACTTCTTTGAAAAACGGGTAGGGGAGTACCAGAAAGCTGGCGTTACCTCTGACCGGGACAAGCAGACCTTTAGCCTCGACGAGGACTTCTAGCTTGTACCGCCGACTTCGGTCGGCGGGCCCCTTACGCCGACCGAAGTCGGCGGTACAACCATTCATCGCACCTGCGGCCGCGCCCAGCATCGTCCGCATCCACAATACCATTCATCATGAAAGTTATCAAGCGCTCCGGACGTAAAGAAGACGTCTCCTTTGATAAAATCACCGCCCGCATTAAGAAACTGTGTTACGGGCTGGACGAGAACTTCGTCGACCACATCAACGTAACCAAGAAGGTTATTCAGGGCCTCTATGACGGTGTAACTACCGTAGAGCTCGATAACCTCGCTGCGGAAACGGCCGCCAGCATGAGTACTGTCCACCCGGACTACGCCCAGCTTGCTGCCCGCATCGCCATCTCTAATCTGCACAAGGAAACGGACAAGAGCTTCTCCGCCACCATGGAGGGCCTCTATAATTACGTTGACCCCAAGACCGGCGCTGCCGCCGGTCTGATCGGCGACGATACAATGGCCGTCATCCGGGAGCACGCCGGAAAACTGGACGCTGCGATCATCTACGACCGCGATTTCGAATTCGATTACTTCGGCTACAAAACCCTCGAACGCAGCTACCTGCTGCGGATGGACGGTGCCGTAGTGGAGCGCCCGCAGCAAATGCTGATGCGCGTCTCCGTGGGTATCCACCAGGACGATATCGAGAGTGCGATCGAGACTTACCAGCTGATGAGCGAAAAGTGGTTCATTCACGCCACACCAACGCTGTTTAACTCGGGAACGCCTAAGCCACAGATGAGCTCCTGCTTCCTGCTGAGCATGACCGACGACAGCATCGAGGGGATCTTCGAAACCCTCCGCCGTTGTGCCCGCATCAGTCAGGCTGCCGGTGGTATTGGCCTCAGCATTCACAACGTTCGGGCTACGGGCTCTTACATTAAGGGAACCGGCGGCACGTCCAACGGTATCGTCCCGATGCTGAAGGTGTTCAACGATACCGCCCGCTACGTAGACCAGGGCGGTGGCAAGCGCAAAGGCGCCTTCGCCGTTTACCTTGAACCCTGGCACGCCGATATCTTCGAGTTCCTCGAACTCAAGAAGAACCACGGTAAAGAAGAGATGCGCGCCCGCGACCTTTTCTATGCTTTATGGATGAACGACCTGTTCATGCAGCGCGTCAAAGATGACGCCGACTGGAGCCTCTTCGATCCCAACGAAGCCCCCGGACTGTTTGACGTGTATGGCGGTGAGTTTGAAGCACTCTACCACCAGTACGAAAAGGAAGGCCTGGCCCGTAAAACGGTTAAGGCGCAGGAGCTTTGGTTTGCCATTCTCGACAGCCAGATCGAAACCGGCACGCCTTACATCCTGTACAAGGACGCGGCCAATAAGAAATCCAATCAGCAGAATCTCGGTACCATCCGCAGTTCTAACCTCTGTACGGAAATTATGGAATACACCAGCCCCGATGAGGTGGCCGTGTGTAACCTGGCCAGTCTTGCGTTGCCTAAGTACGTGAAAGAAGACGGTACCTACGACTTTGATCGCCTCGTGCAGGTAACCCGCGTGGCCACGCGGAACCTTAACAAGGTGATTGATCGTAACTACTACCCGATTGAGCAGGCGAAGAACTCCAACTTCAAGCACCGTCCGATCGGTCTTGGTGTTCAGGGCCTGGCGGATGCCTTCATTATGATGCGGATGCCCTTCGACTCTCCGGAGGCACGGCAAATGAACAAGGACATCTTCGAAGCGATTTACTTCGCGGCCTGTACGGAATCCATCGAGCTGGCGAAGAAGGAAGGACATTACGAAAGCTACCCGGGCTCACCGGCCAGTAAGGGCGAACTGCAGTTCGACCTCTGGGGCGTAACGCCATCTGATCGTTGGGACTGGGCCGGACTGAAGAAAGACCTCGCCAAGCACGGTATGCGCAACTCCCTGCTCGTAGCACCGATGCCGACGGCCTCCACCAGCCAGATCCTGGGCAATAACGAGTGTTTCGAGGCTTACAGCTCTAATATGTACACCCGCCGGACGCTCTCCGGAGAGTTCGTAGTGGTAAACAAGCACCTGCTGCGCGACCTCATCGGCCTCGGCTTGTGGGACAACAGCATGCGTAACCGCCTGATGGCCAGCAATGGCTCGATCGCTGATTTCGACGACGTACCGCAGCACCTCCGTGACCTCTACAAGACGGTCTGGGAGATCAGCCAGAAAGTCGTTATCGACATGGCCGCTGATCGGGGTGCCTTCATTTGCCAGAGCCAGAGTATGAACCTCTTCGTGGAGAACGTCAACTTCGGTAAGCTCTCCAGTATGCACTTCTACGCCTGGAGCAAAGGCCTCAAGACGGGCATGTACTACCTCCGTACGAAGGCTGCACGGGATGCTATCCAATTCACCGTCGACAAGAACGCACTGCAGAAAGCAGGCGAGCAAGGGGACGGCGAAGTGAAAGCCAAGGTGCTGAAATCCGGCGCGGACGCAGGTGCAGGCAAGGGGACAAAGCAGCAAGGGAGTAAGGGCGCTGCCGCCGTTGCTACCGCTGAAATCCCCGCCGTCAAGTCAGAAGCCAAAGCTTCCCCCGCCGCCGGCGGTTTTGACGAGCTCAGCGCTGATCAGGTAGCCAATGTGGGCAAAGCTTGTAGTCTGGATGATCCGGATTGTATTGCTTGTAGCGCATAAACACTGTCTGACAGCAGAAAACAGAAACCCCGGAGTCATGAATGGCTTCGGGGTTTTTTATTTGGGGCTGGCCGCTGGAAATTAAGGGCTCTTTTTTGCGAAAAAACCGGAATGATGACGGCGGGATTAAGGGCTTGTTTTTGGGACTGTACGGTTAATCCAGTCAGGTAAAATTAATGAGTTTTCCAGATGTTTGTCAGGGCTTTTGTCTCTTTAAAATTGATGTTAACAAAATAATTAGTGCTTTTTGTCACCCAAAAGGTTGTTTTGTTTCATGTGTCGAGCTGTATTGTATGGACATCTAAAATAAGATGATTTATTCATGCTTAGATTCCTATATTGAAGTCTTTACCGAAAATCCATAGTATATGAAACCGATACACTTGGGCAGGCTTATTGGCCTGCTTCTAATACTGTTCACCACCACCGCCAGCCTTTTGGCCCAACGGACCATCACCGGAACGGTGACGGGAGACAGTGGAGATCCTCTTATTGGCGTAAGCATTGTGGTGGCCGGGTCCGGCAGCGGTGCGGTTACCGACTTTGACGGTAAATATTCCCTGACTGCCAACACCGGGGATAAGCTGATCTATTCCTACACCGGCTACGGAGGACAGGTGCGGACGGTTGGCTCTGAAAGCGTGATTAACGTTATTCTGGAAGCTGGTGCCTTGCTGGACGAAGTGGTGGTCACCGCCCTGGGCATCAGCCGTGAGCGCAAAGCCCTCGGCTACGCTGTCGAAGAACTCGGCGAAGAGCAGATCACCCAGCTGAAGCAGACCAACCTCGTTAATGCTCTGCAGGGGCAAGCGGCGGGCGTTCAGGTCTCCAGTGCAGGTGGTGGTCCCGGGCAGGCGGCCCGGATCATCATCCGGGGGATCAACTCTCTCGACCCCAATGCTGATAACCAGCCGCTCTTCGTGGTTGATGGTATCCCCATCACCAATGAGACCCTGACGGTAGGCGGAGGAGGCAGCCGGAACGTCTCTAACCGGGTGGCGGACATCAACCCCAACGACATCGAGTCGATGAACATCCTTAAAGGAGGCGCCGCCACGGCGCTTTACGGGCTGCGTGCCGCCAATGGCGCCGTCATCATCACCACCAAGCAGGGCAAATCCGGAAAACTAAGCATTGATTATACCACGACCTACGGCACCGAGGAAGTCAATAAATTTCCCGAAACCCAAAAACAGTTTACCCAGGGCTTTGGTGGAAGCTACGACCCCGACAGCTTCTGGCCCAGCTGGGGGCCGACGGTAGAAGAGGCCCGGGCTGTTGACCCTGACCACCCCGAAGAGATTTTCAATAATTTTGAAAACGCCTTTACAACGGGCAACCAGTGGCGTAACACGCTCAGTATTTCCGGAGGCAACGATAAGGCGCAGTTTCGTACCGCCCTTTCTCATCTCGATCATGAAGGTGTACTGCCCTTTAGTACCTATACCAACACCAGCTTCCGGATCAATGCTAACTATAAAGCCTCGGAGAAATTCAGCTTCGGCGGAGGAGTCAACTACATCCGCAGTGGCGGTAATCGGGTAAACGCTGACCGCTTTAATGAACGACTCGTTTATTGGGCTCCACAGGCTGATGTGAATGACTACATCGCTCCCGACGGCTCCATGCGCGGCTATCGCCGCAACCAGACAGTGGGCAATAACCCCATTTACGGAGAGGCAACCAATAAATTCATCGACGACGTCGACCGCTATATTGGTAACCTGAAGTTTAGTTATTCACCGACGGATTTCCTGACCATCAATTACATTCTCGGGCTCGACCAGTATTCTGATTTTCGGAAAAATTATGGGCAGGGACCGGTTTTTGACGGCGCGCCTAACTTTGAAAATAACGGCCTCGGCTTCGTAACCGAAACGGGCATACGCCGGCGGGACATAACCTCCAACATCAATGGTGTACTTACTCATCGGTTCAATGATGATCTGGGGGTACGCTTCCTGGCGGGCTTCGATGTTTTCGACTCCGAATACAACCGGGTAACCACCAGTGGAAGTGAACTGGACATTTTCGACCTCTTTATCCTGAACAACGCCGCGAACATCACCACCAGCAGCGCCCTTGTTCAGCGTCGCCTGTTGGGCCTCTACGGAGACCTTTCCTTTGATTATCTCAACGCCATCTATCTTTCCATAACGGGGCGTAACGACTGGTCCAGCGCCCTGCCCGTTGAGAACCGCTCCTTTTTCTACCCCTCCGTCAGCCTTGGCATTGTGCTCTCTGATCTGGTGGATCTGCCCGAAGCGATCAGCTTCGCTAAGTTGCGGGCCTCCTACGCGGGTATTGGTAAGGACACAGACCCCTACCGGACGAGTGTCGTTTATGGTACCAACACTCCCATCGACGGAGTTACCCGCTGGACGCGGGGTAACCAGCAAGGCTCACCCGACCTTAAACCGGAACGCACCAATACTATCGAGTTGGGAGCAGACATTCGCTTTGCGGATAACCGCATAGGGGTTGACTTTACCTACTATAACGCTAAAAGTGTTGATCAGATCATCCCCGTGCCAGTGTCTAATGCAACGGGCTTTACGACCTTTGTGCTTAACGCTGGATCCATGCGTAACCAGGGGGTGGAGCTGGGCATCCGGGCAACTCCGGTAAAAACGGAAAAATTGAACTGGGACGTCAACCTCAACTTCACGCGCAACCGCAATGAAGTACTGGAAATTTTTGAAGGCGTCGAGGATATTTTCCTGGGTAGTTCCTTCGGTTATGCCGGTTCCTCGGCAAGCATCCGTCTGGTGCCGGGGCAGCCCTACGGCAACCTGTACGGTACGAGCTATGCCCGCTTCGGAGCGGATGAGGAAAGTCTGTTCATTGACGAGAGCCTGCCCATCATCATCGGTGAGAATGGTTTCCCCGTTCGGGAAACCGAGCAGAAGATTCTTGGCAACACCCAGCCTAGTTGGTTTGGTGCCATCACCAATACCATCACCTACGAAGGCCTGAGCCTGTCGTTCATGTTCGACACCCGCCAGGGAGTGCAGAAATATAACCAGCAGGGGAATTTCTTTGCGGCCTTTGGCATTGCGCCCTACACGACGGACCGGAACGAGACGATTGTCTTCGAAGGTGTTCTTGCCGACGGTACTCCGAATACCAAACCTGTATTCCTTGGGCAGGGCGAAGGTCCTGACGGAGAAAACTACGGAGCCGGTTACTACCGGAACACTTTCCGTGGAATCACGGAAAATTTCATTGAGGAGGCTGACTGGATCCGTCTTCGCAACGTCAGCCTGAGCTACCAGCTGCCTGCCAGCTTGTTTGCGAACAACTTCGTTTCCGGGGCTAACGTAACCCTGACGGGGAACAACCTCTGGCTCAGTACTCCCTTCAGCGGTTACGACCCTGAAGGCTCTCGCGGCAACCAGAACGGTGATGACGGTTTTGGGGGCTTCACTTACCCCAACGTCCGCAGCTTCTTCTTTACCCTTAACCTCAACTTCTAAACTCTACCCTGATGAAACGGAATATCATTCGCTTCGCGCTCTGCGCCGGGGTCCTCTTCACCGTATTTAGCTGCGGTGCCGATTACCTCGATATTAACGAAAACCCCAATGTTGCCACCCGTCCGCCATTGGACGGCCTGCTGGCTGAAGCCAGCTATAACACAGCCCTTAACCAGCAAAGAGTAAGTGGCAGCCACGCGGCCTTCTTCGTGCAGTACCTGGCTAGCCCAAATGAAGCCAACACGACCGATATCTACCTGGAAGTAAGCGGCAGTAGTGCCTGGAGCAACCTCTATAACACCATGACCAATGTCTATGACCTGATTCGTTTCGGCGAAGAAGACGGTGCGCAGGCTCACGTGGGTATCGGTAAGGTATTGATGGCCATCAATCTTGGTCTGGTAGTTGATAACTGGGGAAACGCTCCCTACACTGATGCATTTTCGGGGGAAACGCTGCGGCCAACCTATGACTCCGCAGAAGATCTCTACCAAACCATCTTCACCCTGTTGGATGAGGCGGAAAATGCCCTCGATGCCTTTGACGGTACGCCGCGCATTAAATCCGGCAGCGACTTTATTTTCGAAGTGACGGGGAATGATGACCTCGACCCCTGGCGCAAGACTATTTCCGCCCTGCGGGCACGGTACCTCAACCACTTGAGTGAAACGGGGCAGTACGATGCCGCAGCAGTATTGGCGGCGGTTGATGACTCTTTTACGAGTACGGACGATGATGCTGACCTGAAGACTTTCCTCGTGCGTAACCCCTGGGCGCAGGTAGCGGTCAACAACGATGCCCTGCTGCTCGGCGGCTGGCTCTCTGAGCAGTTCGTTGACGCACTGAACGGTACTACCTTCGGGGTAGCTGACCCGCGCCTGCCGCTACTGACTGACACGACCATCTTCGGAGACTACCGGGGTACACCTAACGGTGTCGGCAGAACGGGGGATGGTACTCAACCGGATGAAACCTACCTGCAGTCGGATAAAGGGCCGGCGGCAGTGGATGCTTCCCTGGATATCATTACCTTCATGGAACTTAAGTTTATTGAGGCCGAAGCGGCACTGGCGACCGGAAGCCAGGAACGGGCAGACGCCGCTTTCCGCACCGGGATTCGCGCCAGCATGAACGAGTTAGGCGTTGCGGCTGATGCGATCGAGGCTTACCTTACGGATGCTTACGGCGAAGAGGACGAGGACATCGACCGGGACGATATCTTCCGGGAAAAATACGTAGCGCTGTTCCTGCACCCGGAAACCTGGGTGGACGCCCGCCGATACGATTATGCCTACGAGGATTTCACCCTTGCGGCCAACGCCGCCATCGCTACTTTCCCCGCCAGACTGCAGTATCCCAATACTGAACTGGATCGCAACCGGGCCAATACTCCGACGGTAACACTGACGGACGCATTGTTCTGGGATCAGTAACATTGACTCGCTGTAGCTGCGGTGTTTTGAGTGGCGCGGACGCAGGTGCAGGCAAGGGGACAAAGCAGCAAGGGTAAGTGTGCTGTCGCCGTTGCTGCCGCTGAAATCCCCGCCGCCAAGTCAGAAGCCAAAGCTTCCCCCGCCGCCGGCGGTTTTGACGAGTTCAGCGCTGATCAGGTAGCCAATGTAGGCAAAGCTTGTAGTCTGGATGATCCGGATTGTATTGCTTGCTCGGCGTAGGTATTGCTGAACAGTGAGAGATAAACATGAGTTATCCCTGTTTTGGATGAGATGACTATGTTTTCTGGTAAATGATAAGATTTTTAGGGGTCAGCGGACAGTATTCAGGCAAAACGGCTCTGAATACTGTCCGCTGATCGCTTTTTATACCGCTCGAACCAGGTTTCATCCGAGAAAACACAGAAAAGGCTGCTCAAAATTCGGGATGACTCATGTTTTATTGGTCATAAAGCAACGTTGCAAGAGTGGAGAAAGGGTCTTCTTTTAAACCATGGCCTTCTTAACACCCGAAATGCATCAAAACACCTAAATTGAGTCATGAAGTCTACGTTTACGATGACTTTTACCCATTTTCTACCTACTTAGCTACCCATACCGTGAAATCCTCTTACTGTCTTCTGGCTCTTTGCCTGCTAACCTTCCATTGCACCCGCGTCAGCGCCCAAAAGGCGAACTTTGAGATTTACCGGGACAGTATTTACCGAATCATTGATACGGCCCGCAGCGAGAGTGAAAAATTTCTTCAGTACAGCCGTATTCACGATAAGTTGTCACCGAAGGACACCGCTCTCGTTTTGGCCTATCAGGACACGATGAGGAGCTTTAAGGGGAAAGTGGACGATGATTTTTTTGAAGCCACCTACAACTTTCAGCTTGCGTGGACACTGCGCCTGCAACGGCGCTTCACGGAGGCTCGCCCGGTTATCAAGAAAACCATTGAGGCCTATAAACGACTGGACAGCGTCAGGTTTGCCGCCTCCATCGGGCGGGCTCATCAGATGGGAACGATTATTGGGCTGGCTACGCAGGATCTTGCCTTCGGGCACCGTCAGGCAACGCAGGCAATCGAAAAGTTTCGCAGCGTGACCGGGGAGGAAGATAATCTGGCCGGAACGCTGTCTAACCTTGGTTCTATTCTGATGCAGACTGGTCTGACTGAAGAGGCATTGTCTCCACTGCGGGAGTCAGAGCGGATGTACCGGAAGGCGAAGCGCCCTGACCGCTACTTTCACCCCGTATTGAATCAGGGCAATGCCCATAATACGATGGGGAACCGCGACAGTGCTGTTTATCACTACGAGCGTGCCCTGGCCGCTATTGATGAGCAAAGCCGGCCCAATCCCGGGCAAAGGGCTTTCGTGCAGACCAACCTGGGCACAGTGTATTTGCGGCAGGGCAAACTCGCTGATGCGAGGGACCAACTTGAATCGGCCTCGATTACCTTTGAAAAGCTGGGGGCTAAACGAGAGTATGCCTCCGCTGCCGGGAACTTAATCGTTGTCTACAACAAGCTGGGCGAACACCGGAAAGCACGGGACATCGGCCAGCAGGCACTGAACAGTGCCGCAAAATTTCCTGAGGTAAAGCGTAAAATTTTAGAGAGCCAGATCACGACATTTATCAATTTACGGGAGCCGGATTCTACGCAGGCTTACCTCGATGCCTTCCTGAAGGCCACCAATGAGCGCAATGAAGCGCAACTGGAAAAATCGGTAGCCAATGCAGAAGCACAGTTTCAGAATGACCTGAAAGTAGCGGAAATAGAGCGGCTGGAGCTGGAGGACCAGGTGAGTCAGGACCGCATCACCCGTCAAAAATGGTTACTTATCGGGGCGGCGCTCATTTTAGCCTTATTGAGCTTTCTTGCCTATGGGCTCTTTCGGCAGCGGCGGCGTATTGAAAAACAAAAAGATACGATTGCAAAGGCCCTGAAGGAAAAAGAAACCCTGCTGAAGGAAATTCATCATCGGGTGAAGAATAACCTGCAGATGGTGTCCAGTCTCCTCTCCCTGCAGGGAAGGTACCTCGAAGATGACGGCGCCAAAGCGGCCCTGAAAATGGGGAACAGCCGGGTGCGCAGTATGGCGCTCATTCACCAGAAGCTTTATCTGACGGATGAAGTGAATACCCTGATCAATGCCCGGGATTATCTGGAAAAACTGGTAACCGAATTAGTGAAAAACCTGAAGCGTCCGGATTTGGAACTGGCTTTACTACTTGATGTGGAAGATACGGAGCTTGACATCGACCGGATGATCCCCCTCGGGCTTATCGTGAATGAATTAGTGACCAACGCACTTAAATACGCCTATGACGGGCGGGAAAGTGGTCGCCTCTCGATCAAGCTGCAGCCCGAAGGGGAGGGGCATTCACTAACGGTACAGGATGATGGAGTAGGTATGCCAGAGGAGAGTCGGACGAATTCCTTCGGCCTGCACCTGGTAGAAAGCTTAGTGGATCAACTGGGCGGTAAACTGCAGCGGCAGGAAGGTAAAGGGGCCGGGCTTGAGCTTAGCTTTTAGAGCCGGACAAGCAGGCTTGAAGTGATCCATCGGGAAAGCAGCTTATTTGCAGTCTGACTAAACGGTCAGGGTGCAGAGCAGGGCGTCGGACAATCTCAGCGGGAGAAAAAATAATACTTTACTTGTTTTTTAAACTAAGTAGACTTATCTTTGTCGTGCAACTAGTTAGTTTAAAAAACAAGCTAACATTTTTTCACCCTTCAAATACCAATGATTATGGGATACGGAAAATGGTCTTCTGCCGAATATAAATCCTACCGTAGTAGCTATGCGGGAAAGAGTCGCGACGAAATCTTTACTTCCAACAAGCACCGTCGGATGGATCCGAAGCTGGACCCATTTCGGGTGGGGATGCGGGAGAGTCGGGACTCAGAGGAGCATCCGAACAGCCTTGCTATCGGTGTTTTTCTGGACGTGACGGGCTCCATGGGGCACATTCCCCATGACCTGGTGGCCAATCAACTTGGTCTGATGATGGATACCATTACGGAACACGGTGTAGCGGACCCTCAGCTGATGTTTTCTGCCGTTGGTGATCATCGCTGCGACAAGGCGCCTTTGCAGCTGGGGCAGTTTGAGTCGTCTACCCAGTTAGTCAATGATGGTCTCAGCCGGCTCTTTCTGGAGGGCGGGGGAGGGGATGCCCCGGAGAGTTACCTGCTGGCCTGGCATGCTGCTGCCCGGCACACCAGCATCGATTGCTGGGAGAAGCGCCGGCAGAAGGGCTTTTTATTTACGGTTGGTGATGACACCAGCCACAGCTCATTCGAAGGTCAGCTGCAGCAGAAGATCTTCGGCTATGACCGTGCTCAGACTTTGAGCGACCGCGAACTGCTGGCCGAGGCGCAAGAGCGCTACCATGTTTTCCACGTACACGTAGGCCGGAATAATGCCCAGGCGGGGAATGCCCGTGTACTGAACTACTGGCAACCGTTGCTGGGCAAACGATTCATCACGCTGAGCAACTACAAGCAGCTAGGAAAACTGGTGGCCATGGTGGTAGCTATCGTTTCCGGTAGTCCGGTGGCGGAGGTAGTAGGCAAGGAAGATCCTGCACTTGGACGAGCGGTGTCAGAGGCGTTGATTGTCTAACGGGTTGCTAGCCGTCAGGACAGCCCTTCACCTGCCGGGAGTAGGGGTCGACGGCCTGGCCTTGCAAGCCTTTTGCTCTTTACTCCTTTCCCTTTACTCCCTTACCCCCTTTACTCCCTTACTATGCAAACCCACATCATTCTCGGCCTCGGTTTCGGTGACGAGGGCAAAGGCCTGACGACGGATTATCTCTGCCGCCAGTATGAGCGGCCATTAGTCGTTCGCTTTAGCGGCGGGCACCAGGCCGGGCATACGGTGGTTTGCCCGGATGGTCGCCGCCATGTGTTTAGCAATTTTGGCGCCGGGACGCTGGCGGGTGCGCCGACCTTCTGGTCGGCCAACTGCACCTTCCATCCCGTTGGCTATGCCAACGAGCGGGAGGCATTGCGGGCACTTGACGTAAGCCCTGAGTTCTACGTAGATGGATTAGCACCCGTTACCACACCCTATGATCTGCTGTATAACCGACAACTGGAAGCGGGACAAAAGCACGGTAGCTGTGGGCTGGGTTTCGGGGCTACCATTGCCCGCCATGAAGGGCCCCACAAGCTTCACGTGATGGACTTGCAGGACGATTTTGTGTTGGAGCAGAAACTAACTTCCGTAGCGGCCTATTACCAGAAAAAACTCGGCGTGGTGTATGATGTCGCTATACTGAATCAGATGCTGGAGGATTTCTGGGCGGCCGTCGATTATTGCCGCCCAACTTTTCATTGCACGAGTCCCGCAATACTGCGGGACGCCCACCTGAATCAAACCGCTGAAAGCTACGATGCGCTGATTTTCGAAGGAAGCCAGGGCTTGCTCCTTGATCAGGAATTTGGCTACTTCCCTCACGTTACCCGCGCCCACGTCAGCAGTCGTAATGCCCTTAAGTTGGTCCGGAAATTTCACCTCCCTACCCCCGACATTTTTTACGTTACCCGTGCTTACCAAACCCGCCATGGTAACGGCCCCATGACGAATGAGTACCTAAAACCTTCTTTGGTCCCGACCCCTGATGAAACGAATGTCTACAACCCCTGGCAGGGGCATCAGCGGCGCAGTTTACTGGATTTAGGGCAGCTTCGTTTCGCCCTGCAGGCGGATGAACACTATTCAGCAGGGTTATCCCGCAGCCTGATGGTTACCTGTCTTGACCAGTTGGATGGAAGTTGGTGGGTAACGGATGAAGAGGAGAAATTACAACTTGCCGGAATCAAAGATCTGGCGAATAAGTTAGGTGTAAATTGGGCGAGTTGCCTTGTCAGTTACGGCCCATCCGGAGAGAAAATCAGGAAGGGAATTCTGATATGAACCGTCTCTGCTTTGCTTATTCGACGAGGCTGAACGCTCACTGATCTTTAAGGGAGTTCCTAAAGTCAGACTTTTTGGCTAATTTGCAATATGTTTCTCATTACAGACCTTTTTCAAAGCTTTCTTTTAGTGATTTTATGTATGTTTAAGGCTTTGATTTATAGTCTTTTGTGAGTTTTCTCTCTTGAATAATTAACGACCACGCGCCATATGTATTCTCTTCCAATTACAGGCCCTTCCATGTTTGGATGGGTTAGAACAGCGGTTATTTCTGCTTTCTCCTTACTTTTTTTGTTGATTACCGTTAACACACTAAGTGCTGAAAATTCCAAAGGCTTGACGTCCGCGGGTTTTTCAGATTTACTGCCCGGTGCCTTGTTGACAGAGCAAAGTAAACTTCAGCTTACGTACCGGACTCACCGCTTTGTTGCGTTGCCTGCGACCAGCTTGCTTTCACCAGATCCGGACCAATTACGGGTGCAGGATTTGCGCAACATCGAGTGTTACGCTCAGCCCGACGCACTGGAGGTCTGCGGTGCGGGAGATACCATTCCGATTATGCTTTTCACTAAGTCTGTTCCTCCGTTGCAGGATATCCGGCTGGATGTGGTTTTTGAAGATGGCATTGAGTACGGTGGCTTTGCCTACGTAGACAACACGCTCGCAAATTCCGGAGCACAGTTGGATACCATCAGTACTGAGAACCCCGAGTCCCCTTCTTTCCTGCTGGACCAGGTGAGTGAAGCAACGGGAGGAGTAATCGTTTATCTCGGTGTACGCGCAGAGTGTGGTGTTGACTTTTCTATCAACAACCCGGATGTAACCATTAACTTCTCTTACACCAATGCCGATGGAGTAGCCTGTACGGGCTCCGTTACGCTGGAAGATTATGGTGGCAATGTTATTATCCCTAAGGTTGTGATTACGAATGACCCGCCAAACCTTAACCTGAACCGCCCCGGTAATATTCGTTGCCACTCCCTTGACGTCAGCCAGTCTACCATAAATGCCTCAGCGACGGGCTATATCTTTACGGCATCAAACTATGGCTTTGAGGAGGGAATCAGTATCGTCGAGGTGAGAAGAGCCGGTAATGTTCTGGCAGCTACTGATTATACTATAGATGCGGTCACGGGTGAAATGACCCTGACCGTGACAGATCCTACTGCTGATGGCTTTCTGGACTTCAACGAGATAGAAACGATCAATGTTTGTTACACTTATACAGAATGCTTCCCCAATGTAGACTTTACCCCGGTTTATACTGCGGTAAGTGCTTGTGACGGGGTATTTTGTACCGGTCCCGTAGACCAGCGGAGTGCAGGAGAATTACGCTCTAATTTCCCGCAAAATCCCGCCTGGCAGGCAGAAATTGTGGGTGAGCAACTTCCTGATGTCTGTACCGGACAACCTTATGTGCTGGATATAGAGCTGGGTGCTGCGGGGGATCTGGAAATAACGGATCAGATGGAAAGCATCAACCTTTTCCTTCGTCGTTGTAAAAACCCTGGCTTATTTCTGGATACGGTAGCATTGGTATCGTTAGACGGTGCGACTATTTTGGGTGTTTTCGATGAATCTATCTACAGTGTGAGAGGCGAAGATCAGGTTACTGCCAGCACGGGTGTTCCTACGGCCAACCGTGCGGGAACCGTAACGCTGGATCTGCGCCAAAACGATTTGGTGAGTGGGGGCGGTCTAACCGATACAGATGGAGACGGCTTTTTTGATGATATGCCAGGCGATGAATCCATACGACTGCGATTTGTCTTTGGGGTAGCCTGTGCTTCAGATGAATTAGCGTGTAATTCGGGGGCTAACCTTCCCGGAGGGCCTGATGCCGGGGCAGATTGCCAGTTCCGGGAAATTAGCCTTTCGGGGCGAACGGGTTGCGATACCAGAAACAGGACGGCTACTTTACCCTTACTTAATTTACAAAATTTTGATGCAGAGAGTACTTCCGAGTATACTAATGAAGAGACGTTCACTTTTGGAGGTTCAATGTATAGTGGTTATGACTTTGGCGAAATCGGTCGGAGTACGATGGGTGGCCCGCTGAATGCAACTACCAAGCCAATTAATTTCAGTTATACGCTTGGAGATAATGACCTCTTCGCTTGTGATCCGGTAGGTACGGGAGTAGCTAAATTGGAGCTATTGATTACGGGTAATGAATACCTGCTCGATAATATGGAATTCACGGACATCGCCTTTAACGGCATGACCGTCAGTCCGGGAAAGGTTACTGTAGCGCGTCCGATGACCGGAGAGCTACTCTTTACCGTCGATACGGGTAGTGTCATGTCAGGAGTCCCCTTTGACTACGATTTTAGTGTTACACTGGATACGCCACGTTGTGCACCTCCTGCACTGCTTTTTGTAGACGCCTTTTTAACGACTCAATGTGCAGACGGCTGTGATTGTGCGCCCGTTCGAACGTGTACCTCAACAACTTTTACCGTTGACCCGGATAGCCTGGGTTGTGTTTGTGAGTACACTATTTCCACCTTCGTAAAGCGAGTCAACACAAATTTTGAGGATGAAACCAGGACTACCGAAGTGGACCCGGAAACTATTTCACAACAGGATATTCGCCGGTTCGTATCGGGTGATACCCTTGAAATTCTTTATCAATTAACCGTTGAACCGGGGGCTGATCCCGATTTTAATGAGTCTAATGAATTCCTTGATTTTCGTACGGACCTTAGGGTGACAGGGGGCGCTTCTGCAACCTCCCAGAACTTTCAGGCCATGTTTGATCTTCAAACGGCACGTGTGCAATCCTTTACGATTAACCGGAAAGATGGAACGGAAATTGATGTTGGAGCGAGTATTAGCGGAGATATTAATGTAGGTGCTTCTGGCGTTTTGATAAACTCGGGAGGTGATAATACCTTTGGTTACGGTATTAACGAGCCGGAAATGGCAGGGCTCCCCAATGGAGGGTATACATTCGGTACGGGTAATTCATCAAATGATGATCTGGATGGTCGGTTGTTAAGATTGCAAGTCAATAATCTTAATGGACAACCGGATGCCAATACGCCATTCTTTGATTTGGTAGGGGGAAGGTTTATTGGTGAGGATACCATAAACATCGTTTGGCATGTTGTGTTAGTTGATAATCCTTCCTGGAACGGAATGGTTTCCACAATGTCGCTCACCGGATTGGTTGACAGCCGAGGATACATCGGGGACCCTGCGGATAATGTGATTTATAATACTGATGGCAACCAATGTTCCCCAACCTCTGAACCTTTTCAATATGCCGATCCAATGGTTGAAGGGAGCTCAAGGATCGAGTATACGGACGATTGCGAGGCTACATTGGTAGTTAGCTATGACGTTACGGGGATTCCCTCCGATTGGTATACCAATGAGTACCGGCTTGTGGCTGGTATTGAAGAGTTCGACATCAATTTTCCTGAGCCCTACTATTACGCAGGAGGAGCTACGGTTGAAACCGGAGGCCTTAGCCCTGTTCCGGTAGAGCCCACTGGATCCAGTAATGTGGATACCGCAACCGTTAACGGCCAGCAGGTCTTGTTCCCGAATGGAACGGGCATCCTGAGCTTCGTTGACGCAGAAAAAGCCGATGGTGTCCGTCCTGATGGTTATGCAGGATACGGAGGCCCCGATGAAGCACTGAGTGATGTAATCACGGTAGGAGGCACTTACCCCTTGTTGGGCTTCATGGGAGGGGCTGAGGACTCGTTGGTATTCCGTATTCCACTGGTACGGGGGTGTTCTGCTGAAGCAACAAGCGGAGGAGGGCTAAGCCTGAACTTTGATGCCGCTAATCTTCACCTTCCAGATTTATTTTCGAATGGTACTTTCCAAACAAGTGGATCTGCAAGTGTCGATGGGGAGGTGTTGGATAACGACGGAAACGTTGTTCAGGCAAGACGTGAAAGTGATGGCGCTGTATCGGATCCTCCGGTTACTGGTTCCAGATTCTATCCCTTCCTGCGCCTCGAAGATAGCCCACAGTTCCTGCCGGGTTTCCCGATTAACCGCGAACGACGCATTAATAATGTAGTCGCCGTTACGGAAACCGGTGCCCGCCCCACAGAGATCGTTTCTGCTGCTTCCGTTGGTATGGACTTCCTCACCGACGATATGGGGACAGAGACAAATACTTACATGCTGTGCCCGGATGGTGGCGAAATTCTCCCCGGCGGCGCCCTCAGCATTGAGCTGTCCAACAGTGTAGAGCTCCTCTCTATCTCCGGAGATGCAACTTCTTTCAGTATTGCTTCTGCTACAGATTCAAGCATTTTTTACGCGGTCGAAATTCCCGCCGAAAACGTGGCTGATGATTGTTTCGAAATCACACTTACAACCGACCTGCTATTCTGTGATGCAGGTATGGTTTGCATGACGCCGATCCTGGGCTGCCCTGGTAGCCAGATTGATATTACACAGCAGGTGAATGTTTATAAAGAATTCATGCTTGAATGCTCACCTGCAGTATGCTATGAGTATCGGGGTGGAACTACTGAGGTGGACATCTCCTTCAATCTGCCCACACAGTCAGATCTGTGCTCAGATCAAACTTATAGCATATTGTACGTAAATAACGGCTCGGGCTCGTTATCTGACTTACAACCCGTTATTCAGATACCTACTGGATTGGATGTAGACTTCAGCTCCTTTGAAATTACGTTGATCGGAGGAGGCACGATGGCCCTTTCTCCACCGGTGGCGAACCCAGACAGCAATACGATCTACGGTAGTGGATACGTCTTTGATCAGACGGAAATTGATGCGTTCCTCTCTCCGAATGAGTTTGAAGTGGGCGATATCATCGAAATTACCTTCGATGCGGCAACCAGCTGTGACTTCATCAACGGCACCCCGCTCGCTGCGAGGTTGAATGCCGCTGATGCCTGCCAGCAACCTCAGTACATCATGGATACTACCTCTGATCCCATCAGAGTAGCGACTCCGGATGTTCCGGAGCCTCTCTTTGAGCTGGACCTGCCAGAACTGATTCAGGTAAGCTGTAGTGAGTCGGGAACAGAACTGCTGATTACAACGCTGAATGTCGGTAAAGCCCCCACGACAGAACTCGAAGTAATGTTTACCCTCCCCGCTGGCTTCTCTCTGGAAGCAGATGATGTGGTAGTAGTAGCCCCTTCCGATTTCGTTATTGACGATATCGTAGAGGAAGACCTCGGTGGTGGGGTGACTATGTACAGCTTTACCGGTCCGGAAAGTATCGCTATTGGCGGTGCGCTATGTGTCAAAGTAATGCTCAACGTCGATGGCATAGACTGTGGTGTTTACCAACTTAGTGCCGGTTTCAAACAGGCAACGGCACCGCTGACCTGTCCTACAACTATGGAGACCTGCACGCTGGCCTCGTTACTATCTGAAAGCAGCATCTTCGATGTAGAGGTAGTTCCGACGGTGACCCTTGGTACCGACAACGAGATTACCGCAGATTGTGGCCCGACACCAGGTACTTTCAACATCGCTTACGACTTGGAAATTGTGGCTCCAAGTGCTGCTTACACCGGCCCCGCGGCCGTAGAGCTTTACCGGGACGCTAATGCAAACGGAACGTATGAGCCAGGAACGGATCAGCAGCTGGGAACAACGATGAACATCAACGTTGCGATAGACAGCGGTGAGGTGGCTTCCATCAGCGGAATGTTTAATGAAATTGACGTGCTTGACGTATGTCCTGTACTGATTAGATTTACGGTGCCCGGTTGTGCCTGTGGCGAGTCGGTGCTTTCCGTAATGGACATCCTGCCCACCTTCCTCAATGACTTGGGAGAATCCGTGGCACTTTGCCCCGGTGAAGAAGGAATGTTAACGGGAATCTGCGCTCCCCTGGATTACAGCTTTAATCCCGTTACTGCAGGTACCGTCACGGATAACGGAGATGGTACGGTGAGCTTCAGCCTTAATGATGGGTTTACCGAAGCCATCCTTCAGGTGGGGGGTACCTTCGGAGTCTGTCCGGTAGATGTTAGCATTCCGGTCATCTCTAACGATCCGTTCGAATTCGGTCCCTACACTGCAGAGGTATGTAATGAAGGCGCTCAGGAAATTGATTTTAATATTCCGCCAGCATTACAGGAAGATCTCGAAATCCTGATCCTCCCTTCCATTGGACTGGACGATCCGACGAGCTTCGAACCGACTATTTCCGATCTGCAGGCCGATCAGGTATACACCGTTCAGTTTACCCTCAACGGTGAGTGTACGGCTGAAACAACGCTAACGGTTACCGTAGATCAGGCCCCAATGGTAGAGCTGACGGGCTCAACAACCTGTATTACAGGCTTTGACCTTGAGGATGCCCTTACGATCAGCCCCGCTGACCTGACGGGTGAGTTCCAAACATCGGGTGACGGAACCTTTACTACCGGAAACCGGGTGCCGGGCGCTACGGAATATATACCCGGACCAATGGACCGCGAGGCTGGTTCTGTGTCTTTCCGTTTTGTTAGCGACGACCCCGAAGGGCCCTGTGGGCCGGATGTAGCGCGGATGGATTTTACCATCTTGTTAGTAGACTGTGGAAACTTTGGCTGGGACGGATCGAACGACTAATCCCCCGATTGATCTCTGACCAGTAAACCATAAAGCGGTCGGTAATAAGTGTTCAGTGCAAGCATTGCCTGAGTACTTATTACTGGCCGTTTTAGGTTTTGAGGAGGAGCTCCTTTATTTTACGGGATGCTTCGCTTGCTCCTCCCTTGCTCACTTATATTTTCTCTTTGCACCTGCGCGCCGTCGCCCTCCGAACCACGAAAGTCAGCGAAAACTGCTCTTCAGGACCAATTCGAAGGCTTCTGGCTCGGTCAGTGCATCGCAAACTGGACGGGACTTATCACCGAAATGGATAAGATCGGTGAGGTGGGAAACATTAAAACAGCTGCTTTTTATACCCGTGCTGACTGGGGCGGACCGGATGAGCCGAATATCTGGTCAGGGGACAGTATCAGCAAGATTTCGCCGATCATTGATTTTGTTCTCGTGCCTCCGGACAGCGTCTGGGGAGCGGACGATGACACCGATATTGAGTATATGTACCAGCACCTGTTGGCACAGCACGAAACGCCCCTGCTTAGGCCGGAGCAGATCGCCGCTGGCTGGATGGAACATATTCACCATGAAGAAGAAAACTACCTCTGGGTCAGTAACCAGCGGGCGCTTGATCTCATGCTGTCAGATACGCTGCCGCCGCTAACGGGAGATCCGCGCTACAACGAGCATTATGCGATGATCGATGCCCAGTTAACAACGGAAATATTTGGTCTTTACGCCCCCGGCGACCCGGCGAAAGCATTGGAAATGGCGCATCTTCCCATTCGTACAACGGCCCGGGAAGAAGCTGCAGAAATCGCCGAATTCAACGTCGTTATGTATTCCCTGGCGGCGGAGGAGGGCGACGGCGCGCAGGTGCAGCGTTTGGGGGATGAAGCAAGGAAGTACCTCACCAACGGCCGCTACCCGGCGGCCATGTACGACTTCGTTCGCGCCCGGTACAGCGCCGGCATCCCCTGGGAGCAATGCCGCGATGCCGTCTACCAGCACTATCAGGTTGATCAGGCCGATGGATACGACATCAGTAGCCAGAACATCTATTGCAACGGCTGCTTCGCCGCCGGTATCAACTTCGCCGCCTCCATCATCAGCCTGCTCTACGGAGAAGGTGACCTCAAAGAAACCATCAAAATCGGTACTCTTTGCGGTTGGGACTCTGATAACCCCACCGCCACCTGGGGCGGCATGCTTGGCTTCATGATGGGCCGCAAAGCCATTGAGGAAACCTTCGGGCAGCCGCTTTCCTCCAGCTTCTGGATACACCGCACCCGCCGCAATTTTCCCCGGCAGGGAATGGACAACTTTGCCCGCATGGCCCGGGAAGGAATGAAGATTCGCGAAATGGTGAGGGAGCAAGGATAGGCTTGAGTTCGTGGGGCCATAAAGTTCGGAGCGCCCCTCAATCTTCGATAAGAAACCTACGGACTAACTATAGCAATCGCTACTGCCCGAACCGGGTTTCAGTCGGGGTGAATTGGCAGGACGAGATAGTTTATCGTGCATCGTTTTCCGAACGGAAGCCATTAAGACGGCCGGAGCCAAAAATATGAAGGTGTAGATGGCCGGAAGGGAGGCGTTTTGTCCGCTTAACTCCATCATCAGCAGGTGAAAAGGGAGAGAGTGTTAACAACAGGTGAAGCGGTCTGTACGGGGTCGATGGATGTTTTTGGGTGACAGAAAGCTTTATTTTGAGTTTTAATTGAAAAAAGCTGAACTTTTTTTGAAAAAAAGAGGCGCTCCGAAGGCTTCATATTGTTACGGAATTTAATTTTGATTTTTGACTGTTTTCGATGTAATAGTTTGACGATGATGGTTTTATCAGTGGTAAATATTCTGCTTCGGGGCTAACTGTTTTTTCAATATTTCAGAATAAAATTTTATTTAAGATTAAAATCAGCCGTTGTTAACGAATAGAATTTGGTAAATTTGAATTATAGCTATAATTTAGTGCTAAGGTCATGCTGTGTTTTGCTATTGTGGTGGTATGTTAACTTTTGATTTAAACACAACAGAAATACAGCTCTATGGTACACACTAATTTTACAAACGGTATATCAGATATAAGGTGGCTTGTTTTGTACGTCGGCTCAAGAAAAGAGAAGGCAGTACTCAAGTCATTAGAATCTAATCAGATCGAGGCCTACGTCCCCCTTAAGGAGCGACTATATAAGTATGCCAGTAAATCACTGGTAAGGCAATTACCGATAATCCCTGGCTATGTATTTGTCCGGGCCGGAAAAAAAGACCTGGGCCCGATTCTGGGTATCCCATTTGTCTTTGGCTTCCTGAAAACGGGAGATAGCTATTCAGTCGTCTCTGAAGGGGAGATATCCCATCTGCGAAGATTGTGTAGCGCTGACCAGCTAAGCTGGTGCGAAGAGCCCGTTGATACACTCCGGGCTGGAGCATTGGTGGAAATTGTACGAGGTCCTTTAGCAGGCGTCAGGGGGCGGTTCGTCGATAAAAAAGGCAAGGATTTATTTGTGGTTTCTTTTGGAGATCAACTTCAGACCCAACTTGGAACCTTTGAGATCCGAAGAAAAGATATAACACTTTTAGAAGAGGTATTCATGGACAAATAGTTTTCCGTGATCACTGTGGTATTAAAGGTAATGTGCACCAATATTTGCTTGTAAAAGCCAGGGTGCCAGTACCGGATCGCTTTTGTTTAATTACACACTAAATTATTATACAAACAAGCTGTCATCCCCTTGAAAGGGTGATCGCACCTTTTTAATAACCCTAGAGGCAATTCTTATTTATTTGTTTTTCTTCAGGAAGTGAGTCTCCCCGACGCATAGAGGGCGAAGCCATTCCATTGATAGTCAGAGCTTTTACACGGAGGTTTATTCATATCAAAACAGAACGATGAAGAATTTATTTTCCTTTAATTTTTTTCACCGAGCAAACCTGTTGCCTGACTATAGCTTCCTGGGGACTGATATCCACTCACATATTTTGCCTGGAATTGATGATGGTGCCCAAACGTTAACGGAAAGTTTTCAGTTATTAAACGGGTTGAGCGAATTAGGGTTTGAACGCTTTTACGCAACCCCTCACGTAATTGCTGATCGGTATCCGAATACGCCGGAGACGATACAGAGTGCTTTAAAAAAAATAACAGATGTCATTTCTAATCGGGGCGATACATTTCATGTAGAGGCTGCTGCTGAATATCTGATTGATGAAAGTTTTGAGCACTTACTTGATGGCAAAGGAATAATGACGCTGCCAGGGAAACGGGTTTTAATTGAAATGCCATTTGTCGCTCCTTCTCCGAATATGGAAGAGTATATTTTCAAACTTCAGGTTAATGGACTTCATCCGGTAATGGCGCATCCTGAGCGTTATAATTACTGGCAGAACGAAACGGAAGAATGGAAACGGGTAGTTAAGCTTGGTTGTGAGTTACAGGTAAATCTACTGTCTTTATTCGGGTACTATGGGAAGGGGGCACGTAATCGTGCATTCGATTTAATCAATAAAGGTTGGGTCAGTTTTTTGGCAACGGACATACACAATGTTCAACAGCTTTCAGTTCTAAAAGCCGGATTAAAAGACCGGTCAGTAGCAAAGCTGTTATCCGAACATGAGTTTTTTAATAATAGGTTGTAAACACCAGTTAAAATAAATTAAAATGGAACACATAAACACTACCTTATTTATTTTAGTCATACTACTCTCCTCGTGTATAAACCATAAGGAGTTGGTAAACTTTAATGAAGCAAAACTACCGGCTGATACGCCCGTGCCTGTACTGAACGCTTTGCAACTTCGGGTGGAGCCTGATGACCTGTTGAGAATTAACGTTCACAGTATTGATCCGGTAGCAGCGGCTCCCTTCAATATTGAACGACAATCTACGGGGAACACTCAAGGTATTGATTTTAACAGCCTGGAGTTGTTCAGTGGATACCTGGTAGACCGGGAGGGATACATTGACTTTCCATTGCTTGGCAGGTTGATGGTGAAAGGGATGAATCTGGAGGAGATTAAAAACCTGATACACGGTAAGCTCAAGGTTTACCTTAAAGATCCCGTGGTGAGCGCCCGCTATCTGAATTTCAAAATTACGGTTCTGGGCGAAGTGTCTACTCCCGGGATCATACGCCTGACTAATTCACGGGTTACCTTACTGGATGCTTTAGGGCATGCAGGAGATTTAACTCCATATGCTGATCGTTCAGATATTTTGCTGGTTCGGGAGGGAGAGGAGACGCGTGTTTTTAAGCACATTGATCTTCGGCGAGAAGACTTTTTCAATGATCCATATTTCTATTTAAAACAGAATGATGTGGTCTACGTGAAACCAATTAAGGCTAAAACTGCCACCGTTTCTGACCCTGGCCAACGTTTAATCTCTTATGGTTCGGCACTACTGTCTTTTGTTACCTTAATCTTTGCTTTTACGAGAGATTGATTGAGCATTTCTCACAGGACATTTTCAGCAGTGTAAGAAGCATCCAGTGCTTCCTGACCGTTGTGCTGCTCAGGTTTAGCTCACTTGCCTGGCATCGTACAACATATTCTTGATTTTGTCCGAATATTAAGTTGTGACCTGGCCTGGTCGATTTTTACAAGTCCCAGAAAGCTTTACTTGGGATTTTAGATACTACTGCTGGAAAATGGCAGCGAGAATCAAGTATTCATCCCATAATTAATTCAAAGTAACTTCTCTTGTCTACTTCAACATTGAATTCCGTACGTATGCGCTCGGAGAATTTGGTGCCAAGCTTGAGCATCGATTACCGAGCCCTGATTTTTCGCTACCGCAAAAATTGGTTTTGGTTTGCCCTTACTCTATTGGTATTCGGATCTCTGGCTTTCCTGCAATTACGATATGCTACACCGGAGTATACTACCAAAGGTAGTTTTATCGTCGAAGACCCGCTAGATAGTGACGGTGTTTCAACCCGGCAGTTCACACAACAACTGGGGTTCTTTGATCAGAATAGTATTGAGGATGAACTTAACGTGATGCGTAGCCGGGCTTTGATGTGTGAGGTGGTTAAAAATCTAAAGCTGAATATAAAAGTGGTTCATAAGGGAAAGGTGCGAGATGTCGACATTTATCAGCCTGATCAGTTTGTCATTCAAATGGTTGATAGCCTTAACCAGGATTCAGTAGAACCAGAATACGGATCAATATCAATTCTGGGGAATTCGAAGGATGAGTTCAGGCTCGTCTCTCAAGGAGATACAACTGCAATGATCCCGGGAGAATCATTCCTCATTGGCAATAAATTCTTTTCATTTAAACTGACGGATAAATACGAAAGTCCGGGAGAGGATGGTTTTTGGTATGTTGTCTCTTATCGTAAAGATGATGATGTAGCGGGTAGCATGGTGGGGAAATTAAGCATTTCCCAGAAGGGGCAATCCAATACTGTTGACGTGGTATATACAGACACAGATCCGGACCGTGCGGCGGATGTTGTTAATGAATTGATCAATGTCTATAACTATAAAACTATAAATGAGCGTAGTCTGACGGGCGAGCAAACCGTTGCTTTCATTGATTCCCGATTGGAGTATGTGAGCCGGGAATTATATTCTGTAGAAGCATCCGTTGCCGGGCTTAGGCAAAACGAGGGGATGGTGGTAGATCAGGCAACACGTGGAGCAGATTATTTAGCTCAGCTCAATGAAGCAGATGCTCAATTAAGTGAGCTTCAGGTAAGAAGAACGTTAATCGATGAGCTCAGGATGGAATTAAGTGGCTCAACGGAGTCTCATCGTCCACTTTCAGTGGCGTCAGAAATTATTGATGGTACACTTACTTTGTTAGTTGACAGATATAATACACTGATTTTTGAGCGGAGTCAAACACTGGAAGTCGCTATGCCGAATAACCCCGTGGTAATTACTTTCACGGAAAGGCTGAAAAATCTACGTAGAAGTCTACGGCAGAGTGTGGAAACACTTTATGAAGAAACAAACGAACGTATCAGTAGAATTGAACAGCGAATTCAGCCAATAGAACAGAGCATGAATCGTATGCCAGAGAATGAAAGAAAGCTTCTTCAGGTACTAAGACAACAGAAAATAAAGGAAAACCTCTTCGTTTTTCTTATGCAGAAACGTGAGGAAGCTGCTCTGACGGTAGCTGCTCAAATCCCTAATACTCGTATTGTTGATAAAGCAATTCCTAAACGAGTTCCGATTAGTCCGAAGCCAAAACAAACCTATATGCTGGCTTTTGGCCTGGCATTTCTTATTCCCGGACTCTACATGTTTTTACAGGAAGCTTTTGATACGAAGCTTCAGTCAGAAAAAGACCTGGAGAAACTAACGGGTCTGACGGTAATTGGGCGAATCGCTCAGTCCAGTAAAAAGGCAGCAATTGTTGTTTCACGGGATAACAGATCTGGTGTGGCGGAAATGTTTCGTTTGCTAAGAACTAATCTGGGCTTTATGTTCAAAAAGGATCGTACGCCAGTGTTGTTGTTTACTTCTGGAGTTAGTGGTGAGGGGAAGACTTTTGTCGCATCCAATTTGGGTTATAGCCTGGCATTAGGTAATAAGCGTACAGTATTGGTAGGGGCAGATTTGCGCAAACCGCGCCTTGCTGAGGCAATGAAAAATGGTGCCAGGAAAACAAAGAGAATTAAGCCTGGTGTTGGGCTTTCAAACTATTTGATCGGGCAGGCGACCTACGATGAAATTCTAAAGCCAACCAATAATGAAAATCTTTTCCTGATTGAAAGTGGTCCGATACCTCCCAATCCTTCAGAGCTTTTGTTGAGAGGGGAGATCGGCGAATTGATCAGACGACTGAGGGAGGATTTTGACGTTGTAATTATCGATTCAACTCCGGTGGGCCTGGTTACGGACGCTTTGTTACTCAAGGAGTTGGTTGATATCACTCTGTATGTTGTGCGACTTGGGTATACACCCAAAATGAGCCTCGACGTTTTAACAGATATATCCGATAAGGACAAATTACCTAATGTTGGAGTCGTTGTTAATGGTTTACAGCCAAAGCGTGACTATGGTTATGGTTACGCTCAAGGATACTATAAATAATAGTGCTTAAACAGTTAGACAAACTGGCGACGCAGTATCCATTTGTAAGTAAATGGACGAAACTGATTGGAGTAGCAGCAGGGGGGCAATTGGCCATTCAGGCAGTTGGCTTCATATCGGGTATACTCGTTATTCGACTTTTGCCTACTGAGCAGTACGCTTACTACGTTTTGGTTAATACGATGCTGGGGACGATGGCTGTGTTGGCAGATGGAGGGATTTCTCTTGGCGTTCTTTCTGAAGGTGGTAAAGTATGGCAGCAGCCTAAAGAATTAGGTAAAGTTTTAGCCACCGGAATGGACTTAAGGCATAAGTTTGCGATTGGTAGCCTGGCAGTTTCTATGCCGATTTTATATTACCTTTTACGACAACAGGAGCTGTCGCATCTTTGGGTAATCATTTTGATTCTTTCATTGCTGCCATCCTTTTATGCTTCACTTTCAGGAGGACTACTTAAGGTAGTTCCTCGATTACATCAGGAAGTAAGTTCATCATTAATGATTGATCTAAAGTCAAACATATGGAGAGCTTTGGCAACTGCTGGAAGTTTGTTGTTCTTTCCCTTAGCGGTATGTGCTGTCTTAGCAAATGGAGTAGGCCAAATCAAGGCCAATCAACTCCTGAAAAAATTGTCTCAAAAACATATTGCGGAGAACAGTCAATCTGATGACTTTTACCGAAGTCAGATTCTCAAAACTGTATGGAGAGTTTTACCAGGTAGCATATATTATTGTATATCCGGGCAGATTACTGTTTGGTTAATATCTATTTTTGGTAGTACAAGCGGCATAGCGGAAATCGGGGCCTTAGGGAGACTGATGGTCTTATTGATGCTTATCCAAAACTCTCTGGATCTGCTGATTGTTCCGCGTTTTGCCCGATTAATGGAAAGACCTGAAGAACTCAGGCTTCGCTTCATTCAAGTTGTGGGAGCGGTATCAGGAATTTCTCTTTGCTTGATCCTGGGGATTTACCTTTTTCCCAAACCGTTTCTCTTTATTCTTGGTCCGGATTACATGGATTTAGAATATGAAATGCTCTTAATGACCATAGGGAGCTGTATAACTCTCGTCGCTAATACAGTTAATCGTCTTGCTTCCGCACGGGGAATTATACCAAACCCAGCTCTCTTTTTGCCCTTTACCGTTTTTAGTCAGATAGTACTACTTGTTTTCTTTATTGATTACTCTTCGGTAGTTGGGGTGCTGAATTTTAGCATTTTGGGAGCGGCAATCGGCCTTCTGTACAGGATCATCCATTTCTTTACTTACAATCTCTCCTCTGAATAATGATTGGTAAGATCTACCTCCGGGTTCGCCAAGGCTGGAATCCCTGGAGAAAAATGTTGTCGTTGATCGTTAAGCGCAGACAGTTAATCGTGAAGGCTGCCCGATTTGAACGACAGGAGGGAATAATAGTAAGCTTTACCGCTATCCCAGAACGGGTGTCCCAATTGAAATATACCATCTTGTCCATTCTTAATGGGGATGAAATTCCTGAGCGCATTGTACTTTATGTTAGCGAAAAGACTAAAAAGTCAATTCGTGAGCAGCAAGATAAAGTGTTAAACGAATTACTATTGATTGGCTATCTGGAAATTCGGGAGGTTAAGGATGTTGGCCCACATACCAAGTTAATCTATGCTCTTGAGGATTTTCCTGGAAAAGCAGTCGTTGTATGCGATGATGATATTGTCTATCCTCCTTATTGGTTTCATGCTATCAGGGCCCGATATCATGAGGTGAAGGGCCAGCAAATGGTTGTTGCTCAAAGAGCTCATAGAGTGACCTACTATCCTGATGGGGCCATAAAGCCGTACGCTGATTGGGAGAAAGAGGTGCCAACAGTTCAAGGAAAGGCTGTAATAGGTAAGGATCTCTTTCCAACGGGAACAGGAGGCGTACTTTTTCCACCAGGTAGTATGCCGGAGCTGACAACTACGGTGTCTGAGTTTAAAGAACTAGCACCTAAGGCCGATGATATCTGGTTCTGGTTTTGTGCCTTGTTGAATGGGAATACGTTTACGCTAACCGACGTTAAATATCAATACGAAGATGCTCCGGAAATTCCTAATTATAAATCGCCAAATCTTTATTATGACAATGTAGGTGGAAGTGCAAATGACGATCAATTTCAATTGTGTCAAAATTATTTTAAACAAAAGCATAATCTCCAGGTATGAAAGTTTTAACTACCCTCGCAGAAGGTAGGTATTTTTTAGGCGCTGCAGCTCTGATCAATTCAGTCGTTCACCATGGTACATATATTGATAAGATCGTGATAGGCTATCGGGATGAACTGCCAAAATGGCTTCCTGAATTGAAACCTACGGCCAACGGGCACCAGTTTTCCTTGTCTATGGGAGTCCCCGTAGAGCTCATTGAAATGGCTGGTAGTTTACATATGGTACATGAAAAACCAAACTGGTTCCGCTATTTGATGGAAGAATTAGAACCTGCCGCTGAAGAATTTTTTTTTTTCGATTCAGATATTATAGTAAACGCAAGAATGTCATTTTTTGGAGAGTGGGTTCAACAAGGAGTAGCTGTTTGCGGAGACATTAATTATGTTTTTTCTCGTAGACACCCGATTCGCATTCAGTGGGCAAAACTTGCGGAAACGGAGGGGCAGCTAGTTAAAAATACCTATGATCAATATTACAATAGCGGTTTTTTAGGATGGCGACGGGAGCACAATGAATTCATTACTGATTGGAATAATGCTTTTCAGCTACTTGCGCCTCATAGCGGAGGAATGAAGCAGTTTCGGGTTAAAGACCGTACAGAAATGGTCCTTAGCGCGAATCAGGATTCATTGAATGTAGCCATGATGATTACGGAGGTGCCTACTTCTACAATCGGTCCGGAGGCAATGGGTTTTGAATACGGACTCCAGCTTATGCATCATCCGCTTGGCCCCAAACCATGGAATCGGAACTTTTTTCTGGATTTTTTTAAAGGTATGCCTCCACGGCAGGCTGATATTAAATACTGGGAAAATGTGAATGGTCCTGAATTCAAGCCTGTAAAAAAGCATAAAGTAATTTGGAATATTTTAGTCTGTAAGGCATTCCGGTTTTTAGGCCGATTTTACAGGAAATATGGGGGCTGATTTTTAGTGATGTTTTTTAGGAAATTGTTAGTGATTATGTTGGGTGTTGTTTTATAGATTCATGTGTTGTACTAAGAAAGAACGAATGTTTTAAATAAAAATGGTCGTTTCGTTTATCCTGTAACTTCATCTTAATGTCAAAGATGAAATTGTCCATTAGTCGTTGATTTATCTAAAAAATAGAATCAAGCTTATGGGGGCGGAGGTTACGCTTTGTAGTCGTAATTGGCTGCTTTATGAAACTTAGTTATGAATACTATGAACAATTCACCAACAAGTGTAATTTGTACACTTTTTGAAAAGCAATATCACCTGGGTTTTGCTGTCCTGTTAAATTCACTCTATGCTAATAATTTCCGAGGGGATATTTATGCTGGATATAGAGGGGCGCTACCTCCATGGGTGAGTGATATTCGAAAAGTAAGCGAAGGCCATGATGTGTTTTCTGTTGCAGAAGACCTTTTTGTGCATTTTTTAAAACAGGCAGATACTGGCCATATGACCAATATAAAACCGGATTTCATGCTTGAATTATGGGAAAAATACTGCCCAATGGCTGAGCGCCTTTTCTATTTTGATCCGGATATTGTTGTCAAAGCAGATTGGAGGCATTTCGAAGAGTGGTCTGACCTGGGAGTCGCAATGGTGGAGGATATGAATTCCCCTATTCCTATGTCACACCCTATACGACTGAAATGGAAGCATTTCTATGCTGAAAATGGAATCAGAATAGTGCCAAAAGATGATATTTACGTTAATGGAGGATTCGTTGGTGTTCACCGTTCATATCGTGCTTTTCTGACACGATGGAAAGAAGTACAGACCCTTATGAAAAGGTGCATCGGTAGCCCTCTTGTTATCGGCATTGCTGATCGCTGGAACCCATTCCATTATACTGATCAAGATGCTCTTAATATCGTAAAAGATTTGTACCCGAGCATTTCTATAATGGAAAAAGGAGCAATGGATTTCGGGAAAATTGGATACGTTATGTCACATGCAGCGGGTAAGAAAAAACCCTGGACTAAAAATCACTTGAGAGAAATTCTACTCAACAGTGTTAAACCTGCAAATACTGATAAGCTATACTGGAAGCATACTAAAACGCCTGTCAAGGTTTATTCAAATCTAACCTATTGGCGGAAACATTCTGCTGTTCGAGTATCTGCTATGTTAGGTCGCGTAATTGGACGGTCGTGAATATTGTCTTCCTTGTTGGCGGTATAGAACCCGGTAGAAACGGAGTTGGGGATTATACCAGAGAGTTGGTTGCAGCTTTAGAGGGGTTTGGACATACGGCGAGTATCATTGCTTCGCATGACCCCTGGGTAAGTCATTGCAGGAAAGAGCGGCAAAAGTCGGGACAGCATATGATTCCGGTTTTCAGAATTCCTCGAAATGCAGGGCAAAGAGAAAGACTCTGTTTAGTTAAAAGAGAAATAGAAAGGCTAAAACCAGACTGGGTAAGTATACAATTTGTCCCTTACGCCTTCCATCAAAAAGGTTTGCCATTGTTTTTTCTTCGGCGACTTACACAAGTCTTACAGCCCTATCGTATTCACCTGATGTTTCACGAGTGTTGGATTGGAATTACCAGAAATTCACCCCTGCAACACCTGATTGTTGGTGCAGGGCAACGGCAGTTAGTCCGGTATTTTGTTAAGAGTGTTAGTCCTGCCGTAATTAATACCTCGAATGAACTGTATCAGGCCGTTCTGTCTCGGGCTGGTATTCATGGAGATTTATTGCCGCTTTTTAGTAATATTCCTATAGCCATGGGGGCTCCTGAAAAGTGGGATGGGGCGGAAGGATCTGCTCTGAATATCGATAAAATTTCATTTAAGCGTAAATATCTGGCCGCTGGAATATTTGGAACAATTTATCCCCAAGTCGACTTGGTCAGTGCAATAAATGAGTTGCATGAAAGGGCAAGGGGAAATAATCAGGAACTGCTTATCATCACCTTTGGACGTTCGTCATCAGATGGTGAGCAAAGATTGGCAGATGCTCTTGTTACAGCTAATTTACCTGTTCGGAATATTCGTTTGGGTGAACTATCCGCTAAACGAGTATCTCAGGTAATGCAAAGATTAGATGTTGCTATTTCTTGCACCCCCCGCCAGCATCTGGGGAAAAGCGGGGTCTTTGCCGCATTGCGCTTACATAAGGTCGAAGTCATGGCTACCCTAAATGATTCTCTGCCAGAGTATGACCACATGATTGAGCCTTCAATCAATACACTATATAATCGACCTTCAGAACGTTGGTCGGTAGAATGGGTGGCAAGGCGATTCCTTGAACCACTAACTATTATTCATTAAACCTAATTCTTCATTCTTATGATTAATGTTGAAAAGATTCTGATTTATCAGAAACAGCTTGTTGCTGACTGGCATGAAAAACTTGAAGCTACAGAGACGATACTTCCCTGGAAGTATATTGAGGAAAATCATTTTTATAACTTCAGTCTTTGGCACGAGGAGGATGTAGCGCGCATCAAAAATATTGATGATGCCCGAATCGTATTGGCAAAACGAAATATTGATCGGTTTAACCAAAATCGAAACAATGCGATGGAACGGATTGATGAATGGGTACTCAACTTTACGGAAAAGAATGGTCAGGCCGGCGCAGACGCTATGATGCATTCCGAGACGCCTGGTATGATGATCGATCGGCTAAGTATCATGGCCCTGAAAAGGTATCATATGCAGGAAGAGGTGGATAGAATTGATGCCAGCCCTGATCACATCGCTAAGTGTGCTGGTAAAGTTGCTGTTTTGGATGAACAGATTAAAGATCTCGCTAATACTCTAAAAAGAATTCTTTCGGAGCTAGAGACCGGTACTCTTAAGTTTAAAGTGTACCGGCAATTCAAAATGTATAATGACCCTAGTCTGAACCCCGAGTTGTACAAGCGGCAGCAACAAAGTGTTGAGTAATTATGGCAAACTCAAAAACACTCAGAATTGATATTTCGGAGGGTGGTAACGGTGATATGTGGATGCGTATGGCTAGTTTCTATGCGATGGCCAAAATTTGTGGTGAGATAAAGTTTGAGCTTTTCGTTCCCGGGTTTATGCAAAATCTTGCCAATTATACTTTCAATGACCGCTTAACTTTTCTGGAGGAGAAAGATAATTGCGATATCAGGTTTACCAGTCTTGGACTTAAGCATATGGCTACAGGTATTCGAAAAGGCAAGAGTTATATCGCCCCCTATCATCGATCCGTTATTACAGATAAAGGAAGCCGTACGGTTAAAGATCAATTGAACATCGCTTTACATAACGTCGGGCAAGTACTTGGCAAAATCCATCTTCCTCCCTGGGAAGTAATTAACGATTACCAGGGCTACATGGATATAATTGGATTGAAAGTGTTGCGAGGTGTCACCTATGAGGCTTATCTCCATCAAATGGAATCGGATTATCATGAGCACGTAGAAAAGTTACGAGCTGCTGCGATGCCTACTTCTCCTGAATTGACCTTTCCGGATGATATTCAGAAAAGTACCGTTGTGTTTCCAAATGGAACAAGCCGGCAGTTTATTCCGGTATGGTGGGCAAAGAAACATTTGCCCGAAGCTTACTATGCTTTCTTTATCAAGGATACATACGCAACGGAGTTTCAAAAGGCAAACTTAAAGGTTGTTTACTACTATAGTGAACCGGGAGATATAGTCGCTTTGAGCCATCGATCAAACTGGACGATTAGCACGGATAGCTTTAGTTCCCATCTTTTACAATATTCAACCGAAAGGTGCACGATCACCACAACTGAGGTATTGGCTTCCCGGATAATTACACCAGTTTACCGCGGTAAAGTTGTAGATGCAGTAGCTCCTTGTCACCCTTGCCTGAAAATGGAGCGAAAAGCTCACCCCACTTGTATGGCTGGCTACGCCGATTGCCTTAATTGGAAAAGCGAGGTGTACTCTCAGAATATACTCCAATCTATTCCAGGATGAATAAAGTAACTATCTGTATCCCTACCTATAACCAGGAAGATTACGTGGAAAAAACTATTCGTAGCGCGGCAAGCCAAATTCCTCCACCCTGCGAAATTATTGTTTCCAACGATTGTAGTACTGATGGAACTGCAGCTATCCTGGATAATCTGGCAAAGGAAATTGAAATTCTTAAAGTTATTCATCAGCCGGTAAACCTGGGAGTAGGCCGTAACCCCGACACCTGTCTTCGATTAGCAGAATCTGAATATGTCGTTAAGCTGGATTCAGATGATATTCTCCTGCCGGGGTACATAGCAAGCCTGTCCGCCGCATTGGATAGAAACCCACGTGCCGGATATGCGCATGGAGCCGTTCGGGAGATTGATGAAAATGGAAAACAAATTCGCTTGAGAAAGCTGTACAGGAATAAAGAGTACCAAGACGCTGATACTACACTACGCAATGCTCTGAGCGGTTATCGTGTAGCGGCTAATATTTTGATGTTTCGTAAGGAAGCTCTTGAGGCCGCCAACTTCGTAAACCCGACAATGCACTTCGCCGAAGACTACTATTTGAATGTCTCTATTGCTGATGCAGGATTCGGAAATGCTTATGTGCCTGAAATACTATCGGAGTACCGCGTTTGGGAAGACGTTGGAAATACTCGAAATAAACGAAAACAAGTCGAAGTGGAAGGTCTGATTACTGTTTTTGAAGAACGTATTCAGCCTGCTTTTCAAAAAAGAGGATGGGATATTTCTAAAGTCGCTTCCCGACGAGCAGAACTGGCTCGCCGACAGGCCTCAGCTTTGTCGTGGTCAATATTTTCAGAGGAGGAAAAAGAAAGTTTGGAAAAGGCAATTCTTAGACTTTCTGATGCCCCTTCGGTTACGCTTGCCATTAAGTGCTACCGTAATAATCTTGGATTTGTATATGACTTAAGAAAAAATATGACTGGCTTTCTGAAGTCTGCCGTAAAAAAAGTAGCCCTTCGCTAAGGGCTATTGACATCTAACTTATCCTTGACAAACAGACCATTTAAATGATCCTTCTCTCTCACCCTATGGGGAATGCCAATGTAAGAGCCATTGCTAATAGCCTGCATCAAACAGATTTATTGCAAAGCTTTCATACATCAATTGCCGCTTATTCGGGAAATGTGTGGGATCAGCTGGGACGGCTTCCCGCCCTGAATGATTTTCGCAGGCGGGCGTTTCCTGAAGGTTTAAAGGATTGTACGGTGCAGTACCCTTTTGGAGAGCTGATGCGGGTAACGGCTAATAAAATGGGCTTAAAAAAACTAACCGCTCGCGAAGTTGGTAAATTTTCCGTTGATGCGATCTATCGCGCTCATGACCGAAAGGTTAAAAGCTATGTAAGTCGACATTCCCAGGAATTAAGAGCAGTTTACGCATACGAAGATGGTGCGCTCGATACTTTTATCGAAGCCAGAAAGCATGGCCTTGTATGTATCTACGACCTGCCAATAGCCTATTGGGAAACAGGACGACAACTAATGATGGAGGAAGCTGAGCGGCGACCAGAGTGGGCGGGTACGCTTGGTGGAGGAATCATGGATAGTGCTGAAAAAACAGAACGAAAAGTTAAAGAATTAGAACTCGCGGATGTGGTCGTTGGACCAGGTTACTTCGTGATGGATTCCCTGCCAGAGTGGGCCGCTGAAAAAAAGAAAATTGTGTCACCATTTGGATCTCCAAAAGGAACCAGGGTCAAAATTTCCCCAGGTGAATTCAATCCTAATCGTCGGTTACGTGTCCTTTTTGTGGGGTCCATGGGACAGCGAAAAGGACTTGGAGACCTATTTGAGGCTATGCGCCAACTCGATCCAGACCGTGTTGAACTCGTCGTTTTAGGGAGTCAGCTCGCAGAGCCTGAATTCTACCGTAAGGAGTTTTTCGGGTTTCGATACGAGCCTACACGTTCTCATCCGGATGTGCTCCAGCTCATGGCTGAATGTGATGTTTTTTGCTTGCCCTCTATTGTTGAAGGGCGTGCACTGGTGATGCAGGAAGCAATGAGCCAGGGGCTCCCCATCATTATTACGCCCAATACGGGTGGACAGGATTTGGTCGTGCCCGGTGAAACGGGCTTTCTAGTCCCAATACGTTCCCCGGAGGCAATCGCTGAAAAGATTGATTGGTTCTTAAGCCATCGGGAGGAATTACCCAGAATGGGGGCTGCTGCTGCTGCCCACGCAGCAAGATACACCTGGAGTAGCTATGGTGGCCATGTAGCCAGTGAGCTCTCCGCAATTCTTGGATCCGTTACAGTATGAAGACAGGCTATATATCTTACAGTGATCCGGTATCGCACTCGTTACAGGGTATGACAGATATAAGTAGACCAGGAGAGCGTAAGCTCAAACAACTTATTTGGTTGTATTTCTGGTTGATGTTATTCGAAGGAGCCTTACGAAAATGGGTGCTGCCACAACTTAGTGTCCCCCTGCTGATTGTGAGAGACCCCGTAGCCATTGCTATTATCTATTACTATATCTCCTATGGGTATCGCTTTTGGAATGCTTATACCGTAATCATATTTGTTACGACCCTCATAAGTTTTATTACGGCAATAGGACTGGGCCATGGCAGTATTCCAGTAGCTGTTTTTGGCCTTCGGATTTACCTTTTTCATTTCCCACTAATCTTTATCATCGGCGAAATTTTTGACCGCGCTGAAGTAGAAAAACTGGGGAGGGTCCTTATGTACCTGATCATTCCCATGACAGTCTTGGTGGCACTGCAGTTTTATAGCCCTCAGTCCGCATGGGTAAATCGCGGCGTTGGGGGGAATCTTGAAGGAGCCGGTTTCTCGGGAGCATTAGGCTTCTTTCGCCCCCCTGGTTTGTTCTCCTTCACAAATGGTAACAGTTTACTATACGGAATGGCCGTAGCCTTCATGTTCTATTTTTGGAGGAACCGCTCCGGCTTAAGTAAGCTCATATTATTGATGGCGACACTAGCTATTTTTATCACTATTCCTCTTTCCATCAGTCGGGCGTTCCTGTTTCAAACCGTCATTTGCTTCGTCTTTCTCAGTTTTGCCAGCATCACTGACGTTAAATCCATCTTTACTTTTATCGGAATGATTTTGGTGGTTCCCGTTATTCTGCTGCTTGCAGCGCAGACGGAAGTCGTGTCTACGGGGCTTGCAGCCTTTGCACAGCGATTCGAAAACGCCGGAGTATCCGAAGGCGGTATTGAAGGCACTTTTACCGATAGGTTTCTGGGAGGATTTACCCGCCCCCTTGCCTTCTCAGATGAAAGACCCCTTTTCGGATATGGAATAGGCATGGGGACCAATGTTGGTAGTACTATTCTTACGGGTGGAGTGTCGTACTTGATTGATGAGGGGGAAACGGGAAGAGTAGTTGGCGAGCAGGGGCTCTTCATTGGCCTCATAAATATTATTACCCGCATACTTTTAGGGCTTTCCGTCGCTTTCATTTCTTTTAAAAAACTGTTCATGGGTAACGCTCTTCCATGGATGTTATTGAGCTATTCTTTGCTCGGAATGATTAACTCGCTGTGGGGGCAGCCTACCTCCCTGGGCTTTGCTGTATTCTCAATGGGGCTTACCATTGCCGCTATTAACCCGCCGTTAAACCAGGAACAAGAAGCTTATGGATAATTCACGTATTCCTGTCGCCTTCTTTCAACGACTACCAAGGCCTGGCTTCAATTTTAGTATGGAGGCAATTTTTGAAGATGTCCGTCAGAGACTGGCTGATCGTATCGAGGCAACCGTGTTCATTTCCGGAAAATTTAATGACGGGGTCCGTAGTAAGTTTTTCAATGTATGGGAAGCAGGAAAACGAGAAATAAAAGGTGTGAATCATATTACAGGTGAGGTTCATTTTCTGAACTTGCTGATGAACGCCAGACGAGTGATTCTTACAATTCATGATTGCCGCTTTATGGACCGTAAAGCAGGTAGCTATTTTCAGTCCGTCATGATGAAGTGGTTGTATCTGAAAGGCCCGGTACGAAAAGCAGCTGTCGTCACAACAGTATCTCATACAACACGGGCGGATATCATTCGATACACAAACTGTGACCCGGAAAAAATCGTTGTCATTCCCGTTGGTATTAGCGATAAATTTCGCCCTGCCCCGAAGGTATTCAACACCAAACGGCCAGACATTCTTCAGATAGGTACCGGAGATAATAAAAATTTGGAAAGATTGGTCCGTGCTCTCAAAGACATTCCCTGCCACCTGACGATTATCGGAAAACTGAGCGCCGAACAAGAGAAGGAACTTCTTCAGTCCGGCGTCGAATACACTAACCAATACAATCTTAGCCAAAGCGAGGTCGTAACCGCCTACGAAAATTGTGATATGCTGGCCTTCGTTTCTCTTTTTGAAGGATTTGGTATGCCCATCATTGAAGCTAATTCCGTAGAGCGTGTCGTGCTTACCAGTAATATTTCCTCCATGCCTGAGGTAGCGGCGGATGCTGCACTATTGGTCGACCCTTATAAGGTGGAGGATATCCGACGGGGAGTACTGCGACTGATTGCAGATGGATCCCTTCGCCAAAAACTTATTGATAACGGCCGTCGCAACCGAAAACGTTTTCAGCCGGAAAATATCGCCCAACAGTATTATGAACTCTATCAGATGGTAGGCCAGAGCTAATGTTCCCGATTCCTGTTTCCTTAATAATAGATATATCTTAACCTGCTACAATAACCTTTATCAACGAGCCATTGTCAAATTTACGCATCGTTTTTCCTACAGGTAGCTTCTATCCGGCACAAACTGGCGGCCCTGATAACACCGTTTACTGGATTACAAAGGCACTCATCCGTCAGGGGCACCACCCCGTAATCTCTACAACAGACCGTGGCCAACCGGATACTACACCACTGAATCGTTGGTTAGATACTGAATACGGAGAAGTCATTTATACGAGGAACCCCATCCACTATCTTCCCATCAGTGTAATGAGGCGCGCGCTCAGCAGGCTGGTTACGGCTGATGTCCTGCATCTTTCAATGATCACTTATCCGGCCGCCTGGTTAATGGCCATTATAAATACAGTGTTTTACAAGAAGCCGATGCTGTGGTCCTCTCGCGGCGACCTCGACCCACCTATGCTCCTGCGTTCGCGCAAAAGAAAGAAACTTGTATTGTGGCTCATTAACTCTTTTGTAAATAAGGATCTGGTATATTTTCATTCTACCTGTGATGCGGAAACAACCTATATCCGGGATGCATTTGGTGCAGACAGTAAGGTGGTCCAGATTCCGAATTATATGGAACTGCCCGATCGCGTCAGTGTACCTAAGGAACATTACCTCCTTTACATTGGCCGTATTGACCCTAAGAAGGCAATTGAGAATCTAATCGAGGGCCTGGCGGCCTCTTCCGCCTTTCGTGATTCGGATTTTGTGCTCAAGATCGCAGGCAGCTACGACAATGATTATGGTCATAGTTTGATGGCCCAGTCTAAAGCTGCGGGCCTTAATCATAAAATAGAATTTCTGGGTCATCGTGCCGGAGTGGAGAAAGAAAAATTACTGGCAGGGGCCTGGTTTAAGATCATGCCGTCTCATACCGAAAATTTTGGCATCGTCGCTATGGAAGCGATGGCTCAGGGAACACCGGTGGTGGCCAGCCTGGGTACTCCCTGGCAGATCCTTGAAGAAAAGGAAGCTGGTTACTGGGTAGACAACTCACCGGAGTCTCTTCAGGAAACAGTCGAAAAAATATTACGCCTAAGCCCCGAAAAAGTGGCCGAACTCTCCGCTAACGCCCTCAAGCTAGCCCGGGAAGAATTCAGTATTTACGAAAATGTAAATGAATGGGAAACCGCTTACCAGACCGCAATACAATGAAAGAACTTACCATTATCATTCTGACCTATAACGAAGAGGCCAACATCAATGCCTGCCTGGATTCCATGGAAAACATCGATGCCAATATCTTCGTTGTGGATTCCTTTTCGACTGACCGTACGCTTTCGATTCTGGAAGACCGTCAGGTTCGCTACGTGCAGCATGAGTTTAAAAATTATGCGGCCCAACGAAACTGGGCTCAGGCGAATGAACCTTTCCAAACCGAGTGGGTACTCCACGTTGATGCTGGTGAAACCCTCCTGCCGGGAATGGTAGAGTGGATAAATACTTCTTTCGATCCCGGAAACAGCCCGGTCGATGGATATATGTTTGCCCGAAGGGCCATTTTTATGGATCGTTGGATCAAGTATGGTGGGTATCACCCCATCTATCACCTTCGCCTTTACCGCCGTCACCTCGGCCATTGCGAGGCTAAAGTGTATGACCAGCATTTCATCGTGAATGGTAAAACCGCCGAAGCTCCCCGAGGTGCAGATATGGCGGACGGCGTAATGAGCAGTCTGCGTGATTTCACCACCAGTCATGCCCGTTGGGCTGTCTTCGAAGCAGTAGAATTAATTCACAGCCGGGAAGACGCCGGCGAGGTGAAAGCTCAGTTTTTTGGTAACCCGATTGAACGAACCCGATGGCTAAAAACACGGGTGTTTCAGCGGGCACCACTTTTCTTGCGTAGCTTTCTTTACCTCTTCCACCGCTACTTCATAAAACTTGGTTTTCTGGACGGAAAAGAAGGCTTGGTTTTTCACTTTCTGCAGGGCTTCTGGTTCCGGTTTCTGGTGGATTCCACCGTCCTGGAATTGCGTAAAGAAATGGCGAAGGGAAATACCCTGGCCGAGGTAGTCCGGGAGCGATATGACCTTAGCATGGATAAGTTTTTGAACAAAGAACCGGAACCCGTCAATGGCTAAGACCATCATTCAGGACCTTAGCCGTTTCAAAATGCCTGATGGCTTTCGCGGTAAACCTGGCTGGTACGTTCAGCTTTGGTGGATTGTACAGGGAACCCTCTTTGCGCTTTCCCCTCAGTTCCTCTATGGATACCGGCGGTGGTTGTTGCGCCTCTTCGGAGCCAAAGTTGGGAAAGGAGCCATTATCCGACCAACGGTTCGCTTCCAGTTTCCCTGGAAGGTGACGTTGGGAGAAAATGCCTGGATTGGAGATGACGTCATCTTATACAGTCTCGGGCCGATTTCGGTAGGAGACAACGCCGTTGTTTCTCAACGGAGCTACCTCTGTACCGGAAGCCATGACCCCGGACTGCCAGAGTTTCCCATCTGGCAACAACCGATCATCATCGAATCAGAGTGCTGGATTGCAACGGACGTTTACGTCGGCCCCGGCGTAACGATCGGTCAGGGGACAATTGTTGGAGCCCGTTCCTCCGTCTTCAAAAGCCTGCCACCCATGAAGGTGTGCGTAGGCTCACCGGCACGACCAGTCCGTGACCGTCAATAGATAAAGTTGCTTAACCCGGCTTTTCGAGAACTCAAGCCTGCACCTGCGACCGCGCCCGGATAAAAACACTATACACGAAAAAAGTATGCCCGATTACCCATTTATTCCACTTTTTGCATTGCTCATCTTTTTGTGCCTATGTCCCGCTTTTCTGACTGGACAGGACCAAACAGATTCCATTAGTCAGGAGTCTGATCAGCTGAAAATGGGGGTCTCCTTTTTACTGTCAGCTTACCGGTTTGATGATTTTACCTATGACCCCACTATTCTGCTGGGCGTGCGGGTGTCCCGGCAAATAACAACTGACCTGCTTGTCGCTGCGGAGTTTCGTGTTGGAACGCCGGAAGACCGGTTCCGGGAACGTGGCCTTTTAGGGAACGTTAATTTGAATATAAACTACCAGTTTTTTCCCATAGGAAAAATCAGACCCTATGCTGGCCTTGCTGTCGGTTATTATGATATCACGGGCTTTCAGGACCGGATTCCGGATACCCAATTCGCGGCCGGAGGAACGGTAGGTCTCACTTTTCCTTTTGGTACTCGGGTGTCGGCATTTACGGAAGTACAGTATACCAATTTTTTTCAAGCTGAAGTCATTCAGCGGGGACAGCCTGGAGCCTCCTTTGGCCTTCAAAATTCATTTTAAGCAAAGTCAGGTTCCCTGCATGTGATTATCCTCTCCGCGCGGTAGATGTTATTTAATTCCATTGACTTTGCTTTGTTTTTTCCACTGGTTTTCCTCCTTTACTGGGGGATATTTAACCGGTCGTTACGATGGAGTAATGGCTTCTTGCTCATTAGTAGTTACGTTTTTTACGGATGGTGGGATTGGCGCTTCTTATTCCTGATCGCCTTTAGTTCATTGATCGATTATTTTGTTGGACAAGGTGTTTTTCGGGCGCGGACGCAGGTGCAAAGGAAGTTTTTATTAGCCGTGAGTTTAACCGTTAATCTGGGCTTGTTGGGGGTGTTTAAGTACTATAATTTCTTCATAGAAAACCTGACGGAAGCCTTCCGCCTTTTTGGACACCCACTAGAAATGTCAAGTTTACAGATAATCCTCCCGGTGGGTATCAGCTTCTATACCTTTCAAACGCTTAGTTACACGATCGATGTTTACCGGAATGAAATAAAACCGACACAGGATATCATTGAGTTTTTTGCGTTTGTCAGTTTCTTCCCACAACTCGTTGCCGGCCCCATTGAGCGGGCCAGGGAGTTATTACCTCAGTTTGGAGTTAAGCGGGAATTCAATTATGCGGTTGCCGTAGACGGAATGCGACAAATTCTGTTCGGACTGTTTAAAAAAATGGTTATTGCCGATAACTGTGCTGTATTAGCTAATGATATTTTTAATAACTATGAGTTGTATTCCGGAAGTACACTGCTGTTGGGAGCGATCTTTTTCGCTTTCCAGATCTACGGTGATTTTTCCGGATATTCAGATATCGCCCTGGGGACGGCAAGTTTACTTGGGTTCAGGCTCAGTCGAAATTTTGCTTACCCCTATTTCTCCCGGGACGTAGCTGAATTCTGGCGGAGATGGCACATATCACTGACGAGCTGGTTCCGCGATTACGTTTATATCCCCCTTGGCGGAAGCCGGGGGGGCAAATGGATGGCGGCCCGGAATACTTTTATCATATTTCTGGTAAGTGGTTTCTGGCACGGACCAAACTGGACATTCCTCGCCTGGGGAGGCCTCAATGCACTCTTCTTTTTACCCCTGCTGTTAACCGGTAAGAACCGGCAGCATTGGGGAGTAGTGGACGAAGGCTCTCTTTTGCCTTCTCCGATGAATGCAGCGAAAATAGTATTCACCTTTTTTCTGATCACCTTTAGCTGGGTGTTCTTTCGCGCAGAAAATATCCAGCAGGCACTGGATATTATAAAAAAGATCATTTCTTCTTCTCTTTTCGAGCTTCCTCACTGGGGCCGGATGAGCATACGGGAGATGGCCGTGATTGGTTTTATACCCGTTTTTCTTGCCCTCGAATGGCATGGCCGATCGTGGGCGCATGCTTTAGAAAATTTCGGATCACAGTGGCCAAGACCAGCCCGTTGGCTGGGCTACGCGGCAATGATTTTTACAATATTCTTCCTTACGGGTGAAGAACAGGAATTTATCTATTTCCAATTTTGATGGTAAAACACTTTGTACTTAAGTGCGGGCTTTTCTTACTGTTTCTGGTGGTAATCGATAAGGCTTTTCTACCCTTAAGGAATTCTGTTCCAAACCGGGTGTCTGACCCTCGTGTCCGGGAGTTGCTGGAGGGGAATATTGATGCAGATATCCTGATTATGGGCTCCTCCCGTGGCGATGAGAGTATCCGAAACACGGAGTTGGAGGAAGCCACCGGAAAGAAGGTATTTAACCTGTCTTTTCACGGCACCGAAGTGGAGTTCTCTACCTTCCTGTTAGAGCTGTTTGTGGATAGAAACCGCTTGCCGGAGACGATAGTAAGAGTTCTTGACGATCCCCATGAGCTTTGCAAAGAGGAATACATCGACTTTCGGTTTGATCTGCTTTATCCATTGGTGAAGTACGCCCCGGTTCGAAAGGAACTCGTTAAACGCGGGCAGAAAAATTGGCTGCTCAATGCCTTGTTTGTGTCGCATCAGGTGAATTGGCAGGCCTTTGATTTTCGGCAGCCACCAGCACATAATGATACCCTTCTCCGATATGGAACCCAGGTGGAACTAAATGATAAGAGCTTGCCCAAGGGAGAATATGTCCGGGATTCCAGCCTGAACCAAAGTTTAGAACTGCGGGAAAAAGTGCAGGCCTTCAAACGCTTCGAAGCTATTTGCCATGAGCGGGATGTCAATCTGGTGTTGGCTCTGGCGCCAAATTATCGGGAAGTGACACAAGGCTTCATGCAACGTATAAAAGAGTTGGCGGACCCGGAAACCCACTTGTTTGAATTTGATCGGTGTCTGCAAGCTTATGCAGACTCGACCTGCTATAATGATCCAACGCACCTGAATCGAAAGGGGGCTGGCCTTTTCACCTCAGAACTGGCTACCTGCCTGAATAAGTTAGAAAGGGAATGAAAATTTTGATGTACGGGATTAATTACGCGCCAGAGCTTACGGGTATAGGAAAGTATAGCGGTGAGATGGCAGAGTTCTTTGTGAGCAAAGGCCATACGGTCGAGTTCATAACGGCACCGCCCTATTACCCGAAGTGGTCTGTCAGTGAGGATTACCGTAACAAGGGGTGGTGGAAAGAATACCTGCGAGGGGTAAGAGTGTTGCGCTGTCCCCTTTATGTGCCTGGCCAGGTAAATGGTATGAAACGAATCATTCACGAGTTTTCTTTTTTGCTCAGTTCACTTCGATGGTGGATTCCCAGATACTTCCGGCGCTATGATGTTGTGATTGCGATTAGCCCACCTTTTCATCTCGCCTTTCCCGCTCTGGTACACAAATGGTTGCATGGTACTAAAGTGGTTAATCACATTCAGGACCTTCAGGTCGATGCGGCTCGTGATTTAGGTATTATTAAATCTAACCCTTTACTCCGGATGCTTGAGAAGACAGAAAAATTTCTTCTGAAAAGGATGAGTCTGGTTTCTACGATTAGCACAGGGATGCGAGATAAGCTGCGTGCTAAAGGTATTCCTGAAAACAATATTCTCCTTTTCCCTAATTGGGTAGACGATAAGGTGATCTTTCCGGTAAGTCGTGCCGAATCCCTGCGAGAGGAGTGGGGATTCAGTGATCAGGATAAAATAATCCTGTACGCTGGAAATTTAGGAGAAAAGCAGGGTTTGGAAATATTGTTCGATATAGCGCCAAGGTTTGAACAACAGCCCGATATCCATTTCCTGATTATTGGGGAAGGGGGTATTAAGGATCGACTGGTGAGGCGAGTTGACGCTGATAAATTAACGAACATAAGGTTTCTGCCACTGCAGCCATTGGAGAAACTAGCGCCTTGTCTTGCTGCTGCGGACATACATCTGGTCTTACAGAAAAAGGCTGCTGCTGATCTGGTAATGCCTTCGAAACTCACGAATATACTTGCTGTCGGCGGTCATGCTCTCGTTACCGCTGAACCAGGAACGACCCTGTATGATGTCGTTTCTGAGTTTGAACTTGGCTCTTTGGTCGCTCCGGAAAATGCTGATGCAATGGCGGAAATGCTGGATGAAATCTTGGCAGGCAACCGACATGCAGACGGTATTGGTGCCCGGGATTTTGCGGAAACAAAGTTGAACAAAGAAAAGGTGTTGACAAGCTTTTTAACTTCTATTGCGAACACATAGATTATTTTGCTGTGACGAAAAACCATCAAAAAGCAAGCTCCCTGGCTACTCGCCCAATCAGAAAAGTACCGCATCGGTACGATCTTATCATCACGGACTTTGTGGCGATAAACCTGTCCTTTTTGGTGGCAGCTTTCCTGATATACGATAGCCTTGATGTTAATAATATGATCTACAGGCACCTGCCGCTAGTGTTCTTTGTAAATGCTACCTGGGTCGCTTTGTCTATGCACTTTGAAGCTTATCGCTGGTACGAAAGAATACGAATTGAGTTGCAGCTAGGCAAAATCCTGAAAATCCTGGTGTTTCATCTGGCATTTATTACCGTTTTTTATTATCAGATACTATATGATGCTCCTACCTCCGGCTACCTCTGGTTGACGTATGCTATCGCCTTTCTGGCTATTAACACTGGTCGGATTATCCATCACTTGCGGGTACGCGGACGAAGCGCTTCCTTTAAATATATAGTGGTTGGCGGTGAAGAGGTGAACATCAAAGCATTGATTGAAGCTTTTGAACACTCTTTCCCTAAGAATGCAACTATGGTAGGGCGTTTTGGCCGCTCAGTATACGAAGGCATTAATAATATAGGGGGGTATCAAGATATAAAACCCTATTTAGCTGGCCGGCCTGATATTCAGAAAGTGATAATGTTTTATAGTCGCTTAAGCCTGGAAAGTAAGCGGGAAATCCTCAAGATGTGTGAGGCACAGTTTATTGATGTGGAAATTGCGCCCAGGGAGGTTAGCATATTTCCTCGGGGGTATAAAGGGCATCAGCACGGAGATATGTTCATAATGACGTTGAAGCAGGAGCCGCTGTCAATGTTACGAAATAAGGTGGTGAAAAGGGCTTTTGATATTTTTTTTAGTCTGCTGGTCATCGTTTTTATCTTGTCCTGGTTAATACCGATTATAGGTATTCTGATAAAAATTAAAGACCCGGGACCTGTTTTCTTTGTTCAGGAACGCTCCGGTTACCATAATGAAGTTTTTAAGGTGATCAAGTTTAGGACAATGCGAGTGAATAGCGATAGCAACTTGGTGCAGGCACAGAAAGGAGATGAACGAGTTTTTAAGCTGGGGGAGTTTTTACGGGCAAAGAGTATTGATGAGATGCCACAGTTTATTAATGTGCTATTTGGTACGATGTCAGTAGTTGGCCCCAGGCCTCATATGCTTAAGCATACCGAGCAGTATGCCGCCTTGATAGAGCAGTATATGATCCGACATAAGATTAAACCCGGAATTACGGGATGGGCACAGGTGAATGGATACCGGGGACCTACAGAAGAGCTGTGGAAAATGAAAAAGCGTGTAGAGTATGACGTTCGCTATTTAGAAAACTGGAGCCTTCCTCTTGATATCAGGTGCATTTTGTACACAGTATTCAATGTAGCAAAGGGAGAAGAAAATGCAGTGTAGGGAATTCTGCGCTCTTTCCCTTGTATTAGTGATTGTCCTAATAAATGCGAAGCTGTTTTGCCTGTTTCGGTATTTTAGATGGTTTCGAGCGGTTTGCAAACGTTAAAACGGAATATTGTTTTTGTAGCCTCAAAATGTGTCTTTATCTTGCCTATGTGTCGTTTTGTCAAGGTTTGACAAGATTCTTTCGCGATTAGTAGAGGGAGGCTTTGCTTCCCATATTTCAAGATCAAAATGAATTCAGATTCACTAAAATTGGTGGGAGATCCTTTGGAACCATATTCTGGTTCGTGGGGAGAGTCTGAAGCAGCTTATTTGTTGCGAAGGGCTATGTATGGTCCTAAGCTAAGTGAGATTCATGAGGCAGTGCGGGATGGATTGTCCGCTACAATAGACCGGCTGTTTGAGCCCATGCCTGTACCGGCTCCCCCCATTAATTACGTCTTTACCGGTGACCCGACCATACCCGTTGGCACCACCTGGGTAGACAAGCCTTACCGCGTTCAGGATGATGAGAATTACCGGATTCAGTCTTTAAACGCCTGGTACATACATAACAAACTTTCTGACACGGTTAATATTCAGGAAAAACTAAATCTTTTCTGGGTAAACCATTTTGGGATGAGCGGGGTGATTGACCATCGGGCTCAGTATAAAACCATTGAGCTTTTTTATACTTACGGTTCGGGGCACTTTGGTACATTACTTGAGCAAATTACAGTTGATCCCGGTATGCTCCAGTTTTTGGACGGAGAAGTTAATCATCGTAATAACCCTAATGAGAACTATGCCAGGGAGCTCCTGGAACTATACACGATTCAGAAAGGCGTGCAAATAGGAGGTGGCGACTACTCAAATTATACTGAACAAGACGTTGCGGCCGCAGCCCGCATCCTGACGGGGTGGCGAAACTATGATTTTGTTTTTAGCGATAATGATACTCCGGTAGACAGTTACTTCGATAGTTCCTACCATGATGAAGGGGAAAAGATCATGAGTTACCACTTTGGTAATCGGGTTATCAGTAATCAGGGAGAAGAAGAATACAGAGTATTAATTAGTCTGATTCTGGAACAAGAGGAAACCGCGTACGCGATCAGCCGTGAACTTTATCGCTACTTTGTGTACAGTGAAATACCTGAGGAGGTAGAACAAACGGTGATTGCCTGTATGGCTAATCGTCTGCTTAGCAACGGTTATAATATCGGTACAGTACTTAAAGAACTATTGGGTTCTCAACACTTTTTTGACCTGTCATTCAGGGGGGCGATGATTAAGAACCCTTACGAATTTGTGCTTGGAGTAGTTCGGCCACTAGGCGGGTATGATCATTTAAATCTGACCACTAATATTCATTACCAGATGGGGAGTCAGTTGAGTAACCTGATCTCAACAATGAATATGTCCTTTCTCTTCAGCCCTACAGTATCAGGGTGGCGAGCCTACTATGACTCACCAGGCTATACCCGAAATTGGGTTAGTCCGGTATTGCTACAACGCCGCCGGGAATTTTCTGACGGAGTTACCAGCCCACACTTTCATACTAATAATTATTTACTCCCTTTGGATTTGATTGGTTTTTTTAGCTCGTTGGAGACCCCCGGGGATGTAAACAATTTGATTGATCAACTAATTTTACTTTTTCTTCCGAAAAGACCTTCGCCATTTCGAGTGAGCATTCTTCAGGAGCAAATTTTAGAAGGGCTACCGGCCTTTACGTGGTTGGAACTCTACGCCGACTTCATCTCGAATCCAAATGATGAAGAAATAAGTAATCTGATTGAACGTCGTGTCAGACGGCTACTTCAAGCTATTTTTAATATGGCTGAGTTTCAGCTTCAATAAGGATGAGCATGAAAAGAAGAAATTTTTTAAAACATGCAGGCTTACTCCCGCTGGCCGTTATGGGGAATAATCTGGCCGCAAGGGCTCGTTCACATCCTTCACTAAGCAAGTTGAATTTTAGTACAGAGGATCGGGTGTTTGTTCTCATCCAGATGTTTGGAGGCAATGACGGCCTCAATACATTATTTCCTTTGAGTTCATATGACAGCTTATTGTCAGTAAGAGAAAATCTTCTTGCTCCCGAGAATCGTCTGCTACCTCTACAGGAGAATTTGGCCATTCATCCTGCAATGGAAGGCATGAAAAACATGTTTGCAGAAGGTCTGTTGTCGGTTATACAGAGTGTAGGATACCCCAACCCCAACCGGAGTCATTTTCGTTCCAGCGATATTTGGGCAACAGGCTCGGCCTCTGATGTGGAACTTGAGACAGGTTGGCTGGGGCGTTACCTCGCAATGTCTGCTGAAGACTACCCTGATGGCTACCCGAATTCAGAAAACCCTGACCCGTTGGCCATAACTTTTAGTTCAGTAGCTCACCCTACCTGTGAAGGGCCCATTGTAAACTATTGCCAAACGCTTGATAGTACTAATGGCTTTACTACACTGCAGGAAAATGGGGGGAATATTCCTGAAGACAGTTATTATGGAGAGCATATGGACTTTCTATTGGACACCATTGAGCAGACCAATGCTTACGGGAATCGAATTGCTAATGCCAGCGACCTGGGAGATAATCTGGTGGAATATCCCAATTCAAAGTTGGGCCGCGAGCTAAGGGACGTCGCCAGGCTAATTCATGGAGGCTTAAGCACGAAAATATACGTTCTTCGGATGGATGGGTTTGATACTCACGCTCATCAGGTTGGCGGGGATGGAAGTGAAGGTTTTCATGCTAACTTATTGCAACAGCTTAGTGAAGCAGTAACCGCTTTTCAAAATGATCTCTTTAACCTCAACCTGGAAGATAGAGTTATTGGAATGACATATAGTGAGTTTGGTCGACGGATAAAGGCGAATGCCAGCCGGGGAACCGATCATGGTGATGCCGGCCCTATGTTTTTATTTGGCAACTGTACATTAGGTGCAGTGTTTGGAGACGACGTTACTATTGACCCAGAGGTAAGCATATCTGCTGGTGTAGATATGCAATATGACTACCGCAATGTATTTGGGTCAGTCCTTATCGATTGGTTAGGAGCAAAAGATCAGGAAATTCGACAAATACTTTTTCCGGATTTCGAGTACTTGCCAATTCTTAGCGCTTGTGCGTCAACCTTGCCAACATTAATCGAGAACTTTAGAGCATCTGCCTGGCAAAAAGCTATTCGGCTTGAATGGCAGTATTTCAGCGATGAACCCCATGATGTATTCAGGATCAGCCGGAGTACGGATGGACAAAATTTTGAGGTGCTTCTTTCCCGGACTGTTGATCCTAATAATAGAAGCTACAGTATACTTGACGAAAACGTCGAGCCGGGGGTACTCTATTACTATCAGTTACAGGTGATTGATCTTGCCGGAAATGTATCAACGACCAGAATTGCCTCCGCTATGGTGACTCCGGACTTAGTCAATGATTGGACGGTAAGCATTCCTTCACCAAATCCGTGTAAGGAATGGACTGACTTTGTCGTCGATGCACCAGGTGATGGTACGGTAAGGATCACTTGCTACAGCTTCAATGGGGAAACCGTTGCTGAGGTATCTACTGCTGTCGCTGCCGGACCTGGTCATCGGGTAACTCTACCTACTAAAGCACTGGTTTCAGGGATGTATTCCGTCAAAGTGTCTACTGGCCCCAAAAAAATACATAGTTTCAAACTTGTCGTGGAGAAATAGTGGTTAACATTCGGGAATGTAGGTAATTTGCCTAATACCCTACAAAGATGTTGGAATTAAGAATGATGTTCCATTTTCTTCCACGAATAGTAGTTCGTCTTATAGGCTATTCATGGAATTAGCCTGGTTGTCCTAACCTACTCTTAAAAATACCTGTTAAACAAAACTTGCGTCAGCCGATACCGCTCAATGACGCTGATGGACTGACGTTCTGATACCAAAAACAATTGATTTGTTGATGATCTGCGTCACACTTTATGAAGTCTGTAACTCTAATTTCATTCCAAGTCGCCTGGCCAAATATGGTTAAGGTTTTTTAATTTCAAAAAAATGGCAAAACGCGCACTCATCACCGGTATAACCGGCCAAGATGGTACTTATCTTGCCGAATTACTGCTCAATAAAGGGTATGTCGTTCATGGCGTAAAACGCCGGGCATCTTTGCTGAATACTGACCGAATCGATCACCTTTACCAGGGGCCGGATATTTCGGATCGCAACTTTATCCTGCATTATGGAGATTTGACGGATAGTACGAATATAGTTCGCATTGTGCAGGAAGTTCAGCCGGATGAAATTTATAATTTGGCAGCAATGAGCCACGTGAAGGTGAGCTTTGAAATGCCTGAGTATACTGCGGACGCTGACGGTATCGGTACAACACGCATACTGGAAGCCATACGTTTGCTTGGGCTCAAAGACAAAACCAAGTTTTATCAAGCCTCCACCTCGGAGCTATACGGACTTGTGCAGGAAGTTCCCCAAAGTGAAACGACGCCTTTTTACCCAAGATCTCCTTATGCCGCTGCAAAATTGTATGCGTATTGGATAACGGTTAATTACCGGGAGGCATACGGCATGTTCGCCTGTAACGGAATACTCTTTAATCATGAGAGCCCGCTCAGGGGAGAAACTTTTGTAACCCGGAAGATTACCCGTGCCGTTGCCAAGATCAGCCTGGGCCTTCAGGAAAACCTCTATTTAGGTAATCTGGACGCTCAACGGGATTGGGGACATGCCAGAGATTACGTTGAAGGAATGTGGAAAATGCTTCAACAGGACGAACCTGAAGACTTCGTTTTGGCTACCGGGGTGACTACCCGTGTGCGGGATTTCGTCATAATGAGTTTTCGCGAGGTCGGGGTAGAGCTGGAATTTAAAGGTGAAGGAGTGGATGAAATCGGAGTGATTAAATCCATTCGTAATGTAGACTTTCCTCTCTCAGTAGGTACTCAGGTAGTTGGAGTTGACCCTCGCTATTTCCGTCCTACGGAGGTAGAGTTACTACTGGGAGACCCTACTAAGGCCATTAATAAGCTGGGTTGGAAGCCAGAATACACCCTGGAGAGGATGTGTTCGGAGATGGTCCAGGCAGATATTGAGCTGTTCCGTAGGGATCAAATTCTAAAACGGGAAGGATTCCTGATTAAGCAGCAATACGAGTAAAGCGGTGGCCATTATTTATCCAATAAGGCAGTGGGTTAGAACTGTTTCTGTCCGGTTTGATCGGGCATATTACAGTATGGATGACTTTGTGTTAATTGCCAATAATTGCTTTGGTGGAGAAGTTTATCAACGCCTTGGCCGTCCCTATAATACTCCATTTATTGGGTTGTTCGTACCTGGGCCAGACTTTGTACGCCTTCTGGCCGATCTGGACAATTACCTGGCCGAACCGATGACCTTCCCAAAGGGTTACGTGTCCCGCTGGAGGCCATCCACCGCAATATATCCATTGGGTATACTAAAGGATGTAGAAATCCATTTTGTACATTATGGTTCTGAGGAAGAGGCATTGGAGAAATGGTGCCGCCGGCTGGAACGTCAAAAAAAAATGGTGGATGGCTCCCGATTTTTCTTTAAAATTTGTGATCGGGATGGCGGAACCCCTGCGATACTACGTGAGTTCCATCGTTTAAAATTACCTAACAAAATTTCTTTCGGAAGACAAAAAATTGACTCTTCGGATCATGTTTTAATTGCCGAAAATGATCAGGGTGTAGTGCCTGACGGGGTCGTACTCTACCGGGTTTCTCACCATTATTTGGATGTTCTTTCCTGGGTCAGAGACAAAAGGAGAAGCCTCACTTTGAACAGCAAAATAAAATGGTTGCTCAAGATTTATTAGTGCACCAGACATAATGAATAACCCAAAAATGTATGGTCCTGATAGAAAAAGAACAGGACAAGATAAGCTTCTTAAACTTGAAGCTATCCGTGGGGCGGCTGCCTTGTACGTAATACTTCATCACACTTTTAATTCATTTTTCGCTTTTGGATGGGATCTTTCGTTATTATTCCGATTTGGACAGGAGGCAGTTATTTTGTTTTTTATTATTTCTGGATTTGTTATAGAAATTTCTTTCTCCAAAGGGAAAGATAAATCGTTTAGTACCTATTTCACCAAACGACTTATCCGAATATATATTCCTCTCCTCTGTGTATTCATGGCCAATTATGCGCTGGTGTTGTTTCAATCTGATTCTGTAAGAGTGAGTTGGACGGATTTTTTGTTAAATATGCTAATGCTGCAGGATTTAGACTGGATTAAACCTAACGTTATTGTAGCTCCGCTATTTGGCAATTCTCCTCTGTGGTCTTTGAGTTATGAATGGTGGTTTTACATGCTTTATTTCCCCATTATGCGCTTTTTTCCACAAAAATCTTCTCAGATAGTTTATGGGCTTGGAGTAATTGCCGCCGGGACATACGTTATTTGCCCGAATTTCATCAATCGGGAGCTTATGTATCTGGTTATTTGGTGGAGTGGGGTGGTGCTGGCCAGGCTGTATGCCGAAAAAGAAAAAATAACGCTATTAAGACTATTGCCTCTTTTGACCATTATGGTAATTATTAGTATTGTTTTAGTACTCAATGTGATTGTTAATTACGAGGAAGGAGGTGTTGGGTTAAGCCCGATACTTGAGGTGAGGCACTTTTTTTTTGCTGTATTTGCCATATTGGTCTCCCTTTGTTGGTGTCATTTTAGATGGTTGTTTTTTGATCAATTGATGACTCCCTTCATTCAATTAGCACCAATATCCTACGGCCTTTATATTTCCCATTATTTTATGATTTCCAATGCTACTTACCTTGATGATCTTCTTTTTGCTCAGTCAGGGTTAAGACTTCTGCTTTACTCTATTATTTGTTTTGGATTTTCCTGGCTGGTGGAACGCGTAGTCTATGTGAAAATTAATAGAGCATACCGAAAAAAATACCACTCCAAGGTCTTAAGTAAATTAAGGTCTTTCTTGTAAACACAAAAAACAAACTACAATGCAAACTAAAACTGCCCTCATTACCGGCGCCGCCGGTTTTTTAGGCTCCCATCTGTGTGATCGTTTCCTGGCTGAAGGAATTCGTGTTATTGGCATGGACAACCTTCTGACTGGATCGATGGATAATATTGCTCATCTGATGCCTCGTGAAGACTTCGCGTTTTATCATCACGATGTGAGCAAATTCGTTCATGTACCTGGTCAACTGGACTATATTCTACATTTCGCCAGCCCCGCCAGCCCGATTGATTATTTGAAAATGCCGATTCAGACTCTCAAGGTGGGGAGCCTTGGTACCCATAACTTACTTGGGTTGGCTAAAGCTAAAGGGGCAAGAATGCTCATCGCTTCCACCAGCGAAGTTTATGGAGATCCCCTGGTTCACCCCCAACCCGAAGAGTATTGGGGAAACGTCAATCCCGTAGGCCCAAGAGGAGTATACGATGAAGCAAAGAGATTTCAGGAGGCAATGACGATGGCTTATCATACCTACCATGGTTTGGAGACTCGGATAGTCCGCATCTTTAACACCTATGGCCCAAGAATGCGTATCAATGATGGACGGGTTTTACCCGCTTTCATTAGCCAGGCGATACGGGGCGAGGGACTAACTGTCTTCGGTGATGGTAGCCAGACGCGGTCTTTCTGCTATGTAGATGATTTGGTGGATGGTATTTATCGGCTCCTGCTTAGTGATTATGCACAGCCCGTAAATATTGGAAATACTTCCGAAATAAGCATGCTGGATTTTGCCCGGGAAATACTGGAGTTGGTCGGGAATCAAGATGCTTTTCTGGACGAACGCCCCTTGCCGGTAGATGATCCTAAAGTGCGTAAGCCTGACATTAGTCTGGCTAAAAAGGTACTGGGTTGGACTCCAAAAGTAGATCGCGCTGAAGGCTTGAAGCGTACGCTGCCATACTTCTTAGAAACCGTCAAAACTAGTCAGACCTCTTGTTAAGGTTACCAGACTACAGAAAACAGTAAATAAGTCATTTAAGCCACGGGGTGTTTTTTACTCCTTCAGGTGTTTCATCGTCCTTAGCCAAACGTTGAACCTGTCTTCTGGCATAACTACCCATCAAAAAAACAAATTTAAATGAACACCAACACTTATGTAGCCATTATGGCCGGCGGCGTAGGCAGCCGGTTTTGGCCTGCCAGCCGCGAGCATAAACCTAAACAGTTTCTGGACATTACCGGAGACGGCCGCAGCCTTTTGCGTATTACTTTCGAACGGTTTCTGAAGGTAACCTCCGCGGAAAAAATTTTCATTGTCACTAATGGGAAATATCTGGACCAGGTAAAACAACACTTACCTGAATTAGCAGACAATCAAATCCTCTGCGAGCCAAGCCGTAACAATACTGCTCCCTGTGTAGCCTACACCGCTTTTAAGCTCCATGCGCTGAATGAAGAAGCAAATTTTGTTATTGCACCCAGTGATGCTCTGATTACCAATGAGACTCTTTTTTCGGAAAATATTAATCGGGCTCTTGAGTTCACGGCTTCCCAAAATGCAATTGTAACCTTGGGTATTAGTCCTGACAGACCCCATACCGGCTATGGTTACATTGAGTTTGAAGGCGAAGGAGTCGACCATGGAGTCTACCCTGTTCGTCGATTTACAGAAAAACCTGATGAAGAGAAGGCACGAGGCTTTTTGGCAACGGGTAACTATTTATGGAACGCCGGAATTTTTATCTGGAGTACAAAAACAATTCTTGCTGCTTATAAAAAATTCGCTCCTGAAATTTATGAGCTGCTTCACCGTGGAATGTCAGTTTACAACACTGAAAAAGAACAATCCTTCATCAATGAGTTCTATCCTCAAACTCCTAGTATATCGGTGGATTATGCCATTATGGAAAACGCTACGAATGTGTTCACCATACCAGCTCAATTTGGATGGTCCGATCTTGGTGCATGGGGAGCCTTGCATGATGAAAGTGATAAGGATGCTTTCGGTAACGTAATTTCCGCTGAGCGGACGATTACTGAGGACGTTCATAATACTCTAATCCGTGCCCGGCCAGAAAAATTGGTAGTTGTCGGTGGAGTGGATGACCTTATGATCATCGACGAAAAGGACGTGCTACTCGTCTACCCCCGTAACCGGGAACAGGAAATCAAAAAGCTACGTGGTTTAGCCGAACAGGAATTTGGGGCGGAATACGTATAGCTATCTCTGTCCTGAAATTCCCTTTCGCGAAATACACTTATTATCACTCATTTCTTTAAGAGAATTCACATAACATGAAAATTGCAGTAATAGGAACGGGCTACGTTGGCCTGGTTTCCGGAACATGCTTTGCCGAAACCGGAAACTCTGTTCTTTGCGTCGATATCGATGCGGCCAAAGTAGACAAGATGCGTAATGGCGAAGTCCCAATCTATGAGCCTGACCTCGACGTTCTTTTCGAGCGGAACCAACGACAGGGGAGACTAAGTTTTACCACAGACTTACAGGAAGCGGTCGATATGGCTGAAATTATCTTTCTCGCCCTACCTACACCTCCGGGGGAAGACGGGCAGGCAGACCTTAAATACATTCTTGGAGTCGCCAGCCAGCTTTCTAAAATGATTAACCGCTATACGGTTATCGTGGATAAGAGTACTGTACCCGTAGGGACGGCAGAAAAAGTCCGGGCAGTATTGGGTGAGCACCTTGATGAAACGCTCTTCGACGTAGTCTCAAATCCTGAGTTTCTTCGGGAAGGGGTGGCCGTTGATGATTTCCTCAAGCCTGACCGAGTGGTTATTGGCGTAGACTCAAAACGAGCAGCAGATATGATGCAGCGCCTTTATGAACCCTTTGTCCGTTCAGGAAATCCAATTATTATCATGGATCTGCGCTCCGCCGAAATGACTAAATATGCCGCCAACTCTTATTTGGCCACTCGCATTTCTTTCATGAACGAAATAGCTAACCTTTGTGAGCAGGTTGGTGCTGATGTAGATGCAGTTCGGAAAGGTATGGGCAGCGATACCCGGATCGGGAAACGTTTCCTCTTTCCAGGTGTAGGATATGGTGGTAGCTGTTTCCCTAAAGACGTACAGGCTTTGGCGCATACCTCTGACCAATATGGGTATTCGTTCAAAATCCTTGATGCAGTCATGGATGTCAATACCCGACAGCGGTTTCGGGTAGCAGATAAACTGGAAGCACATTTTGGAGATGAAATTGGCGGTAAAACCATTGCTCTTTGGGGATTAGCCTTCAAACCCAATACAGATGACATCCGGGAAGCTCCTGCTTTGTACACGATAGACCGACTCCTGAAAGCTGGAACTAATGTCCGGGTTTTCGATCCAGAGGCAATGGGCAATGTCCGCAAAATTTATGGAGACAAAATAACTTTTTGCGAAGATCAATATGAAGCAATCCGCAATGCTGATTGCCTGGCGATCATGACCGAATGGAGTATGTTTCGTACTCCTGATTTTAATCATATGAAGTCATTGTTAAAAGACCCCGTAGTTATTGATGGGCGAAACCTCTATGATGTGCAACGAATGCTGGAAAATGGCTTCCAATATGAAAGTATTGGACGAAAGCCAGTCGGTCGTAAAGCCATGGCTTAAGCAGGTTTACTTGCGGAATATTACACCTATTTAAACTTAAAAACATGAGAAATACCTCCGCCACTTATCTTGAAGGCACTCTTCAGCACTACGACTGGGGGGGCTATGATTATCTGGCTACCTTGACCGGTAAGAAAATGCTCAAGGGAAAAACTACTGCTGAACTCTGGTTGGGAGATCACCCCAGAGCCCCGGCCCGCGTTTTAGGACAAGAGCTAAGTTTACGTGATCTGATTAGGGCAAACCCTGTTAAAAGCCTGGGAGAGACCATAAGTCATCGATATGGTGATCGCCTGCCGTTTCTTTTCAAAGTGTTGGATGTTCGTGAAATGCTTTCTATTCAGGTGCACCCGAACAAAGCCGCTGCGGAACGTGGTTTTGCCCGTGAAGAAGCCTGTGGACCTGAGCGGACGGCACCCAATCGTAATTACCGGGACGATAATCACAAACCAGAACTTGGGGTGGCGCTCACCGATTTCTATCTGCTACATGGTTTTCGAGACGAAGAATGCATCGCCTGGACCCTCCAAAAAGTGCCCGGCTGGGAAGCACTGCAACCCATACTTCGTAAAGGTGGAGTTCAGCAGTTATATGAGTTCGTCATGTCCGCCGAACAATCTGTAGTGGATCGGCTTCTGCAGCCTCTTATTGATAGCTTACCACCGTACGAGAAGACAAGTAAAGAGGATATCGCTCACTGGATACACAAAGCGGTAAAAAAGTATAGCCAGGAACAACACCATGACCGGGGCATTTTCAGTATTTGTTGGTTCAATATTGTACACTTACTCCCGGGGCAGGCTATCTATCAGGACGCTGGTGTCCCACACGCTTACTTAGAGGGTATATGCGTTGAAATCATGGCCAATAGTGATAATGTGCTGCGCTGTGGTTTGACTCCGAAATATATTGATGTGCCAGAACTATTGGCTCATATCTCTTTCTGTCCCGTCCGCCCAAAACTGTTAACGGCCTCAGAAACAGAAGAAGATTGGAGGATTTATCCTACTCCCGCACCAGACTTTCAACTTGCTGTTGCTACGCCCAGGGCAGGGAAAACGCTCTTGCTCGATACTCTTAGGGGGCCTAGTGTGCTGTTTTTGCTGGAAGGCTGCCTGATCGAAGAAGGGGAGGGCGTAAAACTAGACCTCTCTAATCGTGCAGTATTTGTTCCTGCCGGTTCGACCATCCTCTTTCAAGTGAAGGAAAACACCAAGGTCTATAGAGCATCTCCGGGGAAATTATAAACGTACTCAAAAAGAACAATGAATAAAAACGCTAAAATTTATGTTGCAGGCCATCGCGGCATGGTGGGGTCTGCCATCGTTAGAAATCTGGAAAAAAAGGGTTTTGAAAATATCTTGTTCCGTAACAGCAAGCAACTTGACCTAAGAAATCAACAATCCGTCCAAAATTTTTTCTACGCCGAAAAACCAGAGTATGTTTTTTTGGCAGCCGCTAAGGTGGGAGGCATTCTGGCAAATAATTCTTACCGCGGAGAATTCCTTTACGATAACCTAATGATCGAAGCAAACGTAATCGAAGCGGCACGATTAACTAAGGTGGGTAAATTAATGTTCCTCGGGTCTTCTTGTATCTATCCCAAATTGGCTCCGCAGCCACTTCTTGAAGAAAGTCTGCTTACCGGCCCTCTGGAACCAACCAATGAACCATATGCTATTGCCAAAATCACGGGCATTAAGCTTTGCGATGCCTACCGACACCAATATGGCTGTGATTTTATCTCAGTTATGCCAACCAATCTATATGGCCCAAACGACAACTATGATCTTAAAACCAGTCATGTTCTTCCAGCATTGATTCGAAAATTTCATGAGGCAAAAAAACGAGGCGATAACGAGGTGGTAATATGGGGCACCGGTTCTCCACGGCGGGAATTTCTTCATGCTGATGACCTGGCTGATGCTTGTGTATACCTCATGAAGGAATTTAGTGACTATGGGTTTGTCAATATCGGTACCGGAAAAGATATAAGCATTCTTGAACTCGCTCATCTCATTAAAGATGTCGTAGGATTTGAAGGAAGTATTACTCATGATAGAAGTAAACCTGATGGCACTCCCCAAAAATTAATGGACGTCAGTAAGCTCCACGCCCATGGCTGGAGACATCAAATAGGCTTATCCCAGGGGGTCCAGGCAGTCTATAATGATTTGTCGGCTCAGGAATGGTTTTAAGACCTCTGTGTTTGTAAGTGTGTTCCATTTTGACGGTATCATGCGCCACTTGAGAGGCTGGCATGGTACCGTCGTTTATTTTAGAGCTGATTGAAATTGAAGCGAAAGACACAATGACCTGACTAATAGCCGATTATCATGGTTGTATAAAGAGACGGTAAGATTCGGACTCAATTTTTGAGTAAAAGCTCCGCTAGCTTTAACTGATTCCGCCCCCGCACCAGGTTGTGCTCTGGATACTTCGTTGTATAGTAAACATCGCCCTCAAAGTAGTCGGTCAAAAAACGAACGGCCATCAGGTACGCCAGAAGGGCTCCGGAGCGCGGCAGATAGTGTAGCTCCGCCGGGTTCAGTAGGTCCCGGGTAACCGAGAGATAGCCTTCCGTGAAGGCCCGGTATTTCTCCCGGTCGACGTCCAGCAACTGTAGGTCCGCCTCGTCTTCCGCCACCGTGGCGGTGGCGGTGCGGATGCCGTCTCCGTAGTCGAAGTGAACGATGCCTGGCATAACGGTGTCCAGGTCGACAACCGCCCTTCCCCGACCGTCCGGCGTCAGAAGCACGTTGTTGAATTTGGTGTCGTTATGGGTGACGCGGGTGGAGAGCTTACCGTTCTCCCAGGCCCGCTGGATGGCCGTTAGCCCATCCGCCAGTTCATACACTCGCTTAATTTCGGACGGGCATTGGCGGACCCTTTCTGCCAGTTTCGGTACACTGGACTTTAGGGCACCCTCGAAGTTCCGCAGTCGGGAGACGACGTTGTGAAAGTCCGGTAATACGGGCGTGAGCTGCTTCGCATTGAAGTCGGAGAGGAAATTCAGGAAGTGGCCGTAGGAACGGGCGCCAGCGTAAGCTTGCTCCGCGGTTTCTACTACATCGTAGGAGACTAAGCCCTCCAGGAAATCATACATCCGCCAGTAACCACCCGTTTCATCCTGATGCCAGCGTTTACCGTTGTGGGCGGGGATCAGGCGAAGCGTCATTTGCTCTCCGGCCTCTCCATCCGCCGTAGCGATCCGTTTACGCAGATGATCGGTGACGCTCTCAATATTTGCGCTCAGAGCAGCCACGTCCGGAAAAACGTGGTGGTTGATGCGCTGAAGGAGGTAGCTGCTACTATTCGTCTTTACCAGGTAGGAAGTGTTGATGTGGCCAGAGCCGAAGGGAGTAATCTGTTGGATGTTGTAAACGGGCCGGAAGCCCGCAGCTATGCCAGTTAACGGTGTTGTCATTTTACGACGAAAGTTTTCTCCTCGGGGCTTACGCCGGTGACGGAAAGCTTATCTCCTACGTCGAAGGTCGTTACCAGTTCTGCCGTTCTCATGTTTAACTCCTGACGGAAGTTGCTGATGTTTTTAGGTCCAATGCGTGCACCATCCACGTCAAGATTCATGTTCAGGTGGTTGAACGTTTTAAGGATGTTAGAAACCCGCCCTCGCTGGTAGTTGTCGTATACCCCATTAAGTACAACGTCCTGAATGCGCATGGGCTCCGGGCTGCTCACCAGACCCACCATCCCGTTAGCTACAGTGATGCCGTAGTAATGCTTGGGGTCTATATCGTCGGCCGTAGTCGTCCATTGAGCAAATAGGAAACAAGGCAACAATTCGAAAAAGAGGAAAAAGAATTTTTGCATGATTGGTAGACTTAAACACGGCTAATGTCCGAATAATCGAAAGTACAGACAAATTAAAATGATGGGGGCTTTACAGGGCGGGTACAATCAAATTGTCGCTGTAACCCTCTCTAACTCTCCAAAGGGGTGAACCAAAAGTGACAATCTTGTTTTCGCCCTGTAGGGCAATTACTGGAACAGGCACTTAAAATAACTCACTCAGTTTCCATTTCAGAAAATAGTCACTTGATTCACATCCTTGTGTTAGCTTTTGCTGTAGCTACAAAGTAGTTGCGTAGATAGGCGAAATCTTAATTTTCTATGGAGTTTCAGATTGATTGCTTGCGACTTTAAGGTTTTCGACAGAAAAATACTGTTTGGGTTTGTAGTTTCACACACACACACACGTATATTGCAGGCATGAAATTAGATGGCCTATTTTATAATATAGGTCATAAGAAAACTAAATCCTATTTTTGATGAAGCGATATATTATAGCCTTATTAATATCAATCTTTTCTTTTCTCCCCATAATGGACGCTCAAACCTCTAGGTGTCCTGCGGGTACAGTTGAAAAGCCAGCCTTATCTTATATCGACCAGTGTAACTGGGCAGGTGCACTCGTACTGTAATGTCTTTATTGCACAGTCGTCTTGTTGTCTTCCATCAGGTCCTAGAGCACAAGACCAGTAGGTTAATGAAAATTTTTAATCTCTTTGCCCTATCGCTGTTACTTGTTTATAGCTGCGACTCTGACGACCAGAATAAACAATATCATGCCCCGATAGAAATTGATTTTGCCATTACGGATTCAATCACTCTCCCACAACCAGAAAATGAATATTGGTACGGAGGGATGATAGAATCAGGGGAAGAAGTAGTGCATTATTTATTGTATGACAAGCCAAATGAAAAAGCATTTGAATTAGGAAGCTATAGTAATACAAAGGGCTACCGTCTGATCCGTCAAATGAAATTATTTGAGAATGGTTTGATGGGGAACAGGGTAAGCAGTTTTGGATTGCTTGGGGAAAAGTCTATTCTACTGGTGACTGATGGTGGTGTACACTTGTATAACCTAGAAGGACAACTTGTAAGATCAGCTCGCGAAGAAGCTCCTTTAATAGACATGATGAACTCATCGGTTCATACAGTCATGGAGCAGGATTCATTAAATGGCTTTCTTGTTTCCCATCAAAATAGCGGAGAGGAGACATTAATGACAACTGACCCGGAGTTTTATCAAAAGCACAAGCTTTTTTCTTTCTACAAATATGAAGATTTAATGTATCAGAACCATGTGTTAGAGATAGATCCTGAAAGCAAGATGCGCTCAACTCAATCTCCGCGTGGATACTATAATTTTTCAAGTATTAATGCCAGTAATAAAAACGAGTTGTTAGTGGTATGTAACCCCGTACCTAGATATGCCCTTTACACATTAATTGCGCCTTTTCAAATCAAAGAGGCTTATGATATCAATTTGCCTTGGTTTCAAGAAGAGGCGATTAATACACCAATGATCTATAGCCTATATACGACGAGTTCTTTTACGGGTGTTGCAATAGATGATCGATACCTGTATTTCTCTGTTAGGTCTGGTGTGCCACAAGATGAAATAAAGCAAGGGGTTAGTCCGGAGGATGGTTTTAAATTATTTGTAAAAAACAATAAAAACTATCTAGTTGTTCGAGAACGTTCCTCTGAGAAGTATTATCAGACAATCTTACCTGCGAAAGTAAATAGTTTAGTTACTTCTTTTCAAGACGGACGTTTGTTATTAACTCAAAACATTAATGAAGTAGAATCCAAGGAAGGAGTTACTCTTTATATTGCTAAAATTTACCACTAAAATACTGCCTTGTGAAACGTATTGTTGTGTTTTCATTATTGTTCATGTTTGGGATTGCATTATATGCAGCCTGTCAAGCAGGCTTTTTAAGCCAGCGAGCATATGCAACGCTTGACTCTGATGGGAGAATTGTAACACATTGTGGATCTACTCCCTATAATGCCTATTGTTGTTGGCCAAAGGGGCCAGTTACGGAACAATAATTTTGCAGGCTGGATAGCGTTCCGGCGAGCTACACCAACTCCTCCAACACCCGCTCCCGCCAGTCAAACGCCTCCAAATCTGATAAGCCGAGGACGGCAACGGCCGCCTCCAGCTCCCCCTCCCGGCTGCCGTCAAAACAAAAAGCCTTGCCAGCTTTGCGGAGATACTTTTCGGGGATGAGGCCAATGAGCTCCGAGCCCGTAACCCGGCCCCCCATACCCTCAGCCAGATTAACGGAGGTGAGGTAGACGCGGGCCAGGTCGGTTTTGTCGGCGTCAACGACGTTGCAGCTGATCTGGCAACGCCCAAACTCTTCAATGTGCCAGCCGATGGCTTTGAGACCGGGAAAGAGGCCGGGCGTTCCTTGGCGGCCACTACCGCGCAGCTTCGCCGCCAAAGCTTTTGCTGTGGCCAGCGACACCTCCGGCGCCAGATTGATGTTCCAGGCAATCAGGAAAGGGCGGGCACCGAGTACGGTTGCGCCGAAGCGCTCGTTAAGCGCCGGACCGTAGTCCGGTTGCCAGTCGGAGTCCTTTATTTTTTCGGGTAGTCCTTCATATTCGCCCCGGCGAATGTCCGCCAGGTTCTTGCGGTGAGGAGCAGACGCGGACGCTTCGTACAAATAAACGGGGATGCCCAGGCTTTGCCCCAAAAGCTCCCCCAGCACCTGCGTGCGCGCCACCAACTCCTCCATGCTGATCCCGGAGATGGGAACGAAAGGGCAAACGTCCACCGCCCCAATGCGCGGATGCTCGCCCTTATGGCGACGCATATCGATCCGCTCGGCCGCTACCTTATATATATGGTAGGCCGCTTCAAAAACGGCATCCGGGCTTCCTGCGAAGGTGAAAACGGTCCGGTGAGCCCCCTCCCCACTATCCTGATGCAACAATTGGCAGCCATCAACCGCCTGAATCGCCGCCGCGAAGGCCGCCAGCGTGGCGGCATCCCGACCTTCGGAAACATTCACAATACATTCAACCAGCGGGGTGGGGTGGGGCATAGTAACTTTGCGTTCGTCAGCGTTAATTCGTTGGCCACAAAGCTATACTACTTTATGCATCGATTCCTTCCATTGTTAATTCTTCTTTTCCTCTTCGCTTGTAATGGGGAAACTTCACCTGAACGGGCTGTCACGGAAACGCCGGATTCCGGAGACCCGGCCATTAACGAACTCAATGCGGCCATCGCCGCTAATCCGGCTGACGCCGACCTCCTGGCCCAGCGCGCCACGATGTGGTACGACAAAGACAACTATGATGCCGCCATCGCTGACCTGCAGCGGGCTTTACTCATCGATAGTACCAACATCAGCTACCACTACAACCTAAGCGATGTCTATCTCGATTACTACCGTAGCCGGCTTGCCCTGCGTACGCTGGAACGGGCCGCGCAACTTGAACCCAATAAGGTAGAGACCCAACTTCGCCTGGCGGAGACGCAGATCATCCTGAAGCAATATGATGATGCCTTTCAGTCACTCAATGAAGTGACGCGCCTGGACCCCCGCAACCCCGATGCTTATCTCTTACTAAGTGAGGCCTTCCTGGAAACGGGGGACACGGCCCGGGCCATTAAGGCCGCCGAAGAAGTGACCGAGATTGATCCGGATATGACGGACGCTTTCATCAGCCTCGGGCAGCTACTCTTCGCCAAGGGCCTGCCGCGTGCCGGCCAGTATTTCGATGCGGCGGTGGCCATTGATCCGGAAGATGCTTACGCCCTGCATGCTAAGGCAGATTATCTGCGGGATACAGAGCAAATCGATAAAGCCATTGAGACCTACCGGCGGGCTAGTCTGGTGGACCGGCAATACGTAGCCGGCTTTTTCAATGCAGGCCTGCTGTTAATGGAAATGGACAGCATCGAGCGCGCTTTTCGGGAGTTCGACCTCGTAATCAAAAACGATCCGGTGCACATCAGGGGCTTTTTCTTCCGGGGCTACGCCAGTGAGTTACTGGGCAATCTGAAGGAGGCACAACAGGATTATGAAGTCGCACTCCGCTATGCACCCGATTATGAACTGGCACTGGAAGGACTGAGCCGGGTAAAAACTTTCATGGATCAGAAGGAATAGCGGCGCGGGACCGCAGGTGCAATAAAGGTTGAGGTCGCAGGGTTTTCAAAAGGGCCCGAATCGCCCACAAGTACACTGTACTAGCTATCTTGTCGGGCTGGCCGCTATTCAGCACCCAACAGTAATCCCTGTTGTTAACTCCAGCCGCTAGCGGCGTGCCTCTTCCCTCACGGTAGCTACTATCCAACTAACATTACTACTATTACTATCACACTACACCCCCATGCACTTCCACGAGTTTCTCGCGCATCTCCGCCACCAGCGTCGTCTGAGTGAGCATACGGTCACGGCTTATTCGGGGGATCTGTCCCAATTCGCGACCTTCTGCCTGGAAGAATATGACGTTACATCTCCCAAGGGGGTTAGCCGCGAACACATCAAGGCGTGGCTCGCCAGTCTGATGACGCAGGATTTGGCCGCTGCCTCCATCCGTCGAAAGCTATCCGCGCTCAAAGCCTTTTATGCTTACCGTCAGCAGCGGGGGCAGCAGCAGGAAAACCCCACCCTCCGCATCCCTACCCCTAAACTGGGCCGTCGCCTGCCGGCGACCATCGCTGCGACCGACCTTAAACGTCTCTTTGCTGCCTTTCCGGACCCTACGCAAAACACTCATTTCGGTTTGCTGAGGGACCATCTTCTGCTCGCCTTATTGTATCAGACGGGTATGCGCCGGGCGGAACTGATCGGACTTACGGAAACAGACATCGATCTTGATAACCGACGGCTTACCGTTTTGGGAAAAGGGAATAAGCAGCGCTTGATTCCACTGGGCGGCGGTCTGACGGAAATTTTGGAGGCTTACGGGAGCCTGCGTGCCACTACTTTTCCGGATTTGGAGACTAATTCCTTGCTCCTGACGGACCGTGGGCGAAAAATTTATCCAAAATTCGTCTACAATACGGTGGTTACATACCTGGAAGACTTTACCACTGAAGAAAGGAAGAGCCCACACGTTTTGCGGCATACTTTCGCTACACATTTGCTGGAAGGGGGCGCAGACCTCAATGCAGTAAAGGAATTATTGGGTCATGCGAATTTATCTGCTACTCAACTGTACACCCACAATAACGTGGCAAGGCTTAGAGAAATCTACCGTCAGGCCCATCCGGAAGGGGAAAAAAAGAAAGAAGAATGAACTGCAACTAAAAAATAAATTCATACTGTTTTGTCAATTGTAAGAAAGGACTTACCTTTGCAATCGCTTTTGGAAAACGACCAAGAGTTTAGTTGAAAATCTGGTTCAGATTACTGATTTAAGCCGATATAGCTCAGTCTGGTAGAGCAGCTGATTTGTAATCAGCTGGTCGGCGGTTCGAATCCGTCTATCGGCTCTCATTTCTAGGAGGCCATGGCCTCGTTAGTAATCTGAAAATTTTCACCGGGGGTGCGCTACAGTTGGAGAGGTAGGTTGGACTGTAAATCCAATGTTTCGGCTGAGTAGGTTCGAATCCTACCACCCCCACACCATATTAGATTGATGGTAAGATAGAAGTGATGAATTATGAGGTACTACCGTAATACGGAGCTGCATGGTGGAACATGTGGTGTATCTTGTAACTTAAAGGTCTGTCAATCTACAAGCGGAAGTAGCTCAGTTGGTAGAGCATCAGCCTTCCAAGCTGAGGGTCGCGGGTTCGAGCCTCGTCTTCCGCTCTAAAAGAAATCGCAACGGCGATTTCTAATTAGACAAAATCACCATTTGCCGACGTAGCTCAGGGGTAGAGCACTTCCATGGTAAGGAAGGGGTCGTGAGTTCAAATCTCACCGTTGGCTCATAGGGACAGCGGAAGGGTAGCCTTCTCTGGGGGCGCTTAGTTCAGCAGAGCGTAGCGACCACGACCTTGGGAGTAAATCTCACCGTTGGCTCAGACGATGGTACATCGTAACAAAATTAATCTTCGGCATCCGCTGAAGAAGGGGCGGCCGGGGTGCGGTTCGCATCCCTGACCAAACTAGTTTTTTAATCCCCTAAATGCTTAAGCTGAAATGGCTAAGGAAACATTCAACAGAGATAAGCCGCACGTAAACATCGGCACTATCGGTCACGTAGACCACGGTAAGACTACCCTTACGGCTGCGATCACTTCCGTTCTTGCGGATGCTGGTTCTGCTGCTAAAATGTCTTACGACAGCATTGACTCCGCTCCGGAAGAAAAGGAACGTGGTATCACGATTAACACGGCTCACGTTGAGTACGAGACGGCTAACCGTCACTACGCTCACGTTGACTGCCCCGGCCACGCTGACTACGTAAAGAACATGGTAACGGGTGCTGCTCAGATGGACGGTGCTATCCTTGTAGTAGCTGCTACTGATGGCCCAATGCCTCAGACGCGCGAGCACATCCTCCTGGCTCGTCAGGTAGGTGTACCTAATATCGTAGTATTCATGAACAAGGCTGACCTTGTTGATGATGAAGAAATGCTTGAGCTCGTAGAAATGGAAGTTCGCGAACTTCTTTCTGCTTACGATTATGATGGTGACAATGCCAGCATCGTAATTGGTTCTGCTCTTAAGGCTCTCGAAGGAGACGCTGACGGTGTTAAGCAGGTTCAAGACCTGATGGCTGCCGTTGACGCTGAAATCCCTGAGCCAGAGCGTCTGGTTGACCTTCCTTTCCTCATGCCTGTTGAGGACGTATTCTCTATCACTGGTCGTGGTACGGTTGCTACCGGACGTATCGAGCGTGGTGTTGTAAACGTAGGTGAAGCCGTTGATATCATCGGTATGCAGGAAACGGGCAAGAAGCTCTCTTCTACCATCACTGGTGTAGAGATGTTCCGTAAGATCCTCGATCGCGGTGAAGCTGGTGATAACGCCGGTCTCCTCCTTCGTGGTATTGAAAAGACCGCTATCAAGCGTGGTATGGTAATCTGTAAGCCAGGTTCCGTAAAGCCACACACTAAGTTCAAGTGTGAGGTATACGTTCTCTCTAAGGACGAAGGTGGCCGTCACACGCCATTCTTCAACGGCTACCGCCCACAGTTCTACTTCCGTACCACGGACGTAACTGGTGACGTGAAGCTGCCTGAGAACGTTGAAATGGTAATGCCAGGTGACAACGTTACCCTGGAAGTTACTCTCCTCAACGAGATCGCCATGGAGAAAGGTCTCCGCTTCGCTATCCGCGAAGGTGGCCGTACCGTTGGTGCCGGTCAGGTAACTGAAATCCTCGACTAATATGCCTTAGGGCTTTATCGCCCAGGCTTATAAGTCTTCCTATTGTGAAAGTTAAGTACCTAACTGCGGGTACTTAACTTTCACTTTCTTAGGAATTGTGTACTTTTGCAGCCGCTTAGCGACGCAAAATGTCTCTTGAGGAGTAAAATCCTCTTCCCAAACCTTGAACGTAAGGTTTGAATTTATTTACGGGCGTAGCTCAATGGTCAGCACACTGTCTCCAACCGCCGTAAGGCAGCCGCGAACAGCGCAACCATCAGGCTGGGTCCCAGACCTTGAACGTAAGGTTTGAATTTATTTACGGGCGTAGCTCAATTGGTCAGCACACTGTCTCCAACCGCCGTAAGGCAGCCGCGAACAGCGCAACCATCAGGCTGGGTCCCAAACCTTGAACGTAAGGTTTGAATTTATCTACGGGCGTAGCTCAATTGGTCAGCACACTGTCTCCAACCGCCGTAAGGCAGCCGCGAACAGCGCAACCATCAGGCTGGGTCCCAAACCTTGAACGTAAGGTTTGAATTTATCTACGGGCGTAGCTCAATTGGTCAGCACACTGTCTCCAACCGCCGTAAGGCAGCCGCGAACAGCGCAACCATCAGGCTGGGTCCCAGACCTTGAACGTAAGGTTTGAATTTATTTACGGGCGTAGCTCAATGGTCAGCATACTGTCTCCAACCGCCGTAAGGCAGCCGCGAACAGCGCAACCATCAGGCTGGGTCCCAGACCTTGAACGTAAGGTTTGAATTTATTTACGGGCGTAGCTCAATGGTCAGCATACTGTCTCCAACCGCCGTAAGGCAGCCGCGAACAGCGCAACCATCAGGCTGGGTCCCAGACCTTGAACGTAAGGTTTGAATTTATTTACGGGCGTAGCTCAATTGGTAGAGCACTGGTCTCCAAAACCAGCGGCTGGGAGTTCGAGTCTCTCCGCCCGTGCAAATATCCGGCTTAACGAAGCTGGATTATTTAAAAGAATAGGCAGGAAAGATTTCTTCCCCCCAGCACTTAGCCTCCAACTGCCGAAGGCAGCCGCGAAGCTAAATCAGCGGCTGGGAGTTCGAACTTAGCGAAGCGGTCTCACGGCCCGACGCAGTCGGGCGTAATCTCTCCTCCCGTGCAAACATTACAAAAATGGACAAATTAGGACTATACCTGCGGGAAAGCTATAACGAACTGGTTCACAATGTGACCTGGCCTAGCTATGGTACCCTTCAGACTAATACTATCCTCGTCCTTGTAGGCTCGGCGATTTTTGCTCTGCTCATCTTCGTTATGGATGTGGTTTGGCAGTTTGTCGTTGATTTCGTTTACGGACTAAGCCTCTGATAAAAAAGGATAATGGCAGTAACTAAGTGGTACTCTCTGCGGGTAATCAGCGGTAAGGAGAAGAAGATCAAAGAGCGGATCGAGAAAGAGATTCAGCGCAATCAGTGGGAAAACCATGTGATGAAGATCATCGTGCCTACGGAGAAGGTATATAAAATCCGTGGTGGCAAGAAGGTCATCTCTGATCGTAACATCCTTCCTGGGTATATTCTTGTAGAAGCAGATCCCTATGCACTGAACGCAGAACTCGTTGATGCGATTACCAGTCTGCCCAATGTCATTCACTTCCTCGGCAGAAGCGAGCCGATCCCGATGCGGGACTCTGAAGCTAACCGTCTGCTCGGTAAAGTTGACGAGAGTCTGGAAGCTGCCGATACGATGATCGAGCCCTTCATCGAAGGTGAAACGGTCAAAATTATTGATGGCCCGTTCAACGAGTTTGTTGGCGATATCCAGGAAGTAAACGAAGAAAAGAAGAAGCTAAAAGTGATCGTAAAGATCTTTGGCCGTGGCACTGAAGTTGAACTCAACTTCATGCAGGTCGAGAAGCAATAAATTAATACCCCGAATAATTCCAAACGTCGGAGGAACGGTCTGATCTCGTCATTCTGTTCCGTCAGCACGACACAAATAAGCTACTATGGCTAAGGAAGTAGAAACTTTCATCAAATTACAGGTCCGCGGTGGTGGTGCTAACCCAGCTCCTCCGGTAGGTCCGGCTCTCGGTGCCAAGGGAGTCAACATCATGGAATTCTGTAAGCGCTTTAACGCCGCTACACAGGATCAGCAGGGAAAAGTTCTCCCGGTTGTTATTTCCGTGTACAAAGACAAGTCTTTTGACTTTATCATCAAGACGCCACCAGCGGCCATCCAGCTGTTGGAAGCATCTAAGCTCAAGAAGGGCTCTCAGGAATCTAACCGGATTAAGGTTGGTAGTGTAACCTGGGATCAGGTTCGGACCATTGCAGAAAGCAAAATGGTCGACCTCAACTGCTTCACCGTTGAAAGCGGAATGAAGATGGTGGCGGGTACTGCTCGCTCCATGGGTATCACCATCAGCGGTGATGCTCCCTGGGATGCTAACTAAACCAATCGTTTAGTCGCAAGGCCTTCCGTTCGGCACAACGAACGATCGAAATCAGAATCATAACGCTGGTCATCTTTAAGGTGTCTGGCAGAAGGGAGCGCAACCTTAGGGAAGCGCGTCATTTACCTCAAATTTTTAATTATTATGGCAAAACTTAGTAAAGCACGGAAAGCCGCTGCCGAAAAGGTCGATGTCGACAAGCAGTACAGCCTCACCGAGGCCACGGCCCTTGTAAAGAAGGTCAACACTGCCAAGTTCAATGCATCGGTTGACGTACACGTACGTCTCGGAATCGACCCCCGTAAGGCTGATCAGGCGCTGCGTGGTACCGTTACCCTGCCTCACGGCACGGGAAAAACCAAGCGCGTTGTGGCATTCGTAACTCCCGATAAGGAGCAGGAAGCACTCGATGCGGGTGCTGACTTCGCCGGCCTCGATGAGCTGGTAACCAAAGTAAACGACGGATGGACCGACTTCGACGTTGTAGTGGCAATGCCACAGACGATGGCAAAGGTTGGTCGTCTTGGTCGCGTTCTTGGTCCTCGTGGCCTGATGCCAAACCCTAAGACGGGCACGGTAACTATGGACGTAGCTCAGGCAATTGCTGACGTAAAGGGTGGTAAGATCGCCTTCCGGGTAGACAAGTTCGGTATCGTTCACAGTAGCATCGGTCGCGTCGAGTTCACCCCCGAGCAGCTGAAGGACAATGCTAACGAACTACTGGGAACTCTGGTACGGATGAAGCCATCCAGTGCTAAAGGTACCTACATGAAATCTGTTACCATGTGCTCTACCATGAGCCCAGGTATCAAGATCGATCCGAAAACCATTGCTTAACCGTCCCTCAAACTAACTTACCATGACTAAGACAGAAAAAGGAGCGGCAATCGAGCAGCTCAAGGAGCGATTTGAGAACAATGAGTTTTTCTACATCGCTGACGCTTCTACCATGACCGCTGAGAAGACCACCGAACTGCGTGGTATGCTCTTCGAGAAAGGTATTTCCATGCAGGTTGTTAAAAACACTCTGGCCCGTAAGGCGCTGGAGGCCCTGCCGGAGGAAAATAACTACAGTGCCGTTTTTGACGCACTTAAAGGCCCCACGGCCATCATGTTCACGGAAGTAGCCAATGCGCCCGCTAAAGTGATCAAGGAATTCCGTGGAGCGGACGGTGAACGTCCGATTCTGAAAGCCGCCTACATCGCAAGTTCCGTTTACACCGGTGACGAACAGCTTGACGCTCTCGCTAAGCTAAAGTCCCGCGAAGAAATGATCTCCGATGTGCTTACGCTTCTCCAGAGCCCCATGCAGAACCTGCTTGGTGCCCTCAACAGTGGCGGCAGCAAAATTGCTGGCATTCTCAAGACGCTCGAAGAGCGCGAAGCATAATCAAAAGCGTTTTCAGGGCTTCCCGCCTGAGAGGAGCAACCTGCTTAACCATTTGACTGCTTGAATTAATCCATTTGGCTTCCAAGCTGATATACGCGATCTACTCGTAAATCACTTTTAAATACTTTTTTATTATGGCAGATGTAAAATCAATCGCCGAATCACTCGTAGGACTTACCATTAAGGAAGTTACCGAGCTCGTAACTATTATGAAGGATGAGTATGGCATCGAGCCTGCTGCCGCAGCTGTCGCCGTCGCCGGTGGTGGTGGAGGTGGTGGTGATGAAGCTGCTGCTGCTAAGACTGACTTCGACATCGTTCTTGAATCTGCCGGTGGCAGCAAGCTCAAGGTGGTGAAGGAAGTTAAGTCACTCCTCGGTCTTGGCCTCAAAGAAGCTAAAGAACTGGTTGACGGTGCTCCCGCTACGATTAAGGAAGGCGTTGCCAAGGATGAAGCCGAAAGCATCAAAGCTGCTCTTGAAGAAGCTGGTGCTACGGTTGAACTGAAGTAATTCAGTTCCCTACCCAAGAAATAGATGGGGGCGAAGCCTCGGCCTCGCCCCCACTAATTCTTGTTTTAAGAGGTGTTAACTAACGCCTTTTAGCAGCTTAGCAGACGGATTGTCTGGCTAAGCTATTTGCGTATAAAGAATTGCCGGTTCGGTGAAACTTTTTAGGGATAAAAATTGTCTTATCAATTCGCATTCCCTACTCCCGCCCGGGCAAACGCGCCCGGCCCCCTATAAATCATCTCAGATCAGACCCACCGCGGACGGTTTGCATCTGGGCACAATATAAAGGAAAACTGCTAATGACGTCAAACGGCCAGATCCTTAACGCCGAAGAGCAACGGGTGAGCTTCGGTAAGATTAAGCTTACAGATCATTCTCCCGATCTTCTTGAAATCCAATTAAAATCTTTCCAGGAGTTCTTCCAACTCGAAACCACGCCCGAAAACCGGGCTTTAGAAGGTTTATACCGAGTCTTTCAGGAAAACTTCCCGATTTCCGATACCCGGAATATCTTCAACCTGGAATTTCTCGATTATTTCGTCGACCCTCCCCGCTACACCATTCCTGAGTGTATGCAAAGAGGACTTACCTACAGCGTACCGCTGAAGGCTAAGCTTCGTTTGTCTTGTAATGACGAGGAGCACGTTGACTTTAAGACCATCGAGCAGGATGTATTTCTTGGAAACATCCCTTACATGACCCCCAAGGGTACCTTTGTTATCAACGGTGCTGAAAGGGTGATTGTATCTCAGCTTCACCGTAGCCCCGGTGTATTCTTTGGTCAGAACTTCCACCCGAACGGTACGGCCATTTACTCGGCCAGAGTAATCCCCTTCAAAGGGGCCTGGATGGAATTTGCTACCGATATCAATACGGTGATGTATGCCTACATTGACCGGAAGAAAAAGTTCCCCGTTACCACGCTGCTTCGTGCTATCGGTTTTGATAGCGATAAATCAATCCTTGACCTCTTTGGTCTGGCGGATGAAGTGCCCAACACCCGGGAAGCACTCACTACGGCCATCGGCCGTAAGCTGGCCGCACGTGTGCTGCGCGCCTGGACGGAAGACTTTGTAGACGAAGACACCGGTGAGCTTGTTATCCTGGAGCGTAATGAGATCATTCTCGAGCGTGATACCGTGCTCACGGAAGATAACATCGAGGACATCCTTGCTGCTGATGGCATTGAAAACATCATTCTGCAGAAGGAAGATGTTGGTATGGACTACAGCATCATCTACAACACGCTTCAGAAAGATCCGTCCAGCTCTGAAATTGAAGCCGTACAGTATATATACCGTCAACTTCGCGGCAGTGATCCACCAGATGAGGAAACTGCCCGTGGTATCATCGACAAGCTCTTCTTTAGTGATAAGCGCTATAACCTCGGTGAAGTAGGACGCTACAAGATCAACCGTAAGCTTCAGGCAGGAACGGATGATGAAATTCTGGTATTAACCAAGGAAGACATCATCGCTATCGTTAAGTACCTCGTTGCTTTGATGAACCAGCGCGCTGAGATCGATGATATCGATCACCTCAGTAACCGCCGTGTTCGTACGGTGGGTGAGCAGCTCTACGCTCAGTTTGGTGTCGGTCTGGCCCGTATGGCCCGGACGATCCGTGAGCGGATGAACGTTCGTGACAACGAAGTCTTTACCCCGATTGATCTGATCAATGCCCGGACTCTGTCCAGCGTTATCAACTCTTTTTTCGGTACCAGCCAGTTGAGCCAGTTCCTCGACCAGACCAACCCGCTTTCTGAAATCACCCACAAGCGGCGGATTTCCGCTCTTGGACCTGGTGGTCTGAGTCGTGAGCGTGCAGGTTTCGAGGTGCGTGACGTTCACTACAGCCACTACGGCCGTCTCTGTACGATTGAAACACCGGAAGGACCTAACATTGGTCTGATCTCTACCCTCTGTGTACACGCCAAGGTGAACAAAATGGGCTTCCTGGAAACACCTTACCGTGCCGTCGAAGACGCACAGGTGGTGATGAAAGGTGAGCCTATCTACCTGAGTGCTGAGGGCGAAGATTTCAAGAAGATTGCCCAGGCTAACTCTGAAATTAACGAGAAAGGTGCTTTTGTCAGTGATCGGGTAAAAGCTCGTGACCACGGTGACTTCCCCGTGCTCGAACCTTCTGAGATTGAGTACATGGATGTTGCCCCTAACCAGATTGTTGGGGTGTCGGCTTCCATGATTCCTTTCCTGGAGAACGATGATGCCAACCGTGCCCTGATGGGCTCGAACATGCAGCGCCAGGCCGTTCCACTGCTCCGCCCCTCCAGCCCGATTGTGGGTACTGGTTTGGAAGGTAAAGTAGCCCGGGATAGCCGGATGCTCATTAACGCCGAAGGCGAAGGTGTTGTAGAATACGTTGACGCAAACGAGATCATCGTTCGCTATGAGCGGACGGATGAAGACCGTCTGGTTTCCTTCGACGATGACCGCGTAACCTACGTTCTGACCAAATTCCTGCGTACTAACCAGGGTACTTGTGTTAACCTCAAGCCGATTGTTCGTAAAGGACAGAAGGTGAAGAAGGGACAGATCCTTTGTGATGGCTACGCTACGGAAAAAGGAGAGCTGGCGCTTGGACAGAACATGAAGGTTGCCTTCATGCCCTGGAAAGGATACAACTTCGAGGATGCCATCGTACTCTCTGAGCGCGTTGTCCGCGAAGACGTCTTTACCTCCCTTCACATCGAGCACTTCGAAATGGACGTGCGCGACACCAAACTGGGAGAGGAAGAACTGACCAATGACATTCCTAACGTCAGTGAGGAAGCCACCAAAGACCTGGACGAGAACGGTATTATCCGTGTCGGTGCCTGGGTTAAGGAAGGCGACATCCTGATCGGTAAGATTACCCCGAAAGGAGAAAGTGATCCTACTCCGGAAGAGAAACTTCTTCGTGCCATCTTTGGTGACAAAGCTGGTGACGTAAAGGATGCTTCCATGAAAGCCAGCCCCTCTCTGAAAGGAGTGGTAATTGGTAAGGACCTCTTTAGCAAGACCAAGAAAGACCAGAGCCAGAAGGACGCCGAAAAGATCAAGCTCCAGAAACTGGAGGATGAGCACAAGGTGAACCTGAATAAGCTCAAGACACTGCTGGTTGATAAACTGGACAAACTGGTGCGCGGTCGCGCAAGCCAGGGAGTTAATACGATCTACAACGAGCCCGTTGTACCGAAAGGAGAGAAGTTTACTCAGTCTCTGCTGCGTGACCTCGACTTTACGTCAATTGATTACACCGGTTGGACGACCAGCGAGGACCTCAACCAACTCATCGCCCGCCTGCTGCACAATTACAGCATCAAGGTAAACGAGGAAGTTGGTCGCTACAAGCGTGAAACGTTTAACATCAGCGTTGGTGATGAACTGCCCGCAGGTGTACTTAAGCTCGCTAAGGTTTACCTGGCTAAGAAGCGTAAGCTGAAGGTTGGTGATAAGCTTGCCGGCCGTCACGGTAACAAGGGTATTGTATCCCGCATCGTTCGTGATGAGGACATGCCATTCCTGGAAGACGGTACGCCGGTTGATATCATTCTGAACCCACTGGGTGTACCCTCGCGGATGAACCTGGGCCAGATTTTCGAAACGGTTCTTGGTTGGGCCGGTGAGAAGCTCGGCATGAAGTTCGGCACGCCGATCTTTGACGGTGCGAGCCAGGATGAGATCGAAGAATACATCCAGCAGGCAAAGCTGCCCAGCTTGGGTCAGACTTACCTCTTTGATGGTGAAACGGGTGACCGTTTCCACCAGCAGGCGACGGTAGGGGTGATCTACATGCTTAAGCTCAGCCACATGGTTGACGATAAGATGCACGCTCGTTCCATCGGCCCCTACAGTCTCATTACTCAGCAGCCGCTGGGTGGTAAGGCACAGTTCGGTGGCCAGCGCTTCGGCGAGATGGAGGTGTGGGCATTGGAGGCCTTCGGTGCCGCCAATATCCTGCAGGAGCTGCTCACCATTAAGTCGGATGACATTCAGGGACGCGCCAAGGCCTACGAGGCCATCGTTAAGGGCGATAACCTGCCGGAGCCTAACATTCCGGAGTCGTTCAACGTATTGGTACACGAGCTTCGTGGACTGGCGCTAGACGTGAAATTCGACTAAGCGCAGCGGGAAACGATCTTCCTCAGACGGAGGAGGATCACATTTTTGAAAAGTTAGCTTTTTTGGCGCGAACGCAGGTGCAATGTTTGTTTGTACCGCCGGCTTCAGCCGGCGGATGCCGACTGAAGTCGGCAGTACAACTTACTCTGCACCTGCGGCCGCGCCACCAAAGCCTTCCTTATAAAAAGAAATATGGCATTCAAAAAGACAAATAGCATCCAGAAGCAGGACTTCGATTCTATCACCATTAGCCTCTCAAGCCCGGACGAGATCCTGGAGCGCAGCTTTGGTGAAGTATTGAAGCCTGAGACGATCAACTACCGTAGCTACAAGCCGGAACGTGATGGTCTTTTCTGTGAGCGGATCTTTGGCCCGGTCAAAGATTACGAATGTTACTGTGGTAAGTACAAGCGTATCCGCTATAAGGGTATCGTTTGTGACCGTTGTGGAGTTGAAGTAACCGAGAAGAAGGTTCGCCGGGAGCGTATGGGGCACATCCGCCTCGTCGTACCGGTTGTTCACATCTGGTTCTTCAAGAGCTTACCTAACAAAATTGCTTACCTCCTTGGCTTTAGCTCCAAGAATCTGGAAAGCATTATTTACTACGAACGCTACGTGGTCATCAATCCCGGTATCCGGGAAAGTGATGAGATTCACCACAAAGCACTGATTACCGAAGAACAGTACCTCGATATTCTCGAGACGCTGCCAATCGAGAATCAGCAGCTCGAAGACGGTCACCCGGACAAGTTCGTCGCCAAAATGGGCGCCGAAGCCGTTCGTGACCTTCTCGAAGGCCTTGAGCTTGACAGCCTCAGTGATCAACTGCGCCACCAGGCCAGCACCGAGACGAGTCAGCAGCGTAAGAGCGAGGCCCTCAAGCGTCTCCGCGTAGTGGAGGCTTTCCGTGATGCGCAGAAGCACATCGTGAACAAGCCCGAATGGACGATCATCCAATACCTGCCCGTAGTTCCACCGGAACTGCGCCCGCTGGTACCACTGGACGGTGGTCGCTTCGCTTCTTCTGACCTCAACGATCTCTACCGTCGTGTGATCATCCGTAACAACCGCCTTAAGCGTCTGTTGGAGATCAAAGCTCCGGAAGTGATCCTGAGAAACGAAAAGCGGATGCTGCAGGAGGCTGTAGACAGTCTCTTCGACAACAGCCGTAAGTCTAACGCCGTAAAGGCTGAAGGTGGTCGTGCCCTGAAGTCGCTCTCTGATATCCTGAAGGGTAAGCAGGGACGTTTCCGTCAGAACCTCCTCGGTAAGCGTGTTGACTACTCCGGTCGTTCCGTTATTGTTGTAGGCCCGACGCTGAAGCTGCACGAATGTGGTATTCCTAAAGGAATGGCAGCTGAGCTCTTCAAGCCCTTCGTGATCCGTAAGCTCATTGAGCGTGGTATCGTGAAGACGGTAAAGTCCGCCAAGAAATTGGTAGACCGTAAAGAGCCCGTAATCTGGGAAATCCTGGAGAACATTCTCAAAGGACACCCCGTGATGTTGAACCGGGCACCGACGCTTCACCGTCTGTCCATTCAGAGCTTCCAACCGAAGCTGATTGAGGGCAAGGCGATCCAGCTGCACCCACTCGTTTGTTCGGCCTTTAACGCCGACTTTGACGGTGACCAGATGGCCGTTCACGTGCCATTGAGTCAGGCTGCTATTCTGGAAGCCCAGGTGCTGATGCTTTCGGCTCACAACATGCTGAACCCGCAGAACGGTACGCCGGTGACACTGCCTTCGCAGGATATGGTATTGGGTCTGTACTACATCACTAAGGAGCGGACCGGTACTGCCGAGCGCCCCGTACCTGGTGAGGGCCGTCGTTTCTACAGCCCCGAGGAAGTGATGATTGCTTACAACGAGGGCAAGCTTGACCTGCACGCTAAGATCAGTGTCCGCGTCCCCGTTGAAGTAAAGGATGAAGAAGGCAATACGAAACTGGTAACGAAGCTGACCGAGACCACTTGTGGCCGGGTGATCTTCAACAGTGCGATGCCGACTACGGTACCTTTCCAGAATGTTCTGCTGACCAAAAAGAACCTGAAGAAGGTGATTGGTGATATCATCGATCGGACCAGCTTTGCCGTTACGGCTATCTTCCTTGACAAGATCAAGGATATGGGCTTCCGTTGGGCATTCAAAGGTGGTCTTTCTTTCAACCTTGGTGACCTGATCACTCCTTCCGTTAAGCAGAAAGTCCTTACCCAGGCCCGCGTTGACGTGGACGAGGTGATGGACAACTTTAACATGGGTCTGATCACGAACAACGAACGCTACAACCAGATCATTGATAAGTGGACGTACGCGGATAACCAGATTACCAGCACTCTGATGGAGGAACTGGCCGAGCACAAGCAAGGCTTCAACTCTGTATACATGATGCTTCACTCCGGTGCCCGTGGTTCTCAGCAGCAGATTAAGCAGTTGTGTGGTCTTCGTGGACTGATGGCCAAGCCGAAGAAGTCTAATGATGCCGGCCCTGCGGTGATCGAAAACCCGATCCTCTCCAACTTCGTAGATGGTCTTTCCGTACTGGAATACTTTATCTCTACGCACGGTGCCCGTAAGGGACTGGCCGATACGGCCCTGAAGACGGCGGATGCCGGTTACCTGACGCGTCGTCTGGTAGACGTTGCACAGGATGTTGTAGTAATGACGGCGGATTGTGGAACCCTTCGAGGTATCGACACTTCTGCCCTTAAGGAGAACGACAAAGTGATCGAGAGTCTGGAAAGCCGGATTGCCGGCCGCTATGCCCTCGAAGACATTCTCCACCCCGTAACCGACGAGGTAATCGTTGCGGCCGATGAGTACATCAACGGTAAAACCGCAGCCTACATTGAGCGGGAAGGTGTGGAAGAAGTAACTATCCGTTCCGTCCTCACCTGTGAGGTTGAGCGTGGTGTATGTGCCAAGTGCTACGGTAAGAACCTGGCAACCGGCCGTAAGGCGGAGATGGGTGATGCCGTTGGTATCATTGCTGCTCAGTCCATCGGTGAGCCGGGAACCCAGCTGACACTGCGTACTTTCCACGTAGGTGGTATTGCCTCGGTAACCCGCCAGGAGTCTGAGCTCCGTTCTAAGTTTAACGGTAAGGTATTGTTTGACGATATCCGCACCGTTGAGTCTGAGAACGAGATGGGAGAGAAGCAGAACGTTGTTCTTTCTCGCTCCGGTGAAATCCGGATCGTAGATGAGGAGACGAATAAGATCTTCACTACTCAGCACATTCCTTACGGTGGTACCTTGCACATTCAGGAAGGTCAGATTCTTAAGAAGAATGACCTGATCGTTGAGTGGGACCCCTACAATGCCGTTATCGTTTCTGAATTCAACGGTATCGCCCGTTTCTCCGACATTGACGAAGGGGTAACCTTCCGTACGGAGCGGGATGACCAGACTGGTTACACCGAGAAGGTGGTGATCGAGACCCGGGATCGTAAGAAAATTCCGACGATTACCATCGTCAACAAAGATGGTGAGGAACTCCGCCAGTACAACCTGCCGGTAGGTGCCTACATCAGCATTGAAGATGGTGCTGAAGTGAAGACGGGTGAGAAAATCGTCAAGATTCCACGGAAGGGTGGTAAGATTGCGGATATCACCGGTGGTCTGCCGCGGGTAACGGAGCTTTTCGAAGCGCGTAACCCAAGTAACCCTGCCGTTGTATCTGAGATTGACGGTATCGTTACCTTCTCCAAGAAGATCAAGCGTGGTAACCGCGAGCTAATCGTGGAAGCGAAGGATGGTCAGAAGCGTAAGTACCTGATCAACCTGAGTAAGCACATTCTTGTGCAGGACCAGGATTTCGTTCGGGCAGGTATGCCACTCTCTGATGGTGCGATTGCTCCACGGGATATCCTCAACATTAAAGGCCCATTCGCCGTACAGACCTACCTGGTTAACGGTGTACAGGAAGTTTACCGTTCGCAGGGTATCACGATCAACAACAAGCACATTGAAGCCATTGTGCGTCAGATGATGCGTCGTGTTCAGATCGTGGACCAGGGAGATACTACTTTCCTCGAAGGAGAAGCCGTTGAGCGCTACGAATTCTTTAAGCAGAATGACTGGATTTACGACAAGAAAGTCATTACGGACGCCGGAGAGAGTGAAACCTTCCGTGCTGGTAAGATCGTAACGATGCGTGAAGTCCGCGAAGAGAACAGCCGCCTGAAGCGGGAAGATCTGAAGACGATGACTTTCCGCGACGCCCAGGCTGCTACCAGCTTCCCGCTGCTGCAGGGTATTACGAAGTCTTCCCTCGGTACGCCGAGCTGGATTTCTGCCGCATCCTTCCAGGAGACGACGAAAGTTCTTTCTACTGCCGCCATTGCCGCCAAGCGCGACTACCTGGAGGGCCTGAAAGAAAACGTTATCGTTGGTAAGCGAATCCCCGCCGGTACCGGTATGCGTAAGTACGATCGCCTGTTCGTTACGACGCAGGAGGCTCAGGATCAGTGGGAAGCCCGTCAGGCTGCTTTCGCTGAGGAAGAGGCTGCTGCACGTGCCGCCGAAGAAGCTTCTGCCGTAAGTGCGGAGACTTCCGGCGAGGTTGAGTCTGCTGAATAAGACTCCGATTCCGATACAGATTAGAAAAGGGAACGCCCCGCTGACTTAGGTTGGCGGGGCGTTTTTGGTTGAGGGATAGATGAAAAAGCAGGGGCTGATTACAAAATCATCACTGGGTCAGACCTAATGGTACGCACCCTATCTTCGCCCTATGGCCAATGAAAAATACTCTACCGTTCATTATCACAATTACCTGGAGTTGGATGCTCTGCTGTCTTTACAAAAAGAACGCAGTGCCGCTCTGGGCAAAGCGGCGCACGACGAGACGCTATTCATCATTATGCACCAGGTGTATGAGTTGTGGTTCAAGCAAATCTTACATGAGTTGGATTCCGTCTGTGGAATGTTCCGGACAGAAACGGTGAACGCTGATAATATGCAAACGGTACTACTACGCCTTCAGCGGGTATCGGTCATCATTGACCTGATGATTGAGCAGATCAAGACGATGGAGACGATGACGCCGCTTGATTTTCTGGAGTTCCGCGATTTTCTGTTTCCGGCATCGGGTTTTCAAAGCATGCAGTTTCGGATGATTGAGTCAACGCTGGGGTTGCGGGAGGAAGACCGGATGACTTACCACGGTAAGTCTTACAAAATTGTCTTCAACGAAGAGCAAACGGCACGCCTCACAGCCATTGAAGAGGGCGGAAGCCTGTTTGAATTAGTGGAGGGTTGGCTGGAGCGCACCCCCTTTCTACGGTTTGAAGGCTTTGATTTTCTGACCGCTTACAAGAAAGCCGTTGACGAAATGGTCACCAAGGAGCAGGCGGCCATTAGGGCCAGCGAATACATCCCGCCAAAAATGAAAGAAATGCGTCTTCGGATGGTCGGAGACAGTAATAGTTATTTCAAGCACGTTCTTTCGCGGGAAGAGCATGAGCGGATGATAGCGGAGGGGGAATGCCGTTTATCCTACAATGCCACGATTGCGGCGCTACTCATCAATTTATACCGGGAAAAGCCTATTTTGAGTATTCCCTTTAACCTGCTGACCGAGCTGATGAACATTGATGAATTGCTCACCACCTGGCGCTACCGTCACGCTCAGATGGTAATGCGGATGATTGGGAACAAGATCGGGACGGGCGGTTCCTCCGGACACGACTACCTGGCCAAAACAGCCGAAAAGCATAAGATCTTTAAAGATCTGCATAATATATCTTCGTTGTTAATCCCAAGATCGTCCTTGCCCGTTTTGCCGGAAGGCTTGGGACGAGAATTAGGGTTTTACTACGGGAGCGGGGCGTAAAAGAGTGATTACACTATAGCTGTTAAGCGCCAGCTTAAAACTTAAAAACAGCGTAGCCCTTCAATTGATAGGTGCTGACGGTAGTCAGCATTGAGGTAGCTACTTCTACGTCAGGGTTGACGGCGGAAAGGGGGATTTCCCGGCCGAGGAGAGATTGGCCACAGACGGTCAGGCGAACACCGGCGTCCTTCAGTGCTTTGATCAGACCAATGTTAGGGTTGTCGACTCCATGCTTTTTGCGGTAGCTGTCATTGTCAAGTACGCTAAAAGTGGCACCACCGTGAATCGCCAGGACAACGTCAAGCTTACCCGGTGGTACACCGCCCACCACGTGAAGATTGAGCATCCGGGCTACGTTGTTGAGGCCTGAGGCAAGCTCCGTTGGCTCTTTAGCACCAGTGTAAACATCAACCACGATTTTATAGACCTGAGTCGGGTCAGGTTTCATAGTAGCAGAAGGAATGTCGAAGATGCCACCATAGTCTTTAACGAGCGGGAAAACGCGTTCCTGAGCGCTGAGGGTTAGGGTAGCGGTGAAAAGAAGAAGGAATAGCCATTGACGTTTCATGAAGGCAAGGTAGGGTCTTTATTGCAAAAACCGGTGCCCTGTCCGATAGGGGAAAACATCCATTATCTCACCGGCCAGGAGCCGTTGCTTAACGTCGTTCCAGAAGTTGGCGTCGAAGATATCACCATGCTTTTCACGCAGGTAATTGAGGTTGGCGCCCGCCCGCATGAGGAAACCGGGGAATTCTTCCGGGAAGATGTCGTTGGGCCGAACGGTGTACCAGGGGGTGCTGGCCATTTCCTGCTCGTAAGTCTTTGCTTCGGGAATGAAGCGGAAGTTGCAATCGGTTACCAGTTCGATTTCGTCATAATCATAGAAGACCACTCTTTTGACGCGGGTAACGCCAAAGTTTTTGAGCAGCAGATCTCCGGGGAAGATGTTGGCGGCGGCGAGTTGCTTGATGGCCCGGCCGTAGTCGCGCAGGGCCTTTCGGCACATCTCCTCGTTGGCATTTTCCAGGAAGATGTTAAGCGGCGTCATTTTTTTCTCTACGTAGACGTGGGAGATAAGCACAGAGTCATCCGTAATTTCTACTTTGGAAGGGGCGGTGGAGCGGAGTTCTTCCAAACACTCCGGGTCGAAGCGGTCAAGGGGTAGCGAGAGTTTCTCGAAGAGGTAGCTGTCCGCCATCCGGCCTACGCGGTCGTGGCGTTTTACGAGGTCGTATTTGGCCTTTACGATGGCAGGTGTAACCTGCTTTGGCGGAGCGAACTTATCCCGGATGATCTTAAAAACCATGTTTAGCGACGGCATAGTAAAGACATACATCACCATGCCGGCGATGCCGGGAGCCGTGACGAAGGGCTCCGCACCCTGCTCCAAACCGTTGCCCTGCACCTGCGGCCGCGCCCCCTTTGCCGTCTTCCTAAAGTGCCGTCTGAGCTCCCGGTAAAAGACGGTTTTTCCGTGTTTTTCGAAGCCGATGGCGTTATATAATTCACTGATCGCTTTTGTGGGCATAAAGGTTTGCAGGAAGTCGACCATATCGCTGGGCACCGTAATATCGGCCAGAAAATAAGAACGGTGGTAGCTGAAAATGGACGTTACCTGATCGCTTTCCAGCAGTAAGGCATCGATAAGGATTCCACGGCCATCAGGATGCAGCACGGGCAGAATAAAGGGGTGAACCCGGCCATTTTTCAAGAAGCGACCAACGATGTAAGCCGATTTATTGCGGTAAAAAACAGAAGTGAGTACCTCCAGCCGGTCCGTAGGGGAACGCCCGCCCCACTCATCGAGCCGTTGTTGCCAGCGTTCCGCAACGAGATGAATGTCACGCTCCTTATCGTCCCATGCTGCATCAAAGGGGAAATGCCGTAGCATATCCGACACCAGATCTTCGAGGCGGAAGGTCCCGATAGTATAGCCTACACTAATCTTTGAAGTTTCCCGGTTTTCCCGGTAGGAACCCGTACGGGAAACGAACATCAGGCCGGGGTCAGCGCCAACCTGGTGAAAGTGGCGATAGACGGAGTTGTAGAAAGTCTCCGCAATGTTGCGGGTGTTGAAGTCGACGATGTCTTCGGAAAAAGCCCCTTTAACTTTTTGCCAGAAATCCGGCTCCGTATTCATGCCCGCCAGTACCTCAACGACGGACTCGGTAGTGTTGCCAACGATGTCCCGGTAGAGTTCAATTCTGCCCCGGGCGTCGGCCTGGGTGCCGTGCCAGTCTTGCCGTTCAAAGCGAATTCTGGCCCGCTTCGTGATCAGTTTGAAGCGGTAATAATAGTCCATGTATCCCATCAAAATTCGTTGGGCTACGTCGAAGTGTTGCAGGCTGGAAAACATAGGAGAAAGATAGTAATGATAGTTGGGTCGTGGGGGACAATTTGATGGTGCCCACACAGCGTCATTGATAGTCTTCCCATTGTAATTCCAGCTCATCCCCCATCATTTCCTGCATTGCCCGTAGGTCGGCGAAGAGAGCCCTGACCCGATCGGCCTGTGCGGGCTCAGCGGCGAGGTTGTTCATTTCTTCGGGGTCTTTACTGAGGTCGAAGAGCTTTATGGCGGGTACTTTGGGGTAAAGAAGCAGTTTGTAGCCGTCTTTACGGATGCCTCGTTGGAAATCGACATAAGCCAGATAAACACCATCCATCTTGCCGGCATCGGGCTCTTCCAGCAGGGGAAGGAGAGAGTTGAATTCGACGTAATCGGGCTTTTCCACGCCCGCAAGCTCCAGGGTAGTGGGCATGACATCCTGAAGATAGACGTCAGTGCTGATCCGTTTCCCGGCCGGGATGCCCGGGCCGGCGAGTACCAGGGGTACCCGGACGCTATGGTCGTAGAGACTCTGTTTGCCAATCAGGCCATGGCGGCCCATGGCAAGGCCATGGTCAGCGGTGAAAATAATGACGGTATTATCTGCTTTACCGCTCGCTTCCAGGGCGTCGAGGATGCGCCCGATCTGAGCATCAAGATGGGTAATGATGGCGTAGTATTCCTGTTTGTGTTTCCGAACCGCCAGTTCGGTGCGGGGGTAGGGGGCGAGCGCTTCGTCGCGGAGGTCTTGTCCGTTCCCCATCAGTTCTTTATCCGGATAGAGGGGCTGGAAGCTGTTGGGAATACTAAGCTCACCGGGGGTGTACATCTCTACATATTCCGGAGGAGCCTGCCGGGGATCATGGGGCGCGTTGAAGGCCAGGTACATGAAGAAGGGGCGATCGTCGCTTTTGGCACGTTGAAGATAGTCGATGCCGTCATCGGCGAGGACCTCACTCCAGTGTTTGCCGTCGGTCCAGAAGCCGCCGTGCTGCTTGTCGGTGGGGTCCCAGCTGTTGTCGTTTTCGTTGAGGGGGCGATTGTAGCCGGGAGGCTGGAGGGCGAGGACGGAGTCAAGCGGCGGGCTACCGCCGTGGCGTTTGTAGAGGGCGACCATTTTGTGGTGCTGCCACCCGTCGGGTGGCATGCCGGGGCGGATGTGGCGGACGGTTTCGAAGAGGGCTTCAGCGGGCGCATTGACGTGCCACTTGCCGCTCATGTAAGTGGCGTACCCTGCCTGACGGAGCAGGCGGGCCCAGCTTTGATGATAGCGGGTGGTGTCTCCCGTCCGGTAGTGATCACTGAGCTCATTGGCCCGCCAGACCGAGCGGCCGGAATTGATCATGGCCCGGCTGGCCATGCAAATAGCGCCATTCCATCCTCCCATATTATAGGTGTGGGTGAAGCTGGTCCCTCTGGCTACGAGCCGGTCAATGTTAGGTGTACGAATTTCTTCGTTGCCGAGAGCGGCGATGGAGGTATAAGTCTGATCGTCGGTGAAAAGGAAGAGGACATTGGGTGGCGCATCGTTGCCAGAGGCGGTTTCAGGCGAGCCCGTGCAGGAGGCCAGCAAAAGGAGTAATAACAGGGCGCTTACCGCAGGTGCAAGGGAAGTTCTCATGGTAAGCAATGTAAGCAGAACGACCAGGAAAGGAAAGCCTGCCAGGCACCATAGCTTCTTTCTATACCGTCGGAACCGGGCTTTTAATCATTTGTGGTGCATTTGTAAATCAGTCCTTGAACAGCCTTATTGCCCTATGGCAGTGTGAATGCCGTTGAGCCGAACTACATTTACGGCCCATAACCTTCTAGAATGCTCCTGTCCAAGCGCGGTAAGCGCGCCATCAACCAACCCCTCCGTGCCGATCTTGACCTCTTCTACGAAGCCATGGAAAACCGTTACGACGAGAGCGAAAACCCCGATGGTGTATTTACTCTTTGCATTGCAGAAAATATTCTCAACTGGAAGGAGATGGAAGCTAAGCTGCGGGAGGTGGCCGCAGGCCCGATCCCCGACTGGGTGCCAAGCTACACGGCCATCCTGGGCGCGCCACCGCTGCGGGAAGCTGCCGCTGGTCTCTTAAAGCGTTTCCTCGCTGGTGTGGATCTTGACGCGGAGCGCCTCGCCATCGCCGCCGGAGCCGCGGCGGTCATCGAAATGTGCGCCCTGCTGCTGGGCGACCCCGGAGACGTCGTCGTCATTCCCGGCCCGGCGTACATGGCTTATACCCCGGACATCGCCAATAAGGCAGAGCTTGAGCGCTACGACCTGTTTCACCTTGCGCCTTCAACCGCCTCTGCATCCGGCGGCCCCGCGCTCCGTAAACAAGACGCGAACAGCGCCAACTACGCCTTCCCAACTTACTACGAACTGACGACCGACGACCTCGACCGGGCCCATGCTGAATTGGGAGACCGCTTCCGCGTCCTGCTGCTTACCCAGCCCAATAATCCGACGGGGCAGGTCTATACGGAGCAGCAAATAGCCGATTTCAGCAACTGGTGTGTCGAGCGGGAAATTCACCTTGTCTTTAATGAAATCTACGCACTATCCATGATCGACCAGGATCACGACGATCTGATCGATGACTATGGCGAACGCCGATGGTTTACTTCCTCCCTCCGCTGGCTGGAGCAGCAAAAGAGCCCTTACCTGCATTGGTGGTATGCGATTTCCAAAGACTTCGGCTTGTCCGGCTTACGCCTCGGCATGGCCTACACCTACAACGAAGATTTGCTGAAGGCCTGGAGTAATTATGGGTCCACTTCCATGACCTCCAACCACACACAGTGGATGATGGCCGAAATTTTTACGGACCTGGACTGGGTGGCCGCCTTCGTTAGAGCGAACACGCAGCGATTGTCAGATAGCTACGCAACGGTCATTCAGGTGCTCCGGAAGCATGACATTGCCTACGCCCGGGCCATGGGCAGCCTCTTTGTCTGGCTTGACCTGTCGGCCTTTCTGACTGCCGATACCGAGGAGGCCGAACTGGCATTGTGGCGTGAAGTCTATGATAAGACGGGGATCCTGCTCACTTCGCCAGTCGGGATGGGCAGCCCCCAACGCGGCTGGCTAAGAATGGTCTATTCCTGTGTCTCGCTGGCCGAACTGGGGGTGGCAATGGCGCGGTTTGATCATTGGCTAGGCCTTCGTCCGGGCAACTAAAGATACTGGAGTCTTGCGGGCGCGGAAGGCCGGCGTTACCGACGCTGAGCGTGGCGCACCGGGCGGCGCTTCAGCGCCGCATGCCAGCCCCAACGCTTCCGGGGATCGATCCCCGTCCGCCCGCCCGCCAGCGGCGGGCCAGCGTACCGACGGCCGTTCCGGCGATTCTGCCTGCGGGTGTGGGAGGTGCCCGTCCGTCCGGAGACTGATCGGTGGTTCATCCGCCGCCAGTGCCGGTCTTTTGAGGTGCTAGGGTCCTCTGGTCCGTAGAACAACTCATCATGCGGCAGGCCGGTGGCGACGATGCTGATCTCTCCTGTTCGTGGATCGTATTTACGGATTTGCCCTTTGGGGTTAGCTACGTAGCCAGGCCGACGGTCACGGTCGTTGCCATCCAGATCGGTGTCGGAGTGCTCCAGATAGCCGTCAGAGTTGGGCTCCATCCGGCTGTGGGTGTGGATGTCAGCGACCACCTTTCCAAAGCGCTTGGGTTCCGGTAGGGAAACGCCGCTATCATCCAGATCCGTCACCGGGTCATCGTAGAAGTATACGTCCTGCCCGTTAAGACGCTGTTTGTAGATCAGGGTGCCGAACTCGTAGTTGTGGAAGATGGACCGTTCATTGTAGATGCGGGAGAAATCAATGGCGGCCGCCAAGGGGCTGGAAAACATATCAAAGGCTTCCCGTCCGTCAGGGTCGGTAAAGCGGAGTGGATTGTGCAGTCCGAAGGCATAGGGGTTGTGCCCGGGAAACTCATCGGCCAACGGATCCATACTCAACCATCGCCCCGTTTCCGGCTCCAGGTAACGGGCACCAAAGTAGTTCAGGCCGGAGGCGGAGTCTTCTTCTTTACCATTGAAGTTATAGTCCAGCGGCGGGGCTTTTACCGTCTGTCGGGTCAATACTTCACCGGAAGGAAGATAGGCCCGGTAGGCTGCCGGCTTCCCACGCTGGTCGGTTATCCAGCAAACATTGCCCAGCTGGTCTCCGTGGTAGTAAGAAGCCACCACCTCCGGAAAGACCCCGTAGCCTTCATACCCATATCCGGCGCCGATGCTGTCGCGTTCCGGCGGACTGGCGTACCAGGTCGGCGGGCCGGGAGGGCCCGCGGTATCCGGCGGGCCACCGGGGCCGGGAACGCCAAAGCCTGGCTGTGAGCCGAAAATACCTCCTTCGCTGGTTGGCAGCGGATCTCCCGTAACCCCCGGTTGACCGTAGTAGCCGGGCAGGGTAGGTGGGCCGGGGGGCAGACCCAATGCAACATAATAGTTCCAGACCGTTCGCGTCAGATCATCCATCCGGGCGGTATAATTCAAATCACCCGCCGTCAGCCCTCCGGCATACCAGTAAGTATTATTGAACTCACCCGTCCCCTCTTTGGTCATTATCCGCTGGTCTCCGATAAAGTAGTGCTTCGTGAAGCTACTCTCCGTAAAGGTGAAAAAGGGAGAAACGTAGGCGACGTAATTACCGGAATGACTGATGAAGCCCGCCGGGGCACCGTCCGTAAATACCCCCTTCATCGCTCCCTGGCTTTGGATGGCCCGCTCGCCGTCCGCAGAATAGGTATATCGGCTAATCGTACCATTGTCGCTAAATTCCATCATGCGGTTTTCTTCATCCCAGCGGGCCTGTTGGTAGCGGTAGCTCCCGGCTTCACCCTGATAGCCAAGCAAATTGCCATTGGCGTCATAATCATAGGCTCTGCCGCCGAGTTCCTGGATGCGATGCGGGAATGCGGGGTCCGGGCTAAGGCGCTGATCAAAGCTGTTCAGCAGGTCCGGCTCTCCGTTTTTCTGCCGGGCTAACTCCCGCCGGCTTTGATTGTACAAATCGTCGTGATCAATAAAATAGCTGAAGCTTTCTTCCCCGTCAGCCAGCTGGTAGCTGCCCGTTGCCTCCGTTAACCGGTGCAGTGGGTCGTAAGCGAACTGCTGCCGGTGACTGCCTCCAAGCCCCTCAATGGAGGCAACGCTTTGTTCACTGGTTTCCAGGTTGCCAACTACATCGTAGGTCAGGCTCAGATCCTGCAGGGGCGAGCCATCCGTACGCACGCTAAGCCTGGACGGCCGCTGGCTTAAGGGATCAAAAGTGATGGTTTCTTCACTGTCATTTCCCAGTGTTTTACCCACCATTCTACCGAAGGCATCGTACTGGATGTGCTTGAGGTAGTCATAGGTATTGCCGTCTTTTTCTCCCCGCATACTGCTAAGTTTACCGGCAGCATTGTAGCCATAGTTGACCCATTCTCCGTCGGGATAAGCCATGGCGGTCTCCCGCCCCCAACTGTCATAGATAATTTCACTAACGAAGGTTCGGGCCGTTGATTCATTGATCAGCATCGTACGGATGGTCTTGCGCAGCATCCCGTGTTCGTCGTAGAAATACTCCTCACCGCCACTGGCATCCTGTCGTAACACAATTCGGCCAGCCCGGTTAAATCGGGCGCTTGGCGCCCCGTAGCTGAACTCCGTCTTGTTTTGAAAATTGATGGGATAGGTGATGCGCCTTAGCCTTTCGTGGTCATAGTCGTACTCAATAAAGCCGTCGTTTCCGAGAATTTCCCGGAGGTTGGGTGTTTGCTTACGGACGAGGTTGTCCGAAAGGTCATAGACCAGGTCCGTGCGGCCGCCGTCGGCGGGGGTGCTGGCGATGCGCCTGCCCAGACGGTCGTATTCATAGCTGCTCACAAAGCCCCCGGCATCCGTCACGGACAGCAGTTCACTAAGCGTGTTGTAGGTGAAAAGGGTCGTGATGGAGGTCGTGTCTGCTTCCCGGATGAAAGCCTGACGACGACCGCGCTCATCCATCAGTGTTGTTTCACTAAAGCCAAGGGCGTCCGTCATTTTTTCCTGGAAGCGTAGTTTACCCGCCGGGTCGGTGGCGAAGCCATATTCCATCGTGCTGCCGGAGTTGTCAGGCATGCGAAGCGTTGTTACCCGATCCAGTACATCGAAGGACGAAGTGGCTTTGGGCGCAGACGCAGGTGCAGTGGAAAAACCAAAGACAGCGGTGTTTCTGGCCCGGGGATAGCCCTCCGTTACTGGTCGATCAAAGGAATCGTACCCTACTTCTCCGGTTACAACGAGTCGCTCAGCATTGTCAATTACCTCAAGGTGCTGCTGCTGAATCATCCGGCCAAGACCATCCAGCACTGTGTAACTCGGTACCGCCGACTCCGTCAGCGGATCAAAGCGTTCCGTCATCGCGTAGGGTGGGGTAGCCCCTTCGAAATAGCGGTACCGAAAACTGTAAACGGAATCTTTGGGCAGCTTGATTTTCTCCACCCGACCGTGAGCATCCAGCTTGTACTTCATGCTGTGGCCATTAATGTCGGTCTCCATCAGCATTTGCCCGTAGGAAAATTCATACTCCGCCGTTGAAGAGTAGCCGTAGCTGTCTTCTGTCCTGATGGCAAATAGGTGCTCCACCGAGTCGATGGTATACGTGTAGGTCATCCGTTCCCCGGCCTCGTTGGCCGGCCGGCTGGCCGTCAGTACGTTCGACCATTCATCATAAGTGAAGTCATGCACGGCCACCGTGTTTTCGGCCAGGAACTTTCTTAACTGCATTACATTACCTCGACCGTCAATATCCGTCTCACTGTGCCGGAGCAGTTCCCCGCCCCCATAAATTTTGATCGACTGCGGCTGCCCGGCCAGATAAGTGGCGCCGAAGGGATGATAGACGTAATCCGTACGGAGTTCATCTTCCGGCGTACCGTCGCCGTATTCTATTCTGCTCAGTACGTTGCCAAGGCTGTCGTAGAGGAATGCCGTCCGGCGGCTCAATGCCACCGTAGGGCCACCCTCATAAAAGTTCTCCGTTCTCTCCATTAACAGCGGTAGTGCTCGACCCTGGTCACTGGCCAGCAGGTTGAGTGGTAGCTCGGTCTGCGTCTCGGGGTTGGTGATCAGGTAGGTGAAGACGGTCTCCCGGTAGCGATTTCCGTCAGCATCTTCCGTGTATTGCCGTTGCGGCAAGCCCCGGTTGTAGTAGTTCGCATTGCTGTATTCAATGACGGTCTTCCGGTAAGGAACGTCACCATTTTCCGTATCCAGCTCTTCGTCGATGGTCTTGCCAAAGCCCAGGAACTCCCGCTCGTGACGGTCATGGGCGGGCGATTCGTAGTGGTGCCGGGTCTTACGCCAGCGGGGTCCGTCTCCGTCAACGCCGTCGTTTAGCCGGCTCTCCTCCAGTAGCCACTTCGGGAAGGGCAGGCCGTAATCATTGCCCGCCGCCACGTAGTCCATTTCAATGGTTGCCCCTAGCGGGCGACGTACCTCCCGCAGCAAATTCGTCTTACCGATGGTGGAACGACGAACCTTCAGTTCATTGTCTGTTGTGGAATGTATTTCGTCCAGGAAGCCATCTCCGTCAATGTCGTTAAACTGACTCAGCACCCGGCTAACGCCCCGGCCTGCCGATCCACTTGGGTTTACACACAGGCGGATGAAAAAGATCGGGATGCAAACCGTGAAGGCGAAGTTGAGGGACTCCGCCGTCGCGTCACCTTTGTCAAAGTTCTGGTCCAGCCGCGCCCAGTCGATGTAATTGCTGAAGCCGGAGCCGTGGTTGAGGGCTACGCGGAGCATCCGCGTGTCGGGGTCGTAACTCAGGGCATCAGCCAGGCCGTCGCCGTTGACGTCCTGCAGGGCGGCGGAGCTGTAGTTGTCCGTTCGCGTGATCGCGAAGCCGGCCGCGAAGGAGTTGTTGCTGATATTGATGCCGCCGCCGGCGCCAAAGTCCTGGCTTTGCCCCCGCCGGATATCGGCGAATCCCCAGTTCTCGCGCGCCCCGAAGCGGTAGCCGTAGTTGAAGGCTACGTCGCCGTTGTCCCAGACTTTGTCCGTCAGACCATCGCCGTTCACGTCGAGCCAGCTGTGCTCGGTGTAGTCATTGTCTACGGAAAAGGACAGGCTGATGGATCCACCGGCTTCGGCGGACTCGTTGGCCGACTGCGCCTTAGCGCCCTGGTTTTTGCTCACTGCTTTGGCTTTGCGGAATCGCTTGCGACTGCCTTTACCGCTGCCGTCTCCGGAGTTGGTCGGGCTTGAGTCAACGAACTTACCGCCGGCCGTGCCGCCCACCGCGCGGCTGTGCGCAACGTGGTTGCCGAAGCCGTGGGTAGTAGAACGGTCGCTCAATCCTCCGTATACGGTGGTGTACTGGGCGCGGGTTGGCGTCACCAGATCTGGGTAACGATCACCGTTGAGGTCCATCACTTCCAGCAGGTTGGTGGTGGTGTTTTCGGCAATGGAACCGGCCAGGCTGGCGGGGCCGAAGCCGGCACCCGCAGCTACGGCTTCGATTTTAGCGATGCTGGTCAGTGGCGGCGCGGAGCCGCCGGTGCCGAGGTCGGGTGTCAGGATGACGTCGTCTTCGCCCAGACGGGAGCTGCTCAGGTAATCGCGGCCCACCAGGGTCAGGTCGTCGTAGCCCCGCCAGCTTGCTTCTTTGGGGTCAGCCACCATCACGATGAACTGTTCCCTGGTCGGGTCATCGGCCAGGTCTTCGAAGTCGCTGAAGTCCGGGTTGTCCGGGTCAATCTCGATGTCCTCAATGTCCTCCTCGTTGATGTCGGGGTCTGGGAGCCGGAGCAAGAGATCCTGAATGGGGAGTGCGCCAGCTCCGTCGGCACCCCGGTAAACAAACTGCCCCCAACCACGAAACTGCGGCCCGAAGATCATCTCGTCGCTTGTTCGTTTGCGGTGCACGCCCAGGGTGACGGGTACATTGTTTCCGTTACGGCTCAGGCTGAATACACTGCTGTTTAGTTCTGCCTCCAGGGCGGCTGGGCCGAAGACCTCGATCCAGACGCTGTCTCCCGGCTCCACGGCAAAGCCTCCATCCCAGTCCACTGCACCTGCGATTGCGCCCCCTAGTGCCAGCAAGGTGTCCCGCTGTAAATAGGTGGTGTCCCGGCCACGAACGGCCAGGGAGAAGTCCTGAAAATCAACGGTCAGCATCCCGTTAAAGCCATAGTTGAGGTTGTAGGTATACCGGAAAGAGTCTGCCGCCGGCCGCCAGACGCGGGGCTGCTGCAGAAGTTTCGTCCGCATGGTGTAATCGATGGCCGGGCAGTAGCTGTAGACGGGCTCTCCCTCGTCGTTAATGACGGAAGTGCCATCGTCGGCGCTCACATACGTCAGTAGCGGTGTCCACTTCGGTGCCGTCCAGTCGACCGAAGCGTAGGACCGCATGCGCAGTTGTATCTGATTGTCCTGCCCGACCGGGAAGTTCCGGAATTCAATCGGTTGATCTGTCACCACGCTGTCTGGTGCGTAGGTGTGGGTGAAAAGTACCTGGCCGTTGCGGAGGAGTTCGAGGTGCAGGCTGTCGCGCAAAGCGGGTTTGGTGAACGTTCCCGTCAGGTCCACCCGTCCGGCAATCGGCATGGCTACGGTCTGGCAACTGGCCAGTAGGAAATCCTCGCCGGCGCGGTAACGGTAAAGCGGCAGTCCGTTTACGTCGGTTTCCGTCGGGTCTTGCCCGACGTAGGTGATCTCGGGGTCCCAGGCTACCCGGTCGAAAGCGCCGTCAAAAATGGAATGCACGCGAAAGTAAATCCGCTGGCCGGCAACGACGTTGATGGCATTGACGCCCGTTGGTGTTCTCGGGGCATAGTCGTTCGCCGGGATGTTTGCCTCGTAAAGGCGTTGCCCACTGATGAAGGACTGGGGCGTCTCGATGCTCACGCGAAGGCCGTCTTCCCGTTCGTATTCATCAATGCCGCTTTGGGCCACCAGGCGGATGTCTCCGCTAATGCGAACCGTGCCGGTGAAAGGTGCTTCCCAGCTGCGCACGACGTCGTGCAGGGGCGTAGCGTCAATCAAGGCCTGTTGCTCTGCGGGGTCAACGGTCACCAGGTCGCCGTCGGGCGCGGCACCGCTGATGATGGGACTCGGCGTATCGCCACTGCTGAGCGTGAAGGTCGGGTCGCCGTTACCGTTCAGGCGGTTAAAGTAAATCTTGCCTTTGTGGAGTATGTCAACGAGGTCATCCCCGTTGAAATCGCTGAAGTAGGTCGTGGTGGACGTCCGCGCCGTTGTGTTCTCGTAGCCGGCGAAGAAGGGCGTGATGTTGGCCTCGAAACCGAAATTGGTTTCTGAAGTGGAGACGATGCTGAAGTCAGCGATACCGTTCACCGGGCGCACCGGCCCGAAGGTTGGCGAGCCCTCCCCGAAGAGGTTCTTACGCCAGACAAGTTCGCTGCCCCGGCGGAAGAGCTTGTCGGGCAGCAAATCGCCGTTGATGTCAACAAACGACAGCATCCCGTTCGCCTCGCTGGAGCCGGAACCGAAGGAGCCTCCCACGGTAAATTCCTTTGAGGCCAGTGGCCCGATGGGCCCAACGGTTGCTACCGCCCCCACCTGCTGGCTGGTGGATTTTGAGCCGCCCAGGGCCGAAATTTCCCCGGTAAAACCGGGAATGGGGTTAAGGATGTCTCCCTCAACATTATCCCGCCCGGCGTTCCAGGTCTCGGTGGGGCCGAAGGCGGAGAAGGCTCCGTCGGTTTCATCATAATAGTCGAAAGCGTGGCTGGCCAGTTCGCTGCCGTCGCTGCCAAATTCGGTGATGGAAGAGAGCAGGCTTTGCCGGAAGGCGCCGGTTTCATAGCCGAGCTCGTAGTGACGGATCATCTCTCCGCGATAGCTGATTTCGATGCGGCGTAGCAGGTCAGCCGTAACCATTTTGTAGCCGCCGGCGTAGTCGGCGCGCACGTCGGGCCGCCGGGCTTCGCCCAGCTGCCGGTCGCGGACAAAACGAATTTGGCAGGGACCTGCCTCATTGCCAAAACCGTTGAAGGTGATGTGGTCCGGATAGCGATTCGTGCCTATTTCGGGACTGCTTTCTCGGCCCTTGTCTGCCTGGGTCAGGTAGTGATAGTCGATCCGGTTGCCGTGTACGTCAGTGGAGCGGACGAGCGCCCAACTGGCGATGTTGCCGGCAGCATCCCGGATATGGGCAGTGGGGATCAAACCATCGGGGTTGCCGCCGTAGTATTCCACGATGCCGTCGGGATACTGAATCTCCCACCAGTAGTTTTTCGGCGAGTTGCCGTGGCGGGTGATGCGTTGAAAGTCGGATTCTACCCTTGGGCTAAAGGTGACGTTGGCTGCGCGCGGCCGGCTTTCGCCCCGGTGGGCAACGGGAGCGAGCATGCTGCCTTCGAGCAGGTAGGTCTCCGTTTCCGTCGTAGCGTCAAAGCGGGGAACGCCCCAGCGGGTTTCCACGTCGATGGTGGGCAGGCTAAGGTCCCAGCCACGCCCCAGCCAGCCGTGAAGATGGTCGCTGGAATAGCCGATGCTCAGGTCCGGTGCGTGCTGTTTTCGGGCGGGGGGCAGTTTGATGGGGTAGTCGAGGTTCGCGCCGCCCATGGGGCTGGAGGTCGGGGCTTCGATGAGGGCGATACCGTCGGCAGGGTGAGCGGCCGGAGGCCGATCGTTTTCGGAGAGGATGCGATAGGTGGGGGCGGGAGTGCTGGGTGTTTGGGCGGAGAGGGTGAAGGAGAATAGGAGTAATAGGAAACCCCCTCCCCAACCCGTGCGCTTCGCGGCTGCCTTCGGCGGTCCCACGGGGGAGGGGCTTATTAAAACGCTAAGCGTTTTTCCAAATAAGATTTTACGCATGATTTTTGGATATGGTGTTGTTAAGGATGAAACGTGTTAATGGACGATTACACGAAGGGTGTGCTGAGGGGCTTTTCGACTCTTCAGGCGCGGACGCAGGTGCAGGGTGTAGGGACCGGGAGCGGGGAAGGTGAGTTCCGTCAGGTGGTGGCTGGCGGAGGGCAGGGTGGGGTGCTGGAAGACGAGTTTGCCGGAGGCGTCATAAGCCGTGATGACGAGGGCGGCGGCTTCGCGCAGCGCTACGCGCAGCTGGACGGGCTCGTTGCGGCTGACGGGGTTGGGACTCAGCTCAACGGAAGAGACGAAGTCTGTAGCAATGGTAGTCGCCTGCCGTTGGCAATTGTTGCATGCCAGCGCGAGCTGGAGGTAGGAGACGGTGTCCTCCGGAAAGTGAATACCCGAAAAGACGAGGGCTTTGCGACTGGCGGAGCTTGGGTGGAAGATGGCCTCTGAACCGTCCGCCTGCCGAAGGATTAGCTGCCAAAGCTCTCCTGGCTGCGCCCGGGCGAAGAGCTGTTGGGGACTAAACACCAGGGTTGTTGGCTTAGCCTCTCCCGTGGCCTGCACCCGCCAGCGGCGTTGCAGGCGCTGGGTTCCGTCAGGGGAGACATTGGGTTCTCTGGCGGTTGGTAAATCATCGTCGGCCAGTAGCAGGTAGGCAGTTTGGTGGGGAGCTTCCTCCCACTGTAGTTGTAACAGGTCCGGAGCAAGTACGGAGCTACCTTGTAATCGCTTCAGGTGGGACTGATCATCAAGCGCCAGGCCGGTAATACGGTGGCGGAAATCACGCTCGGCCGTTGCTGTCCATACCGGATAGGTGCCTCCTTCTGCTGCGGGCGCCAGGTAATTGGTGGGTTGATATTGATGGAGCGTCAGGCCGTGCCTGATGGCCAGATAAGACTCGGTCAGCTGGCGTTGGGCGGGGGAAAGGAGGTCGGGGTAGGAGAGATGCTCGAGGATGGTGGGAGCGTCCATTGCTTCATTAACCTGCACGGCACCTGCGTTAGCGCCCAAATCCACGTAGGTCCGTAGCAAAGCCGTTGAAGCTGCGGGGAATCTTACTTCCGTCGAGTCTGCTTTGTCGATAAGTCGGTGGGTCGTCAGCGAAACGGTTTCGTTGTGCCAAACGAGGGTTTCCGCCGCAGATAGGGGCGTGTAAACCGTGAAGAGGTAGCGCGCGGGAAGGCCAGTAGTGTCGGGGGGGAGGGGTTGGGCGTTGGCGAGGAGACTGGTGAGGAAGAGGATGCCGATACAAAGCCGGTAGCCTGCCGGACGCTCAAAGGACCGCAAAAACGCCGCTACGCGTCGTGTTGCGGACGCTTCGAGGTCCTTCGCTGGGGTTGATAGAAAGAAGTTCATACCTAAGGAAATTCGATCAGCCAGCCCAGCGTGATCTGAAAGCCGCTGCTCCGGTTGCTGTTCTCGATGAAGTTGAAGCCGTTGGCCCGGGTTTCCAGTACATCGCTGAGGCCAAGAATATATCTGGCCTCCAGCATCAGGCCGAAGTTGAAATCATAGCCCGCCTGAAAGAGCAGGTTGATGTCATTACTTCCGATGAGGACTTCCCGGAGGCTTTGCTGAATCTGCAGGTCCGGGCCTAACTCCGGCATGTTAGAGGTGTACTTTAACTGATCCGTCGCGACGTTGAAGGCCGCCTGCGCCCCAACACCGAAATTGATGCCGGCCGCAGGGTAAAGCTTGATGACGCCGCCCAGACTGACGTATTGATAACCGAAGCGGATAGAATACTCCAGGTCGCGGATGTCCGTATAGTTGAAGTCACTGCTCCGGCTACTGAACAGTATCTCTGGCTGCACCGCAAAGCGGGAATCATAGAACCGATGATATAAAGTGACCCCGCCGGTGAATCCGAGAGCGGGCACCATCTCAGTGGTGTAGGTCTCCGTCGGAAACACCTCAGGGATAATGGTGGTGCTGACATCCTGAATCTGGTGACGATTAACGCCAGCCTTGAAGCCATAGAACCAAACGTCGGACTCCGGCTGCGCGCCGAGCCAGGCTACCGGCAACAGCGCCAGTAGCAATAAGAAAAAGTTTTTCATATCGGGTTAAGGGATGAACCTTGATTGATTGGTGACGAAGATGGGCTCTTCGGGGGTGTTTTACCTAAAGGAGGGGGTGGACATCTACTGGACAGGGGGGAGGTAGTCTTGTAGTTTGGTGGTCTTGTAGGCTGCCGCACATTGTAGGCGGCCATGTGCTGTAGGCGGCACAAAAAGCTATACGGTATTTCTCCAATGCCTCCAAAATGCGGTAGACTACAAGACGACGAGACTACCAAATCAACCCTACGCCCCGTCCCAAATCATACCTTTCCGTTTGGGAGGGGCGCGGGTCAATCAAGGTTAAACCTTAGTGTGTGGCCAGCCAGGTGCGTTCTTCGGCAGTGAGCACCCGGTTGTAGATGCGGATATCGTCAACGGTGCCTTTGAGCAGGGGAACCAGGACATTACGGTTGAAAGTTCCGCCAATCAACATATCGGTATTGCGGTCATTGGGATGAGTTCTGAAAACGGTGGTGCCATCCAGTTCGCCGTTGAGCCAGACGGAGAAGTTGGAACCATCAAAAGAGGCAGCCACGTGGACGTACTCACCATAGGGGACGCTACTTCCTCCCGAAACAGACCAGGGAGCAACATTGCGGTAGGCTTGAATTTCTTCGTTAGCGTTTACTGCGAGGTACCAGCCAGCGGCAACGCCGCCATTGAATTTGGAAATGATTGTGTTACGCTGATCATCACCTCTATCCTCGAGCTTTACCCAGGCAGCCATGGTGTAAGTCGCTGCACCGCCGAAGCCAAAATCTGCGGGGTTCCCGTAATTGATCACGTCGTCAACGCCATCAAAGCGATAGGCTTCATTAGGGTTGCCATGTCGGTCACTGGTCAGGGTTGCTCCGGTAATGGTTCCTGCTATACCGTTGAGCGCAATGTCGTCAGCATTACCGGAGAAAGGGGTGTGGAAGATGAGGCCGGTGCGCAGGGAAATGGGTTCCGGATCAGGTTCCGGCATGGGGGTAATTGGGTCGTCGGATACGACGCAGCCGCTGGTGAAGAGTAAGAAGGCGGCGCAGACGCAGGTGCAAAGGAAGGTTTTCATAACAGCAGGTATTTGTGTTGAATTATTCAGCCCTTCCGATCATACCTGAACGGACGAACCCTGATTGTTCCACAAAACTCATGCGAAAGCCCCCCTGAAACTATTTTTGGGGCCGGACGTATGCCGGACATCCACCCTGTTCCGTACCGGACAAAAGCCGGACGCGTTTGCTTAAATTATTGATTACTAGTTGTATGTGTTGTTTTACAGCGAGCGGATATATCCATCCAATTCGCCTTCTCCTGCTGCGGGCAACTTCTTGCGTAGACGGTACTTAGCCTTGTAGAGGCTGTCTTGCGTTACACTTAGTATGGAGCCCACTTCCTGATTATTGAGCTGCATCTTGATCAGGGCTGCGAGCCGCAGCTCGCGGGGGGAGAGGGAGGCGTTGGCGGCAAGCTTTAGCCGCTCCTCAAAGTCTCCGTGTACTCCCTGGAAGTAAGTCCGGAAATTGGTCCAGTCCGTATCGATCCGTTCTTCGGAGTTTAACTCCCGAAGCATACCGTCGAGCTTTTTTCGGTCGTCGGGGCGTTCGCCCCGAATCTGTTGTAACTCTTCACCAAGTTGGTCCAGAAGTTGTCCCTTCTGTGCCATTTGCAGGGCGTGAGTGCTCAGCTCCTTTTGCTGATTCTTTACTTTAATGGCCAGCTGATCCTTTTCCAGTTGCTGTCGTTTCCCGCGTTGCTGGTAACTATAGCCCCCGGCAAACAGTAAGAATAATAAGGCAGCCAGACCGACACCCAGAGCAGTTTTCTGTAGCCGGTCCACTTCTGCCTGACTTTCCAACAAGGCCAGCTGGCTCTTCTGCTCACTGATGAGGCGATCTTTCTTTTCTTTCTCAAACAGTAGCGTGAGTTCGGCTAACTTATCCGATTGTTCCTTGCGGTAAAGGCTGTCCTGAAAACCCTGTCGTAAAACCATATAGTCGTAGGCCTTCTCATAGTCTCCGCGCTTGCGGGAAATGATGGCCAGCTGACCGTAGCCCTTGTGCGCTAATTCGAGCCGGCCTTGTTCCGTGACAATCTCGATGGCTTCTAGTCCATTGCGTCTGGCTTCCACCAGATTGTTCAGGTTCAGCTGTACACCGGAAAGGTAGGTAAGCACTTCTCCCCGAAGTCTCCGGTCTTCTTCTTTGCGAAGTAGTTTTTCCGCCCGGACGAATTGGTCTTCAGCTTTGGTATGATCTCCAACGGACCAGTAGACATTGCCCAGGATGTTCCGAATGTCGATCTCCAGGTCTCCCATGCCACCATTTTCAATGTAGGTGAGGCCACGCTCTCCGTATTGAATGGCATTCTCAAAATCACCAATGGCCTGGTAGCAAGTAGCCAGGTTTATCAGCGAAACGGTTGCGAAGTAATAGTCATGTGTCCGCTCGTAATACTTCAAGGACCGCAGGAAGTACTCCGCCGAAGTACCGTAATCATTCAGGGCTTGATAGGCAAAGGCAATCTCTTGCTCCGCATCCGCCATTCGGGCGCTGTCACCTGCTTCCCGGGCGAGCTCAAAAGCAGAACTGGCATATTTAACGGCCTCGGCCTCATCTCCTTGTTCCCGGGCAATGGTGGCTGTGAGCTTATTCACGGCACTGCGCTGGCGAAGGTGTTTGGGGTTGGTGAAGCAACTATCAGCCAGTAAGAGGTAGTGTTTTGCTGAGTCATACCGGCCGGCTCCCTGATGGATGATGGCCGTATTGAAAAGTAATACACCACTTTGCAGCAGATTGTCGGTTTGCCGGTAATAGGGTCGGGCAAGAGTGTAGTAATAGAGGGCGCTGTCGCTTTCGCCCATGTAATCCAGGTTGATGCCCAGCACCCGATTGCCGACGGCCGTCCACTCGTCGTTTTTAGTGATTTTCGCTTCCCGAATAATCTGTCGGGCAAAACCGACGGAGCTCAACAGGTCGTTATTCAGGGTAGTTAGCCAGAGCTGGCTAAGGGTGTTAAACCGCAGGCTATCCCCCACAGCATGAAGCTCCAAATCTGTGCGCAGGCTATCCATCACTTCCTGATCCTGCCCGGAAAGGTTGGTCACTGACCATAATAGCAACAGTAAAATCAGGCCTGAACGCATAGGTTTTGGATGGGATGAAAGGTTTTGACAAATATACAGGTAAGGATAAGAAGGGGGAATAAGGGTACGAAAGTGTGAACAGCTTTCTATCTTTGCCAGTCTATGCGAATGTCTACTTTACTTTTCTGCAGTTTAATTCTCCTCTTTGCTTGTGAGAATGCTTCCACCGACACTGACTCGGAGAAAATTGCCAAGCCCGATCTTTCTCAGGACATTTTGGGGACCTGGGAAACGATCGAAATTGAAGTCCATTCCCCCACCTACCAAGGAGTAGATACTACTGTTCATCAGACTATCCGGGAAGGAGACTGGGGCAAGTACTTCGGCGTAAGGCCCGCTCAAACGGTTTTTACACCCGATGGAAAGCTGGTGCGTACGCACCGGATGAAAAATGGTAAGGTAGCGGACATCGTCAACGGCCTCTGGAAAATTCAGGGAACCGATAGCCTGCTGGTCATTGAGCCCAATAAAACGCTATACTACAAACACGAGCTGGAGAACAATCTGCTAACATTGACGGGGATCGTTGACTGGGACTTCGACGGAGAGGAGGATGATGACTATCGGTCGGTGATGCGGTTGGTAAGTAAAACTCAGTAAGCGAAAACGCGCTGCGCTTGTCTTTAAGACAGCCGCTTCGCGCTTCTGCTTTTAGGGCATCAAGACGACGATAGGTGACTTATTCTCAAGGAATGAAAACTTATTGTACTCCGTAGAGACGTCCAGTTGTTTAACTCTTCGATGGTTGGGAAAACGATGAAAATGTTGCTTAGGAAGCCATAAAAGACAGTGTTCCCGGTCAATGTTTCATAAACGGAATACCGTCTTTCGTGTGCTCTCTGCCTGAAAAGGAGCGAACCGACTCTCTAAGAGGAAAGCGCGTTGCGTCTACTCGTAGCGCAGCGACTCAATCGGATCGAGCGCTGCCGCCCGCATGGCGGGGTACAGCCCGGAAAGGAGGCCGACTACCGTACAAACCACAAAGGCCATACTGATCCAAAGCCAGGGCACAATGAAGTTGCCTCCGGTAGCAATCGCCACACCGTTGCCTGCGGCAACTCCGAGAAGAATACCCAGGATACCGCCTAACTGGCAGATCACAATAGCTTCAATCAGGAACTGCAGGAGCACGTTGCGGCGGGTGGCTCCAAGGGCCTTGCGTACGCCGATTTCCCGGGTACGCTCCGTTACCGATACCAACATAATGTTCATTAACCCGATGGCCGCACCGAGCAGGGTCATTAGTCCGATACTGACGGCCGCCAGGCGAAGGGTGACGGTATTGTCTTTGATGATGCTAACGAGGTCGGAACTATTCTCCACCTCGAAGTCATTCTCCTGGCCGGCGCGCAGCCGCCGGACATTACGCATCGTTACCGTCGCCTCCGCCATCGCCGCTTCTACCCGCGTAGGGTCATCGATGGCAATGAGAATGTCGTAGCTCGTCCGGTTACTCCCATAGTAGCGTTTAGCGGTCTGTAGCGGGATGAGGACGCGGCGGTCCTGACTGGTATTCATACTGCTGCCACGGCTCTTCAGGGAACCTACTACGGTATATCGCAAGTTGCCTGCCGTGATCTCTTTGCCAAGAGCTGAAGACGCTTTCCCACCGAATAAATCTTCCACCAGGTCGTGTCCAATGATGGCAATATTACTTCCTTCGTTGACTTCGCGATCCGTGAAATTGCGGCCAAACTCAATGTCGTAGCCCTTACTGTTCAGATAATTCGTGGTCATCCCGAATAAGGCAACATTGGGGTTGGTCTCTTTTTCCCCGTGTTTCACCACGGTGGCACCCGTTGCGAAGAAGCTGATGCTGATGTCAGAAGGATAGTCGTAGCGTTCCAGGAACTCCGTCGCCTGATCGTAGGTAAAGGGAGCAGACCGGGTGCGTGGCCCCCGGTTTCCCCGCAAGGAAGTACTTACCCGATTGATCTCGATGGTATTGGCTCCCAGACTGGAGAGATTGGACGATAAGGAGTAGATCGCCGCGTCAATCGCCGTCAAAATACCGACCAGAGCCATGATGCCGACGGCAATGATCAACATCGTCAGCAAAGCCCGTAGCATGTTAGCGCGGATACTGCGGTAAGCGACCCGGAAGTTTTCAAGAGTTCCCATAACGGCTCAAATGTAAAGATTCATCGCCGGGTCAGGCCGGCTTTTCGACGAATGGACGGTGCTGGTCGTCGTTTGAGGGCTAAGCCGCTGGCCGGATCGAAGCGATAATGGAGGCCTCCGGAGGTTAATCGCTAGTGTTCTTCATTTTACCCCCGCACGCACGCGAGGCACTCCATCGCCGGCTACGCCGCTCTTGCGTACCTCGCTAAGCCGCAGACTCGTCCCTGTCGGGACTACGGACTGTCCGAGGGTGTTAAATATATCGTTCTGTTTGGGGTTTTACGGGAGGTGTTCGATTTTATCGCATATCGCATATCCTCACGCGGCAGCTACTATCAATCTATCACTACTACCAATACTACCATACTCCCTACCTTCGCCCCATGTCCCTACGTAAACTCGGTAGTGAAACGATGATCTACGGCCTGAGCAATGTGCTTGGAAAGCTGCTGAATTTTGTGTTGGTAACCTACTTTATTTCCCGCTTGATGAGCCGGGAAGAGTTCGGAGTCGTGGCGGATTTAATGTTCTGGACCGGATGGTTAATTGCACTGCTGGTTTTCCGGATGGATACGGCACTGTTTCGTTTCGCGAGTAGGGGAGACTATCATCCGGGAGCCGTTTTTAGCCGGTTAGATGGTCTTGTTCAGCGCATTGGCCTTGCTTTTTTGCTGCTTGGTATGGTTTTTTCTAAGCCTATCAGTACCTGGCTGGGGTATGAAAATCAGGTGCCCTACGTGCTATTGGTGATGCTGACTATCTTTTTGGATGTCGTCGTTGCGGTGCCACTGGCCAGACTCCGGCAGTTTGAGCGGGCCTGGTTCTTTGTGGCCGTTAATCTGGGCAATGTTATCGTCAATATCTTCTTCGTATTCCTCTTGTTATACCTTCTGCCGAAGTACCCCCAGCTTATCGAAAATTATACTCCCTGGACCTACCGGCCAGGGCATGAAGTGGGTTACTATCTGGCTGCAGTCTGTATTGCTTCGCTGGCACGCTTCCTGGCACTTACGATCGATACTTATGTCACCTTTACCAGGCCTGCGGAGGAGAAGCTACCGATGGATTTTCCGGCTATTCTTCCGGAAAATGTCAATAAAGTACCCAGCTGGAAGACCATTTTCAGCTATACCGCTCCACTGACGCTGGTTGCCGTGGCGGGCATTTACAATGCTCAGTCGGGGCCAACAATGCTTAAGGAACTAGCCGGTACGGGGTCGATGATAGACAATCTCACGTACTCCGGCCTGTTCAGTGCAGCGATGAAAATCGCCATTATACTGAACCTCTTCATTACGGCTTATAACTACGCCGCCGAGCCATTTTTCTTCAAACAAACCGGGAAGGATCTGGCCACGGCTGACCGAACAATCTATGCGGATGCCTGCCGGGCCTATGGCTTGATTGCCACCCTTGCCTCCGCGGGTATTCTCTTGTTTTTGCCCTGGCTTTCACTCATCGTACCGGTTGAGTATCACAGCGGTCTGGTCATTCTCCCGGTATTGCTGTGTGCTAACCTCCTCTTTGGTCTGTACGCTAATTTTTCGATTGCCTACAAGCTTACGGATCGCACTTGGTTGGGTGGTGGCATCGCGCTCATTGGCAGTATTATCATCTATTTCATCAATGCCCGCTACGCAGCGGAGTTAACCATCTGGGCGCCCGCCTGGGGCATGTTGGCCTGTTATGCCGTAATGTGTATACTGGCATGGTTTGTCTCCCGTAAATATTTCCCAGTGGATTATCCTCTCCTCCGCATTGGCTTGTACCTGCTGTTGGCCCTCGGCGCAACGATGCTGGCCGCCAGGCTGGAAGGCGCGGATAACTGGACCATTGCGGGCGCGGACGCAGGTGCAAAGTGGTACATCCGGGGAGCCGTGTTTACCTTGCTACTGGCCGCCTTCGGCGCCCTGGAACATAAATGGGTGCGCAGAACGTTCTTCTAACGAACAAAGCTTCTTCCAACTTACCTTGCACCCGCGCTCCGGCGCCCAACCCATGAATCTCCTTCGAACGATGTTGAACTGCCTCCGCTTTCTTACCCTCGGTCTTTTGCTAAGCCTCCTGAGCTGCACGCCCTCCCTTTCGAAAAAACACCTGCTCGTCATCGGTGACAGCAACGGCGCCGGCAAAGGCTGGGTCTACGCCCTGCAGGAAACCCGCGGCGGTGGCCCCCTCGTGAACACCGCCCTGGGCGGAAATACCGTAGGCTTCAACTGGCGCAATAAACTGGAATACAACTCGCTGGAAAATCTCACCAGCTACCTGCGCAAAGGCTACGCACAAATGGGTAAAATCGATGAAGTACTCATCTCTCTGGGCACCAACGATTGCAAAGTCGAGTTCGCTGACCGCCACCCTGAGATCATCCTCAACGCCGCCACCCTGGTGACCCGAACCCGTGCTTTTTTCACAGAACGCGGGCAGGAAGTCCCCCGCATCGTCCTCATCAGCCCGCCTCCGGCTGGCCAAAACACCGCTGTCTCCGACGAATTTCAGGGCGTCTCCGCCTGCGTCTCCCAACTCACCGGCCAACTCCGCGAACTGGCCACCAAAGAGGGCCTCTGTTTCGTGGATCTGCAGCAAAACCCCGGAGCCAAAGCCCTCGCTTTCAGCGATGATGGAATCCATTTCTCCAGCGCCGGCTATGAATTGATGGCGGAGGCGATCTTGAAGGAGTGTTATTGATAGTAATGTAGTCGGTAATAATGTCGTAGCTGCCGCTGTTTCAGGGCCCGCTGCTGCGCGGCTGGAGGGATAGTAATGTAGTATTGTAGTCGGTAGTAATGTAGTGGCTGCCGCTGTTTCAGGGCCCGTTGCTGCGCGGCTGGAGGGATAGTAATGTAGTATTGTAGCCGGTAGTAATGTAGTGCCTCCCCCTCGCGGCAGCTACTACCAAACTACAATACTACCAAACTACATTACTCTTCATAATCACTAGGCTCCGCCTCCGAAATGATCATCGGAATCTCGTTCCGGATACTCTTCTGCTCTGCCTGCGACAAATGCGCGTAAATTTTGCCATAGCGCTCGTTGGATTTATCGTCCCAGAGGCTGCGGTACCCGGCCTTCAGAGCATCGTAAACCTGTAAGTAGGTGGCGTAGCTGGTGCCCCGGTCGTGGGTGAGGCTGATGACGGCCTCGTTTGGCGCCCGCTTAGGAGAGATGACGTGCTCCCTGATCAGACCTGGAATGTCTCTTATTTCCGCGTTTTCTTCTTCGATGAGTAGTTTGTCATCCGTGTTGATGAGTACCGTTAGCACATTTTCATCGAGAGTTTGCTGTGGTGGGGGTGGATCATTTGACCAGTCCGGCAGGCGCACCAGCACCCCCTGGTCTTCCTGAATTGTAGTAGTGACGAGGAAGAAAATGAGCAAGAGAAAGGCGATGTCGGCCATGGAGCCGGCGTTCACGGCGGGGGACTCCCGACGCGTCTTTTTATCAGACATGATGTATGGATTGGTTACGACGGCAAGATGCGGTGAGGGTGCATTTTGGCGTTTGTACTGCTGAGTTTCCAGCTGACCGCCGTAGGCAGAAGCGAAGCTCACCCGGTGCTGTGCTACGAAGCAGCTTCGAGCGGTCAGCTGCATAACAGCGTGCCTTCCAACCTGCGGCAGCCACTACCAGACTACCAGACTACAGTACTACTCCTCCGGTCTTAAGTCAAATCGCTTTCGCAAGTCATCGATGGCCGGGTTTTTCTCTCGCATCATCAGGAACTTGTCCTTAGCAGTAAGCCGCTTTTTAACGGTGGGCTGGGTGGCTGTGCGGAGTGTTTTATCCAGTTTCAGCAGCATAATCAGGGACGGACGCTGAAAGGTCTCGCGTAGAAAAGCGATCAAGGTGTCGTCATCCCGCAGGGAGGCCATGACCCGTTGAGACCCCATCCGGACAATGATTTCTTCCCCCTCCAGCGTAGGGACGGCCAGTTTGATCTGTAGTGCCAGGGTGGTGGTCTTATTGTCCCGCAGGAAAGTGTCCCAGGCGTGTTGAAGGGTTTCCTGCGTTAGCTCGGGCAGGTTAGTGGCGGGGGTGATTGCACTGGGCGTTTCGTCAATTTCCGCCATCAGGTTATTCAGGTCGAGGCTCTGATAGGCGTCGGGGGCAGCAGCTGAAGACGAAGGTGCTTCAGGCTTCGGGCTTGGGGCGGGGGCTTCGAGTTTTGGGTCGGGCTCCGGTTTATCCGCTACTTCACCGCCGGCGATGCCGGTGGCCGTTACCGTTTGGGTGGCGTCAGGGCTTTTTTTTTCAGCAGCCGCGGCCGCAGGTGCCGGGGAAGCCTCGGAGGAAGAGGCAATGACGGTGGGTTCGTTCCGGAATGCCCGCTTCACCGCGGTCATCTTCAGCAGGCTCATCTCTACGTGGAGGCGCTTGTTGCGGGCCATGCGGAAGCCCAGGTCGCAGTCGTTGGCAATGTCCAGTATCGTCAATAGCAATGCCGGTGGTGCCAGCGCAGCTTGTTGATGATACCGCTGTTTGAGCTTTTCACCGACTTCGAGCAGTTTCAGCGTCGCTTCGTCTTTGCACACCAGCAGGTCCCGGACGTGAGCGGCCAGGCCGTTCAGAAAGAGGTCTTCATCAAAGCCTTTGCGCAAAATTTCGTCGAAGAGCAGGAGCATACCTCCCCGGTTCTCGGTAAGGATAGCATCCACGGCCCGGAAGAAGTAATCGTAGTCGAGTACGTTCAGGTTCTCGATTACGCCATCGTAAGTGATCTCTTTGCCGGAGAAAGAAACAATGCGGTCAAAAATAGACAGCGCATCGCGTAGGGCACCGTCCGCTTTCTGGGCGATGATGTGGAGCGCGTCTTCGTCGGCCGAAATACCTTCTTCCGCACAAATGCTCTTAAGGTGGCCGATGATGTCTACCGGCTGGATTCGCTTAAAGTCAAAGATCTGACAGCGGGAGAGAATCGTCGGGATGATCTTGTGCTTCTCCGTAGTGGCGAGAATGAAGATCGTATTCGGCGGTGGCTCTTCCAGCGTTTTCAGGAAGGCGTTAAAGGCCGCCTGGGAAAGCATGTGTACCTCATCCACGATGAAGATGCGCGAGCGGCCTTTGTCCAGCGGAATCCGTGCCTGCTCGTTCAGGGAACGAATGTGGTCTACGGAGTTATTACTCGCTGCATCCAGCTCGCGGATGTAGACGTTGGCATTGTCATCAAAGGAAACACAGCTGTCACATTTGTTGCAGGGCTCGTAGTCTTCGGTCCTGTTCTGACAATTAAGGACTTTGGCCAGAATCCGGGCCGAGGTCGTTTTACCAACACCCCGTGGCCCACAGAACAAAAAGGCATGTGCCAGGTGATCCGTCTGCAGTGCATTTTTCAGTGTCTGTGACACGTGCTGCTGCCCGACTACCTCGTCAAACCTGACGGGGCGGTACTTACGGGCGGAAACTACGAATTGGGACATGGGGCGAAGGTACAGTCTGGGAGTGAGAGAGTCAAATAGTCAGGGAGTCATGTAGTCAAGTAGTCAAGCAGTCGGAATATAGCTTGACGGTTTGACTGCCTGACTATTTGACTATTACCTTCGCCTCCATGAAATACCCCACCATCATCCTCGCCTCCAAGTCTCCCCGCCGGTCTTATTTGCTGGAGCAAGCCGCTATTCCCTTTACGGTTCGCACGGCGGACGTGGAAGAAATTTATCCTGATGATCTGCCGGCGCTGGAGGTCGCACCCTATTTAGCGAAACTTAAAGCGAAGGGCTCCCTGCATTTACTGGAGACGGAGGACGAAGTACTGCTAACGGCAGACAGTGTAGTCATCATTGATGGGATCATTTACGGCAAGCCAAAGGATCGGGCCGAGGCGATTGCCACCATAGAGAAGATGTCTGGCCGGATGCATACCGTAGTAACGGGTTGCTGCCTGATGAACCGGCAACGGGAGATGGTCTTCAGCGGTGTAAGTGATGTTTATTTCAACGAACTGAGCCGGTCGGAAATAGAATGGTACGTGGATGAATGTCAACCTTTCGATAAGGCTGGCGCCTACGGTATTCAGGAATGGATCGGGTTGGCGAAAATCCGTAAGATTGTGGGCACTTACCCTAATATTATGGGGCTGCCGGTTGATTTAGTCTATGAGCATTTAATGGCCTGGATGAAGGAGTAGGTCGCTTTTGGTTGAGAGACTGTACTCCGTAGTACTATGCGTCGAAGGCGGGTTAAGAGACGACACATCGGGAGAACAGTTTAGATCTAATCCCCTACATTTAGCGGACACAAAGCCCCCATCATGCAAAACATACTTTTTTCAGGACTTACCTTCCTTCTTTTCGTTGGTCTGCTAAGCTGCGGAGACGCGCCGAAGGACGTCGGCCACGATACGCCCGCCGAAAACTGGATATCCCTCTTCAACGGCAAGGACCTCAGTGGCTGGACGGGCAAAATTGCCGGCAAAGACCTCAACTCCAACTGGCGGAATACCTGGCTGGTGGAAGACAGTATGATTCGGATCAACTACATGGAATACGATAGCTTCCGCAACGACTTTGGCCATCTCTACTATGAGCAGCCTTACAGCAGTTATAAACTCCGCTTCGAGTATCGTTTTACCGGTGAGCAATTACCGGGAGGCTCGCCCTGGAACGTTCGCAACAGCGGGGTGATGCTCCACAGTCAATCGGCGGAGAGCAATGACTACGGGCAATGGTTTCCGGTATCGGTTGAGCTGCAGTTACTCGGTGGTTTGAGTGACGGCAAGGAAAGAACGACAGGTAATGTCTGTACGCCAGGCACGGCCGTAGTAATGGGAGATACCATTAATTATAACCATTGCATCAGCTCGTCGTCCAAAACCTACGACGGGGATCAATGGGTAAAGGCTGAAGCCGTTGTATTAGGCGGGGAGGCCATGCACTTCCTGATTGAAGGAGACACCGTGCTCTCTTTTCAGCAACCCCAGATCGGTGGAGGTATGATCAGTAAGGCTCAGAAGGGTAAGGACTGGGACCAGTTCAAAGTCGTGGAGGATAAAGCTGACTGGATCGCCCGGGAGGGAGAGGTTTTAACGAGTGGCTACATCGCCCTACAGGCAGAGAGCCATCCGATTGACTTTCGGAAGATTGAGCTGCTGGAGCTGAAGTAAGCATCCTTGCTTTCACCGCGCATTCCCCTGCACCCGCGGCCGCGCCCACCTTTACACATAATCATCAGATTCATTGTACCGCGGCTGCCGCTGCGGCTCTCCCCATTCGTCTTCCAGATCAGGTAGGTACTCCCGGTGGTCATTGTCCAGGTAGAGATTCTTACGGTTGAAGAAGTAAACAATGGGACCGATGAGACCGATGGCCAATACGACGACCGCCCAGAGGATTTTATCGTTCTTCTTCTTAAAGGGCTTTTGAATAATATCAACGATCGCCCAAATGGTAAGGACGAAAGAGCCAAGACTCAGAAAAGCAAAAAAGAAAAGAATTACTTCGGGGCCCATGGGTGCGCTTTGAGATATTAAAAGAGGTGCAAAAAGTGTACAAGCAATTCCTGCTTTGTGTTTACTCGGTCAGTTCGATATCGACCAAAAAGCGGCTACGGTCGATAGATACTTCCTTCGGGCTAAAGCCTTTACCCATTACCTGCCAGTCCGCCGTCGCGTCTAAACGGACGGGTTCTTTACCGATCAGTACGCCAACGGGATAGTTGAAGTTGAGAGTCTGTACCCGCCAGCGGTATTCAACGCTGCTTCCGTTTTGCCGAAGCTCCAGCACGGGCACATCCGGGTGACGGAGATACTGCTCAAAGAAAGGATGCAGGTCTTTCTCGGCGAAGTTGGAAAAGTAGTCCACCACCTGTTCCGTGGAGACGATGCTGCGCTTGTGGTCCTGGTAGAAACTGCGAAGCATGCCGAAGAAAACAGGATCATCATTGATCATATGCCGCAGGGTATGCAACATCCAGGAGCCTTTGTAATAATGGTCGGAGCTGCCGAAATCGTCAAAGTTCACGCCCAGTGGCCCGAGCATGGGCGATTCGTTTTTGATGAAGGCCAGCTGGCTTTTCAGGTAGCGACGGGCGTCAGCCTCCCCGTGGAGGTACTCCACGTAGAGGGCTTCCATATAGGTCGTGAAGGCTTCATGTATCCACATCTCGGCGTGGTCAGCGACACTGATGGAGTTGCCAAAGTATTCGTGGCCGGACTCGTGGATGATGATGAAATCCCAGTCCATATCCGCAGGGATGAGCCCACCGAGGTAACCCCGCATATATCGGTTGCCGTAGGCGATACCACTCTGGTGCTCCATGCCGAGGAAAGGCGTTTCGATGAGGGCGTAGCCATCGTTCCAGAAAGGGTATTTGCCAAAGTAGTGCTCGTAGGCAGCCAGCATGGGCGGTACCTGTTCGAACTGTTTGCGGGCGCGTTCGAGGTTGTAATCGAGGACGTAATAATCCAGCGCCAGCTCTTCGCCGTCGAAGGCCACGTAGGTGGAGTCGAAGTGAACGTAGGAGCCGATCCCCAGGCTGATGTTATAGTTGTTGATGGGGTAGGAGACGAACCAGTCGTAGCGTTTTTGGTAATTGTTGTCGAGCTCTACTTCTTCGCGGAGGTTCCCGTTGGAGGCAACGAAGAGGCGCTTGGGTACCGTGACGGAGACGAGCATCGAGTCCGGCTCATCTCCCAGGTGATCTTTGTTGGGCCACCAGAGGCTGGCGCCGTCGCCCTCACAGGCGATGCCGACCCAGGTGCGGTCTTTTTGGTCGAGGGACCAGACGAAGCCGCCGTCCCAGGGCGCGTTTCGGGCGGCGGTGGGTTGCCCACCGTAGTAAATGCTGATGCGGTGGATGTTGTCATTAGGATTGGCCAGGCGGGGAAGCTGGATGAATACGGCGTCTTCCAGCCGGTCATAGGCTAAATGCCGGCCGTCTTTGGTGATGCTGTCGATCTGCATATTGCGGAAAAGATCGACCTGTAAGCGCTTGGTGGGGGCCGTGATTTTGTAGTCCATGTCCACCCGTCCTTCGATGGCGCGGTCGTTAATGTCTACCTCCAGATGTAACTCGTAGTAGGTGACGTCAAAGCTGTTCCGTTCCGGCCGGAGGGCGCCGCGAAGGGTATCGGCAAGCGTGAAGGAGTGGTCAGCAAAATAGTCAGTTTGCTGGGCGCGGACGCTGGTGCAGAGAAGGGTTAATAAAAAGCAGAGGAGGAAAACACGGTTCATAGTCTGAAGGATAATGCAGCGGTAAATGTACGAACGTATTCAGGGGGGCAACTGATTGCTAAGGATATCCTAAAAATGAAGTGGTTTCTTACCTCAAGAGTTTACTAAAGCACTTTCTTTCCTTTAGAGCACGTTAGTCTGGCTAAACACCTTTTACTTGAAACATTTGCCTTTACTTCTGCTTATCACCCTCGCCCTATTTACCAGCTGTGCCAATCGTGGTCACTACACCGTCATGGGCTCCTTTAACAAAGTACAATTACCCTTCGCCGGCAAGAAGATCGGCGTGCTGGAGCCCCGGGGCGTCTTCGGCGATGAGGCCGCCCAACGGGAGGTAGATTTAGGAATGAAGAAGCTGGAGAAATGCCCGGAGACCACCGTTTTTACCGAAGAACAACTCAACCAGACTGATCGCTTACCAGCCATCTTTGGCGAAGGCCTCTCCGATTCCCATATCCAGTACTTTACCGAAAATACCGACCTGGATTACCTGATCTACATCGACGCCGGCCCCGGCCGTGCGGACGCCGGTACCGGTCAACCCCTCGGCTTTGGTGCTGACCGCGAAGCCTACTCCCGGCTCTTTGTCTTTGATCTCGGGGATGGCTCAGAAATCAAGTCCATTACGGTCAACGGAACCCTGAATATAACCGAGGATAAAAAATGGTATCAATACGATTACGGAGAGCCCTCCATAGGACGGAGAGCCCTGCAAAAAGGGCTGAAGTATTTGGTGAAGTATAGCGATTGCCGATAAGGCGTCATCACTACCTTTTCAACCGTTACCTTGCCCCTTCAGACCGACGGATATGCACCTCACCCCCGATTTCCTCTCCGATCCCACCGCCTTCACGGGGCCCGAACGAGACATTCACTTTTGCCTGGAGGCGGAAGAATATACACTTCTGCTACAACGGCTCATTGAAGAGCTGGACCCTACGGATAAGCGGGAGAAGCTCGTCCGGCCCCGCTTCGCCGGGGCAGTCCTGGAGCGTCTCTTTCAGCAGGAAAAGCTTGAGGTGCCGCCCGTCATTGCGGCTATTGCCGGCTTGCCCCACACACCGGAAGATTATCGTTACCTGCCCAGGCTAATGGCTAAGATGACCGAAAACGCCATGATGGGGCTGCAGGTAAGTGCCGATGAGGCCTGGGTCGCCGAGGGCATAGAAATTGAAATGCAGCGTTTGCTGAAGGACACAACCGAAACGTATTCCGAAACAGAGTTAGCCTTCTTTCGGCTACGGGCCCGGGGGAATTACAATTACTACGCCAAGGCCTATCTCTCTTCGTGGAAAGCCTTTCAGGATGCTGAGCAATTGCTGCCCGGACGGTTAACGGACCACCCTCTGAAAAAGCGAACGGAAACACTGGTGCAGGCAACTACCCTCGGCCTTGCCCTGCAGCAACGGCCAGTCAAAAGTCTCACGCCGGAACAGGAAGCAGAGCGGGAGGCTTTTGTGCGACGGGATGTTCCGGCAGGACCGCCACTGGCAAAGCTCGAAGTGAATAACCCTACGGGGCGGCTGACCATTCAGGACTCCTACGGTGTACTTATCGAAGATGCTAATGAAAGTTACCTTGAGGAAGCCTTTGAACACCTGCCGGCCGATAGTGTCCAGCGTTTGGAGCTTCGCTTTTGCCGGCTCCCCGGCGGAAAGCTTCCCCGCGTCTTTTATCGCTTTCCGAACCTGACGCACCTGACGATAGATTCCTGCGGCCTTTCCAGACTAGGCAATAGTATCGCTGCTTTTAAACGCTTACGCCATCTTCGCATCATCAATGCGCCAAAACTGGATAGCCTACCCCTGAAGATTGGAGGGCTGACGGACTTGCAGAACTTACACATAGAAAGCACGGGTATAGATGACATTCCCTACTCTGTTTTAGACTGTAAATCGCTGAAAAAGCTAAGCATTATCAATAGCCGCCTTACCTACCTCAATGGTTTTCTCGGGGAGTTACCCCAATTGCTGCATGCTGACTTTCACCACAATCACATAGACGAGGTAGAGATTGACTTTATGGACGCCATCCATCTCCGAACGCTGGACTTAAGCCATAACCGTTTACCGGAGTTACCCGATAATTTGCACGCACTGGCCCGTCTTGAATTATTAAACCTGGGCCAGAATCCGCTAACGAAGATCCCCGCAGGAATTATCTATATGAATGGTCTGAAACATCTGAAAATAGACGGCAAGACAATCAACCAGCTTGACCATTACGCAAGCTTTAAGGAAGACCTGAGAGATAAAATAAGAGAAGGGGAGGAGCGCTGGTCGGCCTGGGAAGGACTCTGGCCAAAGATGTTTTAGTTGCAGGAGTTTTTAAACCGTCAGCATCCAGGGCATATCATTGTCAGATAGCGGTGGAAGGAACATTCGGCGCGGACGCAGGTGCAGTGTGGGGTGCTGATCTTGCTGGGCCACGGGAGAGATTAGTAAGTGTAATCTGCTAATAGACCTCCACGATCGCTTCAATCTCCACGGCCATGCCACCCGGCAGCGAGCTCATGCCAACGGCTGCGCGGGCGTGCTTGCCTGCTTCGCCGAAGACCTCGACCATCAGGTCGGAGAAGCCATTGATGACCTTGGAGTGGTCCGTGAAATCCGGCGTGGCGTTGACCATGCCGTGGACCTTGACGATACGTTTGACGCGGCTCAGGTCACCGAGTTCAAGCTTGAGGGCGGCGAGTTGTTGCAGGCCGACGAGGCGGGCAGCCTCGTAGCCTTCTTCGACGGTCAGGTCGGCCCCGAGCTTGCCGTTGATGCGCGTGCCATCGGCACGCGTTGGCCCCTTGCCCGCCAGGAAGACGAGCTTGCCGGACTGGACCGCGTGGACGTAGTTGGCCAGTGGCTGACCCAGGGTGGGGAGGCTTAGCTGAAGCTCCTGAAGCCGGGCTTCAACGTTGGTTCTGCTGACTTGTAAATCTTCTGCTGCCGTACTAACGGTACCTGACGGGCTTGATTCACAACCGATCAGGAAAATACAACAGAGTAGGGGAATTAGTTTTTTCATGCTGGAAAGATAAGTTTCTAACTGCAACAGAGGAGCTCGCGAATTAAAGGGATTAATTATCACACTTAAGTGTAAACATGATTGCAGAACCATCAAGCTGGGAGCGTATTCTTCTGATCATGGTAAAATAGGGTGAACCTAAGTTAATTTTAACACACCCGGTGTGTTTTGTCCGGGCGTTCTTTGTGATAAGATCATCTTGATACTAAAAGTATCGTCAAGATAATTCAATTTCGATCATGTAATTAAAATTTTTTACACAAGTTTGCTACCTGGTTTTCGAACGCCCTCTGCGTTTGATTAGATACTGATGCTTATTCGGTAAAATATATCAACTTGTTTAAATATTATTTTCAAAATGGTCGAGGTGACTATGCCTGAACCGAAGTGGTTTTTGAAGGTGGCGCACCGTTATTACAGTAGCTGGTAAGGCGCTGAAAGCCAAATCTGTATCTGGATGGATAAGGTTTTTGGTGGCGCAGTCAGGTGTTGAAATAGCGAGTGGTATATCCTCAGGTCGCTTAGGTTCTGGTATATGCTGTGCTATGCCTGATTTAGGGAGCAAGCCGGTAAAGTTTTACACTCATTTATTTAAATTAAAATCGATGACAATGACCTTACTATTTACCAGGAACCGATGGTTGTTTTGTGCTGTACTTCTGTTTGTAATGCAGGCTGCTTATGCGCAAAAAACAATTAGCGGTACCGTTTTGGATGCAACGACTAAAGATCCCCTTATTGGTGTTACTGTTATTCTGGAAGGAACATCCTCGGGAACAGTAACTGATCTTGACGGTGGGTACACTTTTAGTGTGCCTGGAGAAGGGGCGGTATTGAAATTTTCGTATACCGGCTATGAAACCCAGGCTGTAACTGTTGGTGATGAGAGTACTTTAAATATTATGCTGGATGGTACATCAACAGCTCTTGATGAGGTGGTAGTAGTTGGCTATACCACCCGGAAACGTGGAGAACTTACCGGTTCGGTGAGTTCAATTGAATCAGGTCAGATCGAAAGAACCACTAATAAAGATTTGGCGAAGTCACTGGCCGGTAAAGTACCTGGGCTAATTGTGTCTGACCGTGGAGGGTACCCGGGGGCCACCGGAGATGTTTCGATTCTCATCAGGGGTAAGTCAACGCTCAATAATAATTCGCCGCTGATTCTGATCGATAACATTCCTGCGGCGTCTTTTTCTCACCTTTCTCCGCAGGATATTCAGTCTATTTCCGTACTGAAAGATGGAGCTGCGGCTATTTATGGTGCCAGAGCAGCAAACGGGGTAATCTTAATTACCACCAAGCGAGGTACTGCCGGAACTCCCGTAGTTAACCTGTCGAGTAGTTACAGCCTGTCTGGCTTTTCGGCTTTTCCTGATCTGATGAGTTCTGAACAGTATGCTATATACTCCAATGAAATTGCTGAACGGAACGGGACGCCATTGGAGTTTACCCAGGAGCAAATCAATGGATACGCTTCGGGTGCGGACCCCATCAATTTTCCCAATACTGATTGGGCAGACCTGACCTTTGCCGAAACCTCACCGGAATGGAGAAATACTATTTCTGTTTCTGGAGGGTCGGAGCGGGTTAAATATTTCGTTAGTGGTGACCATATCGACCAGGTGGGTATGTTTGACTCGGGAGACTTGAATTTTCAACAATATCAGGTACGGTCAAATATTGACGTTAAGCTGCTGGAAAACCTGACTGTCGGGCTGGATTTATCCGGTCGTTTCGGCGATCGAAATGAACCCGGAGTTGATGCCGGATTTATTTATAAGCATATTTATAATAACCTGCCAACGGAAGTTGGTGTTTACCCTAACGGATTAATTGCTTTTGGTGGTGAAAATGGAGCTAACCCTCTCATTATGTCAAGCAATGAATCAGGTTTTGTTAATGCAAAAGATAAAAATCTCAGAACTCGTATTTCCTATGATCTTAATCTTAATTCGCTGGTAAAAGGTCTCAGCGTACAGGGTTTTGCGGGTATACGAGACTGGAGTACGGATACAAAATCCTGGTACACCCCCTGGGAAGTTTTTACTTTTCAGGAAGGTACTGATGAATACATTCCTCAACCAGGGTTTTCTCAACGAGGCAACCAACGTATTCTGCGGGAGACTTTTTGGAAGTTCAATGAATTAATGCTGAACTCTACCGTTCGCTACAACCGAACTTTCGGGCCACATGCGTTGGGAGGTTTTGCAGGTATTGAACGGTTTGATTCTGAGCAGCGTACGTTTTATGCTGAGCGGCGGGGCTTCCCTACGGATGATCACCCGGAGCTTTTTGCTGGCAGTGACGAAGGCCAGCGTTCTGATGGTACAAGTGCGGAGTTTGTCCGGCTCAACTACTTTGGTTCTTTGTCCTACAATTTTGATAAGCGTTACTTCCTTGATTTTACCGTTCGTCGTGATGGGTCAAGCAACTTCGGAAGAGGTAATCGCTTTGGCACTTTCCCCAGTGTGGCTGCAGCCTGGTCATTGGGTGATGAAGCCTTTATGGACGGTACTGATAGCTGGCTCAATGTTCTTAAAATTCGTGCCTCATGGGCCATTTTGGGCAATGACCGAATCGCTCCCTTCCAGTACCTGACCCGCTTTAATTTTGGTGGCAATACTAATGTTCCGCAACCCAACTTCTACACTTTCGGTGTCAACGGCGTGCGTGAAAACGGCTTTACGCCTGCCAACGTGCCGAACCCGAACATCACCTGGGAAACGGCTAAGATGCGGAACTTCGGACTGAATTTTGCACTCTTCGATTATAAGCTTACCGGAGATGTAAATTACTTTTTTCAAAAGCGAGAAGATATCCTGATAACCCGGAATGCTTCAATTCCTGATGCTGCAGGTATCACATTGCCGCAGGAAAACCTTGGCATTGTTGATAACTTCGGCTGGGAGTTTCAACTTAACTGGCAAGACAAAGCCGGTGACCTGACTTACTCTTTTGGGGCTAACCTTACCCAGGCAAAAAACGAAGTCGTTTTCCTTGATGAGGCAGAAGATGTTTCTGATCAGCTTCGCCGTGAAGGATTTCCCATCGATTCCTACATCGTATATCCTACTGACGGAATTTTTCAGAACCAGGCCCAGGTAGAGGCTACTGAAGCGCGCCTGGAGGGAACCGTACCTGGTGAGCCCGTTTATGTCGACACCAATCAGGATGGGGTTATTGATGCCGGTGATCGGGTGCGCATCTTTTCCTCTAATACACCACAAATTCAATATGGATTCCTCGGGAGCTTAGGCTACAAAAATTTCGATTTTAGCTTTCTGCTTCAGGGGCAGGCAAAAGCAGAAATGCTCGTCTTCTTTGATCAGGCAGGAGCAAAACCAGAATACGTATTCACCGAGCGCTGGACACCAGAGAACCCTACCGCCCGTTACCCGCGGGCATTTGCCCAGGGGGATGCCATTAGTGGTAATCAGAACACAGCAGAGAATTTCCAAGGAGCCGATCTCTGGCTGCACGATGCATCTTTTCTGCGCCTGAAGGAAATTGAATTGGGCTACTCCCTCAACCAGGACAAGCTGAAGTTCGCTGACCTTCGCTTTTACTTCCGGGGGCTAAACGTCCTCACCATGTTCTCCGAAGTGTATGATCTCGGACTGGACCCCGAGGCTGCGGCCTACAACAATTTCCGCGCCAGCACCTACCCCTCTCTGACGTCTTATTCATTTGGCGTCAACGTAACCTTCAAATAAATCCTACTTAAGAGTGACATGGGAGGGGAGATAAGGCTTCTCTCCCAGGCAACATAAAAGTCGAACTAATGAAACATTTAATTTCTAGAATACTCCTACTGCTTATTGTGGTCTTCTCATCTGCAGCCTGCAATGACGAAGTGTTGGATACAGTAGCCCGGGATGCATTTGGGGAAGACCTCATTTACAGTGACCCCAATCAAGTAGAACGTCTGGTGTTCACGGCCTATAACAGTACGGAAAGTTGGGCCATTAACCGCTTTCAGTGGTGGGGCCGGCGTTTTAACATCGAAGCAGGGTCCTATGAAGCTAAGTTTAATTTTCGGGACCTGGACCTCTTTCGCTTACGCGCTGGCTGGACGCCTGGCAATAGCGGCATCTTTAACCAGAAATGGTCAAATTACTGGAGTTACGTACGTAGAACTAATGAGTTTCTTGACCGTATTGATGACAGTGAAGCGATGGCCCTCAATCCAGAAAAAGTTAATGTCCTGAAAGGAGAAATGAAATTCCTTCGGGCAAATCTTTACAGTAAGCTCATTAAGTACTACGGGGGAGTACCAATTCTTGACCGGGCCCTTGGGCTGGATGATAACTTCGATCTGGTCCGTGACAGCTACGAAGACTGCGTCGCCTTTATCGTGCGGGAACTCGACGAAGCCGCTGACCTATTGCCAGTTACCCGCCCAGACAGTGAGTTCGGCAGAGCCACCAAACTGGCAGCGATGGCCGTAAAAGCCAGGACCTTACTCTACGCTGCCAGTAGCTTGCACGATCCCTCGACTGTACCAAATGGCCCATTGTTTGACTACGCAGTTCCTACGAAATGGCAGGATGCTGCCGATGCTGCTAAGGATGTTATTGATCTCGTTGGTGACCGGGATTTAATTCCCGTAGCTGATGCAACGGAATATCAGAAACTCTTTCTTTCCCCCAATCAGGATATTCTCTTCGCTCGTCCTTACAATTCTGAGTTCTATGAATTTGGAACGGACGCCAACTCGCTCTGGGATCAAACCCAGTCGCCCAATGGTTATACTGGATGGGCCCTGTCTTCTCCTACGCACAACTTCGCTATGGAATTCAATATGGCTAATGGGGAAACAACGCAAACAGGAAACTATGATCCCACTCAGCCCAACGAAAACAGGGAGATGCGCTATTATGCCAACCTGCTATTTAATGATGCCCCTTTCCGTGGTCGGCCGGTAGAATATTTTCTTTCCGAAGATGTCAACGTAGCTCCCCATGGAGTAGATTCTCCGGAAGGGCTGGGAAATACATTGCACTCTTCCAAGACGGGGTATAATATTCGAAAGTTTCAGGATGAAAATGTTCCCGTCGCCGGAGGCATTTCCTCTCAGCGCCCCTATATTCTATATCGCCTCGCAGAAATTTATCTCAACTACGCTGAAGCACAATTCCACCTTGGAAACGAGGTGCTCGCTCGTGAGTATGTTAACCGCGTATCAACTCGAGCTTTACAACCTGAAATTGAAGCCAGTGGTGATGACCTGCTTGAAGCTATTCGCCGAGAGCGCCGCGTGGAATTAAGCTTCGAAGGCCATAATTTCTTCGATGAGCGACGCTGGATGATCGAAAACCACCTTGGATTTGACGTCAGGGGGCTGCGCTGGACCCGTAAAATTGATGGAACCTATAGTAACGAGGAGTACACCGTTGTTACCCGACCTTTCTTCGAGCGGCATTATCACCTGCCCATACCTCTTTCTGAAATTGAAAAAGCACCCTCGCTGGAACAAAACCCAGGCTATTAAGGATTGAGGTAGTCCGAATTAGTCCAATTAAGGACCCTGTCACTACTACGTTGATTTATTGATGTCCGAAGGAAGAGATTCCTTCGGGCATTTTAGTTTGCCAATCATTATTGTCAATCCATCTGTAATCAATTATTTGTACCGGGCAAAAGAAACGACGCGGTGATTTCTCTCCTGCGCAGCAGCGCGCCCTGCAACAGCGGCAGCTACTACATTACTACCGAACTACAATACTACACTACTATCCTCCAGCTGCGCAGCAGCGTGCCCTGAAACAGCGGTAGCTCTACCAGACTACGAGACTACCAAACTATAATACTACCTCCCCCCAGCTGCGCAGCAGCGCGCCCAGCAACAGCGGCAGCTACTACATTACTACCGAACTACAATACTACACTACTATCCTCCAGCTGCGCAGCAGCGTGCCCTGAAACAGCGGTAGCTCTACCAGACTACGAGACTACCAAACTATAATACTACCTCCCCCCAGCTGCGCAGCAGCGCGCCCAGCAACAGCGGCAGCTACTACATTACTACCGAACTACAATACTACACTACTAATTAACCCGCCTTGCTTCTTCACCCAAGCCTGTATCCCGCGTCCGCGCCTTAATTTTCTGATTGCCGAAGGCATAACTCAGGGATAGCGCCACCCGCCGGCTGTCATAATTGCCCGCACCGAAGCCCTGCTGACCGTTGAAGTTCGTCTCGCCCGACCAGCCCACCTGATAAAACAGATCACTACCTGCCAGTTTGATGTTCAGCTGGTCATTCAGGAACTTTCGCTGTAAACCGAGGTTGAACGACCAACTCTCATCGTATTCAAACACCCCGCCCCAGATACCAGGACCGGCAAAAAAGCCGCCGATTTCCCCCGTGAGCTTCCAGGGCAATTTGAAGGTGTGTTGCGTGAAAATGTTGTAGCTGAAAGCCTGCAGGTCGATCACGGCCCCGTCGCCATAGTCCGCCTGATTATTGATGTGGCTGGCGCTGAGGTTGAAAAAGGCGTCCCATTTGGGCGTGACGGTGAAGGGTAGCGCTGCGTTGAAACTGATGACGGTGTTCTCCGCCAGATTGTCCCAACTGATGAAACCGGCGCGCGGGTCCACCGGATCCGGACCAATCAGCCGCGTGATCTGGTCGCTCGTTTTGCTGTACGCCACCTTGAAGTTGTAGCGGTAGGCCAGGGTGTAGCCCAGCTCCAGATTGTCGACAATCTCGGGGTTCAGGGTCGGATTGCCGAGCTCGAAACTGAGCTGACTTACCTGAATGCGGAAGGGGTTCAGCACGTTGTAATCCGGACGGTTAATGCGGCGGCCATAGTTAAGCGCCAGGCTGTTACCCTTCTGTTGGTCGAGCTGATAGGTAAGGCCAGCGGTGGGGAAGAGGCTGACATAGTTCAGGTCAACCGGTGGCTCCGACTGACCGTTGAAGGCCGTCAGTATTCCCGTCGCATCAGTGATCTCCGCCCGGAGACCGGCGGAGTAACTCATCCGGTCGGAGATGCTGCCCGCATAGCTCAGGTAAGCCGCGTACACGTTCTCATCGTAGGTAAAGAGATTGGATTGATTGACGTCAAAAGTCTCGTTGCCGCCCACTACGTTGAAGAGCCGGAAGCTGTTGTCCGTCCCCACCTGACTCAGCTTAATGCCCGTGCCTAGTTTTCCCGTTCCCAATGCTTGCTCGTAGTCAATTTTGAAGGTGTAGATGTCAATGTCCGTTGGCGTATCGAAGTTGTTGGTGATCTCGCTCAGTTCCGTCAGGCGGTCGGGCGCGAAGTAGACGTTTGGCTGCCGGCGGAAGGCCCGGTTGCGGAAGCGACCGTAGTCGAGGTCGACGTTCAGGCTTTTTCCTTTGCCCGCCTCATAACGGTAATTGAGGTTAAAGGTGGCGCGGTCCTGATCGTCGTCGGAGCGGGAACGGGCCAGCAGGATGCTGTCCACCGGCTGGTCGATCCCCGCAATCTCGATATCCGAGCGGTTCGTCTGAATCCCGTGCTGGGTCTGGGCGTCGACCAGGAAGCCGAGCGTGTGTTTGTCGGAGAGGAAGAAGTCGGTGCCAAAGCGGCCGTTCACGTGGTTCCAGGTGAAAAAATTTCGGGTGTCTTCGAGCGTTTGCAGCCCGTTCTGGAAGGTCAGGAAGTCGATCTGGGAGAACTGCCGCCCGTCCATCGAGCCCACTTGTCCGAACACATTTAATCGCTTATTGCGGTAATTGCCACCGACGGAGCCGTTCATTTTCTGGTACCGCCCCTGACTGATGGTGTAGTTGGCCGTTCCGTTGGCGCCTTCGTTTTCGTTTTTCACCAGCCGGATGTCGAGAATGCCGGCGTTGCCCTGAGCTTCGTACTTCGCGCCGGGGTTGGTGATGATGTCGATCCGGTCGATCTGCTCGGCGGTGAGGCTGCGCAGGTAGGCGGCGAGCTCCGCGCCGCCGAGGGGAAGGCGCTTGCCATCCACGTAGACGAGCACGCCGGAGCGGCTCAGTACGTTGATGTTGTCGTTATTGTCAATTGTCACGCCGGGAGCCTTGCGCAGCAGATCGAGCCCGTTTTCGCCCACGGCATTGATCGTTCCCTGCACGTTGAAGACGGTGCGGTCGGGCTTGATCTCCACGATGGCGCGGCGGGCGGTGACGGTGGCCGCGTCGAGCTCGACGGCGGCGGGAGCCATGGTCAGTATGCCGAGGTCAAGATCACCGTTGACGGCGAGGTTTTTCACCAGGTCCGGTGCGCCCAGGTAGGTAGCGATGAGGACATAGGGGCCATCCGCTACCTCCCGAATCCGGAAGAGCCCCGCATCGTCGGTCGTTTCCACTTTCACCAGGTTCGAGTCGGCGTAGAGGGCCACGTTGGCGTAAGCGACGGGCTCCGCCTCAGCGTTTTGAAGCTGGCCGGTGAGGGTATTTTGGGCGAGTAAAGGGGATAGGGCGGAAAGGAGAAGGGCGAGGAGGAGTAGGGGACGGCGGGAAATGGCGTGCCCTGCCACAGCGGCAGCTACTGTTTGACTATCTGACTTCCAGATTATTTGACTATCCCCCAGCTGCGCAGCAGCGTGTCGATTACCAACGGTAGCTACTGTTTGACTATTTGACTTCCAGACTGCTTGACTAATCTCCAGCTGCGCAGCAGCGTGCCCTGCCACAGCGGCAGCTACTGTTTGACTATCTGACTTCCAGACTATTTGACTATCCCCCAGCTGCGCAGCAGCGTGCTCTGTCACAGCGGTAGCTACTGTTTGACTATTTGACTTCCAGACTATTTGACTATCCCCCAGCTGCGCAGCAGCGTGCCCTGTCACAACGGTAGCTACTGTTTGACTATTTGACTTCCAGACTGCTTGACTAATCTCCAGCTGCGCAGCAGCGTGTCGATTACCAGCGGTAGCTACTGCTTGACTGCTTGACTTCCAGACTGCTTGACTCAGCCGGGCGCGGACGCAGGTGCAAAGAAAAGTAAAGGAGCAGGGTAGGGGGGGGCGAAATGTCTTCATGCTGGGAAGGGAACACTGTTGGAGGGGCGAAGGTCGGGAAAATTGGGGTAGGCAACCTTTTACCAGCTAACCGCCGTAGGTACTGTTACGAAGTCCTTCGGACGGTAACGTGCTAGTCCGCCAGTGTGAAATCAGGTGAGCATAGTACAGGATGAATTGCTGCACTCCGCAAAAGCCCGTAGACCGTGGCTAGATCGTCCAGCTTACACCAGTTGCCATCTCTGACACCTGCCACAGTTTTTCTGCTACAGCCTTATCCTTAGCGTGGGGTTCCAGTTTATGGGCGCCTACGGGCCCAACCCAGTTGTTTCTGCCGGTAGGTCCGTAGAAGGCGCTTTGATCGAGCGTGGGCTCCGTGGCACACATCAACATGGGGTAAGCTCCGTTTTCAGCCGGTTGCGTCAGTGGGGATAGCTTCATAAGGCCGAAAATGATGCGCATCATCCAGCTTCCACTTGTTGCAATGAGGGAAGTTCTTGACGATCCCGGATGGCAGGCGTAGGCCTTCACCCCGGTTACACCGGCTTGCTTCAGCTTGTCCTGTAACTCGTAGATGCACATGATCTGCGCCAGTTTGCTTTGGCTGTACGCATCGTTTGGTGTGTAATCGTTTTCCCAGTTCAGGTCATCGAACTTGATCGTTTTTAGCCCCATGTCGTAGCCCAGGCTTCCAACGGTTACGATTCGACCTTTTGAGGCTTTGATCAGAGGGAAAAGCAGGGCTTGCAGGGTGAAATGACCAAAGTGATTCACGCCGAGCTGGCTTTCAAAACCATCCACCGTGAGGACTCTTTTGGGGACCTGGGCGATAGCAGCATTACAGATCAGGGCATCAATGCGATCTGCCTTTTCGAGTACTTCTGCTGCCGCTTCTTTTACGGAAGCCTGCTCCGCCAGATCCATAGTCACGTTCAACACATCGATCTCGTCACCCAACTGTTCTTTTAGGGAAGCAACGGTGGCGGCAGATTTTGCAGCGTTGCGATTCAGCATGATTACCCGGGCCCCTTTCGCGAGTAAAATTTTTGCCGCTTCAAACCCGGTTCCGCTGGTGGTTCCCGTTATGACGTAGGTCTTTCCGTCTTGATTGCCGATTCGTGTGGGAGTCCATCCCTGCCGGCCAAATTGATTGTTACTCATCTTGTTGATTTTTTGATACTACAAAGGTGAGGCAAGATGAAGGTGGTTATGTTATACAGGATTGCAGATAATGAACACTTTTTGGTCCGGAGAAGGAGGTGGGAGCTCGTTAGGCACTGTGTGACCTTACCTCCGGGATCTCCGTACAGCCACCCAGAACTTAGTCGGGAGCTGCGCCGGACAAAGACTGAAAACCAGTTCATTGTCCGCCGTCAGCTCCCGAATATTTACCGTTTGTAAGCCGATCCCATCGGCGAAGGGCTATTTTTTGAAGTCCTGATTGCTCAGCTGGTTACTGAACTTAATGTTCGTCCAATTGACGGTTATCCACGGCTCGTCGCTTACCGTCGCTTCCCAGGTGGATGGCTTGTATTTTCTCTGTGTAGGTATCAGCATGCCATCAATCTCTTCATAGGTCACCTTCATCAGAAAGGGAGCCTCCATCACGCCGAAATCAGCCACGGTAAACAAGAATTGATCAACCAGCGAGGTTTCTTTATTAATGTATAACTGATAAATATCGGTCGGTTTCTCCGGTTGATCACTGAAGGTGACTTTTACAATGTCGTAATCCTGGCCGTCCACCGCCTTTTCTCCGATGTATTCGTAAACCAGACCGGGGTCCAGGAGCTTCTGCATCATCGCAAACCAGTAAAAATTAGTGGGCCGGTTAAACCGGACTCTTTTCATGTATTCTTCGTCAGTCAGTTCTTTCCCGTCATGCTTTAGCCAAAACTCCGTTCCATCGTAGCCCTGCTCAATTAGTCCGGTTAGTTGAGGTAGAGTTCTTTCGTGCTGCTCGTATCTGGCGTAAGAAAGCTCTTTGTCGAAAATGTATTTCTCGGTCGAGACGTCTTTTTTGCCATCGGGTGTTTGGTAGGTGTAAGTGTAAACGACATCCTTTTTGCCATTAAGCATGCTATAGTCGCCTACCTTCTCGACCATGGTCGCAACGAGTTGGTGGCCTTTGTTTTGGTATTCAGGCGTAGGCGTAGGGGCAGGCGCCAGCCTTGCCTGCTCTCCGCTGCTGCAGGCAGCAAACAGGCCGCTAAGGAAGAGAGGAGTCAAAAATTGGATTTTCATTGTTTGAATTTGATTGGGTTATGGATATTCGTCAATTCAGCTTGACGGAGTTAATTCAGTGTGTTTTGCGCCAGAAAATCAGTTAGTTCGGAGGGCTCTGCCTGGTTGCGGTAATCCGCGTTCAGGAAAGCATAAATGATTTTACCGTCTTCGTCGATTATGTAAGTCGCGGCCAGGGGGAGCTCGTCGGAGTCATCACCATTAAAACGATGGAGATCAAACCCCGCGTCGTAGATTTTTGCCACCTCATCCGTTAACCGGAATACAATCCCGTACTCATCATAAGGAGAAAAAGTCTTTGAGTCCGGTAAGAATACTCTGGACCGCATACGCCGCCAGAATCAGCCCCATTACCTTGCTGATCACCGTAATCCCGTATTCCCCGATTAGCCGTTGTACATATTTTGCTGAGAGGAGTATCGCTATTGTAGTGATAATCACGGCCAGGACCAGTACACTGGTAATCATTTGTTGTTGAAGCCCCACCGTATTGTTATCCGTTAGCAGAACGACTGCCATGATTGCCCCCGGAGAGGCAATCGAGGGAATGGCAACAGGGAAAATCGTCACCTGACGGTGGTCCTGAATCATCATCTTTTCGGATTCGGGTTTGCCCTCCCCAAAGATCATCGTCAGGGCAAAGAGAAACAGAATCACACCTCCGGAAATTTGAAAGGCATCGAGGGTGACATTCATCCCCTCCAGGATGATCTGGCCCACAATGATGAAAAAGAGTAGAATGAAGTAGGCAATAACGGGAGCCCGGATGGCAACCTTCTTTCTGAGCTTTTCATCCAGTTGCTTGGTTGCTTCCAGATAAACGGGGACAGAACCTATCGGGTCAACCACTACGAAGAGAAAGAAAAACTTAGTTATTAATGTTGTCCACATAGTGTCTCAGCATTTGCTTGAATGCCAGGTGAAACACCCTTCCCCCGATAAAAGGTTATTTCCTCTGGTTGGTAAAGTATGGGGAATCTACCATTGAGCCATTATTCTCTACCATCCGAATTTTATGGGCCAGGGGGCGGAAAAGAGGCCAGAACGCCCTTTCGTCGATCCTTCTCTATGGATGGTAGATTGAGACCGAACATCGTTAAGCGATCCTGTTTTGAGGTGGTCAGATAAATGAACGAGCCGCTATGGTTCTTTGGCTTAATTGCTTGATAAGTAAGCTTTTATTGCCAGTAATTTTGAATGATTAACTAAATGTATTTGCCATGAACAATCGAATTTTAAGAAGCCTTCGTCTCTGGACTTTAGCCATCATGCTATTGTGCTTTACACTTCCAATTCAGGCTCAGGCCCAACGCAACCAGTCTCGTAAACCCGATCGGGTCAAGGTAATTAACCGAAGTACTTCAGTTAATAAGGGTGGGGCCCGGGGATCGAAAGTCGCCGCTCTTCCGCAAAATACGAAGGTGTTAACCCATCGAAACGTCAACTACCACTATCGAAACGGAGTTTACTACCGGCCCACGAATGGCACTTATCTGGTGGTAAATCCCCCCCTTGGCGTTCGCATTACAAGCCTGCCGGCCAACCTTCCGTACCTGCGTCGGGGTAACAACCGTTATTACCTTTATCAGGGCGTTTATTACCTGCCGGTAGGTAACGACGTCTACGAAGTGGTGGATGCACCGGTTGGTGCAATCATCGACCGGCTGCCTGACGATTACGAAACCGTTGAGCTGGACGGGAAGGTATATTACCGGCTTAACGAAACTTACTACAAAGCAGTGCTGGAAGCAAACGGCAACGTTGTGTACGAAGTAATCCGGGTGTAAGCGCCCATAAGCCCTGCTCCTGATCCTTTCCTTGCACCTGCGACCTCGCCCCCTTCCTTGTTTGAAGCAGAACAGGGCGCGGCCGCGGGTGCAAGGAAAGTTGGAGGAAGCAGTGTAGTAAACACTTTCCCCCCCCTTGCGCCCGATGGAAACACCCGGGGGCTGGCGAAGCTCTTAGCCGCCAGGTCACTAACTTACTTTTCATTATTTTATATCTTCACTCAGAACCAGCCTCTCTCCATGACCAAACCTAAGGCCGTAAAGGCCATCAAAGCATTCACCTCCGCTGTTCAGCAAGAGATCCTTTCCTCAGCAGAGGCCGAAGAATTGATTAACGGGGTTCACGCTCACTTTCAGCGCATCACGGAGGTATCGGGGGATGACCTTAGCATTGAGCACCTGGCCGCCATCCCGGCAGCGAAGGGCAAAGCCCTGGGCTTGAATTATGCCGCTAAGTGCCTGCTCGATTATAAGCGGACAACAAAGTTCCTTCGGGCAATTGTCTCCGGCATCCAGGCCGCACAAAAGAAACACCCCGGAGAGTTGATCCGGGTATTCTATGCAGGCTGCGGGCCCTACGCTACACTGATGACTTTATCGGCTCCGCTCTTCGCCTCCGACGAGGTGCAGTTCTCCTTACTGGAAATCAATGAAAAGTCGGTCGCTTCCGCTAAGCGGCTGATCGATGCTTTGGGGCTATCGGATCACGTCGTCAATTTCTACACCGCAGATGCTACGACCTTCATGGTCCCTGAAGCGGACTCTTTCCATATGCTCATCAGTGAAACGCTGGATGCCGTCTTGTTCCGGGAGTGCTACGTTCCCATTTTGATGAATTTGCTTCCGCAGTTCCGCAAGGAAGTGATGTTGATTCCGGAAAACGTGGTCTTGAGCTTGTCCTGCTTACCCGGCCCTGAAGAAGGCCCTGGCGCCAGAGAGCAGGAAATGGGGGAAGTCCTGAACGTACGGAAGGCCATCGCGTCGCACTCCGGTCCTGTCCCCGCCCAATTACCGGATAAAAAAGTAGACCTGAGCCTATTGAATCGGGGTTATACCAGCCGACTGTTGCTGGATACCCGGGTGCATGTCCGGGAGGACATCTGGTTATGCAGGAATGAATCTCCCCTAACCCTGCCGCTGGAAATGACGATCGAACAGCCTTTGCAGAAAGAGTCTCTGGTTTTTAGCTATTGGATGGAGCCTGAGGTGGAACTGAAGTGCCGTTTTGAGTGAGGCCGGGAGCTGAGGGAGTTGGCGCTTTCGGTTAAGCTCGGTTAAGGGGTACTGACGTGTTTGCTAAGCCTGCCCGATGACAGCAGCAATGAATAAAAGCGCCAAAGAAGGGAATAACGTATACTCCAACCATGGCTCCGTTGGCCCGTTTGGAATCGTAGGAATAATCAAAGCCCGTAACTGGCATCCAACTATTCCTGTCTCAACCATTCTTTGCACCTGTTCCAAAAAGCTAAACGGAGATGCTATTTGAAATTCTATTGGCTCTGTCTGCCGGAATACTGGGCGTTTTCCTGGGTTCACAGATTACGGAAGGGGTTCTCTTTGTTCCGTATTGGAAGGCTTTGTCGCCCAAAGATTTCTTCGCATTACACCAAAATTATGGCAAAAAGATTTACCAGTTCTTTGCGCCTTTAACGATTGCAGCTACGCTTTTCCCCTTGTCGACTTTAGCCTGTGGAGTAATGACGGATAGGTCTGTTCCAGTATCGTTAATTTTGATGGGAGGCTTTACGGTGATGTTTTTCTCAACTTATTATCTGTATTTCAAGCGCGCTAACAGAAGTTTTGCGGAAGCAAGCATTTCCCCCGAAGAACTTCCTGCGGAATTAAACAGGTGGGCAAATTGGCACTGGGGCAGGACCGCCTTTGAGTTTTTGGCTTTTGTCTGTTCGATAGTTGGCTTACTCAATCTATAAAAATTGACCGGCAAAGTGCCCATTCCCTAAACAAAAAAAAACAGGCCCTCACCGAAGGATTATCCTCCAGGCACCGTCTAAGGGACAAACCGATAAACGCTTTCCAAGCGAAAGCAGAAGGGTTAATAGGGTTTTAGGTGTTTATTTCAGGACCGGGGAAGCGCAACCGCGCTTTCCCGGCTTCCTTTTTTATCGTAAAGCTTATTCCAGATTGTCTGTAGCACTACTTCATTAATTTCCTGAAGGCTCTTCAGTTTTTCGACGGACACTTCGGCTTTCCATTTGATTTCTACGGAGAGGTTCTGATTGTTCCGATCACTCAGCCATCCGGCGTAATCAGACGGGAAGATGTTTCGATCCATAATCGAAAAGCCCTCATCGTATGTTCGCTGGGTCAGCAGAGAAACGTATTGCTGATGATTTTCCCGCAGTTTCATGCTCAGGTTTGTGACGTTGTCTTCCTGCTGTTTATAGGCTTTATGAACCGTTGAATAGTGGAGTAACAGATTCCTCAATTCCTCGCTGAGCAGCGACAAATTAAATGTGGATACCTCTCCTTCGTTCACCAGATTGAGCTTAACGATGTCGATCTGTCTTATGATCTTGATAAGGCTGTCACTGATGGCTTCTGCCTCGGGGCCGGAATGACTAATTCTAAGGTTGGTTCTTCTGCTCAGCCTTTCAAAGTTACTCAGGGTATTCTCAATTTCCAGGGAGTTGGTCTGAAAGGCCTGCTGTAATATTTCCAGAGCTTCCATTCGTTGCTTCTCCTCGCTCACACTCTGATTACAGTTGTTGATCTGCACGGCGATCAAAATGCCGACCACAATCAGTACGATCTCCCCCAGGGCATAGATGAAGTAATTTTTGATCTTTTGTTTTTCGATCTGAAATTTGCGAAGCTGATTGAAGATTCTCATAAAATGGCTTTTAAATCTGAAGACGTTTATGCGTCGCTCAGGCGGGGTGATCAGCTATGCCTCCGCCGAATAAGCAGCAACCAAAATAGAGCGATGATGATAATCAACGGAACCAACCAGCGTAATTTGAAGAACCTAAAGGTACGCTGCCATGGTGGCCTTCATTCGGCCCAGGCTCCGTAATAGCAGTCTAGCAGTTCATTGTTGGCCAGTGGCATTACGTGGTAGTGGTAGCCCCGGATTTCGTCGTAGTGGCCGCGGCAATCATCAAGGCCAACGGGCTCATTTCCGTTGGCGTCGAGTTGGGCGTAGAGGCCGTGCCCGTCCATCGCATAACCGATCAGGTCGGCATGACCGTCGGCCTGCTCGACCCGGGTGCTGGCTCCCATATCTCCGTGATAGTGGTAGCCCAGGCGGTTGTTGATGTGACCGCCGGCGTCGTCTACCGGCGCAACCTGGTAGCCACTCAGGATGATGTTCAGGTCCGCAGGATGATCGAACCGTACACCGTTGAAGGCTAACCCGCGGACCAACGGGCCGTATTCCACACCGGGTTGGTCAAGCGTCGGGCCGTCACCGAGCTGGGTGGAGCTGCTGAGCCGGACCGGCCGGATGGGAATCAGGTAGGTTTGTTCTACGGCAACCTGACCGGGCAGGCACTGGGCGCACATATTCATGAATTCATCTTCGATGTTAGGGTCGGCTCCCCGCTCACAGTCCTCCTGGGTGAGGAAGCGACGCACATTGCCGTCCTCATCATACATCCGCCAGCCGTCGTCGTTGTAAAAGGTCGCCAGGTTTTCGATGAAGGGGCCATCGAGATCATATACGGTACCGTTGTCGATCCACAGACCGCCTGCTTCCGGTCCATCGGTGATGGTCTCAGGGCACCAGGGGCCCATCTCATGATCGGTCGGCGTGTGGGTGGAGGTAATCTGGTAGCATTCGGTTTCTGTCCCGTCGGATAATGTACAGGCAACGGTGGTAATCGTAACGTTACCATCGCCCGTCAGGAACAGTGCAGGATCAACTTCGTTAACGACATAGGCGGTTCCGTCGTCGTCGTCCGTATTGTCCGCCACGTAGCCGTCAGGTTGTTCGCAGGCCAGTTGGCTGGTGTTGGGGTCGCCGAATCCGTCTCCGTCGGCATCCAGATACCAGGTGACCTCCTCGCAGAAGGAATCGTCGTCGTCGTCGCAGGAGGTAGCCAGGCTCAGGCTCAGGGCTATGAGCAATAACAGGAAGGTGTAATGGTTAGCGGTTTTCATGGGCAAGTTTGTTTACCCATCAGACCGCAATTTTCGAGAAATCCTTTGGGGGATAGTGGCCGGCATTGCTCTTTTAATCCATTCTTTGCACCTGCGTCAGCGCCCCGTTTTGCGAATCGGTTACGGCGGCAGATAGCCACAGGCAGAGCGAAGCTGCCCCGTACGGTAGCAATTATTTGACTTGCCCGGCGCGGCCGCAGGTGCAAGGGGAAGTTGGAGGGAGCAGGGTGGGGCTGCTCATCGATACTAACGCAATTGGTAGTAGCCTGTAGTCAGAAAAGAAACCTTTCAGGCTTTCGTCGCCGCTGATCTGATAGATGACTGGCGGGACCAAGCGAAGTAAGCCAGTGCACCGGCCAAACCAACAATAAGTAATAGCATTGGCAGCAAATATTCTGCCTTTCCGCCCGGTTCTGCCAGCACGAAGTGAGTGCCGCTTACTTCCAAGGTAGCAGAATGATCGTTGCTGCCCTTCAACACAAATTGCTTGCGATCAAAACCCTCTTTGACGACGTACAGCGCACTCTGGTTGTGAGAAATGTTGCTGAAGGCAGCGTTTCTGACGAATAGGGAGGTAATCTCACCCGGTACATCAGCAATGTGAAATGTAGCTGTTGTTTCGTGTCCCAGCTTTACTACGCCGTCTTGTAAAGCCGTTATTGTGCCGTCATTAAAGCGGAGGATGATTTCCCGCTGAAGATGTTCAATGACGAGCTCCCGAAACTCCTCCGGGCTGGCGTAAGCAGAGTCGCCAAACCGGGCTTTTACTTCATAATCAAAGGCAGTGAGCGAAGCTCTGATTTGCAATACCCATTCGTTGTCTCCCTTCTCCGCCAAAATGGTGGAGGAAAGATCAGGTTGGTGAGCGTAGGCAGTAATTGATAAACAAAGTAAACCCAATAAAAGGGAGAATTTTCTGGCGACTTTCATAGGGCGTTTTTTGATGATTTAAAAATACGGTGCCAAGACGGGGATGAGCGACAAAGGTTAACAGCAGGACGGAGACATCAGACATTATCCCGTAGATGATTATCTACCGCTTTTGACCCCGGCCGGCGCTAAATCCTTTGGGTGGCGATTGTGTTTTTACACAAAGCCGCCGGCCCGGTTCCCGGAAAAGGAGGCCTGGCCCGCCGGCAGTCTGAAACGAACGTGCAGGAATACTGTCTGATTCCTCCTGATCCGTCCGGCGGCCTCCGTTCTGACGGGCATCCTGCCCTTCACCTCCTTTGTCCTATATTCATGTACGAAGCCAGCATGTTCACACCAAACAGCAGGCCATATTCCACACACTTTAAACTTGAATTACTATGGGAAAGCCACGTCTCTACTTGTTTACCTTTCTATCCGTCCTTACACTATGTTTTTCCTGCGAAACAAAGGAAACTCCGGAAGCAGACTATAATCCGGAGGCAAAGCTTACGGCACTTAACATCACCCTGCCCTCGCCACCTCAACCCGTTGCGAACTACGTTAATGGTGTAAGGGCAGGCAATCTGATTTTTCTGGCGGGTAAAGGTCCTAAGCGTGCCGATGGCACGGAACTAACGGGCAAACTCGGGCAAGATGTGACCATCGAAGAAGGTTATGAAGGCGCCCGGCTGACGGCGATCAACCAATTATCTGTCCTGAAAGAAATGCTGGGGGACCTGCGAAAGGTGAAAAGGATCGTCAAGGTGCTGGGAATGGTAAACTCTGACCCGGATTTCGTCGAACAGCCGAAGGTGATCAATGGCTTCTCTGACCTCATGGTGGAGGTCTTTGGTGATCGGGGCCGTCACGCCCGCGCAGCGGTAGGTATGGCTTCTTTGCCCCGGGCACAGGCGGTAGAAATCGAATTGGTGGTGGAGGTGTATGATTAAATGTCGCTCGCGAAACATGGGGGAGAGGCGTTCCGCCGCTCTTTCATCCATTAAAAATATCGCGTATCCCTCTAAGTTGCCATAACTTACGTTTTATGAAAGCACTTCTCTTTATCCTCTGCGGCCTTCTGTCTCTTACGATTAAGGCCCAGGAGCTAAAAATGCAGGCCAGCGGCCGGCTTATTCTGGGTACCTACGTTGAGCGGACGGCTTCCGTTTCCTGCGGAGACATCGATGGAGACGGAGACAATGACCTGTTAGTCGCCAATGGCCGTCATTGGCCCGGACAAAACCGCGTGTTTGTGAATAACGGCCGAGGCATCTTCACCGTAGAGCGTGACCTGGGCACCGACCGGGCCACTACTTACGCCACTGAGTTGGCGGACCTGGATGGCGACGGTGATCTGGACGTAGCCGTAGGCAACGATATGGCCCCGAATGCCTTGTTTATGAATGACGGGACGGGCCATTTTACCTACGCCGGCACCTTTGGTCAGGCCTATTCTTCCACCCGTAACCTTACCCTGGGAGACCTGGACCAGGACGGGGACATTGACATCCTCATCACCAACCGGGGCCGCGTTAATGAGATTTGCCTAAATGACGGAAAGGGCGGCTTCTCAGATACCCGGGAATTCGGCAATAAAAGCGATTCGACCATCGACGTTGAAATTGCGGACATGAACGGCGACGGGCAGCTCGATCTAATTCTGGCCAATCGGGACGATCAACAGAACTACGTTTATCTCAATGACGGTAAGCTGGGATTCACGGAGAAGGTCCCCTTTGGCACCGGCAAAGACAACACGCGCTCTGTAGGTATCGCAGACATTGACGAAGACGGTTTCCCAGACATTATCACGGCTAATATCGGAGAGCCGAACGTGATCTATTTCGGTAGTGAAGCAGGGAGTTTCTCCCGCAGCAAAAGCCTTGGACCGGAAGAACGTTACAGCTTTGCTATCGCCATCGCTGACGTAGACGGCGATGGTGATCAAGACATCATCGTCGGGGATTACGAAAGCCCTAACGCTGTTTACTTAAATAAAGGCCAGGGCAAGGCCTGGCAAATATATCCCCTTACGGAGGATGGGTTTAATACCTACGACATCATCGCCGCCGACCTGAATGGTGACGGACTGCCCGAAATCATCGAAGCCAATTCAGATGCCATCAACCGCTATTTCTTCAACCGAACGAAAGACTAAAAGATTAAACGGGTTCTACACCCAAAAGGCAAATTTTATGGAATCTTCAGAGAAAGCAAAAAAAGCTAGATCAAAGGCTATCCTTAATGCCCTTTTGATCGGTTTTTTAGTTGGGGTCCTTGTTTTCGGATTCGTTAAAAACGGCTTTGGCTTCTTCGCCATTATCCCCTTATACTTTATATATAAGCTGGTAAATAAGCCTGAAAGCGAAGACCCTGAGTAAGCCAGCCGAAACCCATAGGGCCCCCAATCTCCCGGCCCCCATTCGATTACAAGAATATGGGGTGGGTATTTTCATTGGGGCGAGAACGAAGTCTGCTCTGAAGAAGGCGATAAAGAAAGGGCTCGTAAGGGTTGACGGAGAGATGGCTACTACGGCTACCTTCATCCGCGGCGGGGAGGAGATCAGCTTGTCCTTCCCTGAGGAAATAAAGCCGGGGAAAAAGCTGGTATTTTCCCTCAGGGTTTTATTCGAAGACGATCACCTGGCGGCAATCCATAAGCCTGCGGGTATATTGGTCAGTGGGAACAGCTTTAAAACCATTACTAATGCCTTACCGCAAAACCTTCAGCAAAGTCGGTTGCCGGATGCAACCCGGCCACAACCCGTTCATCGGCTGGACTATGCCACAACGGGTATACTATTGGTTGGTAAAACGAGCAGCAGCATCCGGGCACTTAACCGGATGTTTGCCAACAAAGAAATCGAGAAGATCTACTACGCCGTCGCCATTGGCGATATCAGCGAACAAGGAGAAATTACTACTGCCATTGACGGCAAGCCATCCCAATCCATTTATAAGCGACATAAATCGGTGCCCTCAAAAAGGTTTGGCCAGCTTAACCTCCTGGAACTAAAGCCCCAAACGGGCCGCAGGCACCAGTTGCGAAAACACCTCTCCGGCATCGGTAATCCGATACTGGGGGATAAAGATTATGGCATCGAAGGCTTAATCTTACACGGTAAGGGAATGTACCTCCACGCCCATTCGGTAAGCTTTATTCATCCATTTACGGGGAAGAGGATGGTTTTGGAGGATGAACTTCCGGCCAGATTCAGGAAGCTGTTCTTTTAGCAGGGAAGTAGCGTCAAACATTGCTCCTAAACCCTTCCCCTGCACCCTGCGTCCGCGCCTCTTTTTTAGTCAAATAGTTAGGAAGTCAAACAGTCAAACCGTAGGGCACTGCTTAACGCCCAGACTCTCCCTCCAGCAGCATGCCCCGCAACAGCGGCAGCCCTACAAGACTACCTCCCCCTCCAGCTGCGCAGCAGCGTGCCCTGAACCAGCGGCAGCTACTACCAAACTACCAATACTACCAAACTACCATACTAATTAACCCGCCCCGCTTCATCCTCCAGCCCCGTCTTCCGCTTGCGGCTCTTGACTTTCTGGTTGCCGAAGGCATAGCTGAGGGAAAGGGCCACGTTGCGGCTGTCCCAGTTACCGCCACCCCGGCTGAACTGTCCGTTGAAGTCGGATACGCCCGTCCAGCCACTCTGGAAGAAAATGTCATTGGCGCTGAGCTTGACGTTGAGTTGATCTTTGAGGAATTTCTTCTGCAACCCCAGGTTCAGCGCCCAGCTTTCGTCGTACTCAAACACGCCACCCCAGATGCCGGGGCCGGCAAAGTAGCCCGACACTTCAAAGGTGAATTTACCGGGCAACTTGAAGGTTTGCTGCTGAAAGACACTGTAGCTAAAGGCTTGCAGGTCAATGGTGCCATCTTCGCCGTAGTCCGCCTGATTGTTGATGTGGCTGGCGCTGAAGTTCACGAAGGCATCCCAGCTTTTGGTGACCGTGAAGGGCAGGCTGGCGTTGAAGCTGATGACCGTTTTTTCGGCCAGATTGTCCCAGCCGATGAAGCCGGCCCGCGGGTCGATGTCGTCCGGGCCAATGAGGCGTGTGATCTGGTCAGAGGTCTTACTGTAAGCCAGCTTGAAGTTGTAGCGCCAGGCCAGGGTATAGCCAATTTCGAGGTTATCGACAATCTCGGGCCGCAGATTAGGGTTGCCCCGCTCGTAGCTGAGCTGGCTGATCTGGTTGCGGAAGGGGTTGAGCACGTTGTAATCCGGCCGGTTGATCCGGCGGCCGTAGTTCAGCGCGATGGTGTTGCCCTTGCGCTGGTCCAGCGTGTAGGTGATACCCGCTGATGGGAACAAACTTTCGTAGTTAATCTCCACGGGGTCTTCCTGCAGGTCTTCCCGGAAGGCCGTAAGTGCTCCGGTAGCGTCGGTGATCTCCGTTCGCAGTCCCGCGGAGTAACTGATTTTATCGTTGATCTTTCCGGCGTAGCTCAGATAGGCGGCGTACACGTTTTCGTCGTAGTCAAAGATATTCGAGCGGACGTCGCTACGGATTTCCTCGTTACCAATCTCATCAAAGAAGAGGAAGGTGTTGTTCGTACCTACCTGACTCAGCTTGATGCCCGCACCAAACTGCCCCTTGCCAATCGGCTGCTCATAGTCCACTTTAAAGGTGTAGATGTCGATGTCGCGCGGTGTGTCGAAAGTATTAATTACTTCTGTGAGTACTGTTTCCCGGTCTGGACTAACGTAAATATTAGGCTGTCGGCGCATTTCGGTGTTTCGGAAAGTACCGTAGTCCAGGTCAACGTTCAGACTTTTACCCTTTCCTGGGTCGTAGCGGTAATTAAGGTTGAATTCGGCCCGGTTTCGTTCGCCATTTCCGGAGGAACCTGCGAGTAGTATGCTGTCTACTGGTCCACCGACGGTAGAAATCAGGAAATCATCCGTGCCATAACCACTTACGTCCTGCATACTTCCGCTGGCCAGGAAACCAACGGTACTGTTTTTACTCAGGAAAAAGTCAGTGCCGAACTGGCCAAAGTAATCCCGTGCATTGTTTCTGCCGAACATGGTTTCCACCAGATTCAGCCCGTTCTGAATCATGTCGAAATTGATGCGGTTGAAATTTTCACTACGAACGGTACCCACCCGGCTGTATACGTTCATTTTTGCGTTTCGGTAATTGCCCGCCACGGAGGCGTTGGAGCGGTTGTAGCGGCCCTGGGTAGAGGTCAGGTTAGCGGTTCCGTTGGCGCCCTCGTTTTCGGCTTTCGCCAGCCGGATGTCGATAATGCCAGCATTCCCTTCCGCTTCGTATTTAGCTCCGGGGTTGGTGATGATGTCGATCCGGTCAATTTGCTCGGCGGTGAGGCTGCGCAGGTAGTTCGCCAGTTCTTCGCCGGCCAGCGGCAGGCGTTTACCGTTGACGTAAACCAGCACTCCGGAGCGACTCAGCACGTTGATGTTCTCGTTGTTGTCGATCGTCACGCCGGGGGCTTTGCGCAAGAGGTCGAGCCCGTTTTGGCCTACGGCATTGATGGTGCCCTGAACGTTGAAAACGGTACGGTCGGGCTTCACTTCCACCAGGGCGCGGGTGGCGGTGACGGTGGCTTCGGCCAGCTCCACGGCGGCGGGTGCCATTTGTAGTACGCCGAGGTCCAGTACCCCGTTTTGGGCTTCGATGCCTTCCTTGCGAAGATCCGGCGCACCGAGGTAGGTCACCACCAGATCGTATATCCCATCGGCAATGCCTTCCATCTTGAAGAGGCCCGCATCGTCGGTGGTTTCCACCTTCACGAGTTTACCGTCCGGGGTGGTGTAAAGCGCAACGTTGGCGAAGGGAACGGGAAGTCCGTCGGCGTCTTGTACCTGGCCCTTGATCTCATAATCGCCGGTTAGTTCTATACCGTCAATGGCGGGAGCCACGGCCGTTTGGGCTTGCAGGTTGAAGGAGGAAAGCAGTGCCAGCAGGAAACCCCAAGTGGACAATTTCACGAACGGAGCGAGCCCTGTATTCGCGGTAGCTACTATTTGACCATTTAACTTTCTGACTACCTGACTCTTCCGGGCGCTGACGCAGGTGCAGAGTAAAAGGTTGAAAGAGCAAAGAAAATAAGCGCGTAGTATTGTTAGTTTCATCTGGATAGGAGTGTTGGTGAAATAGTCGTTCCTCCCGGAAAGACGGCAAAGGTCTTTCTATGGCTGCAACTAACCCAGCCTTTTTTGCTCATTTACCCCATTGATCGACGAACGGACGCTGGAGGCAGATGAATGGGGAAAACCTTTAGCTTTCCTGGTAAAGTCGAGCTCCTCCGCCCAACGTAAACCTTACAAGAGCGCTACCTTGCACTCCATCTCCACCAGACCAAGCAAAACCATGGCCGAAGAAAATACCCCCCCTGAAGGGCAACCTAATAACCCTCTCCACGGCGTCAAACTAGCCACGATCGTAGAGTCCTTAGTAGAACACTACGGCTGGGAAACCCTGGCCACCAAAATCAACATCAACTGCTTTAAGAGTAACCCTTCGGTAAAGTCCAGCCTCAAATTTCTGCGGCGTACGCCCTGGGCCAGAGACAAAGTCGAGGCGCTTTATCTGAAGATGAAGAAAGAGTAGGAGCATGGGAGGAGGAGCTCCAGCTCCGACCCCGAACGGGGCCGCAGGCTCCCGAAGCGTGTAAGTGCAGTCTCACCGCCAGCTGATGGTGTTGTAAAAGCAAAATCGCTCCGATCCCTTATTTAGTCGGAGCAGGAACTCCTCCTCCACCCAATGGAAATATCACCAGAAAACCACGAACCCCTTCCTAATCTTACCGTCTGGTCCCTTAATCCAAATCATCGGAGACCGCCCGTTACGGATGTCAGCCTCAAGCAGCGCTACCGCCACAGCATATTCCAGCCAGGTAACGGAAGGGTGGGGGATGACGATCCAATCCAGCTTCGCAGGAAGGAAGAACACATAGCCTGCTAACTGACGTAGAGCTGAATAGGAGATGTAGAAGCCCGCAATACAATCCTTGTTGAGCGGACCGACGTCCATAGCCCTGTTTTGGTAGGGTAGAAACAACTGCGCCTTAAAGCATAATTTCTGGACAATGGTATTGGCCGCCAGGCCGTAGGCGGCCAACAGCGGTTTGCTCAATGGGTGATGCAGTAATGGAAACTGCCTGCGGTGAAGCTTGGTCAGTTTGTAGGACAGGTTGTCCTTACGATTCGGACCAATCCAATACGCCAATGGCTCAGTGTAGGTATCAACAGTATCGTAGAGGTAGAACTTGTAGGCAACCTCCAGATGAATGGGCGTTTCTCCTTCGTAGTAGAGCGCGTCCATTTCTCCAACCGTTCGCTTACCGTCCTGAATTTGCAGATTATCGCTGATCCAGGTGACCGAAGGCTCGTTTTTTAGCTGGTGAAAAACGAACTCTTCGACAAGCTTACCTAAGCGCCGATGCTTAAAGACAGCGCCTTCGCCGATGAGGTCAACGCTTTTGTTTAACTTAATTTGGGGAAATGGAGACACTTGCTCGCTGACCCAAAGCAATTGAGTGGCAAGGTAGCCCCTATAACGTGATTTTGTCTTTGCATCCATCGACTCCCAAAGCTACGGATAAGCCTCGGTTATACCCGTCTGCATCAGGTTACGATACACAGTAGTAAATCCGTGAAATACCTGGGTCGGGAGTGGTTCAGTGTCAGTATGGCAAAGTCGTGGCCTTGCCGAATAAAACTATTTGAAAGGGATGTTTGTCGCCACAGAGTTGGTCACTACCGAAGGTGCTGATGGCGAACTTATAATTCGTCGTCCGTATCCAATTGATTGATACTGCCTGACCAAAATGCATGTTCATCTTCCTGGAAGTCTGGCCCAACTTCTTCCCAGTCGTTAAATTCATTCAGGAGGGCAACGGCTTTAGCGTTCGGAGCCCAGACATGACGTTGAGTCTCCCCATCCTTAATCGCCATTTCCGGCTTAGGATATTTAGACGGATTCTTGGACATGACTCAGTATGATTCTTGGCTGCATGAATTATCCCGGAATTGAGATATTCGGTACAACCCGGGCTCAATACGTGCTGTTCGGTCGGGTGGGAATAAAATCATAATCAGTTGCCGGATGAATTTTTACCCGCAAGAACTTCAGTGAAAAGCGCCCCGTTTGGAGATGGCGACCAGCCTGGTGATTTTGCCAGGGCAATTGCAAGCTCCATGCAGGGACGCTAAAAGGTCCCTTGAGTTGGGCTAAGCGGACCTCATAGCGTCCTGAAAGGACCTTCGAGCGTCCGCGTTTCCCGAGCTTGCGACCAGCCCTGGTGATTTTGCTCCTTAACCCATCGACTACCAAAGCTACGGGCTATCTTCGCCCAAAAGTAATGGCAACATTTTCTGACTTAGGAATAAGTAAGCCCTACATCAAGGCGCTCAAAGAACTTAACATCGTAAACCCGACTAAGATTCAGGAAGCCGTCATTCCAGCGCTGCTCAAGCGAAAGACCGATTTAATTGGCCTGGCGCAAACGGGGACGGGGAAAACCGCAGCCTTCGGATTGCCCCTGCTACACGCTGTTGACCCAAAAAAAGCTGAGGTGCAGGGTTTGGTTATTGCTCCTACCCGTGAGCTGGTACAGCAGATCAAAAAGCAACTTTTCAAGTTTACGAAGTATCTCGACGAGATGATCTTTGCCGAAGGCGTATACGGCGGAGAACGCATCACCCGACAGATCAAAGCCCTGAAGCGACCTACGCATATCGTCGTCGCTACGCCCGGGCGTTTACTTGATTTGATCGAACGGGGAGCCGTTGATATCTCTAAGGTTAAAACACTGGTCCTCGACGAAGCCGACGAAATGCTGAGCATGGGCTTCAAGGAGGATTTGAATAAAATTCTGGGTTACAATAAGTCCAGCCGAAATACCTGGTTGTTTTCCGCTACCATGCCCGAAGGCATTAAGCGAATCGTCAGGACGTATATGTCAAAAGACGCCATGCGGGTGGAAGCCAACCGGAATGCGCTGGTGAATGAAAATATTTCGCACTTTTTTATCAATACCAGAATTGGTGATAAGACTAACCTCATCGTCAGGCTCTTAATGGAGCGAAAGGAAGAACGCGGCATTATTTTTTGCCGGACGAAAGCCGGTACACAAAAACTTGCGAAACAACTCCAAAGCAAAAACTTCGCTGCGGGTGCCCTGGAGGGAGACATGCAACAGAAAGAACGCGATAAAGTAATGCGTGCTTTTAGAAATAAGAGTCTGCGGATATTGGTGTCCACGGATGTTTCCGCCAGGGGCATCGACGTCAACAACCTCTCTTTTGTCCTGCACCATCAGCTTCCGGATCACCTGGAGTATTACACCCACCGTAGTGGCCGGACGGCCAGGGCGGGAAAAACCGGACAGTCCATTGCGCTGATCATTCCCGGTGAGATGAAAAAGGTAAAGGAAATCGAAAAGTCATTGGGCATCAAGTTCAGCGAAATGACGAAGTAAGGCCAGGAGTTCTGCTGGCCTTCTCCGGCAACTCTTTCGCAAACCCCTGACAAATAAACACACCATGGAACTCGACTACATAGGAAACGTGAACGCCTATGGCGAAAACATCGTGAGGCTCTATAATTTTAATAAAGATGAAGCCAGTAAACTCAGCGATCTAATTGAAAAGACGATCGTGAAGGGGAAGAAAAAACTAGACCTGTCACAGGTGGATTTCATTGAGCGGCGAAACTGTAATTTGATTCTGGGCATCTACGAGTCTGACGAGGGCATATTCAGCGTGGATGGGGAGACTTTCTACTGCGCCTTAACCCTGGATGGCTACAGGCACATGCTGACGCTGCTGGCCCCGTTTTGCCAGAAGGACAGCAAGAGCCACCAGTATTTATACGACATTGATAATCCGACGGACTTTCTGTTATCTCCTGCAGGAACCTGGTAGAGACGGATTCACCGCTCGTTAAACTTCCCCCTGCACCTGCGTCCGCGCCATAAAAAACCTCTCCCAGCGCTCAAAAAACCTAAATTTAGCAGGATGAATGCCGCTGATCACATTGCACCCGTACATTTGGCAAGCTCAGTAAGATGATACTCAACCTTACGGAATCAAAGAATAGACCAAGCCGGAAGAAGTGGATTTTTGTGCAACGAATCCTGTGAAATAAAAACAGGATTTTCAGGGAATTGAAAGTCCCTCCTCCTCCTCCTTCTCCTTTTCTCCTCCCACTCCTCCGGAAAAATGTGCCGCTTAGCGACTGAATGTGCTACGCAATCTAAGATTAGCACAATTCGTACCTTCCCTTCCATGATCTACCCTACCTCCCACACCGACGCCGGCGCCAAATCCGCCCTTACCGATGAGTACAGCCGTGCCATAACGGAGTTGAAGACCGTGATTGCGGGGCTGGACGACGAAACCCTCTGCCGCATCGTTGACACAGAAACTAAGGATGAGGATTGTCGGTCCATCCAGACCATCCTGACGCACGTGGTTAAAGCCGGCTATGGCTACGCCATTGCCGTCCGTAATTCGAAAGGAGAAGCCTTAGATTACCCTTCCCGAATACAACTTCCTACGGCTGCTGCCTACGTAGCCGAACTTGACGCCATGATGGCCTACAATGAAGAACTCTTTTGGGACTATCCCGACCTGAAGCTGGAAGAATACGACCCTGTCAACAAAATCAAAGTCCGCTGGGGCCAACTCTATGATGTTGATCAGCTTTTCGAGCATGCGATTGTACACATCCTGCGGCACCGGCGACAGGTTGAAAATTTTCTGAAGAAAATGGAGTGATTACAACTTCGTCCACTTCTCCGTCCCCTTACTGTTCTCCACCACCTTCTCGACGAAGATCATGCCCCGCAGCCCGTCTTCCACGGTAGGGAAGTCGGTGTGCAGCGGATCGGGCGTAGTGCCTTCCAGGCGGGCGCGGACGCAGGATGCAAAGTTGCGGTAAATATTAGCAAAGCCTTCGAGGTAACCTTCGGGATGACCCGCCGGCACCCGGGTGTGAGCATTAGCTGCGTCTGATAGTGCGCCTACTCCCGTACGTAAATGTGTAGCGGGACCTTCATGCTGTTTTACAATCAATGTATTGGGCTCCTGTTGGTGCCATTCCAGGCCACCGGTTTCTCCCCATACCCGAATGTTGAGTCCGTTCTCCTCGCCAACGGCGATCTGAGAGCAGTGCAGCACGCCCTTGGCACCGCCTTCCATGCGAAGCAGGATGTTGGCGTCATCGTCCAGCACCCGGCCTTCCACGAAGGAGGTCAGGTCAGCGCAGACTTCCGTGATTTTCAATCCGGTGATGTATTCCGCCAGGTTCTCCGCGTGGGTGCCGATGTCTCCCATCGCTCCACCCATGCCGGATTTGGCGGGGTCTACCCGCCAGCCGGCCTGCTTGTGGTCCGTGTTTTCTTTTTTGGTGGCCAGCCAGCCTTGTGGGTATTCCACTACGACTTTGCGAACCTTGCCAATGTCTCCGTTGGCCACCATCACCCGGGCTTGCTTTACCATCGGGTAACCGGTGTAGTTGTGCGTCAGGGCAAAGATCAAACCGGTCTCTTCCACCAGTTTTACCAGAATGCGGGCCTCGTCTACGTTAAACGTCACGGGCTTATCACACACCACATGAAAGCCATTTTCCAGGGCGAGCTTCGCCGGGCCGAAATGAACGTGGTTGGGCGTAACGATGGATACAAAATCCATGCGCTCCCCCAATGGTAGCTTCTTCTCTTCCAGAATCATCTCCTCGTAGCTACCGTACACCCGGTTGGCGGGCAGGTAAAAATCCTCTCCGCTCAGGCGGCTCTTCTCCGGGTTAGAGCTAAAGGCTCCGCAGACTAATTCGATCTGCTGGTCAATCGCTGCCGCAATCCGGTGAACACCACCGATAAAAGCTCCTCGGCCACCGCCGACCATTCCCATTCTTATTTTTCTTGACATGATCTCTTTTTATGGGTACCTGCACGCTCCGCGTGCAGGATTTTTTTAATCTCTTTCAGGGTATCCGCATATTTCGATGCGGGAATTGTACTGCACGCGGAGCGTGCAGTAAGACTACCGTCTTTTATTAATGCCCAATACGCCCAGCAGCCCCCGCGTAAACTCCCGCGCAACCGTACGCCCGATCTGTCGGGTCGTTGTATTGCTCATGATGGTTTCCAGCATGGATTTCTCCTTGCGGCGAGAGCGAGAAGACGTCTTTTTAGCCTTCGCCTTTTGCTCTTCCATCTCCGCTTTATGCTCAGCGGCTGCGGCGGCGTCCATCTTTTTTTGCAGCATCTCGTAGGCGCTGTCCCGATCAATTTCCTTATTGTATTTCTTGACGAGCGGACTGCTGTCAACAATACTCTTGATCTCAGATTTGGTTAACACGTCCATCCGGCTCTCCGGTGCCCGTAGCATGGTGCGTACGAGCGGGGTAGGGCGGCCTTTCCGGTCAAGCGCCGTCACCAGGGCTTCTCCCGTTCCGAGTTCCGTTAACACAGTGTCGACATCGTAGTATTCCGTGATGGGGTAGTTCTCGCTGGCCAGTTTGATGGCTTTGCGGTCCTTAGCCGTAAAGGCACGCAGGGCGTGCTGCACTTTGAGTCCCAGCTGGCCGAGGATGTCGCTCGGAATGTCGGCCGGGTTCTGGGTGACGAAGATCAGCCCTACGCCCTTGGAGCGAATGAGCTTAATGATGGACTCCAGCTGGTCGAGCAGCGCGTCCGTTGCTTCCTCAAAGACCAGGTGAGCCTCGTCGATGAAAACGACGAGTTTGGGCCGGTCCAGATCCCCCTCTTCGGGGAAGGTGGCGTAGACCTCCGCCAGCAGTTGCAGCATAAAGGTGCTGAAGAGCTTGGGCTTGTCCTGTACGTCCGTCAGTCGAATAATGGATACCATCCCGCGGCCGAGTTCATCAATGCGGGTAAGGTCTTCTACCTCAAAGCTGGTTTCTCCGAAAAACTGCTCCGCGCCCTGGCTTTCCAGTTCAACGATTTTGCGCATAATCGCACCCGTACTGGCGGAACTGATTCGGCCGTAGTCGGCCTCGATTTCTTTTTTGCCCTCACCGGTCAACCACTGAAGAATCTTGCGGAAGTCTTTAAGGTCAAGCAGTGGCAGATCATTTTCTTCTGCATACTTAAAGGCGACGGCTACAATACCACTCTGGGTATCGTTCAGATCCAGCATCTTGGAGAAAAGGACCGGGCCGAACTCCACTACCGTAGCGCGAAGGCGGGCACCGGGCTCGTCGCTCAGTGTCAGTAACTCCACCGGGCTGGCGCCGGCGGTGAAGGGGTGACCGATGGCCGCGTGGCGCTCATCGATCTTCGGGTGGCCATCGCTGGCTACGGCGATACCGGAGAGGTCACCTTTAATGTCCATTAGCAATGTCGGGACACCTTCTTTGCTCAATTGCTCGGCCAGAATCTGAAGCGTCTTGGTTTTACCCGTACCCGTAGCACCGGCAATCAGGCCGTGGCGGTTCAGGGTGCCAAGCGGAATGCGGACCAGGCTGCCCGTCAGGGTCTCTTCTCCGAGCATCGCTCCACCAAGCACAAAGCTGGGGCCTTTAAAAGTGTACCCCTCTTCGATGGACTGACGGAATTGATCTTGGTTGGACATGCTTGTTTACTTTCTTTGGTTGGCAAGGTAATAAGTTCAGAACAATCTTCGGTGAATTGCAACTGACAGACATTTCTTAAAACGGATGACTTTTTCAAAAGTCACCTGTGATCAGGTCGCAAGGCCCTGAGAAGAAGGCTAAAGCCCGGGTTTAGGCGTATGCAAGACCTAACCCTTAAACGATGTCCCGGAAATCAGGTGCTACGCTGTAGCAGTTTTTTAGCTTAAAGTATTCTACCAACCGAAAGACATTCGAATGATGACTGCCAATAAAAACCTGGGCATTACGTGCGAGTTCAATGTCCACTATGAATCTTACGGTGTCCTGGTAAATTACCTCCTTCGGTTGTCGGTTGAAGGTGCGCTGGTCGTGGCCCCGTACGTTGGACGGGGTGTTCGTGAGGAGTTGATACTCCGGCAGGGCATCTTGTAATTCTTCAAAAGCGCGGTAGTCATCACAAAGTACCAGAACTGTAGGCGTGCTTAGCTTAAGGGCTTTCAACCTTTCGGCGTAGACTGATACCGCGTAATGAATATCTTCCCCCGTAGCGATTTTATCGCCTCGCCGGATGTGCAGGCAGGCGTATTTACCCGCTATTCGGCTTTGCTCAATTTCCTTTTGTATGGTCTGCTTTGGCCGCCAAAGGGATAAGAGAAATTGATGGAGCGAGGATTTCAGCGCTACCGGATCTTTCATCATTTGCTGTCGCCCTGCCTCTCGGGCTTGCCCGAAAAGGGGAAAGAAAAGGAAGATGTGCCTTCCTGCGATGGTTTTCAGTACAGACTTAAACACGACGTGTTTACCGCTGAGGTTTCTGTCCCAGACAGACGGATAATCATTCAGGTAAAGCCCGCCTTTTACCGCCAGGAAAATCAAACCGTTGACGGCCCGCAATCTCGTTGAGTCCAGGCTTGAGTGCCACAAAGGGCTGGGCTCAAAGTAATCTTCCCAGCCACGATCAACGCCTGCATTCCAATGCTGGCTATTCAGGACGAACACAGGTGGCTCCGGCTTACTCTGGTCCTTAGCGTACTGTAGCGCAAAAAGCAAATTGTTGATTTCTGAGCCAAACCCTCGGCCGGTAAGCATGTAATGAAAAACCGGAGTCATTGATTAGCGCACGTTGTTCCAGCTATTGACTCGTTTATCGTACTTCTTCTTGCTGAAGGGCCATAAGTCCGGATTGCCAATGGCTTCCAACTGTTTTTCCTGATCCGCAGGCATCAGCTCGGAGAAAAAATTGATGCCGGTGATACTCTCCACTTCATCTACACTCATGGCGTATTTAGGCAGCGGGTCAAAGCTGATCTCGTTCGGGATGACGAAGCCAATGGCTTTTTGCTCGGGGTCGTCCAGGTCGAGCAGGACTTTGTAATAGGCCGCCGGGATGGCAATCCGGTTATTCCGCCCAATCGTTCCTTTGGGGTCTTCGGTCATCACCGGGCCGGTAACAACGTAGAGCCGTTTGAAGCGGTTGGCCCAATCACGGGTAAGCTCTTCCAGCTCCCGCCAAACGCCCTGGTTGAACTGCCGGGCCTGGGGGCTGATGTTAGACATGTAGAAGGTTTCCTTGGCCATCGCCGGGTTCCAGGCAAAGTCAGCGAAGGGGGCCAGGTGACCCCGGTCGTAGCCGGAGCCCCGATAGTCATTGTCAGTAGCGGACTGTGTTCGTACTTCAGGGTCTGACTTGAAGTCTCTGGGCCGCTTACTCCATTCCTGCTGGAGGTTCTTGCGCTCGAGCACGTAGGCAACCCATTCGGCTTGTTCCCACTCTTCGTCATAACTAAGGGTGAAGCCATCGCGTTTGATTACCTGCCCGCGGGTACCCGCGGGAGCTACATAATCCTCGCCAGCGTAGTCAATCCGGTCATCGGCGGAATTTTCCTCTCCGGTCATACCGCCAAAGTTGCCAAAGGCCCAGACCAGGGCCGCGATGATAGCCCCGAAGATGCCAACTTTTGCAATGGTGCCGCCAGAGGCAGGCGTGCCCTGAGGCGTGTGGTTGCGACGTAGTTTTGCCATGGATGCGAAGGTAGGAAATTGATGGCTATACCGGCCACTACGCGCTCCCGGTCACCACGCACTCCCACGCGTGGGCGTCCTCATCGCGCGGAGCGCGCTGAGGACAATGAATGGCCAACGAAAACGATGGGTTCCCTCGTCGACTACGTCAACTCCGTCACCCATCGCTACGGTAGGTGCCCCTCCGGGGCTATGTGTGCGTGGTATCCTTGCGAAAACACAATCGATCACTTCATTCCAATTAAGGTTAATCATCGTTAACACCCGCCAAACATCCTGACTGCCGCATTATATTTAGGTCGTCATCGACGCCAAAACCACACGCCACTATGAAAGTATTCCTTTTACCATTCCTGTTCCTTTGTTTTAGTGTAGGCCTCCTTGCCCAGAACTTCAGCTCCACCGATCCTGCCTACATCGAAAACGCCAAAGCCGGTGAAGCTGCCCTGAAGGGTGGGGAATACGATGATTGCCTGGCGTTCTACGCCACCGCCTTCGCCATCAAGCAAACCAGCTTCCTGTCCACTTTGCGGGCTGCCGCCTGCGCGCACTCCGCCGGAAAGACGGAGATCCGCGACCAATACCTCGACAAAGCCTTCGAACTGAGCCCCGACGGCAGCAAGGGCATCTTCGAAAACTACGACGAGTTCGATTATTTGCGGGAGACCCCCTTCGCCCAAATGATACAGAGCCGCTTCCTCGCCGCTTTCCCAAATTTTAATCAGGATCTCGCCGATAAACTGGCCGAAATCCGCAAAACTGATCAGGAGCAACGGGGCCTCATGAGGGAGTATTCCGATAAATATGGGTGGGAATCTCCCCAAATGGATTCTCTCTGGAAAATACAGAACAGGTCAGACTCTTATAATACAGGATACATCACCGCAACCATTGAAATGATGGGCTACCCCGGCAAGTCAATTGTTGGCGATCAGGCCGGTACGGCTTTTCTCGTTATCCAGCACGCTGACTTACCCATACAGGAAAAATTCCTCCCCGTCTTACGCGAAGCGGCGGAAGCCGGGGAGCTAAGCTGGTCCTCCCTCGCCCTCCTCATTGACCGGGTCGAGATGCGTAACGGTCGCCCTCAGATATACGGTAGCCAGGTGAGCCGCGATAAGGAAACCAACGAGTACTTTTTCTCCGAAATCGCCGAGCCCCATAAGATTGATAGCATCCGCGCTACTGTCGGTCTTGGTCCCATCCAGCAATACGCCGACAACTGGAATTTCACCTTCGATCCGGATAAGCACATTGCCCGGCATAAAAAGGAATAGCCCGGCCACCACGCGCTCCCGCGCGTGTACGGACTCATCGCGCCCGGCGCGATGAGGGTGACCACGGAGTGGTCCAACACCCTTAGCCCCGGATGTAGCCGAGGGCGCAGCCCGAGGCGGAATCCGGGGTAAAAAGATGAAGGATGTATCGTAAGTGGCGCAGAGCGACACCCCTTCCTGCATGGCTCCAAAACAAATCTTTGCACCCGCGGCCGCGCCCCTTTCTTACTTTTCATTATCTGATAAGGACTCCATTGGTTCCCTGCCCGATGCACTCCATCGACGAGCATCCCGCCAATCTCGACGAATGCCAAATTTTTAGCACAACGAAACCCCCTCGGCAAAACGTTATATTGGTGTTAAAACGAAACGCACCATGATTGCCATACTTACCTACATTGCGCTTACCTGCGGCGTTATCCTGGTTACCTTGCTGGTACTATCCATTATCAGTGGTCTGGAGCTGGACTTCGACGTCGATTTGGACTTCGGAGACGCCGACGCAGATATTGACGGCGGTGGCGGGCTGGGTGTTATTAAGGGCGTGTTGGCTTTCTTCTCGCTCGGCTCCTGGGTGGTCAAGTTGTTCCTCATTTCACAGGTAGATCCCGTGCTGGCCTTCGTTGGGGGCGCGGCCGCAGGTGCAGTGGGAGTTTGGGTGTTGAGTATGATTCTTCGCTTCCTGCTCAGTCAGCAGGAGAATGTAAACTGGGCCACTGAAGACGCCTTAATGGAAGAAGGAACCGTATATCTCAAAATTCCCGCCGAGGGCGAGGGCCTCGTGCACATCCCCGTCCGGGGGCGCAAGCGCGAGCTCAAAGCCCGCTCGGCTGACAATAAAGAAATCCCGACGGGAACTCCCGTCATCGTTGAAGATCTCGGCCCGGATGGCTCCATTGTGGTTACCCCAACCGAGTAAACACCTATTACCCACTAACCCTGTTCACACTACTCTTTCACGCATTAAACCCTTTTTACCATGTTAGAACTAATTGGAGGCATTAGCCTCATCGTCGTCCTCTTCGTTTTCTTTTTGGTTAGCCGCTATAAGCGCTGTCCGTCGGATAAAATCCTCGTCGTCTATGGTAAAACCGGTGGCGGGCAATCCGCTAAATGTTATGCCGGTGGTGCTGCCTTCGTATGGCCCGTTATTCAGGACTATCGCTACCTCGATTTAACGCCACTGTCCATTGACGTTAACCTCAAGGATGCGCTCTCCAAGCAGAACATCCGCGTAAATGTTCCCTCTCAGTTCACCGTCGGTATCGGCGAAGATGAAACCCTGATGCTGGCCGCGGCCAACCGCTTGCTGTCGCTGAACCGCGACCAGGTGGCTAAGCTGAGCCAGGACATCATTATGGGACAGATGCGTCTCGTAATTGCCAACATGGACATCGAGGAACTGAACACGGACCGGGACAAGTTCGTCTCCAGCGTCTACTCTAACGTAGGCGAAGAGCTGCACAAAGTCGGTCTGCGTCTCATCAACGTAAACGTAACGGATATTCAGGATGAGTCCGGCTACATCTCCGCGCTTGGTCAGGAAGCTGCTGCGAAGGCCATCAACGAAGCCAAAGTTAAGGTGGCTAACGAGCGCCGTACGGGTGAAATTGGTCAGAAGGAAGCCGAGCAGGACCAGCGCACCAAGGTCGCTGATGCGGACTCCCGCGCTGCCATCGGTGAAGCCGTAGCCGAAGCCAAAGCAACTCAGGGCCGCAACGCATCCGCCATCGAAATTGCTAATTCTAACGCCGCTCGTGACATCGAGATGGCCGAAGCTAACCGCCGCGCCGAAGCCGCGCGTAAGGTAGCCGCCGCTCAGGCGCTGGAAGAGTCTTACCGAGCCGAGCAGAAGGCCGAGATTGCCCGTGCCGCCTCCGAGAAAGCCCGCCAGGAAGCCGAAGAGGTAGTTGCCGCTGACATTGACCGCCAGAAAGCCGTCATTGCCGCCCAGGCAGAAGCCGAGCGTCGCCGGGAGATCGCCAAGGGTGAAGCTGATGCCGTGCTGGCCCGCTACAAAGCAGAAGCTGACGGTATGGCCGAGCTCCTCAATAAGCAGGCCGAAGGCTTCGAGCGACTTGTCAAAGCTGCCGGCGGAGACGCCCAGTCTGCCATCGGATTCCTGATGGTAGATAAGCTCACCGAACTGGCGAAAATCCAGACGGATGCCATCAAGGACGTAGAGATCGACAAGGTCGTCGTCTACGACAACGGCAACGGGCAAGGTGTAGGCAACTTCGTCCAGGGCCTCTACGGTATGGTCCCTCAGCTCAACGACTTCCTCAGTCAGAGTGGCATGAGCCTGCCCGCCGGTCTGGTTAAGCAGGGGGAAGCCCCTGCTGCACCCAAAGCTACCAACGGCCAGTCCGCCGCTCCGGCGGAAGACGCCGAAACGATTAATGAGTAGTTTGATTCGTAGTTTTAAATGCGCCCGTCCTTCCCTTGTGGAGGGGCGGGCTTTTTGGTGGTCTCTACGCGCTCCTGCGCGTGAACGGCCCTGCCGCGGGGGCAAAAAGGACACGAACGAAAACGATGGGTTCCCCCGTCGACTTTGTCGACTCCGTCACTCATCGCTACGAGAGGCGCCCCTCCGGGGCTACAGAAAGTGGGAAAAGTAACGCCTTACGCCAAGCCCATCAGTCGTCCTTCCGGATCAATTCTGCATCGATAATGTTGGCGTCATACTGACGGTCTACGCTAAGGTGCCCCTTAAAGCGCTTTTCGAGATAATTGTACAAGATCCAGGCGGTAAATAAACCAGCGGGAATACAAATCAGACCAAGGAAAAAGTCATTCATACCTTCTACCGATCCCGGGCTGGTTAGTTCTAGCGCAATACCGAGCATAAGCCCAAAGCCTAACACGCCTGCGTAATAGACGATGATGGCCAGCAGCGAATACCCTATTTGGTTGCGACCGTACTGTTCGGCTAGTTTGTAAAATGGCTTTGCAAGAAAGTAGAGGAGGGCAAGTCCTAACATAGTTAATGGGTGTACAGGTGAATAATACCGATCAAATATAATGAGCTCCTGAATAAGTTGCAGGCATTATCCGGGCCCACACAGGGCAAACGCATCAAACTTCGTTTGCTACGTTTTTGATTGGCGATTGGCGATTCTCGATATTTGATTCTTGATTTGCTACCGCAAGTGACAGCTCACTGCGTTCGATCGAAACAAAAATCAACTATTAGATTACAGTTTTAGATTTGATGCGTTTGCCCTGGGGCCCACACTGCCCTCAAACAATTCTCTGCACCCGCGTCAGCGCCCCAATCCGAAATGATTCGGGCGTATCGCCTTCGAGGCCGGCCAGTGATAATAATCCGGGCTTTTTACCTACTTCAAGGCTGCCGAGTTCATGGTCGAACTGCAGCGCTTCGGCACCATTGATGGTCGCCCATTGCAGTAGGGTGTCGAAGGGGACATAGCTCTGGTACTTGCTGATGGCCCGGAGTTCTTCCAGGATGGAAAGCTGCCAGTTAGAGGTCAGGGAGTCGGTGCCGACGGTCACTTTAGCCCCTTCGGCAATGAAAGTGTCATAGCGCGGCAGGCGGTTCTCGATGTAGAGATTGGCGTTGGGGCAGGTGGCGAAAAAGACACCGTTTTTTCCCCAGGCTTTCGCGGCGCGGATACCCTCGGCCGTCGTGAGGGTATTGTGGACGAAGAGGGTGCGTTTCTCCGGGTCCATTTTGTCCATGGCGTGAAAGATGGAGCCCTTTCCCGTTGCTTTAAACCCTTCGATGCTGGCTCCGAAGCCCTTGAAGAAATCATGGAAGCCGCCGGTTCCGTGGCGAAAAAGTTCGTCTTCAGCCGGCGTTTCTTCACTGTGGATGGAGACCGTCTCGTTGCCGTCATTAAGGCCGTTGATCAACTCATAGAGCGGATCGCTGACCGTATAGGGCGCGTGCGGGACGGCACTTTTAGAGTTGCTGTCCATTACGCCAGATTGCCCCTCGTAAACCGTTTTGTACCCCTCGAAACTCGCCTCTGCGCGGTCGGGTTGCAGGAAGTCAAACATTTCCACAAAGCTGTAGTAGCGGATGGGGCTTTTGCGTTTGACGGCGGCCGTGTCGAGTTTGTTACAAATATCACCGACGGCCTGGATGCCCTGCTCCCACATATAGGCGTCCCATTTTTCGATGGCAGCATTAATTTCCTCCTGCGGCATCTCGCGCATTGTCACCACATCCACCAGGAAGGGCAATAAGGTTTTTCCCGTTTGACTTTTACCCGCCAGGTGGCTTAGCTCAAGGTGGCAATGGGTGTTGATGAAACCGGGAATCAGGATGCCGTCGTGCTTTTTGGGCGCGGCCGCAGGTGCCATGAAGGTTGGAGAAGCAGGGTCCAAAAGAGCCTCAATCTTCCCGTTGTCGCTGATGGCGATAATCCCGTCCTTAATGGGCGCAGAGGTGATGGGGTAGATCCAGGGGGCGGTGTGGTAGGTCATGTTGGAAAAATTTTGGCGAAGGTACGGTATGATCATCATGCACTACGGCCGGTGAAGCGAAGCCCGAAGCGTTCTGATAGGATCTTCGGGCGCTCACTCATTCACGCTGAAGTACCTACCTTGTACCGAGCTTAAAGATCTCGTATGCAAAGAATTCTTCTACCTTTTTTACCATTCATCATCTTCATTACAGGCTGCCAGGAAACATCCGTCCCTCCGGCCTCCGCAACCGCTGCCCCGATAGCGACCGAGGCCCGGAAATCTGACGCGCAGGCTGCCACCAAAAACCGCCAGCCCCCCGACCTGCTCTTCGGCGAACTCTTCCGCCGCGTACAGATGGAACGCATTTTTGCGGACGGTAAAACCTTCGTAGACATGGTTCCCAGGGCATCCGTCAGTGAGATTATGTCCGCTTACGATGCTGAGAAAGGAAAGCCCGGCTTCAACCTCAAAGCCTTCACCGAGAAATACTTCGCGCCACCGATGGCGCCCGAAAGTGGTTGGTCCAGTGACGGTTCCCGTTCGATTACGGAGCACATCAATGCGCTCTGGCCAGTGCTGACGCGTAAGGCCGGAGCTGATGAAGGGGCCGCCGGCAGCCTCATCCCGCTGCCCAATGATTACGTCGTTCCCGGTGGCCGCTTCCGGGAGGTGTATTACTGGGATAGCTACTTCACGCTGCTGGGGCTGCAGACGGCGGGTAAGGGAGAATTGGTACGGGACATGGTCGAGAACTTTGCCTATCTGATGGACGAAGTGGGCCACATCCCGAACGGAAACCGGACCTACTACCTGACGCGCAGCCAACCGCCCTTCTTCGCTTTCATGGTGGAGGTGCTGGCCCAAATGGAAGGCCCCGAAGTCTACCGGGAGTTTATGCCACAGCTCCTTGGTGAGCACGCTTTTTGGATGAATGGCGAGTCCGAGGTCAGTGCAGAAACCCCCGCCGTCGACCACGTTGTCCGGATTGAAGACGGTACCCTGCTGAACCGCTACTACGACGCCGGAGATCGCCCCCGGGCTGAGTCTTACCGGGAGGATGTACTGGCCATCCGGGAATCCGGCCGCGACAGCCAGACCGTTGCCCGCCACCTGCGCTCGGGCGCAGAATCCGGCTGGGATTACTCCGCCCGCTGGTTTGCCGATGGCAAAAACATCAGCTCGATCGTGACGACTGACATCGTCCCACCCGACCTGAACAGCCTCCTCTGGAAGCTGGAAGCGATGATCGCTGCCCATCATCCTGAAGACGGTAAACGGAGGCAGTTTCAGGATCGTGCCGCTAAACGAGGCGAAGCCATCGATAAATACCTCTATGATGAGACCACGCATTTTTATCAGGACCTGAACTGGACAACCGGAAAGTTCACCGATTATCTCACCCTGGCTGGTGTGTACCCGCTCTTCGTGAAAATGGTGGATAACCGCCACGCTGCTGACGTCGGTGAAGTAATTGCTGCGAAGTTCCTGGCCCCCGGCGGTGTCCGTACCAGCCTGACCGAAACCGGCCAGCAATGGGACGCTCCGAACGGCTGGCCACCGCTACAATGGATGACCTGCCAGGGACTAAAAAATTACAACGAAAACTCAGTGGCGAATCAAATCCGTGACCGCTGGATGGACAACAACGAACGGGTCTACGCCAACGTCAATAAGATGGTGGAGAAGTACAATGTAGAAGACATCAGCCTGGAAGCAGGTGGAGGAGAGTATCCCGTACAGGATGGCTTTGGCTGGAGCAACGGGGTGTATCTGGCCATGAGACAAGGATGGTGATCACGCAAAAGCATCTTTTTTCGAAAAATGGGACCAAATCATTGAAAAAATTGACAATTGTCACTTCCGAAGGAGCAGGATGTTCGCACTTTTACAGTGAGGTTAGTAAGTATGGTTTCTGAAAGAAATTGGACTTATTTCCTCAAGATCTAGTACTACGTGTTGTTCATAGTGTTTTTTTGGATGCTTCTTGATTTTATCGGGAAGCATTTTTTTTATGTCTTCCCGGAGGAGGCAGTTTCCTCAGAACCGGCTTCTGTTCATCCAAAGGAAAATGGAGCCAATGGCCGTAATCGCCAATGAAACTATCGTTCCCGTCAGATTGCCATAGAGGTAGAAACCGGTGGCAAAGAGTACGGAGTAGATCGTCATGGCGCCCAGGAGCATGGCCAGGATGCCGAAGGCGAGGTTGCCATTCCCCGTGGCGGTAGTACCTGCGGGCATGGCCGCGATAACAGGGTCCCAGCCGGGGCCACCGGGCTTAATCTTTTGGTAAAAGCTGATGAGGGTGGCTTCGTCCGTTGGGCGGGTCATAAAGGTGACAACGAGCCAGCCAACGGTCGTTAGTCCGATGCCGATGAGAAGCACCTGCCAGGATTCTAGTTCTGGTAAGCCGAGTGAAGGGTAGGCAAAGTTCATGAAGATGGCAACCGCAAAGGAGATAAACATCCCAGCAATCTCCGTGTAGGCATTGATCCGCCACCAGAACCAGCGGAGGATGAAGATGAGACCGGTGCCCGCACCAATCTGAAGGAGGATGTTGAAGGCCTCCAGGGCATTATTGAGTACGAGGGCAAAGAGGGCTGCCAGCACCATTAGGGCGACGGTGCTGATACGGCCGACGTTTACCATATCCTTCTCCGTAGCATCCGGTTTGCGAAAGCGCTTGTAGTAATCATTGACGACGTAGGAGGCGCCCCAGTTGAGGTGGGTGGAGAGGGTAGACATCAGCGCGGCGATGAGGGAAGCCACGACGAGTCCCTTCAGGCCGGGAGAGAGGTAAGTGAGCATGGCGGAATAAGCCAGGTCGTCGTCGATTTTGTCGGCGCCGGGGAAAGCTGTCCGGATGCTGTCGAGGTCAGGGAAAACGATCAGCGAAGCCAGGGCGATGAGGATCCACGGCCAGGGGCGCAGAGCGTAGTGAAAAGCATTGTAGAGAAAGGTGGCCCCAACGGCATGGCGTTCGTTTTTAGCGGCCAGCATTCGCTGGGCGATATAACCGCCGCCACCGGGCTCGGAGCCAGGGTACCAAACATTCCACCACTGCACGGCGAGGGGGATGACGAGTAGCGGAATGTACATTTCCGGATCGCTCATGTCAGGAATGAAGTTCAGTTTGTCGCTGACGTTGGGATGGGTGAACAGTTGGTCTAGTCCGCCTACCTCCGGTAAGCCGACGATGTAAATAGCGGCCCAGAAAGCACCAATCATGGCCAGGCCGAATTGAACGAAGTCGGTAATCACAATACCCCGCAGGCCACCCAGGGCTGAGTAGGCAACCGTAATTACACCCACCAGAATGACGGTCGTTTCGGCGGAAATGCCCAGCATCACGCTACCGATTTTGATTCCCGCCAGGCAGACGGTGGCCATAATCATGACGTTGAAAAACACCCCGAGGTAGATGGCCCGGAAGCCACGCAGGAAGCGGGCGGGGGCTCCGCTGTAGCGCATTTCATAGAATTCCAGATCGGTCATGACGCCGGAGCGCCGCCAGAGGCGGGCGTAGACGAACACCGTCAGCATTCCCGTGAGGAGAAAGGCCCACCAGGCCCAGTTGCCGGCCACCCCTTGTTTCCGTACGATGTCCGTAACCAGGTTGGGGGTATCCGCTGAAAAGGTCGTCGCAACCATGGAGACACCGAGTAACCACCAGGGCATATTCCGGCCGGAGAGAAAGAATTCTTTGGAGGATTCGCCGGACTTTCGGCTGGTCCAAAGACCAATTGCGAGAGAGACGATGAAGAAGGCAGCAATGATGCTCCAGTCGAGTGTTCCTAATTGCATGAGTAGTGTGGGTGCGTAGATAAGACGGGCTTAAGGTAGGGAAAATTGAAGGAGAGAAGGTGGGAATGAGTGAATGAGCTTGATTCTAACTGCTGACTTCTTTTAGCATTATTCAATCATTGATTCATTCTCTCACTTAATCAATCCCCATCAGCTTATGGGTCTGCAAACTGATGCGCCACTGCGGATGAGCCATGCAATAGGCAACGGTAGCCGGGGTGTGGTCCGCGTCGGCTTCGTCTTTGGGTTGCAGGAAAAAGTGTTCGAAATCCAGCTGGGTGAATTGCTCGGGTTGGGCCTCTGCTTCGGACTGAGGGAAGACGAGCTTGAGCTCGTCACCCCGGGTGACGATAAGGTCGGCATTAGCTTTGGGGCTGACGCAGACCCAGTCGATACTCTCCGGTACCGGGACGGTGCCGTTGGTCTCTACGGCAACTTCGAAGCCACGAGACTGTAGCTCCCCGATGAGCGGCTCATCCAGCTGTAGCAATGGCTCTCCGCCAGTACAGACGACGTAAGGCCGGCCACCACCGGGCCACAAACTTTGCACCAAATCCCCGCATTGCACCTGCGTGTAGCGCCCCCCGTTCTGTCCGTCCGTGCCGATGAAGTCTGTATCACAGAATTTACATACGGCTTCGTGCCGGTCTTCCTCCCGACCGCTCCAGAGATTACACCCCGTAAACCGCAAAAAAACGGCCGCACGGCCAGCCTGCGCGCCCTCGCCCTGAAGGGTGTAGAAGCATTCTTTGATCTTATAAGTGCGCTGGCGGGACATATCTTTGATATTCGGGGCGCAAAGATACTAGATTCAGAATAGTCCTAAATCAGGTTGACAGTTTGATTTTGGTGACTATTAATCGGGCGGTGAGGTTTTGTATGCTGACAGATAGTGGAGGCTTTTGGGCAGGCACAAGCATTGGTAAGGATTGAACTTCAGGAGTTACTCGGTCAAATCAACGATAATTAACTGGCTAGTTTCATTAACGTACAAATATGCTTGACGGCTTCCGGGAGGAATCACCGCCAGGTCAGGGGAGACGACGAGTGAAGAAATAATAGCGAATGTTTCGCCATCCCAGATGTTTCTTTCTCCGACAACGATGTCTCCGGAGTCTGTACAGGCCAGAATTTTATCATTGAAGCTGCCTAATGAAGTACTGAGGTTACTGGTCAGGAGTTTGTTGCCGTTGAAAAACAGGTACTTATCGTCAGCCGTGAGGCAGGCATCCCGGAAGGAATTAGACAGGCTGGCGCTTTCGGATACCTCTACAAGGTTATCTCCCTCCAGGTTGTAGCGGATAGCGGAGCTTCCACTAGAGCCAGACTCCGTAGCGAAAAGAATAGTTCCGGTCGAATTGGTGAGGAGCCCCGGCTGATAGATCGAACCCGCCGATGAGAGGTTTACACCATTACTTGTTCTTACGACCTTAATATTATTCCATTGGTCTTCACTGGTAAAGGCCAGACGATCCCCGGCCAAAACGGCCAGACGGTATGGGTTTCCGTCCCAGGTCCCAATGTTCACGTCGACATTTATGTCCCGGATTTTTTCCTGAGTGTCGAGATTGACGACGGCAATCTGAGTACTTCCAAAATTGGCGATGTAAGCTTCAGAATTGTCAAGGCTGAAGGCGATATCAACGGGTGCTGAGCCAACAAAAATAGTTTTTTCTACCTCGTTGGTTGAGGTGTTGATGAAGAGCAAATTGTTGTTGACACGGTCCAGTCCGTATAAATAGGGGCGGGTACGGTCTGCTTTGAGTCTGACAATTCCGGTTTCCAGGTTAATACCTTCCAGTAGATAGCGGGCGGATAAGCTTTCGCTTTCGACAGCAGCCCCGTTATTAGTAACAACTCGGATTTTGTAGAAGTAGTTGGTTGCGTACTCGATATCCGGGTCAAGGTAACTGCTGGTTGCCTGATCAGTATTGACGTTAATATTCCGGAAAAAGCCATCGGCGCCATTATCGGAACGCAGTATGTTGTATTCGCTAAATTCAGGTTCTTGCGAGGGCTGCCAGTACAGCTTAAATTGACCATTAACGACTACGATGGAGTCAAAAATGACGGCTTCTGGTTCCCGAACCATGAAGATAGTAATCTGGCGACTTGCTTCAAGACCATCTTCGTCTACCGTTGAAGCGGTGATAAGGTGCTGGCCTTCGCTGAGTTCACTGACAAGCAGGGAATAGTTTCCGTTTTCACCCGGTTGTACCTGGCCAAGTTCTCCGTCAACGTCGCTGGTAATGGTGATGGTAAAAGTATTTGGATCGCTATCATCCGATAGGTTGCCGACAAAGGTTATCGGATCTTCAATATCGTAGGTGTTTTGCCCCTCAGAGGTGGAGAGCGTGAGGTTAGGACTGACGTACTGGCCAGGAATGAGATTAATTCTAACCTCGGTCAGGTTGTTATCGTCCACCATTACCGGAGAGACTCCTCTCCCCAATGGAGCCCGGTCCGCAAAAACGCGATAATTATTTACCTCGAGATCTTCGAGCAGAACTGATCCTAGATCGTCGGTTGTGAACTCGAGGGTTTCAGGGTCGGTTGTGATGGTGGCATCTTCTACGGGTTGACCATTGAAAAACACCTGGACAAAAACATCGCCTTTGCCATCACCAGTCTCAGTCGGGTCATCATCGCTGTCACAGCCAGCGATTAAGAAAATGCCAAAAATGAAAAATAACAGGGTTTTGTTCATTCTATAATTATTTTAATAGGAGGAAAGGGATTATCCCTTTCAGGCAAGACAAATGTAATGTAATATTCGCCAAGTGGCAAGGATGCAGCAGGGGGGAGTTGAAGCGTAAGCAGCCGATTGTCTCGTTGGATTACCATTGCTGAACCAATAAACTGACCTGAAGAAGACCAGATGAAGATATTGTCATTAATAAACACATCGGATTGAATGTGAAGTAAGCTGCCCGCCCGGACGGGGTTAGGAAAGACCTGGAAATCAGGGGGTGTTGAATACTCCTGACCTTTCTTTTGGGTCAGAAGGTTTGTCGTTTTGGTTTCAATCTGGTAGTAGGTGCTGGAGGCGCCATCGGGCCATTGGATGATCAAAGAGTCAATATTCGTTGCCTGGGGTAAACCGAAGTGAGCAACGGTTTCATTTTGGCTGACATAATTTGAGCTCTCCCCGACCTGTCGTTGAAAAACGCCGGACGTAGTGTAAAGAATGACTAAAGCACCATGGGCGGTCCTGCCGGCTTGCAGCGGAAGTATGCGTAGCCAGTTGTCGTCGTTTAATTGGTTCTTGTATAGTCTTAGAGGCCCGTTATTATTGGCTATGAGAATATCCAGGTCTCCATCCAGCTCTACGTCAAGAATACCAATACCTCTGCCTTGAAAGGTGTCTGGAGGAAAGTTGGGCAGGGGAAGAAATTGCCCACTATGATTGTTAATGAGTAAGCGACTGGTATCCCCTTTAAAACTGTCTTCCCCCCGTGGCCAGCCATTGGTAACCATTAAGTCTAACCAACCGTCATGGTTAAAATCAGCAAAGGAAGCTGCCCAGCCCCAGCCGGTTTGAGTGATGGAAGGGTGGGGAGGGGTCTCCATAAATTTCCCCTTTCCTTCATTCCGGTAAAGACGGTTACCGCTGCCTCCCCAATTCCCTTCCAGTACACCGTCTCCGTCAAAGATTGCCGTAACAAACCAGTCTTCGTCTCCGTCATTATCATAATCGCCAACGGCAGCTCCCATACCATTTTGATCCGTGAATACTGCCGGATCGGTAGGAACGAACTGTTGCCCACCTTCATTGATCCACAACTGGGTGGTGCCAAAATCTCCACTTAGCAGTAAATCCGGGAACCCGTTTTGGTTCAGATCCCGGAAATTGGCAGTAAAGCCATGATCAAGCTCCGGAGCGAACAGATTGTAAAAATTGAGTTTAGTATCATAGGGGGAAAACCCATTTCCTTGCTGGTTACGAAAGAAATGGAAGGGGGTAAAGGGTTCGTTCCAATGACAAAGGAAAAGGTCTTCCCATCCGTCCCGATCAAAATCGATGGCAGTAGCTCCGGTTGTACTGAGTCCTTCATATAATTCCAGACCGGTATTTTCCACCAGGCTGAAATTACCATTGCCCATATTCAGATACAAGACGGGAATTGCCCCATTAGCAGACCCAATGAATAAGTCGGGAAGTGGGTCATTGTTGTAATAAAAAAATAATGGTCCGGTGGCGGCATCCGGGGCTTCTATGTGGCCATTGTGATTGGCCTGCTTAAAGGTTCCGTCTTGTTGGTTGAGCCATAATTCTCCGCCAGATCTTTCGCCCGTAATGACAAAAAAATCTGCGTAGCCATCCAGGTTAACATCTTCAACGGCAATGCCTCCGCTTGTTTGTTCAGTTGTGGTGGCAAATCGCTGTTCCAGCAGATGTTGAATTCCGCCCAGACCTGCCATATTCGTAGCGTCGATAAAAGTAAGAGGCTCAGATTGCGCATAAGCCGTAGCCGGAAGGCAAAAAAATAAGAGCATTCTGAAGCAGAGAATTGCTGACCGGTTAATGGGCATAAGGTGGAATCCTTTTATATAGACGGTAATTACGGAATTATTTCCAAAAGAGCGGCAGTTTCCCTTCTTTGGTCAGGGAAGTCGAATTAGAAAAGTCTAAGTCGATTTCTGCCCCCTCGATATTTCAGCAAGCTCCGTACGCAACAAGCTCAGGGGCTGTTTCTAGATCGGTTTCCACCCCAGGCCGCCGGTCACAAAGCCACTAAACTGTATTAAAGCGACTACGCTGTAATGCTCGGTTAACAACAGCAGAGGTTCTCCCCCAAAATTCTTAAATTGAGGCCCTTAACCACCCCACCAAATGAAAAACCTGACACCCCTTCTGGCCCTGCTGTTCTTTTCCGTGAGCTCTCTTTATGGCCAGGGCCTTTACTTCCCTGACGACCCGGCGTTAACCCCCGACGGCAAAACGATCATCTTCGCCTACGCCGGTGACCTGTGGCAAATGCCCGCCACCGGCGGCCAGGCCAACCGGATTACCGCCCTGGACGGTGCAGAGAGTAAGCCGAAAGTATCCCCGGACGGCAAATGGCTGGCCTTCAGTTCCGCCCAGTATGGCAATAATGATATTTACGTCACTCCGCTGGGCGGTGGTGCAATCAAACAGCTCACCTTTCACCAGGCCAGCGATGAGGTGGCCAGCTGGAGCTGGGACAGTCAGTCCATTCATTTTACTTCCAACCGTTATAACGGCGGAACAACCTTTACCGTGCCGGCCGCTGGCGGCACGCCGGTAGCCTTAACGAAGCACTACTTTAATACTTTCCATCATGCCGTTCCGCACCCTGCAAACGGTAAGATCTTCTTCAACGAAAGCTCCGAAAGCAGCCGTTACCCCAATCGTAAACGCTACGTAGGGCCCAACAGCCCCGACATCAAGACCTTCGACCCCGCCACCGGCGCAGTGGAGAAACTTACGGACTGGGAAGGGAAGGATATGTGGCCGATGGTAGACCGGAACGGCAAAAGCTACTTCGTCTCCGACCGGGGAAATGAGGAATACAACCTGTACCAGCTGGAAGGCAAAGACGCCAAAAGACTGACCAAATTCAAAACCTCCGTCTTTTCCCCTTCCATCAGCGCTGACGGCAGCGCGATCGTCTTTATCCGGGATTATCAGCTGCAGGTCTATGAGGTGAAATCGGGAAAGAGCCGTACCGTTCCGGTAGAGCTGAATGCTTTTGCGGGACTGGCCAAAACGAAAGACTTCAGCACCGATGGTAAAGTCAGCTATTTTGATGTTGCCCGCGACGGGAAGAAGATCGCCTTCGTTTCCAGGGGAGAGTTGTTCATCTCGGATATAGAAGGCAAATTCATCCGTCAGCTGGAGACCGGCCCCGACCGTGTGCTCGAAGTCAAGTGGCTGAAAGACGATAAAACCCTATTGTTTACCCAGACCTACAACGGCTACCAGAACCTGCACACAATCCCGGCAGATGGCAGTGCTGCTCCGACGCGACGGACTTCTGACGCCCGCAATAGCCGTAACCTGGAAATGGCGCACGATACGAGTCAGGTGGCTTATTTGAGCGGCCGGGATGAAGTCCGGATTATGGACCTCAGTGATTTCTCCGTTAGCACCGTTGCTAAGCGGGAAGTTTGGTTTCGCGGAGCGATTCCCCGCTGGTCGCCCGACGATCGTTACCTGATGTTTACCGGTTTTATCGACTTTGAAGAGGACATTTTTCTGGCGGACCTAAAGGAAGACATGCGGGTCATTAACCTGACGAAGACGGGCGTGTCGGAGAAAGATCCCGTCTGGTCTCCTGACGGAAAGTACATCTATTTCACCTCGGCCCGTCACCAACCCAGTTATCCGCGGGGTGGGGGAGACGTCAATCTTTACCGACTGCCGCTGGAGTCATATGACCAGCCCTACCGCTCCGAAAAAGTGGATGAGTTGTTCGCGGACGAAGAGGAGAAAAAGGCTAAGGAGAAGAAAGATTCTGTCGTCGTTAGTATCGATTTTGACGGTATTATGGAGCGAATGCAGACGGTGGGCCCGCGCTTTGGAACCCAGTCGGGGCCAATGGTAGTTCAGGAGAAGGACAAGACCATTGTCGTTTATGGCTCTAACCATGACGAAGGCCGCGGCAAGTTGTTCATGACGGTCTTTGAGCCTTTTGAGTCGCCCAAGACCGAGGCCATCGCGGCGCAGGGCGTAGGGAATGCAACGGATCTGATAACGGTAAAAGGAAAGCATTATCTGGTGGGGGCGGGTAAAATCCAGCTGGTTAATCTGGGGACGAAAAAGGCGAAAGCTATCGAGCTTAAGAAAACCTTCCGCCGTACGCTGGAGTCAGAGTTTAAGCAGATGTTTCAGGAGACCTGGGCGAATATGGAGGAGAACTTCTACAATGAAGATTTTCACGGGGTGGACTGGGACGCCAAGCGCGAGCAGTATGCGGCTTTTCTGCCGTACGTTTCCAGCCGGGCAGACTTGCGTCGGATCACCAACGATATGCTGGGCGAGTTGAACACTTCTCACTACGGGTTTAGCTCCCGCGGGGAAGAGGAGGAGACAAAAGAAGGGGCGCGGACGCTGGATGCAGGCCTGGTTTTCAGGAGCAAGGATGCTTACCTGGTTGACCGGGTAATTACGGATGGGCCAGCAGACCGAAAGGGCGTAGACATCCGCCCGGGAGATCGCCTCGTGGCGATTGACGGCCAGCGGATTGACCCGAAGCAGAACCGGGAGTTTTACTTCAGCCGGCCCAGCGTGGACAAGGAGGTGGAGCTCACCTTCAGCCGCAACGGCACAGAGGTGAAACAAGGCCTGCATCCGCAGTCTTACTTCAGCGCACGGACGCAGCGCTACGACGAATGGATGGACGCCTGCCAGCAGCGGGTCGACGAAAAATCGGGCAAGCGCATTGCCTACGTCCACATGAAAAATATGACCGGCGGCGAGCTTAATCGCTTTATGAACGAGATGGTCTCTGAGGGTTACAACCGGGAGGCAACCATTCTGGACTTACGCTGGAACACCGGTGGTAACGTACATGATGCCGTGCTGCAGTTCCTGGCGCAGCAGCCTTATCTGGAGTGGAAGTTCCGGGAAGGAAAGCCGGGCAATCAGCCCAACTTTGCCCCGAGGGGCAAACCCATTGTCCTGCTCATCAATCAAAAGAGCCTCTCCGACGCGGAGATGACCGCCGCCGGATTCAAAGAGTTGGGCCTGGGTACCATCGTCGGGACACCCACCTACCGCTGGATCATCTTCACCTCCGGCAAGGGCCTTGTGGATGGCTCCTTCTACCGGCTACCGAGCTGGGGCTGTTATACCCTGGAGGGAGAGAACCTGGAAAAAACGGGTGTCTCCCCCGACGTCCGGATTGATAACACCGCCGCCGACCGCGAAGCCGGCCGGGACCCGCAACTCGATAAAGCCATTGAGCTGGCGCTGAAGGGACTAGAGTAATTAGTCGGTAGTACTGTAGTTTTGTAGTAATGTAGTGCCGCTTCAAGCGTCGCCTACGCTGGTTTGCCCTGCAGCTTTTCATTGCACCTGCGGTGAGCGCCAAAGAACCGCTAAATTATTCCTTATGCCCACCATAAACGCCCCACTGATTCAGGTGAGCGAAAACGTACCCGGCTACGCCGGCGTCTACTACACGGCCTTCGTGATACCGGAATCAAGCGTCCGTGAATTGCTGCAACGGGAGAAAAATCCTTCCCGGATTGAGGTGAACATCAATGGGCAGGGAACGATCTTCAGCGGAATGATGCCCGATGGGCAGGGGAATTTTTTCATTACGGTGAGCAAGGAAGTTCGTAAGCGATTTAAGTTGGAGGAAGGGGACGAGGCAGAGTTAATCATCACCCCCGATGATAGTGATTACGGCATGCCCGTTCCCGAAGAAGTCGTTGAGCTTTGGGCGGTGGATGAAGAGGCACAGCGTGTTTTTCATCTGCTCACGCCGGGGAAACAGCGTAGCCTCCTTTACCTGATTGCGAAGCCCAAAGGGGCGGATACCCGGGTAAAGAAATGCATCCAGATTCATGAGTATCTCAAGTCCGTCAACGGGAAACTGGACTATAAAGATATGAATGCCTACATGAAAGCGGATAATGTCAATTGGTAGTTTTTACCGGTCTTCCAAAGTCCACGTTCGTATCCAGTCTATTTTCATCGTATTAATCGTCTCGTCGTTGAGATCACTCTGGGGCGGCAGGCCACCAAGCCAGGGCTCGTCTACTGTCCACAGGTCCCAGATGATGTTGAGGTCGCGGGTGAAGTCTCTTTCAGATACCACACTACCGGCGGGCTCCCCGTCGAGGTAAAACTGGATGTTACGAGCGTCCTTCCACCATACGCCGACGATGTGATATTCCTCATTCCACCTGACGCCCTTGAGGGGATTGTCATCAGCGAGATTCCGGTTGTCGAAGTTGCCCTTGTTGCGGCGGGTGTCATCGTCCACGACGTGAAAATACTGGGAATTCATCTGCCAGGGGAAGTCCGGCTGGCAGTTGCAGGATGGCTTTGAGTTGTTTTCGATGACATCAATTTCATTTCGGTTGGAGATGTTCCCGTTGTTGAGCCAGAAAGTATTGTAAGCGGAGATATGGGCGGTCTTGATACGGCTCTCTGTGTACATCGGGTAGTTGATTTGCGCCCGGGACTGCACCCGGGAGGTGTTGAACCATCTTTCCTGACCCTCATTTAGTGTGGCCTTTATCCAGAGGTTGCCGTCCGTTACCCCCGCATTCTCCGCCTTCATATCGACGGGGACTCCGTAGTTCCACAGTGGCTTAAACCATTTGTTGTCGTTCCAGGAGTCGAAGTCGTCAGTCAGCTCCTCCACTTTTACCCATTTTTGCGTCTCCGGGGTAGTGTCATCGATGGAGACGAAGGAGGGTTGATTCGGGTCAATGTTTTCAAAATCCCGGTCCCCGGTCATTGGGTCGGGCTCCGGCTCGGGTGGGGTGATGACGCCTGTATTCTTATTGCAGGCGGAAACGAGACAAATACACCAAAGGAGAAGTAGGAGGGGGGAATTAAGTTTTGGGGCAACCATTCGGAAATTGTTTAAAAAGGAAGAGTAGCAAGTTTAAGCAGCTGTCGGTAATCCCGGTCTCCGTTAAATCATATGAGGTGGATTATTGCCAATCCGTAATGGCAAACCCCTACCTTCGCCCAATGATTAAGCCTGACTTTTACCGCATTCCCGCCGAAGCAGGCGAGGGGGAGTTCCGCGACCGGGGCAGCAAGTTCGTCGCGACGCTTCGCCACGTTCGTAGCGAAGAAGAAGCGCTGGCCGTAGTGGAGGAATGTGCTAAGACTCACTTTAAATGCAACCATCACTGTTATGCTTACCGGCTGGGCCCGGGGCAGGATCGCTGGCGGGCGAATGACGATGGCGAACCCTCCGGTACCGCCGGAAAGCCCATTCTTGGCCAGATCGATAAAGCCGGCCTCAGCGATATTGTCATCGTGGTATCCCGCTACTTCGGCGGGACGAAGCTGGGCACCTCCGGCCTCATCAATGCTTACCGCGAAGCGGCCGTAGTCGCCATCGAAGCGACGGAAACGACCCTGCAGCCGCTGACTAAATCGATCATCCTGCGTTTTGGCTATGAGCTGATGTCTCCCGTTATGTCTGCCCTCAGTAGCCTGGGGCTGGAGATGACGGAACAGGACTTTGGGGAGACAGCCGTCGTGCGGCTGGAACTACCCCAGAGCACGGTACCAGCCACCGTCAGAGCCCTGAAGGCCGCTATCGGCGGCGTTTACCTGGAGGAAGTGGATGAAGAGTTTGCGGTGGAGGGATTAGTGGTGGAGGTGGAAGAATGATTACGGGAGGTCAGTTTTGAGTTGTAAAAAAAAAACACCATATTGGATTCCCGGCTGCCCGATAAATTGACAGGGTAAGACCTGCTAAATTCATTCTGGAGATCAACATCAAAGCATTCCGGTGTTTCGGTTTATCCATGATGAAGACTTTCTCCATGTGTACTAATTAATTGTTTACATGAAACCTCTTTATTACGCGATCACATTGATTTTTCTTGCTTTTGGGGCTTCTGCGTGTGAGAAGCCAATCGATAGTGAGAGAAGTAACGACCTCATTGTTCGTGATATAGATTTTTACCAGTCTGCATTTCTGGGAGCGCATGATGGCATGGTTCAGATACGGCACGATCAGGGAGGAACCGGCAGAGATGGAATGCCCTCTGAAACATACTTTATGCGAATCGTCGGAGGTGAATCCAGTATTCTCAACCCTCCGTCCCGGATTGTCTTAAATGAAGCCTGGGGAATTCCACTTCAGCAGGACTTTAATGTGATTAAGGATGAATCTGGGATTGCTGATTTATTTGGCCATACTCTCTCTTTGCGGATAGAAGAAGATGGTGTCGATTCCTTAAAATCCATTACAACTCCAGTAGACTTAGGCGCTATACCTAAAGTACTGAAGAGTAACCTGAGCCAACTTCCACAAAACCAATTATTGGAAAGAACCGTCAGTTGGAATATTGATGATACGAATAAGAACGGCGTTTTTATCGTGGTAGATTACAGCCCGTTGATTAACGAGGAGAACATCGTCGCTGTACATCCGGAGAGATGTAGTGATTATCTCCAAATCCCGGATGGGCGGGAAAGCTATACCTTTTCAGCCTCAGATTTTCCCTGCGTTCCGGCAAACGCGATTGTGAGCGTTACCCTCATAAGGGGAGTGGCGAAAGAGCTTGTAAATGCTGCTGGCCGTGATGTTTTCCTGGCCTATTCTACTAATAGCGGGTTGTTTGAGTTTCAGTAAACCTGAAGGACTTAGCATTTTGGGGCTAACGGCTAATTATATGTGAGTTACGAGCAAAACCGTTGAAGGTTAAGCCCCTCGGTGCGCACCGAAGGGTCTTTAGCCCGTAATTCGCATTAATCTTTACTGATACAAATTCAAGCGCCGCATTACCTCCTGCTTTGTCTCCCGGCTTATCGGTACTTCATGATCGGCTACCCCGACGAAGTTGCCCCCGATTCGATTAACCCTCTGCAGGTTTACGGCGTATGACCGGTGCGTCTGTATGAAATAGTCTGACGGTAGTTGGCCCATAAAGTCCTTCAGTGTGGAGCGGAGCACATACTTTCTTCCCTCCCCGACATTTAACTCCAGGTAATTACGGAAAGACTGGATATACTGAATGTTGGAAATAGAAACCCGCCGAAAAACCAAATCGTCTTTGACGAAAATACTATCGTCGATCAGTAGTTGTTTTGGCGACTCTACCGGGCTGGGCGACTGATTGGGCAAGGGGACCGGTAAATTTTTCGTGGCACTAAAAGTGTTCACGGCCAGTTCAATGGCCGCGTGGAGGTCTTGCTCCACGAAGGGTTTGACGAGGTAGCTGCCGGGCTGAGTCCGGGCGGCATCGGCAATGGTTTGTTTGTCACCGAAAGCGGTAAGAAAAATGAAGGGAATGTGGTAACGTTCTTTAATCTGTTCTGCCAGCCAGATGCCGGATCGGGCACCCTTGATGTTGATATCGAGAATAGCGAGGTCGGTTTGCCCTTCGTCCAATACCCGCAACGCTTCATCGGCGCGCATCGCGTCTCCGGCAATGGCGTAGCCCATGCCCGTCAGGGAATCCCGCAGGGCGTCCATGGTGATGAATTCGTCTTCTACGATGAGAATACGTACTTGATCTGCCATAGTTAAAATTCGATTTGTACGGTAGTTCCCCGCTCTGGTTTCATCCATTTGATGCTGCCTTCCAGCTGGCGGACGAGGCCCTTAACCAGGTTGTGACCAAGAGATTTACTACTGCGGGCAGCGTGGTCAGCAGGGAGGCCCACGCCGTTGTCGTTTACTTCCAGCTCAAAGCGATCGGCTACCCGCTGAAAGACCACCTGAATCTGACCATTGCTGCCGTTAGGGAAGGCATATTTGTAAGCATTTGTCAATAGCTCATTGAGAATTAGCCCGACGGGGATGGCCGTGTCGAGATCCAGGTATTCATCTGCGACAACCAGATCGAGCTTTATGTCCTTCCCGGGTTTGCTGTGGCTCCTGCTGATGTTTGTGCCGAGGTCTTCCAGGTAAGAACGGATGTTAACCCCACTAAGCTGTTCAGACTGGTACAGGTTCTCATGAATGAGGGCCATGGACTGGATGCGTTCCTGCCCTTCTTTGGCTAACTTCTGGGCGTCGCTGTCGTTGGCCAGCCGGCCTTGCTTTTGCAGTAAGCTGGAGATGATCTGGAGGTTGTTTTTTACCCGGTGATGGATTTCGCGGAGGAGGACTTCCTTTTCGGATAAAGACTGATCTACCAGCGCCTTTTGGTTAGCTAGTTTTTGCCCGTCACGACGGCTTCGGTAAAACGAATAGCCAATGACGGCGAGCAGAAGAGCCAGTGCTCCCAGCAAGATAGAGTAGAAGCGCCGATCTGATGCCGCATCTTGTTCCGCCAGAATTGTCTGTTGTTCCGCACGCTGGCGAGCCAGTTTGTTTTCGGTTACGCCCAATTCAAAGGCGGCTTTGCTCGAGGCATTACTCCGGGCAACACTGGTCTCATTATTACTCCAGTAAAGCAAATGTTGATAAAGCTCAACCTCTAATTCAGGGTCAATACCATCGCCGAGCGTTTCTTTATAGGCCTCTACCACTTCTGTCCCCAGGTCGCTTGGGTACCAACGGGTCACTTTTATTTTTTCAAATGTTTTAGCCAGTAAGGGGCGGGCTTTGTCATCCTGATTGATGTGATGATAATAGAGCCCCGCCTGAGCATTTGCTGAGCTCAGTCCTTCGTACCCCTCATCTTTGTTAGCCAGTTCCATGCCCGCTAGTAATTGCTCGAAATTTTCCTGACAAAGCGTGTCGGTACTCTTCCGGCATAATTCGAGTCGTTGTGCTAAGTCATAGAGATCTTTAGTCGCCTCCAAACGCTCCATCGGGCTTTGCGATCCTTTTTCTTCTGCCAAAGAATCGAGAAGGGTTAGGGCAACGTCATATTTTTTCAGTTTACTGTATGTCTGTACCAGACTATTGGACACAACATTGCCATAATCACTGTAAGCCTCTTCCATTTCACCCAGGTTGTCTTGAGCAAGATGGAGTAACTCTGCTCCCTTTTCATAGTCTCCGGTAAATTGTTGGAAAAAGTCGGCGAGCATCATGTACAACCGGGCTTTAGCGTGATGGCCCCCTTCCATTTCTTCTGCGGTCCGTAAAGAATTACGGATGATTTCCCGTCCCCGCTCACTATCCCCAACGGTGAAATTATCCAGAATCATGTAGAGTGAAAGCACTACGCGTTGAGAATCCGTTAGCCCGGGTTCCTGATAAAGATCTTCAGCAATTGGCCCCTTGAGGGAAAAAGGGAAAGAGTCCCGATTACACTGAAAGTACATGGCTGCATGCAGCCCGAGGCGCAATTCAAGGTTCTCAGGAGAGCCATCGGTGCCCAGGCTATCCTGAATGACTTTGTATAAGGGGGGGATTTTACGACGATTTTCAACTGACAAGTTTGGGCAGGCCAGTGCCTTCATGTGAAGTTCCGTAATTCTTACCCGGGCAGGATAGGGGTCCCCCAATTTAGCACCCAATTTCCCTAAGTCTTGTAAGTAAGGCCGTATCGGACGCGTCGGGTCATAGTCCGGATAAACACTGTTGGTGCCAGAACGCGCATCATTCGCCATCAAACGAATAAGTTGAGCTAGCGCATTGAAATGCCGGTCGTCCTGAGAATCGGCTTCTACCCGGCGAAGCAGTTCTTCTTTAGATAGGTTCAGGTTGGGAATCTGTGCCCCCAGTTCAGAAGTGAACAGGAGACCAAAACATAGGACAGGAAGGGAAAGGAAACGGGAAAACCGATTGAAAAAACACATGAAGTAGGCGGTTAGGCTCCCAATATATACTAATTCTATCAGGAAAATGGCCACTTATCCCTTGTCACCTACGGTTCGTCCCTGATTTTCGATGTCGAGACATGCTTTAGCGCATTTTTGTTCTGAACGACATAGTAAATGTCCGGAAAGTAAGTACCGCCGCCCAGCAAAATGCACAAAAATGAATAGGAATCTAATAGCTTCGACTTTTCCAAAGACTTCTCACAAGTCATTGGCACCTCTCGCAAAGAACGACAGGAACTCAAATGACCCCTTCGATAAAGAGGGCCAGTCCATCTGGGTTGAAAAAGGTAAGGTACGTGTCCGTATCCCCGTTCGCAACATCCTTTACGTAAAGGCCGAACACGTTTACTGCCGGCTCTTTTTCCCGAATGATCAAAGGGTGTTGAAACGCATCAGCCTGGATCGCCTGACATCCGAATTGCCATCCGGTAAATTCCTCCGGGTGCACCGAAGCTATTTAGTGAATGTCGATTATGTAGAGCACTTCAATGCTTCAAAAATTCTGATTGGTAAAACTGTAATTCCAATAGGCCGCACCTGGCGAAAGGAAGCTGTCAGCAGGTTACGACAACTCATCCAATAGCGTGGTCACCAGTAGAGACGTAGCTGGTCAGATTATTGCTTGTACTGCACTGTGGCGAGCCCGCAGGTGCAATGATGACCATCAGAAGCAGTGAAAACCTGGTATTGCTCATGGGCTTTTAAAGTGGTTCTACGACTGTAAAGCATTGTTTTAGAACAAGAATTTACCATTCAGAACAAAGGAATGTGTTGTTCAGAACATTTGGCTGAAAAAAAAAGAAGAGACTGCTGTCTCCCTATACATTTGAATCATCTTCAAAAGATAACACACGCTAAACAAACAGGAACAAACTACTACTTACAACTTGATATACTCCTTCAGATGACAACTTAAAGGAGTAAGGTTTACAACCTGACGCACGATAAAAAATACACCTCATCATGGTGGAATGAGCTCATGGGCTCAACGGACATCCCTATGTCAATTCATCGATTTGGTCTTTCTCTTCTCATCAAAACACGCTTATTCCAATGCTCTGCTTCAATCCTCTTTCTCCCCCTCAATGGCGTGCCGCTTTACTGGCTGTCTTAATATTTGGAGTTTTCTTTCCATTAACGGCACAGACGACATACACGGTCAACAACACCAGTGCAGATGTGGCTACGGTTAACTCTCTTCCCTGGGCAATCGCTCAGGCAAACCTGGATGCTGCCGCCGATGTGATTAATATCACTGCTACGGGAACGATGACCTCTACGGCTACATTGATCATCACCGAGCCGGTATCCATCAACGGTACTTCAACGGGAGGTGTACCAAACTTCATCCTTAGTGGAACGGTGGGGCTTTTAAGAACTGTCGGAACCAAGACGGGGCTAACCATCACTAACCTTGGATTTCTTGGAGCAGCTGGTAATTTTGGCAACAACCTGGCGATTGACGTTGATAACTGGACAGACGTTGAAATCTCCAATTGTAAGTTCGAGCTAATTCGCAGAACCGCCATCGAAGTAACCAGTGGTAGCGACGTGACGATCACGAACAATGAATTTATCGATTGTGGTGGCGCGGCCGGTGGCTATATTGTTAACCTTGCAAGTATGACCGATGTTGCAGGCGACCGCCTGACGATGGCAGGCAATACGTTCTCCGGCGGTGCAAATGCCGTATTCCTTGCTGGAATGGACGGCCTTGCAATTGCAAATGCCGGATCGACTGAAGTGCTTTTACCGGACAACGACGGCAGAAAAACCGTGGGAGGAACGAACCTTCGCCTTCAGAACTGTCCCGACGCAAGTCTTGCCAATGTTGACTTAAGCTTTGATAATGGTGCCAGCGGTATCACCGGAACCGGGCTCAGCACCCTTAATTGCGCCAATTTGACGGTAAACAACCTGACGATTGACCGCCGTAATAATGGTATTCAAGTAGACAACTCCGAAACGGTAAGTGTCACCAATAATACACTGACTAACGTCAATACGATTGGTGTAGGGGTTACTGGTGGAAGCAGTGCTACGGTTACGGGCAATAGCTTTACCAGCTGCGGAGGAGGCGCTGGTAGATATAATCTCGAACTGAATAGCATCTCAGCGGTAGGTGGCTCTCGGGTAACAGTGAGCGGAAATACTTTCTCCGGTGGATCAAACGCTGTTTCGATTATTGGAATGGACGGGGTTACGGTCGCAAACACCGGGTCTCCTGAAGTGCTTTTATCGGACACTGATGGCAGAAAAACCGTAGGCGGAACCAACCTTCGCTTTCAGAACTGTGCCGACGTAAGTCTTGCCAATTTTGACTTAGGCTTTGATAATGGTGCCAGCAGTATCAACGGAACCGGGCTCAGTACCCTTAATTGTGCTAATTTAGTGGTAGACAATCTGACGATTGACCGCCGTGGTAATGGTCTTCTAGTAGACAACTCCGAAACGGTAAGTGTCATCAATAATACGCTGACTAACGTCAATACGATTGGTATAAGAGTCAATGGTGGAAGCAGTGCTACGGTTACGGGCAACAGTTTTACCAGTTGCGGAGGAGCGGGTGGTAGATATAATCTCGAGCTGTTTAACATCTCAGACGTAGGTGGCTCCCGGTTAATGGCGAGCGGAAACACGTTCTCCGGCGGTGGTAATGCCGTATGGATTTCAGGAATGGACGGGGTTACGGTCGCAAACACAGGGTCCCCTGAAGTGCTTTTACCAGACAGCGATGGCAGAAAAACCGTAGGAGGAACGAACCTTTACCTTCAAAACTGCCCTAACGTAAGTCTTGCCAATTTTGACTTAGGCTTTGATAATGGTGCCAGCGGTATCACCGGAACCGGGCTCTACGCCAGCGGCTGTGCTAATTTAATGGTAGACAATCTGACGATTGACCGCCGTAGTAATGGTCTTCAAGTAGACAACTCCGAAACCGTAAGCGTCACCAATAATACGCTGACTAACGTCAGTAGGACTGGTATAAGAGTTAATGGTGGAAGCAGTGCTACGGTTACGGGCAATAGCTTTACCAGTTGCGGAGGAGCCGGTAGTAGATATAATCTCGAGCTGAATAACATCTCAGACGTAGGTGGCTCCCGGTTAACGGCGAGCGGAAATACATTCTCCGGCGGAGGAAATGCCGTATGGATTGCAGCAATGGACGGGGTTACGATCGCAAACACCGGGTCTCCTGAAGTGCTTTTACCAGACAACGATGGCAGAAAAACCGTAGGAGGAACGAACCTTTACCTTCAAAACTGCCCTAACGTAAGTCTTGCCGATTTTGACTTAAGCTTCGATAATGGTGCCAGCGGTATCAACGGAATCGGACTCAACGCCAGTGGCTGTGCCAATTTAATGGTAGACAATCTGACGGTTGATCGCCGGTCTGTTGGTGTTCAGGTTTACAACTCCGCAACAGGAAGCGTCACGAATAGCAATATTAGTAATGCAAACTTTACCGCCATTCGCGTATCGGACGGTAGCAACGTAACGGTTACCGGTAACACCATTGGCACCTCCGGAGGTGCTGGTAGCCGCTACGCGCTGGAGCTACTAAGCATTTCGGCTGATGGCGGCCCACGGATGAACGTCAGCGGGAACACCTTCGCTGGTGGTGCAAACGCCGTTTGGATTCATAATATGGATGGAGTGACCGTTAAGAATGTCGCGCCCGCAGAGGTCATACTCGCGGACGACGACGGTCGTGCTTCCGTTGCTGGGACCAACTTAAAGGTTCAAAGTAGCCCCAATACTACGCTAACCGACCTCGATCTATCTTACAGTGGAACAGGGCCTAGCGGCACTGGCTTGTTCGGGGCGAGCACCGCCAACCTTTCCGTAAGTGGCGCAACGATTACTGATCGCTTGATTGGAGTGCAGCTGGATAACTGTGTGAACTCTTCAGTAATGGACAACACCCTTACGAACAACACAATTAAAGGCATTTTCATTAGAAGCGGCGAAAACGCTACCGTAACCGGCAATGCCCTGACGAACTGTGGCGGTGGCTTCAATAACGGTTCCCTGCATTTTGAGAGCGTTGCAGCCGATGTTGAAAACATGCGATTAGAGGCTTCCGGCAATAGCTTTACGGACTGTAATGGAGGGGTATACGTGAACAATATGCCTGGGATTATCGTATCGGATGGCTCGGTTGCGGGTACGGAAATTACCCTCACTGAGGCTGACCAGATCGGACCCTTCGGCGCATTTGCCGTTGAACTTAACACCTCAGAGAACGGCCGGGTCGAAGGCCTTACTCTGAAAGCTCCGGATGAGAATGTTGGTAACCTTCAGGGGATCAGGGCATTAGGTTGTAGTGGTGTGGTTGTTACTGGGAACAGTGTTCGAGGCCGAACCTATGCCATATCTGTTCTTCAGGGTGCTGCGATCACCAGCAGCCCAACGGTAAGCGGTAACTTGATCGAAGCAAATAACATCGGTCTGTATGTCGATCTGAAGTCAACCGATGTTGCCGCTAATGCTACGGGCAACAACTTTGTTTGTAATATCACGGGCATACAAGCCCGGCAAGATGCAAACGTTGATGCCAGCGGTAACTTCTGGGGAGACGCCGGTGGCTCCGCTACCGACAGCGGTAATGGCGATACCTATCAGGTGTTGAACAACGCTGTGATTAACAATACCAACACCTTCAGTCCCACACCCGTTGCTGGTGTTGCTACGCTTACGATAGCACAGATCGCCGCTACGGGTAATGCTGCGGCCATCACCGATGGTCAGACGGCTACCGCTGTTGCGGATCATACCGACTTTGGTGATGTTTTGACCGGTGAGTCACTGACCCGCACCTTCACCATCAGCAATGCCGGAACGGATGAGCTTATCCTTAGCGACATCACCATTACCGGTGATGCGGCCTTCACCATTGGGGCTGGTGCCCCAACTACCGTAGCTGGTGGCGGCACGGCTACCTTCGACGTGGTGTATGCGCCTACCGTTGCCGGTGCCGCTACGGCCACTACGGTGACCGTAGCGCACGATGCTTGCCAGGACGACGACGGAGAGTTTTCCTTTGCTGTCGGTGGCTTAGCAATAGCAAGTTGTGACATCACTATCACCTCCGCCACCCCAACCGCTGAAGGTTGCCCAGGTGCAGATGATGGCTCCATCACCGTCAATGCTACCTGTACTACCTGCACCGGCGGAATCGTTTATACCATCTCTCCAGCTGTAGGTACACTGAATGCTAACGTATTCAGCGACCTTCCCGACGGTACTTACACCGTTACGGCTACGGATGCCAGTGACGGTAGCTGTACGGTCAGTGAAACAGGTGTTATGGTTGCTGCGGGTATGGATACCGAAGCACCGACTTTCACCTGCCCCACTACGGCAGAAATTACTCTCGACCTTTGCGGAGAGACGACGATCTCACCAGTAGATCTCGGTCTGATTGTTGCTGATAACTGCGTTGCAGATCCAACTACCACGCTAAGCCCATCCACCTTAACGGGGGCAGGTACAACGAACGTAACGGTTACAGTATCTGATGGGACGAATACTGATAACAGCTGTGTCGTTGCCGTTACTACAGTGGAAAACCCGGAAGCTTTCACCATCACGACTCAGGCAGATGACCTCGGTAATCAATGCCCTGGCGCTGCTGTCATTATTTCAGCAGCAACACTACTTGGCAACGATAATGCCTCCGATGGGCGGAACATCGAAGTCCAGGACCTGACGTTGGTTGATCCCACACAGGGGTCAGTTGTCAATAATGGTGATGGTACTTTTACTTTTACACCTGCTACAAATTTCTCTGGCGCAGTTGCATTTGAGTACCTGGTGACAGCTGAAGGAGATGACCTCTTCTTTAATGAAAATGGCCATTACTATGAATTTGTAACTGCCCCGGATATTACCTGGACCGATGCTAAAACAGCTGCAGAAGAGAGGAGCCTATTCGGACAACAAGGGTACCTGGTTACGATCACTTCTCAGGCAGAACAGGACTTTGTTCTAACCAAACTACGAGGCCAGGGCTGGATGGGCGCTACGGATTTAGAGGTGCCGAATACCTGGAAATGGGTTACTGGCCCGGAAGCAGGTACTGCTTTTTGGCAAGGTTTGGCAAATGGTAGTCCTGTTAATGGCGCTTACACCAATTGGCAAGTAAATGAACCGAATAATTTCCCCCATGCTAACGGAGAGAGCTACGCTCACTTTCGGACCAATGGGCAATGGAACGATTATCCTGAAGATCGCACAGGTACAAATGAGATTCAAGGCTATGTAGTAGAGTACGGTGGTAGTATTGGCTGTACGCCGAATTTTACAGCAGTGGGCAGTATAACACTTACGCTTACTGACACCGAAGCGCCTGAAATTACCTGCCCCGAAGCGATCGACGTAATCGCCACCAGCGCCTCCGGCGCTGAGGTGACCTTCGCTGACGCAACGGCTACGGACAACTGCTCCGCTACGGTCAGCCAGACGGCTGGTCCTGCCAGCGGTTCGACCTTCCCGATGGGTGTAACTACGGTAACTTTCGAAGCCGAAGATCCGAGCGAGAACACGGTTAGCTGTTCCTTTGATATTACCGTTAGCGGTGTAGCACCAGACATCAGCTGCCCTGATAACATCACCGTCAGCAATGATGCAGGAGATTGCAGTGCGATTGTGAGTTTTGCGGCCACCGAAACAGCTGGTATCCCCGCCAGCACGATCACTTACAGCCAGAACCCTGGTACCAGCTTCCCGGTTGGAATGACGACGGTAACGGCTACAGCTACGAATGCTATTGGTTCTGATGACTGTACGTTCACCGTTACGGTGGAGGATACGGAGGCGCCGACCTTCATCTGTCCCACTACGGCAGAAATTACTCTCGACCTTTGCGGAGAGACGACGATCTCACCAGTAGATCTCGGTCTGATTGTTACCGATAACTGTGGCTTGATCCCTACCATCGCCTTGAGCCAAACGGATTTAGTTGGTGTAGGTACGACCAATGTAACCGTGACCGTATCAGATGGGACGAATACTGACAACAGCTGTATCGTTGCAGTGGAAACAGTAGAAAACCCTGACTTCTTCACCATCACTACGGATGCGGAAGACTTGGGCACAAGCTGCCCAACTGCGGAGGTAAACATTTCAGCAGCGACTCTACTTGATGGTGATGTAGCCAGCAATGGCGCAACTTTGATAATACAGGAAGTCAACCTGGTAAATCCCACCGATGGAACGATTGAAGATAATCAAAATGGCACCTTTACCTTTACTCCAGCTGATGGCGTGACGGGAAGTATAGCGATGACGTATATCGTTAAGACGGAAGGTTCAGACTTGTTCTACAGTGAAAACGGACACTACTACAAATACTTTGACGCTCCCCAGATTAGCTGGACGGATGCTAAGATTGCAGCTGAAGCTCAAACGCTTTTTGGTATGTCTGGCTACCTGCCGACGATAACATCAGAAAACGAGAACAATTTCATCGTCAGTCGAATCGGGGGTAACTCCTGGATCGGAGCTTCTGATGCAGAAGCCGAAGGGGTGTGGAAATGGATGACCGGCCCGGAAGCTGGACAGGTTTTTTGGAATGGTCTTAATAATGGAGCTGCTCAAAATGGGTTCTACACCAATTGGCACTTTGCGAATCCAAGTAATTCTGGTAACAACGAGGATTATGGAATGATGCTAGATGAACCGTCTGACCCAGCATCGCGTGGGCAGTGGAATGACTGGCCACTTACCTTCTCTTCCATAACCGGTTATATCGCTGAATTTGGTGATGAATCCAGCTGTATACCTGATGTAACGGCTATTGGCAACATCTCGCTGCTGATCGAGGATACCGAGGAACCAATGATCGAATGCCCTGAAGCCATTAGCGTGATCGCCACCAGCGCCGCCGGTGCAGTGGTGACCTTCGCTGACGCTACGGCTACGGACAACTGCTCGGCCACGGTCAGCCAGACGGCTGGTCTTGCCAGTGGCGCGACCTTCCCGATCGGTGTAACGACGGTAACTTTCGAAGCCGAAGACCCAAGCGAGAACACGGTTAGCTGTTCCTTTGATATTACCGTTAGTGGTATAGCACCAGACATCATTTGCCCGGACAACATCACGGTCAACAACGACGAGGGTGATTGCGGTGCAATTGTCAGCTTCGCGGCTATAGAGACAGCAGGCATCCCCGCCAGCACGATCGCTTACAGCCAGGACCCTGGTACCAGCTTCCCGGTGGGTACGACGACGGTAACGGCTACGGCCGCCAATGCTGTTGGTACTGACAACTGTATGTTTACCATTACGGTGGAGGACAACGAAGGCCCCACCTTCACTTGCCCTTCGGTAGTAGCCCGCACCATCACCACAACCGGTGAGGCCGGCTGTGAAGTGGAAATTCCGAACCTGACGACTGAGGTAACCGACGCTACCGATAACTGTGGCTTAGGCAGCAATGTCATTGTACAGGACGTTGTAGCTGGCCTGTCGACGGCCTACGGCCATGGCGACGAAATAGTGGTTACCCTAACGCTGATGGATGCCGTTGGTAACAACGACGCCGAAAGCTGCCAGGTTACCTTGACGGTGAACGACGACGATGATCCGACACTGGAATGTGTCACGAGCTTCAACGCCAATCTTGGCACCGATGCTATGGTTACGGTCTCTGCTACGGACCTGTTCACTAGTGTTGGTGATAATTGTGCGACGAGCTTGACGCCCGCCATTCAGGGCGGTCCGCAGACTTATTCCTGTGCCGACTTTGGTGCCGCGGTGGCTCCCATCCTTACGGTAGAAGTCAGCGATGGCCATGGCAACAGCCAGACCTGTGACGTAAGTATCAACGTAACTGATACCAACTTTGAGTGCTGTGAGATCGAGATTGATGAAGTCATCAGTACTCGCGTAGTTTGCGGCAATGATGGTACGGTAACCATCTCAGCTACCTGTACCTCTTGTGAGAACGGTAATGCTGACATCGAGTACCGCCTGGGCGACGGAGAGTACCAGAGCAGTGATTTCTTTGACGAATTAACGGAAGGGACTTATGATATTACCATCCGCGACGCTGATCGCCCGGGCTGTATGACCATTTCCACCATCACCGTTGGTGAGTGTGTAGGGGAGATCCCGGGTAACAGCATCGATGACGATTGTGATGCGGAGACTGACGAGCTGTCTACGGCTCAGTGGATTTTGCTTGATGCCGGCGATAACGCTGCCTGTACCTCCAATACTGACTGCTGTGCCGCCGTATTCTGTTATGGCCTCGAGTACACCCCCGGAGTGACCGGTACGCTGACTTCTTACACGACTGGCTTCACCACCGATTGTGTTGAGGGTAATACGCCGCTCATCAGCAACGCGAGTTGTGTTATGGTAGACAATAGCTTCGATGCCGCCGACTGTGCTGGTGGTAACGGTATTTTGTTCAACTCTTCAGGTTCCGGGATTCTTCCTGGTGGCCAGGCGGTCCTTCTAACGAAGAATACGCCCATTATCCTCCACCAAATCTGTTTGAGCATCCCCGCTGATCAGATGATTGACCTGGTTGAAGATGCCATCACCAACATTACGATGAGTATCGACGTTGCTGGCTTCAGGAGTATTGATCCGGTCCTGAAGGTTACGGACAACCCTGCCTATGAAACGGCCACGGCTTCGGGCAACCAAAGTCCGGTAGTCGCCAGTACAGGTCCCATTGATGAATGCTACCTCACCCTTGCTGATGCGGAAGCGGCGGCCTTAGCCGCCACCTCCGCTACCGATGATTGCACCAGCGTCAGCGCCCCTGAATTGAGCGTTGCTACGGTAGGTACTTGTGCCGCAGTAATCACCGTTACCGCTACAGACCAGTGTGGTCTGACGACTGACGTTGTTTACAATACCCGCATTGATGCTGATGGCCCTGTCGTTGACGGGACGCTGGAAGCGATGGAAGTAGAGGCCTGTGTGGCTTCGGATGTCGCGGCTGCTACCAGCATCGCTGAACTAGAAGCACTTGGTGTTGTCGGCTTTGACATCACTGATAATTGTACGCCCGACGAGGACCTGATGGTCACTTACACTGATGACAGCCAGGGCAGCTGCCCGGTTACCGTTACCCGTACGTATACCATCACGGATGAGTGCGACCGTAGCAGTACCGTTACGCAAACATTAACCTTGAACGATACTACGGCCCCGACGGCAATGGGCGTCATCACTCCCACGACCCTTGATGGCTGTGATGCAGATGATGCGCCGGATGCGGTTACTAGCGTTTCGGAACTTGAGCAATTGGAGGGCAACCTCGATATTATGGACGCCTGTACGGCGGATGCCGATATGGAAGTGACGTTCATGCAGTTCCTCACCGATGATTGTCCGAGAGTGTTGACACGTGTTTACACGGTAAAGGACGCGTGTGGCAACGCCACTCAGGTAAGTCACCAGTTCATCATCCAGGATCTGGAAGTGCCAAGTGCTACGGGGTCACTCTTACCGATCACTTTAGAAGGCTGTGATGCCAGCACCGCCCCAGATGCTGTTACGACCATCGCCGACCTGGAAGCCCTGGCGGGTGACCTGGACGTAATGGACAATTGCACCGATGACGCTGACTTGGTTGTTACGTTTGTTGATACCGAAGAGTCTGGTACTTGCCCGGCTAAGATAATCATTATCCGGACCTATACCATTACGGACCGCTGCGATAATAGCTTCACGGTTGTTCAGGTAATTACAATTGAGGACACAACGGCCCCTGAAGTAGTTGGTACCCTGAGTGCCACGGATGTGGAAGGTTGCGATGACTCTGCTGCTCCTGCCGCGGCTACTTCCGTAGCTGAGCTGGAAGAAATGGCCGGTGGCGTACTCATCAGTGATGCCTGTACAGTGGACGGTGATCTGGCCGTAAGCCATAGCGACGCCAGCCTTGCTGGTGTTTGCCCTAATGTATTGGTGATCACTCGTACTTACACGGTAATGGATGCCTGCGATAATGCTTCAACGTTGACGCAGACTATCAATATTACGGACACCACTGATCCAGGTGTAACTGGAGCTCCTGAGTTGACGACCGTAGAAGGTTGTGATGCCTCTGTTGCTCCTGCTGCCGTTACCACGGTAGCTGATTTGGAAGCACTCGGCACCGGATTCGATATCTTCGATGCTTGCACAGCTGACGCTGCGCTGGTGGTTACGCACAATGACGTTAGTGAAGCGGGTACTTGCCCGGTCAAGCTGATCATCACCCGTACCTACACCATCACCGATGCTTGTGGCAACGACGTTACCGTCGACCATGTCATCGAGGTGGAGGATAACACTGCTCCCGAGCTTACGCTTGGCACCCTGCCAACGGATTGCTACGCTGACCGCGCCGCTGCCGAACAGGCCGCCATTGATGCGACCAGCGCCAGTGACAACTGCACCGGTGATGTTGCTTTGACGGTTGAATCTTCAGGTACCTGCCCAGCTACCATTACAGTAACGGGTAAGGACATCTGCGGTAACATGGCCTCGGTTGTTTACGAGAATGTAACCATCACTGATGGTGCAGTGCCTACGGAAATGGGTGGCCCCGTTGCGATTAGCATGGACGTGCAGACGGAACTGGATGTAGTAGAACCTACACCACCTTCCTTCGAAGATGTTTGCGGAAACGTGCTAACGGCCGTTGGACCCGTAATTGCTGACAACTACACTACGGGTGACTGTAGCGGTACCGTTACCTACACCTGGACGTACACGGACTGTGGTGGTACGGAAACTACCTGGACGTTTACCTACAACATTGACTGTCTTGGGTTAAACATCCGGGTGTTCACTGAAGGTACCTATGATGCCGGAACGGGTCTGTTGAGCACTTTCCTGAACGAGAACCATCTTTTACCTGGCCAGGATAAGGCAATGTCTCCGATTTTCTCTATCCGACTCTTTGCTGATTTCTCTCCTGCTGGTCATCCTTATCAGGAAGCTCCCTGGTTCTACAGTGCTCATACGGGTGAAGGATACGGCGATGTTTCTGCTCCCGGAGCAACGGGAAGTGAGGTTCCATACCCCGCTCACGTTGCTGATTGGGTAATCGTAACGGTTCGTGAGAATGGTATTCAGCCAGCCAATGATGTCTGGACTTGTACAGGTTGGTTGCATAACACCGGCGAAGTAACCTTCCCTGAAGCCTGCCCCATTACGCTGGATGCTGGAAGTACTTACCAGATCATCGTTGAGCACCGCAATCACCTGGCCGTTATGGCAGAAGCCACGATGGCTGCTGATGGAAGCCACATCACGCATGACTTTACGACTGAGAACAGCTACGCTCCTATTTTCCGCTTTGGTCAGAAAGAAGAGACTGACGGTGCCTGGTCTATGTTCTCCGGTAATGCCGAGCAGGTGTCTTCCCGAGTGGGTATTAATTCCGCTGACCGCACTACCTGGAGCATTTTACAGAACCTTCGGGGCTACTATCTCGGTGACTTCGACCAAAGCTCTCAGGTAGAAAGTAACGACGAAACACAATGGAAGAATAACCAGAATAAGACTAGTGGTATTCGCTTCGACTAGTATTAGGGGACTAGTAGTGTTTCTAATCATTAATCTAATATCCCGGGCGGTAATGCCTGTCTTTATCGCCCGGGAATAAAAATATATTATGTACAGAATATTCTTTGTCCTGCTAAGTACCTTCCTGATGGGGGTAGAATTGGACGCACAACAAATGAACTGGGTTCCCGGAGATCAAGTCACTGATGTCAACTATACCGATGGTACGGATTGTGATGCTAACCTTCTCTGCTACACCCTTGCCTATACGCCCGCTCAAACGGGTGTTTTGACCAGCTATACGACCAATTTTATGGTGGATTGCGACGGCGGCAATAGCGCTATTGTTAGCAATCGCTCCTTGTTGTTGACCGATAACAGTTCTCAGGAAGAAGCTTGTGAAGAAGCGGGCCTCTTACTGTTGCACAGCTCCGGTAACAGCGGAACGATTACGGTAAAAGCGGGCCAGACTACCTACCTGCACGAAATCTGCCTGCAGACGGCTGGTAAGTCCACGGAGTTACAGTTTGTCGCGGATAAAATTGGTGGCATGACCACCAGCCTGGACCTCCGGGATGGTAATGCGATGACCGAACGTCCGGAATTTCGTTCCTTTATTTTTAAGCATAATCGCTCAGCTTGTGACGAAGCCTATACTGGAGAAGTGGTCAACACTGACCTGGAAGGCGTAGCTGGCTTTAGTGGTGAAGGGGATGGAATTAGTTTGTACTTGTCTCCTAATCCGGCGATCTCTGATTTACAGATACAGTTTCACCATACGGCTGCTAAAGCGAACTACCGTTTATTGGATGCGACGGGGCGTCAACTGCGAAAGTGGGAAGCAGTTACCCGTGTGTCTCAAACGATTGATGTAGCGGAATTGCCTTCCGGACTATACTATTTAAACGTAAGTACGGCTAAAGACGAGCTTTCTCAAAAATTTGTCATTCAGCGCTAGTGCTGATCTATATTTGTTTTCGGAAGTGAGAAGCTCTCCCACCAGAATAATTCATCTCCGGAGTGTGCCAGTGCCAATATTACCCAATGGGTATGTCAGAAAGAAACTGGCCACTTCGGAGCTGTTTATTTGCTCTGCTTTATTATTTTTTTGATACGGAAAAAACGACAGATGTTATACAAAATAATCTTATGCCTGAGCCTGTTGGCTACTGCTTCGAGTACCTTGTCCGGCCAATCATTAGACTGGGTGTTCCTGGAACCTGGTGAAGGCTGTGGCCCAGACACCGACTGTTCTGTTGGCCAACAGTGCTACGGACTTTCTTACACACCGTCCCTCACTGGTACGGCCACGAGTTATACGTTTGGCTTCCTTGCCAACTGTGTAAATGGTGGGTCAGCGTCCTTACTTGGTAGCTCCTGTACGATGACTGATAATACCGATCTCGATGACTCATTCTGTGGAGGATTCAATGTACTCCAGTTTCAGCCCTCTGGTAATACGGGCAGCCTGGCCGTTACCGCTGGGGTTCCCGTTATTCTGCACCAGGTATGCTTAACCCTCGGAGTAGGCGAAAGTATGTCTTTTGATGAAGACGTTGCGTTAAGCCTGACGGTGAGCATTAATCTGCCTGGCGGCGGATCTGACACAGATGAACCCGCTTATACCACTTTCACGTCAACTTCAGCAGATTGTGATGTAGCCCTCCCCGTTTCCTGGGAAAGCTTCACCGCTCGACAAGTGGATAAAACGGCCCGCCTGGACTGGGCTGTAAGCGATGAAACCGACCATGATTACTACTCGGTAGAATGGAGTGCCGATGGTCTCAACTTCAGCCCGCTGGCCACCGTTCGCGCAGCAATAGGGCAACAAGGTGTAACCTCCAGCTATAGCTTCGATCACCTGGCCCCGGCTCCGGGCACTAATTACTACCGGCTCCGGCAGGTTGATTTTGGAGGAACGTACTCTTATTCAACCGTCGAGATGTTGACCTTCACGCCGTCCGTCACGGAACAAGGGTTTTCCTTGTTCCCTAATCCAGCCAGTGAGGAGGCACAATTATTATTGAGTGACGGACATTCTGCTCAAACCTTCAGCCTGATGACCGTCACCGGGAAGTTGATTCGAACCGTAAACATCCGTGCTGGACAAGCACGAATAACTCTCTCCCTGGAGGGCTTGCCTAAAGGCGTTTATCTGGTCCGGGTAGGGGAGGAAGTAAAGCAACTGGTCAAGCAGTAAAGAGCATCATTGCGTAAACGGCGATGGTTAGCTGATGAAGGGAGGTTAACTTCCACCTCAGACGATTATCTGCCAAATTTTTCCGTTTCATTCGTGGTGTGTAGTAACAGGATTGTTACTACACACGCTTTTGATTTTAGGGAGAAGCTTATGACAATGCATCCTCTATGCTTATCGCGGTGAAAATCTTTGGTCGACCTTCCCCGTTGCGCAGCAGCCCCCCTCAAAAAGCCACCCCAACTCCCACCCCCACATCAATCCCCGCCGCCGAGACCCCGCTCGCAAAGGTCCGGTAATGCCGATCAAAGAGATTGTCGACCTTGAAGCGGAAGGTCCAGCGCTCCGAGGCCCGGTATTCGGCGAAGAGATTAGCCGTCCACCAGGCGTAGCTTCCGGCGAAGCGATCTTCCTCTGACAAGTAAGGGGTGAGCTCCAGGTTGTCGGCAGTGCCGAGCCTGCTGAAGGTGTAGTTGCCGGCCGTGCCGGTGATTTCGCCCACGGCGTAGTCCTCCGGATTTTTGGCGAGTTGACCGCGCAGGCGGAGGCCGGCGGCCCACTGCTGGTTGTCGTAGCGGAGGGTGAGGCTGCCGTAGGGTGGGGGGATGTGGTCCTGCGGCAGGGAGAGGATTACCCCATCCGGGGCGGCCTGACGGCGGATGCCGCGTAGGGCGTGAGCGTCGGCCAGGAGGGTCAGATCGGGGGCAAATCGCCAGCGGGCGGACACGTCAAAGCCATACACCCGTGCGCTTTCGGCGTTGACGTTCGTTTGGGCGAAGAGAGTATCTCTCCGGCTCACAAAAAAGGAACTGCCGTCGGGCAGTATTCCGTTACGACGAACAATCGCCGAGCGGAGCCAGCTATGGTAGGCCGTCAGCTCCACCCACCAGTCGCCACCTGCTTTTCCGTTGCGGTAGCTGGCTTCCAGCGTATGTGATCGCTCGGGCTGCAGGTTGGGGTTCGGTACCTGGATAAAGCCGTTACTTTCCCGGAATTTAGCAAAGTCATCGATGTTGGGCGCCCGGAAGCCCTGGGCGTAGAGGGCGCGAAAGCCGTGCGTTTTGCCCTCGTGGCGCAGACCCAGTGCGGCGGTTGCCGCGCTTTCTGTGTTGCTAATGCCATCGAGATATTCCGTTGGCCATTCCACCGGATCCGTTGGCTGGAAGGTAGCGGAGAGTCGCTGCCGGCTCAGGCGCAGGCCGCCACGAATCAGCCAGTCTTTGCCCAGGTCATACCCGGCATCGAGGTAGATGCCGCCAGCGGCCAGGCTGCTGCCTCCACTCGGGTAGCGGGTCGCTAATCCGTCAAGGCGACGATTCTCCACAGAATTGATGTCGCGGAAATAAGCCTCACTTTTGACGCCGTCGTAGCGCAGATCGAGGCCGTAGCGGACCGTCCAGAAACCGACTTCTTTGGCAAAGTCAGTCTGGAGATTAGTCGCCTGTACGGTTTCAAGATTATTTTCTTCCAGCGGGTCATTGACCCGGCGGCTGATGCGGTCTTCTTCGATGAGCTGATGAGAAATCAGGTAGGTAGCGATGTCGTAGAGCGCCGTTGGCCGCCGGTCATCGAGCCGGAGGCTGGCCATGGCCCGGGTTTGGGGGCCGTAATCCCAGCGGGCGAAGCGGAGCGCGCCGCCACTCCGTTCGGTCAGGGCGTCATAGCGAGGCACATCCGTAGTGGTGGAGAGCTGCATATTGGCGCTGAGTTCGAGCTGATCTTTCAGGTGGAAACGAAGCTTTTGCAGCAAGTTGAATTGGGAGTAGGCGGTGCCGATCTGTACGTTGGGATCCTCATTTTCCTCGAGGCGGTCTTCGTTTCTCACCCGATCGATGTATTGGGTTCTAAGCCCGAAATCCGGATAGCGATCGGGGCGTTGGGCGCCGGCGCGCAGGTGCGAGGTGGAGGTCGTTGACAGCAGGGTGAGACCGGCCCAGTTCTCTGCTCCGTAGCTGAGCTTACCCCCGAGAGTGAGTGCTTTGGCCGCCGAGCTGAAATTCATGGCTCCTTGTCCTTCCACTGCATCCTGCGTCCGCGCCCTGAATTCCGGCTGCTGCGTTCTGAAATGCACCACCCCACCAATCGCATCGCTGCCATAGGCCAGTGCCCCGGCCCCGAAAATGAGCTCCATCCGGTCCAGCGCCAGCGCGTCTACCGTGATGGCGTTCTGCAAGTGCCCATTGCGGTAAATGGCGTTATTCATCCGCACGCCATCGACCACCAGCAGCACCCGATTGGCCTCAAAACCCCGGACCACCGGACTGCCTCCTCCGAACTGAGACTTCTGCACGTAGACCCCGCTCAGGTCCGCCAGCGCATCCGCCGTCGTCAGACTCTGCGCCTGGCTGATGGCTTGCTGATCCACCGTTTTTATCTGGTACGGCAGCTGGGTGTAGGCCTCGTTGCGCCGGCCAACGACGACGGGCGCGAGGGTCGAAAACCCTTCGTCAACGGCTAGCATAATTTGCCCGTTTGCCCGTAGAACCTCCCGCCAGCTAATGCTGAGGTCTTCATGGCCCAGGTAGGAGGTCTGCAGCCGCTGCGTTGGCTTTAGCTCCTGATTGATCCGCATTTTTCCCTCCAGATTCGTCTCCCCCAAGACCGTCGAATCCGGCAATAACCAAACGTAGGCTCCAATCAGCGGCTCTCCTTCGTTGTTCATAACGGTGACCGTCTGCTGCGCTGCAGCGGATAAAGAACTAAGCAACAGCCACGCCAGAAAAGAGTAAATGTTTGGCTTCAAATGGGGTTTGTTTTGGTCGAAGAACTTGGTCCGAAAATTCAGCTGCGCAGCAGCGTGCTTGTTTTTTCGCGCAAAGGTAAGCAGACCGGACCCTCAAAGGAACGCTGATCTCCGCTTCGCTTCGTGCAGCGCACCTTCGAGGTCCTTTAAACCGTTGCCCTGGGCGTAGGACCTCGAAGGTGTCGGCCCTGTAGCCGGAGGCGAAATTGCCGATTCCTTTGAGGGTCCGGTTTATCGGTCGAGGACCTTGGTTGCTGAGCGAAGCCGAAGTACCGGTCCGAAAATTCAGCTGCGCAGCAGCGTGCGGTTCTCTGCGCTTTTCCTTCCGCTCCGCTCAGGTCAATCGTAAGCTCGGGTAACACAGACGCTCGAAGGTGCTTCCAGGACGCTTCGAAGTCCGCCTGATCTTCCGGTTCCGGACCTCGAAGCGTCGCCGTAGCGACCTTCGGGCGTCCAAGAGGATCGCACCTTCTACCGAATCAACATAAAGCCGCCTTCCCGAACTTCGGGCTCCTCCTCTCCGGGAAACAGATAAGACATCAGGTAGAGATAACTCCCCGCCTCCTGTGGAGTTCCATCCGCCGTCCCGTCCCAGCCTTCATTGAAGTCAATGCTGTCAAAAACCTTAAGTCCCCAGCGATTGTAAATGACCAGGGAGTAATCCTCTGGCGGGCAATTCGAAAACAGTCGGAAGTTATCGTTGACACCGTCGCCGTTGGGCGTAATGACTTCGGGCACTTCGGCTTCGCAGTTGCAGACCTCCGCAATGTCGCCGCTAAAGTCAACCACCGTTGAATCCCCACACTCACTGAAAACAGTGGCGAAGTAATCTTCCGCCGGGTCGGCGATGAAAGTCCGTGGATTGTCCGTTTCACCGTCAAACCAGCGGATATCCGTAATGGCGATGGAGCCTGGGTTAAAGACTTCCAGCTCCAGGTCAACACCCGTGCAAAGGGCCTCTTCGGTTAACCGGTCGATCTGTGGCGCGAAGCGATTGTCCTCCGGCGCAGTAAAGTCAAGAAAGACGGTACGCGCGCCACAGGCGTTACGAATTTGTGCCTGAATGGACTCCCCTTCAATGCCTCTTGGTTTAGGGGCAATAACGGTATCACCAAAAAAGGTTTCCTCGTAATAAGGAGGCAGAATACCATTAGGAATTGACCCTCTGCCGATGACAACGACACTGTCTACCGGAAGGTCAGCATTCAGGACGATGCGACACAGAAAACCCTCGCAGCCATTATCAATTAATTCAATCTCCACGGGGTTCACGTCTCCCCGCTCGATGATGGCCCGCTGGCAGTCGATGGTTGGCTGACAGCCCCCCGTGATGGTTACGCAGTAAGTGCCGCTCTCCTGCAGCAGCAGGCTGGCCCCGTTGCTGCCGTCGGACCATTGGTAGTCCGTCCCAAACTCCCGCGCGTTGAGCAGTGGCGGCTCCTGATTACAGGTGTAAACCGTTGTAGTATCCAGCACCAGCGTGTCCGCTACCACGGGCTGGGCGAAAATGGCATCTACGAAATTGGGCAGTGATTGTGGCGAAAAATTGTTGTCCCGGAAGGCCTCAAAATCAAGGATGAAACGGTTAACCGTTGGGTCGGGGCTGGATACACAGATAATCTCACTCAGCCCGTACTCCGCGCCATTGGGGCCATCGATACTTTCTTCCACGAAGTAGATATTGCCGTTCGGGCCGATTTGGAAGCCTGCGTTCTGCTGGTTTGTCTCGCCGGGTACTCGCTCTAATCGGGCGATGTCCATGCGGCTGCCGTCCGAGAGGTCATAGCGGACAATGACTTCGCCCAGGGCCGCAAAGTTTTGCGTTCCGTACAGGAAGCGGCTATCCGGCGTGAAGGTGACGGAGCCGGGGTCTACGTCGGGCAAATCCAGGGAGGAGTTCTCACTAATCGTTCCCGTCGCGGCGTCGAAGGCGAAGATGGAGCCATCGAGCCAGATGAACTGCCCGTCGGGGCTGAACTTGATGATGCCCCCTACGTCGCCGGCCGGCCGGGGAACCACCACCGGTGTGCCGACACCCGAAGCCGTTAGTGGTGTTACGACGATGAAAGGAGCATCGTCATCGTTGGAGTGGCAGACGATCCAGAAGCCCTCCCCGCTGGCCATCGGGGTGGCGCTCAGGGCTTCGTAGACCAGATCAATCACGTTCTGGTTCGCCAGCCGGACGCCGCCGAGCCCGCCATTGAGGTTCATGTCAATGATGAAGTAGGACAGTCCCCGGCCATTGGGCTGGCCCGGGATGGCGCCGCCGACGTCAAACTCGGACTCCTCCATGGTGAAGAGGTAATACACGCCGGCTTCGCCGGCGGGGTCCGGCATGGCAATCGCGCTCTGGCGGGCACTGAAGCCACCGCCTTCCTCTCCGCGCATGTCGTGCATCACCTCATGGTTACGGTTCCAGATGATGCCGGGGCTCTGATTATTACCGGCTGGCTGCCCACCACCGTTGGTGTAAAACAGCAGCTGGCCGTTTGTATCACTCATGGATACTACGCCCTCGAAGGCATCCATAGCGGACGGTGGCGCCAGCACCGGGGTGCCAGTCGCAAAGCTGACGCTGATGGCTCTGCCGAAATGCCAGTTTTCTCCCTGTCGCTCCGGCTGGGCCGAGAGGGGAACAGAGAGCAATAGCAAAAGGGAGAGGAGAAATCTTGGTGTCATGTTTATGGGAATATTGATGCGTTTCCGGCTTACCGCCGAAGGCAGCTGCGAAGCACACCCGGTGCTGTATTACGAAGCTCTTCGAGCTGGCAACCTGCAACCTTCAAGCTGGCTTCCTGCACCCCGCAACCGGCAACTCACTTAGCCCGTTACCGCCTCGTCCGTCGTCTCCTGCGGAAGCGGTTCCTCCGTTTCTTCTTCCTCTTCGGGGTCTTTCTGGAAGGCGAAGGGGAGCATCATGAACATACCGGCCATGATGGCCATGTCGGCAACATTGAAGATGCCGGTTTGCAGGCTGCCGACCTTCAGGTGCAGCATATCGACTACGTGACCATACATCAGGCGGTCAACGATGTTGCTCAGGCCACCACCGACGATGAGGGCCAGTGCTACCGTTTGCCATCTGTTGAGCCGCTTCTCGCGGAAGATGTAGTAGAGTAAGCCCAGCAGTAGAACGGCCGGGAAAATGTTGAGCAAGAGCGGACGCAAAACCGGCCCCAGATCAGAGCCCAGAGACAGGAACGCACCGGTATTACGCACAAAGGTGAGCCGCAGTATATCGTTGAAGAAGAACTGTTCCGGCTGCCCCTGCAGGTGATCGATGGCCAGGAACTTGGTCCACTGGTCAATTCCCACCGTTACGGCAACGGCAACCCCTACGGCGATGAGGCGTGATTTAAAAGTATTCATTTGGGTCACTTAAATATGGGGTAGTTGTCCGATTATTTCCCGGAAGAGAAAACCTCTTTCAGTTTTTGTTCTAAGGCCTTGCCGCGCAGGTTGCGGGCCATGATCTTGCCTTCAGCGTCGACCAGTACGGTCTGTGGAATGCTCGATACGCCGTATTGTTTAGCGAATTGACTTCTCCAGCCCTTCAGGTCGGAAATGTGCAGCCAGGTGAGTTTGTCAGCCGCGATGGCCTGCTCCCAGCGGGCTTTGGTCTTGTCCAGGCTGACGCCCAGAATCTCAAAGCCCTGGTCTTTGTATTGGTTGTAGACCCGCACGACGTTCGGGTTCTCCTTGCGGCAGGGGCCACACCAGCTGGCCCAGAAGTCGATCAGGACTACTTTGCCGCGCAGGCTCTCCAGGCTTACGGTTTCTCCTTCGGGGCTGTCGCCAGCGAATAAGGGAGCTTCCGCACCGATCCGGAAGCTGTACAGAGCCGTTAGCTGATCGCGGATCTGTTTCACCGGGAGGGGGAATTTTTCCCCGAAGCGTTCAACGATCGCTTCCCCGAGCTTGATTCCCGCTGGGTGCTTTACCTTTTCAAGGGCGGTGAAGCCACCGCTCATAGCAAAGAATTGCGCCCGGCTGCCTTCCGGCCAGGGTTTATAGACGGACAAAAGAATATCCGCCAGCCGTTCTCCGGGAACGGCTCCGGCCAGCGTATTGGCGAAGTTGCGGTTGCCTTCGAAAGTCCAGGGCAGATCGTTGTATTGCTCGTTTTCGTAGTCCACAAACTGGAAGTAGGTGTTCACGAAGTAGTCCAGCTCGTTAGAATATTTTCCCTTATTCTCCGTCACAAAACTGAGGTAAGTGTTCAAGGTGACCACCTTGGCCAGCAGTGGATCCTGAGCCCCTACACTTTCAAGTAGCTCCCGCTTCTGCTGGTCGATAGTAAGGAGCGCAGCGGTTTCCTGCTTCATGGTTACGGTGTCTCCCTTTATCCTGGCGTTGTTATAGGCCCGCATGGTGATGGAGAAAGCCTCATTGTTCTGTTGGAACTGCTTTTTCAGTTCTTTGTAACGGCTGTTAACCGGAGAGTCTGAAACAACAGCATCCTTCAATTGACGGCAGCGGCCACTGATCACGATGGCCTTTTCCGCACCCAACACGAGCGGTAGCACGTCATTTGGCGCCGAACCAACGTAGCGAAATGCCGGAGCTTCCATATAAAGGGTAGTCGTCCAGCTACCGTTATCACCAGCATCAAAAGCTTGTACCAGATCGAAGCCTGCGCCATTGAAGGAGTAGACGTTCATGGCCTTGCAGCCAGTGGATTCCACGGTGATGGTCGTTGACTGCGCCGCCAGCGGCAGCCCAACAAACAGGAGGAAAACAATACGTAGATAGTTCATAAGGGCACAAAATTACGAAATTGGGGCGGGCTAGAGCCAATGGAGCGTACCTGTCTGTCTAGCAGATGGCAGAAATGAGCGCATAATTCGTCCGATTTCTTAAAGACTTGGAGCATTCAGCGGACAGCATTCAGGCCAGGCATGCCTGAATGCTGTCCGCTGAATGCTGAAAACCTGGAAGCAATAGTCATTTCTATTACCCATATTCGCCACAGAAACTTGCCAGAGGAAGCCTGATAACATCCTTTCTGACGGTGAAACAACGTCTTTCGCCGAAAATTTGCCGCCGCCAGCACTACTTAGTCAACCTCTGCGCCCAAAGGATAGTTTTATCAACGTGTCGGGTTCAGAGCCCGATCGTCCAACAAAAATCTATAGTTTTCATGGCCCAATCACGTTCCCCTTTTGATCGTTCTCCCCTCGGCGGTATCGGTGGCTTACTCATCGGTCTGGTTATTCTTTACGTTCTTTTTCAGTTCGTACGCTGGTTCTTCAGCATCTTATGGTGGGCCGCACCCATCATTTTTATCGCCTCCCTGATCATCGATCATAAGGTGTTCCTCGGCTACATCGGCAGCATCAAGCGCCTCTTTCAGAAGAACTGGATCATGGGCCTGGCGGGTGGTATCCTGAGTTTTGTTCTCTTTCCCATCGTTTCCGCCTACCTGCTGGGTATGGCCCTGTTCAAGAAGAAGCTGCGCGAACGGGCCGTGGAAATGGACGAGCAGGTAAACGGTAAATGGGCGGAGTACGAGGAAGTCCCCGTTGAGCCCATGGAACTGGAGATTCCCTACGAGGAGCTTCCGCCGGAGCCGGAGCCACTGGCCCGTAAGGATAATAAGGGCACGGATTATGATGAGTTGTTTGATTGAGGAAACCTCTCCCCCAGGCCCTGACTGAGGAAACCTCTCCCCCGGCCCCCAGGGCTAACGCATACTCGAAGCTGGACCCTCACCGCGAAGCAGCCCCGAAGGGAAAGGAACATTTTATCCTTCGCTCCGCTACGGAAAATGCACGCTTCGAGGTCCTAAATTGGCAGTCTAGGACCTCGAAGTGTGCTCAGCTATGGAGCCGGAGGCGAAATTGCTGAGTTCCTTTGAGTGTCCGGATAGTATGCGTTAGCCCTGCCCCCAGCCCCTCTCCTCTGGAGAGGGGTTGGGGGAGAGGTTTTACAAAATAGCATATCATCAATTTCCTCCCCCCCATTCTCCTTCTCACGCTCGCCTACGCCCTTTGGCAATGGCGAAACTACCGTCGGTGGCGTAGCATCGCCGTGCAGGAAAGGGCAGGGGAGCAGCAACCCTCTTTTGCCGTCCTCATCCCTTTCCGGAACGAGGCAGAGAACCTGCCTGCGCTACTGGCTTCCCTGGCGGCGCTGGCGTATCCGACGGATGACTACGAGGTGATATTGATCGACGATCATTCGGAAGATGAAGGGGCGGGCGCGGTCGCAGGTGCAATGGAAGTTTTTAAAGCGCAGGGAATAGCCCTCCGTCTGCTGTCCTTAGCGGATCACCTGAAGGGCCGCTCGGTCGTCGCCCACAAGAAAGAGGCGCTGGCCTACGGCATCGCCAACACTACGGCCGAGCTCATCTTCACCACCGATGCCGACTGCCAACTTCCGCCCACGCTGCTGAAGGAACTCGCCGCTGCCTTCCGCCCGGAGGTAAGCCTTGTGCTCGGCCCGGTGCTCATCGATCCGGCGGACGACTTCCTCTCCGGCTTTCAGGCGCTCGACTTCGCGGGCTACCAGCTCTATACGGCCGCCTGCGTAGCCGGCGGCGCCCCGACGCTGGCTAACGGGGCGTGCTTCGCCTTCCGCCGGGAGGCTTTTCTGGCGGCCGGCGGCTACGCCGGCGTGGATCACCTCCCCTCCGGAGACGATGTGCTCCTCCTCCACAAGTTCAATGCGCTTGGTGCTACCGCCGCCTGGAAGCCGGGGAGGGCCGTGGTGACTACCCGTCCGGTCGGCTCCTGGCGTGGCCTCTGGCGGCAACGCCTCCGCTGGGCGGGTAAGGCGGGCAGCTACGTCAGCCCTGAGCTGCAATTCGGGCAGGGGCTGACCTGGGCGCTCTGCGCGGCCATCGTCTGCTCCCTGCCGCTGGGCATTTGGTGGCCCGGCCTGCTCCCGGCCGCCTTGCTGGCCTGGGCCAGCAAGGCCATCGTAGACTTCGTCCTCCTGCGGGACATCGCCCGCCACTACGGGCAGGAGCCCCCCCTGCGTTGGTATCCTCTCACAGCACTGCTGTACCCTTTTTACCTGTTCGCCGTAGGCGCGGCGGCGCTGCTGGGCGTGAAGGCGGGGTGGAAAGGTAGGTGATTGGCGATATGCGATACTAGATATTTGATTTGGCAGTAATCCATAGATTGATGCCCAGGCCGCCTATTTATCATCGGGTGACTACATCGCCCGCCAGGGCAAACGCATACTCGACGCCGGACCCTCACCGCGAAGCAGCCCCGAAGGGAAAGGAACATTTTATCCTTCGCTCCGCTACGGAAAATGTACGCTTCGAGGTCCTGGACTCTCGTTTTCAGGACCTCGAAGCGTGCTCAGCAATTCCACCTCTCTTTGCTCCTACGGTCCTCCCCTTGCACCTGCGTCCGCGCCCCCAAAAGCGTTTTCATATCCGTATATATACGCTTATAAACGTAAGTATACGTATAAATAACGGCTAATTGGGCGTTGACACCTCTCCTTTGCCGGAAACAACGATTATGGAACGCGTGCTCATCAATAGACTTGTTGCGAGCTCACCCTTTCGGCTGCGCTTGGCAAATTTTATCCTGAATTGCGTTGCATCATCGGTCACTTGGCTAAGGCCAAGCTCCCTCTTCGCGCCTTGTTCAAAACAAAATTTGCCGTCGCTCGCTCGAAAAGTGAGCTCGCAACAAGTCTAATAAGGAATGGGACGGTGATTTTGCCCGATACAGCTTCAAGCCCAAAGGTTACGTAGATAACTTTTATGAACGGACGGCAGGAATGGTTGGTATCGGCTTCGATAAGCGCCGGAAACGATGGACAGCCCCCGCCCGGAAAGAAAGCCTGGAGTACCTGAGGGCTGCCTTCGGGCCGGATTGCCTCATCTGGTCGGGTGGGGGAGCGGCGGACGCTAAGGAGCAGGGCAGGCCCCATCCGCCCGCACGCCAGCAGCCAGCAGCCCGAGGCCCGAAGCGTTCCTTTCCGCCAAAAGTATTGCCAGTGCACTGGCAAAATGCCCTGCACCGGACGGAGGAGCAATTGAAAGTGCGGCGGTATAGCTGGCGGACGGTGAAGAGTTATTTGAGTCATTTGCGGCGATTTTTGGCCGATCATTCCAAATTGACCCTGGAACAGGTGACGAGTGAGGTGATTCGGACTTATATCGTAAAACGAACGGAAGCGGGTAGCTATTCGGAAGCTACTCAGAATCAATTGCTCAATGCAATCAAATTTTGGTTGGAGCAGGTAGAAGGAAGGGAGAAGGCATTTATACAGCTAAGGCCGAAAGAACCGAAGAAGCTTCCCGGGGTATTGAGCATGGAGGAAGTAAGCCGGCTTTTTCAGGCTACGGATAATTTAAAGCACCGTTGTATCTTGAAAACTATTTACAGTGGAGGATTACGCTTAGGAGAGCTTTGTAATCTGAGGATTCAGGATATTCACTCGGACCGGAAGCAAATTTTTGTCTCCAGTGGAAAGGGAAAGAAGGATCGGTACACTACGCTTTCGGATAGTTTGCTGGTGGAACTTCGAGAATATTTCAAGGAGTACCGACCGTCCTACTGGCTATTTGAAGGACAAAGTGGTGGGCAGTATAGCCGTAGAAGTGTACAGGCCATTCTGCGCAAGGCGGTGGATAAGAGCAAAATCAACGCGCACGCTACGGTGCACACCTTGCGCCATAGCTACGCTACTCATCTCCTTGAAAGTGGGACGAGCCTGCGTCATATTCAGGATCTTCTCGGGCACGCCAGTAGTAAGACAACCGAAATCTATACCCACCTTAGTAATGAGGAACGGCAACGGATCATCAGTCCGCTGGATCGTTTAAACAGGGATCATAAAAAGTGATGCAAAAATCCAGTTTTTCCTAAAAATTGATAGTGAAAAGTTGCGTCAACAGTACCAAATATGGCTATGTAACCGTAAATTGTGCTGTTCACGTCACTCATTTGCCGAAGTTGCGGTTTCCCACCGGAATTTGGTCTTGTAGGCGCACTTTAGTGGTTGAGATATTGGCTGTATGTGCAATGGGTGCGGTTACAAGTACGTTGAACAAACCCCGTCCAACTTCCCCCGTCTCACTTAAGAATACTTGTAATTCTCTGAAGGGTTACCCTAGCTTCCGTCCATTGTTTCACTAAA
>NZ_FOFB01000014.1 GCF_900110645.1 Neolewinella agarilytica
TGAGCATGATTTGGAAGTTTGGTCGCTAACAAGTTAGCAACTCTGCTTCACTGCCATTTTGAGTAATACTTCACCCTTACATTTGATACACCGCCGAAAAATCAGCTAATTTTTAAGGGAGACGTCAAATCCATCGCCTCCCCTATCTTCGCCCCCATGAAACTAAGCGCCATCGTAGCCACCGACCGCAAGGGGACCATCGGCAAAGACGGGGACATCCCCTGGTACCTGCCCGCTGACCTGAAATTTTTCAAGCGTACTACGCTGGGCCATCCCGTCATTATGGGTCGTAAGACCTTCCGGAGTATCGGCCGGCCGCTACCGAAGCGAACGAACATTGTGCTGACGCGCGATGCCTTTTTTACGGCTTCGGGCGTCATTGTATGCCACAGCCTGCGCGAAGCGCTGGCGCAGGAGGCGGTTACTTTGGCCGAGGAAGCCTTCATCATTGGCGGAGGGGAATTGTATAAGCAGAGCCTCGATCTGGTGTCGACCGTATTCCTTACGATCGTAGACGCGGAGATTGAAGGTGGAGACGCTTTCTTCCCCAAACTGGACCCCGCTGAATGGGAAGAAGTCTGGAGTGAAGCCCACCGCCCCGATGAGAAAAACGAGCTGGCGTACCGCTTTTCCCGTTGGGAAAGACGAGCGGTCTGACCGCCATTGCTCTGCTAACTTCGTCATGGGAGCGTCATATGGCTTTCGCTCAATGACAGTTCATCGGTGAAAAACGACCGTTGGCCGAAAAGTGTTTGCACCTGCGTCCGCGCCTGCACTAGTCTTGTGGAATTATTTCTTTCCTACCGAAATTTAAAATCATGACGCCGCAGGAAATTCAGCAAATCAGCAACCGGTTCTATCCCGAATTCAGGCCCTACGCCCTTACCCTTACCCGGGATGAAGATAAAGCGGCTGATCTGTTGCAGGAAGCGATCTACCTGGTGATCAAAAACCACGAGCGCTTTACGAACGGTACTAACCTGCAGGCGTGGGTGAAAACCATTATTCGCAACGTATTTATTACGGGGTACCGAAAAAAGAAGCGTCGTCGGGAAATTACGGAAGAGCAGCCGCCGGCCAGCAATTGGTCTAACCAAACGACGGAGCTCAACCCCGCTGAAAGTGATCTGGGCGCGGAAGAAATTATGTCTCGCATCGAAGAACTCCCCGAAATATATCGCCGGTCTTTCCTGCTACATTTTAACGGGATGAAGTATAAGGACATCGCCACCATCACGAACGTCCCCATCGGCACGGCCAAGAGCCGCGTCTGGACGGCGCGTAATATGCTGCGGGAGAAGGTGAAGCGGGATTGAGAGGGTATAGGAAAGTTTTACCCTTGGGCTGAGTTTGTTTGCTACGGAGTAATTTTCAGCATTCAGCATTCAGCATTCAGCATTCAGGCGGGAGGGCTAATTGGCGAAGCTTCCTCTGAATTTGTCAGGGTTGCGAAGCATGAAGGAAAGGAGTTTTTCGACCTCCAGTGTTTCGTTGTAATGAGTAGTAAACTCCTCATTGTTGATGTACTTACAGATTCTTGCGTGCCGCAGCCAGCCCATTGTTTCGTAGTTTTCACCTTGAGCATCGGTTATTTTGGAGGTGAAGTGCTTCGGATACCGTCTCTTGGCATAAGACTCGGCAAGATTGGCCGTCACGGAACGTGAAGATCTCCGGATTTGATCTGTCATGCTATACTTCTCTTCTGGAGGGAATTGCCGGGATAGTTCAAAAATTCGCTGTGCGAGTTTCTCTCCCTTTATAAAAGCTATCCAGCGGAAAAAATGTGGAGGTTTCATCTCTTTTTTGTTTCTGCAATGATTAGGCGGCCAACCTCTTTTATTCGTATTTTAAACGAATACTTACGTTTATAAACGTTTAAATACGGATAAATCGAATTGATTTTAGCGTAAAATTTGGTTGTTTAACCCCTACTATTTTTCTTCCGCTGTCCGCTGTCCGCTGTCCGCTGTCCGCTGTCCGCTGTCCGCTGTCCGCTGTCCGCTGTCCGCTGTCCGCTGTCCGCTGTCCGCTGTCCGCTGAAACCTTCACTACCTTTGCCCCCTAATCCAACCCCCATCCCTTTGCCCACCCCCGACCTCCGTCAACGCATTACCGACCTGGCTCAAGAGCTTCACCCCGCAGCCGTTTCCAACCGTCGCTATCTCCACCAGCATCCCGAGTTGAGCTTCGAGGAGCGGGAGACGCAGGCTTACATCGCCGGTCAGTTGGACGAGCTGAAAATTCCCTACCGAAAAATTGCCGATACGGGCCTGTTGGCCGAAATCAGTGGTGGAAAGGGCGCTGGTCCGGTGATTGCCCTCCGGGCAGATATTGATGCCCTGCCCATTTTGGAGGCAAATACTACCGACTATACATCGCAGAACAAAGGTGTCATGCATGCTTGCGGGCACGACGTTCATACGGCCAGTTTGCTGTCAACGGCGGGGATTTTAGCCTCGGTCAAAGACCATTTTTCGGGCAGCGTTCGCCTGTTGTTTCAGCCCGGGGAGGAGAAGCTTCCCGGTGGTGCTACCCTGATGATCAAGGATGGTGCACTGGAAAAACCGGCGCCGGCGGGGATTTTTGGTCAGCACGTCCATCCGCCGCTGGCGGCGGGGAAAGTAGGCTTCCGGCCGGGCATCTACATGGCCAGCACGGATGAGCTTTACCTCACCGTTACGGGCCGGGGTGGCCACGGCGCGATGCCGCACAATGCCGTTGATCCTATCGTCATTACGGCACAGATCATCACGGCTATCCAGCAGCTCATCAGCCGGAACACGGACCCGACATTGCCGGCGGTCATCACCTTCGGTCGCATCGAAAGTGATGGCGGGGCAACGAACGTAATCCCCAATGCCGTCCGCTTGCAGGGCACGCTCCGTACTCTCGACGAAGCCTGGCGCAAAGAGCTGCACCTTCGGATGGACAAGCTGGTGACCGGCATCGCCGCCGCCATGGGCGGGCAGGCTGAGCTCACCATCGCCCACGGCTATCCTTTCCTCAAGAACGACGAAAAGCTCACCCATTGGGCCATGCAGGAAGCCCGGCACTTCCTGGGCGAAGAGCAGGTGGTGGAGCTTCCCATCCGGATGACGGGCGAAGACTTCGCTTTCTACACTCATCACCTGCCCGCCTGTTTCTATCGCCTCGGCGTTGGCCGCCCGGGAGAAGCCGAACGCCCCGTGCACACCGATACTTTCGACGTCGACGAAGCCTGCCTGCAAACGGGGGGAGGGTTGATGGCCTGGTTGGCGGTGCGGAGTCTTGTAGTCTAGTAGGCTTGTGCTCTTGTAGGCTACCGCATTTTGTAGGCGGCAATGTGCGGCAGCTGTGAATTTATGTAGTTTATGCCGCCTGTCTCGCTTCCGACGTGCGGCAGCCTACCAGACTACCCAACTACCAGACTACCTCCCTACCTTTGCCCTATGCGCGCTAAAAAATCCTACGGCCAACACTTTCTCACTAATGAGCATTATGCTCGGCAGATTGCTCACTCCCTGCAGTTAACGGATATGTACGATGACGTACTTGAAGTTGGCCCCGGCCAGGGGATGCTCACCAAGCACCTGCTGGAACGGAAAGACGATTTTACCCTGACGGTCAGCGAGGCCGATAAGGACATGGTCACCTACATTGAGACGCACTATCCGGAGCTCAGCGACCGGATCGTTGCCGGAGACTTTCTCAAGAGCAAACTGCGGGAACAGTTCGACGGAAGGCCCTTCGGCCTCATCGGAAACTACCCTTACAACATCAGTAGCCAGATCCTCTTCAAAATGCTGGACAACTACGACCTCATCCCCGAAATGAGCGGCATGTTCCAGAAGGAAGTCGCCGATCGGGTAATTGCCAGCAACGGCTCAAAAACCTATGGTGTGGTCGGTGTCCTCGTTCAGGCACGGTATACCGGGGAACTGGTGCTCAACGTCAGCCGGGGCAACTTTAACCCGCCACCCCGGGTGGAAAGTGCGGTGATTCGTCTCGTTCGCCGGGAGGTGCCCTTGGTGCCCGACGAGAAGTGGGGGCGGTTCAAGCACATCGTCAAGTCGGCCTTCGGGATGCGACGCAAGATGCTGCGTAATAGCCTGAAATCGGCTTTCTCTTCAGAAGTACTTGCTTCGGATGAGTTTTTCCAGCGGCGGCCCGAGCAGGTGAGCCTGGAAGATTTTGTGGCCTTGGCCTTACGGGACGAGGAGGCCTGATTATTCCTCAACGATCTCTACTTCATCGATCAGGAATTCCAGAACGCTATGAGCGGGCACTAAGGTGTCTCCACGGGGCCCCGTCAGCCCATCAGCACCGTAGGCCAGCTCGCTGGGGGTGAGAATCCGGATGGCGCCGCCTGGTTTCAGGCGTTGCAGGGCCAGGTTCCAGGCAGGGATTAACTGGCCAATGATAAAACGTAACTTTTTGCCGCGTTTGCGACTGTCGTCAAAGACTTTTCCATCCAGGAAAGTTCCCTGATAGTGGGCGTGGACAATGTCACCTTCAGCCAGCGGGCTGTAGTCTCCGGGCTCAAGGATTTCGTAGAAATATCCTTCCGGGGCGGCATAAACGTCATAATTCTGGTCAATAGCCCGGTTGATGATGGCGTTGCGTTGGCGGCCGGCGCGGTCGTCAGAAGGAGAAAGCTCCGTTATGAGCCGCTCTTCAATGGCCCCTCTGGTGGCTTCATCTTTTTCGGGCGCGGACGCAGGTGCAGGGGAAGAACCCGAACAGCAGGGGAGGGCGAAGACCAGTATGGTTGCCAGTAGGAAAGTAGTAAGACGAGGATGGAGCATAGTTGAAGGGATCTTCTTCATGACAAAAGTACTATCATTTCTCGTCAGATATCACCAGACTTCACCGTTCGGAGCCCTCTGCGTCCTCCCCTCCCACCGCGTCCTTCAACGTGAAACCTTGCTGTCGCGCAGCGACTTTACCATGTGGCCGGGAGAGTAAGATTTATTGGATTTAAGACAGGATTTATAGGATGTTCTATCCGCAACCTGCTTATCCCCCACCGTCGCACAGCGACCCTGTCCCGCCTCCAACGTGAGGTAGCCCTCTGCGTCCTCCCCTCCCTCCGCGTCCTTCTGCGTGAAACCTTGCCGTCGCGCAGCGACCCTGTCCCGCCTCCAACGTGAGGTAGCCCTCTGCGTCCTCCCCTCCCTCCGCGTCCTTCAGCGTGAAACCTTGCTGTCGCGCAGCGACCCTGTCCCGCCTCCAACGTGAGGTAGCCCTCTTGCGTCCTCCCCTCCCTCCGCGTCCTTCAGCGTGAAACCTTGCTGTCGCGCAGCGCCCCTGTCCCGCCTCCAACACGCGGTAGCCCAAAAAACCAAAAAACCAAAAGACCAAAAAACCAAAAGACCACCCCCTTTTACTCATACAGCTCATCCGCCTTAGCGTAAATCTTAACCAGGTCTTCCCGCTTACCGGGCTTCAGTTTATTGGCTTTCATGAACTTTAGCAAGTCTGATTTGAAGCCGAGGTCCTCCGCTACGTTCTTTGGGGTCAATTTTAGTGTCACGAAGTCACCATCTACCATCGCATAGTGTAAAGATTTGGCCGTAAACCGGCGTAGTTTTAGAGTCTTGCCTACGTCCTGAACGACCTTTTCTTCGTTCTTTACATCGTATACCATCGTGCCGGTGATGTAGTCTCCTTTATAGATGATTTCTGCGTAGCGGTCCCGGAATTTAGGATTGATCCCCCGCCCGTAGACGTGGCGATCCTCTTTGGAAACGACCATTTCCACCCGCAGGAAATTGTTGGGGTTCAGCTCCCGGAGTTGTCCGTCAGTATAAAACTCAAACTGGCTGGTGAATCCGTTATAGTTCAGGGAGTCAATGTAGTATTCGTTAAGGGTCACGTCGTAGAGGTAGCCGGGGCCAAAGGCTTTGTAACGGAAGGGCGTACCTCTTACTTCGGTGTATCTTTTAAGATCTACAGCCCTGCTGGTTTCCATTAAGTACCCTTTGGCATCCTCGTCTAAAAAAGCCGATGGAGCTTCAGCATCCGGACCATAGGGGCGCTGTTGATTTTCTTTCGCTGTTTTCTCCATCTGCCGGGCCATTTCCACCTCGGTATTTTGCCCCAGGAGCGCTCCGCAAACAGATACCAAAAAGATGAAAAATAGCGTTCTGGAAGTAATAGTATTAGGTTGTTTCATCTTGTAAATTTATGGTATGCGCCCCTCCCTGTTCTTATTAACGTTTTTTAGCCTCCTTTTGTATGCTTGCGGAGACGGTTTAGTTTTAAAGGAAGAAACCGATGATGAGGGATACCGGGTAGAATACCGGCAGGATCCTGAATCAGGACTGAAACAAGGAGCTGCCCGTGAATACGACCCTGAAGGAAAACTAACCACTGAAGAGTTTTACGTTGACGGAGAGCTGCACGGTAATCGCCTGCTGTATGCGCCTAACGGACAAATAGTAGTAGAAGAAAACTACGAGCACGGAAAATTCCAGGGTGAATACCTCAACTATGACCAGGAAGGGAATATGACCATCCGGGGGCAATACGTCAATGGCGTTATGGCCGACGAGTGGACGTCCTATTATCCAGACGGAAGCATTAGCGAAGTCGTTACTTTTGCGGATAACGCCGAAAACGGACCATTTAAAGAATGGTACGCTAACGGAAACCCTAAAGCCAGCGGCGCCTATCTCCGGGGCGATAACGAACATGGTACCCTCCACCTCTTCGCCGAAAACGGAGGGTTAGAGCGGGTAATGGAGTGTGATCAGGGCATTTGCAGTACCGTATGGACTACGGACAGTACGACCGCAGCTCCCCCCGCTCCGGACATGACGCAGCCGGAGTCGTAGTCGTATTCTGAATCTGCTTGTAGCATCTTCTCTCCCGACAAAAGCCACATTTCCGGTCTTCCTCTTATCTATCCTCCGTACCTTGCCCTTCACGATGCGGAACCTGCTTTTTATCTTCTTGTTGTCTTTCTCTTCGGTCACTTTTGCCCAGGTGGGTGGGATTTCCGTCTACGAATTTCTGAACCTTCCCAACTCTGCTACCGTTGCCGCCATGGGCGGGCATCACATCGCTCTGATGGATGATGATCTGAGCCTGGCAGCCAGGAACCCCAGCTTGCTTAACCCCTCCATGCACCAGCGTTTTGCGCTAAGTCATGCGTTTCATCCTGCGGGAATCAGCAATAGCTATTTGGGCTACGGGCACTATCAGGAGAAGCTGAAACTCACTTTTCAGGGCGGGCTGCAGTACACGAGCTATGGCAGCGATCTGGTTCGGCGGGATAATACCGGACAGGACCTTGGCACTTTCTCCGCCTCCGACTTTGCCCTCACCCTTGGCGCTGCGCGCCAATTTGACGGCCGGCTCTCCGTTGGCGCTAATTTAAAGGTCATCTCCTCTCAGCTGGCCGGCTTTGGCAGCTTCGGTATCGCGACGGACCTGGCAGTCCATTATCAAGACACTTCCGGCCTTTTTGGCATTACCCTCTTGGCTAAGAACGCCGGCATTCAAGCCAGCAAATACGACGCCGATGGCAGCCGGGAACCCTTACCCTTCGAACTGCAAATCGGGATCAACCGCGAGCTCCGCTATCTCCCTTTCCGCTTTTCCCTGATCTATCGCTACCTCGATCGTTGGAACATCCTCTTCGATGATCCGGACGCCGAAAACGAATCCATCTTCCTGGCCATTGGTGAGGAGGAAACCGGCCGGGGAGCCGGGGCGATCCTGCTGGATAATCTCGCCCGCCACCTCGTCTTCAACGGCGAGATTCTAATCGGTACGAACCGAAACTTCCGCCTCCGCTTCGGCTATAACCACGGCCTCCGCCGGGAGCTCCGCCTGACGGATTTCCGAACCGGTGCCGGCTATTCCTTTGGCTTCGCCTTCCGCACTAAGCGATTCTCCCTGGCTTACGGCCGCACAACCTATCACATCGGCGGCGGGATCAATCAGTTAGGGGTGGATTATGGGTTGGGGCGGCGGTAGCCGCGGCTTCAGTCGCTGGCTGGCAATCGCAGCGCAAGCAAACACATAGGGTTGGAATAAAAGAGTACATGGTAAGTTGCTATCTTTGGTTGCTATCTTTTTAGAATTCTAACCACCTAATATGAAAAATTCCCTGACCTTATTAGCATTTTTCCTGTTTGCTACCGCAATTGTCGCTCAGGAAATTCCCTACACTTTAGAGATAGTGGATTTCAATACCGAGCCAGCGCCTTCGAGGGGGCTAATTGATATAAAGTCAGACTCAATTGGAGCTTTTATCGTTGAAGAAATACCTCGTGGTGATTTCGTAATCTCTTTTTTTGATGGTAATTCATTAACTGAGCTCTACCGCCATGAAGAAGAGCCGCACCTTCATGGTGTAACGGATAACGGCTTGTTTTTCTCGCTGCCAATTCCCAACCAAACATGGAAGTACGACCTTTATTTTTTGAAGCCTGGCGGGCAGGTAAATCAAATAAGCAGAACACCAATTCATACGACTAAGTCTTATGTTTTCCAGAATCGCCTCTATCACTTTAGTCAGGTAGATGGCGTCCGCGTTTTTGGGAGTAATAATGTGTCAACTCTTTTATCCGATGAGTTCTCAACGACTTTTACCAGTGATCTGGTCTTTGAATTCGGGGATCAACTGGTATACGATTCAGGCTCCGGAGTATACATTACAAACGGTACACGCTTCGGCACGAAGGAGATATTTCCTGACTCCAGAGGGGACTTACTCACCTATAATAATTTGTTGTTCTACGGAAATCTGCCTTTCGATTTAGACGTGTATGATCCGGAGACAGGTCAAGTGACTGACCTGACCGAAAATTTGCCAAACCTGCCGGAAGGAATCAATGTGTTCAATTTTGCAGTTGCTTCTGATCAGGGAGTCCTTTTTGTTGGCCAATCTCCCACAACCGGCAGAGAGCTTTTTATTACTGATGGAACAAAAACAGGCACTTCTTTATTGATAGAAATGGTTCCGGGGCCAGAAGACGGGGTGAGTTATTTTGATTTTGTTGGTACAAGCGAGGGCATTGGTAATCAACTTGTCTTCGGGAGTATTTCGCAGGATAATACGCAACAGCTATGGATAACGAATGGTGCAACGGGCGGTGCTTTGCCACTGCTGAAGCTAACAGGTTTTGATCAAATCAACAGGACCTCAATTATCAGCAAAAGGCACCCAGATGGGGGCAATATCCTGTCGGTCCAGGAGAGATTTGGGACGTCGTCAAATCAGCAGTTATATCTGTACACAGACACGCTTGTCGAATTAACCGACGCGGGAAAATCAACCTTTGATGATGAAATATTAATGCTGAACAACCGAGTTTTGGTAGAAGAGTATGAGAATGGGTTTGATAACCCACCTTCACTAAAATCTTATGGAACGACTCCTGAAGACGTCTATACCATTGGCTATTTGCCAAATGATAATGAGATTGTTTTAGCAACTCCAGATGCTCTTTTCTTCAAGGGCAATGATGGGGAAGATGCTTTTGATCTCTTGTATACCAGAGGAGGAGTCAATGATTTCAACCTTTTTCGACGGGTTGGAAGGGGATTTGACTGGGACCTGGTGCAACCATTTACTATTGGGGATATTCTCTATTTCTACTTCTTTGACGAATTGTACGGAGAAGCTCTGTACAGCGCTCGCCCTGATGATTCTTCTCCGGAATTAATGGTTAACCTATACGACAATTCCGTAGGGCGATCTCCCAAAGGCATTTTCGCTATTGGTGGAAAACTGGTGGTTTGGTATGATGATTTGAGGGGAGAGGACCGGCTTTTATATGGCGGTACCTCGACCGATGTAACGACCGTCTCCGGAAGTGACATTATCGGGGAACCTGACCAGTCCATACTTACCGTTGATGACCGGCACTTCTTTCAGCGGGGAAGAGATGTATATGAGATAGACCTGTCGTCAGGGCAAATTCGGGAGGTTAACATTAATCTTCCGGGAGACTATTCTTCCTTCTTTTGGACAGCAATTAACCAGAGGCTCTACAGAATGACCAGAGAATACGACCTTGATCTGAATATGAACATTTATGCTCTGGTTGAATTTGATCTGCTAACGGAAACCTTAGCCGTCATTCAGGTCGATACGGTAGACGATGAGCCCTTTGAAAACCTGGAAATGGCTACCGATGGAGAGATGGTTTATTTTACTTATCGCACGTCTTCATACTCAGGGCCTGCCTACTATAACCCCTCCACCGGAATTATCACGAATCTGGAAGGAGTAGATACTAACGAGACATTGCGCTATCGGCGGATCGGAGATAATGTTGCCCTGGAAGTAGACAGCTACTTCAATACCGGACCATCTTATTGGCTGAGTCCCCGGGGCGTAGGCCAGGAACTTAACGTCGGGGTTGGGAGTGGGAAAACATATAATTACCCGGATCATTTCCTATTCCTGAAAAATGAAAGCGGTGATCTTTTTTCAGTAGATAAATCCACCGGAGAAGCAATACAGTTATCTGTTGCTGCTGCCTGGGTGACGGATATAGGCAATGAGGAGGCCATTTTCTTCTATGATAACTTTGTTACCAATGAATGGGAGTTATGGGAAACGGATGGTTCAGAGGCAGGAACCAAAATGATCCTTGAGCTTAATGATCTTCCCTTCAACGGACCAATAAACGTACAGCGGTGGGGAGATCTGGTGGCCATTATTCCTGATTACGGAGAACTACAACTTTATAACCCGGCGACCAGACAGTTGGAAACGGTCGACGTTGAGCTGCCCGGCCTTTCGGATGGCTTAGTGCCCATTGGTAACCGGCTCTACTTCGTCGCTAATCATCCGGTGTTTGGCACTGAGTTGCATTACCTGACCCTCTCCGGGAACAATTATATCTCCGGAGAGGTGTTTAAGGATGATAATGGTAATGGGTTTCGGGATGTTGGAGAAGGGGGGATTCCAAATGTCCGTGTTGAGGTCGCGGGAGGGAATATCACCGGTGTTTTTACGCGCCAGGATGGAACTTTTATCTTAGGAGCTGCTGAGGGAGAGAGCTATCAGTTCTCTCTGTCAAGCCAGCCATGCTCTGAGTTTTTCTCTACACCTTCTAACTACAGTTTTAATTACAATTCTGGCACGGAGTATCAAGCCGTTTTCGGTATCGTTCCTACTAATGATAATCCTGGATTAAGCGTTACGTTCAATTCCTCCACCATCCGCTGCGGCTTCGAGCACGACTTCTGGCTCACTATCCTCAACGACGGCTGCCAACCGCTGGCGGGGGAGGGGAGGGTTACTTTCCCGGAGGAGATGGAGTTTCTCGATTCCGACGCCGTGCCGCTGAGCCAGGAGGAGAATACCCTCACCTTTGCCTTTGATACCCTGCAGCCGAATGCCTCCCAGCGTTTCCGGATTCGCTTCCGGATGCCAGACGAGAATTTTGCCGGGCTGCCGGTGGAGCTGGGCGCAGTCGCAGGTGCCATGACGGTTGATGGAGCAATGGTGGAGGCGGATACCTTCGCCTATTCCCAAATCCTCCGCTGCGCCATCGACCCCAACGACAAGCAGGTAAGCCCCAGCAGACCCGAACCCTCCGGCAGCAACTACACCCAGCTTGACGAAACACTCCGCTACACTATCCGCTTCCAGAACACAGGCAATGACACAGCCTTCACCGTCCGCATTCAGGATAAGATATCGGAATCCCTCAATCTGGAAACCCTAAAGCCACTAGCTGCCAGCCATCCCTATAGCGTCTCGGTGCGCAACGATCGGACCGTCTTCTTCCTCTTCGAAGACATTCTCCTGCCCGACAGCACCACTAACCTCCCCGGCAGCCAGGGCTTCGTCACCTTCGAGATCCAGCCCTTCTCCGACCTCGACGACTTCTCCACCATCGATAACACCGCCGGCATCTACTTCGACTTCAATCAGCCCGTCATCACCAACACCGTCACCTCCACCCTCGTCGAGTTCCTCGACGAAGACCAGGATGGCTTCCTCTTCTACGAAGACTGCAACGACCAAAACTTCGACATCAACCCCGCTGCCGAAGAAATCCCCGGAAACGGCATTGACGAAAACTGTGACGATTCGGACTTTCCCGTCAGTACTTACACTGCTTTAACGGGCAATCTGCAAGCATTTCCTAACCCCACAACGGGGGAATTGAGATTGTCTTACTCTGGTGGCACGTTACTCAATGGAACCCTTTTCAGCGCAACGGGAGCTAAATTACAGGCGTTCCGGTTTCGGCAAAATCACCAGCTGGACCTCAGCGCTCTTCCGGCGGGCCTGTATCTCTTGCAGCTAAAAGAACCCATTACGGGAGAAGGGGCAGTGATAAAGGTGATTAGGGAGTGAGGTTTACTACTCCTAACCTTGTTGTGCCAACTGACGGCTGAAGCCGTCGCTACTGTAGCAGCGGCTTCAGTAGCTGGATGGCAATCGCAGCGCGAAAAACATCTTGCTTGTTTAGGTCGAAGAAAGGATTCGCTACACTCAATCGAAACTAAATTTAGGGCGGTATACCGGATGTTAGGATACACCTTAGTCGTCAGACCAACTTTCATCCGACTTCGTCAGGCTGAAAGAATTGGTCGGACGACCACTAATGCTTTATCCGAAGAGCTTTTCACCGACTTAAACAGGTGGAAGCAACTCAACAGTGAATAAGCTTGTCTTCCTTACATCTGTTGCATTGTCAAATTTAGAGCCTATAACTGGTTAGAAAACCCGTATTTGATCAATAGATCATTGATGAAAAGCTGGAAGCTCTCACTCATTCCGCTACCGGCATAGTATAAGCGATCTCCCTCTCCTTGTGGATGTTGCTTTTGCGCAGGCAGTAGGTATCCTGCCTCAACTCGATTACAGTCAAGACAGACCTCAATGGTCTGTACGTTACATCCTTTTTCGTAAAAGACTATGGCGAAATGAGGGTCAAAGCAATAGACAACTGCTTGCCCAAAAGACGATTTTTCAGTTAATGCAGCAAGCAAGGCTTTTACATCTTCCGCTTCGGGCTCAACGGATTTAGTGACCAACTCAGAAAGGTTACCTGCTCGATCAAAGAGCCGCCTTGGCTCTCCGTGGAATCCGTCGTTGTAATCGTAGAAAACTACCTGGTCGAAAGCCATGTCAGTAAGTTTCCCGGATGATTGGGCGAAAACGAACGGGATAGAACATAACGAAAGTAGCAGTAGGATAAATCTCATTAGCCTTGTTTCAATCGTACTATGCTGCAACATCTTTCAGCTGAACATCAAATTCGCCAAGATACGTTTTCAATTCCTCCATGAAATTCCTCCTTCTAAACTCATATTGACTCTTCATGAATTCGTCATCAGTATGAATTGAAATCATCCTGTTGACGGAGTCAATCTGTTCTAGAACATCAGCAACTCTAATCGCTTTTTCAGAAACTAATCCTTCCATGATTAAAATTTTATCTTGACGAAGCCTTTACCATATCGCCGTTTTTTTTGGTCCGGCTTTGTTGTACTGAACCAGTGTCTCCAATAAATTTTATCAGACTTTGTTCTGACAAAATGAGGATGACCTTTAGGGTATATCCTTACAACGTAACCGTCAACCCCATAGTTGCTCCTTCCCGCTGACTTAATGAATTTCTCAAGATCTCTTTCTAGTTTGTCCACCAAGTTGTAATCTATGAAACTTACTAGGTCTATGTCTTTGGGATTAACCTTCTGGCTGATAAAGCTGCCATCTATCCATTGTTCGTAGGATTGATTTTCAAGCAAATCTTTTAGATCTTCATTGTACCTGACATGTCCTTTAAAAAGCTCTTTCCTTGTTGAGTGGTTGTCAAAAGGGTCTACAAAGCCTTCTTTTATTGAGTTGATATCAGATTCGTTCTCGCCTTCAGGGACTAGATAGCCGCGAACATCAAAGCTGAATTTTACCTTCTCACTCAAGTGAAATTATTTGACACAGTTTTTAAATACCTATTCCAAATTTACGAAAATTAAAACGGTAATTTCAGTTTCAGAATAGTTGTGAGGAATGGCGGAGTGCCAAACTGAAAATCAAGATGGCCATCATCATCCCCAACTCCGCAACAAGCCCTCCGCCGTACTCACCGCCTTTACCCCCAACAAGTCCTTTACCTGATGCCGGCAGCTGGTGCCGGAGGCAACGACGACGGTCTCCGGGGGCAATTCGCGCAAGTGGCGTAGCAGCGATTGTTCCGCAATGGTTTTGCTTAGCTCGTAGTGTTCCGCTTCGTAGCCGAAGGAGCCGGCCATGCCGCAGCAGCCACTGTCCAGTAACCGAACGTTAAAATTAGTGGGCAGGGATAAGGCCGCCGCGCATTTGCCCGCGTCGCCGAGGGCCTTTTCGTGGCAGTGGACGTGGAGGACGAGGTCGACGGCTTCCGGCCCGAAATCTTCCGGCCCGAGCTGGCCGGCGGAGAACTCCCGGAAGAGGAATTCATCGAGGGTGTAGACGTTGCGGGCAAGTTCTTTGGCTTTAGCGGCCAGCTCTCCGCGCAGTAGTTTGGGGTATTCATCGCGGAAACCCAGGATGGCGCTGGGCTCGATGCCTACCAGTGGAGCCTCCTCGCTTACCAGCCCCGAAAAAAGGGCTACGTTGGCTTTCGCCCGCTGGCGTGCTGCGGGTAGCAGGCCCTTGCTGAGCTGAGCGCGACCGCTGGTCGCGTGCTCCGGCCATTGCACCCGGTAGCCGAGTCGCTCCAGCAGGGTGACGGTGGCCTGGCCGACGTGGACGTCCTGGAGGTTGGTGAATTCGTCGCCGAAGAGATAGACACCTCTTCCCAACCCCTCTCCGGAGGAGAGGGGATTAGTGGACCGCATGGCGTTCCTTGTTTGGTCATTGAACCATCCTCTCAGGCTTTTTTTAGGGAAAGCGGGTAAAGACCGTGCTGGCGCAATCCCCGCCACTTTTTTGAGGACGGGGCTAAAGAGCTTCAGCCCAAAATTAGCCAGCCTGGGTACTTTTCCCCCCAGGGTGTAAAGCGTTTCATTGGCCGCAATGAGGCGGGTGCGGAGGGAGGTCTTTCCTTTCTGGTGGAGGTATTCCGCCTTGAGGTTGGTCATGTCCACCGAGCTGGGGCATTCGCTGGTGCAGGCTTTGCAACTCAGGCAGAGGTCGAGGGCCTCCTGGAGGGCGGGGTGAGCGAAAGGATCATCGTGCTGATTACGGGTTAATACTTCGCGCAGGGTGTTGGCGCGGCCGCGGGTGCTGTGTTGTTCTGAACGCAGGGCCCGGTAGGAAGGGCACATAGCTCCTCCGGATAGCTTACGGCAGTCTCCGGAGCCATTACATTTTTCAATAGCAGGGAGCAGGCCGCCATCAGCGCTGAAATCGAGTAGGGTGGGGTAGTCCGGAGTAGCGACATCGGCTTCGTAGCGCAGGTCTTCGTTCATCGGCGGGGCCTCTACGATCTTGCCGGGGTTGAAGATGCCGGCGGGGTCCCAGGCCCGCTTGAGCTCCAGGAGGAGTTGGTATACCTCCGGGCCGAGCATCTCCGGCAGGAAGGGCGCGCGTACCCGCCCGTCGCCGTGCTCACCGCTCAGGCTGCCGCCGTATTTTTTGACCAGACGGGCTACGTCACGGGTGATGGCGTAAAAGTCTTGTCGTCCTTTCGTCGTCTTCAGGTTGAGCACGGGACGCAGGTGGATTTCCCCCGCGCCGGCGTGGGCGTAGTAAATGGCATTTTGCCCGTAGAACTTCATGAGTTCGGCGACATCGTCGATGTAGTCCGCCAGGTCCGGCAGCGCAACGGCCGTGTCTTCGATGCAGGCTACTGCTTTGGCATCGCCGACCATATTCCCCAGAATGCCCAGGCCGGCGGAGCGGAGGGCCCAGGCTTTGGCGACGTTCCTGGCCCCACTTACGTAGCCGGTAGTGATCAGGCTACCCTGAAGCTCCTGAACCGTGTCGAGGTCTTCTTCCATGACTTTGGCCAGGCGAAGCGCTTCGGCATCGGTGTTTGCTCTGAACTCGACGAGTAAAATGGCACGCGGGTCTCCCTGGACGAAGTTCGCGTTTTTCGCCTGATCGGGGTTCGTGCGGGCAAGGCGGAGGATGGTGTCATCCATCAGCTCACACATAAAGGGCTGATGCCGCATGGCGGCCTGGGTAGCGCGCATGGCACCGTTGATGCTGCTGAAGTGGACGGCAGCGACGGCAGTTCCTGCCGGCGGCAACGGCAGTATCCTGACCTTAAGCCGGGTGGTGAAGGCCAGAGTTCCCTCCGAGCCGGCCAGTAACGTACAGAGGTTAAAGGCAGGGCCACCGGGCGTGAAGGGAGCCTGCCGGGCCAGCAGATCGAGGGCGTAGCCCGTGTTGCGGCGGCTGACGGCGGCCTTCGGAAAGGCTTTGACGATCTGCTGTCGCCTGTTTGGATCCTTCAGCGTCGTTTCGAGAAATTGATAAACGGCCCGGAGGGTTTCACTTTGCTCAGTTACCTCACCCTGCACCTGCGTTTGCGCCCCCTGCTGAAGTGCCCCGAAATCATGCACACTTCCGTCAGCCAGTACCGCCCGGGCCTCCAGCACGTGCTCCCGGGTGGAGCCTACCGTAATGCTGGTGCTGCCACAGCTGTTATTTCCGAACATGCCGCCCAAAGTGCAGCGGTTGGCCGTGCTGGTGTTGGGCCCGAACCAGTAGCCTAAGGGCGCGAGGGCACCGTTGAGCTGATCCCGGATAACACCGGGCTCCACGATGGCGTAACCTTCGGCCGTATTTATCTCCAGAATCCGGGTCAGGTACCGGCTCACGTCGATCACTAAGCCACCGCCAATTGCCTGTCCCGCCAGGCTCGTACCTCCGGCTCTTGGCGTGATGGACAGCGCGTTCTCCCCCGCAAAACGAACGCAGGCCGCGATGTCCTCTTCGGAACGTGGAAAGACAACGCCCAATGGGCGTTGCCGATAGACGCTGGCGTCCGTGGCATACAGGATGCGATGGGCTTCGTCAAGGTGAAGTTCACCCTGAATGGACTCCGCTAAATTCTGCCAGGGAGGATTTTTGGAAATGGGACTGGACATGAACGGAAAATTAGCTAATTCAGCCTGAATCTTACTCTTTTGGCCCCGTGAACTCCTTATCTTTGCCACCCAGCTTATATTTAGTTGACACTGTGAACATTAAATCTTTGATTTGGGAAAGTATCTGTTCTGTCTGTTGCTCTTACTAACTACTTCCGGACTGTGGGGACAGGCCGAAACAGACTATACGCCGCTGGCGGAAAGACTGGCCGAATACGGCCGTCAAACCATGAGCTGGAACACGGAAGCTTTGTTGGATCTGACGGACCCTCAATTATTTGAGATTGTTGATCGGGAAATGATGGCCGAACAACTGGCGGGCCTTCGATCCGACCATAATATGGAGGTTTCTTTTTCTGATTTTACCGTTGATCATATCGGGCGTATCGTTAAGGATTATGACGATGCCTATGCACCCGTAAATATCCACCACCGGATTTCCTTTAAAATGCTAAGCCCTGAGTATAAAACGGAAGATTTTATCCTCAGAATGCAACGAATGCTGGAGAAGAACTATGGTTCGGTAACGGTTGATCCCAACACCTCCACCATTAAAGTTGTGGTGAAGAAATCAATGTTTGCCATACAGCGCGGTGCTTCGTCACTTTGGTATTTTGTGGAGTATCGTCCGGAAAATGCTGCGTTGATGGACCTGTTGGTTCCCCCCGTCGTTCGTGAACAGTTCAAGAAGTAATAGTATGTATCTGGTTGGATCTGTATTGGTTAGCGACGATGTGGTTGAGGAACAATTTGCCTGTGACCTAAACGCCTGTAAAGGGGCTTGCTGCTGGGAGGGTGATTTTGGCGCTCCGCTGGAAGCTGATGAGCTGGCCAGGCTGGAAGAGGTCTACCCTGAAGTTGCACCTCTGCTCTCAGCAGCCGGCCGGGCGGCCATTGCTGAACAAGGGCTGTACACCGAGAACGAAACGGCTGATGGTCATGATACCCCTTTGATCGATAATGCCGCCTGCGCTTATATGACTTATGATGAGCTCGGTACGGCACAATGTGGCATTGAACTGGCACATCGGGCGGGAAAGATTGACTGGAAGAAGCCCATTAGCTGTCATCTCTATCCGATTCGGGTTAAGGCAAACAAGCAGGCTGGCTTTGAAGCATTGAACTATGACCGCTGGGATATTTGTTCCGCCGCCTGTACAAAAGGAGCAAAGGAAAAAATCAGGGTGTTCGAGTTTGCCCGCCCGGCCCTGATTCGTAAATATGGTGAGGCCTGGTACGAAGAACTGGAAGCAGCGGTGATGGAATTATAGCGTTACACTCGTTATTTCAGCTTTTAAACGACGAAAAACAGGCGATTAACACACTATAAGAAAAAATGCGTGGTGGACCATATCTGGTAGGTACATGAAAAAAAGACCGGTCGCGCAAGCGCAGCCGGTCCAGAAATAAACACCTAAAACCCTATTAACATCTTTACAACGATGGAAGTACCAACGTTCAGTATCTTGAAACACCAAAGATGGTGTTTGTGTTGAACTTAGTATCGGATGGAAGTCACAAGACCCCTTAGACACAAAGTTATAGTTGCGAAAATAGCGGCTAATTCTGATACACCAAAGAAAAAAGACTTAAAATATGCTAGATGTGCTGATCGGTACGATTCTTGCCCTCGTAATGTTTAGCATTGGACTGAGTTTGCAAACGGTTAATTTTCGCCGATTGTTCAGCAATCCACGAGTACTTTTTCTCGGTTTAGCCCTGCAATTGCTTGTTTTACCGGCAATTGCGTTCGTAGTTTGTTTTTTGTTGGACTTGCCGTCAGACTTCGCCGTAGGGGTGATTGTGCTGGCCGCTTGCCCCGGAGGGCTCACCAGTAATTTTATCAGTTTTTTATTGCGGGCGAACACAACTTTAGCGGTAAGTCTGACGATCTGCAACACATTTTTGTCGATGATAACGATTCCCGTTATCGTAAACATGGGCCTTTATCAATTCTCAACGGGCGGAGAATTAGGCCAATTGCCGGTTTTGCCAACAGCGGGTAGCATATTCCTGATCGTTTTGGTTCCCGTTTTCATGGGCATGTTTTTCAGGGCCCGGTGGCAGGTGCAAGCTGCGTTTTTGCAGCCGAGATTGCGGTGGCTGAGCATTTTCCTTTTAGCGGCACTTTTTACCCTGAAACTTCTTGCGCCCACCAGCGCCGGAGGAAGTAACCTGACACTCCCTGAGCTCTATCAGATTTTACCGGCATCGCTGCTGGTAAACGCAGCCGCCCTGCTCTCCGGCTTTGCTTTTGGCCGTGCATTGGGTTTTGGCCGGAACGCCCAACTTACATTAGGGGTAGAGGCAGGGATTCAAAATACGAGCCTGGCTTTCCTGATCACCTCCGTGCTGCTACAAAACGAGCAGATGCTGAAGCCGAGCCTGGTCTACGCTATGTTTACCTTCTTTACGGCCTTGCTCTACGGGCTATGGCTGAAGCCTGGTATGTTGAAAGTGATCAGACAGGAATGGAAGAATATGACGTTTTTTCCGGATGGGGAGAAAGGGAAGTAGCAGGATAGATTAGTAGCCGTATTCTGCTATCAATGCGAATTAAAGGCTACTACTTCCCCTTCAGTGCTGCCCTCATTGAGCTTGCCGAACGTTGACCCTGGCTCCGTTTCACCAGGTCCGGTCCCTGAGCGAGTCGGAGTGCGCGCTGAAGGGCATTTCGGCCCTTGATTCGTGTTACCAGCCTCTCACTACAATTACTCCCCGGTAATCAGTTCGATGTAACCGCTGATGGGGTCTGGTGAAGCCGTAACCCCTTCCAGTCGTTGTTCAAAAATCTGACCGACGTAGTAGTAGGAGCCTGAAGGCAGGATGTCTCCGTTCAGATTAGTTCCGTCCCAATTGATGGCGGGGTCTTCGGTTTCAAATACGAGCTGGCCCCAACGGTTATAAACTTTGAATTCTACCCTTTCAATAAAGCAACGACTTCGGGGTATAAAGAGGTCGTTTTGGTTGTCAGCGTTGGGCGTGAAGACATTAGGCAGCTCGTAAATAGGACAGTTGGAAACACAGACGATGTTACTGGGGCTACTCTCATTGCCATTATTATCAAAAGCCGTCAGGGTATAACAACCGGTGATGCCATTTTCGGGGATGTGATCAAAGGTGAGTTGATCACTACCACTTACTTCGTCAACGAACTGTGGTGTGGCGGAGGAGTCTGTGCTGAAATAAATGCGGTATCCGGCAACATCCATATCTCCGCAAACTTCCATTGGGGATATCCAATTCAGGGTGTTGAAGAGGTTTTCCGTGACGGTGCAATCTACCCCACGGTCACACACACTGACGACGGTTAACTCAGGTGGGCAGGGGGGAACGTTATCCGTTGGAATAAGGCACAGCTCCTGACTCCGGTTGAGCAGGGGAGCGGGGATGTTGTCGATATTGTAAGTGCCGGAGGCAAGGATATAGTAGCAGTACTCGAGGCCGTTGGTGAGGCCTTCGTCCCGGTAAGCAGGATCAGTTACCGTGGCAAGGAACTCAAAGGTGCTTCCACCGGGGAGCTGACGGAAGACATCGTAGGTGGTATTCGTCCAGGGGACATTAGCGCTCCAGCTTAGCTCATTAGCCTCATCAGTAGGCGAACCGCTAAGACGAAGGCTGCTGGCTGGGCGTGCCTCCCCGACGGGCTCTGTCTCGTTTTCTACGAATAACTCAATGCGGTAGGAGTAAGGAAGAGCTTCCGTATTGATGTTCAGATCGGATAAACAGGTGTCAACGGCTGAACCAAAGAAAGGACGACTGAAGGAGGCTATCTCGCTGAACTGGGAAGGATCAACCGTTTGCCCTTCTGCACGACTTAATACGTAGCGGTAAGGGCCAGTATTGAGCAAGGTGTCCAGGGCGTCTGCGTTGGGTAATATCCAGCAGATGTCGATAGCCCCATCGGTTACTCCGGTAGCCGTAACGTCCACTTTAGTCAGCAAGGGTATATCCCTGGCCAGCTGAACACAGACCTCTTCGGAAGGGATTGATTCGATCTCTTCAAAGATCAGTCCCAGGTTGGCAATGGGGCGGCCAAGCAGAGCCACTACGCGGTAGCAATAAGTTTGCCCCCGTTCGATGTCATCGTCGATATAGACGAAGCGGCCGTCTTCCATTTCCATAGTCTCTGTTGGGGTCAGCTTCGTATATCCCCGGCCGGAGAGGCCGGTTTCACAAGTGTCAACTACGAACGGATTACTGCCTACTCTGCGCCAGACGGTGAAACCCAGGAACAGTGGATCAGCTTCATCTTCGCAGGCGTAGGGTTTATCCCAACTGATGGTGATAGACTCGTCATCGGCCAAAGTGGTAAGCCCGGTGGGGGGCGGAGCGACGACTTTAATGGAAACGGTCCTGAGGGTCGCCAGACCTCCTTCCCGACTGCCGACACCGCTGACCTGAAAGAAGTCATCTTCGGCCCGAAATACGACAAAATAGGGTTGGTTGCTGATGTGGGAGCAGTTGGTCTCCCACCGGAAGGTTCTGGTAAACGGATCGGTAACGTAGATATCCTGATTAGGGAGGAAGGTCGCACTATCCTGTGGGAAATCAAACGGTCGGCCACTGGCCTCCAGCCGGACCCGCTGGTCGGTATCGGTAAGGGGAGCCGTAGCCGTTACGTTGAATTCTACGGTCTCACCGGCAATGACACAGATTTCTTCAAAAGGGATGTCTAGTTCCGGAGGGTCGTTAGCACATTCTTCCACGAAAATTTGCATGTCTCTGACCACAGTGTCCAGCGGGATACCATTTCGGAATGACTTGATGAAAAAAGCCAGGTTGTATTCTCCGGAGATAGCCGGAGCATCCCAGGTAATCTGGCCGGTTTCAGGGTTGATGGTCAGGGAGCCGGTGCTGCCGCCGAATTGATTCGGTAGCACATAATTACGGATAGGAACCTGAGGTGCCCGCTGCGGAACGGTAAACTCGAAGGCGAGACTGTCGCCGTCCACATCGAATGCACCGGGGTTGTGTGTCCAGACGGATCCGATACAGGCATTCTCGATGGGGGTCTGCGTTAGCTCTGGTGTACTGTTACAGCCATTGAGCAGTGGGTTAGACAGGGTGTAGACGGTATAGACGCTGAAGGGGATGTTGACGGAAGATCCGCCATCAATGTTGAGGACCTGCGCTACCCGGTTCTGGTCCTGAAAGCTGATGAAATACCGCCCGAAACCGGAGTAGCGGTGGCACATCTCGTATTCGTTTCGCTTAATACCGTCGCCAAGGTTTACCTCCCGGGTTCTGGCAATGGTTTCCGTTGATCCGTCTCCCCAGGAGATAACGAGGCTGTCCCGGTCTACCTCCGTCTGGATGGTCTCCGTGTAAGTAATGATGGTAGCGCAAGCCCGTAACTGGTTGTTGATGTCACCACAATCACCTGCGGAGCGAACGATGATTTCGCCGGCCCGGTTGTGGGTGGCCAGGAGAGTAAGTGGAGCGGCGAGCAGGAAGAGTAAGAATAGGCGCATAAAAAGGCAGGTTTGCTTCGGAAACCCCCTCCCCAAGCCCTTCCCGCAGTAGTGTGGGAGAGGGACTTTGAAAAACGCCCTGCGTTTTTTTGTGAAAAGGTTGCCTCAGGAGCAGTAAAAGGTAGTACACTGTAGATGCACTTCGCTAACCTAACGCATAAAAAGCACTTTTGCTTTTGAAAAAAATGTCGGAGACCGGGCGGAAGCCCGGTTTTTTTGCAGAAACCCTGCTTTTAAACCCGCTTTTGGCACCTGCGTCCGCGCAAAAAAAGCGATCAGTGATTCGTCCTCAAAGCATCGCTGCCCGAAAACGGATCCCTGATCGCTTAAAGCGTGTCCACATTCAGGCACGCTTTTAAGGTTTTGTGGCATGATTGCTGAAGCAATCTTTGTGGCATTAGCCCAGGAGGCCCTGTAGCTTCATCGCGAGGCCCATGTCGCCCTTGATTTTAACCTTGCCGCCCATCATGGCCATCATGGGGTTGAGGTCCCCTTTGCGGAGGGCATCGAGGGTCTCGACGCTGGTCGTTACGATGGTGTCAGCCTCTTTTTCCTCGTTGGTGACCACTGCAGGCTCTTGCGTCATGTCGATGTGGATGAAACCTTCATCGAGGTTGAGCAGGAGGCTTTTGCCCAGATTAGGGGCTTTTTCGGCAGCTTTAACGACACCGGTGTTGAATTCTTCGAAAGTCATGTTGTTGGGAATTTTTGGCAAGGTAGCGAATTTTCGCTATTAGAGAAGGAGGGGCTGCTTCGCAGGGGGGATTTTTCACGTAGAGCACACAGAATGGAGGAGAAGGGCGGAGGCTGCTTCGCAGCGTTAGGGTAATAAGGTTTGTATGGATAGGATCCCATTGGTAATGTTGAGGAATTTTGATGCTGGCGCTGGCTTTACGGGGCATACTCAGAAACCCTATCCTTAAAAAATAATTATTGTCATTATTGAGTGCCGTTAAAAAGTGCTAAAGCTTTGGTGGAGTTATTAGTCCAGCCTAACTATGGAAAGAGTTACGGTATTCATCAGGAGATAATTCTCCACTATTAGAACGAAAAACCCATACCCATGTCTAAGTCAGTTGTTTCTTTGCTTTTTTTATTGTTGATCAGTGCCTACGTGAGCGGCCAGACGGATAATCGATTATCGGTAGAGGTTCAGGGAAGTATTGGTTCCTATACGACTTTCTCCGATTTTCAAGAGATTGTTTATACGATTGAGGGACAGAATTATAACCGCTCCAATGGAAACGTGACCGAAAGCGACATTGTCCCCTACCTGTCTCTTGGACTGAATTATCAGTTGACGGAACGGCTACAATTGGCGCCCTTTGTCCATTACCTTTTTGGGAAGGGGACGCTCTACGAAAACGACTTTGTAATCTTTGGGGTAAGCGATGTCAATCCCGTGGAGCAAATCTTTGAGGCCCCTGCTGACAATGAAATTGAGGTACTTACGGCCGGGGTTAACGTACGGTATCGGTTAATCAGTCTTGTCGGTAGTCACCTGTATTTCGGCACTGGCCTGGCCTACGCTACCCGCAGCCATTTTTACCGTCATGAAATGGACGTTGACTTTGGTGCGGACCGTATAGCACAAAGCGTGGACGAACGTTTTACGACGGAGAAGAAGTCGGCAGTATTTATTCCGGTCTCCGCCGGTTTGGAGCGGGCGGTGAGTGATCGCTTAACCCTTACACTGAACGTGCAGGGCTTTATCTCTCCAGAAACGGAAGACAGAGCCTGGTCGGCCGGGCTTGGCCTGCGTTACGGATGGTAGTTATCCTGCGACGATAAGCTTTGCCTGGGCCAGGGCAGCTTCCAAACCACCCGGATCTTTGCCGCCTGCGGTAGCAAAGAAGGGTTGGCCACCGCCGCCGCCTTTGATGTTTTTGGCGATTTCACGGATGATGGTGCCAGCATTGAGTTTCTCTCCGGCCATGCCTTTGGAGATGGCCAGTGTGAGCAGTGCCTTACCGTCGTTCTCGCTGCCGAGGAGCACGAAAGCATTTTCGTTCTCGCCCGTAAGCTGGAAGGCAAGGGTTTTGATGGCCGCGGCGTCGCTAAGCGGAACTTTGGCCGCCAGGAAGTTGACGCCGTTGATGTCTTCGAAGGCTTTTTCAAGGTCTCCCTTAACGTTGCCAGCGGCAGCGGCCTGCATTTTCTCGATTTCTTTCTTCAGGGCGCGGTTTTCGTCCTGAAGGTCAGCAACGGATTTTACCGGATTGCTACTACCCTTCACGAGGGTGCGGATTTCCGCCAGGGTTGCCAGGCGTTCATCGACGTAGGCCATAGCGGCCGCGCCAGTGACGGCTTCAATACGGCGAATGCCCGCGGCAACGCCGCCCTCGGCCGTGATTTTGCAGTAGCCCAACTCCCCGGTGTGCTTCACGTGGGTGCCGCCACAGAGTTCTGAGCTGAAGTCGGGGTCGAAGGTAATAATGCGGACCGCATCGCCATACTTCTCGCCGAAGAGCATCATCGCGCCGGAGTTTTTGGCTTCGGCAATGGGGACATCGCGTCGTTCCAGCAACGGAATGTTCTGGCGGATTTTTTCGTTGACCAGCGTTTCCACCTGCTTGATTTGCTCATCCGTCATCGCTTCGTAGTGGCTGAAGTCGAAGCGCATCCGTTTGTCGCGCACGTCTTGTCCTTTCTGGATGGCGTGGTCACCCAGGATTTCGTGCAGGGCCGCATGGATAAGGTGAGCAGCCGTGTGGTTCTGGCTGGTGGCCTGCCGCTTGTCAGCGTTGACGGCGGCGATGATGTCCGCGTCCGGGCTGGCCGGAAGCTTGTTGACGATGTGGACCGTCAGGTCATTCTCCTTGATGGTGTCGGTGACGTAGATCGTCTCTCCGGCAATTTGCAGGGAGCCGGTGTCACCGGCCTGTCCGCCACTTTCGCCATAGAAGGGGGTGCGATCCAGCACGACGTGGTACTGGGGCTTGTCTTTCACCTTGACGGTGCGATACTTCGTGATTTTTGCGCCAGCGTCGGAGAGGTAGTCGTAACCGATGAAGACGCTGTCTTCGTCGGAGAGAACAGTCCAATCACCAACTTCCTTAGCGGCGTCTTTGCGGGAGCGGGCTTTTTGTTCGGCGAGGGCTTTTTCGAAGCCGGCCTCGTCGATGGTCAGGCCCTGCTCGGTGGCGAGCAGGCGGGTAAGGTCGATCGGGAAACCGAAGGTGTCGTAGAGCTCGAAGACATCCGGTCCGCTGATGACACCTCCTTTAGAGTCAAGGTCCGCAAAGCGGGTTAGCCCATTTTCCAATGTGTTCAGGAACGACTTTTCCTCACTTTCGATAATCCGGGTAATCTGCTCTTCCTGCTGCTTCAGCTCGGGGAAGGCGTCGCCCATCTCCTGCACCAGCGTTTTCATCAGTTTATTGATGAAGGGTGCTTTCTGATCGAGGAAGGAATAAGCATAGCGGACGGCGCGACGCAGGATGCGGCGGACGACGTAGCCAGCTCCGCCGGAACCGGGCAGCTGCCCGTCGGCAATGGTAAAGGCCACGGCGCGGAGGTGGTCTACGATAACGCGCATGGCCATGTCGGCTTTGGCGTCATCGGCATAAGAACCGCCGTAAGTCTTGCCCGTGAGGCGTTCGATTTCCCGGAGTAAGGGAGTGAACACATCCGTGTCATAAGTCGCTTCCTTGCCCTGCATGATCATACAGAGGCGCTCGAAACCCATTCCGGTATCGACGTGCTGCTCGGGTAGGTTCTCGAGCTTGCCGTCCGCTTTACGGTTGAACTGGATAAAAACGTTGTTCCAGATTTCTACGACGCCGGAGTCGTCAATGTTCACCAGATCGCGACCATTTACTTTAGCGCGTTCTTCGGGGCTGCGGGTGTCGAAATGAATTTCGGTACAGGGGCCGCAGGGGCCAGTGTCACCCATCTCCCAGAAGTTATCTTTTTTGTTGCCTTCGAGGATGCGCTCGGCGGGCAGGACCTTGAGCCATTCGGCGTAGGCTTCATCGTCACGCGGCACGCCTTCGTCCGGGGCACCTTCAAAGATGGTGGCGTAGAGGCATTCGGGGTCGAGGCCCATGGTTTTAGTGAGGAACTCCCAGCTCCAGGCGATGGCTTCTTCTTTGAAGTAATCGCCAATGGACCAGTTGCCGAGCATCTCGAACATGGTGTGGTGGGTGCCGTCGCGGCCTACGTCTTCGAGGTCGTTGTGCTTACCGCTTACGCGCATACACTTTTGGGTATCGGCGATGCGGCGGCGGTCCGGGGTCTTGTCGCCCAGGAAAAAATCCTTGAACTGGTTCATGCCCGCGTTGGTGAACATCAGGCTCGGGTCGTCCTTATTCACAATTGGTGCGGAGGGCACGATTTTGTGGTCCTTGGAACGGAAAAAGTCGAGGTAAGCTTGGCGGATCTGAGCGGAGGTCATGCTGGAAAAGTCAATGAGTCAAATAGTCAGAGAGTCAAACAGTCTTGCCGACAGTGAGGTGCTTATTGGGAAGCTGCTCTGGGATGATCCCTGAATGAAGGCGCAAAGATAGTGTTTTGGGTACATCTGTACTTGTACCCGAAAGTAGTTCCAGGTAGTTCTACCCCAAAGCCTGATTAAAGCCCATTTGAAAGTCTCTCCTCCATCTCCTCTTCTCCTCCCGCTCCTCCGGAAAAACAGGTTGCTCAGTGGCTGATGGCGAGGTATTAACGTGACCTTTCTCCAAAGGAGCCGGAGGAGTGGAGGAGTTGGAGGAGAGAAGTTCGTAAGAGGCAAAAACCTGCTTTGGACACACAAAGCCGCTGCAAAATCAGTGGTAAAGCCACCTCATTCCCTGCTGCGGACTACCTACCTGTTACCGTTGAAATCCGCAATACTATTGGATGTTAATGATCCTTGATTACCGGTACTCCGGGTTGCTGAAGCCCCAGCGGCTTCCCCCATCCCAGTCTTCCTTAGAGTTGCCGTAAGCAGGGTAGCCTCCTTGCTGCTTCAGCATATTAGCCAGGTGCAGGAGGTTATAGGTCATGAAGGTCGTGTTCCGGTTGGTGAAGTCGTTTTCCTGGGCGTTGGATTCCTCATCCAGGTAGCTGGGGCCGGGGCCTACTTCCCCGATCCAGCCACAATCTGCCTGCGGCGGAATGCTGTAACCAACGTGCTGTAGAGAATACAGCAAGCCCATGGCACAGTGCTTCACACCGTCTTCGTTGCCGGTGATGATGCAGCCTCCAACCTTGCCGTAGAAAAGGTACTGTCCCTTATCATTTCGTTGACCGGATTGCGCATAAATCCGCTCCACCAGCCTGGTGGCAATGGATGACTTTTCGCCCAGCCAGATGGGCGTGCCGATAACCAGTATGTCTGCGGCAAAAATGCGCTCAAACAGCGCTGGCCATTCGTCCTTTTCTGCGCCGTGTTCCGTCATGTCGGGCTGAACGCCGGGGGCTACGTCGTGGTCGACCAGTCGGATGAACTCAACGTCCACACCTTCATTCTTCATGATGTTGCTGGAGACCCGCATCAGGCCCTCCGTATGACTCTTAGTGGGTGAGGGCTTCAGCGTACAGTTTACGTAAATGGCTTTCAGCCGGGAAAAATCTGGTGCAGACATAGTTTGCGGTGTTGGTGCATTTAGTTGTACGGCAGGCCTCCGTAAGATGTTCTTGCCTGGGAAGCAAGAGTTACGCGTTGTCGGCAGGCGACTTTCGTGTTTTGCGGCTGTTGCGCAGCAATCATTTGGCATCCTTGTGCCGAAAGCATTTCTTTGTGTTCATCGTTTTACAACTGCCCTAACCCTTTAACAACTATGCTTCAGCCATTCTTTGCTTCCGCGTTTTTTCTCTGCACCCGCGTCCGCGCCCAACTGATCTGCCTGCTCTTTTTGCTGGTGCCTCCCCTTTTTGGCCAGCCACAAACGGATCCCATCCGTACGGTCGAAAACATCACGCCACAAACCAATGCCTACGCGCAGAAGGCCAGGGAATTGATGCAGGCTGGCGAAAATGCTGCTGCCACCGATTACAACCGGGATTCCCTGCTGCTTGCCCTGCTCGGGCAGGAGGTGACGCCTTCCTATCTGGTAGACCGTAAGGGCGCTGTCTGGAACCTGGGCGTGATGGACCAACCCTTTATTATTCATACATTCTTTCTGAATTGTGGACACTGCGAGCATTACGTCGACGCCATCAATTCCGTCGCTACGGCTTTCGCGGATGAGGTGGTCACCTTTGTCCTGATGCCTACGCCGGAAGCGGATGGTCTGGCAATGATGGAACGGTTTAATGATGATGTTGTCATCCTTTTTGACGATCACTTCCGGGACCCCTATTCCATGCCCGACGATCCCCGCTTACTGGGGCTCATTGGTTACCCCATCACGCATTACATTACGGGCAAGCGACGAATCGTCGGCCTTAACCGAGGAGGAGGACAGGCATATATTCATCCCCGAAAGGGAGCGAAAATAATCCTGAAAAAAAGGGAGCCTGATGTGGAGAAACGGCTTCGGAAAGGGGTGGGGCGATTGTTGGAGTTTTGACTTTTGGCGTACTGTTGAGGACGCGTTCACCGGCTTTTCGGGTACAAGTACAGATGTACCCGTTTTTGGGCGCGGCCGCAGGTGCAATGGAAATTTTGGAGGCAAGGTGTTGTGGAGGAAATGGGTTATTCCCGCCGTTTTAAATCAATCCTTAGCGTCCCTCCCGGCCGCGCCACCAACTCATGCCCGCCCCAACTGAACCTGACCGGAACCCGGTCGGCCCGGATGCTACCCCGCAGCCCCCCATCTTCCAGCCGTAAGTCAAAGCCAACGCCAGCGTCCGGTCCCTGCACCGGGCAATAGCCCTTCATCTGTTTGAGGTGGCCGAAAGCTGGAGACATGTGAATGCCGTCCTGGTGTTTGTCCGGGCTGATACCCGCCAGCAGGCGGTAGGTGAACAGTGCCGGCGACGCCCCCCAGGGGTGCGCCTCGGAACGAGTTGGCTTACGGTCGTCTTCAAACCGTTCTACCAGCGTCGTTGCCCCCTGATCCCGAAGAATAAGCCAGGGCTGCAGCACTTCGCGGAACAGATCGGCGCGATCCAGCTTTTCCAGCGCAGCGAACAGATAGTAGCGATAGTAGTAGGTGGCCTGCCCCAGACCTTCTTCCCGTAGTAATTTTTCGAGGGCCTGCTCCTGGTCTTCCTCCGGAATAACGTCGAGCAGGATGCCGAGTATGCTGCTGTGCTGATCGTAGTAGCTTTGGTCGGGCCGTTCGGCGAGGAGCTTGCGCTCGGGGTTGTAGCAGCGTTCGCGCAGGGTCTTAATCATACGCTCCCGCTGCCCGCGCCAGTAGGCGGCGGAGCTGTTGTCAACGTTTAGCGCGTCAGACAAGGCCGCCGCACTACCCAGTGCCTGGGCGTAGTGCAGGCTGACCGGGGTGGACCGGTCTGCATTGGCCCCGGGAGCCATCCCCATCTGCTCCGCCCCCACGTACCAATCGATGAAGGGCCAGTAGGGTATACCTTCAAGGTAGCCGGTCTCCCGGTTGAAATGGCCATCGAAGTAGCTCAGCGTATGGGCAATGCCCGGCAAAAATTGCCGCACAAAGGTCGTGTCCCCCGAGCGTTGGAAATAGTCGTAAACCATATCCACCCACACCAGCGAATAGGTCGAATGGTAAAATTGGTAGCGGTTGGGGTAGGCGGATTTGAGTACGCCGTTTTCGTTACGGCCGCGATGGAAATCCATCAGAGCATTGCGGGTGTGTCGCTGGTCACCGGTGTATAGTTCCCAGACGGGGGCCTGAATTTTGGTGTCGCCGATGTATTGCATCGTTTCGTAGTAGGCATCACTGAGGTAATAATCCTGAGTGCAGATCTCAACGGTGCGAATGCTCATGTCCACGATTTCGTCCAGGTCCTGATCGTCGCTCTGCCAGCTGGCGGTCAGTGGGATGCTGCTGGTGACACGTTCGAAAGTCGGGGCACGAAGTAGCAACGGTTCGTCTTTTACCTCTACCCGGATTTCGAGGTAACGCAGCGTCCGGTACCAACTGGGGATGTAGCTACGGTTCTGGCCACCGTCGGGCAGGACGGTATCGAAGTAGCCCTTCACGATTTTGCCCTCTACTTCGTCGCGTTGCGGTTTGGTTTTATCGGGGTTAAAGAGATTTTCGGCCCAGGTATAGGTAATGATACTACCCTTTCCACCACTCCAGCGGAGGGTAGGGAAGCCGAGGGTTACTTCTCCCATGTCGAGCAGGAAGCGATAGCTGCCATTAGCGGGCAGCTCCACGCTCTGCCGGCCGAGGAACCAGCCTTTGGGTAAGCCGACTCCGGCGGGAGAATAGCGCAGCGCTTTGAATGCCTGGGGCCTTCGTTGTTGTGCTGGGGTTGTTCGGGGTTCGAGCATCCAGAGGAAGGCTCCGCCGTTTTTCCGCAGGTGGCCCCATTCCACAAATTCGGGGTAATACCAGCTGCCCTCGGGAAAACCGTCTTCGAGCCAGCTCCAGTGATGGCCACTGGCCATCAGGCTGTCGGTTGGGTTGTTGGCGTAGAGCCCGCCGATGATGTCGCGGTCGTCGTATCGCCAGCGAATCTGCTTCCCCCGGATGCCGGTGTCCAGCGTGCACTGGTAGTTTTTTTTGCCCCGCTGGGTGGTGAGGAAAGCCGAAGGACCGTAGCCCTGAACGATGAGCGCCGTCCGCACACTCTCCATGCCAAAAAGGCGGTAATGGCCCCAGTTGAAAACCTCGATGCCGATGGTGTTTTCTCCGGGTTTCAGGTGAGGTAACAAATCATGATGGTCGTATCGCCAGTGCTGGATATCGCCAAGCTGTGGGCCCCAACTTACCCATTCGCCGTTTACGTGGAGGCGGAAGTGCGCGTCGGCTGAAATATCAATCGGGAAGCTATCGGGCATTCCTTCCAGCTCAAAGGTGGTGCGGAAGAGCACTACGGCCTGCTCGCTGCCCTTAAGTTGTGGGTGGGTTACCCAGTTGGCGTTGAACTGGGCGGAGAGGGTGGGGCTTGTAAGAAAGAAAAGGGCAAGGACGAAGTGTTTGAGGAACATAGTTTGGTTACTTCTAGCGGGAGGGGTCTCGGGCAATTGCAATAGCCTATCGCGGACGCTCGAAGGTCCTTTCAGGACGCTTCGAGGACCGCTTAGTTTTGCTCAAGGGACCTCAAGCGTCCCGGCGGAGAGCTTGCAATTGCCCTGGGGAGTGAAATTCCTTAAATTTGTGAAGGCACCCTAATATACCAATGTTTTGCTTCCAGTTGCTCAGGTGCCAAAAATGCCTACCCCAAAATACCTATGAAAACACTAACCCTCCTATTATTTTCATTGTGGCCAATACTAATCCTCAACGCCCAGCCCCAAACCGATCCCATCCGCACGGTTGAAGACATTGGGCCGATCAAAAGTGCCATGCAGAAAAGGTACTTTGATCTGGAGAAAAGCGGAAAAGGATATACAGAGGCTGCGACTCTACTAAGGGACTCTATAACTCTATCCGTTGTTGGCCAAGAGGTAACGGCCTCCTACCTCGTTGATCGTGACGGGAACGTCTGGAATCTGGGCGTAATGGAACTCCCCTTCGTGATTTACACCTTCTCTTATGAGTGCAGGCTCTGTGCCAGGTATATGGACGCCATCAATACCGTTGCGCGTGAATTTGCCGACGAGGTCATCTCCTTCGTTTTACTCCCCACACCGACTAAGCCTCACACTACCGAATTACTGGAAGGCTTTAACGACAATGTCGTTATCCTGTTTGACGACCAACCCCGAAAATCAGCCGACTTCGAAAAAGACAGCCGCCTCCTGGGCCTGCTCGGCAACCCAATGCACTATTTCATTACCGCTAAGCGGCGCATTGTGGGTATGGCGTTCGATGGGTATACTACCATTCATCCTAGAAAGGGGCAGGCTGAGATTAGTCGAAAGATTGAGCGGGAAATTCCAACCACACTAAAAGACTTCGTAAAAGGGTGAAACAGTTGCTTAGGCATGATTGAGAAAGCGTTCAAGCTGTAGGCGGCTAAGAAATAGTTCGCAGAACTTCGTAACACAGCCCTGGGTGCGCTTCGCGTCTGCCTTCGGCGGTCAGCCGGGAAAATCATTGCCCTGCTCTCCATCCTTCCCCCGCACCTGCGGGCCCGCGCCCCCAAAACCTCAATCATTCTGCCAGCCGCTCCTGCCGCCAGCTCCACCAAACATAATACGCCAGTGTTCCCCAGCAGATGAGCAGTCCGAAAAATTCCCGCGTTAGTTCAACGTGGGGAGACTCGGCTTTCATGGAGCCGGTAATGGTGGGCATGCCATCGCTGAGCCACTGCGCAAATTCCGGGATGTAGCTGCACCACCAGGCAAAGAGTGCTATGGCCGGTAGAGCGGCCACAATTGGCCGCAGGCCACCGAAAAAAGCCCGTACGGAGATGAAGGCAACAATGCCATAGGCCGCCACCCATTGGTTCCAGTCCGGGTCATTCAGTTGCCAGTAGGCACAAAGTAGGAAGAGGGCAGTAACGGCGAGGTGGAGGTATTTCATTTTTCTGTTGCTTAAGCAGGTAGCCTGGCGAAAGTAATGAATCCTGGGCCACCCTGCTTTGAAAAAAACAACCAGCAGCTGCGGTCACGCCATCATTGAGCCCTGTCAATACCACGAAATGCCCCTGTTTGCCTTGATCCGGTCGTACCACAGGATCAGGCCAATGAGTAATATGCAGCCCAGAAAGAAGCCGGCCATAACGTCCGTAAACCAATGCGCCCCCAGGTACATCCTGGAAAAAGGAACGCTGAGAATGAGGGTAATACTCAGCAGCGAAACGAGACCTCTGACTACGTTGGGGATGTCTTTGTGGCGATACATCAGGTAAGTGAGGGTGCCGAACAGGACGGTATAAAAAACGACGTGTCCGCTGGGAAAACTCTCATGATTAAAGTCCTGTACGACGCGGACAAGGTCTGCTGTCGGACGAGCCCGGTCGACGATCCGCTTAATCACGGAAACAATGGGGACCACCAGAACCGGCGCAAATATGAATACAGCTTCCGTTTTTTTCTTTAGCCACAGAAAACCCAGTGCTGCCAGGCCCATGGTAAACAGGGCGCCGGGAATACTGGCAAACCAACTGATGATGTTCATCAGGCGATCCAGCCCTGGCGAATGGTCTTCTTGTAGTTCGAGAGTGATGCCGGTATCCAGACTGGTCGTTGACATCATCACGACCAATACGGACAGAACGACGTAGCAAAGGACTAAAAACAGAACCGTATGCAGCAGCCAGCGCTCGTCACGTTTAATAAAATCGATAAAGGAACGGAACAGGAAGGTCATTAAGCAGAATAGTTTACTTTCTGCTCTTACGGAAACAGGGGGGCAGTTGTTTGTTTTACCGGATGACCTGACTAAAAGCCTCCCGGTCTTTAAACGCCGGGTGGCCCGGCGCCCAGCCCGCCGTAAAGCGATAGCTCGTCGTCTTGCCTTCGGCCAGTTTTGCTTCCAGGTAGTAGGTGGAAGATACCGGCTGGGCGTCAGGAGCCAGTTCGCCGGTGTTCAGGTACAGGCTTTTATCCACCGAAGCGGCCATGCCGAGGAAATATTCCCCTTCGGCCTGGGGGCCGTGGGTGTAGGCGATGAAGCGATCCTCTTTTTCCAGGGTGTACAGGGTGTCAGAGTGCAAATTGACGATGCCAATGAGGAGGCTTTCTCCACCGGTCAGGCCACGGAAGGTTACCTCAGATTCATAGTGGTGGGTGCCGGCTTCAATACTGATGGCCCAGTCAAGATCGAGGGTTCGTCCCGCAATCTCCAAGCCGCGGTATTCCAGCAGGAAACCGGATCGCTCAGCAGTCTCCTCGGTAATGCGCACTTTTTCCTCCCGGGCATCACCGATGCGGTGCACCTCCCCGTCAATCATCAGGGCGATGGTGCCCGCACCAAGGGAGTTGCCAGCCTTGAGCACATCCATACCCCAGTCAGACATTTTGTGGTAATTGTTCCGGTCCAGCCCGACGGTGTCCAGCACCATGTCCCGGACTTTTTTGCCGTGGATGTCGATGCCGTTGCGCCGGTCCCAGTACATCCGAAAAGCAATGTTCTCGTTCTCCCAGGCCGGTCCTTCGTTCTGGTAGATGGCGGGCATGATTTGCTCAATATGATCGGGCGCCCGGGTGAAGGAGGTTCCCTCCACGAATTCGTCATTCGCATTGCGTTTAGCCAGGCGAATGTTAGTACGTTGAACGATTGCTTCCGTGTCGGTTTCCGATTCTGTAGCAGAAGCATCGGGGGAGCTTTCGCAGGAGAAGAACAAGAGGGCGAGGCCGCAGGTGCAAAGGAGGGCTAAGGAAGCAAAGCGGTTCATTGCAAATGATTTTCTAGTTTACTGTCATCAATTCGATAAAGCTCCGGACCTCCCTTAATACCAGGTTTTTTCTCCTCCGTATTAATCAGGAAGTCATAAGCAAGAATCTTCCGGCGGAAGTTTCGCCGGTCAAGATCTTCACCCAGAATGGATTCATACACCTCCTGGGCTTCTTTCAGGGTAAAGCTTTCGGGCAACAGATGGAAGGCCAGGGGCTGTTGGCGCAGTTCGTCCTTCAGCTTTTCGTAGGCATCGTCCAGAATTTCCCGGTGGTCGAAGCCAAGCTCCGGGAGTTTGTCCATCGAGCACCACATCACCTGATCCAGGTGTTCACGGGCGATGGGGTCGTGATCGTCCGGGCTCACCAGAGCATAGTAAGAGGTTGTTACTACCCGGCGGATGGGGTGGCGCTTCAAGGCGCTGTAAGTCCCTACCTGACGGATGGGAATATTCTCTACGTTTACGAGGTCCCGCAGCAGTCGGTCGGCCGTTCCTCTAAGCGTTTCGTCTTGTTGCATGGCTCCTCCCGGCAATACCCAGAACCCCTTGAAGGGCTCTACTGCCCGCCTTACGAGCAGCACCCGCAGGGAATCATCAGAATATCCGAAGATGGCACAATCTGCCGTTAGGGCTACGGAATGGCTACGGGTGGTTACCTGAGTAGTGCTGGGAGGATTCATGCGGAAGCGTTTACGGGTTATTATCGACCCATCCAACCGCCATCCACGAGCAGTACGGCGCCACTGACGTAGTCGGCGGCGGAGCTGGCCAGGAAGACAGTTGGCCCCTTGAAATCCTGTGGGTCCCCCCAGCGCCCGGCCGGTATCCGGCCGAGGATGGAGGCACTTCTTTCGGGATTGTCACGGAGTGCCTGGGTATTATCGGTCGCAATATAACCCGGTGCGAGGGCATTTACCTGTACACCCTTTCCGGCCCACTCGTTGGAGAGGGCCATCGTCAGTTGTCCGATAGCTCCTTTGGAGGCAGCATACCCAGGTACGGTGATCCCGCCCTGGAAGGTGAGCAGGGAAGCCGTGAAGATGATCTTCCCGCTGCCACGGGCCACCATGTCGCGGCCAAATTCCCGCGCAAGGATAAACTGGGCAGACTGGTTTACCTCAATCACTTTGTCCCAGTATTCGTCGGAGTGCGTCGCGGCGGGTTCCCGGAGGATGGTGCCGGCGTTGTTGACCAGTATGTCAGGCGTGCCGTCCGCTGATTTAGTCTTTTCGATGAAGGCGTAAAGCGCCTCCCGATCGCTGAAATCACACTGGTAGGCTTTGAAGGTTCTCCCCAAAGCAGTCACTGCTTTTTCAATTTCGGAGCCCGAAGCCTCCAGGCTGGCCGATACACCGATGATGTTCGCACCGGCTTCCGCCAGCCCAACGGCCATGGCAAAACCAATGCCGCGTTTGCAACCCGTAACTATTGCCGTCTTTCCGGCCAGATTAAATTGATCTAAGATCATTCTTTGTACTCTTGTTTTAAAGGAGTATCCACTCCCTGATTTTTAATTGGCAACCCGCAACCTGCAACCCGCAACCCGCAACCTGCAACCCACAACTTGCAACCCACAACCCGCAACCCGCAACCTGCAACTTGGCCCCCCTTACCTCACCGTCCCCAACGGCGCTCCGTCCATATCCGTAAACGATTGGTTCTCACCGGCCATTCCCCACACGAAGCGGTAAGCAGCCGTGCCGGCACCACTGTGGATACTCCAGGGCGGAGAGATGACGGCCTCGAAGTTGCGCACGGCGATGTGGCGGGTTTCATCGGGTTTACCCATGAAGTGCATCACCAGGTTGTCACCGGGGATGTCAAAGTAGAGGTAGACCTCCATTCTCCGCTCGTGGGTGTGTGGTGGGAAGGTATTCCAGATGTTCCCGGGAATCAATTCCGTGAAGCCCATCACCAGCTGACAGCTTTTGATGCCATCTTCGTGGATGTACTGAAAGAGGACCCGTTTGTTGGCGTGTTCCTCATCACCGAGCTCCACCTTGTTGGCCTGGCTTTGGGTGTACTTCGTGGTGGGGTATTCCCGGTGGGCAGGAGCAGAGTTGAGGTAGAATTTCGCCGGCTCACCGGCGGCAACACTGCTGAAGCTGACCGATTGGCTGCCCCGGCTCACGTAGAGGCAGTCAAACCGGCCGAGTTCGTAGGTCGTACCGTCAACGGTCACCGAACCGGCACCACCGAGGTTAAGCACGCCGAGTTCCCGGCGTTCCAGAAAATACGCCGCCCGCAGGTCATCATCATTGGGCAGATCCAGTGACTTGACGGTCGGGACGGCCATCCCGAAAATGAATCGGTCGTAGTGCGAGTAGATCAATTCCACTTTGCCCTCCTGATAAATATCATCCGCGAGAAACTCCTGGCGGGTTTCATCGGTAGTAAAGGTTTTGAAGTGATCAAAGTGGACACCGTAGCGGGTAGTCATAAGTGGTTGTTTTTTTATTGCGTCAAATATACACAGAAAAGCTGAGCATGGTTGGTTTACGGTCAAATTCAACAGTGCTTTCAATCTTCTTTTCGGCCTGATCTCACCGTCGTGGCGAATTCCATGACGGGTCTCTTAGGATGACGGTGATGATTTTTTTCCACCATCTTCCGGGGCTTACTTCATTTTCCGCACCTCGCTTCCCGCCATGAGGAAAGCTCCCGTGCCGAAGTTCTGCCAGCTGTCAGCGGAAGCGGGTTTGGGGTCATAGCCGATGTTCTGTACCCAGGTTACTTTGCCGTCGGCCTGCTGAACCTCGGTCAGGGCCTTCCAGGCTTTCTTGACCGCGCCACCGTATTCTCCCTTGTCAAGGATGCCGTTATTGATTCCCCAGGCCAGGGCAAAGGTGTAGAAGCCAGTGCCACTGGTCTCCCCGTGAGGCCAGGCTTCAGGCTCCAGCAGGCTGACCCGCCACATGCCGTCTTTTGGCTGGATCTCTTTGATCTTTGCCGCCATCTCTTTGTAAAGGTTCAGGTACCAATTGTAGTGCTCATAGTTTTTAGGCATCTCCTCCAGCATCAGCGCCAGTCCGCCAATCACCCAGCCGTTGCCCCGGCTCCAGAAGATTTTTTTGCCGTTATCGCCCTTACGGTCGTCGGGGGAGCCGGTCCATACGAATCGGGTGTCCCGGGCAAATAAATGCTCTTCCTGATCGTAGAGCAGGTCATAGGTTTCCATGTAGTATTTATGCATCTGCTGCAGGTAACGGCGGTCGTTTTTCAGGTTAGACCACTTGACCAGTACTGGAGGAGCCATAAAAAGTGCATCGCACCACCACCAGTTGATGATCTTATCGTCCTTGCGGGTGCCCTGCTTCCATTCGTGGTCTTTGTAGAGGTGATCTTCGATCCATTTGGCGGTCGGGGCTTTATCCACAACCCCCGGCTTATACTCATCCAGCGTCAGGTAGGAGTAAGAGATGGCCACGTCGTCAGCGTGGTAGTAGCGCTCCCAGGTTTTCCATTCCGTGCGCTCGCCCATATCTTCGATGGCCTGCAAAAAGACAGGGTTTTTGGTGGATTCATAAGCTCGGGCCACCCCCGTGTAGTAGGCGCCGTTCGTCCAGTCCGTCGGATCTTTTGCGTAGATCGGGTTGGCTTCCTGCCATTGCAGTGCTTTTACCATAGCGGATTCAATGTCTCCTGAACTACCGGTTTTAGGGGCGCTGCCGCAGGATGCAAGGAGAGCAATAAAGAGCAAGGGAAGAATAAGCTGGTGGATTTTCATGTAGCATGATTTTTTTAGAAAAGAAATATATCCGCAGTTGGCACGGCCGGAAATCAGACTCAGGCCACGACTGAAGCACCAAAAAAGGGGAGCTGTGGCTCAATTCCGTGTCCAATATACACAGATTACGCAATATACAATCATCAGCAACCATTTTTGCCGTGGTTCCTGCTTTTTGCGCTAAGGAATAAGTTCGGAAATTACAGGGTGAGCGTAGGGGCACCGGGCATTCTCGCCGTACGGGCAACAGCTTTTTTTAAGGCGGCTTTTTTTGCCTTTCAAAGACAATTACTGTCAAATTTGTGTGCCACACTGCTCCGGAAATAGATTTGCTACAGCAAAATGTTTAGACATTTACTCGCCGTGCCTGAGGATTACTCTTTAATAACCCTACCGGATTGAGTGGCTCCGATTACCTTTACGGGCATGAGCATCGAACAAGTTAAAATATCTCCTTCCGGTCCTTCATTATCCAGACTGGTGGCCGGGACAATGACCTGGGGAGAATGGGGAGTAGACTATTCCGCCAATAAAATGGCGGACCTTATTCAGCATTGCCTTGGTTTGGGTATAACGACCTTCGACCATGCTGACATCTACGGGCATTACTCAACGGAGGAGACTTTCGGTGAAGCCCTGAACCAACTGGGCACCAGCGTCCGCGCCCAAATGCAGTTAGTAACCAAGTGTGGCATCAACCTGAAGACTCATCGCCGGCCGGACATCCGCGTAAAGAGCTACGACAGTAGCCGTGCGCACATCATTGCGTCTGCCGAACGAAGCCTGAAAAACCTGCAGACGGACTACCTCGACCTGCTGCTTATTCACCGCCCCGATCCACTCATGCACCCGGCTGAAGTTGCTGAAGCCTTCCAGCACCTGAAGGAATCAGGGAAGGTTCGTCACTTTGGGGTTAGCAACTTTACCCCCAGCCAGTTTGAGCTGCTGGCGGATTGTACTTCCCTTGTGACCAATCAGGTAGAGTGTAATGCGCTGCATACTGACTGCCTCTTTGACGGCACTTTTGATCAGTTGCTCACGGCAGATATCCGACCCATGATCTGGAGCCCGATTGGCGGAGCCAAGTACTTTAATGGCGAAGGCACCGCCGTCCTGCGCCTGCGGGATGCCGTTCAAACCCTCTCCGCCAAGTACGATGATGTTGGCGAAGATGTGATTCTTCTCGCCTGGCTACTGCAGCACCCGGTTGGCTGCCATCCCGTTTTGGGAACGACCAAACCCAAACGTTTAGAAAAGGCCAGACTCGCCCTGAATTTACAGTTAGACCGCCAGGATTGGTTCATCATTCTGGAAGCAGGCCGCGGTCATGAAGTAGCCTGACGTATACCATTAACCTTTTTCCTTATGCTCCTTATTCCCGTCCGTGGTCATACCCCAACTTATGGGGAGAACTGTTTTATCGCCGAAAATGCTACCCTCATCGGAGAGCTGACGATGGGCAACGATTGCTCCGTTTGGTTCACCGCCGTCATCCGTGCGGATGTGAACGCCATTACCATCGGTGATCGGGTCAATATTCAGGATGGCGCTTGCATTCACTGCACCTACGAGCGGGCAGCCACCACGATTGGCAATGACGTCAGCATCGGTCACCGTGCGATCGTGCATGGTTGTGTGATCCATGATTCCGTACTGATTGGCATGGGGGCCATCGTGATGGACGATGCGGTGGTAGAGTCCAACGTCATCATTGGCGCGGGCGCGGTTGTTCCCGCCGGAATGCGCTGTGAGGCCAACTCCGTTTATGCTGGTGTACCGGCCAAAAAGATTAAAGACCTGGACCCCGCTCAACGAGCGGATACGATTGAGCGAATTGCGGGTGCTTATCTGAAATATGCCAGTTGGTTCAAGCCGCAATAAAATGCCCGCGGCCAGCCCTGCCGGCAACCGGCAGCATCAGGATAAGGGAGGCACCGGGAAAGTACGCTCCACTGCGCCTACCAACACAAAGTCTTCGTAGACCCGAAAATCAAGGTCGAAGAATATTTCCCAGTCGTCTTTTTTGAGCAGGGCAGAAGCTGTGGTCTTGTTCGGCTTATACCCTTCGAAGTCAATAAATATATGCTCCCGGAAATCCAGTTGCCGTCGGCCGTAGGCTTTATAAACGGCTTCTTTGGCCGCCCAGATAATGTGGTGCTGTATTAGCTCATGATCGGGCAAAAGCTGCTGCTTTTCCTCTGCTCCGATGTACTTATCGGCCAGTCTGCGGATGCGCGGCACAAACCGCTGCACGTCAATGCCACAAAGATTCGGGTGGGCAATAGCCGCTGCGTAGTTGACGGTATGACTGATGGATACGTGGAAGGTTGAGTCCTGCAGATGGGGCTTGCCACATTCATCCTTAAGCAGAGCACCCCGTTCGGCACGGCCGCTCATGAAGTGCAGTAGAATGCGGGCGGCGAGAAACTCCCGCCGACGGCCTTCTCCCTTAATCAGCGCCAGATTTTCCAATTCTGCCGGGTGCAACTCAACGTTCTCCCGAAGCCAAGCTTCGGATTCGGTAATGTGCCAAAGGCCCCATTCACCGGGGAGGCGTAAATTTTCGTGGAGAATAATGGACAAGGACTGAACTTTGGGGGCTAAAGGTAAGTGCTACAAGATTCTAATTTACTGTTGAGCCCTTCTCTTATCTTCTAAAGAAGGCCTGCGTTCAACTCCCAACGGCTTAGATGCCTTTGAAAAAAGTAGGTCATGATGGTCGCGGCAAAAAGGATGGCCAAAAGACCCGTGATGATCTGTAAAACGGGAGAGAAGGTGGGGAGGATGAAGCCGACCGTAAAATATACGGTAGCCAGGAAAATATATTTCATTTGGGGTAAAAGTCTGACGGTGGTTAAAGCAATCTGTATAATTTAGAACCGGAGTTACTAAGACAATGTTCGTAACCATGATGTTAGAAAGAGTTAGCGAACGCAGCGGCCACCGTGCTGCTATTTACGATTTGAAGCCCGCTGAAGACGGATTCTACTCCGCCGCCGCGGATGGCTTCATTGTGCATTGGCACCGGGATGATGTCGACTTCGGGCGCGTGGTTGCCAAGGTAGATGGCGGGAAATTTTTCTGCCTGGAGACGCTGGAAGGCGGCGGGCTGGTAGCTGGTGCCGTAGATGGTGGTGTACACTGGTTATACCCGGAAAACGAGGAGCGAAACAAGCACGTTGCGGCGCATACTAAAGGGGTTTATTCCGTTCTCCGCGTCGGGGAAGAAATTTATACCGCCGGCGGAGACGGCGTGCTCATCCGCTGGAACGCAAAGACGGGGCGAACGATGGAAAGCTTGCCCCTGAGTGGAAACAGTCTGAGAAGCCTGGCCTTACATCCTGATGGCGGAGCCATTGCCGTTGGCGCCAGTGATGGACGGGTGTACCTGGTCAACCGGGAAGAAATGAGCCTGATCGGGAGCCACGCTGCTAACGAGCCTTCGGTCTTTTGCCTTGCCTTTATGCCTGACTTTCCCCGGCTGGTCTCCGGCGGACGGGACGCCCATCTGCGCTTTTTCGACGTCTCTTTTTCGAAGAATGTCCCGGCTCCCATCTCCGCTCACCTGGCTACCATTAATAAGCTGGCGTTCGATCCGTCAGGACGGTTTCTGGCTACCGCCAGCCGCGACAAAACGGTCAAACTATGGGACGCAGAGAGCTGGAAGCTGCTCAAAGTCTGTGAGGTCGTCCGTGATCGTGGCCATGTCAATTCCGTCAATACGCTCTTGTGGCTGGATGAGCATACGCTGCTGACAGCGGGGGATGATCGGCGGGTGTTGGAATGGAGGTTGGGGAGAGAGAGGAAGTCAAGCAGTCAGAGAGTCAAGTAGTCAAGCAGTAGCTGCCGCAAGGGACAGGCTCGCTCCGCGAGTGGATGGGGAAGGGTTCGGGCGACGACGTGCGGGTGCAGGGGGGAGATTCCCAGGAGCAGGCTTTTGGCGAACCACCCGCCGAGTATACTGTTTGACTATTTGACTATTTGACTGCTTGACTACTTGACTGCATTACTGCCTGACTACAAATGAACTACCGTAAAACGCTCCTCTTCAATACCCTCGGATTACCCGCCTACTGGCGTGCCTGTAGGGAGGAGTATGCCCGTATGAACGTCCGGGAGGAGAAGGTCTCCTACGGCTCATCAGACCGGCAGTATGCCCTGGTGGTTACCTCGCGGGACATCCCTCCGGTATCCCCCGCTAAATACGTCGTTTACCTCCACGGCGGAGCGTGGACCTTCGGCAGCCCGGAGAAATTCGTCGCTGCGGCCATTCCCTGGCTTGCCGCCGGCTACCGGGTCATCCTGCCGAGCTACCGCCGGCCACCGGCGGTGGGGCTCAACGAGGTAGTGGCTGACTGCTGGTCAGCGGTGAGGGCCTGCGCGCCGGCGGAGACGGTTGCGGAGTTTCAAATAGCGGGGATCAGCGCCGGCGCTCATCTGGCGGCACTTCTGGCTTTAGACCCTGCCGGCTGGCGCCGGGCCGGATGGCCGGCCGCTCCCACGGCCGCACTCTGCTGTGCCGGGCCGCTAAACTTTGCATTCCTGCGTCCGCGCCGCCTATTTCTGCCCCGTTACACTCTCCTCGATCCCATTCAACGGCTCTCCGAGGTACTCCCTAACCCCGACTGCCGCTGGCAACTCCTCCACGGCACCGCTGACGCAACGGTTGACGTGCGCCACTCCAATACCTTTCACCAGGAACTGCTGAATCGGGGTGCTGCCGCCAATCTCCACCATATCCCGAACGGGACCCACCTCGATAGCGGCCGTTGGATGTTCAGTGGGCACCCGCTTCGCCCACTAATCGATCAATTTATCGCTGGGCCAAAAAGATAAACACAAGCGGAGATTAGAATGGTAGAATGAGAGAATTGTAGAATGAGGCCGGGAGAGTTGGATTTTTAGGATAAACATACGCTCCGTAGGGTAGCCTCTGCGTCCTCCCCATTCTCTGCGTCCATCTGCGTGAAACTAGTCGCGAAGCGACCTACACCACCAACAAATTACACCCTCTCACATCACTCGCATCCATCCGCCCCAGCACCTCAAAGGAGCCATTTGCCTGAACCCGCCCCAGGTCATCCGTAGCGATGAAAGAGATCGTATCCACATTTGCCAGGTCGATTAAATTGAGCGCCCCGTTGCGCCCTACCGGAGTAGGAGAGAGTGGGTCCGTAATCTCTCGTGTACTCGCCCGTAGTGTAGGCGCCGGCAGGAAAACCCCCTCCCGCGGCGCGTAAGCCTGGCTGAGTAATTCCGTCATGCCATACTCCGAGTGGATCTGCTCCAGGCCGAAGGCTGCAGAAAGCGTAGCGTGTAATTCCTGTCGGGTCATTTCTTTCCGTCGCCCCTTCATGCCGCCGGTTTCCATCACGATGGTCTGCCCTAAATCCTGCGAATGTTGTTCGGCCAGATCCAGCAGCGCAAAACTGACGCCGATGAGTAGCGGCGGGGCAGGACCGCCCTTCAGCCGACGGAGTTTCTCCGAAAGCATTGGCAGGTCATCCAGAAAGAAACCCGAGTCGGGGTGGCCGGACCGTTGAATAAAATCTTCTGCCATGAAGACGAGGCTGGAGCCCGTCCGCTCCAGATAGGCGGGAAGGAGCGCCAGCACCGGCCGGCCGGCCAGCGGGCCATACTGCCGCTCAAATGCACGGCGGGCATTCTCCCGGTACCAGTCTTCCTGGCGGAGCGGATGGTGGCTCGTGACAGCGCCGGTAGTGCCGCTGCTGGTGAAGGTTCTCACCTCAGGCCAGTGACCACTTTTTAGCCGATATTGCTTGAACAGAGCAATGGGTAAGTAAGGAATGTCCGTCGTTTGGGTGACCGAGCTTACTTCCACACGCAACAATTCCAGGTATCTGGCGTAAATATTGTTGTGCATTGCCTGATAACGGAAAATGTCCAGCGCCAGATCATCGAATGTTTCTGTCGTTACCGTTCTAATCTGTTCCAGTAGCTGTGCTCTAGTCACCTGAATTGTGTATTTTTAGAGTAGTATAACATCCCATAGGAAGGGATTATCCTTTTGTTTGACTACTATCTTCTCCGATGAACAACTCAAGTGCGAAAATGGATACCCTGCGATGTCTGGTCGCCTCCACCGCCTCCAACATGCAGTAGCCCAAAATACCAAAGAACCAAGAACCAAAATACCAATATGCGTACGCTGCTTTACTTACTGCCTTTGCTCTGCCTGGCCGCTTGCGTCAATCCACCGGATTTTCCGAGTGAACCGGTGATTACCTACGAGGGGATGAATAAAAGCCAGATCTACCAGTTTACGAATGGCCCGCTGGATAGTATTCGGATTCAGTTCTCCTTTACCGACGGCGATGGCGACCTGAGCCAGATCGACAGCGATAGCATCGATATTTTCCTGACGGATAGCCGGCTGGGGATCCAGACGCCCTTCAGCATTCCGCTCATTCCGACGGAAGGAACGGGTAACGGCATCAGCGGAGACATCTTCATCACGGTGGTTAATACCACCGGCATCTGCTGTATCTTCAATAACCGCTTGTGCATTGCGGACGAAAGCTTCCCCGTTGACACTTTCTCCTACGCGATCCAGATTAAAGACCGGGCGGGAAATCTCAGCAATGAGATACGGACGGACCCGATTGAGATTCTTTGCCTGGGACAGTGAATTAGTAATGGCAGTAGGGGGTAGTATGATAGTAGGTAGCTACTGCCATTGATCTGCTACTATCATACTGCAGAAGCCAATCGTTCTACCAATAAATTCGTCATGCGCCGATTGACGCTGCTTTCGTTTTCCACGAAGTAGGTCATCTCTTCATGGGTGAACTGCCCGATGGCGATACCCAGTAGCAGGCCGCGAAGACGATTGTCCCGGGTAATAATTTGCTTGATTTTATCGAAACGCTGTTTGGCGGGCACTTGCTCCAGCCGGACCTTCCGTTTTTGCAGATAGAGCCGGAAGGCGGCCAACAGCAGATCGTGCTGCATTTTCATAATGGGGCGAAGGGTCTCATTCTGAAACGATTCTTCGGGCGCGGACGCAGGGGCAAGGTCAAGTTGAGGGCGCAGGGCGAGTCGGGCTTCGGACATGGTCTTTGGGAGTTTGGTAGACGGTGGAACTGTAGACGGTAGACGGTAGAATTGTAGAGATAGTTTACCCGTTCTGCCTTTACCATCTACAATTCTACCGACTACCGCACTACCTTGTTATCCGCCAGTTCTTTAAGCTCGAGCTTTTCTTCTGCTAACTCCTGGGTGGTGGGTACCGTAAGCCGCATCCGCTCCCAGTCTACCCGGATGGGCCAGCTAATTTCGTTGAGGCCACCAATAACCAGCCCGGAGGCCGCCAGGAAGACCTCCCATTCGTAGCCCTGATCCTGATAACCGTAGCTTGTGGGGAAGGTACCGTTGGGGAGTTCCGGCCAGGGAATGGTTGCTTCATTCAGGTGATCCAGGGGGCGGGCGATCTCGCCGAGTTTGTACCGGTTTTCGTGCAGGACGGAAGACTTACGCGAATAGTTGTTATTGCTATCCTCTACGATGTAATGTTCCTTCAGCCGGATCCCGATGTAGGCCCTGTTTAAGTGGTTTTTGCCCCGGTTCAGGTAGCGGATTCGGATCTTCCCATCCCGCAGGGGCTTAATCTCCATGGGCGTCATCTTGAAATTGCTGAGGTGGAGGAAATGATAGAGGATGATGCCCAGTAAGCCCATCAGGGCCAGGACAAAGAATAGTCCATTACTTACGCCGGGTTCAGGCATTATAAAGCCAAGGGCTACCATTAGACCCAGGGTCAGAAAACTACCGATACCGATAACTTCCCCACTGATAAGTTGAATCGGGAGGGGCTGGGCCTTCACCTTAAAGCTACCCTTGCCGGCAGCAACGGGGATGATGAAGTTAGCCTCCATCATTTTTTTGTCCATACCCGGTATGAGTTGCAGGATAGTGCGCTCATCTTTGGGGATTTCGCGAATGATGAGTACGGTAAAGCTCCAGAAGTTGTCCAACCTTCCCCCCTTAAAGTTCGGCCGGCCAAAGTGGAAGGGGATAAGGAGATCAATTTCGCAGGTTTCTCCCGCTTTCAGTTCCCGGTAAGGAAGTAGCTTTTCCCGGTGCGCGAGTATCTTATCGGTTTGTGCATTTCCCTTCACGACGTAGGATAGCTCGCCCCTCATGCTTAAAATGGTCAGGTTGCGCTTGGGGGTAAAGGTTAGCTTACCCTTTAATCGATCACCAATGACGTAGGTCTTATCCGCTGATAAGCCTTCCAATTCGAGAATGGCGGTGAACGAAGAATGATTCTGGGTGAGCCTGAGCATGGAGGGGGAGGAGTAAGGGGGGAAAGGGATTAAGGGGGGAAAGGGAGTAAAACAGTTGCTGCCAGACTATCGTCTTGTAAGCTGTTTTATCTGCCGGTTCTCCGCCAGCTCCCGGAGTTTCAGTTTTTCTTCTTCGAGTTCTTGGGGGGAGGGTGGGGTGGTGCGGAGAGGCTCCCAGTCGACCTGAATGGGCCAGCGGATTTCTTTGGTGCCACCCAGAATCGGGATGGGGGTCTTTAGGAAAACTTCCCACTCATATCCATGAGGGTGCTTGGGACTGCCAAGAAGGTAGCTGGTAGGGAATTCATCGATCCTGTCCGTAAAAGGGATAATTATCTCATTGAGGTGGCCCAGTGGGCGGGAGGAGCCTTTAAGGGGTGTTTTTTTCTCAAACAGTAAGCCTTCTCCAAGATCAAGTTGACCATTGCCATTCTTTGCCTGCCGTTTTTCTTTGAGACGGAGTCCGATTTCTGCACCCTCAAGATGACCTTCTCCGCGGTTCAGGTATTGAATACGGAGCTTGCCATCCCGCAATGGATTGATCTCCATCGGTGTCATTTTAAAACTGGCCAAACGAATCACGTGGTAGAAAGTAATGACTAGCAGTGCAAGAATGAAAGTGAAAAAGTAAGGCTGAAATGATTGCTCTAAGCCTAGCTGAAGAGACAAGAAGAAAATTAAGCCCGCAGTAACAAAGGTTGTACCGCCGATCATCAGGTTGTTAAAAAAAGGAATAGGTAGTTCCCGAGCCTGGACGCGGTAGTTGCCCTTGCCATAGCGAACGGGGATGAGGAAGGTAGAGGTGATCTTTTGTGTCTCAGAACCAAAGACCTTGTTTAAAAGCGTCCGCTCAGTGGCCGGGACGTCATGGCTTAACCATACTTTGAGCTGCCAGAAAGCGTTTAGCTTTTGTCCAGAAAAATTAGCCCGGCCAAGATGGAACGGGATGGGTACATCGTAGTCGGTCGGAAGGTTTTTTTGTAGTCTTATTCCTTGCGTAAGATAATAGGTGTAAGCTACAGTTTCTTCCTGTTTCAGCTCACTGGCCAGAACGTACGATAAAACAAGGATGATGTTTGTATTGAGCAGTTCACGATTCGCCACAACGTTGAGCTGGCCGGTAAGTTGATCTCCGATTACATAGTGGCTGTCATGTGTCAGCCCCGTTAAGCTAAGCTTGAAGTCAATCCCGGAGAGGATGTTGTTCGTCCTTTTACCTTGCAGGGTAAGCATCGTTGGGTTGGTGTTTGTGCAGTTAATATAAGGCTGTCCCCCGGAAAAAGCTTGTTGGCAAACGACGACGCTGGATGGAAAGTCGACAAAAGTAGCGAAGCCTGTTCCTTGCTCTCACAAGCTTTCTCCTGCACCCGCGCTCCGGCGCCCATTGTGGCTTCATTTCTCGTAAAAATCTTTGCTTGTCCGCCTGGCTTCTGCCAACTATTTTAAAAAGTAGTATCTTCGCACGTCCAACGAGCACTGGCCGGGACCTAAAAGCATTTGGTCCGGCCATTTTTTTGGTTGGGAAACTATAATTACCACGAACAAAGGCCCGCACTTTCGGGCGAATCGCTAAAGCAAGTTTGCAGTATGGCACTGATTGGAAAAATTAGAGATAATACAGCCCTCATCCTCTTCGTCATTGGTGGCGCTATCTGTCTGTTCGTCTTTCAGGAGATGTCCAGTGGCGCTAACGGCCCCCTCGGCCCCGTTGAGCAGGCTATGGGCCGCGTAGGTCATCAGGAAATTGACCGCGCTGACTTCGAGCGTACCCTCAGTGGTGCTTTCTCCGGCGGCGACGCTTACCAGAACCGCGACCAATTGTGGCAGTTCTACGTCAACGAAGGCCTGGTGAAAGAAGAAGCCGAAAACCTCGGCCTTTCTGTCTCCGAGTTTGAGCTGAATGACCTGGAGTTTGGTCCAACGCCCAGCCCCATCATTACCCGTAACCTGACCGACCCTAACACCGGGCAGCTTAACCGTACGCTTCTGAGCCAGATTCAGGGCCATATTGATAACGGTACCCTTAAGGACGCCGTAGCCAATGGGGAACTGAACCCCAACATCGAGACTATCTGGAAGTACCAGCGCCGTGAAATCGTGGCGACCCGCCTTCAGGAAAAGATGGGAGCATTGGTTTCTAAGGCTATGTACGCCCCAAGCTGGCAGGCACAGGAGTTTGCCAACAACCAGATTGCCAGCCGCAAGGTGGCCGTCGTGAAAATTCCATTCGACGAGGTGGATAACAGCGACGTAGAAGTAAGCGATGCCGATATGCAGGCTTACATCGATGAGAACCGCAGCGTGTTCGTTAACCGCGTGGAAAGCCGCCAACTGTCTTACGTATCCTTCAAGGTAGAAGCAACGGCAGCGGATTCCGCTAAGATCCGGACACTGCTCGGGGAAGTTGCCACTGACTGGAACAAAGAAACCACCGAGAGTGGAGACAGCCTCTTCGCCCTCGCCAACCGTGGCTCTTACGCACCGAACTACCTGACGGCTGACAACCTCAGCCCGGTAATCGCTGATGCCATCATGAACGACGTAGCCATTGGCTCCGTCTACGGACCCTACGTAGAGGGCAACGCCATGAAGCTGGCGAAACTTATCGACCGTAAAGTGATCGCTGACAGTGCCAGCACCCGCCACATCCTCCGTAATGCCACGACCCCTGATCAGTTCAAGGAGGCTAACCGCGTTATTGACAGTCTGATGAACGTCGTACAGCGTAACCGCGGCAAGTTTGCTTCTCTGGCTGAAACCTTCAGCCAGGATCCCGGATCTGCCTCCAACGGCGGCGAGTACGAAAAAGTAACTCCCGGCCAGTTCGTTCGTCCTTTTGATAACGTCCTCTTCCGCACCGGAAGCGTTGGCCAGCTCTACAAGATCCGTACCAGCTACGGTGTTCACCTCGTAGAAATTCTGGGTCGTAGCCGCACCACTTCCACCCGTGCTAAAGTAGCTTACATCGTTGAGCCCATCATCCCTTCCAGCGATACTGAAGACGCCGTACTGGCCGAAGCTCAGGTATTCCTGAACGGTAAGGGTAACCTGACGGAACTGAAGGCGGCGGCTGAAGCTGCCGGTATGGAAGTGTCTCAAACAACGCCTATGCCCCTGAGTGCTTACAACCTCCCGGGTTTGGGTAGTGGCCAGGAAGTAAAGGACATGATGTGCTGGGCGTTCAGCGCTGACGAAGGAGACGTAAGCGGTATCGTTTACACCTTCACCGACCCACAACTTTTCTACGAAAACAACTACGTTCTCGTTGGTCTGGAAGATGTTCTTCCTGCCGGAGTAGCTACCGTTGCTGCCGTTAAGGAAAATCTCGAACCCATCGTACGTGACCTTAAGAAAGGCGAAAAGATCTCCGGTATGATTGGAGGCAAGAGCCTTTCTGACCTCGCCAGCCAGTATGACCTGAAGGTGGATACGGTTACCAGTAACCCAACGCTTTCCAGCCTCTCCGCAGGCATTGGTAATGAGCCAAAGGTTATTGCCGCTGCTGCTGCAGTAGCTACGGGTGCCGTAAGCAAGCCCGTTGTTGGTAACACCGGTGTTTACGTCATTCAGGGCATCACCGAGCCTACCAGCTCTACGAGTGGTAACCTGCCCGGTGCCCGCCAGCAGATCAACACTACGATCCGCCTTCAGGCTGCTAACAGTCTGCTGCCCGCACTTCGGGTAGGCGCAGATATTGAAGATGATCGCGCTGAGGTAGACTGCCGACAGTAAGAACAGAAGTCAAGTTTTTGACTTTTAATAATCAGCGATCAGGCGATGTGCCTGGTCGCTGATTTTGTTTTTGGAGAAGCCTTTAACAGCGTAATACGCTTGATCATGAAAGATGCGCTAGGCGCTAATGACACAAAGAGCACAGAGGCACAAAGAACACAGAGGGAGAGGCCGTCAGTGAATAGCCGATTGCCCTACATCTACCTCTCAATCAGGATGGTTATTAACCCACCACGCCTTACCTTTGCACCGCAAAAGAAATTTGCCCAATTATGTCTGAAATCAAATCAGCCGGCATCAAAGGCTACGCCATCCTCGGCGCCTTCATCGCCTTCCTCCTTTTCGTTTTTCTGGTCGTGTACCTCTACAAGTACAACAACAACGGTGTACCCGAAGAACCCCAGCTTTACAGTGACCTGCTGACGACTTTCGTCAGTGGCCTGCGGGCTTAGACGCTCTCCTAACAGGAGAACGCTTCCGTAAATGATGACAGTTCGCCGAAGGTGATAACTGTTGCTTCAGGGTGTGCCCCAGGGTGCTCCCTGCTACTGCAGATTGTTTATCCGTCGGGCCACGATTCTTCCGGAATCCTTATCCATCTTATGCGGGATGTTCTGCTCACTTAATGCCTGTCCTAATGACCGAACCCTCAGGTCGCGCTATCTTTTCTTTTTGGCTGCTGCCGATAGTTGGCCTATTGGCCTTATTGCTCTCTTCCTGCATCAATGATCCGGCGGAGGTGGCAAAATTGCGGGAGCAACTGAGCGATAAAATAGAAGTAGCCGAAGGGGTGCAGATCCTGTACAGCGACTCTGCCAAAATTCGCGTCATCGTTACCGCGCCCCGGATGCTGAGTTATCTGGAAGTAGCGGATCAACGGCAGGAATTCCCCGATGGACTGCACGTTACTTTTCTGGATGAGTTGCAGGACACCAGCAGCACCCTGATTGCTAACTGGGGAGTGTACCGTCGCCGGAATAATGAGATTACGGTTCGGGACAGCGTCGTTTGGCAGTCCGTTGATCTGCAGCGGCTCGAGACAGAAGAGCTCAACTGGGAAGAAAAAACAGAACGGATCTACACGAATAAATTTGTGGTATTGACGCAGCCGGACTACGTCATTACGGGCTACGGACTTGAAGCAGACCAGAGTTTCAGCAATGCGAAAGTGCTGCAAGTTGACGGCCGTATCCCCATTAACCGACCGGAACAGTAACTTTACTACGTGCTAACCGTCGCCATCATCTTCTTTTTGTTGTTGTCCGCTCTCTTCAGTGGTTCAGAAATCGCTTACGTTTCTGCTAATAAGTTACGGGTGGAGCTAAAGAAAAAGCGGGGAACCCGCCGGAGTAAAATCCTGGCAGGTTGGTTTGATAAGCCGGCGGATTTTCTCAGCACCATGCTGGTGGGTAACAATATCGCCCTGGTGGCTTTTACCTCCCTCATTACGGTTCCTCTGACCCTGATGGTAGCCCCACGCCTGGGGTTGGGAGACGATAGCCTTTGGCTTTTGCTGGTCAATTCCTTTTTGATACTACCAATTATACTGGTATTCGGGGAGTATTTACCGAAGACTCTTTTTCGTTTGTACGCAGACGATGCGCTATACTTCATGGCCGTTCCGTTGCGCGCTTTACAGTGGCTGTTGTATCTGCCCAGCCGGATCATGACCAGCACCAGTGATATGCTGTTACGCTTCTTTTTTAAGCGGCCCAGTGAAGAGCTTGATACGGTACTTACCCGGCTTGATCTGGAAAACTTTGTCAATGAAAGCCAGTCCTCGTCGGATGAAGAAGTTAGTGGTATTGACACCAAACTCTTCGGCAACGCCCTGAACCTGGGTGAGGTAAAAGTAAAAGATTGTATGGTGCCGCGCACGGAGATCGAAAGCGTAGACGTCAGTGCCAGTATCGATGATTTGGAAGCCCGCTTTCTGGAAACTCACCTGAGTCGTCTGTTAGTTGTCGACGGAGATATGGATGAGGTGCTGGGCTACGTTCATCATCAACAATTACTCGACCTGCCCACGGAAATCAAGGACATCGTGCTGGAGCTCACGTTCATTCCTGAAGTGGCGCGGGTGACAGACTTACTGGACCGATCCGTTAAAGAGCAACTCAGTATTGCCTGTGTGGTGGATGAGTTCGGCGGCATCGCCGGTGTGGTAACGATGGAAGATCTGCTGGAAGAAATTTTCGGAGAGATCGAAGACGAATACGACGAGGACGAATACGTGGAAGAAGTGCTGGAAGATGATTGCTTCAAATTCAGCGGCCGTCTGGAGATCGACTACCTTAACGAAAAGTATGACCTGGGCCTGCCCGAAGGAGAATATCACACCCTGTCTGGTTTTGTCGTTACCGAAGCCGAACGAGTGCCGGAGCAGGATGAAAGCCTCGTATTAAAGGGCTTCCGCCTCCGGATGTTGGAAGTGTCCAATACACGAATTGAGGTTATCCACCTTAAGCAGGAATCAGAAACCGAAGCAGATTAGTTAAGCCCTTCGTTCAGCTAAAGAGGCGCTGACGCAGGTGCATAGTAACAGGATGAAGGCAGTGCAGGGCGAACATGAGCCGGATACTTCCGTTTTCTGCTATGGATAGCCGAGCCTGCAAAGGTCCTTCCCTGTTCTTGAATCGGACCAGTACCCGGCCCCGAATCTCTCTACGCCCTTTTGACTTAGGGGTAGCCTTAAAGATTATCCACAACTTCCAGCTATGAATGAATTAAGCTCCCTGATAGAGTCTACTCCGCTTTTCGTACAAATGGCCATCCTGTTCGGGGTTTCCCTGCTGCTGGCGACTCTGGTAGTCATGATTGTTTTTCCCATTTTGAGCGCTACTGCAAAACGAACCAAAAGTTTTACCCTCGAAGCATTCGTGAAACGTACCCGAAGTAGTGTCTTCTGGTTACTGACGTTTTTCCTGACGCTTTCCTTTTGGGCGAATTTTCTAACCGACAGCGAAGAAGATCCTGTCTTTTACCTCACCACTTTTCGTCAGATTGTTCGCACGCTGCTGTACATCTTCCTTGGTGTTTTATTGGTAAAGTCTACTAACGTAGCTGCGGATACCATCCGGTTTCTTTACAACGCTGATGACAAGAATAACCTGCGGGAACGGAAAATTCTTACCCAACTACAGTATATACAGCGGATTGCAGCCATCATCATTTTCATTGTTATTCTGGCGATGATCCTGATGCAATTCGACAGCATGCGAACTTTCGGCACCGGCTTAATTACTTCTGCCGGGGTGGGGGGAATCATCATCGGTCTGGCTGCGCAGAAGTCCATCGCTAACCTCCTGGCCGGTTTTCAGATCGCTTTCACCCAGCCGATCCGGCTGGATGACGCCCTGATCGTTAACGGAGAGTATGGCTGGGTGGAAGAGATTACCCTCACCTATGTGACTATGCGGCTGTGGGACCAGCGACGGCAGATCGTTCCACTTCAGTATTTTATTGATAATACTTTTCAAAACTGGACAAGGACCAACTCTGAATTAACGGGAACCGTCCTGCTATACGTAGACTACACTTTCCCCGTGGATGCTCTGCGAGAAGAGGTAGACCGTTGGCTTCCGCTTCAGGATATATGGGACGAGCGCGTTAAGTCCGTGATGGTAACGGAGAACAGCGACCGGGCTATGACCATCCGTGTGCTGGTCTCCGCCAAAGACGCCGGTACCACTTTCGATCTGCGCTGCCGCACCCGGGAACACCTCATCCACTGGATACAGGAAAACTACCGAAATTGCCTGCCACAGAATCGGGTAGCGCCGAATCAGGCGGCGATGATCAGCGCGGAAGTGGAGGAGAATGAGGAGTAGGAGCCGACGGCTTCTTGGCGGGCTAATTGGACATAGCTTTCTCCAAGTCTTTCACCAGGTCCTCAGCATCTTCTACCCCGACTGAAAGCCGGATGAGGCTGTCCGTCAGCCCAACGCTCAGGCGTTGTTCGCGGGGAACGCTGGCGTGCGTCATACTGGCCGGATGGCCGATAAGGGACTCTACGCCGCCGAGGGACTCGGCCAGGGTGAAGTAATGCGTGTTTCTCATCACCCGGGCGGCGGCTTCGAGGGTGTCTTCCTTCAGGTCGAAAGAAATCATGGCTCCGAAATCCTTCATTTGCTTTTTTGCCACTTCGTGGCGTGGGTGGCTTTCTATTCCAGGATAGTAGACGTTGGCGACCAGGTCATTGTCCTGTAGTACCCGAACGATGTGGCGGGCATTTTCACAGGCCCGCTGTACGCGTAGGTGAAGGGTCTTGATGCCCCGGAGCACGAGAAAGCAATCCTGCGGACCGGGGATGGCTCCGGCAGCATTTTGCAGGTAGTAAAGCCGCTTGGCGAGCGCATCGTCGGAGGTGATGATGGCGCCCATCACGATGTCGGAATGGCCACCGAGGTATTTGGTGGCGGAATGAAGCACCAGATCGGCCCCCATCGTCAGTGGTTGCTGGAGGTAGGGGCTGGCGAAGGTGTTGTCTACGACACTTAGAATATTATGAGCGCTAGCTATGTTGGTCAGGGCCTCAATGTCTACGATGTTTAGCATTGGGTTAGTGGGCGTCTCGATCCATAGCATCCTGGTTTCGGCGGAGATTTCCTGTTCTACCTTAGCGGGGTCGCGCATATCGATGAATCGACTCTTGATGCCGAAGGGGCCGAAGACGGCCGTGAGCAGCCGGTAGCTCCCGCCGTAGAGATCGTCGGAGGCAAGTACTTCGTCTCCGGGCTGAAGTAACCGTAGCACATTGTCCATCGCCGCGAGGCCGGAACTGAAGCAAATACCGTGCTTACCTTGCTCGATGGCCGCCAGGTTGCGCTGTAGTGCATCCCGGGTAGGGTTAGCCGTACGGGCGTATTCGTAGCCCTTGTTTTTGCCGGGCTCCTCCTGAGCGTAGGTGGAGGTTTGGTAGATAGGCGTCATAACTGCTCCGGTCAAGGGGTCGGGGCTCAGACCACCGTGAATACATTGGGTAGCGAAGCGGGCATCTTTTTTGGCGGCCATATGGTGGTAGTTTTGCTAGGGAACAAGCGGGTGATAGCTTAGTTGATGGCAATCCGATCTGGTTGTCCGTCGAATTTACCCTTCGCTCGTCCGATATTTTTTGTGCATTGCCCAGTCTTACCGAATTTGTAGACGCCATTGAAACCATAGTTTTTCGCTTAGTCCTCATCCGACTGGTCTTTTCCCAAATTCGTAGTTATGCCAAGAGCTCATCAAAGAACTTTATTAATGATGATTTTGCCCCTCTTTTCTCTGGCCAGCTGTGGAACGCCACATCTGCCAGTTGTGGAGTCCGTTCCTGTATTTACGGATGTCTCGATGCAAGGCCTGGACGAAGTCGTTATAAAGAATATGAAAGAACTGGATCTGCCAGGGATGGCTATCGGAATCGTAAAAGATGGAATGCCGTACTATGCCAGGGGATATGGCTGGGCATCGCTGAAAGACAAAAAACGGGTTACAGCTTCGACCACCTTTCATACGGCTTCCATAAGCAAAGTCTTTACGGCGCTGGCCATTATGCGTTTACGGGATGCGGGGAAACTTCACCTCGAGCAGACGCTGATTGAAACACTGCCGGACCTGACTTATGCTAATGAGGATGCCGGGAATATTACGCTTCGCCAGCTGCTTAATCATACCTCAGGATTACCCGACGTAAAGGGATATGACTGGTCTTCGGGCAAAAGCGATGACATGGCCTTAGAAAATTACTTCAAATCCACCTCCCTGGAAACTGGATCAAGCCCGGGAACAAAAATCCAGTACTCCAACCTTGGCTACGACCTGCTGGGACTGGTCGTAGCAAAAGTGAGTGGGCAAAGCTTTGAAGACTACGTAGCGCAAGACATTCTCCGACCCGCCGGGATGAGCGTTAGCGATTTCCGTTATTTCAGACTTGATTCCGAAAATACAGCCCGGCCTTACACTAAAAACCTACTGGGAGCCGTCGTGCCACAAAAGGTCTATCCATACAACCGGGAGCACGCGCCGAGCAGCACGCTCAATGCCTCTGCGGAAGAGATGACTTACTGGATGGCTGGTTTCCTCCGGCGTTTACCCAAAGAAGCCTCCCTGATGGAAATGACCCGCCCGTCGACTGCGTTAGCCGATTGGATCGGTCTCGGCTTCCAACGGTTCAAGGTGAAGGGCAGAACCGGTATCGGCCATTTCGGTGGAGATCGCGGCTTCCGCTCCTACCTGTTACTATTGCCGGAGGAAGAAATCGGTATTGTCGTGTTAGGTAACTGTGATTACGAGGAGGATTTTCGTCAACTTATTGCCGGAGAGCTATTAGCACAATTACTGGAATAAGCAGGACGAATTCTTGAATTCTCTTTGCACTTACGGGATCAGACCAATTGACGACTCTGCTCACCTGACCTTTGGAATATCAAATACATCAACTATGCGATTCCTGCTCATCTGCTTCCTTTTCACAGCCATATTATCCGCCCAAAAGCGCATTGACCTCTCCACCCAATACGTCTGGGCGGAGTCCGGGCTGACGATGCGGGCAGAAGGGAATGCTGAAGGAGAAAAAATGATGGTTATTCCTTTTGGAGCGGAAGTGAAAATGACGGGAGAGTGTGGGGAGTACCTGAAGGTAAAAGCAATGGACGGTGTCCGTTACGAGACGGAGAACGGGACGTCCATCGGCGAACCCTATTTAATGGAGGGGGAATATGAACGTGTGGAATATGGTGGTAAAACGGGATACGTTTTTAACGGTTACCTATTTTACTGTCCACCTGAAGATAAAGGAAGTCGTTCAGAAGACTTTGAAACCTGGATGACTTCAGTTATCGGGTTGCCAGACACAATTTTGTTTGAGGATGACACCGGGAAAATGATGGGGAGTCGACATATGTATCTATTCCCCAATGGAATGACGCTTACTTACGAGGAGTACGAAGGTGGTGGGAGTACGACGATAACCTTCCCTGTCGGCTCCATCGCAAACGGCTTTACGGTGGCTAACCGTTTCTGGAATGTCGACCAAGCCGTGAAGAACAAAAAAGACTTTAATGGGCAGGGTGGAATAATTCCTGAGCTGCTCAAAATACTTGATGACGGAAGTCTTCACTTTCAAGGGGATATGAGTGAGACTAAGATTATGGTGGCCGGCGGAATATTGATCATTTATTCAGCGGGCGGGTGTTAGGGAGATCCCGTAGGGAATCAAACGTCCTTAGCCCCGGACGAAGGCAGAGGCGGAGCCTCGCCGTAGTCCGGGGAGTACGAGTGCAAAGCACGAGCCATGGATGAGTAGATAGGCGTGAAGCGCCTTTCTTCAAAACTCACCTTGCCTCCAAGCTTTCCATTGCACCTGCGGTAGCGCCCAAAACCTCCACTACCTCCCCAATCACCAGTATGCCCTGACTACCTGAGCTGGCAGCTTGTTCCAGGGGAAGGGTGTCGTTTACGGTTCCGATGGTCGTTTCTGAAGCAGGCAGGCTGCCCGACTGCAGCAGTGCCATCGGCGTTCCCTTCGCCCGATGACGAGCAAATAATTCTCCGATCTGAGCGATCTTGCGTGTGCCCATCAGAATGACAACCGTTGCTCCGGAGGACGCCGCCCGCTCCATATCCTCCGGGAGTGCGTGTCCCTTCGTGGTAGCCGTAAGCACCCAGAACCCGCGGCTCACCCCGCGGTGCGTCAAGGGAATCCCCGCCAGCGCCGGCACCGCCAGCGCACTGCTTACCCCCGGCACCACTACCAACGGAATCCCTGCCGCAGCGGCCGCCATCCATTCTTCCCCGCCACGTCCGAAGACGAAAGGGTCCCCACCTTTCAGCCGTACAGCATGACCGTATTGCCGGGCACTGCTGACCAAAAGATCGTTGATGGCTTCCTGCCCCATGGCGTGTGCTCCACAACGTTTACCTACGAATATCCGTGGAATGCCAACCGGTGCATACTGGAGTAATTCTTCACTCACCAGGGCATCATAGAGGATAACGTCAGCGCCTTTGATTGCCCGCAGCCCTTTAAGCGTCAAAAGTTCGGGGTCACCGGGGCCGGCACCCACCAAAGTAATGCGGGAGGGGAAAGGAAGAGGAAAGCCCATAGGAAAAGAATTTACGTATTTTGCGTAAAAATACGTAATAAATACTTAGTTTTGCAACTACGTATTCTTCACCTTTAAATCTGCACACCGTGAAAAAAATAATCCTGATTGGTAATGGTATGGTTGGGCACAAATTCTGTGAACTCTTTAGCCGCCATGCGCGCAGCGCAGATTTCGAATTGCTGGTATTTGGGGAAGAGTGCCGCCCGGCCTATGACCGCGTTCACCTGAGTGAATACTTTGAAAGCCGCGATGCCGAACGTCTTAGTCTGGCTACCAAAGAATGGTACGCCGAACAAGGCATCGAGCTGCGCTGCGGAGAACGGGTAACGGAACTGGATACGGATGCCAAACGAATCAGGGCGGAAAGTGGCGGAACCTGGGACTATGATTACCTCGTGTTGGCCACTGGCTCCAGCCCCTTTGTTCCTCCCATTCCCGGTCGGGATAAAAAAGGGGTATTCGTCTATCGGACCATCGAAGACCTGGACGGAATTCTGGATTATGCCGAGGGGCTAAAGGGCAAGCCGGGCGCTTCCGCTACCATTATGGGCGGTGGTTTGCTCGGGCTGGAAGCCGCTAAAGCTGCCATGGACATGGGCCTCAAAAGCCACGTAGTGGAATTCGCGCCCCGCCTGATGCCCCGGCAACTGGACGAGCCCGCCGCCGCGGTGTTGAGTGATACCCTGGTAGACCTTGGGCTCAGCATTCACTGCGAAAAGAATACTTCTCTTATTGGTGGTAATGGTGCCATTACCCACCTGGAGTTTAAAGACGAGACCCGGCTGGATACGGATATGCTCATCATCTCGGCCGGTATCCGGCCGCGGGACGAGCTCGCCCGCCAGGCCGGCATCACCGTTGGCCCGCGAGGGGGCATCCTGGCCGATGCTCAGTTGCGCACCAGTGCCGAGGATGTCTTCGTTATCGGCGAAGCAGCCCTTTACCAGGAAATGATCTACGGTCTTGTGGCCCCCGGTTACGAGATGGCCCGGGTTGCCCTGGGGACAATTATGGCTGATGCAGAGGCCGGCTCTATGCCGGAGGCCATTGATATGTCCACCAAGCTAAAGCTGATTGGCACCGACGTGGCCAGTTTCGGCGATCCCTTCACGTCGCCCGAGGAGGCCCGCTCGATTGTCTTCCATGACGACGTCGCCCGGGTCTACAAAAGGATCAATGTTTCCAAAGATGGTAAGCGACTGTTGGGAGGTATTCTGGTGGGGGATGCCTCAGACTATAACATGCTGCATCAAATTGTTCAGAACAATATGCCACTGCCACCGCAGCCGGAAGACCTCATCCTGGGTGCCCGCGGCGGAGCCGAGGCGGGGGCTGGTGTGCTGGACCTGCCCGACGCAGCGGTTATTTGTTCCTGCGAGAACATCAGCAAGGGGCAAATCACGGAATTACTGGACAGTGGCGAGGCGCAGTCCGTCAAGGACCTCGGTGTCTGCTGCAAGGCAGGAACCGGCTGCGGTGGCTGTAAACCCATGCTGAGTGATCTGGTGGATACCTATCTGAAAAGTCAGGGTAAAGTGGTGCGTAACCTCATCTGCGAGCATTTCCCCTACACCCGGCAGGAACTGCGGGACCTCATCGTGATGAAGAACATCCGGACTTACGATGAAGCCCTGGACCAGATCGGTAATGGCAACGGTTGTGAAGCCTGTAAGCCCCCGCTGGCCAGCCTTTTTGCGACCATTTATATGGAAACGGCTAACCCCCAGGCGGTAATTCAGGATACAAACGATCGCTTCCTGGCTAACATCCAACGTAACGGAACCTACTCCGTCGTACCTCGGGTAGCGGGCGGGGAAATCAGCCCTAAGCACCTCATCGCCATCGGTCAGGTTGCAGAAAAATATGATCTCTACACGAAGATTACTGGTGGCCAGCGTATCGACCTTTTCGGTGCCCGGCTGGAGCAGCTTCCCCTGATCTGGGAAGAACTCATTGCCGCCGGCTTTGAAAGCGGCCACGCCTACGGCAAGGCACTACGGACGGTTAAGTCCTGCGTAGGCAGTACCTGGTGCCGCTACGGAATGGACGATGCGGTGACCTTCGCCATTGAACTGGAAAATCGCTACAAAGGCCTACGCTCTCCGCACAAACTCAAAGGTGGGGTGAGTGGCTGTATCCGGGAATGTGCTGAAGCGCGGGGCAAAGACTTCGGCCTGATTGCCGTTGACGGTGGCTACAACCTCTACGTATGCGGCAACGGTGGGGCCCGGCCCAAACACGCGGCCCTGCTGGCTGGCCCGATCGACAAAGAAACCGCTGTACTCTACCTCGACCGGATGCTGATGTTCTACCTGCGTACAGCTGCTCCGCTCGTACGCACGGCCGCCTGGCTGGAACAGATGGAAGGTGGAATTGACTACCTCAAGAGCGTGGTCATTGACGACGTGCTGGGGATCAACGCTGAACTCGAAGCAGAAATGAAAGGCCTCGTGGCTGCCTATCGCTGTGAGTGGAAAGAAGCCGTGGAAACTCCTGAGCTACGGGCTCGCTTCCAGACCTTCGTCAATACCGATGAGCCGGATGAAACACTGGAGTTTGTCGGGCTGAGAGATCAGAAAATGCCGAAGGCGTGGTAGCCGGCCGCTCATCCGATGCATCTTTCACCTGGCGAAGCCGGTGAAAGTTCATCGGATGCGTCGGCCGGAACCCCTCAGTTTTAGTAAGCCGTAATTGCCAAATTCTTACAACATGACCCAATCTACCCCTCAATACCAAACCGTCTCTCCCGAACAGGTGACCACCTGGTTCAAAGCTGGCCGCACGAATCAATTTCCCATTGGCGCCGGCGCCACCATCAAATACGGGGATAAGCAAATTGCAGTCTTTTACTTCAGCCGGCAAGATCGGTGGTATGCCTGCCAGAACCTCTGTCCGCATAAGCTGGAAAACGTGCTGGGGCGGGGCCTGATCGGGGAGCAGGATGGTATTCCGAAGGTGGCCTGTCCGCTACATAAAAAGACCTTTAGCCTGACGACGGGCGAAAACCTGAACGGTGAATGCCCGCCGGTAGCGGTATACCCGGTGAAAGTGGAGGACGACTACGTATACGTAGGTTTTGCCGATTAGCACTACCTTGTGCTTATGGTGGACGTAAGTAAAATAGAACAAGCTTATGCCGTGATTGATGCCGCTAATGCGGCTGATTCCCGGCGCATTGAGGTCGATGGGCAGTTATTGCCCTACGAAATGGTGTACGGGCAACGGATGACGGCAGCCCTGACCCACTTTGCACCTGCGGCCGCGCCCCCGCTTCAACTGGCCGCCCGCGCCCAACATCTGGAGCGCTGGGTCATTCCCCGTTCGGATTATCCGATGAACAGAGTTGGATATCATAACTGGCGCAACGCCCAGAAAAAACGGCACGCAAAGCGAGCCGAAGAATTACTGCTTCCTCTGGGTTTTTCTTCCGAAACGCTGGAACGAACGAAGTTTTTACTGGAGAAGAAAAACCTGAAGAAAGACCCCGATACACAGACGCTGGAAGACGTGATCTGCCTGGTTTTTCTGGAGCATTACGCGGCGGACTTTGCCGCTGACCATCCCGAGGAAAAGGTGATCGACATTTTACAGAAAACCTGGCGGAAAATGTCAGCTGACGGGCAGTCTGCGGCGCTCAAACTGGCGCTTCCGGCAGCCGTAGGCGAGTTGGTGAATAAGGCGCTGGGAAATGAATAAAACGGATCAGGAATCGGTAGACAGTAAGCTTTTTAACCGCCTCAGGAGTTCTTACCTGCTGGCGCTCAGCCTGATTGCACTGGCCTTGCTGGGGGAGCATTTGCTGGTAGAAAGCTTTCTGACCGAACAGGCAAAAGACGCTAATATCATCAACGTTGCCGGTCGGCAGCGGATGCTGAGTCAGCGGATCGCCAAGCTCAGTTTTCTGGAGAATGACCCGGCCAACCGTTCCCTGATGTCCGCTGAGCTTGCGGAGTGGACCAGCCGCCACGAGTGGCTTAAAGATCAATTAGCCACGGATCGGGTGCTGCCGCAGCTCGTTGCGCTGGACACCCTGATGGCGCAGATGAGCGAGCAGGTGCAGTCGGCCGGGCCAGGTATGCAAGACAAGGGCGTGGGACCGCAGGATGCGATGGAAGTTGTGAAGCAGGGGCTGGCCGCCAGCGGGCTCAACGCCCGCTCGGAAACCTACCTGTCAAGAATGGACATGATCGTCGGGGAAATCTCCGAAGCGGCCACTAACCGGGTGAATCGGCTACGAAATACCAAGAAGTGGATTACCCTGGCCGTAGGCATTGTCTTATTGCTGGAGCTACTGTTCATCTTTCAGCCCATCAGCCGCTTTGTCCGCCGTCAGTTTCTGGTGCTGGAGCAAGAGAAAGTGGCCCAGGCCGAGGCCCGGCAGTTAGCGGAAATAGCGGTTCGGGAAAAGGCGGCCAGTCTGGGGAAGCTCTCCGCCTTAAACCAGGCCATTGACCGGGCAGCCCTGTTTGCCACCCTCCGGGCGGACGGCAGCATTCTCCACCTCAGCCGGAAGTTCGCCGAGTTACTGGCCCGGTCAGGCTCGGGGCCCGGGCGGGAATCCCTGAGCCATTTGCTACATCAGGAGGAAGGCCGGCAGGCCTTCTTTTCGGAGCTGATCACCGCTGCCCGTATTGGCGACTGGCAGGGAGAATGGCTAATCCGGAACCAACGGGGGGAAGAATACTGGCTCGATGTCACGCTCCTCCCGGCCCGGCAGGAAGGAGAGGCCGAAGTATTTCTGCTGGCCAGCGATATCACCGCCCGTAAGGAGGCGCAACATTCTCTGGATGTACTCAATCAGGAGAAAATGTCGGAAGAGATCGAACGGGGGAAACAACGCTCGCGCCAAATCGTGGAAACTCAGGAGAAGGAACGGCTGCGGGTAGCCCGGGACCTCCACGATGGTATTGGGCAAAAGCTGACGGCCCTGAAATTCAGCCTCGAAAGCCTGCGGCCCGATAAACCCCAACAGATCAAAGATCGGATTGAGCAACTGCGCGCGCTTAGCAAAGAGATCATCCTGGGCGTACGCCTGGCAACCTTTAACCTTACGCCACCAGAATTAATGGACTACGGCCTGGTGCCCGCCCTGGAAAAAATGGCCCGGGAGCTGAGCCGCCTTACCGGAGAGCGGATCGTTTTTCATAATGAAGATGTCGACTTTCGTCTGGAGGCTACTGCGGAAATTAATTTGTATCGTACCGTTCAGGAAGCGGTCAATAATGCCGTGAAATACGCTAAGGCCAATTACATCCTCATCAGCCTCTCCGCAGGGCCGCAACTGCTGAGTGTCACCATTGATGATGACGGAGAGGGATTTGAACGGGAAGATCTGACCGAAAAAACGGATGGTTCCGGAATGGGGCTGAGCTTTATGGAAGAACGCGTCCGGAACCTGAATGGTAGAATCTTTCTGCGCAGTAACCCCGAAGGTGGTACCCGTATCAGTATAAATGTACCCTTGCCGGAGATTCTGGCGGACAGCGGAGAAGATAATTAATCCCATTTTTTGGCTATGTTACCCCGTAAATGAAAAGTCGATAATAATGCCGATCAAGATAGTTTTAGTAGATGATCATGCCCTGGTAAGAGACGGAATAAAGTCTTTGCTCGAAGATGAAACAGACCTGTTGGTCACTGGTGAAGCCAGTGACGGCGAAGAAGCACTGGAGGTAGTTGCCCTGCTAAAGCCGGACCTGATAATTATGGACATTCGGATGCCGCGATTGGACGGTATCGCGGCCGTTCGGGCCCTCAAAAGCCGTGGGAATAACACACCCTGCCTGATGCTTTCTATGCACGACAGCGAGGAGTATGTCCTACAGTCCATCAAGGCCGGGGCTCACGGATATTTGCTGAAAGATGCCAGCCGGGATGAATTCCTCAAAGCAATACATACCATTGACGGTGGGGAACGCTATTTCAGTGGGGACCTGTCTCACATCCTCTTGCGCCAAATCATCGGCAATAAGGGGGGAGGAACTACCGAAACGACTGCCTCTCCCACTCCCCAGGTAAACGTAACCCGGCGGCAGCAGGAAATTCTAAAGCTCATTCCTGCTGGCTACACGAATCAGGAAATTGCCGATCAACTTGGCCTCAGCCGCCGGACGGTGGAAACCCATCGCTATAAAATGATGGATGCACTCGGCGTGAATAATAAAGCGGATCTGATTCGTAAGGCGAAGGGGATGGGGTTGATTTAGTGGTCGGGAACCGAGATTCGACACACCTTAAGCTTGTTATCGCGGCGCTATGCGGCACGGCCCGAACTCCACCGTAGCACGGCTATGCTGAAGTTCGTTCCGCACCACCTAGCACCACGCTAACGGCGCTTAAGCTAGGTCGAATCTCAATCCCCGACCACTAGTGGATTGGTAGGTGTGAATTTCAGGCAAAACACTCGCCCAGTGGCTTTGCTAACGAAAAAATCAAATCTACCGGTTTTAATGCGGGGTATGAGCATTACAGCACTAAAAATGTATGCGCAGCCGTACTTCCTCATAGTAAGTAATCAAGCCGTAGCCTCCCTCTATGTTTCCTGGTTGAGAAAGGTCGACTATCGGTAGCTCATTGGAACCTAATGGTAAATTATTCACCCTTCTTACGTATTCAGAATAAGCAGATCCTTGAGGGCTAATTCTGTAGGCTACACATTCTATGCCCATCAACTCGATCAAAGTCGGTTCTGATACTGTGGGAGGGGTTAGCAGGAAATCTTTATTAACCCGGAAATTACCTGAGACTTCTTCTTCTGGTAAAAAAGGTCTTCGTAAGTTGAATGTTGGGAAAAGTGTGTCTAAGGGTTCGTCTACTTCGAAAAAGCTACCGTCTGCTCTAATGCGATAGTAACCAAAGTTGAAAGACAAGCTATCGACCCATGGCTTCACTACTAATTCTATAGTTTCATCATTGGCGGAGGAGACGCAAACAAATTCGTCAGGTAAGTTTGGACGTAAAGGAGGTGTGACTTCTGCTCTAACAGCAGGATAATCAGGATGATTTATCCTGATTTCGTAAGTATTGTCAGCTCTTAAAATATGATCGCTTGTGCTTACGTACCGATTTTGATCGAAACGGAGGCTGTCCACGATTTCTCCGTTTTCAGCTAAGAGCACGGTAGCATCGGGCAATGCATCTAAAGTGCCTGCTTCATTGAATCCAATACTATTGCCGACGAATAACTCGTACGGGCGATCTAAAGACCAAAACCCATAGACGGTAATTCGTTTCTCAAAAGGAAAGTCGATATCGACCTCCTGAGGTAGTGGAACGCAACCACAGAACACAAGTGCAAGCAACATGATCGCTCTACTCATCAGTTATTGTTTACGTTTTAGTGAAAAATTCTTTTTAAAAGAAACATAAGGGAAAAATCCAAAAACGCCTTCAGAAAAAACTTGGGTATCTAATACGGGATTCGGGAACAGTCCATCTCGCGGCGGATTTCTTCTGGACCTCAAGCTGAAATTAATCGGGTTTACTTGATTATATAGGTTGTAGACACCTGCGCTGAGTGTATTTTTGTGACTGTTTTTGCCATTCCATTTATAGTCAACCCCCATATCCATACGGTGGGCGGCGGGGAAGCGTGTATTATTTACTTGGTCGTATATGGGTATTAATCCAATGCCAGTAGTCGAGGGTACTCGGGCAATTGGTACTGTGTAAGCCAGGCCTGATTGGTAAATAAATTGAGCATTAACAGTCCATCGATTATTTTTTAACGATTTGCTTAACCAAAAACTCAGAGAGTGGCGACGGTCAAATCGGGGAGAGAATGGCTGACCGGCATTAATGCGGGGGAATTCATTCACTGATCGGGCAAGAGTGTAGTTTATACCGATGATTAAGTTTGAGTTGTTGCTGTAATTGAGGGAAGTTTCTAAACCGTAATTTTTAGCTTTCCCATCGGTAGCGCAACAGCGGTCGGGCGTGAATTGGGCGCCGGTGAAAAGATCCGCTAGATTTGCTGTAGACGCACGAACTAAATTTGAGGCATAGCGGAGGTATAGCGCCTGGACTATACTTATGCGTTCACTAAGCGGATATTGCAAACTGATTTCTGCTCTGTTTGCCACGGCCGCAGGTGCCGCCTCAGAAGCCAAAAGCCATGAGTTTAATTCCCACGCTCCACCAAAGGAAGGCAGTGCATGGGCAAATTGTGCTATCCGCTCTGCTGTGAATTTTACGGAAGTGCCAGAATTTATATTCTGCTGAATACTAAAGAATCCCGTAGGTAGGTGAATATTATATCCTTCAGACCAAAAGTTGTTTAGCTTCGCGCTAAATGTTAGTTCGGTCTTGCCATTTGAATTATACAGTAAGTTGAAAAAAAGATTCGCGATGTATGCTTTTCTGGTGGAAGACAAGATGAATTCATTAAACACTTCCTCTTCAAGTACGACAGGTAAACTTTTTAGTTGTTTGAGGTTGGTGCCGAATTTAAGCTGGCCAAAACTGTAGTAGCGCTTGGTGAGCAAACGAAGCCCGAAATCCTCGACGAAGCCTTTGAGGGAAAATTGTGAAGAATCGATTGTTATCCCTGATGAATTTCTACTTTCCGAAGTTTCCGCAATTTGATAACTATACATTGCGCCATAAAGCTGAGCTGTATTTGTCCACTTTGTTCCTTTAGTGTAGTCCCACTTAATGGAATATCCTCGATTATTCCAGCGCACTGTGTTGCGTTCACGAATATCAACTATTTCTGGATTGTTAGAAAAGCTACTCTGTTGGGCAAACAGGCCCAGGTCATGAGTCCAAAAGGCACGAGCCCAAATAGTAGATCTAGGATTTATTTCATGCCTCAGTGCTAGGTTGATGTCGCCTAATTCAATTAAGGTAGCGTTGGTTAAATTCTCTTTCTTGCTAAACAAGCTTAACAGGCTCAACGGAGATCCGCGTAAGCCGATCGCGACGGCCGTCCGTTTGCTGTTCATCCACGGGCCGTTATAATAAACACTGCTATTTATGGGGCCGATACCAAAAGAAAGTTGTGGCACATTGAAATCGGGTAACTTTGTTTTTGCATCTAATAAAGCACTTATACCGCTGCCTTTCTCTGCTGGCGCAGCAATTTTATGCACCGTGAAATTTTGTAACACGTCCGTGTTGAATATAGAAAAAAGAGGACCTACGTGGGTTTCATTGTAAATAGGTACTCCGTCAAGGAGCGTCAAGTTTTCTCCCGGTAGGCCTCCTCTTACGTGTAGGCGGCTATTCAACTCCCCGCCACTTTCTACTCCCGCAATACGTAGCGCGGCTCGTAGAGGATCCGCCTCTCCAAGCAAAGCAGGAACTGATCTGATTTGCTTTTCGTTGAGCGATACTACTGATCCGTCATTAGATGGTTGAGCAGTCACGGATATAGTGCTTAAGGAATTTTCCGCAGGATGAAGTAAAATGGTTTCGTCCTGGATTAGGTTTTGTAGATAGATGGTATCCGCCAAATACGACAAATGACTCGTTATCCAATAAGCCGAGTTTTTTGTTGAGAATCGGATGATACCTTCTTCATCACTTAATCCAACCGTCAGTCTTTGGTCGTCCAGCAAATATACGTTAGTGATTGGTTCTTGAGATATTGCGTCAAGAACGGTCAAAGTAGTGCTTTTTGATAAAGACTGGCTTCCTAATACCAGAGGACATAGCAGTAAAAAAGCCACACCCAGTTTAGCAATGCTAAACTGGATGTGACTTTTACCTTGGCGAATCTTGCTTGATTTAAAAATCAAAGTTTCCTGGATTTAGTTTTAGATACACTCTTAGATATAGGGTGCTTCCTTGGATTTTTACCACAGCTCCGATTCTTACGGAATTATTGATGGAACATCCTGGTTTTAGATGTCATCGTATCCAGAATTTTCACAGGTCCATGGACAACATGAAAAAGTAAATGACCTTTCGCTATTGTCATTGTCATCGCGTACGCCACTGGTAACATATCTAAGGTCGTAGTCGTAAATAAGATTTGCATCCCCAGGACTTACAGGAGTTGTGAAAAAGTTAACGTTATAAGGGTTCCAGTTTGTAGTAATTGTTCTTACGTTCGATTGTGTCCATCCCCTTCCTGAGCCACGACTTCCGCCTGAATTAGAGGTGATTCCAACACCAAATGTGAACTTTAAAGTTGTTATTGCGCTAGTCCCTTGCCGCCAATTATTCCCCCATCGTGCTCTCGCCCAAGATTTCTGTTCGCTATAATAACGATACCAAAATTGCCATTCGACTCCTGACTGAAACCCTCCTTGGTTTCTTACAAGCTTTTTTCCTACCCTAACTCCACCAAGAGAAGTAACTTTTTTACGATCTACCTCCGGACCTTCACTGAATCGTTGGATTTGATCTGGTTGACCGCTAGGTCTAGTACAGATCATGGACTTTGGCTGAGAACCAACTTGGTTGTAAGTTGCCTTTAAGACGATTATTCCTTTCTCGGGATCGGATTCCAAAGGTAGGTTCTCAAAATCAACTTCGAAAGTAGAGGGTAGGTGTATTTCTCTGTCTTTACGATAAATGATCATGTCATTTTCAATGATAACGGCACCTTGTTTATTTAAGAGAGCTCTTTGTGTACGGTCTGCGAATACATTGAAAGGTAAGTCCTCGTGCATATACAATAAGCCCTCGTTTTCGTTCACGACTGACGAAAGTTCGTCGAACGGCATGTCTCCGTAGAGATAAGGAGCGAGCTTCGAGTTTAGGTGACGACGCATAGAGTGAAATGAAGTGTTGAACTCTATCTCGTCTAATTGTTCGTCGGAAATCTGTCTATCTTCATTAGAAGATACAGCGTCTTCTACTCTCAAGTAGGTAGATACATCAGGAAAGTGTAAAATGCCATTTTCGAGTGGTATAACTAACGCGCCGTTATCGGTAGGAAAGGAAACGTATTCCTTGTTGTCTATAGAAGGCGACAAAAGTTCTTTTTCTTGACAGCCTGTTAGTAGAGAAAAGGACGCTAATAACATATATATATATATATACGCATGTGATGGGTGTTGTGAGTTTAAGGCTTATTAATGGGTGTTATTTTGAATGAAAATTCAACTAAAAACAAACTCAAACTCAGTTTAATAGAGTTATATTTAAACAAATATATGGCGAAGAGTTCGTAAAATTAAATTTTTTCCACTATTTTGAAAAAAGTGAATAAGTTTCAATCTCTCATAAAGCAACTGTAAAGAACCTGTGAGCCCTCAGCATTAATGCTCCAAAAAGTCAATCAGGTGCTTCCGGTAAGTGTAGTAGTCCGGATGGTTGAGAATCTCCTTTCGGGCACGTGGGCGCTCAAAGCCAATGTCCAGAATATCACCGATCTGTGCCCTCGGTCCGGAGGTCATCATAATGACCCGGTCGGCCAGGAAGATCGCTTCGTCAACGTCGTGCGTAATCTGGATGGCGGTGATTTTTTCTTTGTCCCATATTTCCAGCAGGACGTCCTGGAGCTCGGCCTTCGTCAGCGAGTCGAGCATGCCGAAGGGCTCGTCCAGCAGTAGGATTTTGGGGCGCAGTGCGAATGCCCGCGCGATGCCTACCCGTTGTTGCATTCCCTGAGACAGGTCCGTTGCTCTTTTGTCCATGGCGTTGCCCAGCCCAACTTTATCGAGGTAGTAGGCGCAGATGTCTTTCAGCTCTTTTTTAGAAGCCTGGGGGAATACCTGTTTTACGCCCAGCAGCACGTTTTCCAGCGCCGTCATCCAGGGTAGCAGGCTGGGAGACTGGAAGATGACGCCCCGGTCAGGGCCGGGGCCGGAAACGGGAAATTCGTTGAGCAAAATATCTCCGCCGGAAATATCATTTAAGCCCGCAATCATCGTCAGTAAGGTCGTCTTCCCACAGCCCGAATGACCGATGATGGAGACAAACTCTTCTTTCATGATTTGTAGCTGGAGGTCTTCCAGTACGACATAGTCTCCCTTTGGGGTAGGGTAGATCTTCGTCAGGTCGCGCATGTTAAGAACTACGTCGCGAAGGGAGGAGTTGGGATTCTGGGACATGGAGGGGGGAGTTGGGGGGGGGAGGACAGGTTGCAGGTTGGGAGTTGCAGGTTGCAGGGGTCAGGTTACAGGTTGGGAGTTGCAGGTTGCAGGTTGCAAGGTTCAGGTTACAGGTTGGTTAGGTTACAACCCTGCAACTTGCAACTTGCAACCTGCAACCTGCAACCTGGTTCAAGACGCCCGCCGCAGCCAACCGAAGCTTCGTGTTCCTGGCTGGATGGGCTCCAGATCGGGCAGGGCCAGGTCCTGGTTGCGTTCGAGCTTGGCGGCTTCACCGAGCTGGACGAGGTAGTTGAGGATGCTGGTTCTTACCTTCTTGAAGTGAGGGTCGGTGTTGAGCGCCTTCTTATTGCGTGGGCGGGCCAGTTCAATCTTATACTCCGGCCCCAGGCCGGATTTTTCGCCGGGCTCAAGCGGGATGATGCGGTCGGCCATAAAGATGCCTTCGTCTACGTCGTTGGTGATCAGTACGGCGGTGCGTCGGTTCGCACTCCAGATCTTGAGAATTTCTTCCTGCAGGTTACCCCGGGTGAGTGCATCGAGGGCACCCAGTGGTTCGTCCATCAGCAGCAGGTCGGGGTCAGTGGCCAGTACGCGGGCGATGCTGGTGCGTTGCTTCATGCCGCCGGAGAGTTCCTTGGGGCGCTTCTCCGAAGCAGGGGTCAGGTTCACCATTTCGATGAACTTGCGGATGTGTTCGTCGCGCTTATCCTTCGGCCAGTCGGGGTAAATCTCATTAACCGCCAGGGCTACGTTCTGGTAGACAGTAAACCAGGGCAGGAGGCTGTAATTCTGGAAGATGATCCCGCGCTCCGGCGCGGGGCCGGTGATCGGCTCGCCGCGGTAAAGCACTTCTCCTTCAGAAGGAGAGACGAGACCCGTCATCATATTTACCAGCGTCGTCTTACCGGAGCCCGTAAAGCCAACAATTGCGAGAAACTCTCCCTCTTCAATCTTGAGGTTGATATTCGACAGTACTTCGGTCTTATTGTCACCTTCACCGTACCACTTGGATACGTTGCGGAACTCTATGATTGGAGTGGACATGGGAGGAGTATTGTAGTATTGTAGTAATGTAGTTTTGTAGTACTGTAGTAATGTAGGCGGGCAATCTCGTGCGGCAGCCGCTACACTACTACCGACTACATGACTACATTACTATTAAGCCAGTGCTTTCTCAAAGGAAACCGACTGCTGGATGTAGTACATCACCCGGTCCAGCAGGAAGCCGATAAAGCCAATGACGAACATGGCGACGATGATTTTTGCGTTGGAGTCGTTCGCTCCGTTCTGGAATTCCTCCCAGACGAAAGAGCCGAGTCCGGGGCTCTGTGCCAGCAGTTCAATGGCGATCAGTACCATCCAGGCGACGGAAACGGTAATCCGGAGGCCCGTAAAAATCAGTGGGATGGCAGAGGGAAGAATGACTTTGAAGATCTTCTTGCCAATGCCCAGTTTGAGTACTTTAGCGACGTTGAGGTAGTCCTGGTTGACGGAGGAAACCCCTACGCTGGTGTTGACGAGCGTTGCCCACATGGAGCATAGGCCAACACTAACTGCGGAGATCAGGAAAGAAGTGTCCGAGTCAGAACCGAGCGTAAGCGTCTTCACAATCATGAAAACAAGCAGCAGCCAAACAACGGGAGACACCGGCTTAAACACCTGAATGAACCAGTTAAAGGCCGTGCGCAGATTTTCATTGAGCCCGATAATGATGCCGATGGGGACGGCAATGAAGAGTGCAATCAAAAAGCCTACGGCGACCGTCTTCAGGCTGGTGAAAATCTGGTCGACGAAACTCGGCCGGCCGGTGTAAGTGATCAGGTCAAGACCCTGCGCTTTGCGCTGGGCGTTAACGGCAGCTGTTTTAGCCTTAAAGGCGGCTTTGTCAGCACTAATGACCCGGTGATCAGCCAACAACAGGCTGGAGGCTTTCACCACTTCCGAAGGGGAGGGGAGGGTGTTGGGCTTACAACTAATGTCTCCGGAGGCAATACAAGCCTTCATTTTTTCAGCCTCTGCGGCTCCTTGTTCGGTCATCACCCGGTCAATCCGACTTTTTGCCTCTACGTTATAGAGATAGGTGGCGGAGAGCTGCCAGACCAACAGGAAAAGCAGCATGGAAGCCAGGGTAATGCCAGCAGACTTCGCCATGCCGGGAAGCTTAGCCCCCATACCTGACAGGGAAGGGAGAAAGCGGGTAAGACTGGCCGATTTTGCCGGAGTGGGGGCGGTAGTGGTCTGTGACATTATTGTTTGTTTGAGGGTATTTTGAAATTATGGGGTGGGTAGGGATGCCTGCTTTTTTTAAAGACATCTCTTTGCACCTGCGTCAGCGCCTTATTAGTCAAGTAGTCAGAGAGTCAACTAGTCAAGCAGTCAGGGAGTCAAGCAGTCAAATAGTCATGTTCGGTAGCGGCTATTGGACTACTTGACTCCCCAGCTATTTGACTACTTACTTCGCATCTTTATTACCGATGCTAAAGCTGTTGATGTAACCGATCGGATCTTTGCCGTCATAAGTAACACCATCGATGAAGTCGGCCGTGGCTGGCTTGTAGCCGTCGGTGTCCGGAATGTCCGAGGCGGGAATTTTACCTTCTGCAACCAGCGCTTCAGCGGCGCCTCTCCAGAGGTCGGGGCGGTAGACTTCGCGGATTTTCTCATCGTACCATTCACCAACTTTTGGCTCAGAAATCTGGCCCCAACGACGCATCTGGGTCAGGAACCATACACCGTCAGAGTAGAAGGGGTAAGTAGCGTTGTAGCGGTAGAATACATTGAAGTCAGGCATCTCGCGCTTGTCTCCTTTTTCGAATTCGAAGGTGCCGGTCATGGAGTTCGCCAGCACGATGGAGTCCGCACCTACGTACTCAGACTTTGCCAGGATACCAACGGCAGCGGGGCGGTTGCCGGGCTCGTCCAGCCACTTTCCTGCGCGGATGAGGGCCTTGGTGATGGCTTTGGTCGTGTTGGGGTACTTCTCGGCAAAGTCTTTGCGCATGGCAAATACTTTTTCCGGGTTATTCTTCCATACGTCAGAGTTGGTCGTAACCGGAACGCCGATGCCTTTAAAGACGGCCTGCTGATTCCAGGGCTCTCCCACACAGTAACCATAAATGGTGCCGGCTTCCAGGGTCGCGGGCATTTGAGGTGGCGGGGTAACGGAGAGTAAAACTTCGGCGTCTACCTGACCCTGAATGTTGTCAGCGGTATACATGCCCGGGTTTACTCCTGCAGCAGCCAGCCAGTAACGAATCTCGTAGTTGTGAGTAGAAACCGGAAATACCATGCCCATCTTGAAGGGCTTGCCCTCTGCGGCATAAGATTCAATAACGGGTTTGAGCGCTTCGGCGCTGATGGGGTGAGCGGGCTTACCGTCCGGGCCTTTAGGCACGTTGGGCTTCATTTTGTCCCACACATCGTTGGAGACCGTGATGCCGTTGCCATTGAGGTCCATGCTGAATGGGGTGATCAGTTCTGCCTGACGACCGAAACCGGCACTGGCGGCGATGGGCTGTCCGGCGAGCATGTGCGCACCGTCAAGCTGTCCGTCGATAACACGATCAAGAATGTTTTTCCAGTTCGATTGCGCTTCGACGCTTACGTAGAGGCCTTCGTCTTCGAAGTAACCGAGTTCTTTGGCGATGGCCAGCGGGGCCATGTCCGTCAGTTTGATGAAGCCGAAGGTTAATTGTGGCTTCTCAATCAATGCGGCGCCAGACGCAGGTGCCGTGGCCGTTGAAGAAGCAGTGGAGGCCGAATCACCGCCACAGGCAGTGAAGAGCAGGGCCAGGAAAAGTAGTGGGAGTAAATTTTTCATTTTGGTTGGTTTTCCCCGGATTATGCCAGCGGCTTCATCCGGGTTTAAAACGCCAAGCGTTTTATTAAGCCCCTCTCCTCCGGAGAGGAGTTGGGGAGAGGTTTCTTATTTCTTTTTCTTCTTCTTTTTCTCTTCTTCGGAGTCAAAGAGTGTCGGCTTAAAGGTGATCATCGTCCAGGCCCACTGGTTGAATTTTTCGTTGCCGGCGCGCAGCGTGGTTAGCGTTTCCGTACCGAGAAGTGCGGAAGCACCTACGTGAAGCGTTACCGCCGGAGCCAGCTTTTTGACGAAGACAGCATCCAGCTCAAAGCCCATGCTGCTGCCCAGTTCCTGCCCTTCGCCGTCAAGCTGACGGGAGCCGGTCATAAACTGGTGGCCGTGTAAGAGAAGCGCTCCTTTACCTACCTTGAACTTCGTCTTCAGGTAGAGGTCAATTACGCCGACATTACCGTTGGCCGGCCCAACGAAGAAGTAATCCATCAAGCCGTTAAAAGCATGGTTGGTACCGTAATCCGGGCTGAAGTTGGTGATGTCGCTACTGTCGTCGTCATCGTCCTTACCGGAGATGTACTCAAAACCCAGGGTGATCGGAGTGGCTTTGGTCGGCAGGGTGGCACTGGCTCCCGCCAGGAAGGCATTGACCTTATTGTCACCAATTTTTCCTGACTGGTAGTACAGGTCAGCGGCCAGCATGACCTTGCCCGCTTTGATCCGGGGAATAATGCCAAAGGTCTGTTTGTTGGATACCGTACTGTCGGGGTTCTGAAGGGTAGCATTCAGAGCCAGCAGGGAGAGGCTCCCCTTTTTGTCGTCAAAGGTCTTGTTGTACCAGGCATACTGTAATGATTTGTAGTTGCCGGCAACGGAATAGAAGCTCGCGCCCGGTGCCTGAAGATAGGCGGGTTCCAGCCTGTCTTTGTCTGCGTTGAAGGCAAGCCCAACGTGTAGCTTCATCTTCTTTTCAGGGTCTTCCTTGATAAAGAGTAAAGCATCATGGCGCCGGCCCTGTTGGGCCCATTCCAAGCCGCCGAGGAAGCGCTGGTTGTCATAAGAGATGATCTGACGACCGGCTTTCACCGAAAAGGTTTCGTTGACGAAGTATTGCCCCCAGGCTTCGCTGAGGAAGCTGGTGCCCGCGTCTTCCTTGAAAATTTGAGGAACTTCTCCCCAGATTCTTACGTCCTGAAGGGAAAAACGCATCGCATACTTTTCGTCTTTGAAGTCTACGTTAAGCCGACTACGCTGTTCGGTGAAAAAAGCAGGGTCGAAGCCGGAAGAGGTCGGTGTCTTGAAACCGTTCCTGAATTCCGTGCGGGGGCGGACCTCTGCGCTCAGCTTAAATTGAGCACTTACTGCCAATGGGCAGACAAGTACCAGGGCCAGTAATAATAATGTAGTGAGTGAAGTTCCTTTCATAAAGCAGGACATTAAGAGGAGGGTGAGCGGATAAGGATTAAATAGTGGTTAAATCGCGCTCCATCGCTTGTATGAATTCCGATGATAAATCAAAAGTAAGTATTTCATTTGTAAACTACGTATTTTTGAGATAAAAATTAAGTATTTTATTTCAATTTGCTGCTTATGTACTTATTGTCTACCTTTGTTATGGGCAATAAATACGTAATTGGCGTAGCGAAACATTATCCGTCCCCTTACTCCTTACTCCTTACTCCTTACTCCTTACCCCCTTACCTCTTACTCCTTACTCCCCATGCGCACCACTCAAGTCAAGACTACCTGTTCCTATTGTGGCGTCGGCTGCGGCATCATTGCCGGAAAAGACGAACGGGGAGGCCTGACGGTGACCGGAGACCCGGATCACCCCGTTAATCAGGGAAAGCTCTGCTCCAAGGGCCGAAACCTTAATTACGTAGTGCAGGACCACGCCGACCGCCTCCTCTATCCCGAAATGCGGTTGCACCGCAGCCACCCGCGTAGTCGCGTAACCTGGGAAAAGGCTATGCTTCGGGCAGCGGCTGTTTTCAAGTCCATTATTGCTAAGCACGGGCCGGACAGCGTTGGCTTCTACGTCTCCGGCCAATGCCTGACCGAAGAATACTATCTGGTCAATAAGCTCGTCAAGGGCTTCATCGGCACCAACAACATCGATACGAACTCCCGCCTGTGTATGTCATCGGCGGTAGTGGCTTATGCCAAAATGCTGGGCGAAGACCTGGTTCCCGTCGCTTACGAAGACCTGGAGGAATCCGACTGCCTTTTCGTTGCCGGAGCCAACCCCTCCTGGTGCCACCCCATTCTCTGGCGGCGGGTGGAAGCACATAAGGCAGCGAACCCGGAGGTGAAAATCATTGTCGTCGACCCCAGAAAAACAGACTCCTGTGCTATTGCTGACCTTCACCTGCAGCTCATTCCCGGCACCGATGTACTACTTTACCACGCCATTGCCCGGCAGTTATGGAATGATGGCCGGGTAGACCATGACTTCGTTCGTGATCATACGGAAGCCGGAGAGAACTACGTTCGGATACTGAAGTCCATCAACCTCCGCAAGGCCGCCAAAGCCTGCGGTGTGCCCCTGGAGCAAATTCGCCTGGCGGCTAAATACATCGGTAATGCCAAGGGCTTTATGACCATGTGGGCCATGGGCCTCAATCAGAGCAAGGTTGGCGTCGAAAAGAACGGCGCGCTTATCAATCTTCACCTGCTAACCGGACAGATCGGCAAACCCGGTGCCGGCCCCTTCAGCCTCACCGGGCAGCCCAATGCTATGGGCGGACGGGAAGTAGGCGGTATGGCCAGCCTGCTGGCCGCTCATCGGGTGCTGGCGGACCCGGCCGATCGGGCCGAAATTGCCAGCTATTGGGGGGTAGAGGAACTCCCCGCTCAGGCCGGACTATCGGCCACCCAAATGTTTGAAGCGCTGGAATCAGGAAAGCTGAAGGCCGTATGGGTCATCTGTACTAACCCCGTAGTGAGTATGCCCAATGCCAACCAGGTGGAGCGGGCGCTGAAGAAGGCAAAATTTGTTGTCGTACAAGACATCAGTAACCGCAGCGAGACGGCGGAGTACGCCGACCTCCTGCTCCCCGCCGCCGGCTGGCTCGAAAAGCCGGGGACCATGACGAACGCCGAGCGCCGGGTCTCCTACCTGGAGCCACTCGCCAAGCCGCCGGGCGAAGCCCGGCCGGACGCCGACATCCTCTGCGACTTCGCCCGCCACATGAACTACCCGGGCTTTAACTTCCAGAACGTAAGTGAAATCTATGACGAATACGCCCGTATGACTGCTGGCACCAACATCGACGTTAGCGGCCTGAGTCACCAGCGTCTTCGTGAGGAAGGAAGCTTTCAGTGGCCGGTACCCAGTGCCGATCACCCGGGGACGCCCCGATTGTTTACGGACCATAAGTTCGCCACCCAGAGTGGTCGCGCGCGCTTTATGTCCACCATCAGCCACCTCAAACCTACTCCGGAGCCACCTTCGGACCGGCCCTTCATTCTTACCACTGGCCGGCTTCGCGACCAGTGGCACACCATGACGCGAACGGGAAAGGTGGCCCGACTGCGCCGGCATCAGGATCAGCCCCTGTTGGAAATCCACCCGCTCGATGCTTTTGATCTTCGCTTGCAAGACGATCAGCTGGCTGTCGTTACCTCTTCCTTCGGAGAGGTAAGGGTTAAGGTGAAGCACAGCCGCGCGATCCGTCAAGGCGTTGTTTTCCTACCCATGCACTGGGGGAAAATTCTCAATGCTAACCGCAGCCGGACGAATAACCTGACCGACGATCAGATCGACCCGCACAGTAAACAGCCGAATTTCAAGTTTACCTACGTCAATGTTCAGGCTTACCAGAAGCCGGCCGAGCACGTCGTAGTGGTGGGGGCCGGAGCGGCGGCCTTCCGCTTCGTGTCCAGCTACCGGCAGCGCAATAAAACCGACCGAATTACGGTCATCAGCCGGGAACCCAATGCCTTCTACAACCGGGTGTTGCTACCGGAATACATCAGCGACCACCTGCCCTGGGGGAAGCTGGAGAAGATGAACGCCAATCAGGAACGCGATCTCAATTTCGCGCTGCTGACGGAGACGAGTGTCGACCGCATTGACCGTGATCGCAGAGTAGTCATTACGGATGCGGGAAGAGAGGTAGCCTACGACCGCCTGATCATCGCTACCGGTAGCCGACCCTTCGTCCCTCGTGAGGTCCCCGTCAAGCTTCCCGGCGTATTCACGATGCGCCGGCGGGAGGATGCGGACAGATTAAAGAATTACCTGAGAGAAACGCAGGATGTTCTTGTCGGGACCAACCACGTCCTGATTGTTGGTGGCGGCTTGCTGGGGCTTGAGATGGCTGCCGCCCTGCGCGAAATGGACGTCCATATTACCATTCTGCAGCGTTCCAACCGCTTAATGGAAAGACAGCTGGACGCTACTGCCTCCCGACTGCTGGCCGGTGAAGTGGAAGCGCGGGGTATTCAGACTTACTTCCGCAACGAAGTAGACACCGTCTTCAGTAAAGAGGGCTCCCGTCAGATGCGGGTAACCCTCAAAAGTGGTAAAGTACTTGATTGTTCCGCCATCGTTTTCGCCATCGGTACGCGGCCGAACCTGGAGATCGGCCAGGAGGCCGGGCTGGATTGTGGCCGGGGCATCATCGTTGATGATCGCCTGCGGAGCAACGACCCCGCCATCCATGCCATTGGCGAAGTGGCCGAGTGGGGCGGGCGGCGCTTTGGCATCACCGCCGCCGCTGAGCAACAAGCCGACGTGCTGGCCAACTACCTGGCCGGAGATCTCAGCGCCATTTATTCCGGCTCCGTGCTGATGAATATCCTTAAATTCGAAGCCTTCGACCTGTGTAGCATTGGAGAGGTAAACCCCTCGGCCGATGACAACTCCTACGAAGAGATCGTCTTTCGCGATACCAGCCAGGGCTACTATAAAAAGTGCATCGTCCGAAATGACCGCCTTGTAGGGGCTATCCTGTTGGGCGACAAAAACGAATTCGCCGAGTTCAGAGCCCTGATCGAAGATGGCATCGAGTTATCCGAAAAGCGGCAGGAACTGCTGCGGTCAGGGGAGGCGCGTGAACCATTAGTAGGCCGGGTAGTCTGCAGCTGCAACAATATAGGAAAGGGTAACCTGACCAAAGCCATTATGGAGGGGAATGATGACTTCAAAGCACTCTGTACGGCCACCGGAGCGGGGCTTGGCTGCGGCAGCTGTAAGGCGGAGGTTCAGGCTGTCTTAGAAGAAACACTGGTGGCTAAATAGGAGGAAAATCCCGTTCGTAGTCTATTTTTAATTATCGAAGTTCCAGAAAATGTCCAACCCCAAACTGTACCGGATGCCCGTGAAGGGAGGCGTGCTCACGCCCGCCGAGATGCTACGCGTGATTAGCCTGGCCCGCGAGCTGGGGCTGGATGGCCTTCACTTTGGTTCCCGGCAGGATATCGTCCTGCCCATCTCTCCCGAACGCTTTGCTGCTGATGACCGATATGCGAACATCGGCCTTGATCCCATTGCGGAGGGCAAGTCGGCCAACATCATCAGCTCCTACGTGACGGCAGACATCTTCACGAAAACGCCCTGGCTCACCAGTGCGACCTACCTCTACATCCTGGAGCAATTCCAGTTTTCGCCCCGTCTGGAGGTCAATATCACCGATCCGAAGCAGCGGATGGTACCGCTGTTTACCGGCCACCTCAACTTCATCGCCTCGCCGGAAGAAGACTTCTGGTACCTCTACATTCAGCTTCCGGCCTGGGAGAACATGGAAACCTTCCCGGCGCTCATTCATAGTTGGGACATTGCCCGGGTCGTAATGGCGCTGGATCCGCACGGAGACACTTTGACGGATCTGGCGGCCTGTGTCGTCCGGGTTAACGATAAGCAGGAGCTAAAGACGAAGAATATTCAGAAAGATCTCACCGTACCTTTTTATCCCTTTCCCTACTACGAAGGGATGAACCGGCTGGACGATAAGCAATACTGGCTCGGTCTCTACTGGCGCAATAACTGGTACGACCTTGATTTTCTCGTCGCCACCTGCGAACTCTGTATGGAGCACCGGATCGGCAAGATTTGTATCACTCCCTGGAAATCGTTTATCATCACGGGTATTCCCGAAGAGAAGCGGATCGAGTGGGAAAAATTACTGGGCCGGTTTGGTATCAACGCCCGGCACAGCAGCCTGGAGCTTAACTGGCACCTGCCGGTCGGGAATCAGGAGGCGCTGCAACTGAAGCAGTATCTCGTGCGCGAATTTGACCGGCGGGACATCAGTACTTATGGTCTCACCTTCGGGGTGGCTTCGCCCTACGCCCGGCCCTTCACCAGCATCGTGGTGGAGCGGGAGAGTGGTCCGGATTTTATCGATGGTTTCGCCGTCCTTCCCGCCTACAACCTGAAGTATGCCCGCAATTTCGACCCTAATTCCCAGGAGTATGTAGAGTACGCCCGAAGGGTAGACCGTACGGCGCTTGCTGAGTTAATGGTGGAGCTGAGTAAGCTTTATTTCGAGCAACTCAACGAAGACCGGGGCGAGGTCATCGGCGCCAAACGGCCCGTTGAAAAGGCCGTAAAGGAGCGGCCCTTTTACCAGTGTTCCAGCTGCCAGAGCCTCTACGATCCCGCTTTGGGAGACCCGGATCAGGGGATCCGGATCGGTACGGAGTTTGCCGATCTGCCCGATGATTACAGTTGCTGGACCTGCTCAGCGGGGAAGTCGGCTTTTCGGGGGCTGGTGATGGAGGTGTAGAGGGCGCAGCCGCAGGTGCAGGGGAGGGTAAATAAGCAATGGCCCTCTGACGATCCGGTAGGACCGCGTAGCAGCCCCGCAGGGAATCAAACCCCCTTAGCCCCGGACAAAGCGCGAGCCATCCATGTCGTCCCGACTGCGAAGCACGAGCCCCCATAGAACAAATACCCCCGAAAAACGTCTCCATACTTTAGCCAGGGCAGTCGCAAGCTCAAAGCCGAACGCTCAAAGGAACGTTTTATCCTACGCTGCGCTCCGGAAAACGTACGCTTCGAGGTTCTAATCTACCGTTTTAGGACCTCGAAGCGTGCTCAGCCATGGAGCCAGAGGCGGAATCGCTGAGTTCCTTTGAGCGTCCCGCGGGTGCGATTACCCCATACTTTAGCCAATCAAATCGCCAACGTGAGGAACTTCGCACTACTTTGCCTTCTAACTTTCCTTTGCACCAGCGTCCGCGCCCAAATCCCCGCCCGACCTACTTCGGGAGAGCTGCACGCAGAAATTCAAAAACTACAGGTACTCGGTTCAGCGCTGTACATGGCCGCTCACCCCGATGATGAGAACACGCGATTGATCGCCTACCTCGCCAACGTAGAAAAAGTGGAAACGGCTTACCTGAGCCTGACCCGTGGTGATGGCGGACAAAACCTCATCGCACCCGACATCCGCGAGCTGCTGGGGCTGACCCGCACGCAGGAATTGCTGGCCGCCCGCCGCACGGACGGCGGCACCCAGTTCTTCAGCCGGGCCAACGACTTCGGCTACTCGAAGCACCCCGACGAAACCTTCAATATCTGGGACAAGCAGGACGTACTTGCTGACGCCGTCTGGGTGATCCGTAAGTGGCGCCCCGATGTAATTGTGCTCCGCTTCGACCCCCGCGCGCCCGGTACCACCCACGGTCATCACACTGCCAGTGCCATTATTGGTCAGGAGGCCTTTGACCTGGCCGGAGACCCGACGGCCTTCCCCGAGCAACTGAAATATGTGAAGCCCTGGCAACCCCGTCGCATTTACTGGAACGCCTACACCTGGCGTGGCGTACCGGAGCATATGCGGCAAGACAAAATCATCAAAGTAGACGTTGGCACCTATCTACCCAAACTGGGCGAAGGCGTGGCTGAAATCGCGGCCCGCAGCCGCAGTCAGCACCGTAGCCAGGGCTTCGGCAGCGCCGGCAGCCGGGGCGAACAGATCGAGCAACTCGAGCTGCTCAAAGGAGACGACAAGGACGCCGAAGGCGAAGTGTTTGCTAACATCGACGTGAGCTGGAATCGCATCGGCGCCGGTCGGATCGGTCAGGCACTGCAGGCCATTGAACAGAACTTCAACTTCGATGACCCTTCGGCATCCGTACCAGCATTGCTGCGGGTGCGCGGTATGATTCGCGCGCTGCCCGACGGTTTCTGGAAAACTAAAAAGCTGGGAGAGCTGGATGAACTGATTGCAAATGCCCTCGGCCTTTACCTTTTCGCTAAAACGGATGATCCCATCGCCACGGCCGGACAGGAGCTGGAGATAGACATCGAAGCCACCAACCGAAGCCAGCAGCCGGTGAAACTGATCGATTACTTCATCGATGGTACTCACATGACCCGGGCTGCCGTAGATCAGGAGCTGGCGGCTAACCGCCCCTTCCGGCAAACGGACACGATTCAGGTGTTGACCGGGAAGGCCTCTTCTGGCCCCTACTGGCTGAAGGACTCCTGGAAACTTGGGATGTACACCGTGAAGGATCAGGCCCAGCGCGGTAAAGGGGAAAGTGATGATCCTCTGAATGCCGTCTTTACCCTGGACATTGCCGGAGAACAATTTGAATTCGTTCGGCCGGTCCGGCATGCCTTCACTGACCGGGTAATGGGCGAACAGGTGCAGCCGCTGGAAATCATGCCGCCAGTCTTCGGCGAGCTGGACAAAAGCAGCTACCTGTTCACGACCTCCGAGCCGACCACCATCCGCATCAAAGTAACCTCCGCCCGGGCTAACATCAGTGGTACGGTGGAGTTGTGTACACCGGAGAACTGGAGCGTTACCCCGAAAAACAAAACCTTCACCCTGACGCGGAAAGGGGAGGAGCAGTACTTTGAGTTTATGCTCACCCCGCCCGCCGATCAGGAGGAGGGGATGATCGTTCCGCTGATCAAACTGGACGGCGAAGAAGACAGCGGCTACACCCGTAAGCTCATCAAGATCGAACATGACCATATTCCTACTCAGTTTGCTGATCTGGACGCCAGCGCGCCGGTTGCTAAGCTTGACCTGAAAGTTGCCGGCCGCAACATCGGTTACCTGCCCGGTGCCGGAGATGCCATCCCCGAGGCGCTGACCAACATCGGCCTCAACGTAACTACCCTGAACAAAGGAACCATCGCAACGGGAGACCTGAGCCGCTATGACGCTATCGTCGTCGGCATCCGCGCTTACAACACCGAGGCGGATATGCCGAATATGCAACCGCGCCTGCTGAAGTACGTGGAGAATGGAGGTACGCTGGTTGTTCAATACAACACCAGTCGCGGGCTCAAGCTGCCCATGACGGAAATCGGCCCTTATCCGCTGCAGCTCAGCCGTGACCGGACGACGGTGGAGGAAGCGCCCGTGCGCATTCTCGCCCCGGATCACCCCGTGCTGAACTACCCGAATAAAATTACCAGCAAAGACTTCGACGGCTGGGTACAGGAGCGCGGCCTCTACTTCCCCAATAACTGGGACGAACGCTACACCCCCATCATCAGCTCCAATGACCCCGGCGAAGATCCCCACGATGGTGGCCTGCTGGTGGCGGAATATGGCAAAGGTCATTACGTCTACACGGGCTACAGCTTCTTCCGGGAACTGCCGGCGGGTGTGCCGGGTGCCTACCGCCTGTTTGCTAATTTGGTGGGGCTGGGGAATGAGGTGCGGCCGTAGGGGGTAATCCGGGCGCACACGCAGGTGCAAGGAAAGGCTGGGAGAGCAAGGTTTTGCTCTGCATATCTCCCCGCTTTTAGCCGCTGCGTCCTTCTGCTGCTTCTGTCCTCTTCTGCGTGAAAAATGTCTGTCGCGAAGCGACCCGGGAAACCATATTTTACCGCCCCTAAAACCGCACCCGATACCCCAAACTCACCCCAATCAGGGAATAACTCGTCTGATAGCCAGCAACCGCCGGGTCTTCAAAGCTACCCAAGCCCTGTATGCGGAGGCCAGCCGTTAGTGCGTTCTTTTCACTTAGCTGATATTCCCCGCTGAATTGCAGAAGAAGGCCTACTCCCATCCGCCTGGAGAAGAAGTGGTTGCCGCCTACGGAGCGGTAACCATCTGCCGTGCGGAGGTGAGCACTACCGCCACTGCTGAGGTTGAGGGTCGGGCCGGCTTCCAGCATCATGCTGTACTTGCTGCCCTTGAAGCGGTAGCCCAGTAAGAGGGGGATGTCCAGGCTCGTCACAGAGTTGTAGTACCTGGCTTTCGTCGTGATGGTCTGGGGTACCTGAACGGTTCCTATCTGTTCGGTGCGGCTGCCGTCAGGGTTCTCGATAATGGTAACTACCCCGGTTTGGCTGACCGTCGTCTGTTCAGTAGACTCAGAACTGATCTTACTATTGATCCTGGAATAACTGATACCGGACCGCAGACTGAGGCCATTGGGGCGGTGATGACCGGCTAGCGCCTGAAAGGTGAGACCCTCCAAAGATTTTTCGTCCTGATTACTGCCGGAGTCTCCGCTTCCCCCTCCGGAGCGGAGCGGGAGGCTAATGGCCAGCATGGGTTCGGCGGTCCAGTAGGGCTGCGGGCGTAGCTTCCGTAGTCTTCTTCTTTCGGCTCTGGCGAGCCGGCGGGCGTCCCGGCGGGCGAGTCGGGCGGCGAGACGTTCCGCCCGGCGGGCTTCTCTCAGGGCCATTCGCTCGCTTTTCCTGGCGAGTCGGTCTGCACGACGGGCTTCCTGAAGGGCCAGTCGATCGGCTTTCCGGGAAAGACGGTCGGCCCGGCGCTCTGCGAGTAGTTGTTCTCTGCGGGCTTTTTGGGCCGCTTTGCTGGCACTCCGTTCCGCTAATAGCTGGCGTTTGCGGGCTTGTTTTTCGGCCCGGCTGGCTAGGAGTGATGCCTTACGGGCGTCTTTGTCTATACTACGCTGTTTTCGTTTGGCGAGGAGTAATTGCCTGCGGGCGTTTTTATCTGCACTGCGTTGCTCCCGTTTGGCCAGGGCGTCAGCTTGCAGTTGTCGACGATCTTCAGCCATGGCCAGTTTACGTTCACGGCTGGCGATTTTACGATCAATGGCGGCCTGACGTCGGGCTTCGCGTTCGGCGGCTGCAAACCGGGCCCGGTTTCGCTTGTTGATTTCCCGCGCTTGCTTTTCCATTACTTTGGCAACCCGTAGCAGGCTGTCTCTGGTTATGGCGTCGCGCCGTTGTCGTTCCTTTTGCGCAACGGCCCGTTGCGTTTGGACAGCTTTTTGAACTCGCTCCGCTTTTTGACGCTCTTCTTCGGCTCTGGCTTCGAGTGCTATTCTGGCTGCTTTTTCTGCAGCTTTCTGTTTCTCGGCCACTTTTTTCATACGCTCTTTTTCTGCCTGGGCTACTGCTGCAGCTTCCGCTTCCTCCCGAAGAAGCTGAACGGTAGATGGAGTTCCTTTCTCCGCATTGGTTCGAGGTAAAGACGGACGTTCCGCTCTTTTAGCTTCCAGCCTGGCCAGCCGTGCGGCTTCCTTTTCGGCTTCTTCTTCGCGTCTCCTCTCTTCCTGGGCTAGTCTGGCCACTCGCTGCTGTTCGGCTCTCTGTTCTTCTTTGGCTCGTTTTGCTGCCGCCAGGGCAGCCTCTTTTGCGGCCTTCCTGGCCTTTCTTTCCTGGCGGGCGTCCGCAATGGCTTGTCTTTCAGCTTCTTCACGCTCCTTTTCGGCTCTCTTTTCTTCCCGCGCGGCTATTCGTTCGGCTTCCCGGTCTGCCTCAAGCCGGCTTTCAATTCCTTCTCTCTTTTTCCTCCTTCGCTCAGCCAGTTCCTCCGCAGCTTTACGTTTTCTTTCCAGTAGTACCTCCTTCTCTGCCTCGAGTTGCTCTTTTTTTAGCTTTCGGGCTTCCATGGCCAGACGTTCTGCTTCTGCTTCTTCAGCGGCCAACTCGGCCGCCAGGCGAGCTTGTTCTTCCCGTTCAATCTCTAATGCTGCCAGTCGTGCTGCTTCCTTTTTTTCAGCCATGCGCTGTTCGGCTTCCTCCCGGGCTTGCCGGGCAGTCATTTCTCTGGCGGCTGCTTGCTCAAGGGCCAGTCGTTTGTTGGTAGTTTCCTGTGCTTTTGCCCTGAGCGCTTCCAGCCGCTCCTGTTTTTCGGCTTCTGCCAGCCGATAGGCTTCCAGCCTGGCGGCTTCCTCTTCGGGAGAAAGCTCAGTGTAAGTAGGAACTGTTCCCGTGCGGGTGCCTTCAATAGATTCGGCAGCGTTAGTTACGGCAAGGGTGGATTTTTTATTGACCTGTAGTTTTTCTGCGGCAATGCGGCGACGCTCGGCCCGGGTGGCTTCCAGTTCGGCCATTTTGGCCTCCAGCCTGGCATCGGCCTCCCGTTGCCGTTCGAGGAAAGCCAGCTGTTGTGGGGTAAGACCGCTGGCTGGCTTAGACTCAGTAATCGCAATAGAAGTATCCTTAGTGCCGGAATAAAAAACCGTCAGTGGGTTGTTCTCGGGATCGTTGATCACCAGCATCAACAGGTTGGGCATTACAACTGCCGGTGGAAAGTGCTCCGGTGAATTCAGGGAAGCCAGGGGAGACGGCCCTGTCGTTGTACTCGCGGTATCGATGATAAATGATAAAGGAGCGACACCAAGTCGTTCCGAGGCTTTTTTCTCCGTAGGGGGAGTTTTTGTTGATAGTAAAAGAAAAAAGCCCATACCTGCCGCACCGATCAGGCAGAGGAGCCAGAAAGGCAGCCCTGGTCCGCTTCGTTGGGCTAATCGGGGTTCTACTTTGTCCCACAAAGCATCCGTATCCACGGGGGTTGTGTGCTGCTGTAGCGACTGGCGTATCTTATTTTCAAATGGTCTATTCAGCATGACGCAGACCTGTTTTTTGGTGGAGTAAAATGGCCTGAAGAAGCTTACGGCTGCGGGCGTAATAGGATCTGCTGGTCACTTCAGTGATACCCAGCATCTGCGCAATTTCCCGATGACGGTAACCCTCCACGGCATATAAGTTGAAGACATGACGGAAGCCCTCAGGCAGAGTAGCTACGCACCGCATAATGTCTTCGGCCGCTAACCGGTCAATAACGTCGGGGTCGACGGGGGAGTCCATCGAGATGGGCTCCATACAGACTTCCCGCCGCATCCATTTACGATCCAGGCGATTCAGAGCGGTAGTGACCACTACTCTTCTCATCCATCCTTCAAAGGAGCCGCTTTCTTTATATTGATCAATACGTGTTAAAATTTTCACCAAACTGTCTTGCAGTACGTCCTGAGCATGAGCATGATCGGGAACGTACCGTAAGGCAATAGTGAAAAGCTGGGGGCTGAAACGCTCCACCAGCTCTTTTTGGAAACTTCGTTGACCAAGACGACAACCCTCAATGAGGGTTGCTATGGTCATTGGCCGTTTCATAAATTTATGCGGAAGCTGGCAGTAACGCTAAGGTTTACAGCTTCAACCGACTGGCTGGCGTCATTCTGTAAATTCATCGTGGCGTCGAAACTGCCTTCGAATACATCACCATCGGCAGAAACGGAAGACCCAATAAGGTTCAGCATCTGGTCGGGGTCAACGTAGACCCGCCCTTCACCGTAATCCTGGCCTGGCTCAAGTCGGTAAACCGCCCCCATGGCATCGGCCGCAGCGAAGGCGCCCGTAGCGGGATCGCTGAAGTTCAGAAAAAGGCTGTACTCCTCTCCATTTAGCGTGCCGGCGGCTCGGACTAACCAATTGAAGTTACCGTTCTCCGGCCAGTAAATGGGGGCTAGTTCGGTGATGGGAATATCCGTCCCGTCGATGGTGAGGGTAAAGAATTCATCAGCGTCAAGCTCACCACAAACCACCAGCTGCTGGGGGGCAAAATCATCGGCGGGACGACGGTAAACGGGGGATGCCGCGCGGTAGTCACGGGTAAAGGCTTGTACCAATACTTCATCATCATCACAGTTGATGAGGGAGACGATGGTGGAACCATCACTTTGAGCGGCGAAATATTTTCCACCATTACCGCCATATCCATTGGCCCAGATTTCGGCCAACTCCAGGTCGGGCGTGCCTGCACTGCCACAGCTGGTCAGGCTACCAGCAAAAGCGCTATTGGACAAGTCAATCACGATGTCGCCGAGCTCTCTTGATGTGCTGACTGGAACGGGGTCAAAAGGAACCACAATTACTTCTCCGGTACAAGAGTCCTTAACCTGGAACTCCAGAGCAGCATCGGCAGCGACCCAGGCGCAGAACTCACCATTACAGTCGATCCGGGCGGTATAGCAGGTTAGTCCACCTACTAGGTTCACCGCGAAGGGCGAGTGAGTTAGCGGGAAGCCTCCAGCATCCACAAAACGGCCACAAATTCTCGCTGCAGGGCGGGGTACGTCACAGTTGTAAGTGCCACCAACGTTGATGAAGACAATGTAGCAGTCGGGGCCAAGAGTAGCAAAGCCATCCGGAAGCCAGAACCCATCGGGGTCAAGAACCCAGAATGGAATATCATCAGGACCTAGCGGAACGGTAGCGGACTTGAGTGGGAAGCGGACTTCGGCGGGGGTGGATTCATCAAGGGTTAGCGGATCTCCGTCGGGAGACTCCAGCGCAACATCCATCATACCAAAGCTCTCCAGATTTGCCAGTTCACCATTTTCTAATTGTGCGAGGACGTTTCCGGGGCTATTGAGCATTTCATCAGCATCTTCCGGGGCATCGTGGTTAACGTATACTTCAACGGGCCCTTCATAGGGGGATCCATCGGCAGTAGTAGCGATGGTGTTTGGGGCCAGCATAACGGAGAATCCATCGGCTATCTGAATAATTCCACCGGTAGTAAGGTCGATCTCACCAGCCTTTACCTTAGGCTCGAGAACAAACGTTTCCACCAGTTCACCGTCTCCGGCGGGCATCAGGAGCCGGCGCTCCGGCCAGTGGCCGGGGCTGGTAACGGTTACCAGTGTGCCATCAGAGCTCAGCTGGCCTGCGTCAATAGTATAGGAACCGTCAGGGTTGAGGCGGCCCGCTGCGCCAAGACCAGTGATGTCTACGTCGGAAAGCATTTCGCCGGATTGCGTGATTACAACCGTCGTGACCGTCGCCGTGATAACCGTGGGCGGAGGGATATCGCCCGTCTCGGTCGTGATGATCTCTCCTTCTTCCCGACAGCCACTAATGACGAAAAACAAAGCCAGAAGAACAAACAGGTAATTCGAGGAACGCATATTTTAGGGGTTTACTTATGGAATAGACCGGAACGAAGGACAAAACGTTAGAGTAAAATAGGTTTTTTTTGAAAATCGTTCTCTGGCAAGACGCTTTCCCTAAAGGCAGATCCAACATTTATCGGGCTTTCCCGTCATATTTCAGAGATGCGTTGCCAAACGTTGTTTTTCATCGATCTTGCTTAATCCCCTCTGTTGCTGAAGGCAATGCTTCTTCAGTGATCAGGGCTTCAAAGCTCTGTGCAGTATCAGATCTGGCTTATGCTCAGGGCCGCTCCCATCCCGCCCGATACACCCGCGCCAAAAGTGCCGTCGCCTCCTCATCACCTGCAATGACTTTTCGTTCCGGATCATAAGAAAGTGGCCGCTCCAGCGAACACGCCAGATTCGCCAAAATACAGGATGCCGTAGAAATATGCCCTTCCTGTAAGCTGGCTACCGGACTAGTCCCTTGCTCAATGGCTTCCAGCCAGTTGCGGAGGTGGGCTCGCGTGGCGGGGGCTACGTGGAGCTCGATGCCTTCCTCCGTCACATCCTCCGGGAATTGTTCCCGTTCATAGCTGACGTCTACCCGAACGGGAGCTCCCTTCAGCGGTCGCCATTCATACTTTTTGGTGTCAGCAATAAGGACTCCTTTTTCACCATAGAGCGTAAAGGACCATGGCCATTCTTTGTCTGGCGCACGGCCCCAGCTGCGGTGCGTCCAGTGGCAATTGAGTTTCCGTTCGGGATACTCGAAAACGGCCGTTTGGGTGTCAGTGGTGGTTGCGTCAGCCTCGGTTTGCACGTATACGCCCCCCTGGCTGCTTACCCGGGCTGGCCAGCCCAGGCCAAGGAGCCAGCGGACGGCATCATAATAATGGACGCACATATCCCCAACGATGCCATTACCGTATTCCTCAAAGGCTCGCCAGCGGCGGTGCGGGCGGCCTTTGTAGGGCAGGAGAGGGGCCGGCCCACTCCAGCGGTCGTAGTCGAAGCCTTCCGGCACGCTGGTCGGTTGACGCACCGCCTTATCCCGCATCGGGTAATAACAACTCATCTCAACGTGGTGTACCTCCCCCAGCAGGCCACGGTCAATGTATCGCTCCTTCATATCAATCAGGTGGGGAGTACTCCTGCGTTGCAGCGCTACCTGAATGACCTGGTCGGGGTGCTGGCGCGCAGCGGCAAGTATGGCTTCCCCTTCCCGAATATCCCGACTCACGGGTTTCTGTAAGTACAGGTGGCAGCCTGCCTTGAGGCAGTCGATGGCGTGTAGCGCATGCCAGTGGTCGGGGCTTTCAATCAGCACCAAACCTGGCTGTTCCCGGGCCAGTAATTCTTCGTGTTTTTGGTAGAGGCGGGGCCTCTGTTTGGGGTGTCTGCTTTGCAACATAGCCAGGGCAAGATCGAGTTGTTGCTGGTCGGGATCACAGAGGCCCACGACCTCCACATCAGCGACCTGAAGCAGGCGCAGCAGGTCCATCTTTCCGTACCAGCCTGCACCGATGAGGGCTACCTTTTTTTGGCGCGGACGCAGGTGCAAAGGAAGTCCAGGGAAAAGCAGTGCTTGGGCGGTGGCGAGAAATTGTCGGCGTTGCATGATCGTAAGTTAAGGCTTGCAGCCGAACGACGGAAGCGTAGACGGTCAGAGGGCCACGTCGCTTTGCTCCTGGTCTGCTATTTTATGAATAGCTTATTCCTTCTGCTCGGCACGCCCATTCCGGTTTTTATACCTGGGGCCGGTAATCCTTTCTTTCGTGGGAGGAGGGACTTCTACGGCACCAACAGCAGGCTTCCGGTTCTTATAGGCCGGGCCGGATACAATGGCCTTAGTCGCCCTTACCCGGCGCCCTACTCCGGCTGCGCGGTTCAGCTTCAGGTTTCTGCCCGCGGCCCGATGGCTTTTGTAAGCCGGCCCACGGAGTTGTTGCCTGTTGGCAGGTTTGATTTTCTTGATGGGGTCAGGAGGTGTTACCGGATAATTCGTCAGGCTATGGTTCATTGCCGGCAACGCATTACACAGTAAAGGGGAAAGGAGAAGGGTTAACAGGAGGCCTGTTTTATTTCTTATGGACATTGTGTGGTGAAATTAAATTTGGTTAAATGGCTCAAATGTGAAAATAGCTACTATTTTTCAGAAAGGAAAGTGTTTTGGCTTATTAAGCTTGGGCAGTAGTGTCCGGGGGCGATTGGACCTTCCCGTCGGCGCTGTTCCTCTAAGCTTCTCCCGTACCTGCACATTTGGCAGACTCTGTGACCACGACCCCGCCCTGAAAACTTTTTTCTTGCTGATGAACCCTTGCTCTTTGACGGTGTACCCCCACCCAAACACGCTTTTCATGCGCCTATTCTTCTGCCTTTTCGTCGTTTTGACCGGCTCATATTCTGCGGAAGCCGGAACCGACATTGCCAATGGGCACCTCCTTTCTCCAGCCCCCTTTGTCGACCTTCTGCACGCCCGCCACGACGGCGACTTCTACGATCGTCAGGCCCGCGAATGGGAAGCCCTCGCCTATGGCGACTGTGCCACCGATGAAACCTGGTTCCACTACTACAAAACGGCCCACTACAGCAACCGCTTTGGTTCCGGTTACTATGACCTCGCCGCCATCTTTACTGCTGCCGAAAAAGCCTGCGACCCCGAAGGCTTCGAGATGCTGTACATGACGCACACGAATTTTCGGGATGGCGAAATTCGCTGGGATAAACTACTGGCCGCCCACGAAAAATCTCCCGACCGCCACGAGGCTTACCTCGCTCTGGCGACCTACTATGAAGTCAACGGTCTGCTAACAGAACGGGAAGCCATTCTCGAAAAACTACACCAGGCAGACCCCATCCCCGCCGGCGTCATGGAATATGGCTACAACCAACTGATGTCCGTTGCGCCCAACGGAATTCTGATTACCCACGGTGATACGGATACCTACCCCGGCTGGCTGTTACAATCTGCTTACGGCGTGCGGCCGGATGTTCAGATCATCTGCCTGCCTTTGTTGCTTGGGTTCAACGACTATCGCCGGGAGCTTATGGGCAAAGAGCTGACCTGGGAGGATCAGGATGAATTATTGATTCAGGTCATCAATGACTTCGCTGACCGCCCGGAGCCCCTCCACATCGCCGCCACGGCCAGCTACCTCAAAGAGCTCCGGCAAAAGGATCTCTACCTTACCGGCCTCGCTTTCCGCTACAGTAATACGCCGGTGGATAATATCGGCCTCCTCGCTCAAAATTACCGCTCCAACTGGCGCCTTGAACAACTGCGCCAGCCTCTTGCTGACGGCCCCGTTCAGGCCGTCGCGGACCAGCTTAACCAGAACTATATCCCCGCACTGCTGGAACTGTACACACTGCAGCAAAAGGATCTGGCAAACCACCTTGAAGGGCTACTTCCACTGCTGGAAACAATCGCGGAACGTGTGGGCAAAACCGGAGAACTGGCCCAATATCTCCGGGCCGACGACCCTCCTCAGCTGGCCAGTAAAGAGCACGGTTTGCGAGCAAAAAATATCCACAAGGGTGCTGTTTACGTACCTGGCGGAATACTATTCCAAGGTGCTTCGAAAGAGAAAGAACAAGTATCCATCAATGGCTTCTGGATGCAGACCACTGAGGTGAGCAACGGCTCCTATCAGCTTTTTCTGGAAGACTTGCTACGGCAGCGTAAGTTTGCTATGCTTGATTCTGCCGCCGTCGCTAAGTTCAAACCGGAAGATATTAAGACCTTCTTTCCTGAAAAAATTGATCTGAGCAAAGCGGGTATTCATCTTACGGGTAGTGATCCTGCTTTTCAGGAGTATCCCGTGGTTAACGTCAGCCGCCGTGCGGTGGAGCTCTACGCAATCTGGCTAGCCCAGGTCTATAACCAGGACCCGAAACGCATTGATGGCAAAAACGTACGATTTCGCCTGCCTACGGCGGAGGAATTCGAGTATGCCGGCCGGGGCGGAAAATTACACGCGCCTTACCCCTGGGGTGGGCCCTATACCCGCAATTCCAAAGGGTGTTACCTGGCGAACTTCAATACGCTCTTGCCAGAACATTTAACGAGTAATAAATATGTGGATATTAACGGCCAGGTTATGGAATCCTCAGAATCTCAAGAAGCCCGTAAAGCCAGACTTGATGCACGGTTAGCTGAGGAAAAGCCCTGTGGAGATGGAACGGAAGACGGTGGCCTGCTCACCGTTCATGTTGACGCCTATTTTCCGAATGATTTTGGCCTCTATAACATGAGTGGAAATGCCGGAGAAATGATTGCTGATGAAGGGAAAACAATGGGCGGCAGTTGGCTGCACAAAGATTATTATATGCAACTTTCGATCATTAAAGAGCAAACTATGCCTCATCCCTCCACCGGCTTCCGCCTCGTGATGGAGTATGTTGATTGACCGTTAGTACTATCATATTCTCACTACTACCAAACTACCACTACTATAAAAACAGACCGCCAACTCCTCCTCCGCGCCGCCAACGGCGACCAAAGTGCCTTCAGGGCGCTCTACCTGCGGTATGGGAAACGGCTGTATGGCTACTTCCTTCTCCGGGTGGGGGGAGACCGGGAGCAAGCCGAAGACCTGAAGCAGCAGGTCTTCCTGCGCTTGCTGGAGAGCCGTGCTTTCCGGGAGGCGGAAACTGGGCCGGAGGATATCTCTTCACTCCTTTTCACTATTGCGGCCAACCTGCTGAAGAATGTGTACCGGAGCCAGGAGCGGCAGCAACGGCGGGAGGCGGCCTATCGGGATATTCGCCGGGCTAATGACAGCACCGAAGAACCCAGGATTGAGAGCCGGCGCGTAGCGCTGGCCATTGAGCGGCTGCCGGAACATCAGCGGCTGTGCGTAGAGCTGCGCTTCCGTAAGGGGCTCTCCACGGAAGAGGTTGCAGAAGCCCTCAATTGTGCGCCCGGAACGGTGAAAAGCCGACTGCACTACGGGCTCAAGAAGCTCGCCGAAATTTTAAACGCCACAACGATTAACTGATGGAGTATCTGGACTATTTAGCGGATTATACTTACGACGAGCTGCCACAGTCCGTCCGCTCCTCCATCAGTCGGGAGGCCTACGCCGAGCGCCGGCAGATGGTGCTGGCCGTGCAGGAACCCGAAGAGACGGCGCTTCCCCCTGCACTAGCCGCGGCTTTTACGGCGCATACGCAGGTGCAAGGGCAGGCTGCAGGGAGCAATGTCCGCTGGCTGCCCTGGCTGGCGGCTGCGGGCTGGCTGCTCTTTCTGGGGGCAAGTGGCTTGCTCTTGCTCCGCGAGCCCGAAACATTGCTCGTTGAAAAAACCACCACTGCACCTGCGGCAGCGGCCCCTGCTGAGCTTGCCGAAGTACCAGAAATCATTTATTCCACCGACACGCTTTATCAGACCGTCATTCGCTATCGCGACCGGATAGAAACCGTGATTGTTCACGATACGGTTTATCAGGAGCTCGCCGTTGACCGCTTAGTCTATCTGACGGATACTCTTTATCTCCCTGCTGCCGATCCTGCACTACCGGTTAGTGGAAGCAGTAGTTTAGCGGGTAAGAAGAAGGTATTGAGCTTCTTATTTGCCACGGAATAAAAAAATCAGGGCTCACTAAAACCGATGGCCGGATAGTTTTCGTAGGTACTGTAAGTGAAGCGGATCCCCGGGGCTTCGGGCGGGTTGTTCCAGCAATTCTCCGGAAGACTTTTGTTGAAAATACGAACATGAGTATTTCCCGATCCGTTACACCAATGCGCGCATATACCGGAAGGGGATTAATCTTTCCTTCGATTCGACTTTAAACCAAACCAAACCAAAATCATGACTAAATTTTTTGCTTCGAGCAAGCTGCTGATGCTGCTGCTCGCCCTCACCGCTGTGTCTTTTACTTCCTGTGACGATGATGATGACGAGATTCTCGGCATTGATCTCGGAGACGATGGCGTCCTCGTTCTTTCCTCCAACACCAGCGGGCTGGTAGGAGTGGTAGACGTGGAAGACAGCCCCCTTGAAATTGAAACTTTTACCGCTGCAGGTATGGATTCTGACGGCATTTTTTACCGCGACAGCGATGACATTGTGTATCAGGTAAACCGTAGTAACAACACCCTGGTGAGTTATGAAGATGTGCTCGACGATATGGACGAAGACGATGGAGTTCAGGTGGAGAGCGAAAGTTCTTCAGACTTCACTAACGGTCGCGGGCTGGCAGTAGTAGGGCGTCAATACGTGGTTGCTCAGGATGCCAGCGACGCAAACAACAATACCAACGGCTTTGTGATCTACGAAGATACCAATGACGACGGCCTTAACCGCCTGCGTACCTTCACGACGAGCATTAACACCTGGGGGCTTCAATACATCGGCGATGATATGTATGCCGTAGTTGATAACTCAGACAGCATTGCCATCTTCAATGATTTCTTCGGTAATGCCGACAATGCCATGATAGAACCTGATAGCTACATCCGCATTGACGGGCTGGTGCGTACGCACGGCATTCAGTACGATGAAGACGAAGACATTATGATCCTGACGGACGTAGGTGATGCAGACAGCGACAGTGACGGTGCCCTGTTCATCATCAAGAACTTCAGCTCCTTCAACGGTACAACCGCTACTGCTGCGGACTACACGAAGATCAGTGGCAACAACACCCTGCTGGGTAACCCGGTAGACGTGGATTATGACGAAGACACCGACCGCATCTACGTAGCGGAGCGTAAGCGCGACGGTGGTCTGCTACTGGTGTTTTCAGCAAACGACACCGGTGATGTTGCTCCAACGAGCTCACTTGAGTTTGCCGGTATCTCGGCTCTATGGCTAAACCGTGACTAAGAGAAAGTAATTCGAAAACAAATATTTTGAACAACTCACAGCTCCTCTCCGCAATTAGCCGGAGAGGGGCTTTTTGTTTTCTGACCTGAAGCTAAAAAAAGCCCCTCCGCCAAAGCGAAGGGGCCAAAACATTCAATCTGGTTAGAACTTCCGGCCGTGCAATTGTTGGTTTGGTGGTAAGCCAGGTGGCCGGAGCTTTTTTAGATAGACGACATTCTTACAGGGCATATTCGTTTGCCTTGATGCAGTGATCCGCTACGATCCGGCGCAGCGCTTTCACGTTCTGTGGTGGGTAGCTGGTAAAGCGGCGGATACCGTTGGCGAAGGTGGTCAGCAGATCTCCTTCGGCGAAACCAGCCACGGCGTCAAGGCCATTCTTGGCAATGCGCGCGTTGGCGTCGTGTACGTAAACTTTCAGTACCGCGTCGAGTAATTCCTGTGGCTGAGTAGCCTTGCCCGTTTTCCGGAGTTTCTGCAGGCGGAGGAGGGTAGACTCTGCATTGAGCAGGTCCGCCAGCATATCAGATACGTTCATCACGATCTCCTGCTCTTCCTTGAGGTCGAGCTTGCCGTCCATCTGAGCTTTGGCGGCGGCGCCGACAACCATCAGGATGGCTTTTTTGAAGTCGCCTACCGCCTTGACCTCCGCACCGTAGGGGCCGTCGGGAATGCTGGTATCAGCTGGCGTAGCCAGCTCTTTCTGCACGGCCCATGCCGGAGAGACGATGTCGATAGCTCCCTTCATTGCCCGGCGCATGAGCTGGGAAACGCTGAGCAGACGGTTAATTTCGTTGGTGCCTTCGTAGATGCGGTTAATACGCGCATCACGGTACATCCGCGGTGCGAGGGTTTCCTCGCTGTAGCCCATGCCACCATGAATCTGGAGGACTTCGTCAACGGTGTAATCCAATAGTTCAGAACCGATGAATTTCAGCAGGGCACACTCAATGGCGTACTCCTCGGCGCTGAGGCGCTTGGCTTCGGCGTAAGATTTGCCGTCAGCTTTGTGGCTGGTGTTGGCGTCCTGAATCTGCTGGCTTACGCGGTAAAGAGAGGACTCTCCCACGAAGATGCGGATAGCTGCTTCCGCAATTTTGTGTTTGATCGCACCGAAATTGGCGATCGGCTGGCCAAACTGAATCCGCTCGTTAGCATATTTAATGCCAACACTAAGGGCGCCACGGGCACCACCTACACTTAGTGCGTGCAGCTTGAAACGACCTACATTGAGTACGTTGAAAGCAATGAGGTGACCCTTTCCGATTTCACCCAGGAAGGCGTCCGCCGGAATCCGGCAGTTCTCGAAAAAGACCTGGCGGGTGGAACTACCCTTGATGCCCAGTTTGTCTTCTTCCGCGCCCAGCGTAATGCCGGGTAAGTTGGAGGGCACAATGAAACCGGTAAACTTGTCACCATCCGCTTGTGCGAAAACGATGAATACGTCGGCGAAGCCGGCGTTCGAGATCCACATCTTCTGGCCGTTCAGTACCCACTCGTCGCCGTCGCGCATCGCCGTCGTCTTCGCGCCGGTGGCGTCAGAACCGGAGCTGGGCTCCGTAAGGCAGTAGGCCGCCTTCAACTCGCCACTGATCAGGCGGGGAAGCCACTCTTCTTTTTGCGCTTCCGTACCGTAGTAAAGGATGGGCAACATCCCGATTCCGGTATGTGCCGCGAAAGAAACCGTAAAGGAACCGGAGCTGGCACCCAGTACGTCGCAAATCAGCGTATTGGTGTTGGTGTCCATCTCCATGCCACCGTAGGCCTCGGGCATGTGACTACCCAGGAGGCCGAGGTCGGCCATCTTATTGAGCAGCTTGACGGCGATATTGTCTTCCTGCTTCTCAATCTTGTCGAGGTTAGGGATGATTTCCTGATCAACGAAGTCTCTCATCATCTGCTTCACCATGAGTTGCTCCTCATTAAATTCCTCGGGAGAGAAGATGGAGTCAGGGCTAGCGTCGGCAACGAGAAATTCTCCGCCTTTCAATACTTTCTTAGCTTCCAGAACTGTGGACATGATGGGACTTTGTTTTTTGTTTTAGCGAATTTTCGCTGCGAAGTTACGGGATAGAGCTTAGCCGATCAAGGGAATGAGGAATAATTTAGCGAAAATTCGCTGATAGGTGCCTCTTTCCGTGTTTGCGTGTTGGAACTTCAATACTGCGGGTTTCGCTTGCCGTTTTGAGAAAAAGCTTATCATGAATCACTAAGACCAAGTCAAACTGTATTTGTTGATGCGCGACATATAACCTTTACCTCAATCAGCAGTACGAAAGACGCTTTGCCACATTTCCGTTGTTCAATACGTTAATATTATTGATTGATAATGTGATAATGTATGTACTTGTCTAAGTGTAAATACTTTTGTACTTTCGCTTTTGTACTAACGATGCGTTGTGTGAGAAGGACCAAAATTTTGTTATGCCTTCTTGTTAGATATTCTAATTTCTTGGAACTAAGGCTAAACCTAATCACTATCATTGGTCAGCTTTATGTTGTATCACATTTTCGTCGAAAATGGCGGGCCTGCTCATTGATTTGGCCTTAATTGTTGGCTAAATTTATCGTACTTGATCTGAGTTTTCGCATCTGAAGCAAAACATTAATAGATGGCGATCCATCAACACCGTTAAACCTTATAACCATGAAGCATAACTTCTCGATTACCTTTCTAAGCTTTGTCTTATTTTTCATGTTTAGTTGTATTGAAAAAGATAGCTTGATTCCAAACTCAGACTTTAGCGATACAGTTGAATTCATCAATGTGAATAATCTTCATCAATCAGTAGTTGCGAATGGCAGAGCTGTAATCGATACTTCGTTATTCAATATCTCTTCGTTAAGCCCTAAGTTGCAAGATCGATTGGCAGGTATCAAGTATCAGTATACTAAGTCCATTGACGGTTTAGATCCTGCTAAGACGGGCTACCCTGTTTGGGGTGGCATCATGGGGAACGAAGCTGTTAGTATTATACCCACCGTCAGGCCAAATTTGAACCTCTCTTATGAATTTTTAGTTGTCTTCGAGAATGAACTGGAGGAGCAAAAAATAGCCTACGTTAGTGGTGTGGAACAAGACGATTTTGTTCATTTAATTAATATTCTCAACTATCCAATCCTGACAGAAGCTTCGCGGGAAGACCTTTATGGACTGGGAGGTACAACCATTTTAGGAATAGATATCATAGATGGAGGAGGGGTGTCAGAAGGTGGGCAACCAGGAAATGACCCCACACACGAGTGTTATGTAGCGACATTTATATCAAGAGATTGTCTGTCTGTTTCGCAAGACGGAGTCGGAGAACTCTGTTGTAAATGTGAGACTAACGTAACAACTACAAGAGGGTGTAGAGTTATTGCTGGAGAAGGTGGCGGCGGTGTTTCTGGGGGGAGTGATACTGGTGGCGGTGGTATTGGTGGCAGTAATGGAACTGGTGGTGGTGGGCCGAACATTGGCGATCAGGTTCGAAGGCATCTTGATAGCTTAAGGAATGAAGCGCCGGACCAAATTATTAATAATGTAGACTGTCAGCAAGAACCCTGTCTTTGTGAGGTGATCAATAAGTATGCTGAAAATCCAAATCTTTTTGAAAACCTGAGTAATGAAGTTTCTCAGATGATACGAAGTATATTTGAAATACCAAATTTTCAGAGTATTACTATTACGACAACTGCGGTAGAGGGGACTACGTTGGGCTCTAACGAAATAGCAAGACATACCCCCATATCTGCAGGAAATTTCCCCTTGGCAGGAATTGCTCATAGTGAAATCATATTCAATAGTAATTATCAACTCAATTGTACACAAGTGCACTTAGCTGCAACGCTATTGCATGAATCTATGAACGCCTACATTGATGCTCAAAGATTGGCTTTAACCTCGACAGATTTTAATCGATTGTATCCTTTGTTCTCAACTGGCTTTAATTTAAATGATTCCCACCATAGAACAATAGCAGATATGTACATCGGGGAACTCTCTCGTAGTTTACGTCATATGTTTCCAGATCCAAAATTGACGGATGAATTTATTGAAGCATTGACATGGCAAGGGTTAGAAAATACTCCTGCTTATAGTGCCCTTGTTTCATTAAAACCACCTGGATTTGAACAAAGAGTTCAGGACATTAATAGAATAGCATCTTGTCAGGGATATCCACACTCTCCTCAAGAACTTAATGCAATGGGGCTAGTGTCTTGTTTTTAAACTACAACGAAATGATAATAATGACTTATACTAAACCTCGCTACATCGTTGTTTTACTGGGACTTTTTACCTGCTTTCCCCTTTTGGGGCAACCCAAACTTGATCAAAATTTTCTGCTTAATGCTTTCAATAGTCTTAGTCCGGTTGAGCGTTTTCATTCAACTCGCACGGATGATTTCATCACCTATTTCACATTCCACCCAGTGTCAAGATCTAATGGTGCCGTAAGATTTTATCTGTCGAGCACCTTTACCGATGAAAACGGAAAAACGATAGTGGAATCGGGGCGGATAATAGAGATGTCTGAAGTACTCCTTCCTGACGAACCGCTACAGCTAATTGTGCAGCCAGTTGTTATTTACTTAAACTGTTATGAATTTTCGCGAAATGACATGAAGCCTAGCACTAAATTTTTAAAAGAGGAACTGAATACTTGGAGAGCTTGTGGTTATAGTGTTCAACAGCCTACAAAAATTACCAAAGGGTAGCAACACTGACAAGGATCAAGCTCAGGATTTGCCAAGACAATGAAATAGTAAAATTAGTTAAACAATAGGAAAGTAAGACTAATCGCTTTCTTTTAGGATGACATGAAAATACTAACTAATATTTACTGTAACGTATTGTTTCTAGGGATTTTCACCTGCTTGCCTCTCTTCGGGCAACCCGAACTTGATCAAAAATTTTGGTTTGAGGCTTTTAAAAGCCTGAGATCAACTGAGCGTTTCCGATCATCCCTAAGCCGGGTGGACAACTTTGCGACCTATTTTACATTTCACCCGGTATCAAAGTCGAATGGTATTGTAAGTATGTATTTAACGAGTACCTTTACCGATGAGAATGGAAATATGGTAGTCGAATTGGGGCGGATAATTGAGTTGCCTGAAACTCTCCTTCCTGCCGAGCCCATACAGTTGATCATACAGCCAACGGTGATTTATATCAATAGCGATAGTCTTTTTCGAAATGAAATGAATTTTATCGATAGATTTCCGGAAAGTGAGCTAGAGCGTTGGAAAGCTTGTGGCTATAATATTAAGAAGCCCGAACAGATCATAAGATCAACACAACACTGATAAGGATCAAGCCATTATGTGTTTCTATCCGACAGTTCACATTAAAAAACTAGAAAGGGGTGAGGCTGCGCGCCCAAATCACCGGAGAACTATCGATCTTGCCCCATGTCCCGCTCCGTCCTCCCCCTCATCGTCCTGGCTCAATTCTGCTGTACTTCTGTCTGGTTCGCGGGCAATGCCGTGATGACGGATATGGTGGCAGCCTACAGCCTTGGCCCGGCGGCCCTGGGCAGTCTTACCTCCGCCATACAATTCGGCTTCATCTGCGGTACACTGGTCTTTGCCATATTGGCCATCGCCGATCGCTTTTCGCCCAGTCGGGTCTTTATGGTGTCCGCTTTGGTAGCAGCGGGGATGAATGTTTGCCCGACGGTGGAGGGTAACACGCTTGCGACTTTGTTGGTCAGCCGGTTTGTGACCGGCTTTTGCTTGGCGGGAATTTATCCGGTAGGGATGAAGATCGCGTCGGATTATTTCGATAAAGGCCTGGGCAGATCATTAGGCTACCTGGTGGGGGCCTTAGTGTTGGGGACGGCCTTTCCGCACCTGCTGCGAAGTTTTGAAGGGGTACTTCCCTGGCGGTTCGTGTTTGTGCTTACTTCCGGAATTGCTGCTATTGGCGGACTGCTGATCGGGGTTTTGGTTCCGGACGGGCCACATCGCCGTTCGGGCCAGCGGCCGGAGTTGATGGCCTTCACCCAGGTCTTTCAGAAGCAGGATTTTCGCCGGGCCGCCTTTGGCTACTTCGGGCATATGTGGGAACTCTACACTTTCTGGGCTTTTGTTCCGCTATTGATCACGGCCTACTCTCTGCAGCAGGCATCCCTTAGCCTGAACGTGCCGCTGCTTTCTTTTGGCATCATTGCGGTTGGCGGAGTGGCTTGCGTTTTGGGCGGCTATTTATCCGAACGCTTTGGCGTTCGGTCAGTAGCGCGTTCCGCCCTCAGTCTGTCCGGAATCTGCTGTTTGTTACTCCCCGTCTTTTTTCTTCTGGCTCCCTTACCTCTGTTTCTTACACTACTATTCTTTTGGGGGATGGTGGTGGTGATGGATTCTCCCCTCTTTTCCACCCTTGTTGCCCAAAGTGCTGATCCATCCCTGAAAGGCACCGCCCTGACCATCGTTAACTGCCTCGGCTTTGGGCTTACGATTGTCAGTATTCAGCTACTGTCTTACCTCCTGAAGCAAGTGGAGGTAATCTGGATTTACCCCTTGTTGGCGATGGGGCCGCTGCTGGGAGTAATAGCAACTTCGTCCGCCAGTAACCGTCTCCGGAAGGCCAATGTTAACTAGAGTTTAAAGATTATTCGTTCAGGCAACGTTTCCTTTAGTCATGCCGTTATCAGGGTACCTATTAATTCTCCTACACCCTTTTTTATTAACACCTGATGCGTTTACACAATAATGTGATGCTCGTCGCGCAATTGCCGGCAACCATTCGCTTGCTGTTTCGGCAGGCCATCCTTCCTTTTCCGTTTACCACAGGACAGTATGTTCTGAGGTTTTGCTTAGCCAAAACAGGACTTCCCGACGCCGCCCTTGTCAGGAAGAAACCCCGGTTTACCCATTACCCATTGCAGTGCAGCCTTTTTTGATTTTTTCCCGGAAAAAACAAGTGTTGACTGTCACAATCCCCATTAAAACCGCTTATAAGGTTTTAGTAAGCTGAGAATAGCATAACAACAGGAGTACGGAAGTTCTTCCAGAATTATGAATTTTTCCTGCTCTCCCGTCCATATTATAAATAATACCCTTAACACCCTCATCATGCGCTTTATCTCTATTACCCTAGTCTGTTTTTTTACGCTTATCATATCTTCCTTAGCCGCCCAGACCACAGTTGGAATGCGCGTTCTTAGTGGTACCTCATCACTTACTTCTGCACAGGACGTATTGCCCAGTAATCTGGGGACGCATAGCCGGGTCGCCGGTTCTACCTTCGGTCTGGTGGTGGAGCGTGACCTGACTTATCATGTCAGTCTTCGGTCTGGTGTCCAGCAAACCCAGCGCGGAACTACCTTGCAGCAGGGGACGATACCTAAACTGCTGGGAGCCTCCCTTCCGCTCAATTACGAAGCCCGAATCCGTATGAGTTACGTAGAGGTTCCCCTTGCTCTTAAGTTCAGCGTTCCCATCGCTCAACAGCAGGTGGAGCTCTTCGGCTGGGGTGGAGCTACGGCCGGTTATGCACTGGCGGGCAGCGTTCGTTCGCGTTCAACAACGTCTATGAATTTTCAGCTGGCTACCTCAAAACTGGACATGGTGAACTACGCTTTCCCCCGTTTTCACCTCGGCTATACGGGCGGACTGGGCTTCGGCCTTAACCTGGGGGAGACGCTTCAGTTCCGGCTGGAGGCTGAGTACAACCGAAGCGCCAAAAAGAAGGCCATGCTAACACCCGAAAGCGGGGAGCACGAATACCAGATATTGCACTTTGGTGCGGGGATGGTGTTCCGGCTGTAGCGATTTTTTCCCTGATGAAAAATCGGAGCAGAGGCAAAGTAAGGGTGGCAGCGCAGATTCATTTCTGCGCTGTCACCAGTACCTCGTAAGAGGAATACCTTCTGGCCCACTTGCCCGCGGAGATGCTCATGGCCGAAGCCAGGCCGTCCGCTATCATAGCGTTCGGCCCAATGACGGTAATGATGGCCTGGTGGGTTACTCCATAGCCCGTTCGCGGATCAATGAGGTGGCTGTAGCGCCTGCCAGCGTGCTCCAGAAAACGGTAGGTATCTCCGGAAGTAGCAACGGCAATGTTTTTCAGCGATCTCTTTTGTTGGCTGCCCGGGAAATCAATAACCCACCCATCGGGTTGATCCGGTGGGCAATCACCGAGGAGGAGGTCTCCGCCACCGTCGAGGAGGAAGGCCGTGAAGCCCGCTTCCTGAAGTAGCTGGCCGACAACATCCAGTGCGTAGCCCTTGGCGACGCCCCCAAGGTCGAGTTTTATATCACTGCGCCGGAGGCGAAGACACCCTTTCCTTGCTGTTTTCAGGTCTTTCCATTGCACCTGCGTGCGCGCCGCAAAAATGTCTTCTTCCTCCGGGAGTTCCTGCTGCCGGAACGCCCGCCGCCAGAGCTTCGTCAACGGCCCTGCCGTCGGGTCATAAGCTCCCTTACTGTGCCGGGCCAGCTGCTTGCTAAAGCAAAGTACGGTGTATAAATCAGGTGACACCTTCTGCCAGTCCGTTTGGCCCGTCAGTTTATTCAGCTCACTGCCCGACCGGTAATCACTCATGCTTTGCTCCAGGGCATCCACCTTGGCGAAGCATTGACGCACTGCGAATGATAAGCCGCTCGTGTCCTTCGCTGAGATCGTGATGCGAAACTCGGTACCCATGGCGGGATGGGTGAAGGTGTACTGCGGTTGCGCGCACAATAAGCCGGCCTCCCAGATCAATACCAGGGCCAAATAAGGAGTAAGTAAGTGCCAAGGCCGGGGCCAGGTCAAGTAGCGCATATCTTCCCTACCAAACCCGCGTCTCCCCGGGCACGGGAACGGGGTAGAACCCTGACTCCAATGGTTGAACCGGTGGCGGAGCATTAAAGTCAAACTGCCCGGGGGAAAGGTCGAGTTTAGAGGCCATAGCTTTGTTCCAGCTCACCTCCTGTCCGGAATAAGTGGCCATACGGCCCAGTATAGCCGTCAGGGTACTTTTGGCTCCGTTCTCCGCATCCGCGAACTTGTATTCACCCTTCGCGACGGCTTCAAACAGGACGTCGTGCTCCGTCTGATAAGGGTTGGGATCGCGGCGGGCGTTGTGGTTGAGCAGGGCGTAGCCACTTTTTGTCATGATCTTCCCGGGTGCCGGTGCGCTTCCGTTGGTACCCACAAAAGCTTCGGTCACCTTGTTGGCACAGCCCTTCCAGTGGCGGCACTGGCTAATCATCTTGCTGCCGTCTTCGTAGGTGTATTCTACGAAGTGATGGTCAAAAATTTCGCCATGTTCTTTGCCATTGCGCATGTGGCGACCACCGTAGCCCGAGGCCATGACGGGGTAAGCCTGCTTAACCCAGTTGCCTACATCGAGGTTGTGAATGTGCTGTTCGTTGATGTGATCGCCGCAGAGCCAGTTGAAGTAATACCAGTTGCGCATCTGATATTCCATTTCGGTTTGTCCTTCTTCACGTGGGCGAACCCAAACACCGCCACTGTTCCAGTAAACGTAGCTCGCGGTGATGTCTCCAATTACCCCATTTTGCAGCATATCCACCCAGCCTTCCGTGTAGAGTTTCTGGTAATGACGTTGCAGGCCGACGACTACATTGAGCTTCTTTTGCTTAGCGATTTCGGCCGCTGCAAGTACCTTGCGGACACCGGGACCATCTACGGCCAGTGGCTTTTCCATAAATACGTGCTTATTTGCATTCACGGCCGCTTCAAAGTGGATCGGCCGAAAGCCCGGAGGGGTAGCGATGATGACGACATCGCAAAGCTCAATAACTTTCTGATAGCCATCAAAGCCGACGAACTTGTGCTCTTCGGAGACGCTGAGCCGGTCAGCGGCCAGGTCGTTGTCTTCGAGCTGGCCGGCAATATTTTTGTGACTCCTGTCCAGCCGGTCGCGGAAGGCGTCCGCCATGGCAACCAGACGAACATTCTGGCTCGTGCTCAGTGCCTGGGTGGCAGCGCCGGTGCCTCTGCCTCCGCAGCCGATAAGGCCAATACGAATGACGTCATCTACGGAGTTGTGAACGCCCGCAGCGAGAGAAGAGGAAATGGCCAGACCGCCGGCGAGGGCGGTGGTTTTTTTGAGGAAGGAACGGCGGGAGTTTGGCATGATCGGATGTTTTTATGGGTAAGGCCGGGACTTCACCCGGTGGTTGTGATCCCCGGACTACGCAATCGACTATGTCGATAAGCTTCATCCGGTGTTAAGGAGGTTTGACTCCTTCGGAGTCAGTCGATGATAGCTTTTATAAAGAAGTCTTCGACTTCTTTTGGGCCCGGTTGATCGGCGGGGGAAACGATGCGGAAGCCCAGAAAAGGGCTGTCGGCGTTCCACCATTTGGATTTTGGTATCTGGGGGTCGCGGGCCTGCCATTTGGCGGAGGACTTTTCCCGCACGCGGCAACCGGCGTCGGCGATATCCATATCAAAATGACCGCCACGAACGCCGCGGCTGTGCTTTCTGGTGGGTTCGATCCAGGGATCGACAGTGGCCTTAGTGATCTGCTCGAAATAATCACTGGCGTAGTGATCGAGCGTCCATTCACTTACGTTGCCGAGCATGTCGTAGAGCCCCCATGCGTTGGGTTTCTTTTCGCCGGTTTTATGGAAGGCTTCTTCACTGTTTTCGAAAAACCAGCCATAATCGGGGCGTTCATCGAGTTCGGGCTCTTCGGTATCCGCCAGGCAAGCGTACTCCCATTCCGCTTCGGTAGGCAGGCGGAAAAAACGCCCGGTTTTTTGGTAGAGCCACTCGCAGTAGCGCAGAGCGGCTTGTTGGGTAGTATTCACCTGAGGGTAGCCACCACGGGTGCCCATCCCGTAAGTAAAATCCAGATAGGGTGGGGAAGGACGAGTGATGGCATCAGCGTCGTAGTCGTCTGTTGTGGCTTCGTTGTTGTCGTTGTCCCGCCGTTGGAAAAGGCGAAAAGCGTCATGGGTTACTTCATGGCTGCCGATGGCAAAGGCAGAAAGCGTGACAAGCTGGCCCCGGGGACCCATCTTAAAATCACCACCGGGGAGATGCACCATCGTGAAGGTGACCTCACTGCCCGGGATGTTGACCGAATCAACGGATTGCCCGTAAAGCAGTGTATGACAAAGCAAAAAAATAAACAGAGCGCGCAAGATCGTGAATTGGGTTGAGGGGATAAGATACGGATTAATGGGATTGGTTGAGAGTCTTCTACCTTCCTATTCGGGGCTACTGTGCGGTAAGCGTTCAGCTTCGAGCTTGTGTTTGCCCTGCTTTCCTGTTCGGCGCAGACGCAGGTGCGAAAAAGGCCTGAAAGGCAAGGAGGCTCATTTACCGGAACTTTTTGGCGGAAAAGTAAGTGTCTTAACAAGCCTTAACCCGTCTTAACACCTCCATGACGAATTCCGGACGGTTTATTGCGTTATAGCCGTCAAACCAACAAAATGAACTACACTATGCGTAGCCTTTTCACCTTTTTACTGCTGGCAGCTTTTAGTACTGCGGCTTTTGCTCAGTTTCAGATTGGCTTCCGCGCCGGATATGGCTTTTCTGACCTGCGTGCTGACAGCGAATTAGACATTGTAGCGGATCAATTTGAGAATGCATCTTCCCTTTCTACCGGTCTTTATTTAGAATATGCCTTTAGTGAAGTGGTTAGCCTGCGCTCCGGCCTGGAACTTAGCCGGCGGGGAACTACCCTCAATCTTTCGGAAGATCTCGAGGTGTTTGGTGCCTCTCTCCCCTTTGGCGCCTCGGCCAAAACCCGTTTCTCTTACATTGATGTGCCCTTACAGGTACAGGTACACCTTCCCACGGAAGGAATCATCAAGCCCTACGTTTTTGGTGGTGCTTCCTTCGGCCTGGCTACCGGTGGTAACATCCGCACGACGGCCAAAGCGATCATCGAGTTTAACCTGATGACCACCTCCATTGACCTCGATGCCATTAATTACGAACGCTTCCACGTGGCTGCCGTTGGCGGCCTCGGCGCCCGGGCCCAGCTGGCGCCTAATTTCTCCGCCTTCGTGGAAGGCCGCTTCGAGCAGAGCCTGACGGAACCTTATGATGTACCCGTCATTGCCGCTAAAACGGGCTTTAAAGGGCTGAATTTCGGTGCCGGAGTAGCTTTTGCACTTTAAATATAAGCAGTTACCGGAAGGATGACGACCGGCCATCAGTCATGAGGTGCAATGCCTCATGACTGATGGCCGGTCGTTTTTCGTTGATAGAAGGGCTGGTGCTCCGATCCGGTTTGACGATGCCTTTACTTAGAGCCAGATCGTACTTCCTGTTTGCACGGAACGCTCTCGCCCTGGGAGGGGAACTACATCATGTATGCTCTCTCCCAATATATTTTTTCTCCCTTACCGAAGGATTTAATCCAAAGCGGGGTCTAACCGTCAAAACCACCATCACATATAGCCGGAAGTTTACCTTTTCTACATTTTAGTCAGTTCCTCATTGTTCGAAAACCATCGCGAGGACTGATTGGTAAATATCTGGTGAATGTTTCGTATTCCTTTTTCGTTTGTGTTGCCCTCCTTGCTGTGCCTGCTACTTTTTTGTAGTTGTCAGGAAGATGATCCGCTGGACATGACTGACCTCAACCCCGTAACGGGAGAAGAAGGCGTGGAAACCATTTTTGATGGTACACTGGACCTGAGCGACCCATTTAATTATGGCAGTCAGTCAATACCCGGCTATATCAATCGGGATAATACCGACGGTAATGAGATTACCGACGAAGGAGCCACTCTGGGTCGTGTGCTTTTTTATGACCAGGCCCTCTCGGCCAACAACACGATTTCCTGCGCCAGCTGTCATGTGCAGGAATTAGCCTTTGGAGATGACGCTGTTGCTTCCGTCGGTGTTTCGGGCACAACTGCCCGGCACAGCATGCGCTTAATTAATGCCCGTTTTGGAAATGAGGAGCGCTTTTTTTGGGATGAACGGGCCAATAGCCTGGAAACTCAGGCCACTATGCCCATTCGGGACCATGTCGAAATGGGCTTTAGTGGTGAAGACGGTGACCCCACCTTCGGAGAGCTTATCGAACGCATGAGTGGACTTGAGTACTACAACGAGTTATTCGCCAATGCCTTTGGCAGTAGTGAGATTACGGAAGACCGGATGCAGGATGCATTGGCTCAGTTTATCCGCAGTATCCAGTCTTTTGACAGTAAGTTCGATGCCGGACGAGCGGCCGTTGGAAACAACGGAGCGAATTTTCCCAATTTTACGGAGGAAGAGAATCGGGGTAAACAGCTCTTCTTAGCAGATGCACAACTAGACCGAACCGGCACCCGTGTCGGAGGAGGCTTAGGTTGTGGAGATTGTCATCAGGCACCAGAGTTTTCCATTCTGCCGGGGTCGGGGAACAATGGGGTCATAACTTCTATTCTGGCGGAAGGACCGGAGTTGGACATCACCCGTTCTCCGACCTTGCGGGACCTTTACCGGCCTGATGGAGCAGAAAACGGACCCTTTATGCATGACGGTTCTTTGGCAACCATTAACGACGTTATCGACCATTACAACAGTATTCCTGCGGTGAACCGAGGACTGGACCGTCGGCTTTCTTCCGGTGGCAACCCGCAGCGACTAAACATCACGGCAGATGAGCGTGCTGCTCTGGTCGCTTTCCTGAAAACGCTGGGCGGAACTGCTGTATATACGGATGAACGCTGGAGTGACCCCTTTGAGAGCAGGGAGTAAGCGGGGGCAGGGCAAACGCATACTCGATGACGGGCGCTCACCGCAGGTGCAAAGGAGGGTAGTGGTCAGCGCTTTGTGGTAAACGAGACTGGTACAGACGCAACCCTTTGGGGCCAGTGTTGGTTACCAACAAACCAACTGACCTGCTTTGACCGATACCCAAAAAACTGAACTTACTCACCTCCGTCACCTCGTTCAACTGGAACGGGACGAAGAGCGGAAGCTACACCTTGAAGTCATTCAGGCTATGCCCCTGGTTAAACGGGTGGCGAAGGGCTACAGCTGGTACCCCCTGCAGGTGACCGAAACTGGCTACGGAATTGGCGGACGGCCTACGGTTACGGTAGTCCGGGAAGGAGAGGAGAGTCACCAATTTCGTTCCGGAACCTCGATCAATTTATTCACCACCCAACCGATGGCGAATGGCCCGCAACGTTCCGGGGTCATCCACTACGTGAAGAAGAATAAGATGAAGATCGTCCTGGGGGGCGAAGACCTGCCCGACTGGCTGCAGTCCGGCGGGGTAGGGGTTGACCTGATGTTTGACGAGCGGACCTACGTGGAAATGGACCGCGCCCTGCAGACGCTGGAAACCGTGGAAGGGGGCCGGGTCAAAGAACTTCGCGACGTAATCATGGGCGTCCGCCCCGCCGAACACCGACCGGTAAAAGACGAGGCCGTCGCTCACCTGGCCCACCTCAATGACAGCCAACGCAGCGCCGTTGCCCGTGTCGTCGGAGCTGATCATCTGGCCTTAATTCACGGCCCGCCGGGAACGGGTAAAACGACCACCCTCGTCGCCGCCGTCGGCGAACTGGTCAAGACTGAAGACCGTATCCTCTTCTGCACGCCTTCCAACTCCGCCGCCGATCTGGTGACCCTCCGGCTGGCGGAAATGGGCCTGAAGGTCGTCCGAACCGGAAACATCAGCCGTGTGGAAGAAGACGTCATGCGCCATACGCTCGATTTGCAGATCGCCGACCATCCCGATACCGCTCAGGTTAAAAAGCTCCGCAAAGAGGCTGCTGATCTCCGCAAAAAAGCGGGTAAAAAGAAAGGCCGTGATAAAGGTCTCCTTTACCGGGATGCCGGCCGACTGAGCGGCTGGGCGCGGCAGCTCGAAGATCGAACCCTTGACCACGTACTCGATACGGCACAAGTTGTTGTCTGTACGCTCGTTGGCGCAGCAGCTTCCCTGCTTAGCAAGCATACCTTCAAGACCTGCATCATCGATGAGGCCGCGCAGGCGCTGGAGCCTGCAACCTGGATTCCCATCCTTAAGGCGAACCGGGTTGTTTTGGCCGGAGACCCCTTTCAGTTGCCTCCTACGGTGAAGAACCGGGAAGCAGAAAAGAAGGGCTTTAGTGTGACCTTGTTGGAGAAGTGCCTGGAGAAAAGACCCGACGAAGGGGCGCTACTCACTACTCAATACCGTATGAATACGCCCATCATGGGCTTCAGCAATGACTATTTCTACGACGGGCAGCTGGTAGCGGCCGAGTTGGTAGCTAACCGGACACTGCCCAGTGTCCCGCTTGGGGAATCTGTAGTGTTTATCGATACTGCAGGAACCGGTTTTGAGGAAAAATTACACCCCCGTTTTAAAAGCCGGTATAATGACGGAGAGACGGATATTCTAATCGAGCATATGCTGGATTTGCGGAGTGCCGTTCCGCCGGAGGACGAACTTCCCTCCGTTGCCGTCATCACGCCCTACCGGCAACAGGTAGTGCAGGCCGAAGATCGGCTGGAAACCGAAGGCCGGTTGGCGGATTTCCCCCTGACAATTAACACCGTTGACGGCTTTCAGGGGCGTGAAAGAGACGTCGTCTACCTCTCCCTGGTACGCTCCAACGAAAAAGGAGAAATTGGCTTTCTCTCCGACTATCGCCGCATGAACGTTGCCCTGACGCGTGCCCGGAAATACCTCGTTGTTATCGGGGACAGTGCTACAGTTGGGCATGACCCATTCTTCGCCAGGTTTCTGAAGTACGTAGAAGACCATGGCCTCTATCAGACAGCCTGGGAGTACATGAAATAGCCAACTAACCTCCAGTGAAGATGGTCGATTCGATCATTGTGGACGTGAGAATCAGACAAAAATGAAGATTCCCACGTCCAAAATGTCGGTCCGGACCCTCAAAGCCGGTTAACGCTTGTTTTTAAAGAAACATTTCCTCCAGGGGCAGCCGGACTTTAGCGGCGTGCTGGGTTGGGTCTTCAGCGGAGCGGTAACCAACGGGCGCGATGACCGCAGCGGTGAGCCCCTTTTCCTTAAGGCCAAGCAACTCATCGTACTGCGCCGGGTCGAAACCTTCCATCGGGCAGGCGTCAATGCGGAGTTCGGCAGCAGCCGCCATTAATGTGCCCAAGGCAATGTAGGCCTGTCGGCGGTTCCAGCCTTGAATAAATTCGGGATCCTTGTCCGCAATGCTGTTTTTCATAAAGTCACCGTAGCCGGAGAGTGCCTCGTAGGGGAGGCCACGGATGGCAGCTGTACGACGCACGTAGTCATCGATGTATTCAGCTGTCATATCCAGTTTGCTGGCGAAGACAAAAACATGACTGCTCTCTTCGAGCTGGGGCTGATCCCAGCTGGCGGCCCGGAGCTTCGTTTTTAGCGCCGGGTCGTCGATTACCATCACCCGGAAGGGCTGTAAACCGAAAGAGGTAGCCGTCAGGTTAATGGATTCCTTCAGGCTTGCAATGTCCTCTGCGCTGACTTTTTTGTCGGTGTCAAAGCTTTTAGTAGCGTAGCGCCACTTGAGGGATTCAATGAAATGGTGAGACATAAATTATTGTTTTTCTTTTGAGTTAACGTTTTGCGGCGCGGGGCCGCAGGTGCAGTGAAAGTCCCTTTTTAATAGCAGTGGAAGTTTTAGGCCTGGGTCCGCTCCATGGGGATTTCCATCAGTAAGACCTTCGCGTCATTGGTGGCAGTAATGTGCAGACTATCCGTGTCCCAGACACCCATTCCGTCTCGTCTGCTGAGTTCTTGATCTCCAATTGTCAGGCTGCCTTCCAGCAGGAAGACGTAGACCCCGTTTCCTTTCTTTTTTAAATTATAGTCGATCTTTTTCCCTGTTGTTAGTTCACCGAGGTGAAACCAGGCATCTTGATTTATCTGTACGCCCTCGTCTTCAGCAAAAGGGGAAACAATCTGGTAAAGCTGGTTCTGCAGAGAGGACTTTTCCAGTGTAATCTGACTGTAATTCGGGGTGATGTTTTTCGTTTTCGGGAAAACCCAGATCTGCAGAAAGCTCACGGATTCCTGTTTGCTGGCGTTCATTTCACTGTGCGTAATCCCGGTTCCGGCACTCATCGCCTGAATGTCACCCTGACGGATTACGGCCACGTTACCCATCGAGTCTTCATGTTGTAAATCACCGGAAAGCGGAATCGAGATGATCTCCATATTCTCGTGCGGATGTCGTCCGAATCCACGCCCTGCTGCTACCTCGTCATCATTCAAAACCCTTAGCGTGCCGAAGTGCATACGCTCAGGGTTATAATAGTTGGCGAAACTGAAAGTATGGTAAGACCTCAACCATCCATGGTCTGCGAGCCCGCGACTATCCGCTTTATGAAGAACAGTTTTCATTTGTATGAAATTTAATGTACGTACATTAAATGCGTTAGAGTTTATAAAGTTCTAAGCGTTTTCGTTACTACGCGATGGTAAAGGAGATGTTTTATTTTCTGAGCTTAATGGCTCGTTTTGTGGGCGGTTACCCTGGCCGGCGGCCTGATTTTTTGGCTCATTGAAACTATTTTCTCCCGGAAGCTTGTTCAAAAGTGTACCGCGCATTACTTTTGCGCTCGCTCCGGAAGAATGGTGGCCATCAAAAGTCATATTCTTTCATCCACTGCCCAGATGGTGGAATTGGTAGACACGCCAGCTTGAGGGGCTGGTGTCCATTGCGGACGTGCAGGTTCGACTCCTGTTCTGGGCACTTTTTAAAGACTCCGTACTCATTCAGTGCGGAGTCTTTCTTGTTTTGGTAAGTTCCATCCGGTCGTAAGCCGATTTTGTCCGTACCTTGCAACTCCTACTTTCTGCCACCCACCACGACCTATGGTTTATCCCATCCTTAAACAAGCCCGCGCCTCCGGCAAAAAGCTACTGGCTGTCCTGATTGATCCGGACAAAGCCAGACGGGATAATCTGCAACAGTTAGCGGATTATGCTAATGATGGTCTGATTGATGTATTCCTTTGGGGAGGCAGTCTGGTCAATGCTCCGCAGTCAGAATATTATTTGAAGCTTTTGCGGGCAAGCGCAAACACGACTCCCGTTGTACTCTTTCCTGGTTCGGTATACCAGCTGGATGAACAGGCGGACGCTTTATTACTTCTGTCGCTTATCTCTGGCCGTAATCCGGATCTGTTGATTGGCCGCCAGGTTCTTGTGGCTGGTCGCATCAAAAGAATGAATCTGGAGGCCATCGCAACAGGCTATATCCTCATTGATGGTGGACGTCCTACCTCTGTTTCTTACATGAGTGGTACGACGCCGATTCCAGCTGATAAACCCGCTATTGCTGCAGCCACCGCCCTGGCGGGTGAACAGCTAGGCATGAAGCTTATCTATATGGATGCTGGCAGCGGAGCGCAAAAACCCGTCTCGGAGGCCATTATTCACGGTGTCCGCAAAGAGGTCGACCTGCCCATCGTTGTTGGTGGAGGTATCCGCACGCCGGAGCGGGCTGTGCAGGCGCTCGATGCAGGCGCTGATATGATCGTAGTCGGTAATGCGCTGGAAAAAGATAGTGGCTGGCTTCCAGAACTTGCTGCTGCCGTGCGTTCCGCCTCGCAGGAAGACTCCGATGAAGCGGATGAAGGACAGGGGCACGCCAGTTTCGCTCCCGATACTTCGAGAACCGGCACACACTAGGGGCTGACCCTGTTATCAACCAGCGGCCCAAACGCTAGAACACACTCACATAGCCCAGGTGCACCTTCGGCGCGCCAAGGTCGAGCGGAATACCATTGCTTTTGCCCAGGGCAAGGCTCAGCCCGAATACGCCTGCACGGGTTTCAAAATTGACCCCGGCACCAAAGCCGAGCGGGTAATCAATTTTCAGGTCCGGTCGGGCTTTATCTCTGGAGTTTACCCGGCCGGCATCAACAAAGCCGTAGAGAAAAGCATTCCCGCCAAGCAGCAGGCGGAATTCGGCCGTAGCCAGGAGGTAGTCTCGGGCAAAGACCGATTGTTCGTCAAAACCACGTAGCAGTCGGGCACCACCGATCCGGAACTGTTCATTGGGCAGTACGTCTTCCGCAGTAAAAAGCCCCGCTCCCCTTAAGCCCAGATAAATGACCGTTCCCGCCAACGGATCGAAGTAGGCCTCCAGACTGCCCTCTATTTTAAGTTGGGTGCTGCGGACGTTGAGGCTGTCGGATTCCACCACATCCAGTAAGCGGCGGAAGCCCGCCGCCACACTAACATCCGCTGCGTAGCCGGAGCGGGGGCTGAAGCGCCGGTCCGTCCGGTTACGTCGGGCCTGCAGCCCGAAAAAAGAGCGACTCACGCCCAGGGTGTCCGGCAGCTCGCCTGTTATGGGAGTGCTTTCTCCCGTTTCGCCAGGGACGATCGTCCGCCGGTTTTCCCAAAAGGCGGACAGCTTGTCGTTGCCCTCCCGCAGATAATTTGCGGCCAGGCGCCAATTGAGGTTCAGGAAGGAAGAGTCCCGGCGGTAAAGGTCAAGCTCCCCTTCGAAGCCGAAAGGAAGGTTAAGCAGAAAGGGATATTCCAGGGCTACGGCCAGTTCCTGTGTTTGTGGTCGTAGTTGCTCAAAGCGAACGGCAATGCGTTCGCCCTGTCCCAGCCCGTTGTAAAGTTCTCCGTTCAATTCTCCGGTAATGAGCAGGCCATCATCGGCGCCGCTACCGGGGAGTACACCAATGACGAAGTCAAAGCGGCTGGCGGGTTTGCGCGTGAGCTGAAGATCGAAGTAGGCCAGGCTGTCCAGAAAACTGATCGTTGGTGCCCCCTTTACGTTGACATAGGGCAGTTGCTGCAGCGAGCGTCCTATACGTTTTACCCGTTTCTGGTTGAAGGGGTCTCCGGGGCGTAAGCCCAGGTAGCGGGCCAGAAACTCAGGCTTAACGCGTGCGCCTTCGGCCACGCGTATTTCCCCGACGACGACCCTCGGGCCCGGGCTCACGTTGATGCTGGCGGATAGCTGCCCGGGGGCAAGCCAGGAAATGCTGTCCAGTGCCACCGAGGCGAAGGGGTAGCCATCGTCAGCGGCTTGTACAACCAGACTGTCGCGCAGGGCCGTCCACAACTCGGGGGCAAGTGGCCGGCCGGCGCGGAAGCGCCGCTCCCGGTACCCCGCCTTTCTGGCCCAGGCAAGGCTTTGGGCATTGGCCGGTGGCCGCAGCTCCGCCCAGCTGTAAGCAGGGCCACGGTGGGCGATGGCGAGCAGCGTATCCCCTTCACCCTTGTGAAGACTATCAATGGAGGCTTCCCAGTGCGCTTTGGCGCGCTGCCGGGCGACCCACTCAGCGAGGTAAACAGCCATTTCACTGCTGTCCGGAAACTCCCGTGGGGCATCCGACCAACCTTCTTCAGGCCTGCTCAGCAGAAGGGTAGGGGAGTTTCTCTGGCCACTGGCCATCCCCTGCACCTGCGTCAGCGCCCAAAAAAGGAGTAGGAATCGGATCATCGGTAGGGTAACGGTTGGGGAGGGGTGGCTGTTGTTAGGTTGCAGGTTACAGGTTGTAAGTTGCAGGTTGCAAGGTTCCAGGTTGCAAGGTGCGGCCATGGGAGCTGGATATTTGGGATTTTAGAATACTCCCTCTGCGTCCCTCTCCTCCTTCCGCGTACGTCTGCGTGAACCTAGTCGCGCAGCGACCTTGTCCGCACGAAAAAATGTCGCAAATCGCCCCCTACTCCCGCCGCAAACTCCGCGCCACATTACTCAGCAAAATCATCCCTGTCAGCAAAAGTGCCACCCGCGCCACCAGGTCTCCAAAGCGCACAAATGGCGTGATGGCATCGTTGAGCTGCATCTCTCCACGTAAGTAAACAGCTTCGTCATACCGGGTTTTACTAATGATCTTACCCCGCTGATCGATAAACGCGCAGATGCCCGTATTGGCGGAGCGGACCACCGACCGGCGCGTCTCAATGGCCCGCAAACTGCTAAACCAAAGGTGCTGCCGGTGCCCGGCGGTGTTGTCCCACCAACCATCGTTCGTAACGACGAAAATGGCCTGAGCACCTTCACGGATGTAATCGGTAAAGTACTCCCCAAAGACGGATTCGTAGCAGATAACGGGGGCAATTTTAGCCGTCGGTGAGGTCATCGGTAGTCGTCGGTCCTGGGTGCCGCGCCCGGCCACGGTACCCCCCAGCTGGTTGACCCAGTCTTCGAGAAACCAGAAAATTTTGCGGAAGGGGAAGCTCTCCGCTCCAGGCACGAATACCCCTTTTTTGTAGAGCTGGGGTTCGCTGTCGCCCTGGAGATCCAGCTGTACGGCAGCGTTCAGCGCTTCCAGTGCGACGAGGCTGCCATCACGTCGGGGGATGTAGCGAACGGCCGGAGTGACGGCTTCTCCTTCAGCGAAAATGTAATAGCCACTGATGCCGGTCATCAGGTAGTGCGCCCCCTTGCCGTCCAGGCCTGCCTGCAGCCGTCGGAGGGTGGATTGGCTCGCCAGATCATTCACCTCAATATTGTCAAAACTGGTTTCGGGGTAGACCAGGTAATCTACCGGCCCTTCCTCCAGTGCCGCCAGGCTTAGGCGGAGAAAGGTGTCAAGCTGGGAGTTGACGTCGTTGGAAAATTTTTCGAAGTGCGGCTCAAAATTCGGCTGGATCGAGGCCACCTTGATCGTGTCGCCCGCCGGAGCAGAGTAGGTCGCATAGCGAAGCAGGGAACCAACTATGGGGAACAATGCGATGGCCAGTGGGAGCAAGGCTTTTTTGGGCGCTGACGCCGGTGCCGTGTACCATTTAAAGGCAAGGTAATTGCAGCCCAGGACCCAGGCGGAACCGCCCAGTGCACCCGTTACTTCATACCACTGCACGAGCGAGGGTAACTGCGCAAAACCGTTACCAAGCGTCAGCCAGGGCCAGTTCAGCGACCAATTATAGTGCAGGTATTCAAAGGATAACCAGCAGACGGCGAAGGCCAGAAAGGCAATGCGGGGTGATTTTCGGCTCGTCCAGTGAAACGCCAGCCAGGGCAGCGTCATCAGCAAACTGTTGGCGATAATGGCAAACAAACCTGCCGCCAGACCAGTATTCGTTACCCAGTAAGTCGCCAGGATGTTAAATAACAGAAAGGCACTGAAGCCGTGCCAGAATACCCGGCCGTAGCCCGCTTTTTCCTCCGTTAGCTTACCGTGCAACACAAACATGGGAACGAACCCGATCAGTAGTAAAAACGGAAAGGGCAGCAGGCCCGGGAAGCCGAAGCCCAGCAATAAACCCGTCAATGTGCTGTACAGATTGTTCGGCCGGTAAACACCCTTCCGACGGAAGGTGGCCAGCAGGGTAACTCCGCCATAAAGGGTGAGGAATAAAAACAGCGGAGCAAACCCCCAGAGCTTTTCTTCGGTAAACCGCAGGTACATACTTCCTCCGATGAGCGCGGAAATAAGGAGCAGTGCAAAAGCAATGTAGCGACGGGCGGCGTGGGACATGGGGCAAAGGTAGGCTTGTAGTTTGATAGTCTTGAGGGCTCCGCGTTTGACAGCTGTCATTTTGGATTCCCCCACACAAAAGAACAATAGTCTTTGATCAGATGACTGGGCTTGATTTTGATTGTAACGGTGCTTTTTAAGGCATTTTGACAAATCTACTTCACTAATAGCCGGCGTAAAAGTTTATCTCATTGGCAGCGTATGATCAAGAAACGTGATTTGTGCCACAAATCAGGTGATTTGTACGCTGGGCCGAGACCGGAAGGAAACTACCTTTGTTTTATCCTCAAAGGTTTTAACCCACTCATGAGCAAACCCGGACGACATAGACAAGCGGATAATAGTCCTACTTGCCGCAGGACTTTCCTGAAGCGTAACGGGTTAGGACTCATCGGTGTTTTACTGGCAACCGACCTCTCGGCGCTACATCAAACAGAAGAAAATATGACTACAGAGCATACAAACGAAGACCACAACTATGAGGTCATTATCATCGGTGGTAGCTATGCCGGGCTTTCGGCCGGACTGGCCATGGGCCGATCCATACGGAAAACACTGATCATTGATGGTGGAAAGCCCTGTAACCGGCAAACGCCGCATACACACAACTTCATTACCCATGACGGTGACAGACCCCACGCCGTTGCTGCTGATGCGAAGCGGGATGTACTCAAGTATCCTACTGTAAGCTTCGTAAACAGCCTGGTAACAAAGGTAAAGGGTAGTGACGGGGCATTTGAACTCACAACGACTGATGGCAATGTGTATCTGGCGCAAAAAATCCTCTTTGCTACCGGCGTGAAAGACATTATGCCCGCTATCCCCGGTCTGGCTGAATCCTGGGGCATCAGCGTCATCCACTGTCCGTATTGCCATGGTTATGAGGTGCGGTCAAAACGGACAGGCATTCTGGCAAATAGTCCGGCGGTAAAGGAATTCGTAAAGATGATTCTTAACTGGACGGATCAACTTACCCTCTTTACGAATGGCCCGGCAGACTTTCCGGTGGAGGAAGTGACAGCTCTCGGAGTAGACGTGGTAACGAAAGTTATTTCCGACATAGACCATGCCGAAGGCTACATTAACCATCTGAACTTCTCTGACGGAAGTAAATTTGAGCTGGACGCACTCTATTACCGCGCAGCCTTAGAACAGCACTGTAAGGCACCCGAAGAAATGGGATGTGTAATCACGGATACTGGTCACATCGAAGTTAATCAGTTTCAACAAACCTCTGTGCCTGGTGTCTATGCCGCCGGAGACATGGCTTCGCCCTTTCGCGCGGTGAGCCTCGCCACTGCTCAGGGAACAGTGGCCGGAGCAATGATGAACCACGAACTTATCAATGCTCACTAAGCCCTTGTCTAATGCCCACCAGCAACTACCTGAAGATTAGTACACTCCGGGAGCTTGCGGAAATTGCCGCTGGCCAGGGGGTAGTACAACCCAGAGACGAATACCAACTCATTTTCTTACACTCTGGTAAGGTTTCTTTGACGCTCAGTGAAAAAAAGTATCTCCTGAAGGGGAGGACCCTGTCGTTTCTGGCCCCTGGTCAGCACTTTGCCATCAACGATTATTCCGACGGGACGAATGGCATCGTGCTCACTTTCGATACCGATTACTTTTTACTCTGCCTTAAGAATCAGATTAAACTCTGTTTTTATCCTTTTTTTCAGTTCAGTAGCTACCCCGTTCTTAAACTCACCACCGTAGAATGGAAAAGTCTGAGCGCAATCAGGGAGAAAATTGCTTTTGAGTATCGTAACCGGAAATCGTTAAATGACGACCTGTTGTGCCGATTGCAGCTGAACATCTTACTGATCGAAATTGAAAGAATCTACACTGCCAATAAGCTCACGGACGAGGCACCGATTTCCCGAAGACATGCTATCACGGCCAAGTTCAAACAATTGGTAGACGATAATTTTCTGACCCTCCGTGGGGTCAGCGACTACGCGGATAAGCTTTACCTGTCCACTACCTACCTCAGCGATACCGTCAAGCGTGTCACCGGCCGACCGGCCAGTGCCTTGATCTACGACCGATTGATCGAGGAAATCAAGGGAGAGTTAGTGCAGACAGAAGATACCATCAACCAAATCGCTTCCCGCCTGGCGTTTAACGACGTTTCCTATCTGTGCCGGTTTTTTAAGAAACATACCGGGATGAGCCCGCAGCAATTTCGGCAGACGAATCACTTTTAATCGATTATCTGATGGTTGGGGCACTAATCTTTTCATCAGTATACGCTGGTTTTCGGCTCAAGTGGACTACTGCTTACGGCAGGAGTCAGTGTAAATAAAGGAGCTGAAGTAGGGCGTTTAATCAACGGAAGAACGTTTTGCCAAACGTAGCGACCATCAAAACATCAAAGTAGCTTACCCCATCACTGCCCGCAGCACCTCCAGCGAATTAATCTCCCGCATCCCCTCCACGTGGTGACGGTAAAAGCGAACGAGGTCCGTTAGCAGGCTCTGTCGGTTCTCCCGGGTGGAGGAAATGGCTGCCAGCTCTTCCCGGTGGGCGTGGAGAAGCCGGAACATCAGCTCGGCTTTTTGGTTGTCGAGGTATTCCGTGTGGCCGGGGAATCCGGCGATGAATTGCCCTTCTTTCAGGTCGAAGAGCGGTGTCTCGGCCGAGTATTGCCCCGAAGGCAGAAAACCCAGGTGAGCGGAGAGCTCCAGCAGAAAGTGCAGGTGGATGGTGGCGATCGGCCCTTCGGTCGTATCCAGAAAGACGAAGCTGTCGTAGAGGAATTGAAACAAGGCCGGATTGTCTTCCTGTTCCCGGATGGTATTCCGGGCGACCTCCAGCATGAAGAGGCCTACCGTGCCACGCATCACGTCGAAGGGAATTCGGGTGTAAACGTAGGCCGGGCGAACTTCCTTCAGCCGCGTCATGTCTTTTCCCTCGCGTTCGTAGGCCACCAGATCCACCAGATTCAGTGGCTGTACCAGACTGGCCGGTGTTTGGCTACGGGCCTTGCGTACGCCCCCAACAATATACTTACGTATTCCCCGCTCCTCGGTGTATACTTCCAGAATCAGGCTCGAGTCGCCGTATTTGATGGCACGTAGTATGAGGCCACGGGTTTTTAAGAGCATGATTGGAGGGACGGTTAGATCAGAGAAGTAACACGAGTGGCGACGACGAGGTTGTGAATCTGTTTCATTAGATCTTCCGCAACAAGCAGGCCCAGTCTCCTTTGCCCGGAGCGGTCAGTTTCAGCTGGCCACCAGCTGCCTGGGGCTCCTGCTCCATGAGCCGGCTACCGTCAGCTGCTGCGGGGTCAAACCAGTGGACAGAGAAATTGCCACTCACAGCGCTGAGGTCGAGACTGGCGGTTCCGCCGTAGGGCAGGTGAACGAGGTAAGTCTCTCCACTTTTCGCCAGGCAGCGCACGGGCGCACTAACGAGTTCTTCCATCGGGCTCATCTCGTGGAAAGGTACATGCTCCGTGAAGAAGTCGATCGTCCGGCTCGTCCAGCCCCAGGCGCGGTCTCGGCTGCGCCAGTCTTCCGTGTTGAGGTCGTTATTTTCGTTGTAGGCACCGAAGTACCACTCCACCCCTGCGCCGCCAGCCATCAGGTTGCCCCAGAGCGTGAGAGCCCGGAGGCTATCCTGGTTGTTCAGCGCCGGGTTAGGACTGAAGCCCGCGTCGGGGTCCAGGCCCCGCCACCAGGGGCCGACTTCGTCAAGGCTCATAATCCAGGGAGATTGAGCAGCCTCACTGCGTTGGATCCACTTTTTGGTTACTTCATAGGCAGAGTAGGGGTTTCCAATTTGGATGGACAAGCCGTTGAGCTGCTTATTCCCCAGCAGAGGTTCATAAATTTCCGCAAAAGCGGCCTCATGAGGGTGGGTATGTAAAACGATATAGCCCTGATAGGGGTCATTATTGGCCAGCCAGGCGATCTCAGCTTTCTGCTGGGCGTTATTCTGATGGGTTTTTGACCAGTCGTTGGGGCCATTCTCTTCGCCCAGGTTCCAGGTCACTGCGCGGTGATGGCCAAAGCGGGCGATGAGCTCGCGGAAGTAGAGCTTCCGCATCGGGCCGGTGTCTCCATTATCGAGCAAGGTCTCGTTTTCGGTCTCCTGCAGCACGAAGTGGAGGTTCATGCCCAGGTCATCCGCATGCTGAAATACCCGTTCCCATTGGGCGAGTTTGCTCACGTCGTAGCGGTCAAAAGTCTTATGGTCCACAAAGGGCCAGACGTCCTTACCGTCGCCATTGATGTTTAGCGTCAGGAAGTAGATGCTGTTGATGCCCCTGGCTGCCAGATAGCTGATGGCGCCGAGAATTCCCTTGCCTTTACCGTCGCCCCAGGTTGGGCTTCCGGAGGTAAAGTCTGCTTCGTGAGAGGTGAAGTGATGCAGGCCCTCGGTTTTGTTTTCGCCGTCCCGAAACGTATTGCTGTGCCGGTAGGTGCCATCAAAGTCGGCGTAGCCGAGCAGGTTTTCGGGGCTGTCAGCTCCGCCCTTCAGGAAGTATTTTCCCGTCTCGGCCCACTGTAGATAGCGCGGGTGAGTACGAACGAGACGCCCTCTTTCCCCAGCGGCGGGTGGCCCTACGAAGAGCGTGCCCGTTTGGTTGCCTACTTCTATGCGTTCACCGCTGGTTTGCTGGTCGTTGTACACGATGTCTTCTCCCTTTCGCATCACGGCTTCCCAGCGCCAGGCGCCTTCGTGGGCGGGGCGAAAGTTTACGGCCCAGACATTGCCACCCTCGGCGCTGCTGTTGGCCGCATCGCCGTCAGCGGCGTAGTAACCGGGGACGGTGAAGACAGAATCGTTGAGGAAAAAATTTACGTCGAGCCGATAATCCCGAAACGGGTTCTCAGCGGCGTCTTCACTGCTTTGCGGGCCCGTAAACTGAATATTGACGTTTTGCCATTTTGGGGTGACCAAATCGGCATTTTTGGCTGTCGTTGGCGGCACTTCGGGCTGGCAGGCTGATAATAGCCCGGCGATTAGAAAAAGAAGGGTAAAGTGAAATGGTGTAGACATGCATGATGGGTGTTGAGGAACGAAAGGTAGCTTTTTTGATCGTAATCCTGTTTCTGGCAATTTGAGCTTGGAAAGCGCCTATCTTGTGCGCTCAAACTACTTGTTTTATGCGTTACCTCTTCGTTTTATCTCTTGTGTTTATTCTTTTTTCCTGCAAAAGCGACGCGCCCGACGGTGAGCTGACGGCGCCCGAAACTTCTGCTCCGGCTCCGGGAGTAAATCCCATTCCTGCCATCACGGGGAGTGAATCAATGCAGCCGGGTGAGCTGGCCGATTTTTCTCAGGTCAGTGAGGCTTGCAGCTGCAGGCTTCGGCTGGACTCTGCCGAAGGAGAGGATGATCTCTTTTTCGCCTTTAACCTGAAGGACGGCCCCGGAATTATCAGCCTCAACGGAGAGCGGCAGGTCGTACAACGAGGGGCTAGCCTGAGCTCCGGCAGCGGTAATGAAAGCTACCTGCACCAGAACGATCGTTACCGGATCCAGACTTCATTGACTGATGAAGGAGGAACGGAGCAGTCCGGTCGCGTAAAGATCACCAACCTGGAAACGGAGGAGAAAACCATCGTTCGCGTGGTGGGGAACTGCCAGTGCTAGATAAGTAGTGGGCAGAGGCTCCAGCTCCGACCGCGAAGGGGGCCGAAGGTTCCCGGAGCAAACACCAGGCTCCTATTCCCAAAAGCAGCCTTTGCACCCGCGTCCGCGCCGCCTCATATCAGGTAACTATCTGGCGCGGACGCAGGTGCAAACAATGGTTGAAAATAGCCGTGTTTACCGGCGCTGGCCTATTTTGTATCCCGCGTCGGTAAGCTCAATGATTAATTCATCCCCCACCTGCCATCCGGCAACGGTATCCGCTGCTGCCGTCAGGCGCAGCTGCGCCTGCGGCCAGACGGGGTAGCTCACGGCCACTTCAAGAGTCGCCGTGTCATCCCGGATGATAACCGACAAAAGTGTCGCCACCATCTGTAGTGTTGCTGCCTTAAGGTCAGGGAAAAGAATTTCCTGCGGGCTACCCGTTCGAACTATCTTCCCTTCCCGCATCTCCAGAACCCGGTCGGCCAGTTGGAGGATCTCCCGGCTGTCATGGCTAACCAGGATCGTCGTTAGCCCCAGGCTCCGGTGCCATTGCTGCAGGTGGTCACTTAATCGCCGCCGCAAGGATGGGTCGAGGGCAGATAGCGGCTCATCCAGCAGAAGAATATCCGGTTGTTGAACTAAGGCCCTGGCCAGCGCCACCCGCTGCTGCTGTCCTCCGGAAAGCGTCGCCGGTTTTTGCCCGGCCAGTGCGCCGAGCTCCATTACGTCCAGCTGTTCATCGACCTTGCTGTCAGCCTCTCCTTTCCGTAAGGCAAAGCGGAGATTTTCCCGTACCGTCATGTTGGGAAACAGGGCGTAATCCTGAAATACATAACCAATGTTCCGCTGCCCGGGAGGCAGATTAATCCCTGCTTCAGCATCGAACCAGGCCTTACCGTTAACCCTGATCTGGCCCGACTGCGGACTAAGCAAGCCCGCCAGCATCCGCAGGGTGGAAGTTTTTCCCGCACCGGAGGGCCCGTAAAGCGTCACCAACTCTCCCCGTTCAACCCTTAGGTCGAGTTGCAGCAGCATCTCTCCTCCGGCGGCGTTCAGACTTTTGCGAACTTGTAGGGAAATCATTATCAGGAAATCGTAAGTGTAGCAAGATGACAGTAGCGTTCAGGAAGGCAAAACGCTCAGCGTTTCAATAGCCTCTTCCCTGTGGGGAGGGGGTTTCCATTGCGTCCATTCACCCAATACACCCCCAGTAATACTAAGAAGCTAACGGCAAACAGGATAAGGGAATAGGCATTTGCCGCCTCATAGTTCATGGCCTCCACCTCATCGTAGATCGCGATGGAAGCAACCCTCGTTTGACCCGGGATGTTGCCACCAATCATGAGTACCACCCCGAACTCTCCTACGGTATGGGCGAAGGACAAAACCAGCCCGGTCAGCATCGCCGGCCGGATGTTGGGAAGTTGTACCCGGCGGAGAATCTCCCACCGGGACTTTCCCATCAGGCGGGCGGCATCGATGAGAGAATCAGGCAATGCTGTAAGCCCGGATTGCAGCGGGTGGACCATAAACGGTAAGCTGTAAATCACGGAGGCCAGCACCAGCCCCCCGAAGGAAAACACCAATCGGAGCCCTAATGTCTCTTCCAACCAGCTGCCAAAGGCATTGCCCGGGCTAAAGGCGATTAAAAAATAGAAGCCCAGCACCGTTGGCGGTAGAACCAGCGGCATACTGATCAGGGTCTCCGCAACAGACTTAAAGCGGGAGGTACTGCGCGCCAGCCACCAGGCCAGCGGCAGGCCGACCACAAAAAGTACCGCCGTGGTGACGGTGGCGAGCTGCAGTGTGAGGATCAGGGGAGACCAGGACATGGGGGTAAGCTACTCCACAGGCACACGGTAGCCAAATTTTCGCAGAATATCCCTGGCTGCTGCGGAGTGCAGATATTGCTGAAAAGCAGTGGCAGCGGCCATCTTTTCTTCGTCTTTACTACGGATTACGGCAGCGACCTGCCAGATTTTCGCGTAGAGGCTGTCGGGAATAATCTCGTATCGGCCAACGTCTTTTAGCTGGGGCGCAGTGACGACGGAGAGGGCCGTGAACCCAACCTCTGCGGCACCCGAAGAGATGAATTGATTGACCTGAGCAATGCTTTCTCCGTAGACCAGCCTGTCCTGCAGGCTGCCCGAAGAATCGATCTTTTGCAGCAGCTCCCAGGCCGCCCGCCCGTAGGGAGCCGTTTCCGGATTAGCGATGGCCAGGTGGCGAACGGAGGCTTTTGATAGCTCCTGAAACGAGGTTGATGAGTCAGCTTTCACCATCCAGAAAACCAGGCTTCCGGAAGCAAAAACTTCTGGGGAACCAAGCGTAAGGTGTTGTTCGCTCAATGCATTTGGGTAGTTCTGGTCTGCGGAGAGAAACAGATCGTAGGGCGCCCCTTCCCGAATCTGAGCGGTCAGTTTGCCACTGGAGCCGGTGATGAGGCTTACGGGATTCCCCGTTCGTTGGGTGAAGTCCTGCCGAAGGGCTTCCGCCGCAAATTGCATACTCGCCGCCGCGGCAATGGTGATGCCTTCCCGGGAGGAAGGTTCTGAGTTACAGCCGAGCCCGATAGCTATGAGCAGCCCGAAGCATAAGAGGAAACTGTTAGAATATCGCTGATGACCCATCAGCGGCGAAGATAGCTGACCCGTAATTATCGGACGACCACCCGCTTCTTGATCCGTATTCCGTCCGTTTCCATCACCAGGAGGTAAACGCCGGCGGGCAGCTGGCTGACGTTGACGGTATGCTCGCTGATTTCACGGTTGCCAAGATCCTCCCGACTGATGAGGCGACCGTTGATGTCGTACAAGTCGACGATGCCAATGGGCGTCGGCTCAAAAAGTACCCGGAAGCTTTCACTGGTTGGGTTGGGGGCGATGGTGGCGTCAATGAATTTAGGGTAATTGGGCTCTGCGTCAGAAATAATGACATCAGGACCGATACATTGCGCTAACTGATTTTTGAAGGCGGAGAAAGGTGCCCGACTGGTGCCTTCCGCAATTTTACCGTTTACGATACGGCCCGTTACGTGAAGGGCGCTGGGGCCGCAACCGGGGAAGTCCCGTACTGGGTATGGATTGGCGCTAAGGTCAATATTTGAGTAGGAGGAAAAAAAGCCATCCCGGTTTACAAAAATGATGATGTATTCAGCTCCTTCGTTTAGTGAGTTGATCGGGCCGTTGCAGTTGCCACCATCCTGGCCCAGCAAGCTGTAAGTGCGGCCAACTTCAGCCGTGCCGGAAATTACTTCTCTGACCTTAACGTCATACAATGGAGCATAACCTCCTCCCGCCAGACGGTATTCTACAAATTGGGCCCGTACAATGGTAACGTCTTCTCCCGACCACTCGTAGTAGGAGGCAGCATAATCGCAGAAGTGCTCTATGTAAAAACAGCTACAGGCCTGACCAGTTGCCGGGATTAATAACAGGAGGTAAATCAGATATTTCATTGGGTAGGAGTTGTACTTGCTTTAGACGGGAAACCTTGCTCGTACGTTTGCGTCATGTACTGAAAAGTTGGTTGTCTGGCTTTCAGCTGGCACTTTGCACTACCGTAGCTGCACACTCTCAATCTTAGTCCCAACGGTTATTTGGTCTACCACATCCTGCCCGCTTACGACTTCTCCGAAGATGGTATAATTGCCATCGAGATGGGGTGTTGGCAGGTGAGTGAAGAAGAACTGAACGCCCTCGGTGTCCTTTCCGGCACTGGCCATACCCATTAGCCCAGGGCGATCCCAGCGGATGCCGGGGCTTTCTGTTCGTAGGGTGAACTCTTCGGAGCCATAGCCATCGCCGAGGGGGCCACCTCCCTGAGCGACAAAATTGGGTACTACCCGATGGAAGACCTTCCCGTCGTAGTAATTGTCCCGCAATAAGCGCAGGAAGCTAGAGGAGGTGGCCGGCGCAATGTCCGGCAGCAGGCGAACGGTAAAGCGGCCGGCATCGGTACGGAAAACAATTTCTTCGCTTCCGTCACTTCCCAGGATGTTCCAATCGATGGCCTGTGCTTCATTAGTGAGTTTTTTGGGCTCCGGCTCAGGGTACCCGGCCAGTGCGGCCCGGGCAATTTCTACGGAGCGGTAAGCCTCGATATCCTTCGGTAAACGGAAAGCCCGGAGGGCCAGGTCCATCCACCCCAGGTCAGGAAGATAGAGGCGGTAAACGTCCGCATTTTTAGTCAGTGCCTCGCCGGCAGCCGCCGCCGGGCCGATGCGGCCGGAGAGAATCATCTCCCGGAAGCTGGCCGCCAGGTCCAGCCGTACCCGCCGGGCGCTACCGCGAAAGAATGTATCGAAATTGTCTTGCTGACTGATGCTGCGCAGCGCATTGGCTGCAGCGGTCTGTACAACAGTCTGATTGCTTTGCTGATAAAGCTCATAGATCGTCCGGTAATTCCAGGGGAATTCCCCCAGCGCGGCCATGATGTCAGCTTTCTGGTAAGGATCACTTGTAGCAGCGTAGGCTTGTTGAAGGTCATAGTTGATGCGGCCACGGTAATCGGTAAAGTAAAGCGGCAGGTATCGGTTAGCCGCAGCGTAGAGGGTGTACCGGATGTCCGTGCGGGAAGAATCCCGTGCCTGTTGGCGGTAGAAGGTGGCATCCGCAGCGCTGCCGTGATTGAGGAGAAAGTTGGCGGCGGTCTGGCGGACGAGCGGATGCTTGTCCTTCAGGCGCTCAATGATGGGCTCCCGGACACTGGCGTAGGCGTAGCCCGCCAAAGCATTGATGATTTCAGCTCTGATGCGCCAGTCCTCTGCGTCTCGCAAAGAGCGAAGGAGGGCCACTCTGCCCGCTGCTGTCTTGGCCTTGCCAAGTAACTTCGCGGCCGCCAGAGTCGTATTCGGGTCGAGATTGTTCCGGAGTAACTGACGGACGGCTTTCTCGCTACTGCTGTCCAGGCTAACCGGGAAGCGCCGCAGGAAGGCTGCTGCGGGCAGGCGAACTTCGGCGGGCAGACTTTCACTGAGCAGGAGCTGAAGCATACGGGCGTCTCCCTCCTCTGACCGTAAGCCCTGGCGGGCGAAGTAAAAAATGCTCCAGGCCTGCCCGCTCATCAATAGTGTGTCCGTATTCCGGTAGGTGGAAATAGCGGTAATCTGCCCGAGGTTCTTCTCCGTGCCGGTTTTCCCTACGGCAGCGAGTAATGCTGCATTGTATTCCCGGAGCTGGCCCAGGGTGTCAAAGGCCATGGCGAGTTTGTCAGCAACACCCTCTCCGCCGGTTTGGCCGAGCGCATAGGCTGCAGCGGCGCGTACCAGCTCGTCGGGGTCTTTTAGCAGCGCGACGAGGCTGTCCGTTACCACGGAGGATACTTCCGGAAAGCTGCCAAAAGAACGAGCGGCTAAATACCGGTAACTTGGGGTGGGGCTGGTAAGAAAGGCCAGCAGGCTATCTGCCTGACGCTCATTCTGCAAATTGTAAATATGCTTACTCGTTGCGTCATTGAGATCAACAACAACACCGGTTTGCTGCTCCTCCCCCGGAGGCACGCAGGAGGGAGTAAGAAGCAGGAAACACAGGCAGGAGAACAAAGCAATGACGAAAAAGCGCATGGTGTGAAATTGGTAGTAGGGAAGCTGAACTTCCGGCCCCAAGGTAATGATTCATCCAGGAGTTGTCTTGTTTTGTAGAGTATCCTCGGTGGGATTTAAGCTAAAAGCACCCTTTGGGCGTTATCTTGTCGTCATCAAAAACATCCACCATGAAAAAGATGGATAAATACCGGCGTTATTTCAGTGACTTCCGCTTTTGGGAGAAGCTCAAAAAGTTTGCCGCTGCCGCTGGCGTGAAAACGGTCTATTCTGCGCTCTTACTTTTCTTCGCCTACAAGCGTTCGGATACTCCGGGATGGGCTAAACGACTCGTTGTAGGAGTGTTGGGTTACCTCATTATGCCGATTGACGCGATCCCTGATCTGGGGTTCTTAATCGGTTATACGGATGACCTGGGCGTACTCAGTTTCGCATTGGTTACGATAGCAGCTTACGTTAATGACGACGTTCGCACGCAGGCCAGAGAGAAGCTAACGAACTGGTTCCCGGACGTAGAGGAGGAAGTCCTGTTGGAAGTAGATAAAAAGCTGTAGAATACCCCTTTTCATTGCTTTTAAAAGCGTTTGCCTGCACCTGCGGATGCGCCCCCTTATATTTTGCCCATGAGCCTAGTCATTGATTCTAAAGTGTTATTAGCTGCCGTTGAGGCACACGTTGAACAATTCATTCAGGAAGAAATTGACGCTGCCTTCGTCTTTCACAATTTTCAGCATACTTGTGCGGTGGCGGAAGCCGCAACGGAGCTGGCGGACCATTACGAAGTGAGCGAAGATGACCGGCTGGCCATCATCCTGGCTGCCTGGTTTCATGATACCGGATACAGCGGTGGCTGGGAGGATCATGAAGAGCGAAGTGTCATCAACGCAACGAACTGGCTGCGCGCTCAGGGCGTGGATGATGAGGAGCTCATCGCTAATGTCAGCGGAGGCATCCGGGCAACAAAAATGCCGCAGCAGCCACAAAATTTTCTCGAAGAAATTGTGGCGGACGCTGACCTCAGCCATCTGGGAGACCTCAGTTACTGGGACCGCTGTGGCCGCGTCCGGCAGGAATTTACGCTGACCCGGGACATGATCATGTCCGATCAGGAGTGGATCGATTTTGAGCTGGCCTTTATGCTCAACCATGAATACCACACCGAGGCTGCCAGGGACATGTTTGGTGACCGGAAGAGCAAGCACGTCAAGCAGCTCTACAAACGCAAGAAAGCGCTGTTCCCGGATCAGACGCCGACTAATCTGGAAGAACTGGAAGACTCCAAAAAGAAGAAAAAGAAGCTGAAAAAGCTGAAAAAACTGATTGAGAAGTCGGAGAAAAAGGGAGACCCTGATTTCAAACCTGGTCGAGGGGTGGAGACGATGTACCGCGCCACCTATCGGACCCACGTTAACCTGAGTAGTATCGCTGATAATAAGGCCAACATCATGCTGTCCGTCAACGCTATCGTGTTGAGTGTGGTGGTGGCTAATCTGGCCACCAAGCTGGATTCTAACCCCCATCTGGTTATACCCACCATCATTCTCGTGGCGGTATGTCTGGGGTCTCTTTTTTACGCCATTCAGGCCACGCGGCCCAAGGTGACGGAAGGGAAAAGCAGTATGGAAGACATCAAAGCCCGGCGCAGTAACCTGCTCTTTTTCGGTAATTTCTATAACATGCCGATCGATGATTTTCATTACGGCATGATGGAAATGATCCGCGATGAAGACTTCCTCTACTCATCCATGACGCGAGACCTCTACTACCTTGGTGTGGTACTGGCCAAAAAGTATGCCTTTTTACGCATCTGCTACAACATATTCCTGTTCGGAATTATCGTGGCCGTGGTGGCCTTCCTGGTGGCCATCGTTTACCATAACTCTACGAATCCGATGCTGAACCAATAGTGGTCGTTATTTGGGCGCTGCCGCAGGTGCAGAGAAAGTTCTTTTGAAGAGCAGTGCTGGCAATTAGTCTTTCACCGCAGGCAGGGGCAGCACTATTGTTGCTACTTCACATCCACCACTATCCGCCGGTCCTGGTTAGCCAGCTGCCAGGCAGTGTGAAAGACCAATTGGCCAATTTTGGCCATTTTTTCAAAATTGATCTTTTCAATAGTATCTGTATCCATGTGGTAATCATCATGGGTGCCGTTAAAGAAGAAAATACTGGGAATGCCTTTTTCGGCGAAGTTGTAATGATCCGAACGGTAGTAGTAGCGGTTGGGGTCATCCTCGGCGTTGTAGGTGTAGTCCAGTTCGAGCTTCGTGAAGGTCTGGTTCATCCGCTCGTTAATGTCGTGGAGCTCGCTGCTGAGGCGGTCACTGCCGATGACGTAGATGTACTCCGGATTGTCCTGATGCTTGTCATCCACCCGGCCAACCATGTCTACGTTGATGTCCGCAATGGTATTGGCAATGGGGAAAACAGGATGGCTGGCGTAATACTCCGAACCCAACAGCCCTTTTTCTTCGCCGCTCACCAATAAGAATAAGACACTACGGCGTGGCCCTTTGCCCTGCTTTTGGGCGGTGACGAAGGCTTCGGCTACTTCCAGTACGGTACTGGTTCCGGAGCCGTTGTCATCCGCACCGTTGAAGATGGCGTCTCCACGGCGGCCGATGTGGTCATAGTGAGCGCTAACGACCAGTACCTCGTCCTTCAGGACAGGGTCAGACCCTTCCACGAAGCCCAGTACGTTCTCCCCAATCAATTCCCTGACGGCTTTTTTCTGCGTTAGCTTCAGGTCGGTCGGAATGGTAACGGGGCGTAGCTTGCCGGATTTTTCCAACTTCTTTCGGGCTTTGATGATCTTTTTGCCTGCCTTTCCCATGATCTTTTTGGCTAGCTGAGGGGTGATGTAGACCACGTTGGCCGTCGTCCGGTCGGCTTCCGTACTTTCCGCCATCTTCATCCGCCCGTCAAGGGTCTCCTTGCGAATGTCTCGAACGTTGGTCTTGAATTCCGGATCGATCACAAATACCGTCGCTGCACCCTTCTCTTTGGCCACTTCGAGCTTGCGTTCGGTGGAGTTGCTCCAGTCGGATTTTTCCGGGCTTCCGGAAACGAGATAATTACCGGATTTGGCTTTTGGCTCTCCGGCTAAGATGAGTAAGTGTTTACCCTTTACGTCGTTATCCTTGTAGTCACTGTAGGCGGGGTCATCAATACCGTAGCCCAGGAAAGTGAGTTCGTTGATGCTGATCTCCTCCCGGCTGTCATTCCCCGAGGGCGGAGAGGCGTATTCCCACAAATGGCGGAGAGATTCTCCCTCAAACTTCAGATCTACCTTTTCCCACTTCTGGCGACTGAAGACGATGCGCTGATAGTAATCGTCATGGTCTCCGATGGCCGGCAGGCCCATCCGCTGGAACTCCCCCTTCAGGTAAGCCATGGCTTTTTTCTGCCCGGCCTGCCCGGTCTCCCGGCCTTCCATATCGTCAGCCGAGATAATGGTGAGGTGGCGGGTCAGGTCCTCAACGGTGATCGTTGCCGCCAGCTCTCTGGCTTCCTCGTCAGAGGTAGGCAGGGACTGCGGGCTGTTCTTCTGCGCGGTAAGGACTATCGATAACAGCAGGAAAGAAAGCAATAAAGGGAGGCGAGGCATATAAAGGATAAGTCTGTTCGTGAAAATTGTAAAGTAAATAGCGTAGGATAGTTCAATTATAAACAACGCATAAGTTGTCGTAAAGCGTCTACCTGGAAAACCTGATATTCTTCATAGCCGCTGGACCAAAAAATCCGGACATAGTCAATGGCTTGATTCCGAAGCTCCTGAGCGCCGCCACGGGGCAGGCGGTAGCGCACGGTGTAATTGACCTCGCGGCGGGCATGATCAATGATGCCAACGGTTTCACGGACGGCCTGTAGTGAAATATGCCTTCCGTTTAGCAGGTGGAGGCTCAGACTGGAGTTTTGTGCCAGGTAGCCGTAGGAGGTGATGGCATTAGGGTTCGCGAAGGTCAGTTTGAGTTCGAGAAAGCGGTCGCCTCGTTGGTCGCGGCTCGTCCATGCCGTACAGCGGAGATATTCTTTGCCGTCCAGGAAGGGGCGCAGGTTTTCGTCCGTGTAGGTAAAAAACAGGCTGGGATAACTGACCGGCGTTGGGGCATTGGGGCTTGGAGCTGGTTGAAGGCCGCAAGGGGGGGCTTCCTCAATCGGCAAGCGACCTGCCGCCGGGCCGTAGCCGGAGAAAACGGGTTCTGCGGGCAGTAGAATACCCAGACTGCGCTCCGTCCGGTTACCGGGCTTCGTTATTTCCGGGCCGAGACGTTCCTCCCGTCGGGCTTCGTTGTAAGCGTCTACGTAGCGGCCTTCGGTGACGATGATGTTGGCGGCTGCCGCGCGTTGCTCTGCGGCGGTTCGTTCAATCAGCGAATTGTTCTCTACCTGTCGGGCCAACTGCAGCCGGCGTTGCAGCGTTTGGGCCTCGTTGGTGCGTTGAGCGGCCCGGGCGTTGGCCAGGTCCCGCTCCAGTTTGATGCGGTTGTTAATGGCTGCCGTGGCGCGGGTACGGGCCAGGGTTTCGGCTTCCCGGGCAATCTGCAGCTTGCGCTCGGCAATACGCTTCAGGTCGGCTACGGTGGGGTCCACCCCACCACTGAGGGGTTCAATACTAACCGAGACGATGGGGTAGGCCGCGCCAGCGCTGTCCTTTTGCTGGGCATCAATCAGGCTCAGATCGTTGAAGTAGCGCGCGCTACCATCGGCATAAACGATGATCTTTTCTCCGTCGGCGTTCGTCCTCAGCTCCTGCCCCCAACACGGCACCTGCGTTAGCGCCCCGATAATTATCAGGAGAGAATACCAAATTATTTGCCGTGTGGGTAACATAAGGCAAAGATAAGGCTTACAGGAACATAGGCCTTTATGATGTTCTATTAAATAGGAGCCATGTTAGGGGAGAGATGCCTTCTGACTTGCCTGTAATATTAGAAGGTTTTGCATCATGGGGACGCCTGTTCCAAGTTTTTAGTGAAACAGAATGCTATCAGTGTGTTTCATACGGCCAGAAGAGGCAAAATTTCGCCGCTCATAGCTAGTGTGCATAATACGGTTATCAGTTCTACAAGATTGGAAGGTGAAGAACTACTTCCTGGAGTAAATTCTGAGTTTGACTTAGGGTATGATGAGCCAAGAGATTATTTGCCCGAAGAACTAGTTAAACTGCTGGATGAAAAGTTCCCGAACATTAGTTAATAATAAGGTCAGGATTTGTTCGATTGAGCAAATCTTGATCCATCGAGGCATGGAGCACTGTTAGCTGAAGCTTTTAGAAAAGTGAAGGGGAAGCCAGATGGCTCACCTTTATAGCTGTTTCAGTGAAAGAGTATGCTATAGTGGCCAAGGCCACTATAAACACGAAATAGGCCATCTCTCATTAGAAAGATGGCCTACGTAAAGCTAGAGAAGTCTTATTAAAACTGCAAAAACCTGTAGCCCAATCCAAATTGAATTGCAGTTATACGATTGTCAAAAGAAATGGGCGTTGGAACATCCTCAACTTCAACTGGTCCATCTGATGCAGAACTTATTTGCTGACGCAAATTAAGGTGTAAAAGAAAGCGACCATAGCCTAAATCAATTCCTGCATTGATTTTTAAAACAGAGCCGCCGAAAGAACGATTTAGAGCATTCTGGATGTTAATTGCTCTTACTTGTCCAGGTCTATTAGCGATTTTATCAACGTAATCAGTTTCATTTACAGGAAATGAGTAGGTAATGCCAATCTTAGGAATTACTTCTAGACTTCCTAACTCAATCTTGTAAGATGGCAACACTGAAATATCGACTCTATCTGGGGCATAAAACAAACTTCTTGTTTGCGGCCCAAACATCCCATTATTCTCAGTAGGGTCCCTAAAGAAAACGCTGTAAGCAGTTCGACCGTAATCAATTTGAGTTTGTATACCAAATTGATCTTTTAATGTCCAGTCAGCTTTAGCCCCTATAAAGAATGACTGTTCTGGTTCCGCTTTCGTTTTGCCAAACCCAAACTCAAACTCTAAATCGGATGCATCTACAGGAGAGACTAATCGATGGATGGTAATTTCACCGCCAACTAAGAGACTTGCTCCGTTAAGCTGACCCCATACGCATATAGGAGTAAGCAGACAGAAAAGAATCAACATTGAGGATGGATATTTCATATCGTTTCTTTTAATTGAGTGTCTGTCTAACTTGAAAGAAAACCCAGTCTGAGTTATACTCAGTTGGAGGGATTGTTCTATGGCAGTACTCAACTAAGTTTTCTCCTAACCGATCAGAATTATTTTTAATTTTGATTGATGCGCTAACTTCTTGGATTGAAACTTCGACACCGAAAACCTTAATCGTAGGCTTAAACTTAAATCCTAGAGTTATTTCAGGGCCACCATCAACTTCTTCCCATGTATAATTCATTAGACTGCCTTGAATTTCTGGTAGCCAAGTGATAACATCTTTGAATTCTCCGTTAAAATGGTCAATGTCGCAGTGAAACCAGGTACATGTTCTCAAATCATCAGAGCGGCCAAACCAATTGGAGCATGACTTTTGACTTTACAAAAGTACGAACTTCTGGAAGTTTCATAGCTTCAGCGAGTTGTACCGCAAACTGTCCCGTTAGAGTCGTTTCAGGTGAAACTCCAGTATAGCTTAAACTATTATCTGAGTTTGGAATTACTTCAAGTTGGTCATCTTGATTACAAGACGAGAAGGAAAACGCAAGTATTACTGTAAACACAGCATACGAGCTAAACCTCGAAAGGTTGAACTGCATAATAAATTATTAATAAGGTGATAGTAGACAAAACGTCTACCAATTTAGGTTCTGCAAAGATAAATTGGATAATTTTGAATTACAACTTATGCTGAGATTGTTCTGATATTTTAACATATGACGTTTTTACACTGCCGCATTTTAAAAAGCGTGATTTTCATGTGAAACACTATTAGTTAAAGTGTTTCACAATAGCTTTCTTCCAAGGCCTACAGGCCAATCCCCCCGATGCACAACCGTCCAAAAGCTGCTAAATTTGAAACACTATAGACAGGTAGCATTTCACTTCAATGGACCTATCCCAATTTAGACCTCTTTAAGGACTAATGCGACGGTAAATGCCCGATACTTCCCTGGGGTAATCGTAAGCTCTCCGCTGGGACGCTTGCAGGTCGCTCCGCGACGCTACAAGGTCCGTTAACAAGACTAAGCGGTCCTCGAAGCGTCCTGAAAGGACCTTCGAGCGTCCGTGATCTCCAAGCTTGGGTTTGCCCTATCTTTGTCCTAATGCCAACCGTCCTCTTCAGCATCGGTTTCCTGGAAATAGACATCTGGGATTTGTTCGACATCTTCATCGTGGGGGTGTTGCTTTATCAGTTGTACCGGCTGCTGAGGGGAAGTATCGCGCTGAACATTTTTGTGGGAATGATGCTGCTCTTCCTGAGCTACCAGGCCTTCAAGGCGCTGGGGATGGACCTGCTCAGCAGTATTCTCTTCCAGTTTATCAACATCGGCTTCGTAAGTCTGATCATTATTTTCCAGCCTGAGGTAAGGCGGTTTTTGCTGCTGTTGGGGACCAACACCCTTAAACAGCGCGACTCCGCCTGGAGCCGGCTCTTGGGCCGGGAAGTAGCGGACGCCGAAGGGGGCGTACCCGAACAGGAGGACGTTCGACGGGCCTTTCTAAGAATGGCCGGTAGCCGAACCGGGGCCCTGCTCGTCTGTGCGCAGGATGCCGACCCGGAAACCATCATCTCCGGAGGAACACCACTGAACGCAGACATCAGCTACGGCCTGGTGGTCAGTATTTTTCACAAAGAAAGCCCGCTTCACGACGGGGCCGTCGTGATCCAGAATCGCCGCATCACCCGGGCAAGTGCCATTCTCCCCGTTTCCGAAAGCATGGACTTACCCAAGAGCGTAGGGCTTCGACACCGGGCTGCCGTGGGGGTGACGGAAAAAATCGACGCGGTCTGCTTCATCGTCTCCGAAGAAAACGGCAAAATCTCCTTCGCAAAAGAAGGGAACCTCGAGCGGGGAATTACCGAGGAGCGGCTGGTGGAGCTGTTGGGGGAGTATCTTTGATTCAAAGCCCGCCACCCGCCAGTTCATACAAAGCGGCTTCCTCGTTCATGGTCAGTAGGGGACCATCACTTTGGCCGTAGGGTTGATTCAGCAGCGCCCGGCCAATGGCACACTCCAGGCAACGACTTTTATCACAGAACTCCGTTTTCAGCTGGAGCAAAGCCTGACTCTCTCCGGCGTTTTTTGCCGGAAAGCCCAGCCCGTTCCACTTACGCAGCACCTTGTTGTCTTCGGCGGGTAAGTCCCGAAGCAAGGCCAATGCCCGGTCGCGGAACCGATCATCCAGGCGGTAATGGGCGTAGGCGACCAGCGCAGGTGCAATGGTGTTGATGAGCAGCGAGTGAATGGCCGAGGCTCCCAGCCGGCGTTCTCCGTAGGCGGCTTCTTTACCGAAGCGGTAGTGGTTTCTCCAGTAATTGCTCAGGCTGATGGAGAACATATTCTTCATCTCGCGGCCATCGGCCGCGGCCAGTGACTTGCCGAAGAGCTGCCCGGTACGGTGCAGCATGGCGGCCAGCTGCGCGATTCGGACGGTCGGGAAATTATTGGGCCGCAACCGAAGGTACCGCCAGGCGGTAGCTGGAATGGGGCATAAACCGTGCTTGATCTGTAGCAGCTTGTATTCTCTTCGCAAGAGCGGCAGGTAGGCTTCTTCCTCATCCCTGGCTTCAGGTAGGAGACCGGACTGCCCGAAAAGCAGCGCCTCTAACTGTAACAGACTGTGCTTATGCTTGAGGAGTACCCGCAGGGGAACGGAACGGGCGAGCATATCCATTGCTTCCCCGTTAACCCGGCCTCCCAGAGCGCGGGCCAGCGATTGGTAAAAGGCTTCCTCCCAGTCCAAGTTCGTCGCCTGCACCCGCTCCGCGAAGCGGTGCGCCCGGGCTTCTATCCGTTCCGTCAACACTTGTTCGAGCCACTGCTGCCGCTCGGGGTCAGCGACTAACTGCAGCTGCCCCTGGCAAGGGATCCAGTGCTCATTGTGCATAAGCCGCCAGTAGGAGTTGAGAATGCCCGCCGGGATTCGGTTGCGTAGCTCCAGACAAGGAATCCGATCACCGTTGGCCCGGTAGACGGGGCGATCCTCTTCCAGAACTACGTGCAGGATAACGTTGTCGTAAGCCGGGTCACTGTCGTGTTGGTGGGCGTACCACTCACTGGACTTTACGTGCATCTCAATGTTGCCCGCCCACTGCATGCCGTCAATGCGTAACTGCCCGCTACTGAAATCGGGGCCGGCATCTACATTATGCCGACCAAAATTCTGAATACTGATCGTTTGACCGGTGGTGGTGGTCAGGTCACGCAGGTCAAACCGTGCCTGCCGCCATAAAAAGTGGATAAAGTCTTCGCGCATGTCGCTGTGGGTTGCGACGGATGGCGGGATGTGTTTTGCGGGGTGAAGATAGTGAGCAGGATATTGTAAAACAAAAAATGAGTAAATATTTAAAATAAACAACAATTGCTATTAGGTGTGTCCTGCCTTGGTGGCAACTAGGGCAATGGTAAGCTCCCACCTGGACGCTTCAAAGTTCAATGGATCGTACCTGGCAAACCTCGAAGCGTCCCGCAGTATTGCGGGACCTTCGAGCGTTTGCTCTTTTCCGAGTTGGCGATTGCCCTATGGTTTCAACCCCAAGGCACATCAGACGTTTTACCTCAAATCCATCGCGCAGATGCCCCAAAGCTTCACACTCCTTTTCGGAGCAAAAAACGGGGATGCCGAATCATTGTCCGACGAATTACGCGCACAATTAGGCATCACCTTCGAACCCCGCTCAAGTATGTACTTAGGCGATTATTACCATTATGAAGGGCCTCTGGCGGATAAATTCTCCGTTCGGGAGAACTTCGTGCCTGGCTTCGGGTTGGCAGAAAGTGATCATCGGGAATATCAGCTCCTTGTTTATGCCTACTTTTTTTCCGGTACGGAAGATGAACGGGCAGATAAGTTCCTGCTGATGCGGGACAAGCTGCTGGCCATCGAAGGCCTGGAATTGATACGGGACGCCAGCCTGGAGACCGATGATGATGAAGAGGAGGATTCTTAAGCCCAAAATCCTCGTACCTTTCGCCCCCTTACCAAGAAAAAGATCAAAGCATAAGCATGAACTACTTCGAAGAAAGCCTCAATCTCCACCGCTCCCTCAAGGGGAAGATTCGGGTGTCCTCTAAAATGGATGTTCGCTCAAAAGACGACCTGTCGTTGGTCTACAGCCCCGGCGTAGCCGAGCCCTGCAAGGCCATTCATGCCAACCCGGAGGATGTCTACAAATACACCATCAAGAGTAATACCGTCGCCATTGTGACCGACGGATCGGCCGTACTTGGCCTGGGAGACATCGGTGCCCTGGCGTCCATCCCCGTCATGGAGGGCAAGGCCATGCTCTTCAAGCGATTTGCCAACATTGACGCTTTCCCCATTTGCCTGGACACCCAGGACACGGACAAGATCATCGAGACGGTCCGCCTCATCGCGCCGGTCTTCGGCGGCGTCAACCTGGAAGATATTTCGGCGCCCCGCAGCTTTGAAATTGAGCGGCGACTGCAGGATCTGGGCATCCCCGTCTTTCACGACGATCAGCACGGTACGGCCATCGTAACCCTGGCGGGGCTGCTCAACGGCAGCAAGCTGGTGGGCAAAAAGATGGAAGACCTGCGCGTCGTCATCAACGGTGCGGGCGCGGCGGGCATCGCCATCGCCCGTCTGCTGAAGGCGGTCGACAATCCGGACTCCCCGCTGGCCACCCCCGTAAAGGAGATTATCATCTGTGACTCCAAAGGCATCATCCACAAAGACCGGGACAACCTGAACTACGCCAAAAAAGAAGCGCTCGAGTTCACCAACCCCGAAAACAAGACCGGCAGTTTGCAGGACGCACTGGTGGGTGCTGACGTGTTCATCGGTGTCAGCATCGCTAACCTGCTGACCCGCGAAGACATCCAGACGATGGCCCGCGACAGCATCATCTTCGCCATGGCCAACCCCACGCCGGAGATCATGCCCGACGAGGCCAAAGCCGGTGGCGCAGCCATCGTCGGTACCGGCCGCAGCGACCTGCCCAACCAGATCAATAACGTACTCGGCTTCCCCGGCATCTTCCGGGGCGCGCTGGATGCGCGCGCACCCCGCATCACCCCGAACATGAAACTGGCCGCCGCCCGCGCCATCGCCGAGCACATCCGTAACCCAACGGTTGACGGCGTCATCCCGCCCACCCTCGACGAGCAGGTCGCCTGGCGGGTCGCTGATGAAGTACGCCGGGTGGCGGAGGAAGAATTTGGCCAGAAAGGATAGTCCCCGGTTGAGGACCTCCGGTCCGAACGCGAACGGGGCCGAAGGCTCCCGGAGCGTGTACTTGCGGCAGCCTCGATTGCGATGAGAAAAAGCAGTGGGCGCGAACGGGGCCGAAGGCTCCCGGAGCGTGTGCTTGCGGTAGCCTCAATTCCGGAGGGGAAAGTGTTGGGCGCGGCCGCAGGTGCAGGGCGGAGAACTTCAATGAGCAAAGCGGAGGCCGCCAAAAGGTCGGTCCGAACGCTCGCAGCGATCCGAAGTGCACTGCTACCCCCTGAAACCAGGGTGTTCCGCCATGGACTCCGCAGGAATCAAGGTTGAAAATGGCGATAATTGTAGCGACAAGGCAGGCCTTGTCGCTACAATTCGACCGTTTTGTGGCCCCGATTCCTTCGGAATCGTAATGATGAGACGGAACACCCTGCACCTAAAACCTTCCCCTGCACCCGCGTCCGCGCCCTTTACTCCTTTAGCCCCTTCTCCCTTTTCTCTTCTTAACCCCATCTTAACACCTCCGCCATGTGTAAACACCTGATCTGCCGCATCTATCCTAAGACACAATGATGATCGGTACCAATACCGTTATCTTACCGAAGGAAAACTGATACTATGCGTTACCTACTATTGGCCTTATTACTGGCCGTTACCGCTGCGATGATGGGACAAGACTATAAAGCCGCCTATAAAAAAGTTGACAACCTATCTGAGGAGGGTAAATTTCGCAGTGCCCTGGAGGCCATCAGCGAAGTGTATGACATGGCCGCCGAAGCAGGTGACGAAGACGAAATGCTCAAGGCCATCGCCCACCGCGCCGCCTACACCGCCCGGCTGGAAGAGGATGGTACGGACGCCGCCATCAAGCTGCTTCAGGCAGAATTAGCCACGAATAAAAATCGCCCGGTCGTTACCCCCGTACTCCACTACATGCTGGGGCAGGGCTACTACAATTACGCCCGGCAAAACAGTTACCGCCTCCGCAACGCTACGGCGGCTACCGACGACGGTACCCCCGCAGCGGATGCTCCGCTGGCCGACTGGACGATGCTCCAGCTCGCCTCCACCGCCGAAGAACACCTGCTGGCCGGGCTCGAGGGCGCCCGCGCTAACCGCACCCGTCTGGCGGAAATCCCCGCCATCGTAAGCAACCTCAATTCACGGGTTAACGAACGGCCCACGCTTTACGACCTGCTCATCCTGCAAAGCATGCCGCTACTGGCCAGCCCCCTGCTCAACGTCACCAACCCCGTGCCGGCTAATCCCGAAAAATACGCCGTCAGCGCCCGCGATTTCGTAAAGCTTTCCCTTGAAGATCTGGAGGAGGGTAGTGGCAACCAGCGTCGCCTGGCGCTCTATCAGGACCTGCTCGATTATCACCTGGAATCAGGCGGTGAGGCTCTGCTCCGGGCCGACCTCCAACGTATCGAACTCATAAGCTCCTACGGGCTGGCCGACAGCACCTACGCTTCGGTACTGGAGCGGATGCACCAGCAATATAAAGGGACGGCCGGCTTTGACCTGTTCCTGCTGACACAGGCAAGACTTCATGACCGCGCCGAAAGCGACTGGCAGGAACTCCCCCGCGCCCATGCACTGAAGCTACTCGATCAGATTACAGAAACCAGCCCTGAAGTAGTGGCGGCGGCAGAAAGCCTTCGCCGGTCCGTTTTATCGGTAGACCTGAGCCTCAACCTGCGGGAGGTATACACCCGCAACCGTAATCTTCTGGTAGCGCAGAACTACCGCAACGTCGAGAAAGTATTCTACCGGGTCGTCGCGATGACTGGAAAGGAAACGCCCGAAGATAATCGCTACAACCGCGAACCCGAAGAATTACTCCCTCGTCTGCTCAAGCTCCCTCGTCTGCAGGAAAAAAGCGTTACGCTACCCGCCAACGATGATTACAGCGCGCATACGACGGAAATCAGCCTGGAGGAACTGCCCTCCGGCCGGTATTACCTCATCGCCAGCGACAACAAAGATTTCAGCCTGGAAGAAGGTACCGTGGTGATCAGCGACTTTCAGGTCAGTGATCTGGCTATCGTGCGGCTGGAAACAGCCGAGGATAACTACTTCCAGATCGTGGATCGTACGACGGGAGAGCCGAAGGCCGGCGTGCGCGTCGTCATCGAACAGAAAAAGGGATATCGGGATACCAAATGGTCGCGCCTCCGGACGAAAACCACCGGCAGTGACGGCCGTGTAGCCGTACCACGTAATGAGCGCGGTCAACTGCGCCTGCAACTCGAAGATGCCGAGGGCAAAGACCGCTTCGTGAGCGAAACGACTTACTCCTCCGGAAGCCGGCAGGAGCCCCGAAACCGCGTTTATCCCGTTACGACCTTATTTACCGATCGGGCCATCTACCGTCCCGGGCAAACCGTCCGGGTCTACGGTCTGACGATGGAGAAGAACCAGGACAATATGCCCCGGCAGCTAACGGGCGCAGACCGGAAGGTAACCCTGCTGGACGCTAACTACCAGGAAGTGGAATCCGTAGAGGTCACCAGCGACCGTCTGGGGCGTTTCGATCTAAGCTTCAAGTTGCCGACGGGCGGGCTGACGGGGAATTTCAGCATCAGAACCGAAGGCGGCTCCCTCAACTTCCGCGTAGAGGAATACAAACGCCCCCGCTTCCAGGTGGAGCTGGAAGCCCCTGACTTCGTTGTTGCTGGCGAGGAAGCAGAAGTGACGGGTTCGGCGAAACTCTACGCCGGTCCGGGGCTCAACGATGCTAAAGTGAATTACCGCGTCTTTGTCGAAGAAATCCGCTACTACTGGTTTTACCGGGGCGGTGGGAGCTCGAACGACCGGGAGCTGGTGGCCAGCGGGGAGACGAGTACTGACGGCTATGGTGCCTTCAGCCTGAGCTTTACGCCCGAAGAAGGTCTGAGCCAGGGCCGCCGCCGCTATCGCTACGTCATCGAAACGGACGTCACGGATGACACCGGAGAAACCCACGAAGCCAGCACGTCCGTCTCCCTGCGGGGCGAGAAGCCCGTCGTGGGCCTCAGCGTCGAAGACGCTGATATAGACGTGACGGACAGCCTGATCATTGTGGCCGCCGGCACCGACGAGACGTTGACGGTCAGTGCCCGCATCGTGCCCGTGACCAAGCCCGGGGTGGGCTTGCTCACCCGCGCCTGGGGCTTCCCCGACCGGCCGGTACTCAGCCCCGCCGACTACCAAAAGCTCTTCCCCGGCCTGCCAGCCGAGGAAACCCCGGCGGACCCCGCCGACTGGCCCGCCAAAAGCCTGCCCGTCTACGACGGTCAGCTGGAAATAACGGAAGGCAAAGCCCGTCTGGCGCTGGACGCTACCGGCTGGCCCGCCGGTCACTACCGCCTGGAGTGGAACTACCCCGATGGTACCAAAGGAGAGGCTTCCGCCTTCACCCTTATGAACGCCGAACGGGGCGAACTGCCCGAAGGCCAGCTCTACGCGCTGCTGGGCAAAGACCAGGTGGGAAAAGTCGGGCAAGCCATAACGCTGACCCTGATTTCGGCCGTGGACATTCCGCACATCGACTTCGGCTGGCGCAGCCGAAACCTCCGCGAAGACGGCATCTCGGCCGCAACCCGCCGGACGACCTTCACCTACACGCCAACGGAAGACGACCGGGGCGGCATCGGCTTCGGTATGGCTTTTTACCGCTTCGGAGAGGTGAAGCAGGAACAGGTCCGCTTTGGCCCCGGCTGGGAGAACAAAAAACTACAGATTGACTACGCTACCTTCCGCGATAAACTCCGTCCGGGCACTCCTGAACGATGGACGCTGACGGTGAAAAACGCCGACGGTAGCCCCGTGCCGGCTGCCGCCCTGGCGACGATGTACGACGCCAGCCTGGATCAGATTTACGCCGGCAGTGGCTGGGCCTTCAATCCCTGGCCAACCTTCGGCTACTACGGGCAAATGGCCAGCCAGCTAAATGGTGGCACAAGCTGGCACTATGGTATCTCCCGCCGGGTACTCTCCGACTTGCCTTCACTGCCTGGCTTGCCGGGGCTGGACCTGGGGCCGCTGCAGTGGGGCTATGGTATGGCGGGTGGAGGCCGCCGGATGCTGCGAGATTCAGGGCCTCCGGTTGCTTACTCGGCGGCTGCGCCGGCGATGGAGGCGGAAGGCATGGCGATGAGTGACGCTGATGGAAGCGTTCAGCGTAAGATGTCCGCTCCGGCGAGCGCACCACCACCACCACCACCACCCGCCCCGGCAGACGATGAAGCAGGCGGCGGAGACGCCCCCGTCCAAATCCGCAAGAACCTGCAGGAGACGGCCTTCTGGCTCCCTGACCTGCGAGCGGATGCAGACGGTAACCTGGTCATCGAATTCGATAGCCCGGAAGCGCTGACGAGCTGGAAGCTGCGCGTTTTTGCGCACGACCCGGACTTGGCCTCGGCGGTATCTGAGCAAAAAATAGTGACGCAAAAAGAGCTGATGGTCTTGCCCAACGTCCCGCGTTTCGTGCGGGAGGGCGACGCGATGGAGCTGACCGCCCGCGTCAACAACATGACGGAACTGGGCATGGTGGTGAAAGCCACGCTGGAGCTCTTTGACCCGGCAACGGGGGAGGCGTATTTGCCTGAGCGGCAAGCAGCGCTTCTTGGGGGCGCCAGCGCAGGTGCCAAGTATTGCCAAAGCGAGCAAAGGATTGAGGCTGGGTCGGGCGCAAGCTTCTGCTTCCCGCTCAATATCCCGGACGGGCTGAGCAGCGACGGCCCCATCGGCTATCGCGTTATTGTCCGCGGCGGAGATTTCTCCGACGGCGAAGAGAACGTGATCCCCGTGCTGACGGACCGGACGCTCATCACCGTCTCCCAGCCCTTCTACCTCAAGCGCAAGGAGAAGAAGACCATCACGCTGCCGCTACTGGCCAGCAGCAAGAGTGCCAGCCTGCAGCACGTAGGCTATACCTTCGAGGCGACGACCAATCCGGCCTGGATCGCGCTGAAGTCGCTGCCCTACCTGATGGAGTACCCCTACGACTGTACGGAGCAGCTGGCCAACCGTTACTTCGCCAACCAGCTGGCCTTTGCCACCGTGAGCCGTAAGCCGATTCTCGAAGAGGTCTTCCGCCAGTGGCAGGCCGACCCGAATGCGCTGAAGAGTGAGCTGGAGCGTAACCCCCAGCTCAAGAACGCGCTGCTAACGGAGACCCCCTGGCTGCGCGCTGCGCAGTCGGAGGCCGAGCAACGCGCCCGCATCGCCAACCTCTTCGATCTGAAGAAACTGGCCGACGAGCAGGTGGCCGCCCTCGAAAAACTGGCTAACCGCCAGGATGGGGCTGGCTACTTCAGCTGGTTCCCCGGCGGCCGGGAAAATCGCTACATGACGCAGTACGTCGTGGAAACGATGGGCCGGATGCAGCAACTGGGCGTGGTGACGCCGGACCAAACGGCCCGCGTCAACGGCATCAGCCAGAGCGCCATCAACTGGCTCGACCAGGAGATGCGCCGCGACTACGACCGCTACCTGAAGCAGACGAAAGACAAGCCCGAGCAGCGGGAGGATTATATGCCCTCCAGCTCGATGGTACACTACCTCTACGCCCGCGCCATGAGCGAAGGGGTGAAGGTGGACCCCAGCGAGCAGGTCAGCGAAGCACTGGCTTTTTACAGCGAACGCATTGCAGCTAAATGGCTGAGTTACGGCCTTTACGAGCAGGCGTTGATCGCCTCTACCTCAGTGAAAACCCAGCAGGACGCTACGGCGAAGCTCATCGTGGAGTCTCTCCGCGAGCGCGCCATCCGCAAGGACGAGTTTGGGATGTACTGGAAGTACGGACAGGGCTTCCGCTGGCAGAACCTGCCCATCGAGACGCACTGTCGCATCCTGGAGGCCTTCCAGCTGGCCGGTGGCACGACGGACGAACTGGATGAGATGCGCCTCTGGCTGCTGACCAATAAGCGGACCAACCGCTGGCCAACGACCAAGAGCACCGCCGCCGCCGTCTTTGCCCTGCTGAACACCGGTACGAACTGGACGGACGCTCCGGGCAAACCCTTACAGGTGGAGTGGCCGAACACTGCTCTCAAGAGTTCCCTTGCATCCCGCGTCCGCGCCGCACAAAGCAGCCCGGAAGCTGCCACCGGAGCCTTCTCCGTAAGCGCTGCCGCTGGCGAAATCGACAACGGACTAGCCAGTGTAAAGGTGAAAAACAAAGACAATCGCCTCGTCTGGGGCGGCGTCTACTGGCAGTATACCGAACTGGCCGAGAAGGTAGCGGCCAGCAACGATGGCCCGCTGACCCTGAGCCGCGAGCTCTACCGCCGCGTACCCACCGACGATGGCATGCGCCTGGAGCCCATCACGGCCGACAAGCCGCTCGCCGCCGGCGACCGCGTCACCGTCCGTCTCATCCTGAAGAGTGACCGGGAGATGGACTTCGTGCACCTCAAGGATCGTCGCGCTGCTACCTTCGAACCCATCGAACAGCTGTCAAAGTATCAGTATCAGAACGGTCTTGGCTACTACCAGGCCCCCGGCGATCTGGCGACGAACTTCTTCATCGATCACCTGCCGCGTGGCACCTTTACGCTGGAGTACGATCTGTTCGCGACTTACTCAGGTAGCTTCAGTAACGGCCTCGGCCGGGTACAGTGTATGTATGCGCCGGAGTTTGGGGGGAATACGGGGGGAGCCCGGATTTTGGTGGAGTAGGGGCTGCTTCGCAGCTTTTTGGGACCACAGATTTGCACGGATTATTTAGTGAGAATTGTAGAAGTAATTCCTTTTAGCCTTACAGGAATCATCGTTAATTCTGAGATGTTAAGCAAGCAACGCCAGTGCGAAGAAGTCGTATCAATCTGTGCTTTAATCCGTGTAAATCTGTGAGTCCCTAATGTCCATAAGCCCGGAATAGCTCATCGTAGTCTGATTGAGTTATGCCTTGCGAGAGCGCTTGTTGCTGAAGGCTGGCCTTGAATTGATCAATTGTGCCAATATATGGTACGTAGTAGTAGATTCTATCGGTGTCTCACCGCGGCAGTCACGAAGCGAATCTGTGAAAATCCGTGGTTCAAAGAAGCTGCGCATCAGCCCCCTTCCTCTGCGTGAGCCAGCTCCACAACAGCCCTCTTTACATCAAAAACGGCACCCTCCCAAGCCAGGAAAGCGCCATTTTTGATTAAAGAATCGGCGGTTGTGGAGGAGTGCTTAGTCTTCGATCTCCGGAGAAAGCATATTGTAGACAAAGCCAGCAATCAGCGCACCCACGATGGGGGCGACCCAGAACAACCACAGTTGCTCAATGGCCCAGCCACCGGCAAAAAGTGCCTGGCTGGTACTACGTGCGGGGTTGACGGAAGTGTTCGTTACTGGAATACTGATCAGGTGGATCAGCGTAAGACACAGACCAATGGCCAAGCCGGCCAGCCCACGGGGTGCCTTGGAGTAGGTAGAGCCCAGAATGACGAACAAGAAGAAGAAGGTAAGGACCGCTTCGCAGACGAGGGCAGCCGTCATGGAGTACCCTCCGGGAGAGTGCTCACCGAATCCGTTGGAAGCGAAGCCGCCCACTTCAAAGCCTGCTTTGCCGCTGGCGATGAGGTAAAGCAGACCGGCGCCCAGGATGCCACCCAGTACCTGGGCGATGATGTAGCCGGGGAGGTCTTTACCATCAAAACGCCCACCAGCCCATAAGCCGATGGAGACAGCCGGATTGAGGTGACAGCCAGAAATATGGCCAATGGCGTAAGCCATAGAAATAACGGTAAGACCAAAAGCAAGGGCAACACCAACGAAGCCAATGCCAAGTTCCGGGAAAGCTGCAGCCAATACGGCGCTACCACAACCACCCAGCACGAGCCAGGAGGTGCCGATGAATTCTGCAATGTATTTTTTCATAACTCAAGCTAATTAGTTTACCTCAAACCTAATAATAAATACGCGCACAGTGTAAATGCGGGTGAAAAACTTAACATTGAGTTGTTTTTCAGTATAAAATTTTGACGACAAAAAGAAAGCGGTTAAGCAACAATCAAGGTGCTTAACCGCTTTAAAGCGTTGACGAAGTTCTGAATGGATCAGAGCTTATATTCTTCAATTCGTTTGGCGAGAATCTCCCGATAAGACTTACCAATGGGCAAAGAGGTGGTTTTACCTTTCTCTTTGACTTCCACCATGTTACCGTGAACGGCTTCAATACGGTCAAGATTGACGATGTAGCTCCGGTGAATTCTTTGGAAGTTGGCGTTTGGTAAACGCTCGTCCAAAGACTTCATCGTTTGCAGGGTGATGACGCGATCGTCCGGCATTCGGATGATGACGTAATCTTTGAGCCCTTCGATGTATACGATGTCAGACAGATTGACCCGGACGAGTTTTTTGTCCGCCTTCACGAAGAAGAAATCTGGCCCGCCGTCTTCCACCTTGCCGGCTTTAGCTTTCTGCTTAAGCTCTGCTTGCTCAATAGCCCGGTTGCAGGCCGTCAGGAAGCGGTCGGAGCTAATGGGCTTCACCAGATAATCGAGGGCGTTGAGCTCGAAACCGTCAAGCGCATAGTTCGGGTAGGCCGTCGTGAAGATGGTTACCGGAGGGTCTTTAAGCCCACGCAGAAAGTCCGTGCCGGTAAGCTGCGGCATGTTGATGTCCAGAAACATCAGGTCGATATCGTGCTTTTGCAATACTTCGTTGGCTTCAAATGCATTGTCGCATTTAGCCACCAATTCAATCTGGGGAATTTTTTTGAGGTAAGTCTCGAGGATGTCCTGAGCCAGGGGCTCATCGTCTACTATAATGGCGTGTATCATACTGCGATATTAGGGATGTAATGGAGGTAGGGCAAATTTCGTCGACTAACCAAGGAGAATTCTCGGTGAGTGTTCACAAGAGTTGTAAGTCGAGGTGAACGGCGTAGGTGCCCGGTGTCTCTTTTACGTCTAGTTCGTATTTGTCGGGGTATAGGAGTTGTAGCCGCCGGCGAACGTTCACCAGTCCGATGCCGCCACTGGGCCGGTTGCCGTGAACCTGGGTCGGCATAATGGAGCCTTTACTGTTCTCCAGAATAAAGTGAATGGAGCGGGGCTCGACGCGGAGGGTCGCCTTCACAAAACCGTCTTTAATGTTGGCATTCACGCCGTGTTTAAAACTGTTTTCCAGAAATGGAATGAGTAACAGCGGGGCCACCATTTGATCGGACACATTCCCGGAAACCTCCAGTTGGATATCAATGCCTTTCCGTTGGCGCAGGCGCTCCAGGTCTAGGTAGTTCTGTAGGTAATTTATCTCCTTTCGCAGCGGCACCTTGGGCTCGTTGCACTCATAGAGCATATAGCGCATCATCTCGGACAACTTGATGACGATGTCCGGTGCTTTGTCATCTTTTTTCAGCGTCAGCGCGTAGAGGCTGTTCAGGGTATTAAAGAGGAAGTGCGGATTGATCTGACTTTTCAGGAAGCGCAGCTCCGACTGCATGGTCTCCGTTTCCGCTTTGTCTTTAATCCGGTTCTGGGTGATCCAGTCGACCATAATTTTGCCTACTGTGCTCAGGCCGGCGACCAGGAAGGTGCTGAAGAAATAGGCGGAGAGATTTTCCAGAATGTCTTGCTGTACGCCGCCGGCTTTGGAGAAAAGGATGTACTTGAGCGCCAGCTTCAGCGGCGTAAACACCAGGGCTACACCAATCAGGAGAAAGATATAGGTGCCGAATTTTCCCTTTTTCAGGTAGGTGGGGAAAATGTACAGCAGGTTGATGTAAACAACGATGATGTAAAAAACGACATTGATGAGCTCGTTGGCCAGGGAGACCCCGAAGGTGAATTCTCCCGTTCGCCACTGCATGGCTACCAGCAGGGCCAGAAAGGCCAGCCAGCCACCGGCGTGATAGAACGGCCGTTGGGTGAGGGTTTTTCCCAGGCGATCGAGGAATCCCCCGATTTCTTCCGTCTTGTTTTCGCTGGCCAGTATCGACATGTTGCCAAAGTACGAAGAGAGAACGGAATGTGGAAAGCCTTTCGACAAATGACGGGGCTAAGGGGATGAGCAGGCGCGGACGCGGGTGCAAGGGGAGGATTGCAAAAAGCAATGGTTCGCCAACTCCAGTTTGGGGCCATTAGCTAGGGAAACATTCAGACGGTAATGCTCGAACCCTGAACGCTGAATGGTGAAATTTTGGTTGAGACGCTGTGCGTCGAACCGCAGATGGTGCCGAAGGCTCCCGTAGCCTGTACAGGCAATTCTCGTTAGTATTGATGACACGGTCAAAGTCACTTCGTTCCCTTGCCCGGATCGACGCATAGCGTCTCAACCAATCACTGCCCTACAATTTGATGTATGTACGGTCGGAAAATTAAGCAAAGCAGAAGGCCGTACCTTCGCCTTCATGAAGATCCTCTTAGTTGCCGTCGTAGCTGCGGCCATCATTTATTATATCGGCCGGGAGGTACTGTCGTCCTTCGCCCATGTCTCTGACGAAGACCTCCTCGCCTTCTGGCGCGGGAAACTGCCCAAACAAGACCGCAAAGCCTTCCGCCGCATCAGTGACCACCTCGGCCGCTGTGAGGCCTGCCGCGACCGGCTCGATGCCATCCGCAAAAATGATGCAGGCCCAGGGGTGGAGGCGCCTTATCTGGAGCGGAAGTATTGAATGGGAGAATGAAAAAATGGGAGAATAATACCATCCAATTGCCTTGGTAGCTTCTCTCTGTACCTGCGGTGAGCGCCCAAACTATCCTTGTCTTTGTTCGTTGCTTTGTTATGAATGAGAAAACCCATTATCCTAAATGGCTGACGGTTTTTATAGTGTGTGCGGTGATCTATGTACTATTCATTGTTACCCTAACCTTAATGGACAAAATTGATACAGGAAGTCCTTGGGTGATTCTTAGTTACATAGTGAGCGGAGCGACTAATGTCCTTATCTATTATTATCACCGACAAGCCCAAAAGCAGATCGCATAATTCCTAAAGTTTACCCCTGTTTACCTGTACCTAACGGCTTATGAAAAACATGTCCTTTTTACCTCAATGGCTACGCGTTTTCTTTGGGCTAGCTACATTAAACATGATATGCTTTATGGTAGCTTGGTCAATGGGCAAAACAGGCATGGGGAGCATTTGGTCCGTTACCTCCTTCGGAGCAGCAGCCATTAAATGGAGTTTAGTCCTCTACTATCAAAACCAGTCTCCAAAAGCATCCTTATGACTATCGACGATCACACCATTGTAACCCTCACCTACGAAGTCCGCGACGGCGGCCCTCAGGGCCCCCTCCTCGAACGGATGGACGTAAACCACCCCTTTAAATTCATGTTCGGCGTCGGCAAAATGCTGCCCGCCTGGGAGCGTCGCCTCTTCGGCCTGAAGGCCAATATGGGCTTCAGCTTCCAGCTCGCCCCCGAAGACGCCTACGGTGTGCCGTCTAAAGAGCACATTCTGCAAATGCCCATCCATCATTTTTATAATGAGCGGGAGCAGATCGACCCGGCGCTACTCATTGAAGGACAGTTCGTTGCCCTTACCGATAGCAACGGCAAAGCCGTTAACGCTAAAATCCTGAAATGGGACGACAAGATCGTCACCCTGGACGCCAACCACGCGCTGGCCGGGAAAACCCTCTTTTTCTCCGGAGCCATTCTCGAAGTCCGCAAAGCAACGGTGGATGAGTTGATTAAAAAGGCGGTTCTTTAGTCTTTTGGGCTACCGCGTATTGTAGGCGTTAGAGGTAAGCTTGCGTTTTATATTTGGCAGCTCGGAGAGCTTTGTAGCGCAGCACCGGCTTTAGCTGGCAGCGGTTGGGTCTGGTAGGTCCCACACCTCCCCAATGCGGCAGCCAATACCGCGCGGCAGCTCTCCCAAGCCTTCCCAATTCGGCAACCCAAAGAACCAACCTACCTCCTCATCCTCCGCGGGCCATACCAAAGCCAAAAGCCCGTTACGGTAAAGATGATCAGAGCAATGCCCATTACTGAGTTGTAGAATACCTTAAAGATCCCGTGTGGAACTCCCAGCGTGTCATCAACGATAGAGCCGTCGTGTACGGCCTCGATCCAGTCGTTGTGGCGCCGGCCAACGGAGAGGGGCTCACCGGTAGTCGCATCGAGCTGGACCTCCAGCTGCCGGTCCTGGAAGAGGAACTTCATGCTGCCCTTGGAGGGGCGCACGTCGATGCGGTCGATCTCAGAAAGCTGGCCCTCCGCCTCAAACAAGGCTTGAGTAGCCAGGAAAGAGAGGCTGTCCATCGTTAACCAATCCGCCTGGTCGGTGCTCTCCCCCTTGTAGGTGTCTGGCATAATGATCTCCGCGCTATTCTTCTTCCAGCCGAGGAGAATGCCCGTTACGGCCATGATGAAAAAGAACACGAAGAGGCTGATGCCCGACAGGCGGTGCAGCTTGCGGGTCTTTCTAAGAAATTTAGCTTGTCTCTGACGTTTGTTGGGCAAGTATCAATGATCTGAGGGGGCTCGAAGCATCCCGCAGTATTGTGGGGTCTTCGAGCATCCCGGTACTTATGCCACCGTCGTCTTCATTTCCGCATACTTCTTGAAGAACACCGGCACCGTTTCAATACCCTTATAAAAGTTCCAGACACCGAAGTGTTCGTTGGGGCTGTGCAGTCCGTCCGTGTCAAAGCCGAAGCCCATCAGGATGGTTTCCACTTCGAGTACTTCCTTGAAGGCAGCAACGATGGGGATGGAGCCACCTTCGTACATCGGTACCGGTTCTACGCCGAAGGTCTCGACCATGGCCGCAGCGGCAGCGCGGTATTCCACCGTATCGGTGGGCGTTACGTAGGGGTTGCCACCGTGGTGAGGGTGTACTTCCACCTTCACGCTGGACGGGGCGATGGACTTGAAGTGCTTACTGAACAGTTCCGTGATCTTCTCGTGGTCCTGCTGGCTCACCAGTCGCATACTGATCTTGGCGTTCGCTACGGCGGGGATGATCGTCTTGGAGCCTTCCTCCGTGAAGCCGCCCCAAATGCCGTTGCAGTCAAGCGTCGGCAGGATGCCCGTCCGCTCATAAGTGTGGTAGCCTTCTTCGCCTTCGAGGCCGAAAACGCCGGGGCTATCCATGTATTCCTGCTCGTCGAAAGGTGCGTTGCGCATCATGTCCCGATCGCGGTCGGAAGGGAAAACGACGTCGTCGTAAAAGCCGGGGATGGTGATGTGTTTCTTCTCATCCTTCAGCGAGGCGATCATCTCGCAGAGGGTGTTGATCGGGTTGGCCACGGCACCACCGAAGAGGCCGGAGTGCATATCGGCCCGGGCACTGGTTACCTTCACGTCGAGGTAAGTCAGCCCACGCAGACCAACGGTGATGCTCGGGTGCTTCTTGCTCAACAGGCTGGTGTCGGAGATCAGGATGACATCCGACTTCAGCATCTCTTTATACTGCTTGATGAAAGGCAATAGGTTGGGACTGCCGATCTCCTCCTCACCTTCGATCATGAATTTGACGTTGCAGGGCAGCTTGTCCGTCTTGATCATCGTCTCCACGGCTTTGACGTGGATGAACATCTGTCCTTTATCGTCCGTCGTGCCCCGGCCAAAGATGGCACCTTCGGGGTGAATTTTCGTTTTCTTGATTACCGGTTCGAAGGGCTCGCTGTTCCACTCATCCAGTGGAGCGGCAGGCTGCACATCGTAGTGGCCGTACACCAAAATAGTGGGCAGTGAAGGATCGATGATCTTCTCGGCAAACACGATGGGATGACCATCGGTGGGGTAGAGGGTGGCTTTGTCAAGACCGGCGCGTACCAAATACTCCTGCACCTGTACGGCGCAGGCGTGGGTGTCATCATTATGCTTCTTGTCCGTACTGACGCTGGGAATGCGTAGCAGAGTGAAAAGCTCATCCATGAAGCGGTCGCGGTGGTCGTTGAGGTAGGCTGTTGTGGTCATGGCGCGAAGATAAGATTAGTCTTTTGGTTCTTTGGTTTTTTAGTCGGTTGGTTTTGCGGGCGCATACGCAGGTGCAAGGGGAGGGGATTATAAAGGCAGAGTTTCTGGTTGAGACGCTCCTGCGTCGAATCGCGAACGGGGCCGCAAGCTTCCGGAGCGGGTACTTTCGGCAGCGTATTAGTGCGGGTGCTGGATGGTCAAAGTCGCTGTACTCCCTTGCCCGGTCGGACCTGGAGGTCCTCCGCCCAAAGAGCGCGAGGCCTTATTCCTTTAACCTCCGCTCGATCTCCCTGTCTATCCGCGTCTGCAGCCTTGAGGCGTCCAGATTCCGATAATCCAGTTCCACGGCTTTGTCTGCGTGTGTTTTTGCTAGCTGAAGGCTATCCATCGCAAAATAAACATCGGCGTAAACGGCGTGGGGTTTGGGCCAATCATCACGATCCAGCATCGTCGCGAGTTCGTTGGCGGTAGCCAGGGCGTCTTCATGCTGGCCGGTTTCGGCCAGCAGGCTTGCTTTAAAGCCCATCAGGAAGGGATTGTCAGCGTGCCGCTCCCGCGTCAGCACGGCCAGCGAATCGAGGGCGATCTCGGGGCCGTGGTTGGAATTGATGAGCTCCACATATTCGCACTTCAGGTAAACCTCATCGGGGTATTTATGCACCAGCTGACCGAGGAGGTCCTGCCCGCCGGGCAGCACCTTACTCAGCATATCGTAGGCCGCGGCGGGGCTGTGATCGCGCATATTCGTAAAGCGGACAAAATCGGTGTAGAGGCCGAGCAGGTCGCGCTCGTCTTTGGGCAGCTCTTTACCCGCTCCATCCAGTTCGCGTTCGATGCGGCGGCGCTCCGTCGTATCCAGCGTCAGCCGGCCGAGGGTGGCTTTGCCGAGCAGGAAGTCGGGGTCGAAGCTCATCGCCTGGCGGTAGGTCGTTTCGGAGGGGCCGTAGTGGCCCTCGTCCATGATCTCTTTCCAGCCCTGATGGTAGTAGTGGCGGGTGGAGTCGGATTGGGTGGTGAGGGGCAGGGTGAGGGGCAAATCATCCGATGGGGATTCTTCTGCACAGGCAACCAGCATGAAAAGAAGGTAGAGGTAACTATATCTCATAGCGTATTTCAGTAGGTTTTGTAGCGCCGGCTTCAGTCGGCGTTAGGTTTAGCCGCCGACTGAAGTCGGCGTTACAGTCCCCCCCCCCTAACTATAATACTTCCCCAACACCTTCTCCCAAAGCGAGCCCGGTAGAATCCGACTGGCCTTCACACTCGCCTTTTGTACGAATTCTCCGATGGCATAATAAGGTTTCAGCGTGTCTTTGTTCATGATGGTATAGATGCTTTCTGCAACATACTCTGCCGTCATGCCGTGTTCAACGTTGTTGGCCATACCATCATCGAACTTCCGGTAGCGGTCGCGGTAAAGCGGGTCGATTTCTTCAGTCGGCTGCCGGTACTGGGTGGCGATGGAGTTGGTGGCGATGTCTCCTGGTGCAACGGTGGTGACCTGCAGGTTGGAGCCCTGAACTTCCATCCGCAGGCTGTCCGACATCGTCTTTACGGCGGCTTTGCTCGCGCAGTAAGCCGCCCGGAAGGGAATGCCCATAAAGCCGGCAATGCTCCCGACGAAGAGGAGTCTGCCCCTCGGACTTTTTCGCAGGTACGGCAGGGTAGCCTGCGCCAGGTTCCAGCTTCCCCAGAAGTTGGTGTCCATGATACGGCGGGCACGCTCAGTGGGCATTTGCTCTACCGGGCCGGCGCCGCCAATGCCGGCGCAGTGCAGCACCGCATCCAGCCGGCCGGCCTCCTGTATCAGCTGTTCAATGGCTGCCTGGAGCCCTTCGGCATCGGACACATCGGCGGGCAGAGCAGTAACGCCCGCCAGCTCCACACTCCGGCGGCTCATGCCGTAAACACGGTAGCCTCGCTGGGCTAACATCGGGGCGAGCGCCTCCCCAACGCCTGAACTGGCTCCGGTAACTAAAACGACTTCCTGCATGTTTTTTCTTCTTTGGACGCCGTAAAGAAAAGGAATTCCCGACGGCTGGCTGCGGCAAAGCTTAGTTCTAAACCTTACCTTTGTAAAGCATTTAAGTTATCTCCCCGAATAACCTCCTACAGAAACTAAGATAAATGGAACCTTCTGACAAGAGTCTGGAAACCACCTTCAACGAGAAAGGTGAGCTTATCAGCCCCGTTTTGCCCCAGGGCGTAAAAAATTTCCTGATCGATATCGACGGAACGATCTGTGACGATATCCCCAACGAAGAACCCGAGCGGATGGGTACCTGTCTGCCTTACCCCGATGCCCTGCGCATCGTGAATAAGTGGTACGACGAAGGCCACATCATTACCTTCTTTACTTCCCGTACGGAAGAGCACCGCGAAATCACCGAGTACTGGTTGCGGAAGCACGACTTCAAATGGCACTCCATGCTCATGGGTAAGCCCCGTGGCGGCAACTACCATTGGATCGATAACCACATCGTGAAGGCTACCCGCTTTAAGGGTAAGTTCACGGACCTGGTGGTGAAGAACCGGGACGTGGAGGTGTTCAATGATTAAAAAGCCTGTGGCTTTTTAATCATTGGTAGACGCGCTTCGCGCTTGTAGACAGAAAAGAGCGCTTCGCGTCTTTTCTTTTCAGACGGCCTTCGGCCTTTTAGGGCTTCGCCTCCGGTATTGAATTACCGGGGGCGAAGTGCGTTTGGGGGGAGAGGTTTCTAAAAGTGCACAGACCGTCTATTTGAGCGATCACTTTCGCGTCAAGGTCCGCTTCCAGATTGATTTCCCTTCTGTATCGAAAGTCTCAATCTCCAGCTTTCGCTCTTTCAGCGGGCCGGAGAAAGAGAGTATCCCGAAGTTGTGTTCTACGGCGAGGGTGCCCTCCATCCGGCGGGAGTTGACTTCGTTTCGGGAGGAGCCCGTACCGGCCGTCAGGCTGGAGATCGTAATGTCGTAGATCATTTTTCCGTTGTCAAGCTTCAGGGAAGACATTTCGGTGTGGTGTCGGTCTCCGGTGAGAAAGACGACGCCGCTGATGTTTTCTTCCGTGATGCGGCGGAGAAGGTAGTCGAGTTCGTCAGGGGCCAGGTTTTGGTAGCTTTCGCCGCGGCCGGAGTCACTAAGTACCTGCCCGCCGACGCAGACCATCTTCCAGGGCGAGTCGCTGAAAATGAGGCTTTCGATGAGCCATTCCAGCTGGGCTTTGCCCAGCAGGGTTTTGTTGTCCGCCCGTTTTTGGTCGTTCGGGGTGCGGAAGCTGCGGTTGTCGAGCAGGAAAAAATCGGTGTCGTTGTAGCGGAAAGTTGAGGTGATACCCGCAAAGCCGGTGGCCTGTTTGCTGGCGGGCAGCCCACTGGTGAGGTTGCCCCAGAAAGCATCGAAGGTTTCTTTGGCGAGCTCGCGCTGTACCCAGGTACGGTCGGAGTTGTTGGGGCCGTAGTCGTGGTCGTCCCAGGTAGCATAATGGTGGGTGCGGGCCAGCAGGGGCTGCATTTCGGGCAGACTGCGGGTGTGGGTGAAGCGGTGGTGATAACCGGTTTTGGTGTACCAGTCGGGCTCGCGGAGGTACATATTATCGCCGAGCCAGATCATCAGTTCGGGCTTAGCCTGATTGATGCTGGTGAAGATCTCGTATTCAGAGCCGTAGCCGTCTCCGGGGCGGTCGTAAGCCGGCTCGTTGATGTAAGTACAGCTGCCGAGGGCTACGCGGAAATCCGGCGGATCAGTGCGCCAGCGCCAGATCGGCTGGGCGGTAAACTCGGTGGGGTAGGGCAGAGAGAGGGCTTTGTCGTTGATCAGCACCTTATAGTTGTAGTGTGCCCCGGGCTGTACGCGGTCAGCGATCAGCTCCGCCGTGAAGGCATTGCCGGCACGGGTGGCTACTTCGTTGGTGGTGAAGGTGACGCCCTTGTCGTCAGTATACTCTACCCGGACGTTGGCCGGGGCTTTGGTCTGTACCCAGATGAGTACTTCCATTTGTTCGCAGTAGCCCAGCATGGGGCCGGATTGTAGCAACTCCTGTTGGGCGCGGACGCTGGTGCAAAGGAGGGCTGAAAAGAGCAGGGTGAATACGGTTCTCATCAATGATGGTTGGTTTGGCCCCAAGATAACAAGACGGCGGAGAGATGATTAATCCGGCACTGACCCTTTATCCCCCACATCCATGGGGTTGTGCAATCCAAAAAAAAAGCCGAATACTTTGGTGGCGTCCTCCGAATTGAATACTTTTATAGTGTCGTCGGTTAAGCCAACGGACGGTCTTCCCTCTCTCTACTGAAAAATATACCCCTTATGCGTTCCCCGGAACACATGAGCGGGCTAATGATAAAGCTTTCTGACATACCACATTATTTGCCCTTTCACCTTTGGTGGGAGGGCCTTTTTTATGGCAGAACTACCTGACTTTAACACCCTGCTTTTAAAGGTTCTTCCCTGCACCTGCGGTAATCGCCCACTAAAACCCTCCTCTTTTCGACAACCTAAATCGATAAGGCTGGTTACCTTTGCGCTGACAACTATTCTCCTCCCCTAACCAGCTTTGACCATGCCCGCGCTTACCCCTCGTTTTGACCAGTTTCAGGATCGCCACCTTGGCCCGGATGCGGGCGAAACCGCCGATATGTTGGCGACCATCAATGCCTCCTCTATGGCGGAATTAATGGACCAAACGGTACCGGCCAATATTCGTGATCACAAAGATCTCGATGTTGCTCCTGCCATTAGTGAATACTACTACCTGCAGCACCTGAAAGGGATTGCGAAGCGCAACAAAGTGATGCGCTCCTTCATCGGTATGGGCTACTACAACACCGTGACGCCCTCCGTTATTTTGCGTAACGTTTTCTGTAACCCGGGCTGGTATACGCAGTACACGCCTTACCAGGCGGAGATTGCCCAGGGACGCCTGGAAAGCCTGCTGAACTATCAGACGATGGTGTCTGACCTGACGGCTATGCCCGTTGCTAACGCCAGCCTGCTGGACGAAGGAACCGCCGCTGCTGAAGCGATGAGTATGTTCTTTAGCGTGCGTAATAAAAGAGTGAAAGGCGAGCCCGTTAGTGTGTTCCTGGTTTCTGATCTCGTATTACCGCAAACCATTGCCGTTCTGGAGACCCGTGCAGAACCTCTTGGGATCAAGATAGAAGTCGGACCCGTTAGTGAATTTGATTTTTCCGGAGGCCGCGTCTTCGGCATGTTACTGCAGTATCCAGGTGCCAACGGACAAGTAGAAGATTACCGGGAGCTCGTAGCCGAAGCGGAAAAAGCAGAGGTCTTTACCATTGTCGCCGCTGATCTGCTGGCTCTGACCCTGCTGACCCCTCCCGGAGAATGGGGGGCAAGTGCCGTAGTGGGTAATACCCAGCGTTTTGGCGTTCCTATGGGCTTCGGTGGCCCGCACGCTGCCTACTTTGCGACTACCGATAAATACAAACGACAGATTCCCGGGCGAATCATTGGCGTAAGCCAGGACCGCCACGGAGACTATGCTCTGCGCATGGCGCTACAGACCAGAGAACAGCACATCCGCCGCGAAAAAGCGACCTCAAACATCTGTACTGCCCAGGCACTGCTGGCGAATATGGCCGGCTTTTATGCCGCCTACCACGGTGCGGAAGGGCTGATCGCTATTGCCAAAAGAACCCATCACTTTACGGTGATGCTGGCCAATGCGCTCACCCAGGGAGGTTTTACGCTGGGCGCCGATCACTACTTCGATACCCTGCACGTAGAAGCCAGCCCGGAGAAAGTCGCTGAGGTTCGTAGCCGGGCTGAAACGGAGGGATACAATTTCTTCTACCCTGAGGAGGGAGGTATCAGATTAAGCTTTGATGAATCCGTAGCAACCTCTGATCTTTTTGCCGTTTGCCGCATTTTTGGTGTTGAGCTCGACTACCAGGGGGCAGAGCTGGATTCCCTTGGCGGCATCCAGGGGGTAAATGATCAACTGCCGACCTCATTGATCCGGACTTCAGACTTTCTGACGCATCCCAACTTTAAGGATCACCGGACGGAAACCAAGATGATGCGCTACCTCAAGCGGCTGGAAAACAAAGACCTCAGCCTGGTGCACAGTATGATTCCGCTGGGGAGCTGTACCATGAAACTCAACGCCGCCACCCAGCTGATACCCGTCAGCTGGTCCGAGTTTGCGGATATTCACCCCTTTGCTCCCATTGAGCAGGCTCAGGGCTATAAACTGATCTTTAGCGAGCTGGAGAAAGACCTGGCGGAGATCTGTGGTTTCACGGCCTGCAGCCTGCAGCCAAATAGCGGAGCCAGTGGGGAGTATGCCGGCCTGATGGTGATCCGGGCTTACCACCGCGATCGCGGTGATGAGCATCGTGACGTGGCTATCATCCCGGAATCTGCTCACGGAACGAACCCCGCCAGCGCAGTAATGGCCGGTATGCGGGTCGTTGTCGTGAAATCTGATGAAGCGGGAAACATTGACATCGAAGACCTCAAAGAAAAGGTGGCAGAGCACAAGGATAAGCTCGCCGCCCTGATGATTACTTACCCGAGTACCTACGGTGTATTCGAAACGGGTGTGGTGGAGATTTGTGAAACCGTTCATGCCGCCGGCGGGATGGTGTACATGGATGGGGCAAATATGAATGCGCAGGTTGGTTTGACCAGTCCCGGACGCATTGGTGCGGACGTCTGCCACCTCAACCTACACAAAACCTTTGCCATCCCACACGGCGGTGGTGGCCCGGGCATGGGGCCAATCTGTTGTAACGAAGCACTTGCTCCCTTCTTGCCGGGGCACCCTTTGCAGGAAACCGGTGGTCTCAAGGCGACGAAAGCCGTATCCGCCGCTCCCTGGGGCTCTGCTTCCATTCTGTTGATTAGCTACGCCTACATCAAGATGCTGGGCGCTAAAGGGCTCAAAGCAGCCAGCGAATACGCTATCCTGAACGCCAACTACATCGCCAAACGCATCGAGAACCACTACGACGTTCTCTTTCAGGGAGAGCAGGGCCGCTCGGCTCATGAATTGATTATCGACCTCCGCCCCTTCAAATCAGTGATGAGCGCCGGCGACCTGGCTAAGCGCCTGATCGACTACGGTTTTCATGCACCTACGCTAAGCTGGCCGGTAGCCGGCACGGTGATGATCGAGCCTACGGAGTCAGAAGGGAAAGAAGAACTGGACCGGTTTTGTGATGCGCTCATTGCCATCCGTGCTGAAGCTGATGCTATCGCCCGCGGGGAAGCCGATGCGGAAGACAATGTCCTGAAAAATGCTCCTCACACCATCGCTGAGGTTACGGCGGATGAGTGGACACACGCTTACAGCCGGGAGCAAGCTGCTTACCCACTCGCTTACCTGCGGCAGGGGCTTAAGTTCTGGCCGTCAGTTGGTCGGGTGGATGATGGCTATGGAGACCGTAACTTCGTTTGTACCTGCCCGCCGATGGAGGCTTATTCGGAGTAGGAGTCAGGTCGTCAGAGAGTCAAATAGCCAGGTAGTTGCGTACTGCCTGGCTATTTTCCTTTCTCCGCCTCCCTTATAGTGTCTCTGACAAATTGCTTGAGGAGCTCTACCTGATCGGCCCCAAGCCGTTCCCCGAATTTTCCCGCTTGATATGCCGTAAGCATGAACAGGCCGGCAAGTGGCAGGGCCCAAATGGCGTAAGAAAACTCACCCATCAGATACCGGGATGCGCCGTAGGTACTGATGAATAAGCCAGCGATGCCAACGGAGAAGTAAACGAACATAAATAGTGTCCAGACATTCGGCCTGGGGCCGATGAGGCCGGCTATAGTGGTTTCTTCCGGCACTTCTTCGTTTGGCTCAATCCGAAAGTTGAGTTGCGGAGACCAGAAATGCACGTCTTCCCCCACAATGTCAAGAGTGATGTGGTTACCGGTTACCCCTGCGCGCACGTTTTCGGGGACTTCTGCGAGTAGTGCCTTTACAATAGTCATTACCTCCTCCGGTGTGTTTCTGACACCGAATTTAAAGCGGGGACGAATATGGGTAATGGAGCTATCGATGACCTTCTTTGTTTTGCGGTATGGCCAAAGTAGGGGGCTGGCAAGGATTTTTCGATGATGAAAATCATTGGAGCAGTTTTTTTTAAACTGTGTATTCGCAACTCTATTCACCGAAGGTTCATGCCCCTTCCGATTTCAATCAAGAACCCCGCCCTTACTTTGCTCTCTTAGACCCCTCTCGCACCCGCGTACGCGCCAAAAAGGGAGGCACTGCTAAACCCTGCCACCCCTTAAAACCTTTACCCGGTATGAGAAAATGTTGGATCCTTTTGTTCCTGCTGCCACTATTCTTCGCCTGTACGCCGGATTCTGCCGAAGTCAGCTCCGATAAGGCCGCCTTCTTTGACCTCAGAAGCTACGTGAATGAAGAAGTAGACCGATTGACGAGCCGTAAAACAAAGGTCACTAAAACGATTACTTTAAACGGTAAGACGGAAACCAAAGAGCTGGACGATCTTAACTTCGCTAATGACCTTCGTGTTTTCCGGGAGGCAGATATCAACAAGCCGGCCTGGCTGGAAAAATATGAAACGAAGCGCAAGGCGCTCTCCGGCAGCCATCAGATTACTACCTACGAAGCATTGGATAGTAACCTCGTCACTCGTCAATTACTGGTGGAGGAAGATCTGGGGGAAGTCACCCGTATCACCATTCAGCGGAAAACCGGAACGGTACTTTCTAATGGTAACCACTGGCTGGAATACGTCCCGGCTACTGGGTATTCGATGACAACCAGGCAGAAAAACCGCTTCGGAGAAGATGTGGATGCCCGAATCGTGGTGGATTGGAGGTTTTAAAATAAAAAAGAGGCAGCGCCACCACAGCACCACCTCAGCCCTAACCAAATAAAACCAAATTAAATGCAGGTGTAACGGGCTGTTACCCTGCGGTTGATTCAAAGATAAGCACTAAAAGAGAGTTATTTCGCAAGGAATAAGTGGAAAATTTGGCAGAACATTAAATTTGCCTAAGTCGGAGTTGTAGAATATTTAATGGTCAAGCTGGATTTTAATGCAATTATAATTCGAATTCGACATCGATTTAAAAATTGTCCATTTGTTATTCAGAACGGATAAAGCGCAGCTGGTCCTTGTGGCGGAATTTTATTTCTTATGGGCAACTTTGTTGTGTTCTTTATTCTGTTTTAGAATGCTTAAAAATTAGACTAAGATAAGCTTATGGAAAAGACATCTACCTTTTATAGTGACTATGGAATCGTAAAAAGAATCTTTTTGATAGCAATCCTATTGAGCTTTTTAGTATCGTTATCGGCCCAGCAGGAGGATGCAAAGTTCGTAAAACGTATTTTTGACCAGGCGCTTACGGAAGGAGATTGTTATGAGTGGCTTCGCCATTTGACCAAAGATGTTGGTCCTCGTCTGGCAGGAAGCCCGGGTGCAGATGCTGCCGTTCACAGCATGCGGCGGCTTATGGATACGCTCGGTTTTGATACCGTTTATTTACAGCCCTGCACCGTTCCCCGCTGGGATCGCGGCGCTCCGGCCTCCGGCCGGATTGTTAACAATGCCATGATCGGAACCCGGCCACTTGCGGTGGTTTCATTGGGCAATACCATCGGGACGGGCCCCGAGGGGATAACGGCTCCCATTGTGGAGGTGCAGAGCCTGGAAGAAGTAGAAGAGCTGGGCCGGCCCGGCGTAGCCGGGCGAATCGTCTTTTTCAACCGACCTATGGACCCCACCCGGCTCAACACCTTTGCTGCCTACGGAGGAGCGGTGGATCAACGCGGCTTTGGCCTGATCGTTGCCGCCCGCTACGGGGCAAAAGCCGTGCTGGTCAGAAGCATGACCACGGGCAACGATGATGTGCCCCATACGGGAGGTGTTGCGCTGATTGACACCGTGCCGAAAATCCCCGCACTGTCCGTAAGCACTAACGATGCCAACTTGCTCAGCAGCCTGTTGGGTAACGGAGAAGTGCGGGTACATCTGCAGTCTAACGGACGAATCCTGCCTCCGGTACCGAGCTATAACGTCATCGGTGAAATTCGGGGCACAAGCCACCCGGAGGAAATCATTCTCGTAGGAGGACATCTGGATAGTTGGGACATCGGGGAAGGCGCCCATGACGACGGTGCTGGCGTCGTACATTCTTTACAGGTTTTCCCTTTGCTGAAACAGCTGGGCTATCGCCCGCAACGAACCTTCCGTTGTGTGCTGTTTATGAACGAAGAAAATGGTCTGGCCGGTGGCCGTGCCTACTGGGAAGCCAGTAATGCCGCCAAAGAGTTTCACCTGGCGGCCATTGAAAGTGACCGCGGCGGCTTTACGCCCAGAGGCTTCAGCGCGCAGGGGAGAGAAGATGTCTTTACGGACTACTTCAGTCGGGTCAATGAATGGTTGCCCATCCTGGAACCTTACGGCCTTATGTTCACCACCGGAGGCTCCGGAGCAGATATAAGCGGCCTGAAATCACAGGGCGGGTTACTGCTTGGCTTTATCCCAGACTCCCAGCGCTACTTCGATTTTCACCATACCGCTGCCGATGTTTTTGAAGTAGTCAACAAAAGAGAACTGGAATTGGGCGCAGCTTCCATAACTTCGCTCGTATACCTAATTGATAAATATGGCCTCCGCTGATCCATTGAAACGTGTGCAATTGCACGATAAAGAGTTCGTCCCCTTTTTGACCCATGAAGATATCCACGAACGGGTGAAGCAGTTGGGGCAGGAGCTGCACCACCGGCTGGCGGGTAGCCAGCCTACTTACCTGGTCATGTTGAAGGGAGCTTTCGTTTTCGCAGCAGACCTCATCCGTCATTCCCGTTTGAACGGGGAGGTGGACTTCGTCAGAACGAGCAGTTACCACGGAACGGAGACCGAAGGCAAAATCCGGATGCACCTGGCCCCTTCTCCCGAATTGGTGGCCGGGAGAGACGTCGTTCTGATCGAGGATATTGTCGATAGTGGCTACACTATGCAGGCGTTTTTACCCGAGCTGGAGGCGCTGAACCCGAAATCCATTACCCTGGTCACGCTGCTGCATAAGCCGGAGTCACAGGTGGTACCGGTCAATATTGACCTGGTGGGTTTTGTTATTCCGCCGCACTTTGTGGTGGGCTACGGGCTGGATTATAACGGCCTTGGTCGTCAGCTACCGGCTATTTATCAACTCGCACAAGACTTCTGACCATGACTATCCGAAATATAACCCCCGCTGACAACGCAGCGGTTGCTCACGTGATTCGTACGGTAATGCCTGAATTCAGTTGCGTAGGGGAAGGTTTTTCCATCAATGACCCTGAAGTGGAGGACATGGCTGGAGCTTATGCCGGGGAGGGAGCTGCTTTTTTTGTTATTGAACATGAAGTGGGCGGGCCCGCAGGTGCAGGGGAAGGTTTTTCGGGGGCAGTGATTGTTGGCGGAGCAGGTTTTGCTCCGCTTGCCGGTGGTGATGGAACGGTATGCGAACTCCGCAAGATGTACATCCTCAAAGAAGGCCGCGGCAGCGGCGGTGGGCGCCTCCTAATGGATGCCTGCCTGGCGGGGGCACGAGCCGCCGGTTACCGCAGGATGTACCTGGAAACGGTAGCAGCCATGACGGATGCCGCCGCAGTCTACAAGAAATACGGGTTTGAACCGCTGGCATGGCCATTGGGAAACACCGGGCACAGTGGCTGCGATATTTACATGGTCAGAGACTTGTGACCCGGTAATACCTCCTTGATGTGGGGGGCTAAAGCCAGTACCCTCTTTTGCCAGATTACTTCAGGGCCGCTGCAATCAAATCTCCCATCTCCTCCGTACCCACTTTCTTCTTCGGGTTCAGGTCTTCGGTTCCCGTGCCGGAGGCGAGGGTGGCATTGACGGCGACGCGGATGGCGTCGCCCTCCTTAACGAGGCCCAGATGGTCAAGCATCATAGCTGCAGAGAGAATGGTGGCGATCGGGTTGGCCCGATCCTGCCCCGCACCCTCCGGCCAGGAGCCGTGGATAGGCTCAAACATTCCCACCTGCGAGCCGATGCTGCTGGAGGGTAACAATCCCAGTGATCCGGCCAGCACGCTGGACGCATCAGAGAGAATATCGCCGAACATATTACTGGTGACGATAACGTCGAACTGCGCCGGGTTCAGGATCAGCTGCATGGCGGCATTGTCCACAAACATAAAGTTGAGCTCAATGTCGGGGTATTGGCCGGCCATCTCCCGGGTAACTTCCCGCCAGAGGCGGGAACTTTCCATGACGTTGGCTTTGTCCACCAGCGTCAGCTTACTCCGGCGGTTCCCCGCCGCTTCAAAGCCCATCTTCACGATGCGCTCGATCTCCGGCCGGGTGTACAGACAGGTGTCGTAGGCCGTGTCTCCACCGTCGCGGCGGCCCTTTTCTCCAAAGTAAATACCACCGGTGAGTTCCCGGACGATGAGCATGTCCACGCCCTTCATCCGCTCGGGGCGCAGGGGGCTCAGGTGGGTCAGTTCATCGTAGCCGGCTACGGGGCGCAGGTTAGCATACAGGCCAAGTTCCTTGCGGAGTTTCAAGAGCCCTTGCTCGGGCCGGACCTTCGCCGAAGGGTCATTGTCGAAGCGGGGATGACCGATGGAGCCGAAGAAAATGGCGTCCGACCGCTTACAAAGATCCAGGGTGTCATCCGGTAACGGGCTGCCGGTCTCGTCAATGGCTACCGCGCCTACCGGCGCGAAGTCAAAACGAAAAGTATGCCCGAATTTCAGGCCTACCTGGTTTAATACTTTGATACCCTGCTTAATGACTTCCGGGCCGATGCCGTCTCCGTCGAGGGTGGCGATGTTGAAATTTGACATATCTTTAGCTATGTTGAAGGAAGGCGCGAAGGTAAGCTTTTCGGCCTGTATGTATTCATCCGTACGTAACGAAACAATTCAGTAAAACGTTCTAAATTCCATGGCCTTAGCACCGGAGCAAAAAGTTACGAAGGAGGAGTACTTCAAGATGCTCGCCGAGTCTGACCATAAACTGGAATTTGTGAACGGAGAGGTGGTGATGATGACGGATGGAAGTAAAAACCATACGGCTATTGTGGACAACGCTTACTTCACGCTGCGCTCAAATCAGGGAGAATGTCGTGCATGGTCTAGTGAAGCGGGCGTATCGATTAACTCACTGAATCGTTATTACTTTCCAGATGTATCGGTTGTTTGTGGCGATAAGAGCAAATTCAATCCGGAGACAAAAATCGCTCAACTCCTCAACCCCTGCCTACTGGTAGAAGTCGTTTCCGAAACATCTTCCGACCGCGACCGTACCGAAAAGTTCCGCGCCTACCGACAGCTTGAATCTTTCAAGGAGTATATCCTTATTGACAGCCGTAGCTACCTGATTGACGTCTTTTACCGGGAGTCTTCCGAATACTGGCACTTTCGCTCCTATACTTTACCGGACCAACGGGTGAAAATCCACTCGCTGGGAATTGAGTTGCCGGTATCCGTCTTTTACGAAAACGTCGTTTTTGCAGAAAACGAAAACCTGCTGTAGCCCTGTCTGGCCCTGCTCTTCGTCCTTAACCTTGCACCTGCGGCTGCGCCCCGAAAACCTACCGTAGTGAAAAGTCTACCCGCTTCGCTTCAAAAGCATCAATCTTCTCCCGCTGGCTCAGCAGATAATCGATGTCGTCATAGCCGTTGATCAGGCAGGTCTTTTTGTAGGCGTCGATGTCAAAAGTAGTTACCGTTCCCGTTACTTCATTTTTGAAGGTCTGGGCTTCCAGATCTACCGTAAAGGCTGCCGCAGGGTCTTTCTCGATGGTCTGGAAAACCTCGTCGAGCAGAGCGGGGGAGACGACCAGCGGCAGGATACCGTTGTTAAGCGCGTTGCCCCGGAAGATGTCCGCAAAGTAGCTGGAAACCACTACCCGAAAACCGTAATCACCTAGTGCCCAGGCCGCATGCTCGCGGCTGGAGCCACAACCGAAATTAGCACCGGCTACGAGGATGTCTCCGGAGTACATCGGGTTATTGAGCACAAAGTCTTCCTTTGGCTGATTGAGCTTGTCGTAGCGCCAGTCGCGGAAGAGGTTTTCACCAAAGCCATCCCTGGTCACTGCCTTCAGGAAGCGGGCGGGAATGATCTGGTCGGTATCAACGTCCTCAATGGGAAGTGGGACGGCGGAGGAGGTTAGTTTTTTGAAGGGGGTCATGAGGATTTAGCATTTTTGATTTAACATTCAGCATTTAACATGGCTGATGTTACAGGCTACCGCACTTTAGAGGTGCTTTTATTTTTTGTTTTTCTCGTCAAGCCTTTTGACGGTGGCCGTGATAATTGCCACTAGTTCGGAAGCTTCCTCTTTGAGGGGTATAACCTTTTCATCGGAGAAGTATTTCATTTTGATGATGTATTTGAGTTCTGCTTTTGATTCACGAAGCTCTTTGAGCATCACTTTTAGCTTGTGAACGAAATCTTTAGTTGATTCAGCGGCTCTGGCTTCCGGATAATGAAAACCAGCATGTGTTCCAGCCCGCAAAAGTTGACCTGCTACGTGCTTGGAATCAAAATAACCAAGCTTATGTAGCTCTCTGCATAGCAGTGTACAACGAACGCCAAAATCAAGCAGCCTTTCCTCCAGTTCATTAGCGTTCATTAAGGATAATTTTGTGTAAAATTCAACTATTAGTGAGTTGTAGAACACGCTGTCCTGTTGCAATCAAAAATGTTGACTGTTAAATCAACCAGGCTCAATTTCCTGTCTCGTGCGGTAGCATGTAAGACGGCAATCAAAAAATGTTGACTGTTAAATCAACCATGCTCAATTTCCTGTCTCGTGCGGCAGCATGTAAGATGGCAATCAAAATGTTGACTGTTAAATCAACCATGCTCAATTTCCTGTCTCGTGCGGTAGCATGTAAGACGGCAATCAAAAAATGTTGACTGTTAAATCAACCAGGCTCAATTTTCTGTCTCGTGCGGCAGCATGTAAGACGGCAATCAAAAATGTTGACTGTTAATTCAACCAGGCTCAATTTCCTGTCTCGTGCGGTAGCATGTAAGACGGCAATTTAAAATGTTGAATGTTAAATCAAACATGTTAAATTAGTTCCCTCACATCTACCACTTTCCCGGTAACCGCCGCCGCAGCCGCCGTCAGCGGCGAAGCCAGAATCGTCCGTGCGCCTTGTCCTTGCCGACCTTCGAAGTTGCGGTTGGAGGTGGAGACACAGTATTTGCCGGCCGGCACTTTGTCTTCGTTCATGCCCAGGCAAGCCGAGCAGCCGGCTTCGCGAAACTCAAAGCCGGCGGCGATGAGCTTCTTGTCCAGTCCTTCAGCAATTGCCTGCCGGGAAACTTGCTGGGAGCCAGGCACGACGATGGCCGTGACGGTATCCGCTACTTTGCGGTCGCCGACTAATTCAACAACGGCGCGCAAGTCTTCGATCCGACTGTTGGTACAAGAGCCGATGAAGACGTAGTCAATGGGCATCTGATCGAGCTGCTGCCCTTTCTCTAGGCCCATATAATTCATGGCTTTGGCCAGTCCTGCATCCCCGTGAATGTCACTGTGAACGGGAATATGTTCCTTGACGCCCATCCCCATGCCGGGATTGGTGCCGTAGGTCACCATGGGAGTGATGTCTGACGCTTTGAAGTGCAGCTCAGCGTCAAAGGTGGCATCACTTTCGGAGGGCAGCGTTTTCCAGTAGGCAACGGCTTCCTCCCAGTCTTTTCCTTTGGGGCTGAACTCCCGCCCTTCGAGGTAGTCGAAGGTGGTCTGGTCTGGCGCAATCAGGCCACCACGGGCGCCCATCTCGATGCTCATGTTGCAGACCGTCATCCGGCCTTCCATGCTGAGGCTACGGATGGCAGAGCCAGCATATTCCACGAAGTATCCCGTGCCGCCACCCGTACCAATCTGGCTGATCACGTAGAGAATGATGTCTTTAGCGGTAACGCCGGGAGCCAGGTCGCCCTCTACGTTAATCCGCATACTTTTGGGCTTGGTGAGCAGCAGGCACTGGGTGGCCATCACTTGCTCTACCTGGCTGGTGCCGATACCAAAAGCTACGGCTCCGAAGGCGCCGTGCGTACTGGTGTGGCTGTCGCCACACACCATTGTAATGCCCGGTCGGGTAATCCCCAGTTCCGGCCCGATGACGTGGACAATACCCTGATAGGGATGGCCCAAACCATAGAGTTCTACGCCAAACTCGGCGCAGTTGTCGGTCAGCATTTTAACCTGCTTGGCGCTTAGTGGTTCGCTGATGGGCTTGTGCTGGTTGATGGTGGGCACGTTGTGGTCAGCTGTGGCGACGATGCGGTCTTTACGCAGCAGAGGAATGCCGCGTTTGCGCAGACCGTTAAAGGCCTGCGGGCTGGTCACTTCATGGATCAGATGACGATCTATGTATAGTACCTGATTACCGCCTTCGACTTCCGTAACGACGTGGGCATCCCACACTTTATCAAATAAGGTCTTTGCCATGATGGAGCTCTAAATCTATTGTTCGGACAAAAGTAGACAACGAATAGAGGATAGGCGGGGTTGAATTGAAGGTTTTTACGGTGCGGACAACAAGAATGGCAAAGGAATATGCGCAGGTGTAGTGAGAGGATTACAGGCCTCTGGTGATTTGATAAGTTGTATTGAGTTCAAAAAACACAGGACCACAGCTTACTCGCCTCAAGACCACATATTCACCCAATATTCCGGCAAAAGAGGGCGCGGACGCAGGTGCAAGGGGATGGTTAAAGTGGCAGTGGTTCTGCCTGCCGTCCTCTGTGCTTGCTGTTCGGGCTTCCGTCTGCACCTGCGTCCGCGCCCGAAAAACTACCTTTGCTCCCGAACCAATATCCACCGGCTCATGCTAACCCGATTCTTTGTCATTATCCTCATTTTTATCCCTCAGCTTCTGGCTGCCTGGGGGGCTAATGGTCACCGCATTGTAGCTCAGATCTGCTATGATAATCTGAACCCGGACACCCGTGCCCGGGTAGATAAAGCGCTGGGCGATAACTACCTCGCTCAGGTAGCAAATTGGCCCGATTACATAAAGGCAGAGAAAGGGTGGGATTTTGCCAAACCCTGGCATTATATGACCGTGCACGCTGATCAGACCACTCAGGAGGTGGCCAACGCCAACCACGAACACGCTGACATCGACGATGTACGGGAAGGCATCGAACTGATGACTGCCATCCTGCAAGGGGAGTCCGATGCCCGTGACCGCCTGATGGCGATCATGAAAGATAATAAGGTTGAGCCGCTGGCTGGCTCTCTCGATGCCACGGCGCTGGCCTTTCTCATTCACTTTATCGGAGACGTTCACCAACCCATGCACGTGGGTAAGAACCGTGATTTGGGCGGAAATAAAATTACGGTGCTCTATTTCGGCGAACGGATGAATCTGCACTCCATTTGGGATTCGGGCATCATTGAGCACGAAAAGTTAAGCTATACCGAGTTTGCTGCTTTTGCCACCATCCATACCCGCGCCCGCAAGGCCCGTTGGGAAAAAGCGCCGCTTAATGACTGGATCAACGAGTCGATTGAACTCCGTGAGCGGCTGTATGATACCCTTTATGACAGGACGGACCGGGAGACGGGCCTGCCCGATTTCTCCTGGAATTATCAGCATGATTTTTTGCCGGTGGTGGAAGATCGTCTGGCAGCAGCGGGTTACCGGGCCGCCGCATTGCTGAACGAAGTATATAAGTAGGCCGTAAACGTAAACAGGCAGGCAGACAAAAATCCAAAACCGGATTAATTCGTCTGCCTGCCTGATTAAAAGCCTGGCGTCTGCCGGGAGAGCGTCTAAGCCGCGCTGGCCGAAATCATCTCCTCCAGATCCGCATCCTCTACTTCCTTTTTCCGATCCGCTACCTGCAGGAACTCCTGGTAAAGGTTGTCGAGTTGCACCTTGGTGACATTGTGGCCCAGGTTCTTGAACCGATAAGCCAGGGCCGCACGGCCACTCCGGGCCGTCAGTACAATCCGGGATTCATCTACACCAACTTCCGCCGGATCAATGATCTCGTAGGTGTCGCGTCGCTTAATCACTCCGTCCTGGTGGATACCACTGGAGTGAGCGAATGCGTTGTCGCCCACAATTGCCTTGTTAGGCTGAACAACCATACCCATGCTTTCGCTGACCAGGTGGCTGGTCTCCAGCAGAAGCTTACTGTTGATGTTGGTGTAGAGGCCGAGATGCTCGTGCTGGCGCATGATCATCACTACTTCTTCCAGTGCAGTATTGCCGGCCCGTTCACCGATACCGTTTATGGTACACTCGATCTGGCGGGCACCGCCCATCGCTCCGGCGATGGAGTTGGCCGTAGCGAGGCCAAGGTCATTGTGGCAGTGTGTACTGATGGTACATTTATGAATGCCATTGACATTGTCCCGCAGGAAAGCAATCTTAGCCTGATACTCGTCCGGGAGGCAGTAACCCGTCGTGTCCGGGATGTTGAGTACCGTAGCACCGGCATCCACCACGGCCTGAATGACGCGGGCAAGAAACTCGTTGCCCGTCCGGCCAGCATCTTCGGCGTAGAACTCAACGTCTTCCACAAAGCTCTTGGCGTGCTTTACGGCAGCGACCGCTCTTTCGATGATCTTCTCCGGCGTAGTACGCAGCTTGTGCTGAATGTGGCTGTCGCTGGTGCCGATTCCGGTATGGATACGGGGGCGTTTAGCTGTTTTCAGGGAGTCAGCGGCTACTTCAATGTCCTTGAAGACCGCGCGACTGAGCGCACAGACGATGGGCTCCGTAACGGTAGAGCCTATTTCGCGTACGGACTGAAAGTCTCCCGGGCTGGAAATCGGGAAGCCGGCTTCGATGACATCAACGCCAAGCAGTTCGAGCTGACGGGCGATCACCAGCTTCTGCTTGGTGTCCAGTTTGCAGCCAGGAACCTGCTCTCCGTCGCGCAGGGTAGTATCAAAAATCTGAATCTGGTTAGTATTCATATGCAATCGGGACCCATATTGTTGGGTCGTGTATATCTTTACGGCAATTGAAATGGGGAGAATGGTCTTAGATTGGTCAGTTCTTCTTCCTATTTCAACCGCCAAATTTGGTCAGGACTATAAAATTAGTGTTTTCCACCGTTCCCGCGGTAGTCAATCGGGTTTTATATCCATAACGTTACCTACAACGGTTAACGGGACTTTGTTTGGTAATGGTTTGACAAATAGCGATTTAGCTCTAAATATTATACAATGCCAAAACAAAAGACGGACGACCTTTTAAAGCTGGTAGCTTCCCTAAACAGAGCAGAAAAGCGACATTTCCGTCTTTTCGTTAAGCGCAACCAGCAGGCTAATTCTGAAATCCTGTTTTTGCAGCTTTTTGACATTCTGGAAAGAACGGGTGAGTACGACGAGGAGTATCTCTTAAAGCGCATTGAAAACATCAAGAAGAGCCAGCTTTCGAACCTTAAAGCGCATTTGTACAAACAATTATTGACCAGTCTCCGATTGCTAAACCGGAACAAGGACGAAACTATCCTTTTGAGGGAAAACCTGGACTATGCCAGAATCCTGTACAACAAGGGGCTATACCGTCAATCGCTGGACGTGCTTGATAAGGCAAAAAAACGAGCGCTGGAGGTAGAGGTTCATACGGTAGCGCTTGAAATTGCTCAGTTTGAGAAATTAATCGAGGGGCAATACATCACCCGAAGCCTGGAGGGGCGGGCGGAAGAGTTAGGGCTCCAGTGTACGGAGCTTACGCATAAGATTTCCGCTACGGATGCTTTTTCAAATTTGAGCCTGCGGTTATATGGCCTGTACCTGAAGATGGGACTGGTGAGTAATGAGCAGGACTTCTTCATGGTAAAGTCCTTTTTCAGAGGACAGTTACCTGCAACCAAATATGAAGATCTGGACTTTTGGGGTAAGGTCTACTATTGCCAGTCCTACACCTGGATGCACCTCATGTGCCATGAGTATCCCCTTTGCTACCGGTTTACGCAGCGTTGGGTAGATCTCTTTCGGGATAACCAGCGAATGATTGAAGCCAATGCGCCTCTCTACCTAAAAGGTCTTCACAATAACCTGGCCACCTTATTCAACATGTGGCAGTACGATAAATTTATTGAAGAGCTCAGTTTTCTGGAACTATTCCCCCACCAGTTTGACCTGACGAACAACGTCAATGTACAGGGCCTGTACACACTCTATCAATTCGATCATCAGATCCGGCGCCACTACATGGAAGGGACCTTCAAGGAAGGTTTGGGGCTGGTGCCACAGATCACCGAGGTCATCAAAGACAACCGCTACAACTGGGATGATCATCGGATCATGATCTTTCACTACCGTATCGCCTGTCTTTATTTTGGTAGCGGAGACAATGACTCGGCTATTGATTATCTCAACGAGATCATCAATCAACGCAGCCCGAACTACCGCTCGGATATTCAGGCCTACGCCAGAATTTTGAGTCTGATCTGTCACTTTGAAATGGGCAACGTGCAGCTGGTGGAATACCAGGTTAAGTCCGTCTATCGCTTCTTAGCCAAAGTGGAACACTTACAGGAGACGCAACAGTTGATTTTCCGATTCCTGCGCAGAATCCCCCGTATCCGGGAAGAGCAGCTCAACGACGAGTTCGTCAAGTTGAAAGAAAAGCTAGATAAAGTGACGACCAAACCCTTTGAAACCCGGCCCTTCACCTTCCTGGATATTCCCAGTTGGCTGGAGTCTAAGATTGAAGGGGTAACGGTTCAGGAGGTTATCCGGCGGAAGTTTTTGGCGAGCCAGGAAGGGTAGAAGTAGTCGTGTCGCAGGCGGTAGGCTTATCCAGTCTAGGGTGATAAGAATTTACTAATGCTTGTGCTAGGAAACCTCTCCCCCGGCCCCTTTTGCTGCGCAGCTTCTCCGCTGGTCTCTTCGAGCCCGCTCCGAGGTCCGAAGGAGAGGGGTGTACGCTTCCCATTAGACGCCACCACGAATTAGTAGAAAGATAACCTTATCTTACTCACCCTCTAAATCGCGTCAAAATGCGGAAAAGCAAATTCACAAAATCTCAAAAGCTTGAGATCCTGGCCAAATGGGATGCCGGAGCAAAAATTGATGACCTGTGCCGAGAGTATCAAATCAGCACAGCGACCCTCTACAATTGGAAAAAGGAGAAAACCACAGACGAGGACGATACGCTTCGTGAGCTTAAGCAGCTACAGCAAGAAAATGCGCGGCTGAAAAAGATGTATGCCAACCTTAGCATGGATCATGAAATTCTTCGAGAAGGTTACGAGATGCTAAAAAAGTGGCAAGCCCAAGACACCAAGAAGAAATGATTGATCAAGTCGGTAGACAACCTGAGCGTAGCGTTCGACAGAGTTGTCGTGTTTTGGGCATTCGGCGTAAGACCTACTATGAGCGCAAACAAGGGAACCGGCCTGAAGAGCGCGATGAGCAGCTCATTGAGTTGTTGAAGCGTACCTGTTCCCGTTTTGTAGCCTGGGGATTTTGGATGACTTTCTATTACCTACGCAATGAGCATGGGATAAAAGACAACCATAAGCGGGTCTATCGCCTATGGAAACAGGCTGGCCTGCATTTGCGTCTTCCTCCGAAGCGACCACGTATACGACGTGAGTACCAGGAGTTGCTAGCTCCCGAGAGCGTCAATGAAGGTTGGGCAATGGACTTTGTAAGTGACTGGGTAATAGGACCTGAAAAACAATCAGTCCGCGTTATCAATATTATGGACGAATGCTCCCGACGAGCACTCTGTGTACGCTTCCCATTGAGCGCAACCACAATTTAGTAGAAAGACAACCTTATCTTACTCATCTTCTAAATCGCGCCAACATGCGGAAAAGTAAATT
>NZ_FOFB01000002.1 GCF_900110645.1 Neolewinella agarilytica
ACTGAGCTTGGCAACAGCCTTGCACAGAACACGCCAAACCCAGTAGTAGAGACTACTCAAATCGCTTACACGCTGGCTACTGCCGGTCAGGTAACGCTTAACGTTCAGGATATCCAGGGCCGCACGGTCATGGTACGCGAACTGGAAGGTGCTGCTGGCCGTAACGTAGTTGATCTGAACGTGAACGAGCTGAGCGCCGCTACTGGCGTACTGACGTACACGCTGACTGCAGGAGACTTCTCCGCTACGAAGAAGATGGTAGTTGTTCGCTAAGAACGACTGACGTCTCAGTCCCATCCGGAAGGATGGAAGTAGAAACCCCGCTACTCTTATTGAGTAGCGGGGTTTCTTTTTTAAACGGATTCTTTCAAGTAAAATTTGTTTTTATTTTTTTAATTTATACATTTGAGTGTCAATTGAGCGTGCCGCAAATATTGCGCACCATGTTAGTTAGAACTTTTGCCAGCGCCGTTGAAGGTGTTGACGCGAGAATGATCACCGTAGAGGTGAATGCCGGAGGATTCGTTGGCGAGAATAAACCCTGGTATAATGTTGTAGGGCTTCCGGATAGTGCTATCCGGGAAGGTTCCTACCGGGTAGAAGCTGCCGTTATTAATAGTGGCTTTTACAATAAGAGAATGAAGATTGTAATCAATCTTGCTCCCGCTGACGTGAAAAAGGAAGGAGCTGCTTACGATTTACCAATCGCACTTGCCTATTTAAATGCTACCCAACAGATTACTGTTCCTGACCTGCATGAGTATATGATCATGGGAGAGCTATCGCTTAGTGGAGAACTTCGCCCAATTAAAGGAGCCTTGCCGATTGCTATTCAGGCACGGGCAAAGGGCTATAAAGGTTTTATTTTACCAGTAGAAAATGCGCGGGAGGCAGCCATCGTAAGTGATCTTCCCGTATACGGATGCAGAAGCCTGCGGGAAGCTATTGATTTGGTCACCGGAGACCTTGACTTGCAACCTACCGTAGTGAATACGCGAGAAGAGTTCTTTAAAGACAGGACCAGCTTTGATGTTGACTTTAGTGATGTTCGGGGACAGGAAAACATCAAGCGAGCCATGACCATAACTGCAGCTGGTGGGCATAACGTTATCCTAATCGGACCTCCGGGAGCAGGGAAGACGATGCTCGCGCGCCGCCTGCCGACCATACTACCGCCGCTGGACCTCAGAGAAGCATTGGAGACGACTAAAATTCACTCGGTAGCGGGAATTCTTCCGGAGTCTGCGGCACTAATAACGACTCGCCCGTTCAGAGCACCCCATCATACCATCAGCGATGTCGCATTGGTGGGAGGAGGCAGTTATCCATCCCCCGGAGAAATCAGTCTTAGTCATAACGGAGTTCTCTTTCTGGATGAACTACCAGAGTTTAAGAGAAGTGCACTGGAAGTAATGCGACAGCCGATGGAGGAACGCCGTATTCTGATCAGCCGTGCAAAGGTGACGGTAGATTTTCCCGCCAGTTTTATGCTGATCGCCAGCATGAACCCCTGCCCATGTGGGTACTTTAACCACCCGGACCGAGATTGTACTTGTCCGCCGGGTGGAGTTAAGCGCTACCTGAGTAAAATAAGCGGTCCTTTGCTTGACCGGATAGATTTGCAGGTAGAAGTTACGCCTGTACCGCTTGAAAAACTAGCGGGTAAAAAACCGGAAACGGAGACCAGTGAGATGATTGCTGCCAGAGTTCTGGCCGCCCGTAAAATTCAGGCAGAGCGGTATGCTGATCAAAATGGCATTTATTGTAATGCTCAAATGCCCAGTCGAATGGTACGCGAGTGGTGTCAAATTGATGCAGCTGGTAACGAATTGCTGAAAACAGCAATGGAAAGACTTCAACTAAGTGCTCGTGCTTATGATCGAATATTGAAAGTGTCCCGAACGATTGCTGACCTGGAAGCCAGCGATAACATTAAACCATCCCATTTAGCAGAAGCCATTAATTTTAGAAACCTCGACCGGGAAAGCTGGGGGGAGCAACGATGAAAGCTATTTTAAAGCTAGCATGCCTTTTTACTACCATTTTTCTCCTAATTTTAGCAAATTGTCTTGGGCCGTCTTATGTCCTTGTTGAGCTGCCCTTCGATAGTATTCTATTGCTTTAATATCGCTTTGTTCAACTCCGTCTCCTCTCAAGTACATCGATCCTAAATTGTTTTGGGCTTTTGGGTGGCCATTCTCTGCCGCCATGGAATACCAGTAGAAGGCTTTTTTCATGTCGTTGCCTCTATTTTCATCAGCAAAGATCAAGGCAAGGTTTATTTGAGGACTTGTATATCCTTGATTAGCAGAAAGAGTGTAGTAGATAATAGCTAGGCTGTCGCTTTGGTCCACACCTCTGCCGCCTTCATAACAATAACCTGTTAAGAATTGACCAAATACATCTCCATTATCAGCTGACTTTTTACCCCAATAAAAGGCATTTTTGACGTTTACAGGGACTCCTTTACCTGACATGTATAGCATAGCCAAGTTGTTTTGGGCAAAAGCATCTCCCTCCTTAGCGGCATCTTGGGCGAGTTGTAAAGCAATCTCATAATTACGACTAACCCCAACTGCTCGACGGTACATGAAGCTTAGTTTTCCTTTGGCATCAGGTGAGGATGCTTTGGATAGTACAATTGCTTCTTTATGAAGATCCGTAGGGCTTGTGTTTTCATTTTCGATTCTACGCCACCAGTCAAAAGAACTTTCTGGTGGACAGCCAGAGTTTTCGGGAACTCCCGCTTCCATTATGCAATTGTCTAAAGCATCGGGGATGCCATCTTTATCTTCATCAGGTAAGTTATTCCTTTCATTGCTTTGAGTATTGTTAGGGTTGTACCTGTAACCTGATTGGTCAAAGCATAACTCTTTTTCAAGAATGCCTTCTTGCCAAATCACTTGGTTTGGTCTAAGTTTTCTGACCAAACTCGCTACATTGCTCATAATTTTACTTATACATCCTCCTTGCTCAATTTCAGCCGATAGGCTTTCTGTGAATGGATTATTATCGAGAACAGTAGTATTTTTTGTTGTTGAAAAAATCAGTAACGAGTTTCTAATGGCGCTAACATTATTCATCCCTTCTGTTAATAGACTCCTTTGAGAGTCTGTCCAATCTTTTTTAAAGGGATTATTTCTACAAGCATCTAAAATGATGAGTTTTGGTTTGTCTGGATCGTTGATAGCCTGGAGAAAGGAGTTGATGTTTACACACTCAAGTTTTACCTCTTCTTTTTTTTGAGGATTAGCATCGGTAGGTATTAAATAATTTTCTCCGTCAATTTGAAAGCCATGACCAGCATAAAATACGATGACTTGATCGTACCTCTTTAGCTTCTCGGAAAAATCAATAATTAGTTTTTCTAATGAGTCTTTTGTCAAGTTTAGTCCTATTTCAACGTCATAGTTTTTTGTGCTAATCGAATTTGCAATTAGCTGAGCGTCATTGGCCGGTTCGAGTAGCTTGCCATTGTGTAAATAGTTGCTGTTCCCTATAACTAGCGCAATTCCTTTTGAGTTTTCCGATTTAACCCAATTACGGTAATTTGCTTCTTCAGTGTTAATTTGAGCATCTAAAGCAGTTGTCGTGAAAAGCAAAAGATTGAGAAGGAAAAATGATTTGAGAGCTTTCATGATAAGGGCATGTGTAGTTAAAGAGCAATTATGGGTAGGGTTGACTAGTACAGGGTAAACCAGCGAATACTTTGATTTAAATGCACTAGGTGCTATGTAATATATAAAGTTTGTGTTTTTATTCCAAGGAAGTACGCATGCATCTGTGCCTATTTGCTTTTTTACGCTGTTTAGCGTATTCTTTAGGCAGGTTAGATCATGGTAAATTACTGGGGCATCAAATGAATTTTTGTTTTCAGGATTTTCCCACCTACTATTGTCTAAAGTACGAGTTGTAGTTGATGATTGTATATTGTGTCAAAAGAAAATGGTATGATCTTCAGACTTTTATGGACAATTGGCCTGGCAGTAATTGTTTCAGCGCTTTCCGGACAGTACACTCGTGGTGTTTTGTCAGAAGAAGATAAAGAATATTCAGATTTACTATTGAGAACCCCCTTAGTCACCAGGTCATATACTGTACATCCTCCTAAGGTGAGTCTTCGGAAATATGCTCCACTACCCGGAAGCCAGGGGAGTTATGGTAACTGTACCGGCTGGGCAACGGCCTACTGCGCACGAACTATCTTATATGCCAAAGGCGAAAATTTAACGGATCGAAAGACTATTACTAAAAATGCCTACTCTCCAGGTTTTACCTTTCTGCAAGGAGGGGGGAAAGGGGCTAAATGTTCTGGAGCATTTACTACTGGAGTAGTGAGGAGCCTAACCATACGTGGAGCTGTGCGAAACAGAGACGTCGCTAGCCAAAAGGTAGCAATGGAATGCCCGCAATTTCCTCTTCCGATTGGTTTGCTAAACCAAGCTGAAGACAATAAAATACCGCCTCCACTTACGCTCTGGAGCCCTGGTGAGGAAGATCCTTATATCAAAATTTCCCGAACAAAATTAGCTATTACTGCTGGACACCCAGTTGTAATTTCTATGGTCGTGCCAAAATCTTTTGAGGGGGAAGATACTGGTGGAAGTGTAGGCAAGGATGGAAAGTGGGAGCCTGAAACGAAGTTTCCCACAGACTACGATAAAAGAGTAAACTGCCACGCCATGACAGTTATTGGCTTTGATGACGATCGGTTTGGAGGAAGCTTTGAAGTACAAAATAGTTGGGGGGCTGAATGGGGAGATGAGGGATATGGCTGGGTTGCCTATGAAGACTTTGCCAACTTTACTTACCAAGCCTTTGAAGTTTTTTTAAGCCCTGCGAAGGAGAGGAATTGGAAACTAGGAAAGCAGGAGTTGGTCGGTAAACTTCGGTTAAAAGAATTTGGAGGGAAAGATGATTTTCCGGTCACCCTCTCGGATAGAACTCGAAATTGGACAGTAGGCTCCAATAATGGGGAGTGTACATATAAGGTAGCAGAGAAGTTGCCACTTGGAATTAGAATGCAAATTTTCATTGAAAGCGAACAACCAGCTTATGTATATCTTTTGGGCACGGGATCAGAAAATCCGAAAGTAGATATGTTATTCCCAAGGCCAGGGTATAGTGCTGCTCTCAATTATAACGATTATAAAGTGGCATTGCCTGGAGAGAATGAATTCCTTACAGATAACCGTACCGGGACCAATAATCTGATTGTATTGTATTCAGCAGAGGAGCTTAAGATTAACGAGATTATTAGTAACCTCAACGAAGATACTTCAAGACCAATATCGGAGAGACTAGATGCCAATATCAGAAGGTTGCTCATTGATTCTGAAAATGTCCAGTTTAGCAAAGACGAAATTGCCTTCAAAGCAAAAATAACGGATGAAAAAAAAGCATTTGCGCTTATACTGCAGTCAGAACATGGCGAATAAGACCATTGTCTTAACAATAGCTCGAATAAAATTTTAAAAGCTAATGAAAAACCTCAATCGCCGAAACTTCCTGCGCAAAACTTCCCTGTCCGGCGCCGCCCTTATTTCTGGTGGGGTACTGAGTAGCTGTGCAACGGTTAAGGAAGTGCCCGCCTCCGGCGGGCAGTATATGGGCGGCTTCGCCGCCCCACCCCTGTCAACGGTACGGGTGGCATTTATTGGTGTAGGTGCCAGAGGAAGCGGGCATTGTAAGGAGATCGCCTCCCTGCCCGGAACGGAGGTCGTCGCCATATGTGATCTCTACGAAGACTACGCTGAAAGGAGCAAGACTGCTGCGATGGCCTACGAGGGGCGCCATCAGGATATTGCACTTTACCATGGAGATGAGAACCACTGGATGCGAATGCTGGAGGAGGTCAAACCAGACGCCGTCTTTATTTCCACCAACTGGAAGAACCATGCTCCGATGGCCATCAAAACGATGGAAATGGGCGCTCACGCTTTTGTGGAAGTCCCCATTGCTGTCACTATAGAGGAAATGTGGGATATCGTCAATACTTCTGAACGAACCCGGAAGCATTGCATGATGATGGAGAATGTCAACTACGGCAGAGACGAACTGATGTACCTGAATATGTGCCGGCAGGGAGTCATTGGGGAGCTGCTGCACGCCGAAGCTGCTTATATCCATGAACTGAGATTTCAGATGGAAGAGCAGGAACGGGCTACGGGTTCCTGGAGAACACACCACTACGCTGATCGAAACGGTAATCTTTACCCTACCCACGGGCTGGGGCCCGTGGCCCAATACATGAATCTGTGCCGGCAGGATGATAACTTCCGTCGGCTGGTCTCTTATTCTACCCCCGCCCGGGGGCGGGAGTTGTATGCCGCCGAGAACTACCCGGCGAATCATAAATGGAACCAACTCAGTTATGGTGGTGGAGACCTGAACACGTCCATCATTAAAACGAATATGGGACGAACCGTCATGGTACAATGGGACGAAACAAGTCCGCGCCCCTATTCCCGACACAATCTGATCCAGGGAACCAAGGGGACACTGGCCGGATTCCCGACCCGGGTGGCGCTGGAAGGAGGCGTTGAGGGAGCCACGGATAGCCATCATCGCTGGGCCCAGGGAGAACAACTGGAAACGCTCTACGAAAAGTACGATCATCCACTTTATAAGCGCCTTAATTCCTCTACTAAAAACAGTGGTCATGGAGGAATGGATGGCATTATGCGCTACCGGATTGTCGAGTGCCTGCGGCAGGGCTTACCGTTGGATCAAAACGTTTACGAGGGTTGTTTCTGGAGTGCCGTAGCTCCCCTGAGCGAAAAATCCGTCGCTGAAGATGGAATGCCACAGGATTTTCCGGACTTTACGCGGGGCAATTGGTCGTCGACAGCACCCTTAAGTATTATCACCTGATGGCCTGGAATACCTTCCGTTAATCGCAAAAACCAGCTTTATGAAAATCAATTCTTTAGTGCAGTCATTGTTTACTGTCATTATTGTCTTTCTGCTAATGTTAGCAGGTTTTTCTTCCTGCAGTAGCCAGAAAGTAAGCTTGTTCAACGGTGAAAACCTGGACGGTTGGGTAAACCACGGTAAGGAAAAATGGTACGTTGATAACGGAGAAATTATTTGTGAGAGCGGACCGAGTGCCGAGTACGGTTATCTGTCGACGGAAAAATTTTACGATGACTTTGAGCTAAGCCTGGAATTCAGGCAGGAAGCTAACGGAAACAGCGGCGTGTTTTTCCGGTCTACGCTGGATGGTACTAAAATTACGGGCTGGCAGGCAGAGGTTGCTCCTCCCGGAAGTAATACCGGAGGTATCTACGAATCTTACGGGCGGGGCTGGCTCATTAAGCCAGATCCCGAAAAAGACAAAGCCCTGAAAATGGGGGAGTGGAATAAGATGAAGATCCGGGTAGTCGGAAACCGGGTGACGACCTGGCTTAACGGACAGGAAATGATCAGCCTGGACGATGATAAAATAGGAGAGGGTAAAGGTGCTATTGCCTTGCAAATCCATGACGGAGGAGGTATCAAGGTCCGCTGGCGAAACATCGAGTTAACCCAGCTTTCAGAATAGCTAATGAGTGCAGACACTTTGAAGGGCTTAGCGGGAACCGCAGGATGCTGTGGTTGGACGAAGAGCAGGGAAAGTTAGCTGTAACCAACAAACACCAGCACTTCAACGACCGTTACACCATCATGGCCATAAAAGACACACTATCCTCACTCGGGAAAATTGCTCATCGTGAATGGGACGAAATCGTTGACCGCCTGGGGTGGGGCAGAGACAAGCCCGTCTCTGTCGCTAATTACATCGGCTTTGGGCGGGAAGACTACCTCTGGCTTACTGGGCGGGTGCTACGGGATCGGGGCATCAGCCGGGAAGAACGCGATAACCTGCTGGACAACATCAGCAATAACTTCAAACGATTCAACTCCCGGGAAATCAAAAGAGCGAAAGTCAGCATCACCTGGGGAGACCATACCTTTGAAAGAGTTACGGACAGCGAAGGGTACTTTCACGTGGAGCATCATTGCGGGGATGATAATCACGTCCACTCTAATCATGAGCTGTGGCAGGAGGCGAAAATCACCGTACAGAGTGTACCCGGACTCGAAGAGGTTGATCTGCAGTTTCATTCGGACGTAGTTGTACCCACTAAAGCCGAATTCGGGGTAATCAGTGATATTGACGATACGATCCTGAAGACCGATGTCACCAGCAAGCTAAAGCTCAAAATGATGCTGCATACCATTTTGAAGAACGCCGGTAACCGGCGCGCTTTCGAGGGCGTCGCGGACTTTTACCAGGCACTCAAGCTGGGGCCGGACGGAGAAGGGTTTAACCCCTTTTTCTATGTGTCCAACAGCCCCTGGAATTTATATGATTTATTGCTGGATTTCCTTCACTTAAACCACTTGCCGCGAGGCCCGGTATTGCTGCGAGACTTCGGCCTGCCGAGTGAGGATATTGTAAGTAGCTACAAAACGCATAAGGCGGATATGGTAAAACGTATCCTGGATACTTACCCCAGCCTGCCCTTCATCCTCGTCGGAGACTCCGGTGAACACGATACGGATATCTACCTGGAAGCGGCAAAAAACAATCCGGAGCGGATTCTTGCCATTTACATTCGGGACGTGCAACATGCCCGGCGGGCAGAACGTATCGAAAAGCTGATTGAAAGCGTTAGTGGAATTGAGGTGAAGCTGGTGGGTAGTTATAACGAAGCACTGAGCCATGCCCGTGAACAGGGATGGGTACAGTCGGCCGGGTAACTTCCCCTTGCACCTGCGCTCCGGCGCCACCGAATCCCGTCAGAATTACAGGCTCCGCTCTCTGAAAACAAGTACCTTGTTTCGAACAAGATCGCAGGAAACGAATTCAGTCAATACCTTTCACTAAGCCAACCACCCATGCGCGCTCTAAAAATCGTCGGTGTCATCCTCCTGATTCTGGTGTTGATCCCTTTAATCATGGTGTCCTTTTTCGGAGGTTCCGTGGCTAAGGCCGTCGTCAGATCGGTTAATAAAAACCTGCAAACAGAAATAAGTATCGGAGAATATGATGTCGGCTTCCTGTCTACCTTTCCCAACCTTTCCGTGAACCTTCTGGACGTTCAGGTGGAGGGGAGCGACGGAAGCGATTTGCTCATCGCTGAAAAAGTTAGTTGCCTGCTTGACCTGGGCAGTCTGTTTGGCAAAGTGCGAGTAGAGGAAATTGTGGTGGAAGACGGTCTGTTGCAGCTAATGGTAGATGTTGATGGCAATAGTAACTATCAACTTACGGGCTATACACCCGTAGGAGAAGAAGTGCCCGACAACCCAGACGCCGAGGCGATGGAGTTTGCTGTTGCCGATGCTCGCCTGAAGGGGGTTGAAGTAGTGTACCGAAACGCACAACTTGAAGTGGATTTGGCAGGGACCATCAATCGTCTGTCTTTTAGCGGTGACTTCGGTAACGATAACTATCTGATGTCTACCGAGGGAAGTCTCGATATTTTCTACGTTGATCAGAGTGGAGAACGGTTCCTGCACGAGCAGGAAGTGCAGTTGAGTGCGGAGACGAAAATTGATAACGTCAATAACGGATACACCTTCGCTCCCTTATTGATGACTGCGGGAGAGCTGGAACTTAAGGTCGTGGGAGATTTACAATCTACTCAGGACGGTCTGGTGACGGACCTCCGCGTGGAGAGTCAGTCCGGCAGCCTTGAAGATGTTCTGGCCCTCATACCGCCAGCCTACGCTGGCGGCCTCAACGAACTCGAAACCCGGGGAGAACTTACTCTGACCTCCGACATTAGCGGAGCCTGGACCCAACGCGCCTACCCACGGTTCGACGGCCGTCTCACTTTTACCAATGGCCGGGTCGGTAGCCCCAGAATGAACGTTGGTGTCCGGGACCTGAACCTCAAGGCCGTATTTACCTATCTGGATGGCGCAAGGGGAGGCATGCAAACCTTCGCCATCGAAGAATTAACCGGAATGTTCCGTAACCAGCCCTTCGAGCTGGCGCTCAAAGTCGACGATCTCAATGATCCTCAAATTGATTTTTCGGCCAACGGAGCCTTTGCGCTCGGAACATTACCCGCTCTGATGGGCTATGATGCTATCACCGATGGCGAAGGCTACGTAGAAGTGGATAACCTACGCCTGAAGGGGCGTTACGAGGATATGCTCCGTCCTCGCCGCATGGGCAATGTATCGGCATCCGGCCGACTGACCTTTGACGATGGCGAGATCACGGTGAACGACCGGGAGCTTAACTTTCCCTCCGGGACGTTGGAGCTCAATGACAATGAAATGGTATTGACCGATTTCGCCTTCAGCGGCCCGGGGACCGAGATCAGTTTTACGGGCAAAGCCACCAACCTGATTCCGGTGCTCTTCGCGGATTCGCTAAACACCAATGACGCAGAACTTGACTTTGAGGCCCGCCTCACCGGAGAGTCAATTGACCTGGATGAGTTGTTGTCCCTTGCCGGACCGACCGAAGAAGAAGAGGAGTTGGCCGAGGCGGCGGGGAAAACGGATAGCCTGCGAGCAAAAACGATGGCCAGGCGAACCCAGATCACTGATCTGCTTCGAGGTCGTTTTGATGCTCAGGTGGATAACTGGAACTATGGGGAGATTGAAGGAGAAGACTTCAAAGGTCAGCTTTTCTTCGAGCCCCGAAAACTGGATGTAACGGGCATTACGCAGTCTATGGAAGGAGAACTGAAAGTTGACGGAACGGTCTACTTCGCCGAACTTCAGCGCGTAGAAGGGCGGGTCAGGGCTAAGGCCATTGACGTCAATGAATTCTTTCGGCAGTCAGAAAATTTCAGCCAGGAAGTACTTGTAGATGACAACCTGGAAGGCACGATGGATGCCCGGATTTTCATCCAGGCTTACTTTGATGAGGTGGGAGCTTTTGACTACGAGAAACTCCGTGTATTGGCGGACCTGGATATTAAAGACGGCGAACTGAATAACTTTGGCATGCTGGAAAACTTTGCCTTTGCCCTTAAAGCAGGGGATCTTGATCGCGTTCGGTTTACCCGGCTGCAAAATTTCTTCGAAATAACGGAGCAGACCATTTATATCCCGACCATGTTCGTTCAGTCCAGTGCACTGAATCTGGAACTCAGTGGAAGCCACACGTTCAATAATTACCTGGATTATTTCATCAAAGTAAATGCCGGGCAGGCCATCGCTAATAAAATCAAACGGCACGACCGGAACCTGGATATGTTGCCCTCCCGCCGTAATGGTTTTTTCAATCTCTACTATACGGTAGAAGGCCCGCTGGAAACCTTCACCGTAGAGAATGATAAGCGGGCAGTGAAGAATGACTTCCGCCGTAGCGAGTTTCGGAAAGAACGTATCCGTAAAGAATTGGAACGCTATTTTTCTGAACCCATCGAATTGCTCGAAGCTCCGGCGGAGAACGAGGATATTGCAGAAGAATAGTGCCCGCCGGGAAACAAAACCAACCGCTGATGCTTTAAGCTTGTCCGTTCAGGGTCAAAAAAAGCGGACCCGGGACAACGTCGACCCAACCTTTGCGTTTGCAAGGGGTATTCCCCATGAACTGAATTTTTCCCGTGCGTTTATTTTGTCTTTTCCTATCGTTGCTGGCCGCATCTGGCCTGAGTGGTCAGATCGATCCTCCTGAGTTCCTGTGTACCCGTTCTGACGGGAGTGCTGAGGTGCTCAGCTGGAACAATGTCAGTAACACCTGCGGCGCCTATGAGGCCACGGAGATTTATATGTCAACTGATCCTGCCGGACCATTTATACTGCAGGCGGAGATATTTGATCCCGCTGCTACGGAATACCGCGATGATAATCCGAGCGGAGAATTGCGGTATTACTTCCTGCGTTATCGCTATGACTGCCCTGGGGAAACCGTTGGCACCAGCCAGACGCTGGACAGCGCCATTCCTGCAACGCCGATTATACAGTATGTAAGCGTAGAAGACGGGGATATTATACTGGACTGGATGCCGTCCGTGTCGCCAGAAGTAATTGGTTACATCGTTTTTGAGGTGACGGCAACAACTTTTGTTCCGTTGGATACGGTTTTTGGTGTAACGGACTATCGGTTTACACCGGCGGCGGGAGCCGCCGGGCCGGGTAGCCGGAGTTTCCGTCTGGTGGCCATTGACCCCTGCGGGAATGACAGTGCTCAGGGCACTATCGTAACACCGCTTTCCTTAACGGGGGGCGGAGGAACGGACTGTGAGGAGGACGTTGTTCTGTTGCCAACGTCTGCAGTTCTCAGCAATTACCTGCCCTCTACCAGCCTTGAGTTGTTCGTGTCCGTGAATGGAAATCCGTTTGCGCTGGCGGGAATCTTTCCGCCGAATGCTACTGAAATACGTTATCAGGGCGCCAACGACGGGGAGAATCTGTGCTTCTACGTGGAAGCGGTATTGGCCAATGATTTCGGCCGGGCCCGAAGTACGGAGTATTGCCAGTTGGTGGATTTCAGTCAGCCCATCCGTGACTTTGCCCTATACGGTATGGAGCTTACGGATGCCGGAGAACTACAACTTACCTATGCCGATGACCGGGTGCAGCCCGCCACGGTAACGAGCCAGCTATTGGTGACCTCACCTGGTGGGCAGACCATGATTTTTCCGGTCAGTGATCCGGTTTTTGGTACGGGCGGTACGATTAGGCTTGCGGCCCCTTTTGAGCAGGGGGAAACAGTTGGCCTTCGCATAGCGGATGAATGCGGCAGGGAGGTGACGACTAACCGGGTGATGCCCGTCTTTCTGGAAACCACTTCTCTCGTTCCGGGCCAGAACTTATTAAACTGGACGGCTTTTGAAAATAATCTTCCGGGGCAGATTACCTACGATATAGAACGGGCTATTGTAGCTAATGAGGGCGCGGCCGCAGGTGCAATATATAACTCGGTGGCCATGGATCTGACCGCTACCACCTTTAGCGATGATATAAATGGTGTTGATGGCGTCGCCTGCTACCGGGTAATCGCCAGGTTTCAACCCGAACCGCTGACTTCCGGTCAGTCTTTCCCCTTTCGTTCCAATGTCAGTTGCGTATTACCCCTTACGGAGGTTTTCGTTCCCAATGTATTTAGTCCCGTTGCCCATCAGGACGGGAACCGGGTCTTCCGCCCCCTTTTTTCTAACCTGCCGCAGGCGGAGGGCTACACGCTACGGGTTTTCGATCGTTGGGGAGGCGTTTTATTTGAGACGGGAGATCCGTCGGCCGGCTGGACCGGCGAAGCGAGGGGGCAAAGGCTTCCTTCGGGCGCTTATCTCTATCAGTTGGAATACGTTAGTTCGGACGGTTTTAAGCGACAACGGGCCGGAGTGGTTAATTTGCTGAGGTGAAATTTCCGTTGCAACTTGTTTGGCTGTTAGCACGTTATCTTACTCCTCATAAAAAAGTAGGCTAAAGTTTGGTGCAACGGTATCCACCTACCTACTTTTGCATCCCTGATGGTTGGTTGGCCGAGTGGCTAGGCTCAGGTCTGCAAAACCTGCTACAGCGGTTCGAATCCGCTACCAACCTCTACCAACTGGCCCGGCTCGCAATTGCGATGCCGGGCCTTTTTGGTTTTTTGATCTCTCGAAAATATTCCTTCCCTGATTTAAAAAAAGGTCGTACCTTTGCGCGGCTTTAGCCGGTGTGTCCGGGTAAAGTGGGGAACGGTCACCCCCGAAGTGGCTTTGTTTTTTACCTTTTAAAATTTCACATCCCTATGATGATGGATGATGATAAAGACCCGGCCGTAGAAGGCCAGGTTGACGAAACTCCCGCGACCGATGCGGCGCCGGAGACCCCCGAAACTACTACTGAGGCAACTGAAGCCGAATCTACTGCCAACGACGTTATCCTTGGCGTTGCCGAAGAAGCACAATCTACCGCAAAGGTTATCCGTAAGGAAGCCACGAAAGTAGAAGTTGCCCTTACTGAAGACGTAAAGGAAGAAGGCGTAGAAATTGAAGAAGAAGATCAAAGTGGTGCCACTGGCTCCGCTCACGATGACTTCAACTGGGACATGACGAACCGCTCTGCGGCCAGTCGTTACTCCGCTGACGAGCGTGCTGCTATGGAAAAGCAGTACGAAGACTCTATGACGAATATTGCTGAAGCAGAGATCATGTCTGCTAAAGTATCTCATATCGTTGATGGAGACGTTATCCTTGACCTGAACTACAAAAGTGACGGCCTCCTTCCTTTGTCTGAATTCCGCGACCAGGCCGAATTGGCCGTTGGTGATACCGTAGAGGTATACGTAGAGCAGCAGGAAGACGAAAAAGGACAGCTCGTACTGAGCCGCCGTAAGGCAAAGCTCCTTCGTGCATGGGACCGTATCCGTGACTCTTATGCTAACGGTACCGTTATTAACGGTAAGGTTATCAGCAAGACGAAGGGTGGCCTTATCGCCGATTGTGGTGGCCTGGAAACATTCCTCCCTGGATCACAGATTGACATCAAGCCAATCGTTGACTACGATGCATACGTTGGTAAAACGATGGAATTCAAGGTCGTTAAGATCAACGAGACCATCAAAAACGCCGTTGTTTCCCACAAAGCCCTCATCGAGAGCGATCTGGCCGAGCAGCGTGAAGCAATCATTGCTTCTCTGGAGCGTGGACAGGTACTGGAAGGTATCGTGAAGAACATCACGGACTTCGGTGCATTCCTCGACCTTGGTGGCGTAGACGGTCTGCTCTACATCACGGACATCAGCTGGGGCCGGATCAACCACCCAAGCGATGTGCTCGAACTCAACCAGAAGGTCAATGTGGCCGTACTGGACTTCGACGAGAACAAGAAGCGTATCAGCCTTGGTCTTAAGCAACTCATGGCACACCCATGGGAAGTACTTGACGAGACCATCACGGAAGGTAGCGAGATCGAAGGTAAAGTGGTCAACATTGAAGACTACGGTGCATTCCTCGAAATTCAGCCAGGTGTTGAAGGCCTCGTGCACGTTAGCGAAGTAAGCTGGTCTAACCAGCCCATCAACGCCCGCGAGTACTTCACCGTTGGAGAAACTAAGAAGGCTAAGGTGGTCACGATTGACCGCGAAGACCGGAAGATGTCTCTCTCCATCAAGCAACTGCAGAACGATCCTTGGGATGTAATTGGTGAGAAGTACGGTGTTGATTCTGTTCACACTGGAAAAGTCAAGAACCTGACTCCTTACGGTGTATTTGTAGAGCTCGGTGAAGGCATCGGCGGGATGATTCACATCAGTGATCTTTCCTGGACAAAGCGTTTCGGCCACCCATCTGAATTCACTAAAGTTGGTGACGAGATTCAGGTAATGGTACTGGAAGTGGACGAAGAGAACCGTAAAATGTCTCTTGGTCATAAGCAACTGGAAGAGAACCCATGGGATACTTTTGAATCTGTATTCCCAGAAGGTAGCTACCACGAGGCCACTGTTCTCCGCAAGGATGACCGCGGAGCCATTGTTCAAATGCCTTACGGACTCGAAGCTTACGCTCCGATTAAGCTGATGCGCAAAGAGGATGGAACCATCGCTGATGTGGACGAAACCCTCACCGTTAAGGTGATTGAGTTCGACCGCGACAGCAAGCGACTCACCGTAAGCCACAGCCGCTACGTCAATGACATCCGCAAGGAGGCCAAAGACCAGGTGTACAAGGAACGCAAAGAAGAACAAGACAATACCCGGAAGGTACTTAAGAAAACTTCCGCCAGCATCGAGCGCTCTACGCTTGGTGACTTGTCCGCCTTCGAGCAGCTCCGTGAGCAGCTAAGCAATACGGAAGGAGAAGAAGAGTAATCACTTCTCAATCGAATATAAAAGGCCACCCATTCTCAAGAATGGGTGGCTTTTTTTATGATCCTTTGTAAGCTAAATCGTAGCTTTAAGCTAGAAGAATTGTCGTTTAGCAATCAACTAATTGAAATATTATTGATATGGGGTTTAAGGTAAAGATCACGGTAAGGTACTTGCGGGCGCTGTTTTTGCTTGTTTTTACATGGCTTATTTGTTTAGACTTGGACTCAAAAGACTGTTGTATATTTGATTTTTACCCTGTTGTTAAGACCATCGTTTTACCACCTTGTTATATAGATGCTAGTGATAGAAGAGAAAATTGTGATTTAAGATATCTAAATGGAGCAAAAATGGTGTCTGCAATTCAAACTGCACAGTATGACTCTGTTGAAATTTATTTCAAAAAATTGATTCCGCTAATTAGCAATAATGAAATTGATGATATTAGCTTGAATTTAATTTACACTTATGCTAGTTTTTTAGAAAAAACTGGAAAGGGTGATCAGGCTGCCTTATACTATAAGTTTTTAATTGAAAATTCAAATTCGAATTACAGTATAAATCTACTTTCAGAGATTGGATTAGCATCTAACTTGTCTAATCTGAAAAAGGTAAAAGAACTAAGTGAGAAGGTAAAGGAAGTTGTGTTGAATGGTGAAATAGAAGATGACAATACTAAGATAGGATTAATCATTCGAATGTCGAATGCAATGCATTTATCCGAACAATACGATTTTTTAAAATCTTTCAAGGGGCTTGAGGATGGAGAGGCTTCGCCAGAAAATATACAGGCTATTTTACTTATGTTTAATTATGTTTTTTCAGGGGAATCCGACGGCGACTATCCAGAGATAAATAAAAAATTAGAAAGATGTTTTGAATCGCAAAATGATGATAGATTTTTAGTAGATGAATATATGTTTAGGCTAAAGGATGCCCTTGCTAAAGGTTCTTATTCTAATGCTCTGGAATATTCAAAAAAGGCAGTAGGTTGTAGCTATGGTCCCGTAGAAAGTGTGGAAGACTTGATAAAGCTTGCAGAGGAGTCTGATAAAGGAGACATTCGGTCAATACTTAGATATGCTCATTGTAATTTATATCAAACTCGACTTGGAAAAGGGATTAAGCCTGTTGAGGAGTCACTGGCCCTGTATTCTGGAGCACTAAATGTTGTTTTGAAAAAGAAAAATGATAGCCTTAAAAGGCTAGCTTCACGAAAGATTGATTTGCTAGGAGTAGAATTCATAGATATTCTAGTTGTTGGTACTTATCTATATCAGCAAACAGGAGATGTCGAGTATTTAAACAGTAGCGTCTCCGTAGTTGATGAGTTTTATGGGCTTGGAATTCATTATTGGCTTTCGGCAAGAGATAGAATGAGAGAGGACGAGGCATTCGAAGAAGCAGTAAACGATCTTAAGAAAAGTAATAGGCTAGATTTATCTTTTAAAAACGGTCATAGCTTAGAAGAAATATATGAGAGGATAAGAATTCATAGTAATGCTAATGACGAATCCCTAAGTGATAGGTCATTTAACTCAATTAGTTTGACGTCTGGTAAAGAAATTTCCCTTCAGTCCACTCAATTTCAGGCCGCACAAGACTCTTCGTCTATCTTATCTTTTTACCAAAATGGAAATGTGCTTTACCGCCTATTACTAACGGGAGATACCATTGCTGTTGATATACTAAATGGGGTGCGGACAGAAGCGATGACATTAGCAACGAGCCTTTCAGCTGAAGTGCAAATCCCTAATCAGGGCGAAGGCCTTGATAAGAACAGCCGACGGCTGTTCGAATTATTATTTGGAGACATAGAGGAGTTACTGCCTAAGCGAGTGAGTATTATTGCGGGAGGGGTATTAACGGAAATTCCCTTTTCCGCTTTACGGATGGAGCAGGCAGGAGAGAAGGCGCGCTATTTTGGCGTGGAGCATGCCATCAGCCGGCAGTTTTCGATTCGTAGTAAACAAATGCTGGAGGAAGTAGAATTGAGCCCGAAGTATGAACAGCCGCTGGCGATGGCGCCGTCTTTCCGTAGTGAGTGGTTACTGGCGGGAGAGTTGCGGCAGGCAGGCTTTGTTATTCCGCCGCTGAAGTATAACCAGGAGGAAGTTGAAAAATTGTCGGACCTCAGTGGTGGTCGCTTTATGACGGGGGAAGGGGCCACGGTAGCTAATTACAAGAAGTATGCTAAAGACTACGGCTTGATTCATCTAGCCACCCACGCTATTTCCAGCAGAGAGGATGGCCTGAAGAGCCATGTGCTGTTACTGGACGAAAACGGTAGCCCGGAGCCTTTGTATGCTTCGGAGATTGGTGATGAGACGCTGAACGCTGATTTGGTAGTCCTCAGCGCCTGTGAAACAGGGGGAGGGCTTCTCCATGCGACGGAGGGTACCGTCGGTCTGACGAAGGCCTATCTGGCAGCGGGAGCTCGCGCCGTTGTTGCCTCCAGCTGGGCGGTGGATGACCATGCTACCGCAGAGTTGATGGACAACTTTTACGAGGCGCTCTCCGCCGGGAAGAGAACGGACGATGCCCTGCGAGATGCCCGGGCAGCTTACCTGCAAAAACACCCGGAGACAAGACCCGATAAATGGGCAGCCTTTGAGGCTTACGGTGGAATGAAAGCCCCCGGATGGGACAAAAGCTCAAACCCGTTTAAGGGCGCATGGATTTGGTTGTTGGCTGGCCTGGGGCTACTTGCTGGCGTATTGATGGTCAGAAAAATGAAGCATGCTTGAGAACTTAAGGGAATGGCGAGCTAACGGTAAACTTTTGCTCACCGGTGAGTACTTCGTGTTGGATGGGGTGCCCGCGCTGGCGGTGCCAACAAAAATGGGCCAGCGATTTGAGTTTCACCACCGTCGAGGAGGAATGTGTTTGGTTTGGCAAGCTTATGATCATCAAGATCAGCTATGGTTTGAAACTGAATTGATGTCTCCCGAACGGGGAGGAGGACCTTCAGCGACCGACGACTCATTTACCGCTCGCCTGTGGGAAATTTTGGGTGCGGCGGACCAGCTGAATCCGGGGGTACTGCAACGGGCCACCTTCACGAAGGGGGTATCTACCTATTTGGAATTCGACCGCCAATGGGGGCTCGGTTCCAGCTCGACACTCATCGCGGCGGTAGCGCATTGGCTGGAGGTCAATCCCTACGAGTTGCTGGAGCGCACTTTCGGCGGCAGCGGCTATGATCTGGCCTGCGCCATCGCCGAAGGGCCTATCCTCTACGAACGCAACGGTAGTACGCCGAAGGTGACGGCCCTTGACTGGCATCCGGAATGGGTTAAGCAGACCCACTTCGTCTACCGCAACCAAAAACAGAACAGCCGGGAGGGCATCCGCGCCTACCGGGCCGCAGCGGTCAGCGAGCGGGATAAGAAAGCCATCGGGGAGATCACCACGGCTCTTCTGGACCCCACCCTGGACCTGCGCGCCGCCGCCCAACTGCTCCGCCAGCACGAAACCCTGGTCGCCGAAACCTTGGATATGAAGTCCGTGCAGGACGAGCTTTTCCCTGACTTCCCCGGCCAACTCAAAAGCCTCGGTGCCTGGGGAGGCGACTTCATTTGGGCCCTGAGCGAAGAAAGCCCCGAAAAAGTTAAGGCATACTTCAACGAGCGGGGCTATGAGACGGTTATTGATTATGAAGAGATGGTGTTGTAGGGGGCAAGGTGCAGGTTGCAGGTTGCAAGTTGCAGGTTGCGAGCCAGACTGCAACTCCTACAACCTGCAACTTCTACAACCTGCAACTTGTATCTTCTGCAACTTGTAACCTGCAACTTCTGCAACCTGCAACCTGTAACCTGCAACCTGTAACCTGTATGAAATGGAAACCCGCCATCATCCGCCGCATTGAGCAACGTAGCCCAACCGTCCGCTCCTTCTGGGTAGAACTACCCGATCGGGAACGCCTGGATTTTAAAGCTGGCCAGTTCCTGACGCTCGATCTCCCCATCGGCGAAACCCGCCGCGACGGCTGGCGCAGCTACTCGATTGCCGCTGCTGCTGACGGGACGAACCAGGCGGAACTCTGCATCGTCCGTCTTCCGGAGGGCAAGGGGACGGGCTTTTTGTTCTACGATGCCACCGTAGGCACGGAATTGATGACAAAGGAGCCCGCAGGCGTGTTTACCCTGCCTGAAGGCCCCCTGAAGAATGATATCGTGATGATCTGCACCGGAACGGGCGTGGCGCCCTTCCGCGCTATGCTTCAGGAAAGACTAAGCGCCGAATCGGTTAATTTTCACTTGATTTTTGGTTGTCGTACGCGGGAGGATGTTCTCTACGCCGAGGAATTCGCTACGATGTTCCGCGAACACCAGAACTTCCACTACACCGTCTGTCTCAGCCGGGAAGAGGCTGATTGGCAGGAAGACATCGATTTTCGTCAGGGCTATGTCCACCCCGTTTATGAAGAAGACTACGCCGAGGTCAGGGAAGACGTTCGCTTCTATCTGTGTGGCTGGGCGGTGATGGTGGACGAGGCGAAAGACCGTCTGCTGAAGCTCGGTTACCCCGAAAAACAAATCATCGCAGAACTCTATGGCTAAAGTCCGCAACTTTTGCTTCAACTCATTACCTTTGCACTCTAATTAGTTTGCAACCTGCAACCCCGCACCCCGCAAACTAATCAGGGCCTATAGCTCAGCGGTTAGAGCGCCGGACTCATAATCCGTCGGTCCCAGGTTCAAATCCTGGTGGGCCCACTCGGGAAGCGCGCTTACGCGGTTTCCCTCGGTAGACGAGCCTTTGGCTCTTGTAGACGTAAAAACGTGCTTTGCTTGTTTTTACGGATGGACGGCCTTCGGCCTTTAAGGCGCGTCGTCCCCAAAAAAGCAAATCCCGTACAGCTGGAAGGCCGTACGGGATTTTGCTTTTTTAAGATAAGCTGACGGGGCTTAGAACCCTATTTCCTGAATCGGGATTCCTTCGGTAGAGAGGATGGTTCTGTCTACCTGGCTGTCTCCGACACGAATGTTTTTGTAGTGGGTTTCGTAAGTTGTATTTCCCTTGGTGGTACTTGCCTTGATCGGGAAGCCAGGGTAAGCGCCAGAGAAGGAATTGGCGGCTCCGTTGTTTCGCTGGCGGCTGGACCCAAAGAGTCCCATCATGCTGCTGAAAAGTTCCTGACTGTCAACGTTGAGGTCTTGAGTTACCCAGGCTTCGGTTATGGTGCCGTCCTTGGTGTCCGTAGTAATGACTTTTTCGCAGTTGTATCCATCGATGGTCATACGCTCACCAGTTTGTTCGAAGGTGAAACGTTCGTGGATATCTTCAGCAGCGTCGGCGACGGCTTTTCTTATGCCGGGCACCCGCATTCGCATGCCACTCATCTCTCCGTTTTTATCGGTGGTGATGATGGTCGTTTTACCATCTTCCGTGTTCAGAATCATGCGGTTGGCTTCCCGATTGCTGTCGTCTTCCATCCGCATACCTAAACGGTTGGAGGTTATAGCCATGTCAATACTGTGTTTCTGTTCTTTACCATTCTTTCTGGTCTCCAGAATCTCCATCCGCATGCTGAAGGAAACGGGGTTAGTGTAGGGTTCCCAGGCTTCACCGCCACCAAAGAGGCCACCGAGTGCTTCGGCACCGCCACCGTCTTCATTGCGGCGGCTGGAAGAATTGGTCGAACCTTCGGTGCGGTTGCTGGTAGGTGCCGGCTCTGCTGATTCTGCTCCTGCTCCGGTTTTTTTCTTCTTTTTTTTGAAGAGGTTACCAACGGCGTTGAAGGCATCGTCTACGGCACGGTCCACCTTTTGGTCAACGCGCTGGTTGGCACGGTTTTCGGCGCGATTCTTTGCGCGCTCGCCGGCACGTTCTGCGGTGGTTTGCGCCATCATACTGGCACAAAAGAAAAGAATGAGCAGGGTAGAAAAGGAACGGAATTTCATGATGAATTTGCTTTGGTGTAGTGAGAGCCCCACTAAGCTAGCGGGCGTTGGTTACAATCCTTTATTCACCCGTTGGAGCATCCGTTACACTTTAAAGGGATATTTTTTTGATAAAACAATATTCGTTTCTCATGGCTCTGCGGTGGCCGAACCACCAGAATCACCTTTGCGTTTCAGCCAGGGAAGGGTAGTGAAGCCCTTAAACCATTAATCGCCTTTTTCTATGGAACTCCGTAAAGACATCGGCCGCATCAGCTTTCTGGCCTTCTTTCTATTAATTTATATCAGCCTGTTTTTCCTGCCTCAACTCAGTCGGCTGATTTGAATCTATCGCTGATTCATCGGGTGGTAGCTCATGATGGTCTCGCGTAGAAAGTCCGTGTCCAGATGGGTATAGATCTCAGTGGTGAGGATAGACTCGTGGCCGAGCATCTCCTGTACGGCGCGGAGATCCGCGCCGCCCTCGATGAGGTGGGTGGCGAAGGAGTGGCGGAAGGTGTGCGGACTAACGTTCTTCTTGATGTTCGCCGCGGCAGCGTACTTCTTTACGGCGGTGAAGACACTCACCCGGCTCAGCTGACTGCCCCTGCGATTGAGGAAGACAATGTTTTCGGCCTCGGGTTTGATCGGAATGACGGGGCGGACGTACTCCAGGTAAATCTCCAGATGGCGGATGGCTTCGCCGCCGATGGGGACGATGCGTTCTTTATTGCCCTTGCCCGTAACGCGGACGAAACTCTCCGAGAGGTAGAGGTTGGTTAGTTTGAGGCTGGTAGCTTCGCTGACGCGCAGTCCGCAGGCGTAGAGGGTTTCCAGCAGGGCCCTGTCGCGCAGACCATGATCGAGACTGAGGTCGATCTGAGCCAGCAGCTCGCGAATTTCATGGTAGGTGAGTACCTCGGGAATCTTGCGCCCCAGCTTGGGCGCGCGGATGAGTTCGGTGGGGTCGGCAAGAATTTTGCCTTCGTCGAGGAGGAAGCCAAAATAGGTCTTAAGGGCGGAAATGAGGCGCGCCTGGGAGCGCGCGGCGAGACCCAGCTCAGCTAGATAGCGGATGAAATCGTCGAGGTGGAAGCGTTCGATGCGCTCGGGGCCAAAGTCCCAGTTGCGGAGCTCGAGGTAGGCGGGCAGTTTTTCGAGGTCGGAACCATAAGCCGCCAGGGTATGGTCCGAATAGCCCCGGGAGAGCTTCAGGTAGGCGGCGAAGGCGGTAAAGGTGGGCTTCCAGAGATCCTGCATGGTGGGGTAAAGGTAGGGTTTTTGGGCGCTCACCGCAGGTGCAGGGGAAAGGGGGACGCAGGGCAATCGCAAACTCGGAAAAGAGCAAACGCTCGAAGGTCCCGCAATACTGCGGGACGCTTCGAGGTTTACCTGCCACTATCCATTGGACCTTGAAGCGTCCAAGAGGGAGTTTGCGATTGCCCTGAAAGGGAACGGGAGCAGTGATGAACCTGGCCATACCTGTGCATTAATCCCCTCGTGAGCTGTTGAACCATAAAAACGTTAAGCCTTTACCTAAATAAGCGGAATACCAATTATTAGAATTTATCAGTAGTCCCAATTATCGGTAATACTTGTAATGCATACCTACGACTGTTTCCTCTTATCTCAAGTTCAGCTGCTTCCAGCATATCTAAGTCACGGGAAAAGCCATTTGATTTAGTTTTCTTTACCAAAGTTTCAATTTCTGCATTTATAGCTTTTACTTCCTTTTTGTACCGGTCTCTTATTTTTTTGAGGAGGTAATTACTTTCTTCGTTCCCCAAAGATGGCTGAATTGCAATGTATGTGTCAACTAATACGTCGAGATCAATACTACCAGTTTTCAGCAAAATTCTCAGCCATTCATCGGCTTTATTCGTATCAATAGCTTCTTGATTTAAATGGTGGAACCTAAGGTAGCGAAGGCCAATAAACTGCGTTAGAAAATACTTCGATGAGTCTTTGCTTTCTGCAATTGCCCTGCTGAATTGCATTAGTTCATTTTCTTTTTCTAGATATTCAGGAGAAATTTTAGTATTCATTCCCTGGACAATGCTAAGGTACTTTTCCGTTAATCTTATTCTTTCCTCACCATAGTGTTTAGCGGCAAAGTGTTCTTTGAAATCAAGATTAGACATTCGTTCGGCCATAGCCAAAGTCATAGAAGGTTGCTCAATAGTAGGATTGCTAATGTTCAAGTCTTTTGAACAACCACAAACTGTAACTGCGAACAATAGTGTTACAAATATCTTGTGAATCATAACGAAGTATTTAGTTTGTTAGTTAAATTAGTTCTCATCAATGCAATTACAGTTTACCGTTATTGTCGCATCCCCATCGCTATCGTAGGAGATGCTGTAGTCGCAGCCGCATTGAGCATTAGTAATTGTAGAGTTGAATCCTTCGCCAGACCCTGTCCAGCCTCCATAGGAGCCACCATTACTTCCAATTACTGGTCCGGTAGGCCCGGAAGGCGCGCAGCACTGCCAGTGAGGAGCTCCAAAATCGTATTCAGTTGTACTTTGCAGGTGAAACCATATATTCTGATCGTAAATATTGAAGGTGCCTGATGGACTCTGGTATATATTTACCCATCTTGTAGAAATGCAATCACCATCAGGATCATCAAAGTACGCAGTTACGCTCCATCCGTCATTAGTTAGCTCCGGATTGGTATTATTGCACTGGTTTTGATAAGAAGAAAGATCGTATTGACTTGGATCATGATTGACAGGATCAGCCTGTCCTTTCATTAGTGTTGTTAACAAGCAACAAGCAACAAGCAATATAAGTATCTCATGAATCAAATGTACTTTTTTATTTAGAATAATACAAATTTGGTGTTATCAAATAGAATAAAGTGAAGGTCTTGCACTGACCAAATTAAGCATTTAGAATATAGGATATTCCCCTGTTGGAAGTGAGCCATGAGGGATTTTAGGGCCTTGTCTGGGTTAACCGCCGGAGGCAGCTGCGAAGCAAACCCCAGACCTGTGTTACAAAGCTCTCCGAGCTGGCACGCTAAAAAGCGTCATGCCTCCAGCCTTATTGAAGGAACACCTTACATTTAGATAATCGTAGTTTTAAAAAAAATTCGATTTTTATTCTTTGTTTCAGATGAAGAGAACTTGCTATGGGATGCCTTAGTCAAGAAACAGCCTAAACTCCTGGCCCGTCTTTTCAATCTTCAACCCCCGGAAATCCGGCCGGAAATCAGCGACTTCCAGCTCGGTGAATTCTGGTTCATCGTGCGTGGTTGTCAGTACCACTACCGGGCAACCGGCGTTGTTGGCGGCTTTGGCCCCGGTGACGGAGTCTTCGAAGATGATGCAGTCTTTCAGATCGACGCCCAGGGCGTCAGCCCCTTGCTGAAAGACCTCCGGGTCAGGTTTCCCCCGGCTCACCATGCCGGAATGTACGAGGTGGCCCATCAGGTGACCGATGCCGAGGTTCTCCACCACAAACTCCGCATTTTCCTTCGGCCCGGCGGTGCCGATGGCCATCGGGATGCCGGCGGCATGCGCCTGCCGGATGAAGTCCAGGGCACCGGGTACGATGTTGGCCGCGAAGTCGGCGGCGAAAATATCCCGGTAGGCCGCTTCCTTGTCCCAGGCAATCTGCTCCCGCTCCTCCGGCGTGAACCGGTCACCGAAAAGGTTCTTCAGGATCTCCAGGTTGACGCCGTGGATTTCTGCTTTGACGCGCTCCAGGGAATAGTCCAGGCCCAACTCCTTCAGCTTCCGCTGCCAGGCGCGGTGGTGGACCATCATGTTGTCTACCAGGGTGCCGTCGAGGTCGAAGAGGAGGGCTTGGGTGGGGAGGTTTTTCATAGAATTAATTTCGCCAATCATTGTTTTTTTAAAATTATTTACTATCCAACGAACAAACCGTAAAAGGTTTGCGCTGTAAAGATAGCTTCCAATAGGAAAGACCGCTGTCCTCTTTCGAGTTGAGCGTTTTTATTCACCTCTCATAAACCTTATTCTACATGAGAAACTTTACTTCTACCGGCTTCTACCGGCTTCTACCGGTGATAGCCCTTTTATTTAACTTTTCATTTAATGTAAATGGGCAGGTATACACGAAAATATTTAGTGGCGAACAAGACATGCGGGGGCATATTCCTTGGTATTTTGAAGAAAAACCGACAGAAAATGTATTGCCTACTCCTAATGTCAGCGCTGCTCTTGATCTAGATGCACTTTCCGTTAAGCCAATTGACAGAATTGCTGTTGAGGTCAACGCTCAGCTAAGTAAGAAAAACGGATTACTGTACGAATTTGGTAATTACTCTGTCTGGAAACTTCCAATTAAAATAGTTGGAGCTAAATCTCTTTCCTTTGTTTTTGAGGATTTAGTTTTGCCTTTAAATGCCTCCATGGTCATATATAATAGTGAAAAGACAGTTCTTCATGGACCAGTAAGGGGAGAAAATTTAAGAAACGGAGAATATATATCTGAAATTATATATGGAGAATCAGCAACCATAGAAATCCTTTTACCGGAGGAATCCGTTAAAGAATTTGAAGTGTCGATAAAATCGGTTGCTTTTGGATTCAGAGGAAACGATATAGAGAATGGAAAAGCATATGGTCAAGCTCTACCGTGTATACCTGATGTTGCATGTCCAGATGCTTCCAATTGGCAAGACGAAGCCAATTCTACTTGTTTGGTTTTGAAAAATGTTACCAGCGAACACTGTTCTGGTACACTTTTGACTGATGATTGTCAATCTGATACCCCTCTCGTACAGACTGCGGGGCACTGTATAGATGGTGAAAACTTATCTTCATTTAGGTTTAGATTCAATTACAGAAACGTTTTGTGTAATGGGTCAACTGCACCATCATCGCAAACTTGGATAACTCTATCGGGGGCTTCACTAAGAGCATTATTCGAAGGTGCTGATGCTTCTTTATTAGAAATTAATGAGCCAATTCCAGCTGATAGTGACATACTTTTTGCAGGTTGGGATAGAAGAGCAAATATCCCAACAGAATTGACGATAACACATCACCCTCAAGGGGATGTTATGAAGTTTTCTCATGATGATTCTGCACCAACAGTTAATTCGAGTGATATTTTTCTTGGTAGTTTTGGTGTAGGTTATACTCTTACGGCAGGTGATGCATTTGTTGCTGAATTTTCTCCGGGATCAAATGGAGATATTGGGACAATTGAAACTGGAAGTTCGGGAGGAGGTTACTTCGATCAAAATCGACGTGTTGTAGCTGTTCATTCTGCTTCAGAAAGTTTCGTTGGAGGAGTAACCTGTGAGGTTGATCCTGAAGCACTTGCAGGTCGATTTAGTAGTGCTTGGCTTGGTGCTGGTACTAGTTCTACAGGCTACAGTGATTGGTTGGGCGCGACTACAGCCCCAAATACAACTGATTCTCATTACGGAGCCTTTGTCTCTGGAGAAGAAGTAGTTTGCTCTAACGATCAGTACCTGCTAGAAAATTTCCCAATAGGTAGCTCATTGTCATGGGCTGTCACACCCAGTTCACTGTTTACTGGAAGCACAACTGGTACAGGTAGCTTGGCAACTTTAAGTGCTGCAAATCTTAATTTTTCTGGTTCAGCAGTGCTTACATTTACAATTATTAATGGGGCTTGCTCTTCCCGCACTGTATCCAAAAACTTATGGGTAGGAAAACCTCAGATTCCATCTATTAGTGGTCCTTCCTGCTTTGAGCCTGGTTTGAACTATTATTTGACAGCTAATTCACAAGGAGCAGATTCTTACTCTTGGAACTTTCCTACGTGCCCTTATTTCCGTTTGATCCAGAGCTTTGTTGGGAAAACTATTCTGGAAACTCAAAAACGGCATGGGTGCATGCTGGTGAACAGGATGGCACCATTAGTGTATTCGTTTCAAATCGTTGTGGGACTCGGTCAGTAAATATGGCTATTGATCTCTGTAACCAAGGCGGCGGCGGTGGAGGTGGTGTCCAACAGCGCAGAAGAGTAGAGCTAGGGAATGTTGCTTCTTTAGTAAACGATATCGCAATTTACCCGAACCCTCTATCTTATGAAAACGGAAAGACTCTTTTTGTGCAAGGCGGCGATAAAACATTGGTTGGTGCTTTGGTGAAAATATACGATAGTAGTGGTAGAATGATCCTTCAGGAAAAAAACTTTCAACTACCAATAAGTATCGATTTGCAGACACTGGATAGTGGAGTGTATATGATAAGTGTTTATTCTTCAGATATAAATAGCGTTCGTAAAATTATCGTCAAATGATAATCAATAAACATAATTGTTGCCTGTCAATATCTACGCTGCTAACTTTTGCTTTTTTCATCACATTCAGTTCAATCGCATGCTGTCAACTTGATACTCTAAGTTCATCTTGGTCAATGGAGTTGTCGGCGGGGATGGCAGAGCATGATAAACGGCTATATTCATATCCAAACAGGGATCGACTGCTAAGGACACAGACAGAGTTTTTTGGAACATACTCGTTTGGTCTTACTATTCAATATGAAACTAGCAAGCGAGGATCGTTTTCATATTCTGCTGGCATAAATAGCCTTTATGAAGTAGCAACTTTTAAAAGACCTGTAGTGGATGCTTCCATACCCGCAGGAGAGTTTGCTCCTAGCATAATAACTTTTGTAGATAGGCATAAACAGCTAATGATCGCACCTTTTGGCCAACTCAACTATCATTTCAATAAATCACTGGCTTTTAATGTTCGCCTACAACCTCGTTTTCGTTATTGGGTGAAGCCGGTTGATACCAGTTCTGGTAGTGATAGAAAAGGGAATTTTGAATTCTCTCCCCGATCATTGGAAGCGTATGCCGGGATTACCTTTTCTTGTGGCCGGATGAATTTAAATTTGTTTTACCGGGCTGGGAATGTTAACCGTTACGATGAATACATTGTTAACGGCTCCACTCATGGAGCAAACTCTCTTGAACAAGCCCCCCGAGGCTATGAATGGTTTAACCCCGTAAAATTGACCATAGGAGTAGGCTGCGCCCTGTAGGTTTCTAGCAACTCTACGCGATCAGGTGCGAAGGTGGAATGCGGGTTTCTCGTGGCAATGGGGCAGGTGGTGTATTTGCGGGGCATTTAGCTGAAAATTTGAACGATCACTCTTCTTCCAGGGAACGAATTATACCTCCTTTGTCCGCTCTGGCGTGTGTAATTCTAGAAATGATGACCCGTAAATCTTCAACAAGAATAGTAAAGATGATTCTGTGCACTTTTTTAGCAACGATATAACGGTAAGTCAAATTTCTTTTCCCGCTACTCTTGTGATATACTGGATTAGATTCCGGGAATTTTTCTAGACTAAGAATTTTTTTCTTGATCGCTAAGACGGCCTTAGTGGCTGACGCATGCGAGTAGTTTGTCATTAAATAATGAATGATTGCATCGAAGTCTTTCTCTGCCGAGTCTTCAATCGTTACTCGATATCATTCATCCATTTCTCTTTCTTTTGGAAGAAATCATCGGCTTCAGTCCCTCCTCCATTTATCACCTTTTCTACACCCTCGTCAGCTGCTTGCAGGAATTCCTTTTTACGGAGTGGGCTACCGTCAACCAGGTAATCGATAACGGGATTTTCTTCTTCCATTTCCCGCTCTTCGGCATAGGTTCGCATCATTGAATGTACCACTCGGAGGAAGGAGGTGTCCATGCGTGACACCTCCGCGATAATCTCACGACGCATTTCCTCTTCTGAGAACGAAAGGGGGCGTTGTGAATCTGTCATAACGATTAATTAGGGATATAAAGATAACGCCTGATTGGGTAGGTTTGGTTTCAATGGTATATCCTGGTCAAATTTTCTGTAGTAGCTATTCATCTCCATCATTGCTCTTCTACGGGGAAAACATTGCACCTGCGCTCCGGCGCACATGCAACATTAGGCTACTTTTATACGTCTTTTATATCTAAACCACTCTACAAAGTATGCGTAATACCTTTTCCCTGATCGGCCTCCTGGCGACCCTGTTCGCCGTCGGCTGTTCCACCACCAAGCCCGCTACGGTTGAAGCCCCCGTTGTGATGGAGGTCCGAGACCTCGACACCATGACCATTACCCCGGAAGCCAACGGCGTAACGGATATGCAGGCGGAAATCGAAATCCCCAACGAACGCCCCGTTTACCGGCCGGCTTACTTCCGTACCCACGACCTGCTGCATACGCGGCTGGACTTGCGTTTCGATTGGGCTAAAGAACAAGTAATCGGCAAAGCGACGCTGAAACTAACTCCTTACTTCCGGCCCAGCGCCAAACTGGTCCTCGACGCTAAAGGCTTTGAGTTTAAGAGCATCAAAATGGCCAGCGGGAAGGAGTTGAGCTATGACTACGGTGGGGAGAAACAACAGGTAACCATCGCCCTCGACCGCCAATATAAGCGCGGGGAGGAGTACACGATTGTGATCGATTACACGGCCATCCCGGCTGAATCCGGTGGTAGCGCTGCCATCACTTCAGACAAGGGCCTCTTCTTCATCAACCCCCGGGGCGAAGAAGGCGATAAGCCCCGCCAGATCTGGACGCAGGGCGAAACGGAGAACAACAGCCGCTGGTTCCCGACCATCGATAAGCCCAATGAGCGGACGACCCAGGAGATGTACGTGACCGTTGCCGACGAGTACGAGACGCTCTCCAACGGATCGCTGATCAACCAGACGAAGAACGCTGATGGTACCCGAACGGACTACTGGAAAATGGACCTGCCACACGCGCCTTACCTCTTTGCGCTGATCGTGGGCGACTTCGACATCGTTGAAGATCAGGACTGGAACGGTATCCCCGTTAACTACTACATGGAAAAAGGCTGGAAGGACCACGCCAAAGACATCTATCCTTACACCCGTGAGATGCTGAGCTTTTTCAGCGACGTGACCGGTGTAAGCTACCCCTGGCCGAAGTACAGCCAGGTGGCGGTACGCGACTATGTATCCGGCGCCATGGAGAATACCTCTGCCGTTATCTTCGGCGAGTTTATGCACGGCACCAAGCGTGACCTGATCGACGTAGAGACCAACGAAAAAATCGTTGCCCACGAGATGTTCCACCACTGGTTCGGTGACTACGTCACCTGTGAAAGCTGGAGTAACCTGACCCTCAACGAAGGCTTTGCCAACTACAGCGAGTATCTCTGGATGGAGGAAAAGCACGGTCGTGATGCCGCCGATTTCCACATGCTCAACGAGCGAAGCGGCTACTTTGGCAGCGTAAACCGGGGTGAGCCTCACGAGTTGATCTGGTACGACTACGACGACAAAGAAGACATGTTCGATGCCCACAGTTACAATAAAGGCGGTGCGGTACTACACATGCTGCGCCACTACGTAGGCGATGACGCCTTCTTCACCAGCCTGAAGCACTACCTGACCGAAAACCAGTACTCCGCCGTTGAGGTGGACGAACTGCGGATGGCTTTCGAAGAAACGACAGGTGAAGACCTCAACTGGTTCTTCGACCAGTGGTTCCTGAAGGCTGGCCACCCGGCCCTGTCGTTGGATACGGACTACGCCGACGGTAAAGTGACGCTCACTGTAGAGCAAACCCAGGAGACGGAGCACAACGTGCCCGCTATCTTCCGCATTCCCGTTGAAGTAGACATTTACACGAACGGCAGCACCACACCAAACCGGCAGATTATTACCGTTGATCAGCGTAAGCAGACCTTTACGTTCGACTCGCCAGTGAAGCCCGACGTGGTCATCTTTGATCCCAACCATCAGCTGCTGGCTCAGTTCAACTACATCAAGTCGGCCGAAGAACTGGCCGCTCAGTTCAAGGCTGCGCCCAACCTGATTGACCGCTACCTGGTGCTGCAGCGCCTGTCCACCAAGGAGGAGAGTGACGCAAAAACGCAGACGCTGACGGCGGCATTGAAGGATCCCTTCCATGCGGTCCGCGGACTGGCAATGCGGACCATCTCTGAGCCTACCCCGGACCAAATTGCGCTCGTGCGGATGTTGGCCGAAGGCGACCCCCACAGCGCCGTTCGTGCCGCTGCCATTGAGATGTTTGCCGAAGTGGGGGGCGACAACGTGAAGACAGTAGCGGAGTCTGCGCTCAATGCCGAGCCTTACCCCGTAGTTGCTGCCGGCCTGCAGGCGCTCGTGAGCGTTGACCCGAAAGCGGCGGCCGCCGCCGCAAGCCAGCTGGAATCCATTGAGAACGACGACATCGCCGGCGCACTGGCAGAGCTCTACGCCGGTTTGGGTGACGTGAGCAAGTTGCCCTATTTCGAAAAGCGGATGAACGAAGTGGATGGATACGGCGCCCTCAACCTGATGGACGGCTACCGCAACCTGCTGGCCAAGGGAAGCCCCGATCAGATGGCTGCCGGTGTGGCGAAGCTGAAATCGCTCGGCCTGGACCAAGGTGGTAGCCCTTGGCGTCGCCTGGCCGCTACCAAAGCCATCAATGATATCCGGGAGTCGCTGAAAAAAGCGGGTGCTGCTAACCCGATGATCGAGCAGCTCAAAATTATGATCGATGAGATCAAGGCGAAGGAGACTGTATCTGACCTAAGGCAGATTTATGAAGGCTATGGGCAGTAGGGGAGGTTGCAGGTTGCAGGTTTCAAGGTGCAAGATGCAGGTTGCAAGGTGACCCGCAACCCGCAACCTGCAACATGAAACCTGCAACTTGCAACCCGGAAACATTTTCCTTGCTTCACACACCATTCTACGGTGACCAACGTTTAATAAGCAAGTCTTAACCAGCGCGGCGTATGGGTTGTCCATTCGCCGCGCTATTTTTTGCCCCATGACGATATTCCGCTTTTTGCCCGCTTTGTTGTTTGTCCTTTGTCTGCTACCCACCGGAGCTGATGCTCAGTTGGAGATGCGTGGACTGGAAATCGGCCCCTGGGCCGGTGCTTCCTGGTACCTGGGAGACCTGAATACGGATTACCGGCTGGACCGGCCCAATGCGGCCGGAGGCTTCGGTGCCCGATACAATTTTAATCACCGGCTGGCGGCAAAGCTGAGCTTCAACTACGGTAAAGTAGAAGCCTATGACAGCGATAGCAATAACCCTTTCGAGCAGAACCGCAACCTGAGCTTTCAGAGCGATATCTACGACGGTACCCTGCAGTTTGAATTCAACTTCCTGCCTTACTACCACGGCCATAAGGAGTACTTCTTTACGCCCTATGCTTTTGCTGGTGTGTCTGTCTTCCGTTATAACCCCAAGACCGAGACGGACGACGGAGATTTGGTAGAACTCAGAGATCTGGGGACGGAAGGCCAACTCCGGGGCGAAGAATATCAGGTGCTGAGTACGGCCCTGGCGTACGGCATTGGTTTTAAATGGGACCTGAGCTACGAAATCAGCATGGACGTCAACATTGGCGTGCGAAATGCCAGCACGGACTACCTCGATGATGTCAGCACGGTCTACCCGGATTTTTCCGACCTCAGTCGTTCGCGCGGACCAGTAGCTGCAGAACTCTACGATCGGGGCCTGATGCTGGACGGCGAAGGCAACCGCATCGACCGCGAAGGCGAACAGCGCGGGGACGATACCCTGAAGGATCGTTATTTCTTCATCGGTCTGGGCTTCAATTACTACTTTGGAGACGTACGCTGCCCGAGTTATGGGAATAAGCGGCGGCGGTAGGTGGTCTTTTGGTATTTTAGTACTTTGGGCTACCGCCTTAAACTTTGTTTGCTACGTTTTTAATTTGTTCCACTGAGCCCTTCAGTGTTCTTAATTTGCTCCCGCAAATGACAGCTCATTCCGTTCGATCAGCCCAAGGTTCAACTATTTTATGACGCATCATCAGATATGATGCGTTTACCCTAACCGCGTCCGAGAAATGTCACTGGTTTTAGGAGTAGTATGTATAAAATACCGTACTTGCCTCCAACGCCTCCAACGCCTCCAACGCCTCCAAAATGCGGTAGCCCAAAAGACCAAAGAACCAAAAGACCAAAGAACCAATGCGTCAAACCATCTTCACCCTCGCCCCCCGTGAGCGCGGATACCACATCATCACCCGGGAAGTGATGAGCCAGCTGCCGGATCTGCCGAAGGTGGGGCTATTGCATCTCTTCATCCAGCACACCTCCGCAGCCATCACCATCAATGAGGCGGCAGACCCGGACGTGCTGACGGACTTTGAGTCTGTCTTTAACCATATCGTGCCGGAGAACCTGCCTTTTCTCGTTCACACGATGGAAGGCCCGGACGATATGCCGGCGCACATCAAAGCAGCAATGATCGGGCACAGCATCACCGTACCCATCACCGATGGCCGGCTAAACCTTGGCACCTGGCAGGGAATCTACCTCTGTGAATTCCGCAACCGGGCCAGTGGGCGGCGGCTGGTGGCGACGGTGTATTGAGGGGGAGAACTTCGCGGTTTTGGCGTAATGCACTATTGTTTTGACTTCGAAAAGCCTCGATTCAAAAATAGAGGAGAATAGGTAGTCAGGTTGTTCTTACGCGAAAATTTTCGAACTCTTTTGAGGAATTTTTTTGGAAAGTTTAGATGGTCTTTTTGCTGGTGAATCGAAATGACTTCTCCATAGTAGTAATTGATGGGAATTAGAACGCCAGTGCTGTCAATGTTGCAGCTATGTAAATCAATCCTGAATTGATCTATCTTGATCCATTCTCTATTATCAGGATGGAGCCTAAATAGATCACATAAGGCATTCCTATTATTTGAAGAAGGCTCATTTTGATCGTAATAAATATGGAATGCCATATAGTTGTTGCCATTATCTATTGGTGCTTTACGGGAAAGGTGCGCTAAGTTAATTTTGCTTTCGATAAGGCAATCATTTATTCTAGACGAAATGTTCTGTGGTTTCGTGTTTGCACATCCTACCCAAGATGCGAGGTAGAAAAGTATTGCTATTTTAGTTGCCGCGTTTTTCATTCGAAACAGTTTCGAAGGCCTGGCATTATTCAACCGGTTTGTAGTTAATCAACGTAACCGTTTCAAAAATAATCGTCTTGTCAGATAACGACTTCTTTCGGAAAGATTGAATGTAGTTTTCAGGGAAGTCATCAATAGTCCTGATTAATGACTTGCCCCAAGGCTCTCCTTGATATAATACTAATGGAATCAGATAAGATTCCCTCGCTTTCATGCAGGGTGCTTTAGCGCTGCCTATTGACTTGTATGTTGTCCATTTTCCGTCTTTCTTAAGGCAGAGTAATGTTAGGTTATGTTTTTTTTCTTTTGATTGCTGTGCAATGATTGCGTAGTATGCTACCGAATCTCCGTAATCAGGATTGGTGAGTTGATCAGAGATATTCTTATACAAATACGATCGACACTCTTTGTCAATTTCTTCATTTTTCTTGTAAGAGGGCCGAAGAAAGCAGCTCGAAAATATGCATGCAAGAAATAGATAAATAGATATGTTATAATTCATAATTAATAACATTTGGTCATTCCTACGGCATCTCTTTCGGAATCCATTCCAGATTGACAACTAGCCAGCTTGTCTGCATCAATAACATTTTGTCTGAAATTTGGGTCAGCTGCTTCTTTAGCTCTGAATGCAGGAGTATTGTCTAGTCCAACCCAAGCAAGCCTGTATGCATAGGAAGGCTCGAGATCTGGGAATAGGGAAACTAAATCAGAAGTTATTGTTTCTACATATTTATCTGCCATTTCTATGTGAGATCCACTTTCATTGTTTGTGCCAGTAGAAAACAAAGGATACCTGTTAGCGAAATCTGCCGTGCTCATATGAATGCGCTGTTGAGCAATGTGAGCGTGTAATAATTCATGTAACAAGGTTGCTGCTAAGCCTACTTGAGTACAATTCATTGGTTTGTCCGAATTGAAGGTAATCTTGAACTGACCACCATCTATATCAAGTCCAGGAGGTGTTGTTGGTAAACTAGTATGTGCCCAGGTAGTACTAGCTAATTGCTCTCCTGAAACTGAAGAAGTGGTTATTTCTAGATTGTCACTCCCGTTGTGATCACGAAACACCCTAAATATGCTACGTGACGCTTTTGTGATGAACCTTGCACTTTTCCACTTATTGATTACATCACACAAGCAGGGGTCTTCACTGCAATCGACACTGTTCGCTATTCTGTCTGTTTTAGAAGCGTTTTCTCGAATAAAATTTTTCGATTCTGAGCTAAAACTTTCTTCATCTAAAATTTCAGCTATATCGAGTAAATAAAGTTTAGAAGAAGCGTTGAATCGGTAACGATCTGAAAATGCCCAAACTGTCGTAGTGACCTGTTCGTTTTCGTTCATATTCTCATGAAGGCCCGCAATAATTTCAATAGACAGGCTAATCCCCTCAGCTATAATTGGATCAGAAACTGAGCTAACTAACAAAGAAATACTTTCTGGATGAGTCGCTAACCAACTCAAGCTAATTGGAGAAGGTGAGTTATGAATTTCAATAGCAGAGACAATTGAAAGAAAGTCGTCAGCAGCCGTTGTAAAGGCTTCTCCAGCATTGACTGAAGTGTATCCAAGGTAAGCAATCAGGTCGGGTAATGAAACAGTTGAAGGGATGTCTTGTAAATTCTTACTGGCTAAGTAGTTCACCGATTCCACAACATGGTCATTACCATTTGCCAAAACAACAGCATTTAAAAAAGCGGATAACTCTTCATCCGAAAAGCCATTATAATTATCAGTAAATGGAAAACTGCCATTTCCCGTAAGAGGAACTACCGAATTGAGGTAGTCAACTACTTGCGCTCGCACACAATTGCCTGAATTGTGAATGTCACTAAAACATTCTTCAAACGTATTCTCATTAAGAATGTAGTTAATGACGTTGCCGTCATAAGGAAGATCTTTTAGTAAAATGTCGAGTCTTTCAATGTTGGTTTGGGTAACACTGGATAATAGCCTTCGAGGTATAATGCCCAATATTTTGATAAATTCTCCACAGTCGTCTGGGCCGCAGTTATTGCTTTTATCATCTGGCCAGAGAAAAACTAATCCACACCACGGTTCAAAAGTAATGACGGTTGTGCAACCGCTCTGTTCACAACCGTATTCTTCCACATGCCAGCAATCTCCTCCAGAAGGGTGTACGGTGGTGGGGCCAGTTGTTACCCTACCTCCGGGGCCTCCTGCTTCGCCACTTCCTCCGCCGCCTCCTCCACTAGGAGTAGTGCCGTAGTCTGGTTTGCCAACTAAAATTTTGAAACAATCTCCAAGGTTGCACTTTTCTTTAAACTGTAAAAGTGTACTTAGAGGCCTGATCCTAACGGCTCCCGAAAAATTAGAAATATTGTCTTTTCCCGAATTGAAACCGATACTAAACTCCGTATCCATTTCGTATTGGTAGACAAAACTTGTACTATTTCCCAAGCTATCTATTCGTACTACGAGATTAGCAAAAACATCTATTGACTTTTCCTCCAATAGAAAACTGTAAACAATAGCATTCCCTGAAGTATCATTAACTATGTAGGCAGGAGTTAAAAGTATTGAGTCGAGAAAATTTTCAAATTTTCCATCTTTGGTTCGAGGCGTAGATAGATTGGTTACAGAATTTATGATTTCTGAGCGCAGTACCAGTACTTCCTCCGAGACCAAATTTCGTTCAACGATTATTGGTTTGTTGCGAATAACTTCTTCAGGATGAATAGGAGTTTCATCTAATGGTATATAGCCATCTTTTTCGCAAGCAGTGAGCAAAATTAAACTGATCGCGAAGAATCGAAGAAGCGAAGAAGCGAAGAAGCGAAATTTTTCATAGGGTTTAATTCTTAGTACAATAGTAAATGTAAGAATTTTTCTAACAAAACTTTGAATAAAACGACCTAAACAGATTTTAAATCATGCAAATGCTACTCAACCGGCTCCATGTAAACATAGTAAGCTCCCCACTACCGCCCCTTCAACTTCCGCCGCACCGCCTGCTCGATTTTTCGAGCCAGTTTTTCCATGGAGGTAGCGGTTAACGGCTCTCCCCCGACATCCATAACGAGCGGGATTTTCTTGGTTTTATTCTGAACCAGGTTAGCCGAGAGGGTGATGAGTCCTTCTTCATCAACGGTATAACTGCCGACCACATAGTAGGCATCTTCGAGCCTGCCGATGTCAACGTACGTGTAGGCTGCTTTCGGCCCTTTGCGGGCTTCTTTGCGGAAGAGGCGTTCCATTTCAACCTCCAGGTCCAGTTCATCTTCAAAGGATTCGCGGTCAACTACCCGGCAACGAACGACGGTCGGCTTCGCCCCCGTGATGGGGATTTTTGTATTGTCGTTAAAGATGCCAATGGGGAAAGTTCCGGCCCGCAGCGGGTAATTCACCTGCGGCTTCTGGATGCCGTTAATGCTTCTGGCCAGGTCAACCACCCGCCCCTGAGCGTAATCAAAAAGGCGAGTGATGCCCACCATGGAGATGCCTTCTTCGTCCTTCGTAGTGGCCTGTCCGTTCATGCCGTTGAGCAGCGCGTAGGTGAGCAGGCCATGACCAAATTTACTGGCTTCGTAGCTCACCATATCACCGGCAGAACCGGTGAGCAGATAGAGGCCGGTGCGGTCACTCATCTGGGTAAGTGCTCGGATCTGTGAGCCGTTGAGGTCCTTGGAGCCCAGAGAAATATCGTCAATGATCTGCCCGGAATTACAGGCGTCGAGAATGAGGACCTGCTTGGCAGCGGGGATGCTTTTGAGCAAAGTGGTCAGCTCATCGGAAGCGATGACCGCATTTTTGGTGGCGGTTTCATCGCCAACGTTACCCGGGCGAACGTCGTAGGTCAGGTAGTGAAACTGATCTTTATCGTTGCTGCGGTAGGTTTTGCCGTGCCCGGAGAAGTAGACGATAACGATGTCTTGCGGGCGGGCTTTCTCACTCAGGGTTTTGAATTCGCGGACGATGTTTTCCTTGGAGGAAAAATCCCAGCGGATGTTTTCGGCTTCCAGATCGGTTTTCAGGCTGTCGTTGGTGTTAAGACAAACAACGTCTACTTCTGCGTTTGAGCAGAAGAGTTCACAACCCACCATTTTCAGGGCGCGACCCATCATTTCGGCGTCAACGTCGGGGAAGGAAAGGTCCATTGATTCGCCGGGCTCATCGGTGTAATCCGAAGTGCCGACGCAGAGGACGTAGAGCTTGGCGTCGAGATAATCTTCCCGGCTCAGGGTTGGGGTAGGGCTGTTGTCATTCGTCGTGCCCCGGGCTTTTGCCCCTTCGGGGTAGATGTACTCCGTTTCGACGGGAGAGCTGCGCAGCGAGGCTTCCTTATTGTAGGCCCGCACACTCAGCACATTGTCGTGAAACATAAAGGACTGATAGCGCTTGAGGTCGAGTGAAATGGAGGTGGCCCGGTCCGGATTGATGTCTTCCTCGAGTTCCTTGTCGTTCAGGAAGAGCGCGACTTTACCAATGTCACCCGTGCGGGCGCGGAGGCGCAGGTGCAGGGAATCGTTACCCACCGTCATTTTCTCTACTTTAGGGTACAGGTCCACCTGGTCGAGCCCTTTGATCGAGCGTAGGGGGCGCTTATTGTAGCCGAGTAGCTGTTGTAGCAGTCCCGGAGAATAGAAGCGTTCCTTCATCTGCTCCAGCTCCACAATTTCTTCCCCGCCTTCCCCGTCGTCCACCACGTAATAGAGCAGACTCATGGCCCGGGGAGAGGCATCAAAAAGATTGTTGGGCCCAAGGACGACCCACTCCAGATCATTGATCAGGACCAGGGTGACGATGAGCTCTCCGCTGGCGAGGTCCCAGATTTTCATCGTCCCGTCGTCGGAGGCAGAAATAAGGCGCTTCGCCCCTTCGGTAAAACTCAGACTATTGACGGATTCGGTATGGCCGCTCAGGATTGAATAGAAGGCTCCTTCCTTGTCAAAGAAGAGGATGTCTCCGCCCCGGGTGCCAATGGCGATGGTGGAATTGCCGTAGATGGCGTGGGTCTGAACTCTCAGGTCCCGACCGCTGGTGATGGGGTCACTGAAATCGACCTCCTTGGTGGAGTGGATTCTCTCTCCCGTCCGATCGTTGATCGTGAATTTAGCCCGCTCCGCCGAGGGGTTTTTGATCTCGACGATTTCCAGCCGTCGGGTGGCGTTTAGTGCCCGCCCTTCGGGGGTGCCGGGGGGCGGGGCGGTGGCCCGCTCGATGGTGACGACGCCCAGGGTGTTAAGGTCCTTCCAGTTCCAGAAGTAACCGGCAAAAGATTCGGTGAAACTACCAACGGCTTTTTTGACCATGAAGATGCCATCATTGGTCTGCGAACCGTCTACCCGTTCCACGACGGCAGCGTGGGCGCTGAGGCTGTCCCAGGCCGTGCCGGATTCCGGGTGGAGCAGATAGACCGTTCCCCGTAAATTAGGGTAGAGCACGAAGTCTCCTTCCGGAGAATAAATAGCACCGGGCAGGGAATCGTTGATGATGACGGCCTTGGCGGGGTAGGGGTCTTTGTAGGTGACGTCGAGCTCATTGGTCTCGAGGTTGTAGCGTTGCTCAATGGATTTCCGCCGTCGGCCACCGGTGAAGCTGTGGACGAGCAGGAACTTGCCGGAGGGGTGAACGTCGCTGATCGTTTTCCGGGTGGGAAGTTCTGCAACGCCGATTTTCTTCCCGTTGAGCAAATTCCAGAGGTGGTATATTCTCGTTTTTCTGTCTTCTCCTTCCAGGCTCAGGTAGCCGAATTTTCCCGGGCCGATAAACTGTAAAGCGCCCGTGCTGTCGGGGAAATCCTCCAGGGTCACCCGCTCCGCGGGGGCATAATCGGGGTAAGCCCATCGCTTGAGGGTAGAGTCGGATAACTGGTAGAGGAAGTCTCCGCCCGGTACAAAGCCCTGAGCGGGGAAGTCAATGTCCAGCGTATCGCCACCCCGGACACAGCCGGGGGTAAGGCGTCCTTTCTCCAGGAAGTACTTCCCGTCTTTGCTTACGTTTCCCTTGTTCAGGCTGAAGTAGCCCATGCCAATGGTATCGGTTTTACCGCGAACGGTAATGGTACATTCAATGACTTCTCCGCTGTTGAGGTCGATGTATTCTCCGCCTTTACGGTAGGCGACATTGACGGCGTCGCCGTAGGAAATACCCTCCACGGTGGCCGGCCGCAGGTACATGCCGTAGGGGCTGGGTACGGAGCGGAGAAGCTTGCGCTTGTTGAGATCCCAATGGAAAATGTTTGCGTCTTGTCCGGAGGTGATCAGCATTCCGTCGGGGCTGAGCTGCAGCGAGGTAACGGGCGTCGTATGCCCGAAGGGTACGCCCAGTCGAGGCGATTGGGCAAAAAGGAGGACCGGTATCGCCAGCAGGCCACAGAACAGGGCTGCACGAAGAATACGGGGGGTGCTTAGGGAATAACTCATGATTCAATCCTTGAAAAAACCTACTCTTTCTTTGGTGCCGGGTGGGGGTAGTGAAAACCTGTACTTTTCGCTGCCCTGCTCGTAAACTTTCCCTTGCACCTGCGCCAGCGCCCGAAAGCACCTAATGCCTTTACTCTTGTGCCTTGACCTTGCCAGCGTAAATCACTTCTTCGCCAGCCTTGTCTCTTACCACAAAGTAGTAAGTGCTGCTTTGATCCGGGGCCTTTGCCTCGAGTGCTACCGAAAAGGCCTTTTTACCACCAAAGCCCATCGGCGGTCGGCTTTTATCCTCAACGGGGCGCACCACCGTCGAATATAGGGGCTTTGCGGGGAAGTCTTCGGGATCGCTACTATAGACCTGAACGACAAAGCTGGAATCTGCCGGCAGGTTGGCGGCGAACAACTCGCCCTCGATCCGCAGCTGAGTTTCTCCTCCGCTGGCCAGTTGACTGGCCGACAGCTCGAAGTCATACACGGGGTTACTGCCCCGCTCAATAATCGCTTCCAATTCGGGATTGGCCGACGGTAAGGTGTTGCCACTGCCCAGAATGGCGGGCAGAAAAAAATAGGCCCCCAGGGCGATGGCCGCCAGACCGAGCACCGGCCATAACCAGCCCCGCCGGGCGGTGAGTTGGCGTACGGCTGCCTCCTGTGGAACCGTCGTTGCCTGGTAGGTTTCTTCCCCGGCCAGTTCTTCCAGCGTTTCCCGCAGAGCGAGCTCGCCGGGGTCGGCAAAGCTGGCCGCCAGTTGCCGGTGGAGGGCTACCTCCGCCCGCAGCCCGGCATCGGCGCTCAGCGCCGCCTCGAAAGCCGTTCGTTCATCGGCCGAAAGGGTTCCGCCGAGGTAGCCTTCGATTTTTTCATACTGTTCTTCCATGGCGGATTTAGTTTAATCGGAGTTCGGGAAAGCGGCGGTCCGCTTTAATGAGGGCAACCAGTTTTTCCTTACACTTGAATTTTTTCTTCTTGGCGTAGCCTACGCTACTGAGGTTGAGCTTTTGGGTGATGATGTCCATTTTTTCTTTCGCAAAAAACAGCTTCAATAACTGCTGGCAGTCTTTGCCCAGCTTTTTGAAGGCGTCCCAAAAAAGCCGCTGCTCTTCGGCGGCTTCCAGCTCTTTGGAGATGTCAGTCGTCAGCTGGAACTTATGATCATCAGTCAGCGAAACTTCTGTTCGTGACTTTTTCTGCAGCTGGTTTCCCCAGAGGTTCCGACAAACACCGTAGAGGAGTGTATAGAACTTGCTGCTCAGGATGAAGTCCGGCGATTTACTTTTTTTGTAGATGACAACCAGTGCGTCCTGAAAAATATCCTGAGCGTCATCCGCTGAGCCACCATTCAACTGAATGAAGCGGCTGATCCGGGGAAGGAATGCGCGATAGAGTTCGCGCAGCCCCTTTGGATCGTTGGTCAGGATGGCCTGGATGTAATCATTTTCAGTGGCAGTCATGCGAAGCTGTAATTTGGGTAAGACCTTTTCTGTTATGGGGTGAAGATAATGGTTGCTTCAGGAGCAGGAGTATTGATTTCGCTTAGCAAGAACTACTCCTGGGGGAATTGATGCACCGTGGCTAATCAGCCAGCCAGAGTGCATAGCGCCTTACTTTTTGTTCGGCATCAAAGATGAGAATGGTTTCATCATAGGCCCAGACTTCACCGTTGACGGCGGAGATGATCTTGTTCGGCTCACCGTATTCCTCCCGGATGGCTTCGGCAGTGCTGCCTACACCGAGGTCATCAAAGTTTAATTCATCGTAGCCCGGGTTGGTGATCATGAAGTACACATCCGGCAGGTTGAGTTCGAAACGAGGCTTGAAGCGGTAGATCTTGGCGTCCGTTAGTCCTGCCTTTTCGTTCCAGACCCGCAACTTGTCGTCGTCGAAAATACGCAGGTCTTTGGATTTGTTGATGGACTGGGATTTAACCAGAATGTCATCCTGCTCCAGGTCGCTAATGCTCCACTCAGGGCCATCAGAAGAGGAAGAGGGCAGTTCTTCGCCCTTGGCGATCTTCAGGTTAATGGCCGCGACGTTGCTATTGGCACTGGCTTTTTCCAGCAGGCTGATTCCCTTCGCCTTATCGCCCTGCTTAATGGTGATTAAAGCCAGCAGCACATCAGCATCGTGGCCGGTGTTGGGGAAGGTCTCCGGAAATTTTTCCGCTCTGTCGCGTGCTTCCACGTCGGCGTAGAAAGTAGCCCGGGTATAATCTTCCCGGAGGTAATACACGGTGGCCTGGTTGAGGTAGGCAGGGGCGTAGTCTGCATCCAGGCTGGCGGCGCTTTGGAAGTAATACAGCGCTTCTTCGAGCAACTTTTCAAAGAAGCCCGGGGGATATGCTTCAATGCCCTTGGTACCGGTGCCGAAGGAGAGATCAAGTTCCAGCGGTAACCGGAAGTCTTTTTTCCGGTCTCCCAGGCAGCTAAGTGCCTCCATCACCGTCAGGACGCCCAGGTTGTTATAGATCTCCCGGCCCTGATATTCTCTCAGGATGTATTTGTACAACACCCGCGCGTCAGCAAATCGTTCCACGGAAATCAGCAGGTTCGCTACTTCGAAAAGATCGATAAAGTTGTCCAGTTTTCGCTGGGTCGCCTGGGCCAGTTCCTGGCGTTCCTGCAGGGTTCCGTAGCCGAAAATAGTATCCTTGAGGCCGTAGCCCTCGTAAAGCTTACCGTACATTTCGGGAAGCTTATCCACGGAGTATCCCGCTGAGTAAGCGAGGAAGCCACCTAGATAATCGGACTCTGTCTCGTTAGAGAGCTTGACCAGCCGACTCCAGGATCGATCAATGGAATTAAGCAAGTCGTTGGCAAAGGCATTGGCCTCGGCATCATTGCCTAGCCGGGTTCTGACACCGCTGACGGCTTCGCCCGTTTTTTCGTCCTGAAACTCAGAGAGGATGTTGAAGTCAAAGCCGTGTTTCTCGTAGAAATGGCTGAGTTCGTGGCCTAATACAGCGGCCAGGGCATCTTCGCCCATTTCCATGCAGAGGTCGAAAGCTTTTTCTTCCAGGCCGATGCTCAGTCCGTCAGCTTCCATAAAAGCCAGAAATTTTTCGCCCGAGGCAATGTAAAAGGCCGGTGGGGTGAAGCGCCGGTCGCCCTTAGCGGCAATCAGCCGCTTGTAGACCCGGTTGGCAATCTCGAATTTGCTACCCTCCTCCCGCAACTGTTCCTGCTCGATGGCGGTGTTGGAGCCACCAATCATGCTGAAGGCGGTCTGAATTTCATTTTGCCCGTTGAGCAATGAAGCCAGGCAAAAAAGCATTCCTGTAAGTAGAGAGGTTACATTTCCGTTCATCATTGGAGGTAGCTTTGTATTTTTAGCATAAATTAAATACGGTCAATGAAGCAGGCAGTAACAAATAAATCCAGACCCTCCGGCTTCTTCTCTTTGGGAGGAAAGAAAGGCGTTTGGCTTCCGCTGCTGTTTCTGTATTTGATGATACAGCCGATGGTTACCCAGGCGCAAATCAGGGCTATTCGCCCTTTCTCGGGTGCTAAGGCACTCATTGTGGGTGTTTCCGAATACCGAGATGATAAAATCACTGATCTGGAGTACGCTGACGATGATGCAGAAGCCTTTGCCAATCTGCTAACCCACCAAACAGCCTGGAAGCTTGATGCCCAAGATATTGTTTTACTGACGAACGAGGAAGCCACCTACGGTAAATTCCTGGCGGAGCTTGATCGACTCATTGAAGAGGCACAGCCCAAAGAGCGCATCATCCTCTATTTTGCCGGCCACGGAGACGTGGAAGTGGTCTCCGAAAACAAGATGGGCTACCTGCTCTTTCACGATGCTTCCGCTACTACCTACGCCACCGGCGGAGCTTGCATGGTCAACACCCTGGACGATGCGCTGAGCCGCCTGATTCTGGAGAAAAAAGCGGAGGTTATCCTCATCACCGACGCCTGCCGTTCAGGCACGCTGGCCGGCAGCCAAAATGGTGGGCCGGCGGCTACCGCCGCCGTCATCTCCCAACTCTTTGGTAATACGGTCAAAATTCTCTCCTGCGAGCCCGATCAATCCTCCCTGGAAGACGATAGTCTTGATGGAGGCAGAGGCATTTTTTCCTACTACCTCATTAAAGGGCTGAGCGGTGCGGCGGATGAAAACGAGGACCGTTACGTCAATCTTCTCGAACTGGAACGATACCTGGTCGATGAGGTAATGGCTGCCTCCGGAGATCAGCAAATCCCGACTACCGCCGGTTCAAAAACAACGAAACTCTCCAAAGTAGACCGTGCTCAGGCTCCGGTGGCTTCCCCTACGGATCTGGCGAAAGCTGACCCCGTTTCTTTGGAAAGAGACACCCCCCTGATTGAAAAATTCGTTGCCTTCGGAGAAGCTATTGAGGCCAAAAACCTGCTCTACCCTAAAGGGGCTTCTGCCTATGATCTCTACCGCTCGATGGGCGAAAGTGCCGACGCCGTAGCCTTTAAAAAGGTGATGAAAATCAGCTTGCTGAGTGTGTTGCAGGAGGACGCACAGCAAGCGCTTAACGACTACGTTACCTCCCCGGGGAAAGAGCTGGGGCGCCGCTGGGCAAACGCGGATATTTATGATCGCTATCCGGAATACCTGGAAACGGCGGCAGAGCTATTGGGCACGGAAAGTAGCTTTTATGCGGACACCAAATCACGGGCACATTACTTCCGGGGGGTGAATCTTCGCTTACAAGCCGAACGTGCGGGCGGTAGTGACAGTCTCTATCAACTGGCGATGGCAGAACAAGACAAGGCGCTTGCGCTGCAGCCGGTAGCGCCGCATATTTATAATGAGAAGGGAATCATCTACCGTCATTTTAAAAACGGAGAGCAAGAACTGCTGGCTTTTAAAACCGCCAATGCATTGTCACCACGTTGGGGGCTGGCGTTGATGAATCTGGCGGGCACTTATAAGGAGCGCAAGGAATATGAGGAGGCGGAAACCCTCTATCGGGACGCCATTTCGCTCGATGAGGAATTGGCCCTGTCTTATTACAACCTGGCCAGGCTTTTTGAAGAGCAAAGAAAAATAGAAGAGGCCATTGAGATGTATTACGTGACGATCTCAAAGCCGTCACCGAACGCTAATGCTTATTACAATCTGGCTCGCCTGCTGTTATATGAAGAGGGGTTTCAGGACGCATCGGAAAGCCGGGAAATGATCAAGCGCTACGTCCGGCTGGAGCCCGAAGATTATTATGGTAAACTCTTACTTGCGGAAACGGAACTAAAGGTTGGTAGCCCCGAAAAGGCGGATAGCCTCTACTCGTCTGCCTTAAAGGATTCTCCCGACAACCCCTTCATTCTATATCCCATGGCAGTTCGGGATGAAGCAAAAAAAGATTACCCGGCAGCTATTGCCCGCTGGACGAAAATCATTGAGTTGCGGCCAGATCTCAGCCAGTTCAACCTGAACCTGGCGAATATGTACGTGAAGAACGGACAAGCTGAAGAAGCCATCACGGCACTGCAGGCACTGCTGGAAGCAGGCTACGACAACTACGCCGAGATAGGGCTACATGAGCGCTTTGCTTCGCTTCGTGATACGCCAGCATTTGTCGCTTTACTGGATAAGTATTTTCCAGACCGCTAACGATTTTTGGCGCGCCCGCAGGTGCAAGGAAAGAATAAAAAGCATAGGATGATCGCTCCTTGAGCTATTGCACGCTGCTTTTGAATATGATAAAAACGATCAGCGGTCAACATTCATGGCCGTTACGCCTGAATATTGACCGCTGATCGCTAAGAGTTTTGCGATGTAGTGCAAACAGCGTCATCGCTGATTTTTGGTAGAGATGACTTCTGTTTAAACCCTACTGTTCTAGTATGCCGTAGTCGTATTTGTAATACTTACTCATAGCTTTGACCAGCGGGTTTTTCTTATATTTCTTTTGCGCAATGGAGAGCCTCTGGAATGCTGCATCCACAAATTTCAGCCGGTCAAGAGTGGCGATTTCCATCAACAGCTTGCTGGCGGGACTGGCCATTTGATAGGCCTTGTCGCTGCTGAGGCGATCCAGCGCTTTGCCCACTCCGTCAGCTCCCTGAAACTCAACTTCCACTGGCCCTGAATTGATCTCACTGTTTCCTTTACTGCTTACCTTCCAGGAGTATTTACCTTTATCCGTAAGCCCTGCTTGTGCCGTCGTTACACTTAGGGACTGGCCCTTGGCCTCCTGGCGGAACACTACGTCACCTGAACTGTTCATCACGACAACTTCGTAAGCACTAATCCCTGTATTTCCTGCTTTCGGGCGCCAGCTAAAGTTGATGATCCCAGCGGCTATCTTCCCTTTCAGAGGAGCGATCGGCTTAATGCCGGATTCTTTGTCTCCGGCACCCGCCTGGGTGGGCTTGCTTGGTGGCTTTAAGGGAGAGTTCGTGGTCGTACTGTTGGTTGTTGATCCTGTTCCACCAGAACCGCCGGAGCCAAAGCCGGATCTTCTGCTTTGATTGAAAAAGGGGTGTTGAACTTGTTGCAGTTTGTCTCCCAGTATTTCCATGAAATCACTCTCTTCCAATCTGGATGACTCCATCAAGGGAGCTACCTCAAAAGTACCGGGCCCGGTGAGGTAGGTATAGCCATCATCGAAGAATACCCCCACGGTCGTATTCTTTTTCAGCACTAAAGTGCCCTCCTGGCCAAGCGCAGAGCCCGCCCGTACTTTCATTTTCTTCTTAACGCCAGGTTTTACCAGTTTGGCTTTGCCCACCTGACTGAATACCGTAGGAGACGGATCAGACTGTGCCATCAGCACACTGCAAGAAAGCAGGCTGATAAGCAGGATTTGTAAATATTTCATAGCTATGGATTTTAAAGTTCAGCGTTATAAATCACCCAGCGATCAAGCTGGTCGTTGGCGTTAAAGAAAAACAGAATATTAGCGTTATCGTAACGAAGGCAGATGCCATGCCGGAGGTTAATTGTTTTACTGGCCGGGCCGTATAAATTTTCGACCTTTTCGCGACTGTCACCTTCTCTTGCCCCTAGTTGGCTTTGACCGGCGTAGTCCGCACTGGTCTCCTGAAAGATAGCGTATTTGTCACCATCATCCGCAAAATGGAGCTCTACGGTACTGCTGGCGTAGGTTTTCTGACCGTTAAAAACGTTGCCGCTCAGCTCAACACTTTGGTCAACCTGAGGGTCGGCGAGGAAGTCATCCAGGTAGATGGAGCCAATCTTTTCCACCCCCTTTACGGGCGCTTGCCGACTGATGGCCTTCTCAGGGGTATTGCTTAGCAGGGCCAGGTTCCGCCTGGCCAGGTCGGGGCTTTGCTTTTGGCCCTGTTGGAAAAAGTCTTTTGCTTCCGACTTATCCCCCTGCAGCGCAGCGAGAATACCCAGTACGATTAATGCATCCCCTTCGGCTTTGGGCTGCTGGTACTTTTTAGCGGTTTTTATGGCTTTACGCGCCAGGTATTCAGACTCGTCCCACTCGTCTTCCAGCATGGCCAAAATGGCCATGTTCAGCATTGGGGTAGCTTCTTTTTTGCTTAGCCCGATGGCGTTTGCCAGAAACTGCCGGGACTTTTCCAGTAGTAATGATTTGCGTTCTTCTACATCTTTTGGCAGACGGGTAGCGAGCTCGTCCAGGCGGCTGCTTTGGTCCAGTTCCAGAGGAAGCACGTAAGGCATTTCTTCCGGTTCAATCAGGTCCAAGAGGGCCAGCGCTGCACTAACGCCTGCATTGTTGTATACCTCCGTACTCTGGTATTTGGTGAGAATGTGTTCATAATAGGCAATGGCGGGTTCGTAGGCATTAATCAGCGTCAGAAAGTTCGCTGTCTTGTATACGCCATGTAATATCTTCAGCTCTTTTGCTGTATTGTCACTAAGACGAATTCTCTCCTGTAAAGAAGGGTAGCCCGGTAGTTCATCCGGTAAACCATATCTCGCATAGGTTTCTTTCAGGAATTCAGGCATGAGCCCGTAACCGTCATACCCGGCTGAAATAGCCAGAATACCACCCAGGTAGTCAGCCTGGGTTTCCAGTTTGATTCCCTCATCCAGCGCTCCAATCTTTTCACTGGCCTCCAGCCCTTCATTAGCATTAACAAAATGGCGCGACCAGTCATGACTTTCATAGTAGTGCGTTAGCTCGTGCGAGAGCAACATAGCCAGCGCATTCAGGGAGTCTTTTCCAAAACTCCGGCAAATATCGTAGGCTTTTTCTTCTACGCCAATCTGTACTTTCTCCGGGTTCATCCAGGCGATGTACCGGCGACCTTTATTCATGAAGAGCGTTGGTTTCTTCTTTTGCATATCACCCCGGGCACGCACCAGGTCTTCATAGATCCGTTTGGTAACTTCCAGCTTATAACCAGTAACGGGTTCCGGGGCAAATCTTGACGATTCGCCACCATCAACGTAGGCGAAAATGGTCTCCTGAGCACTGCTCACATTGGCCAGAAGCAATAGGATAATGACAATTATCGGGAGTTCTCTGTTTGAGTGATTCATGATCGGAATTATTTAATGATGGCCTTAGCTTCTTCCGGAGCGTTCATCCGCGCCAGGAACGAAGCATAGACCTTCCTGTAAAGTTGATTGGTGGTGTCAGCTGCTACCAGATCAATGTAATGCTGACGAGCGGAATATAAGTATCCGGCTTCTTCGAGGGCATGAGGGATGAACAGTAATTGCTCGTCTGCCGTCAGAGATTTAAAGACGCGCTTCTGGTGAAGATTATCGATAAAAGTCGTAACCGCTTCCGGCTCGTAACTAAAGAATGTCTCCGGGGCCGTAATGGTCTCTCCGTCTTTATCGGCCGTAATCCGTAGTTGGTAAATGGCTTCAGGTGAAAGTGCCAGGTCAGCCAACGGGATAGAGATCTGGTTTGCCCGTGCCATGGCCGATAGCACAATCTCATCCGTTGAGCGGTCAATTATGCTTACCTGATAATGATGAACACCAGCAATGCTGTCCCATTGCAGCGGTAATTCGGGCACACCAAATACTTCGCTGAAGTAAGCGGCAAAGGCAATACTGTTTTCCTTATTTCCCCACCCTTTGATGCCTGCTCGGGTATTCGTCATATACTTCCGGTGATAATTTTCTACATCTTCCGCACTACTGGTGTTGGTTACCGAACTGCTGATGAAGTCCCAAAAGCGACTGATGAAACTGCCACTTTGAGTGGTGTTGGCAGCACTTACCATCTCCGCGATGTCTACTTCTTTGGGGCCCTCAAGGTGAATCTTACGCCCTTCGTAAACAACGTTCACAGAGCGCCCTTCACTTATTTTGAGGCGTCCTTCAGCCTGGAGGTTTTGCCCGGCAAACACCCGTTGGATGGGGCCATCTTCGGAAGCATATTCTATGCCACTGGCGGCACTGGTAGACAGTACAGTAATTGGCTGTCCGCTAAGCAGTAAAACCTGAAGCAGTAATGCTCCGGTAAGGGAAATTCTTTGTACCGTATTCATATCGTTATTGTTTAAGAGCGTCAGTCAAAGGGTATAGAAAATCAGGCGTCTCAAAAACAGGAGTAAAACATAGGGAAGAAAGATAGTAGATAGTGTCAGTTTAATTTGTCTAAGCCAGTAAAGGTTACCTATTCTTCTTCCCTCCTGTCATCTGGCGAAGGAGTAGTCGGAATAATCGGAGTTGGAGGTTGGAGGGGCTTTTCAAGATAAGCGTTAATATCTTCATCTCCCTCTTCTTCTAAAACAGCGGGTGATTTTTTTGTCTCCAAGGTCTCCGGTAATTGCTGCAGCAGAGGCACTCTTGGCCGAATGAGACTTTCGTAAATCATGATGAAGTCATAGGCAAGGACGACCGCAAGGATGCCCATGCCAAGATTAAGTTTTATCCGGAAATAGTAGAACAAAATGGCGATCAGGAAAAACATCAACAAGAATTCCACAAGCTGCAAGGCACGGGTGATGCCGTGAAAACCTTCATGAAATCTTCGGTATATCCACCGGATGAATACGACGTTGATATAACATATTAATAAAGAGAGCAGAAATGATATGCTCCAGGGAACATTGAAAATATACTGCTCATTGAGGATCATGCTCAACACATTGGCATGAATTACAATCCCGAACATGTCGGGAATAGACTTCGTATCGTAGCTTTTGTTGATCGGGGAATAGTGACGATCAATCAGTGGATTCGCCCACTCGTCCGAGGGGGCATATCCAACCAGCACAATCCGGTCTTTAAAAACGTCAACAAACTCTTTGGAAGTCAAAGAGTCCAGAACAACGTTGATGTCCTGTGAGATGAAATTCTCCTTGTGGCCGGAGAAGTAGATGTGCTCCAGTTTGTTTCTCCGCTTATTGAATTTTTGGGCTGCCTCCGGCTTGTATTTTTCCAAAATAGCGGTGGTGAAGGCAGGAATGTACCGCCCCTCAGCCATCTCTCCGGGGCTGAATACCCGAATGGTTTTGGTTTCATTACTGGGGTAATTGCCATATCCAATGGTGGCATGATCACTGAAAAAAGGATGTACAGCAGTTACGCCCTCAATGGTGTCATCGTCGGTGTTGTCATCCGCCAAAGAGCAGGCCAGGACAACTTTGGGGTTCGCCTTTATACTGTTTTGTAACAAGGTGTCTTCCGGAGCACCATAGACTTCGTCAAAATAGAAATCAAGACCGATGGCTGCTGCTCCCGCAGCCGTTAAACGATCTGTCAGATCCGCAATTCTTCGTCGGTCAGGTTTGCCGGAGTTGACAATTACAATCCGGTCTTCGTGGAAGTCCGTATCCTTAATGATGTAGGAATACACAATGTCCGTGATCTCGTACTCCTTGATCCCATTGTTGAAGGGATCAATGTAATGCAGGTTCAGCCGAATCGAGTTCAGAAGCCAAATGAACAGTATAATGGCTAACGAGACGATTATACAGTGCGGCCTGAGGAACCTTTTGATCATGTGTCAAATAAATGGAAAGAAAAAGAAGGCAAAATAAGAGAAGTCAATTATTTCTTCCTTTTGATGCCTAAATTTAGCGGAAGTTAAGCAACTTTCAATCTGTCACCATAAAACAACTCTTTGCTGTGAAATTTTTTCAGTTAATCCTAATTTTTGTGATGGTGCCGGGTGCTGTCTTTTCTCAGGACCTTCACGTGCATTACGACGCATATCAAGATAGTCTTCACTACGAGTTTCAGGGAAAGGTGGTTAGTCGTCCCTTATTACGCAAAGGAGGTAAGATTATCCTGCACGTTACGAACTACAACGACTACCTCTACGAGCTGGAGGTAAAGACCTCAGAAGAAAGTTATCAGGTGCCGTCGGCCGGGCTTGGTTCCATGCTTTTGGGTGGAGCCAACTCAGGTACTTTTGATCAGTTGCAAGGGCTCTTAGGCACCGGAGGCTCGGTAGGAAATATGTTTAAGAGCACCTCCGGTGGACAGGGGCCTCTGGGGATGGCCGGTGAAGATCAGGACAGAGCCGTGAGCGCTCAGGCGAAAGAACAGCTCCGGAAATTTAAGGAGGTAATGAAGGAAGTGGCAGAAATTGAAGAAGAGATCAGTGAGGTCGACAATGCTTTGCAACGAGAGCTGGAGGAGAAAAAACACTACGCCTTCATGCAGGAAGAAGTCTTCCGGCTAAAGACAAACACTACTCTGGCACCCAATATGATCAGAAGCCTCACGGAGGAATACCTGGAAAAGTTGTTGGACCTCAAGCCGGGCCGGGAGTTGGACCTGGATGACCTGATCAAGCAATCTGACGGCCAGCGCGCCTTTGGGGATAAACTTGATCGGCAAGAGATCAACATTGGCCACCTGGAAGGAAAGATGACGGAAGCAGAAGGCATTGTTCTGCTACTTAATACACTCAATTTACCGGCGGGCGAACAGAAAAACGTTAATAACTCCTTCGAAGCATTGACGGCCAAAACCAGCCAGCTAAACGAACAACTGCAGGCATTTCGGGCCGTAGTGCCTTCCCTGCAAGACCGCGACCTGGCTGCGCTAACTTCTCTTCGTTATCTGTACGAAGAAGTAAAGGCTCATTCTTTCTCTAAGCGGGTAACAATTGATGCGGACGCAGACCTGACCACGCTTGACATCAGGCTGGTTCCCCGGGATTCCTTCGCAGGAAACCTGTCGGCCAAGAGTTTCGCTCCGGTTAAAGTAGCGAGTTACGGCGGACTAAAAATCAACGCCAGCCTGGGTATCAGCTTTGGCAGCCTGTTCGAGCGCCCGGAGAACTATCTCGTGCGGGACGGGCAAATCTTCGGAGACGAACTAGACGCTTTTTCTCCTATCATCACGTCATTCGTGCATTTTTACCGACAGAGTAAAAACGATGTCTCTCTGGCGGGCACAATGGGCCTTGGCCTTGGCCTCGGCGGAGAGGGGGGCACCGGCCTGCAAAACTATTTCTTCGGCCCCAGCCTGATCATCGGCAAGGGGCAGCGGGTAACCCTCACCAGTGGGCTGATGGGGGCTAAGGTTGATCGCTTAGCTCAGGGGCTGGAAGTCGGTGACCCCTACAATGAGACAATTGTCCCACTTAAGTCAGTATATGAGCTGGGCTTCTTTTTTGGACTTTCGTTTAATGTGCTGGGGAATTGAGGAGGGGTGATTTCTCTGCTCTTCCACCTTCCTTTGCACCCGCGCCCCGGCGCCCAAAATTAGTTGACCTGGAAGAGCGCATTCGCAAACAAGAACTTCCCCTGTTCCCAAAAGCCGCGGTACAGTGGATTGTCGATCAGGTAAATGACGTTGCCGCGGCCCATGCCGTCTACGCCGAAAACCAGCGTTTCCTTGAGTTGCTTTTTGGCGCCGGTGCCGATGAAGCCGAAGGTTTCCGGATTCGTTCGTACCCGGCCGGCATTAACGCCACTATCGAGGTAATCGTACGCCGTACTGCCCGTCTTCAGGCTGTAGTACTTCTCGCCAATACCGAAAGACATCGGGTGGGTGTCATCCATTTCCACGCTGATGATGGCTCCCGGGTTATAGTTGGAGATAAAACGCCGTTCCGAACCTCCGTAGGGTAGCAGGCGCTCATCCACGCTGTCTTCCTCCTCTTCTTCAGCGGCCTCTTTGCGGGCCAGCGAAAAGCCGTCAAGCCGGCTCAGGCTACCATTGGCATTGCCGATAGCGATCAGCTTACCGCCGCCGCGGACCCAGTCCGTCAGGGCCTCCTCGCTGCCGCTCAGATCATAGCGGCCGTCGGGTAGCACGAGAATGTCATAATCCCCCGCAGCGATACTGGAAATATTATCCGGGTAGAAGATGCTTACCGGATACTTCAGGTCCTGCTCGAAGTAGTACCAGACCTGACCGAACTGGTTAGGGTTAACCCGTTCTCCTCCCAAGACGGCTATTTTGGGAGCACCAACGAGCTGGTAATTACTACTGCCCAGGTCACCGCCGGAAACGCTGAAGCCGGTTTCCAGTACTTTGACGTCTACTTCGTGCTCGCGCGCCAGGCGGCGCACGGTTGCGGTGAAGTTCTCGTTTTTGCGGTTGTCCGCCCGGGTTATAATAATGGCCCCGCCGGAGAAGCTCTGCTGCCCGATGGTAAAGTCTCCCGTTGCCGTGCGGGCCTGCACGCCGGCCGCTACTGCGGCCGCCAGGAAAGAGGCAGAACTCAGGTCTTCCCAGTCCACTACGTAGGCATAGGCTGCCGAAAGATCTTTGCCTTCCAGCGGGTTCTTGTACGCTGGCAGCTCAAAGGCTTCTGTTTTGATGCTCAGGCGCTCCCGGCTGGCGTAGGCATCCAGGCCGTAGGCCATGGGGACAGACCAGCCGGTGATATCATACGTCACCGAGTCTTCTACGTATACATCCGGATCAAAAAGAACCTGTGTCAATACGGAGCGGGGCTGATAGGCAGAAATGACCAGGTCACCAGCTTCGGCGCCTCCGGCTACGTCGCGGCCTTCCCGGTAGCTATACATGCTTTTTCCCAGGGTGGCGGTGGCTTTGGCGTAAGCAATCCCGTTACGATCCAGTAAATTGATCAGGTTCCGCATTTTGCCCCGGGGCGTATCGCCACTCACGATGTAAGTCAGATATTCTCCCTGTGGTTCTTTGACGGCATTCTGGAAATAAGTGCGGAAGTTAGCCGTCAGCCGGTCGCTCTCTTTGCTGGCAATTTCAACGGTGCTCAGGGAGGTTGTACGGTGGTGAGCCACCCGGTCGGCAAGCGTCAGGGTATCACCGTTGGGCAGATCAATGGCCCGGCCGGCCCGGCTGTGACCACCCTGCTCGTAGGTCATCCCGATGGCACCGTTGAAGGTTGGCCAGGTGTCTCCGTAGCTGGGGTACAGCAAATCAAAGCGTTCGCGGGTGAAGTAAAGCCAGCCATTTTGGTCGAAGTAGCCGGCGTGGTTTTTGCCGATTTCAGTCTGGAAATCCTCCTGCCAGTCGGTGATGTATTCGTGATAGGGCGCGGCCGCAGGTGCAAAGTAATAGGGGCTGGTATAGCCTTGCTCGTGGAGGTCAGCGTGAATGTGTGGCATCCACTGCTTGTATTTTACCATGCGTTGGCGGCTCTCTACCTGGGTCTGCCAGGCCCAGTCGCGGTTGAGGTCAAAGAGATAATGGTTGACCCGGCCTCCGGGCCAGGGTTCGTTGTGCTCTCTGGCGGCGGGGTTGGGGTCCAGCAGCAAGGTCGCATTCTGCCGGTACCAGTTAGTGTAGCGGTTATATCCGTCGGGGTTGATGCTGGGGTCGAGGATGACGACGGTGTTTTCCAGCCAGCGGCTCGTCCGCTCATTGCGCGGGTTCACCAGGTCATACAAAACGCCCATGCTGGCTTCTGAGCCCGCCGCTTCGTTACCGTGGACGCTGTAGGACAGCCAGACGATCGCAATGTCGTTTAATTCCGGGTCCGTGTCTCCGGGGAGTAGTCCGGTAGCCCGCAGGTTATTCTCCCGGATGGCCTCCAGCCGGTCCATATTCTTTTTGGTGCTGATGTAGGCCAGCAAGAGCGGACGGTCTTCGTTCGTCCGGCCATACTCCTCCAGCATCACCCGTTCACTCTGCCCGCTGACCAGCTGGAAATAATCCACCAGCATATGGTGGGGCGTGAAGGTCTCGCCTAACTCATGGGGAAGAAAATCATTCGGAGGAGTGATTTGAGCCGAAAGAGAAATAGCCAGTGGTAGCAGTAAGGTCAGGAATAGCGCGCGCATGCTGTGGGGTTGGGGAGTCAAACAGAAGCCTAAAGCTACGATTTGCGGGGAAATCCTGGGGGGCTACGGCTCGCATTCTCCCCTTTCACTCCTTCGTCCCTTCCCTCCTTTACGCTTTCGTCCCTTTAGCCCTTTACGCTTTCTTCCCCTTCCCCCCTTTATTACCGATACATCCCCGAAGCTCCCAATTCCCGCGCCACGGCCTCCGGCACCAGGTACCTGATGCTATGCCCTTCCTGAATGCACTTCCGGATGTAAGTGGCCGAAAGGTGCATCAAGGGAGCGTCGTGAAAGTGAACACGCGGGTGATCGGCCAGCTCCCCGGCCTCGTAGCCCGGCCGGTTGTAAACGTGAATGTCGTAGTCCCGAAGCAGAATCTCATAGTTCTTCCATTTCGGAAGAGTAGGCAGATTGTCTCCCCCCATGATCAGGCTGAATTCCCGGTCGGGGTGCTTCTCCCGCAGTACGGCCAGGGTATCAATCGTGTAAGATGGCTTGGGCAGGTCAAATTCTACCTTACTCGCCCGCAAGCCGGGGGTGTCTCCAATAGCGAGCGTTACCAGGTGGTAACGGTCGTGATCACGGGCGAGGGAAGATCTCTTTTTAAAGGGGTTCTGCGGACTAACCACCAGCCATACCTCCTCCAAATCCGTTTGACTCGCCATGTAGTTGGCAATGATCATATGCCCGACGTGGACGGGGTTAAAAGACCCGAAAAACAGACCGGTTTTGCGTTGCGCCATGGATTGGTTTTGTAAAAGTAGTTCTGCAAAACTACGGTAAGATCTCTTAGTAGGCCGTCGGGAAATTATAGTCCCGAATCAGGAAAAATCCTTCGTCCCCTTGCTTCTGGTACAGCGGCATGAGTAGGTAGCCGTCCGCGGGGCAAAGGATCTCTCCGTTATTGTCCCTGGCCAGTGGCAAGCCCTTGCTTACTTTTTGGAAGTTGCTGAAGCCGGGGTTCATCACAAAACCATCACTGCCGTCTTTGCTGATGCGGTGTACATAGACGAGCTCCGTCAACAGGGGCAGCTCTCCGGCTGCCTCCCGCAGTAAAGTGTCGTGATAGGTTCTGACGTCTTCCTGGCGGACACAACCTACGGCTCGCAGCAAATTGATCGTTGCGGCCAGCGACAGCTCAATGGCGGCCGGATCGTTATGCTCGCCGGCTTCAAAGGAGATGGCGCGAACGGGGAAGTTGGTCGCAAAATGATTCCCCCTGAAATAATGCAAGGTGGTGCCCTGCAAGCCACTCAAAATGCCCTTAATGACGGGCACACTCATCTCCGCAGCCAGCAGAAGACTGGGCGCATCATCTCCCGTAACGGAAAAAATCCCTCCTCCGGCGGTCGTGGTGTGCAGGTCGAGTAATACCAGTTCGCTTAAGGGAGCCTCTTCTACTGCCGACTCAATGGCGGCCAGCAATTCAAATAACTCTCTGTCTTCGGAAGTGGCAAAGTGCGTGTCTCCCGGCACCCTTGGATGCCAGATCCGGTTCAGGTCAGTATCAATGTAGCGTTTTCCGGATTCCAGCGCCGCCAGGTTACCACGCAGGGCCAGTAGTTCGCCCTTGAAGGTAAAGCCGGGGTTGATCAGTGGTTCTTCGTCCAGCAGGTCGAAGAGTTGCTCCAGCGCGCGGACTCCTGCCGGCTCGTTTCCATGAATCCCTCCGATGGCTACCACCAGCGGGCCTTGCTCCGTACCCCGGTAGTGGCCAATGACTCTGCCAGATGCTACTGTGTCTTCCATTCCCTAAAAATAGAATAAGAGAGCCATCCATTGGCAAAAAAAGCCAACAAAGTAACCCATATAAATCTGTGTGTTATTGTGTGCACCCAGAGCGAGTCTGGCGGAGCCCACCAGGCCGGCAATCAAGACGATCAGGATCACCAGCAAACCAAGGCTGAGGGTTATGCCTCCCATCCCGATACCCTGGCTGCCGAAAAAGAGCATGCAAATCATCGACATTCCCGCCAGCCCTCCCATACCAATGGTGTGCAGACTTACTTTGTCGAGCACATTAATGACAAAGGCGATCGCCAATGACATAACAACACCCAGTAAAAAGGAGGAGAAAATAGTGGGCACATCGTTGCTTTGGCTGAGGTTATAGTAGACCCAGAAATAGAGTACCATGACCAGCAGGAGAGGGCCAATCCGTTCCATTCGGTCTTCCATCATGACGCTGCCAACCATGTTGAGCAACACCATCAGCAAGACCGATATTAAGGGAATGACGAAGGTGTAGAGCACCAGCATCACCAGTGTAATAATGGCTCTTTGATCACCAAGGTCGTTAGAGCCAAACAGAAACGGGTTGATCACCATCAGCAGCACGTACATGTACGTCGGGATCAGTAATGGGTGAAACAGCCCGCTGAGCGCCAGGGCCCACCAGGGGCGTGGGGCGGCGGTAGCTTCGGCCGATTGGGGAATATCTTCCATGGGGCGAAGATACTTCACGGACTCGTTTTTCGTGGGGCGACGGCGCGCAGGTGCAAAAGAGCGTTGAAAAGCAAAGGGGCTCACTCCAGCAAACGAAAGGTCGTTCGTCGGTTTTTCGCCCGTCCCGCTTCCGTATCATTGCTGGTAATGGGGCGGTCCTCACCGTATCCGATGGTGCTGATGCGGCTGGCGTCAATGCCGCCGTCAATGAGGTATTGCCGCACGGCCATAGCTCTTTGTTCGCTCAGGCGGAGGTTGTCGGCGTCGGAGCCAACGTCATCAGTGTGCCCGGCAATTTGTACCCGGAGCTTATCCGCTTCCGCCAATACGGCAAGCAACCGGTCCAGCTCCTGGCCCGATACCGGCAGCAGGGTGGCACTGCCTGTTTCGAAGAGAACATTCCTGAAAGCGGTGGAACCGTCTTCTTCACTGCTATCACTTTCCGTAACCACTTCCGCTATTGGCTGAAGCTCAACGGTGAGGCGGAAGGGCTCGTCCGTCAGCAATCCGTCCGCCAGTGAAAACCGGTCACTGTAGAAGAGGTATCCTTCCCGTTCAACGGTCAGGGCGTAGTCTTGCCCCGAAGGAAGTAAGCTCAGGAATTTACCTTCCTGATCCGTCGCCATCACTTTCTCCGCACCGGCCCCTGTGACTGGTCGGAGGCGGGCCGTTGCCACTAGCGGCTCCCGGCTAATGGCATCGATCACCCTTGCCTCCAGGTAAGTGGTAGGAGCCGGCCGGATCTCTGCCGGCAACTCAAACTGGTAAATGTCAACATCCGCTTTTCCGGTTGTCGGGTCAATTTCCCGCTTACTGAAATAGGCCGTACGGCCGTTTAGCCCGATGAAGAGATTCGTCTCGTTAGCGGGGGTGTTGATCGGGTAGCCGAGATTGGTGGGAGCTGACCAGGTATTGTCTCCGCCCAACACCGTTCTGAATAAGTCCTCTCCTCCCATTCCCGGGTGCCCGTCACTCGTAAAGAACAGCGTCTTTCCATCTGAAGACCAGAAAGGGTATTGGTCTTTGCCATTCGTATTGATGTCCGGGCCCAGATTAACCGGCGCAGACCAGCCTCCTTCCGGTAGCCGGCCGCTAACGTATAAATCTTCCTGCCCCTGGCCTCCGGCCCGGGTGCTGGTGAAAAACAGTAATAATCCGTCGGGGGAAATGCTGGGCTGAGCTTCGTAGGCTTTTGTGTTGATGGCCGGGCCAAAAAACTGAGGATTTGTCCACTTTCCCTCTTGCTTTTCCGAGAATACCAGGTCGCAGCTGCCGGCCCCTTCGGGCCGGTTGCAAACGGTAAATACCAGGTAGTTGCCATCAGCGGTGATGGATTGTGCGCCCTCATCATAACCGGTGTTGATACCCTCCAGCGGTAAGGCTTTGGCCCAGCTTCCGTCCTCCTTACGGTCACTGACGTAAAAGTCTTCGTTTTCTCCATTTACCCGTCGGGTGAAGATCATCCGCTGACCATCAATACTTAGCGACGGGAAGTACTCTAAGTGTTCGTCCGTGTTAACTTCACCAGGCAGTGGGATAGGGGAGAAGGGGACAGGATTTCGGGCGATGGCGGCCGCTTCCCTGGCTTTGGTCACTAAGCGCTCTGCCTTCTCTTTTTGACCAGGGCGCCTGCTGTCCTGTACGGCGCTCAGGTAGGCCTCATAAGCTTGTACCGAAAGGTCAAACTGCGCGTTCAGGGCATAGGCTTCTCCCAGTTCCAATTGTGCGCGTGGATTCTGATCCTGTACGTAGCCCCTGCTGAAGTCGGTAATAGCCGCCTGATAATTCGTCAGCCGTTTTTGGCCAAGCCCACGCAGGTAGATCAGGTCCGTCGCGTTGGGGTGCTTATCGATGAGCTCGTCCAACAAAGTAATCGCGTCGGTAAAATTGCCGGCATCCATGGCGGAGCGGGCTTCGGCCATCAGCTTCGTCTCTTTCTTATTAAAGGAGGTGCTTTTGGAGGATTTCCCCGCTGGCTGCGCGGTAGCGCAGGAGACGGAAAAAGAAAACAGAATAATATAGAGTAGAGCGCGAAGACCAGTCACAAGTAAAAGATTGAGTGCTGGGATAACGCAGAAATGGCTAAGCTTGTTATTAAGCGCCTACACGGGCTTTCTCCAGTGCTTCAGCTGCTTCAGGAATCTCCTTCGCGGCGATTTCAAGTTGCGCGATGGCGGGATTCACCTTTCCCAGGGCCTGTAACGTTAGCCCAAGGTGATACCGGATTTCAGACTCCTTAGGTGCCTTAACGTCAGCTTCTGCGTCGAGAGCACGCTGGAAGGCGATGACGGCATCATTGTGTCGACCGCTCTTAGCCAGTAACTTGCCGAAGGTGCTGTTGACCCGACGGTCATAGCGATCCAGACTGGCAATTTTTTGCTTCCGCTTAGAAAACATATTGTAGACCCGGAGAGCATCAGCGGGGCGGCCCATTTTCAAATAAGAGTCACCCAAAGCTACCTGTGCCATCCAGTAAATAGCCTGGTGAGGAATGCTGTTCTTAGTAACCAGGTCAAAATCTTCAGCAGCCTTTGCCCAGTCTTCTTTACTGGCGTAAGCCAGCCCCCGGCCGTAATGGCTTTCGGGCATAGAAGGGTTGATCTTCAGACTCTTGTCGTAATCGTACAGCGCATCATCAATGTTACCCAGGCGATAGTTGACAAAACCGCGGCGCTCATAGGCTTGCGCGTGGCGGGCAAAACGACCTACTACACGGGTCATCATTGCTAGTGCTTCCTGCTCTTTCTCCGCCTGGTTAACCAGCTGTCTGCCCTTATTGAATAGCTGAACGGTCGTCCGGTCACTATGCGGTTCCAGAACCTGATGGTCCATAATGGTTCCCGCATTCAATCTCCAGAGGTTGATGCTGCCGGCCATGCTGAAGGATACTACCCGTTCCAGAAGGTTCAGGGTGTTCAGCCAGTGGCGTTCAGTGCCGGTAACTACAGTTCTGGGGATGTCGAGAATCATCTCTTCTTCTTTGAAGATGTTCTCAGCCTTAAGGAGAATATCATTCTTATAGTAGTTCTCCATCCGGTGGATGTACTGATCTACTACCTGCCGGAATACCCGTTCGGATCCGAATTCAAGTTGTCCCGCAATAATTATCCTGTACTCTGACATTATCCCTTGTGCTTTGATTCCCTACTGTAATAAAATTTCTGACCACACAAATAAGCACCAATCAGGTTCCTTCGGATAAACCGGAGAGTGATCACCGCGACGTCTTTTAGTTTGGATTAACCAAGCACTGACGTTCTGAAAAATCAGGTATGTGGAGAGAAGTAACTGTCGTAAAACCTGCATCAAATAGTTTCATTGAGAGCAGGCTTACAAAAATGCATAATTTCTGTGCAATTTCAAAGTAAGCGAGCGAATAATTGGTCCTGCAGGGCCGGAATGTAGAAGATGGGGCTATTTCAATGAGAAGAGCCACTATTTCCGGAGAAATAGTGGCTCTTCAAATGTAGTGGTATGGTTAGTGGGGCTTACTCACCTTTTACCATACGGGTTGGCTCAGAAGCAACCGGAATTACTACCCGGTTTTCCTTGAGTGTTTCACCTACAGGCTTGAGTTCACCGAATCCGATCTGGCTCAGCTTAGAAGGGTTAGCACCTTCCTTACCAGCAGCGTAAGCTTCTGCAGAGTTAGCCCGACGCTCAGAGAGACGCTGGTTGTACTCCTCAGAGCTGCGACGGTCAGCATGACCTTCGAAGCGGATGCTGAAAGCAGAAGCTCCGGGAAGTGCCATGAAGCGGTCGATCTCTTCGATGATCACTTTGTCGGGGCGGTTCAGTGAGTGAATGTTCGTGGGGAAGTAGATGCGGTCAATTGCAATCGTACCGTTGGTAGAGTCAACACGGATGTGCTTGAACTCCTGACCGGCGATCAACTGGCTGTAGCGCGTGATCCGCTCCTGAAGGTTTTCCGGACGATCCTTTGGCTCTGGGCAACCGTTACGGGCTGCAACACCGGCAACTGTAGGACACTCATCTTCTTTGTCGATGATGCCGTCACCGTCACCATCAGGGCAACCATTGAATTTAGCAAGACCAGCTTCTGCAGGACAAGCGTCATCACCATCAGCAATACCGTCACCGTCACCATCGGGGCAACCCATAAGTGCAGCAATACCAGCTTCGGTTGGACACTTGTCGTCTTTATCAGCAACACCGTCACCGTCACCATCGGGGCAACCGTTCAGGTTCTTGAGTCCGGCCTCCGTTGGGCAGTCGTCGTCACCATCAGCAACACCGTCACCGTCACCGTCGGGGCAACCCATCAGGGTAGCCAGACCAGCAACCTGAGGGCACTTGTCGTCTTTGTCAGCAATACCGTCGCTGTCGGTGTCGGGGCAACCGTTGGTTGATGCAGGGCCAGCTTCCGTTGGGCAATCATCTTCTTCGTCGTACAGACCATCCTTATCGGTGTCTTTTTTACCAAAGCCGGTAGCAAAAGTAAGACCGGTAAGAACGTAGGCATCATCCTTGTCAGGGTTGCCTGCCTGGCTTACACCATCAATGAGGTCATCACCAGTCATGCGGTAAGTAATATCAAGACCGAGAGAAGACTTGGGGGACAGGTAGTACTTAAGGCCGGCTCCCAGCGGGAAAACAACCCCACCGCTGTCGTCCAGGTTGCCCTGGTTATCAGCCGTTACGCTGGCATTGCTGGCGCCATTGTAGTCAGTGTCTACTTCACCCCAGATACCATACCCGACACCTGCGCTGATGAAAGGAGAAAGTGTCTTTTTAAAGACGCCATCCGTAAAGCGCTTGCCAGCAAAAGGCTCAAACTCAAGAGATAGAGAAGGCTCAATTACCGAACCGTCAGAAGTGAATCCACGGTTACGGCGTGCTGCCTCGTCAGATTCATTGTCATCACTCTTCAGGCCTCCGTAGGCAAGGGCACCTCGTAAAGCAAAGGTGTTACCCAGGCGACGGCGCAGCATGATAGCTCCACCGAATTTTGGCTGATTGAGGAATACAATGTCATTATCAATCATATCTCCGCCGATGGAAGAGGTACCTAGTTTAAGGCCAAATTCCCAGGGGAATTGTGTTTTTTGACCGTACATGGACAGGCAGGTAAACATCGCGGCGGCTAACAGTAAGTGTTTAAGCATTAGTGCTAAAATTTGACGTAAGGAGAAATGGTTTATTGCTGGGGTATGTAGAGTAGTCCAGTTTTTGTGTAGTACCACAATTCCAGAAAGAATGTTCGATACAGTAGTTAAGAAGCTACAATTTTACTGACTTATATCAGAATACACATAATATTATGAGGGAACATTGCATTTTGCCCCCTTATTTCGGCAAATAAACGCATTTTTTTCGCTTACCGGCGATGAAAACGAAGTAAATGTTCAGGGTGGCCCCGGTCATAGACCTCCAGAATGAGCTCTCCCCGTCTTCCGGGAGTTACCGGGAAAAGAATTTTTACGGGGTTATGGACGTAGCCGTTATCGCCAAAAAAGGATAGTTGATGCCGCAGCCTGGGCGGCAGGCGAAAACGAAGAAGTTCTTCTGTGTCCCTGGGTAGTGGCACCCCCTTAAAGCCTTCTTCCCAAAGGAACTCACGCAGTAAGTTGAAACTCGTTTCAAACCGACCGCTGGAGAAAACAATCCGGTAACAGTAGCCGTCGGAGTAGCCTCCTTCATAGCGCTGGCCGGCAGCGGGAAAGTGGGTGTATAAAGTTCTTTCTTTCAGCTGAATAAAAGTCGAAGACGCTGGGGCGTGGTCGCCGTCAGCAGCTTCTCCGGGAGGAAGCTTTTTTCCCGCATCTGCGGAATAATCTGCGATATATACCGGACGACCGCCCAGCCGTGGTACTTTCATGCCTGACATTTTGTTAGTCGAGTGTAAATTTAAAACAAAAAATGATTACTGACTCCGTCTTGCATGAAAAAGTTGAATTTAGCATCCCGGCGTTTGCGGTAGGCCCGGGCGGCCGGCTTACGCCCGCTTACCTGATACGGCTTCTTCAGGAGGCGGCGATGATCAACACCGTGCGGCTGAAAATTTCCAGTCCGGAACTTATGGCAGAGATGGGGCTGTCATGGGTGCTGCGGCGGCAACGAATTAACATCACCCGCCTGCCTGCGATGGGCACACGGGTGATCGTTATTACGGCACCTTCTGGCTTTGAGCGCCGTTTACAAACCTTCCGGGATTTTCACGTTTTGGACGAAGAGGGGAACACGCTGCTAACGGCTGCGACACAATGGTTACTCATGGATGTTACCAGCCGACGGCTCAAACCCATCCCCCCTCACATTGCTGCTCTTGAAGCAGACCTTGCACCTGCGGCCGCGCACCTGGATCGGCCCCTTGGAAAAATCAAACCTCCGGAAGCGGGCGGGCAAACACGGGAATTTACCGTCGCTTATCATCAACTGGATTTCAATGATCATCTCACCAATCCGGTCTTTCCCGAGCTGATGCTGGAGCCGCTTGGAGGGCACTTTCTGAAACGGCATACACCAACATTGCTGGAAGTAGATTACCGCCTGGAAGCCAGGTTTGGTGATCCCCTCGTTGCTCAGGCTTCCGCCCTTACCTCCAATGGATTGTTGCAGCGACACGCACTCAGGCGGGAAGGTGATCTGCTGGCTACGATGGAGTCACACTGGCGGGTTAACTAGCCGCCCGTAAAAACAATCAGGGTACAGCATTCAAAATGCTGTACCCTGATCACTTATAAATCTTACCGTTTAACACAAGAGCGGTATAAGCCGGAATAAACCCGGTAAAGGTCTGAAGCAGGCAGTCTTACAACTCCTGCGCTGAGAAGAAGTAGTCCAGCGTTTTCTTACTGGCGTCACCGCTTTGGTAACCCGCGTAGAAATACTTGACACGCTGCTCGGAGGTACCGTGAGTGAAACTGTCAGGTACTACGTAGCCCTGGCTCTGCTTCTGGATCGTATCGTCACCAATGGCGGAGGCAGCTTTGATGGCTTCTTCAATGTCGCCTTCGCTAAGGAGGTCGGAGTAACGGTCAGCGTAGTAGGCCCATACACCGGCAATATAATCTGCCTGAAGTTCGAGGCGAACGGACATCGCGTTCGCGTCCGCTTCCCGCATCCGGCGGCGGGCCTGACTTACCTGCTGGCTGTAGCCCAGCTGGTTCTGGATGTGGTGGCCTACCTCATGGCTGACTACGTAGGCAAGGGCAAAGTCGCCCGGAGCGCGGAAGCGCTTGCGCAGGAGGTCCGCAAAGGAGAGGTCAATGTAAATCTGCTGATCCGCCGGGCAGTAAAACGGCCCGGTAGCCGCACTGGCATACCCACAGGCGGAACGATCTTCACCCTCAAAGAGAACCAGTACGGGTTCGGCGTAATTGCGGCCATATTCCTTGGGGAAAATCTGCCCCCAGATCTTCTCATTCTCCCGGAGGGTAACGGAGACGATCTGCGCGTTGGGCGTATTCTCAACGATGCCGCCCTGACTTTGGGTCTGGGTTTGTGCAGGGGCGGAGGCCCCGCTGTTGGCAGCGCCGAGGTATTCGGAAGGGTCTCCTCCGAGCAGCATTACGACGATAATGATGAGTAGTGTGCCGAGGCCAAAGCCACCGGCAGTCTTTGTTCCGCGGCTGAAGCCACCGCCACCACGACCGCCACGGCGATCGTCAATATTCTTACTTCCTTCTTTTCCTTCTAATCTCATGACGAGGGGTATTATATCGTTTCGGGGGGCAAATTACGAATCCTGGAGGGCAAATACGCGGCGGAGCAACTCCGAGGTGCGCGCACCGATGTTCTGACGGATATTCTCTTCCTCCAGTGCGACCTTGGTAAAGAGGCCTTCGAGCGCACGCTGGGTAACGTGGTCGCCCAGGTTAGTGTTAACCTGCTGGCGGGTCAGCGGGAAGTTGTTGTAGGCATTGGCGGCATCTTCCCAAACCTTGTTGGCGTCGAACTTGTCCAGTGAAGTATTGATCACGGGAGCAAACTCATTGTAGAGGTTGTCGTAGGTAGTCCGCTGTAAGTAGCTCGTCGCTGCGTTGCGGTCTCCCTTAAGAATACCGAGAGCATCCTGGATGGTCATTTGCTTAATGGCCTGTACGAAAATCGGACCGGCCTTGGAGGCTGCGTCCTCCGCTCCCTGGTTGATTTTTTTGATAATGATTTCCTCCAGGTCGCTGAAGCCGGGCACCCCCTGTAGTTTATCGGTCACCTTGCGAACTTCTTCCGGGAGAAGAATGCGGTAGGCCAGGTCGTTGAAGTAGCCTCCCTGAGCGGAAAGCTCATTGGCGCCACGTTCGGACCCTTTGCGGAGGGCTTCTTTGAGGCCGTTGGCAATGTCAGTGGAGGAGAGCCCGCCGCCTTCTCCCAGAACGGTATTCAGGGTGTCGTTGATCTGTTGAGTGGTACAGGCGGACAGCAGGAACGGCATCGCCAGCAAGAATGATTTACGTGTCATCGGGAGGTTGGTTTGTGGTAATAACGTTAGCTAGGACGGAAAAGCTTTGTCAGGGTCATCCAATATCGAAGTCCGGATCATTTAATTTTTTCATAAGATCCTCAAAGTCGGATGGGTCAAAGTCGTCTTCGTCTTCATAGTCCAGCATATCTTCCTCGCTGAAATCTTCGAAGTCGCCGTCATCAAAACCTTCCTCATCGAAGCCCTCCTCGTCAAAGTGGCCTTCGTCGTCAAAACCCTCTTCATCGTCATAGAAGCCCCCATCGTCCTCGTCATCGAAGGCATCGTCATCAAATACCGGTATCGGTGCCGGAGGAGGAGGTCTTTTGATGGTCAGCCCGTCCATGCCACCGCCGCCCATGCCGCCGCCCATACCTCCCATGCCGCCGCCGCCAAATGCGCCACCGCCGCCCATGGGTTCGTCTTCATAGGTGTGTTGTTGCTGCAAGCCGCCGCCAAAGCTTCCGGAAGAACCGCTACGACTATCGACCTGAATTTCTACCACCGCAGCCCCCACCTTGCCACCCAGTGGTGGGTTAAGCTTACGTAAGCGAAGCTTCACCGAGCTGACGGTGTCAAACTGATTCATGATCCGGTTCCCCATACGGTAGGCAAGGGCTTCCAGCAGCTGCGTCGGTTTTTTCATTTCCGCTTGCAGCAGGTAATAAATGGTGGCGTAGTTGACCGTACCACCCAGGTCATCATTTTCGGCCGCACCGGTGATGGAAGCTTCGACTTCAACATCAATGCTGAATTCATTGCCCATCCGGTGTTCCTCCTCATAAAAGCCGTGAGGAGCGTGGAAACGTACGTCTTCTAGTCCGATTTTCGCGGTCATGCCGCAAGATAGTCAAGGAGTCAGATAGTCAAGGAGTCAAATAGTAACTGCCGCAGATGGGCGGTGCTGGTTGCGCGGATTTTAGTCCGTTTTTTCAGCAAAGAGTATACAAGACTACTTACAGACTAAAACAGGGTGTAACCGTTTTATTGCAAATCCTCCAGCAGTGCTTTAGCTTCCTTCAGAGAAGGGTGGCCTGCCTCCGCTACGATATTTTTCAGTTCAGCAATCGCTTTATCTGTTTCTCCCTGTCCGGCCAGGGCCAGTGCCAGGTAATACTCAGATTCCTGGCGGAGGTTAAATGCATCGGCGTTTACGATTTCGCGGAAGGTCGTTGCTGCGGCGGTAAAATTCTGCTCACCGAGCAGACTCTGACCGAGATAGAACTTATTCACGGCCGTAGCCGGCAGCGCCTTAAAGGCCTCACTGGCGAGCTTAAAGTTGCCCGCTTCGTAGGCGATGTAGGCCTCTTTTTCGGGGTCCGCAGCACCACCGCTGCGCTCAATTTGGTAAGCGATGTTGGGGTAGGGCTCAAAATTGGCCATGGCCAGTTGGCCGGGGCTGTCAAAGCCGCCGGGCTGCATGATCCACCAGCCAGCGGCCAGGAGTAATAGCAAGGCCGCTGCGATACCGAACAGGCTCATACGGCTGCGCTTGCGGGCTTTCATATTGACCACCTTAGCCTCGGGGGTAGAGGTCGTCGTCGCCGTCGGCGTTTCCTGCCGGAGCTTACTTTCAAGGCTCTGGAGGCGAGCCTTCATGGCTTCGTCTTCGGCCAGTTCAATGGCCGCCATGGCCAGCTCGGTGTCGGCGAGCTGCTCGCCGAGTTCATTATTCTGCCGGGTATCTTCTTCAAACGCCAAACGGTCTTCATGAGAGGTCCGGCCCAGGAGATAGTCGTCAATGCGCTTCTGTGATTCTTCTTTGCTCATTTTCCAGAAATTTTCTAGGACTGGGGGGATAAAATCTTTTTCAGTTGATCGAGGCAGCGCATCTTCTTGATGCGTGTAGCCCCGGGAGAGCTTAAATTCAGGGTATTCTGGATACTTTCTATGGGGTAACGATGGTAGTAAAACAAGGTTAATAATTGCTGGCAGGTGTCACCTAGCTGGCCAAGCGCACCGGCCAGCAGGGCTTTTCGATGGTCGTCTTCAAATTTGTTCAGCAGACTCATGTCCAGCTCATTTGCCGGGTCGTTGCCTAAGCCAATTCCGGCGTCGGGGTCGGAAGTAACCTCCCGGTGCCGCTTCTGGTTCTTGCGGTAGACTAACCGCTTGCCGATGGCGAAGAGGTAAGTACGAATTCCACAGGTGAGCTCCGTCAATCGACCGCTGACAATATTTTTGTAAAAAGCGATGACCGCGTCCTGAAAACAGTCAGCAGCATCATCTTCCGTAGCGTACAGTTGCCGTTGGGCGTAGGTGAGAAAGGCCTCCCGGTGCCGCACGTATAACTCATCGAGCAATTCGTGGCGGCCGGATTTGATGGCCTCAAACAGTTCTGCGTCTTCAGTTGGCGTGTCTTTCACAATCACGGGCGTTTTCATTCTAGCGTTACCCAAATGTAGCGAATTCGCCGTCCAAAATGTTGCCACCGTTGTGGTTACATGGCTTTATAACTTTAGTTGGGATAGTGTTACGTAAACACTAAAGTTTTTTCTGAATGTGTTGTTTGGGCGCGTTCCGGTAGCTGTCGGGGCAGGTGCAATGTTCTCTTTTGGGCGCTCACCGCAGGTGCAAAGGAAGGTTGAAGGAGCAGTGAGGTCGGAATAATAGTGAGATGGGCTAAGTGGTCAGCTCTTTTCTGAAAATCATAGTCAATACAATAGCTATGCAGGATAGCAATGCTGCAAGGCTAAGGGTTTCGCTAAAGAGCTAAAGTGAGGTTTCTCAATTTTTCTTCAATATTCTTCGTATGATTTCGCTGAACACGGAAGTACCGGTTGCAATCAACGCATCCGGAAAATCATACTCAGCGTGGTGCAAAGCCGGACAGTCTTCTCCCGCCCCGAGCCCGAACATCACCGATGGATAACGACCGGCCAGCCAGCCAAAGTCTTCTCCGAAGGTGAAGCCGTGGGCGCGTTCGGTAACATTTTTGCCTGACTCCATGGCGGCAGATTGAACGATCGCTCTGGCCCTGGAGGTATTAACCGTTGCCGGGAAGTACTCGAACCAATTGATTGTACGCCGGAGGTTTTCAGCAGTGGAAATACGACTGATCTCCTGACAAATGCGGGCTTTGAGCCGGTCCAGTCCTGTATTCGTCCAGCAGCGGATGGTATAATGCAATTCCCCTTCACCGGGGGAGATACCATAGGCTTTCTGCCCAAGGGTGAGGTGAACGGGCGTCAGAACGCAGAAATCCTCCCGATTGGGATCAGGCACGTTCAGCGGCGCCAGCGCCGCCACGATCCGGCTGATGGCCACGGCCGGGTTACGGCCGTTTTGGGGCTCGGCGGCGTGGGCCTCTTTGCCACTGAGCTGAACGGAAAAACTCTGCACGGCCGGAGAGAATGTGGTGGGCGTAAGCAACACCTCGTGGAGTGGTGCTCCGGGAATGTTGTGCAGGGCAAAGACATAATCTGGCGCCAGAGCCGTAAAGCGGGCGTCTTGTAGTGCCGCTGCTGCGCCCTGCCCCGTCTCTTCAGCAGACTGAAAAAAGAGAATTACGCTGCCCCGGGCCGGAGGGGTTTCTCGCAGGCGAAGGGCCAGGGCGGCCAGGATCGTCATGTGCCCGTCATGACCACATTTGTGGGACACGCCCTCGTTTATCGATTGATACCTAAAGTCATTGGGCTCCTCAATCGGCAGCGCATCCAGCTCGCAACGAATCATGACGGTCGGCCCCGGCTGCGGATAGCTATACCTAAAGGTTAGTCCATAGCCCCCGATTTTACTGATGACTTCATCAGCGGGGCAATGTTTCCGGAAGAAGGCCTTGATATGGGCGGCGGTCTTTTCCTCCCGGCCGGAGAGCTCAGGGTGACAATGAAGGTCGTGGCGAAGTTGAGTGAGAAGTTCTTGATGGCGCATGAGGGTGGTAAGGTACGGACGGGTACGGCTGTAAGCAGCCCGGTAGGACTTCATCCACCAGTACCGACTTCAGGCGGTGGAAGGCGCCCCTTTATTCCTTGCTCCTTAAACCCCCTCCCTTCGGGGACCGGCGCAGAGCGCCGACGAGGGGGTATTGCACCTGCGCTCTGTCGCCCAACTTACCATCCGAATACCCTTCCGTCAAGTAGTTAATTCCTTCCGAAATACCATCGTGCCCAAGGTGGACACCAGGCCGAGAAATGCTGCCATCGTACCATTGTCAAAGTAGAATAACTCGACTAAGCCCCAGAGGCAGATTAGGAAGAGGCAAATTCTGATGACGAGTTGCTTGTTCATGATTGATACGCTTACAAGTTAGTCCATAAGATCCCCCCAAGCCAAAGCATACAAATTCTCCCCCTGCGTCAGCAATTCTTCATGAGTTCCACTCGCTACCGTCTTTCCCGCTCCCAGCACCACAATCTCATCCGCCCGCCGGGCAGTAGACAGCCGGTGAGTGAGCACCAGGATGCCCATCTCTGTTTTCAATTGCTCTAACAGCTTCAATACGATTCGCTCCGCATTCCGGTCCAGAGCAGCGGTAGGCTCATCCAGCAATAGTAAGGAGGGTTTGCGCCACAGCGCCCTCGCTAAACCCAGTATCTGCTGCTGACCGCCGGACAGGTTTACGCCCTGCTCGCCAACAATGGTCGCGTAGCCGTTGGGCAGTTGGCGGAAGTAATCGTCCAGGCCGTATTTTTGGAAAAACTCGTCCAGCTTTTCGGGAGACTCCGGGACTTCTCCGAGCAAAATGTTGTCCAACACCGTACCGTTGAATAGTTTGATTTGTTGAGGGAGCACACCGAGGTGGCTACGCCAATCGGCAAAGTCGAGCAGATCGAAGTCGACACCGTTTACCTTGATGGAGCCGGATTCCGGGGCGTAGAATTTTTGCAAAATCTGGAGAAGGGTAGACTTGCCCATGCCGCTTTCGCCCATGATCGTGACCCACTGCCCGCGTCGGAGTTGAAAATCCACGCCGTCAAGTAACAGTGGCCGGCCCGGAAAGCGGAAGCGCAAGTTTTCCACCCGCAACTCTTCGAAGCTATCCGTCAGCGACTGTGGCTGATGTGCCTCCCGCTCCGTTTCATTCGGGATGCTGGTGAACTCGTGCATTCGGTCAAAGGCCACCCGGGCCTCTTGGAGCTGGATGTTGGCGGAGGCCAGGGTGCCCGCTGATGCCATCAGCAGGCCGACCATTTGCAGGATGGCCATCAGCTCGCCAGCCGTCATCTCCTCCGCTAAAACCTTGATGGCGCTCCACAGGATGATGCCCACCACGAAGAGGACCGAGGTCGCCTGCGTCCAGAACTGGTAGCGGATGGCGATTTTGCCCAGGGCCAGGGCCGCGTCCTGAAAGAGCCGGTAAACGGCATTCGTCAACTGGCTGAAAACGCCTTCTTTGCCGTGCAGCTTGATGACGCCGACGCCCTGAATCGTGTCGACGTAGTTACTCTCATTCGCGGCGTAGCTGGCCATCACCGCCCGCTGTCCACCCAGGATGGGCGGATGGAAGCGGTAGACGATAAAACCAAAAACCGGGAGCCAGGCCAGGCTCACCAGCCCGATCTTCCAGTCGAACCAGATGATGGCCCCGGAGGCGACCAGCACCATCAGCGCATCAATGACTACACTGGCCAGAATGTTGGACACCGCCCGCTGGATGCGTTGGGTGTCGTTCATGCGGGCGATGAGGTCGCCCGTCTTACGATTATCGAAAAAGGATTTGGGGAGCTGCAGCAAGCGACCGTAAAAATGATCGATGATGCGCAGGTTGAAATCGAAGCTCTGCCGGATCAGCAAGAGCGAGCGCAGGTATTGAATGGCACTGCGGGCCAGCAAGAGTACCAACAACAAGCCCGTGCCGATGAATAATCGGTTACGGTCAGCACTGGGTAGGATGGTATCCAACAGCTGCTGAGAGAAAATGGCGGTTGCCAGGCCCAGCACCGCCAGGATGACGCCCATAACCAGCGCGATGGAGAGTAGCGGAATATCTTCTTCCACTAGCCCTTTGATCCAGTCCCATTGGCTTTTTTGCGGTGCAGCTTCGGTGGCCGTACCGGCTTTTGCTTTGAGTAGCAGCAGTGCTTTGCTTTTCCAGACGGAGAGGAGTTCCTCATCCGTCCATTCCACCAATGCCGGCTCGGCGGGGTCGCCGATCAGAAAGGTTTTCTTTTTTTGGTTGTAACCGTAGTAGACCACGTAGTGCAGCAGCCGTTCGTCTTTGACGATGTGCAGGATGCAGAGGTCTTCGCATTCCTGCAGGCTGGGGAGGTCGGCTTCAAAACCTTCGGCTTCCATGCCCGCTTCCTGCGCGGCCTGCAGCAGCCCCAGCATGGTGGTGCCCGTGATGGAAGTGCCGCTCAGCTCCCGCAGCCGCTCGAAGGATAGTTGTGGCCGCTCAAAATGGTTGAGAGCGGCTTTCAGGCAGGCGACGCCGCAGTCCGTTTGGTCTTGCTGGCGGACGTGGGCTTTAGTGGGTGTCATGGAAGTGTTTGTAGACGTAGGAGGGTTTGGCTTCGCCGACGATGGTTTGTAGGTGGACCCCGGCGGTGTCGTAAAGGAACATTGTGGGGTAGCTGCTGACCTCCATCTGTTGGGCGATCTTACCGCCTTCGTCCCAGAGGAATACGGTCGTAGCAGTGTCGTACTCAAACTGGCTGGCGTAGCTTTTCAAGCTGTCCGGGTGGACGTCGGAGAGAAAAGCCAGTCGTAAATCTTCAGGCTTTTGCGCGTGGTCGGAGAGGAGTGCCTGGGTTTGGTATTGGCAGTGCTCGCAGGCGGGGGAGATGAAGGTGAGGGCGCAATAGTTCTTGTTCGCAAGTGGAGTAAAATCTTTTTTAAACTTGCTCAATAGAGCAATGTCTGAGCATGGAGCTTTTTCCGTGCTTTTCAAGTATTTGCTCTCGTTATTCTTGTTGCAAGAAGATATGGTTAGGATTAGATAGAAAATAAAATATTGAATAAGGAATGTATTTTTAAAAAGGGAGGACAATTTTTTTAATTTTGTTTAACTTAATAATTAATAGGGCGTACGAGGATACTCAGTTATTGTGTTTTTTTTTAAAAAAAAACTGCTAAAAATATAGTACAGCAAGTTAATACTAATATAAAGTAAGTTGTTTTTCCATAGTCAATGATGTTTGTCATGTTGAGTAATATCATTGATCCACTTACTAGTAAAATTGCTGCAAGGATAAAGCGCATGAATATATTCATAGATGTTTTTTATTAAAAAATTGGTGGTGTATCAGAAGTGATGGTAGCCATTTATAGGCTGCCAGTGTTTACTTGGCTCTTAAAGGTAATCACCTTTACTTATGATACACCGCCAAAAAAATGATTAGATCAATTGAACAGTATCAATCGAAACAATCAAGTTAGCATTACTGTTTTGTGATTTGACGCTTATCAAGCGCTCTATAGCTTAGGTTGATAAGCGATAGGCTGTCCATCCGGCACAAGCGATAGAGCCAATCACTAATGCCGCGCCCAATGGGTTAGGCACTGCAGTGGCGGCAGTGAAAAGTAATACAGCTCCGGCCCCCGCGTCGGCAACGGCAACCACGCCGCATGCCCCATCTGTGAAGGATGCCCAAGACCACCCGCCATTGATGTTAGTTAATTGATTTAAACAAAGAGGTTTCATTCTTGTTTTTTTAGGTTTTAAAATGGTTTTGCTTTACAATTATATGCTATCCAAAAGTAATAGCTGTAGAACAGGTTGCAACATTCATTCCTGTTGCTACCAATACTGCTGCTGCTCCAAGTGGAGAGAAAGTGACAGATGCTGCGACAAAAAATCCGAGCACCACTGCTGCACAAGCTGCGCCACCGACTTGATCGGTGGTCCACCAGCCGCCATGGGTATTGGCGAGCTGTTTGTCAGATAATAACTTCATACAAAGGTTTTTTTAAAGAAAGTGAAAATATGGTGAATAAAGCTCCTGTGTTTCAGGGCACTTTAACGTCCGAAATGAGTCGAACGGTTTTTTTATCCAAAACTCACCTGCAAATACATCAGCCCCACCCACCAGAGCAGCGTCCCGCAGCCATAACTGATTAGCGCCATGCGCCGGGTGGGTTTATCGGAGAGATGCTTCATGCCGGCGAGTAGGCCGAGCAAAAGCAGCAAGTGAAATATATTCAGGGAAGCGAGCGGTACGTGTAGCCACATAGCGATGTTATCCCGCCCGAAGAGGGCGAGCATGGAATACCAGTCACTGGTGAGGAGGTCATCTAGTACTTGTATGTCCTGAAAGAGTAAGACCAGGGACGGTAGCAGGCGAATAACGGCAATCAATGCAATTACTTTTAACACCATGCCGAATATTCGCTTGAAACTCACCTTGGCGTAGGAAAATATTACACCGGTTACCAAACACAGGCTAATGACCAGGGTTTGCAGGAATACCACGACGGGAACAAAGGCATATCCCAGCCACGACCATTCCCGTTGCTCCGCCAGCATTTTTTCGATGCGTTCGTAAGCGAGCCGTTCGCCCAGGGTATTGTAATATACGTCGTCGGTCAAAACGAATTCCTGGACGAGGTAAACGTTGAGGCAACCCGCTACAACGGCTAATAAAAACATTAGCCAGCCGGAAACCGAGAAGATTTCCGTGAGGGTATTGGATTTGATTGATTTATGGGCGGAAATTGTCCGCATGTTAATAGTAGGTTGTGGATTGATGTAATAGTCACATAGTTGCCCTTAGTACGGGGGGCTTAATGCAAATATATGGCGGGGGGGGTATGTGCAAATTATTATTTGTTTTTTATTTGATTTAATTGGGGGTATGCTTTTAATTGTTAATAAGTCACCTAATATTGGTTGTTTGCGCTCTTTCTACCTCTCCCCAACCCCTCTCCGGTAGGTCTAGCCTCCGGCTAGACGGAGAGGGGCTATAGAAAACGCTTCGCGTTTTGGGTACTGGAGGGTTTTGTTGACGGGTATTGCGTCAAGTTGTTGCGGTAAAGAGTAGTGTTTTTCTCTGCTTCTTTAACCCTCCCCTGCACCTGCGCTCCGCCGCCCACTTGTGCGTGTGCATAACAAATTGCAGGTCGTTAAGATTTTACCGTCGGAGACGTCTCCCCTCTCCTCCGGAGAGGGGCCGGGGGAGAGGTTTTACGGCGCTGCCGATTTAGGTCCTGCTTCAAACCTGCCATCTGTATACCCACCCACCTCCGCAACTATCCCCTCTCCCGCCCGGTTATTACCTTTGCACTTTCTAATGCCTATGGTCAAAATAGCCGATATCGAACTGGGAGAATTCCCCCTGCTGCTCGCTCCGATGGAAGACGTCAGCGATCCACCTTTCCGCGCCCTGTGCAAGGAACAAGGCTGTGATATTATGTACACTGAGTTCATCAGCGTTGAAGGCCTGATCCGGGACGCGACGAAGAGCGTCGAGAAACTCGACATCTTCGACTACGAGCGGCCCATCGGCATCCAGATCTTCGGTGCCAACATCGAAAGTATGGTCAAGGCCGCCGACATCGTCGAAGCCGCCCAGCCCGAACTGCTGGACATCAACTTCGGCTGCCCCGTCAAGAAAGTAACCTGTAAGGGCGCCGGTGCCGGCATTCTGCAGGACATCCCCAAGATGGTAGAGCTGACCAAGGCCATCGTTGACCGGACGAACCTGCCCGTCACCGTCAAAACCCGCCTCGGCTGGGACAATAAGACCCAGTACATCGAGGAAGTCGCCGAACGGCTGCAGGACGTTGGCATTAAGGCCCTCTCCATCCACGGCCGCACCCGCCAACAGATGTATAAGGGCGAAGCCGACTGGACGCTGATCGGTGCCATCAAGGACAATCCGCGTATCAGCATCCCGATCTTCGGCAACGGCGACATCGACTCTCCACAGAAAGCCGAAGCCTACCGCAACCGCTACGGCGTGGATGGCATCATGATCGGCCGGGCCGCCATCGGTAACCCCTGGATATTCCGGGAAATCAAGCACTACTTCGCCACCGGCGAAACCCTGCCGCCGCCCAACATCGACGAGCGCGTCGATGCCGCCCGCGACCACCTCCGTCGTAGCCTCGATTGGAAAGGCCCCAAACTCGGTGTCCTCGAAATGCGCCGCCATTACACCAACTACTTCCGCGGAATGCCCGGCGTGAAGGAATACCGCAAGACCCTCGTCTCCGAATACGAAGCGGAAACGCTCTTCGCCACGCTGGAGGAAATGCGGGAGGTGTATGCGGGGGTAACGGCACAATGACGGACGGTCCGTTAGCGAAGGTGAAAACGAACAAAGGACCGGTGGGATACGATTTATTGGTATAACCAAACCAATAACCAACTATGGCAATCCTGCAAAAGACTCACTATGCCAGCCTAACTGACGCTATCGAAGAATTGCGGAAAGAAGGCTATGAGCATGACTTTAACCAGCACGGCGAATACCTGGAGTGTAAGAAGCTGGAAAAGAAATTTAATCCGGAAAACTTCACCATCGTTCAAACGCACCGGTTTGAGGGTATGAGTAGTACAGGGGACAACTCCGTACTCTATGCTATCGAGGCTGACGACGGCACGAAGGGCATGCTGGTGGATGCGTATGGTGTCTATGCTGACTCCCTTAGTCCGGAAATGATCGAGAAGTTCCGGGTGCAGTATAAGTAGACGGGGCGGCTTGCTAGTCATTTGGTATTTGTTCTTTCGGGCTACCGCATTTGTGGGGGCAAGGCACTGCAGGTGGGCGATGCAGAAATTTATGCACTTGCCTTCAACGCCTTCAACGTGCGGCAGCCTACCAGACTATCAGACTACCGAACTATCTTCGCGGCATGTTACTATCCGTTGTCATCTCCGTTTACAATGAGCGGGAAAATATCCGCCCACTCATCGATCGCATCAATGCCGCTTTGCCGGGTATGGATTACGAGATAGTTTACGTTGATGATGGTAGCACAGACGGGACGGTTAAGGAGCTTAAGTCAATTGATGACCCAAGACTTGTTGTCGTTGAGTTTCGGAAAAACTACGGGCAAAGCTTAGCTCTGATGGCAGGTATTGACGTTGCCCGTGGCGAATTTATCGCTACCATGGACGGTGACTTACAGAATGACCCGCTGGATATTCCTGAGATGTTGGCCAAAGTCCGCGATGGAGACGAATGGGACCTGGTGGTAGGAGAAAGGGTAAACCGCAAAGACGGCGCTCTGCTCCGGAAAATCCCCAGCCGGATCGCTAACTGGATCATCAGAAACCTTAGTGGTGTTCACTTGCGCGATTATGGCTGTGCCCTGAAAGTGTTCCGGGCGGAGATTGCCAAAGACATGGGCATCTACGGGGAGCTGCACCGCTTCATTTCCGTACTGGCCAGTTTAGAAGGTGCGCGGATTACGCAAATCCCGGTCCGGCACCACGCCCGGCAGTTTGGGGTTAGTAAATACGGCCTGGGGAGAACGTTTAAGGTCGTCAGTGACCTGATGCTGATGCTCTTCTTCAAGAAGTATATGCAGAAGCCAATGCACCTTTTTGCCCAGTCAGGGCTGTTTCTTTTTGCTGTCGGTGCGCTGATCAATGTCTACTTGCTGGTGCTGAAGATTATGGGCAATGACGTTTGGGGCAGACCGCTTTTGATTCTGGGCTTACTACTCGTCTTAGCGGGCATACAGTTGATCACCGTAGGAATCATTGTGGAAGTATTGATGCGAACCTACTACGAGAGCCAGGATAAACGTCCTTACCGGATCCGCACGATAAAGAGAGGGAAGGGAGTGGTTGTGTAGCCTAAGGGTTCTTCGACTCCGACTGAGGGGCATTCGCCGCCGCCTTCCTCCCCGCCATCATATAAGCATACCGTAAAAAGACACCGTAGGCCAGAACCATACTGATGATGAGCCCTTCCTTCTCGTCGCGGAAGCCTCCCTGCAGGATGTAGTGTTTGAAGAAGCGGTAAACGGGTTTCACGAGTAGGTGATACAAGCCGACTCGGGGCGTTTTTGCAGCATGATCCTTAGCGGACCAACGCGCGTAGCGGCGCGTTTTGTCCAGAAAATGATCCAGATCCTTAAAGGTGTAGTGTAGCATCCTGCCCTTCAGCCAGCCTACGCTGATGCCTTGGGTTATGATCTCTTCGTGCACCTGATTATCATTGTATCGGGCGCGGTCGCGGTGAAAAAAGCGGACGACTTTGTCTCCGGCCCAGCCGGAGTGGTAAATACGACGGCCCATGAAGTGGTTGTCTCGCCCGATCCAGTAAGCATCGTGAGGAATCAGATCAGCGGCCAGCAGAGCGTTAATCTCTGCTCGGAGTTCCGGCGTAACGATCTCGTCCGCGTCCAGCAAAAGTATCCACTCGTGCCGGGCCCGCTCAATGGCCCAGTTCTTTTGGTCCGAAGGGCCGACGTACTTCCGCTGGCGCAAAATGACATCCTCCCGGGCTTCTAATAACTCAGCCGTGCCATCGGTGCTGAAGCTATCCACAACTACCAGATCATCCGACCACCCGGCGACGGAGGCCAGCGAACGCTCGATGATGTCGAGCTCGTTGAAGGTGGTGTAGATGATGCTCAGTTGGCGCATGGCTGGTACTAACAAGCCAGCAGCTCCTCCCGCACATTACCGTAAGCAATGAAGAAAGGATTCAGCAGGTTCTCTTTGTTGTAGCGGAGTTCTTTTCCGGTACCATCATCCACCATTTTACCGCCGGCTTCCAACAGGATGGCGTGAGCAGCGCCCGTGTCCCATTCCATAGTCGGGGCGAGGCGGGGGTAAAGGTGAGCCGATCCGGTAGCCAGTTCAATGATTTTGAGAGAGCTGCCGCGACTAACGATCTCGGGCTGGTCGAGCTTGTCCATGAAGGCCTGAGTGCCTTCGTTGAGGTGACTCCGGCTGGCCACTACGCGCAGATTGGTGTCCTGCATGGTGAAGGAAGCTGCAGCAATACGCTCGGGCTCTCCGTCGCTTACTTTCCAGGCGCCTTCGCCTTTGGCGGAGTAGTAGAGCTCACCGGTGGCGGGTACATAAACGGCTCCCAGGATGGGCTTTCCGGCTTCCACGAGCGCGATATTAACGGTGAACTCACCGTTGCGTTTGATAAATTCTTTGGTGCCGTCAAGCGGGTCAACGAGCCAGAATTGCTTGTATTGGCTACGGACCTCATAAGCAACACCTTTACCTTCCTCCGAAATGATGGGCGCCTGGAATTCCAGGGCTTCCAGCCCCGCAACGATAACGTCATTGCCCGCCTTGTCAGCTTTGGTCAATGGGCTGTCGTCAGATTTCATCTCCACGCCGAAATCTTCGGTTTCGTAGATTTCCATAATGGCCGCGCCAGCGAGGCGGGTAATTTCGCCTACTTCGGCGGCAAGTTTCAGGTAGTCTGTCATGGCCGCAAAGATAATCTTATCGTGGGATTGAAGAAGTTTTTCGGCCGCGGACGCAGGATGCAGGCTTAAGAACAAAAAGCAATGGAAGAGACAGGAACCAAATGCTCCTGTAGCCCTGGCCTGTGCCTCCACTACCGGCAGGCCCGGAGGCCTGCGTCCGCAGGGCTGATTCCTTACTCAATCCCATACTCCTCTAACAAAAAACGGAAAGCCCGCTCCAGCACCAGGTCGTTACCCGCATCAATGTCCGCTGCGGAGTTACGGATCTCGATGTCCGGTACGTGGCCTACTCCGTCCAGGCTCGTCCCGTCCGGTAACAGAAACTTCATAATCGAATACTGATACTGCATGCCGTTGGGCAAGAACCGCCGCATCCCCGTATCAGAAAAATCTCCGGAGGTAGCCGTGCCGATCTGGGTAACCTGGGGCAGAGCGTTCAGGTAGATAAGCATCACCTCGGCGGCGCTAACGGTGATGTTGTCCGTCAGAACGATAACGGGCTTATCGTATTGGACGGTGCCTTGCGGCCGGAGGTAGTATTCCGTTTTTCCCGCAAAATCATCGTGCTCCGGGCCATTTCTTTCCTGAACGGTGTAGATGAGTTCTGTCCGGTCAGCGAAACGGCCGGCCAGGGCGGCACCCACGCCATCGTCTCCTCCGGAATTATTCCGCAGGTCAATGATCAGGGCGTCATTTTGCCCCAGGTCAGTAAGCAATTTGTCTCCGAAGGAAAGGTCTTCCATCTCGATGCCGGCGAGGTAGAGATAGCCGACGTTGCGGCCCCGTAACTGGCCGTATACATAACCTTCCTCGCTGGAAGAATCGATGACCTCCAGGTGCTGGTCAAGAATGAGCGGAAGGCTGAATTCGGCTTCGGTACGCTCATCATCTTCGGAGTTGCCGCTGAAAAAGTCGCGCCCCGGCCAGTAAACGAAAGTATGAGAGTCGTCAAGGTATTCCACCATCTGGCGGTAGACCTCAAAGAGCTCCTCGTCCGTCGTCTGAGCGGTAACCTGTGGCCGGAACTCGGCATAGATGCTGTCCCAGTCCCAGCCGCGAACGGTGAACAGCCCGTAATGACGGTCAAAGTCCTTCCAGAAAATTTCGAAGTTGTTTTCGGGGTCATTGGCTTCGTCTTCGCCGAGAATAAGGCGTTGGCAGCCGGTGAAGAACAGGAGCAAAAGAAACAGAGAAGGGAGAAGGAGGCGGTTCATGGGGCTTAGAATTTCAGGGTGGAAGAAAGGGAGAAGGTGTTGTCCAGGAGACGAACGGGGTCTATTCGCTTGCTTGCGAAGTAGGAGAAGTCATAGCGGGCGGAGGTTGACCAGCGCTGCCCGAAGTCATAGGTCCAGGCGGCGCTGGCGCGCAGGGCCGCAAAGGCACCGAAGGAGACCCAATCTCCACGGGTAACTACCTTGGGGATGTTCTCGGCATTGTCAACGATGAACTTGTCCCAGCCCGTGTAGGGCGGGCGGGAGAGGAGACCGAAGACGGGCAGCGAGACTTCCGTACTTAAGCGGTGTCGATCGCCCGTTTTCCAGTCGGTGGCCAGGGCGGCTTCCAGGGCGTGTAACCCGTAGAAGGTGACAGCTTCGGCACCATCATAGAGGGCGAGATCAACGGTGGAGCGGTACTTCACGCCCAGCCAGCTCCGTCGGTCGTCCGTTACCTGACCGACCTTACGGAGATAACCGACGCTTAGGTCAATTTGATAGCGTTCCGGCCTGGGGTGGCGATCGTAGTCGGTCGGGTGCTTCAGGGTGCCGAGACCTAGGGCAAGGCCGCCGGTCCAGCGGTGGCCGCTGGCCGTTATCCGGCCATAGCTCAGGCCGAATCTGGTGCCGCTGCTTTTGTAGTTGAGAGGGCTGTAGTTTCGGTCCCGGAAGTAACCATTGTTAAGACCGATGGTAAGGGTTAATTGGTTTTGGTATTGCGGCGTGGCGTCCGCCATGCCCTGGGCGCTCACCGTCGTGATGGATAAAAGGCCGAGGGCGAGGAAAAAATATTTCAGTTTCATAAGATGCTTGAGAGCTTGGTGATACATTGCTCCACAAACATCCTCCGGCACCTGCGTCCGCGCAAAAAAATGGTGGGTTCACCTGTCCGGAATCCTCAGAACGTAAGTAATCAGGACGTTTTTACCTCTTTTCGGAACATCCCCGGCGTTGTCCCCGTCGCCTTTTTGAAGCAGGTGTAGAAAGCACTACGGGATTTGAAACCGGCCTCCAGCCCAATGGCTTCGAGCGAGTAGGGATTAAACTCCGGCGAAGAAAGGAGTCGCTTAGCCTCCTCAATCCGGTAGCTGTTGATGTAGTCCGCAAAGGGCTGGCCAACCTGGGTGGACATAACCTGTGACAAGTACCCTTCGCTGATCCCCAACTGCTCCGCCACCACCTGCCGGCCCAGATCCGGATTGCGATACAACTGCTCTTCCTCCATCAGCTGCCGTAATGCCGGGGAGTAATCATTCCCAACCGAAACATTCGCGGGTGTGGCGGGCTCCAACAGTTGATCTCGCAAGGCACCGATCTCCGCGCGTTCATCCACGATCCGAAGTTGGTACACCCCCACGTAGGCGATGTACCAGAAGAGCAGCGACAGCGCCAGCCACAACATGGAATAGGGGTCTTCCACTGCTGTCCGGTATTGAATGTAGTCGGAAAGGAACCAGACAGACATAACCAATAGAAGCGCGATGCTGAATCGGGTGAGCCACCGGCGTTTGTCCGCCGCGGCGTTCCGGTCATTGCGGGCAATGCGGAAGATCCAGCCAAAGAAAAAGATGTTCCACCACAGCGCCATTGAGTCCAATAGCGAATCGTAGAACTGATAAGCAGGGTGTTGTTGCGGGAAAGGGAGTGTGTAAACGCCAAAAGAGAAATCCAGGTCGAAAATAATATCGGCTACCAGCACGACCAAAAAAGGAGCGTATAACCAGGGAAGCCAGGGCGCGCGCAGGTAAGGATGCTGTAGCAGGCGCAGGGCGTACTGAAACAAGAGCACGGGGATGAGGAATTCCCACATCAGTGACCAGAAGTAATCCGGCCAGAAATGATCGAACTCCTGCCAGCCGAGAAAAGTCATACCACTCACAAGCAGGATGAAACCCGCCAGGTAATTGTTCGTACTACTCCGGAAGAAGGGCGCGCACAGGATCGCCAGCCCGATGAAAAGCCCCTGTACAACGCTGGCGAGAATAAAAAAACCGGAGAGGCTGAGCGTCATAGTGGCAAAGGTAGCGGGTGGTGTTCAATCGTTAAGGACGATAGCCTCCGCTGCGCGTTGCGTTGGTCTGTTAATTTTTCAGTTTGGTCGTTTTTCGCTGAGAGAGGGCCTTAGATCTCCCTCTCTCACTAACCCTAAAGCATACTTCCGAGTACCGCCTGAGCGGCCCACGTCCGGTTATTCGCCTGCTGTAAGACGAGCGAGTTCGGGCTATCGATCACGGCATCACTGACCACCATGTTGCGTCGTACGGGCAGGCAGTGCATAAAGAAAGCATCGTTGGTAAGGGCCATTTTTTGCTCGTCGATGATCCAGTCGGGGAGATCCGCAGTGGCGCCGTAGTCGTCGTAGGCTGACCAGTTTTTGGCGTAGATGAAGTCGGCCCCGGCGAAAGCTTCAGCCTGGTTGTGGCTAACGATACTTTTGGGCGCGAACGCGGGTGCCAGGTCAAAACCCTCCGGGTTAGCAATGGTGAGGTCCACCTCTCCCCAGGCCTGCATCCATTCGGCGAAGCTGTTGGCGACGCACTGCGGCAGGCGCCGCGGATGCGGCGCCCAGGTGAGCACGACCTTAGGGCGGGCGGTCCGCCGGTGCTCACTGATCGTCAGGCAATCCGTCAGGCTCTGCAGCGGGTGGCGGGTGGCGGACTCCATGCTGACGACGGGAACGGAGGCATACTTCACGAAGGCCTTCATGATACGATCGGCATAATCCGCCTCCTTATCCGTCAGGGTAGGGAAGGAGCGAACGCAGAGCACGTCGCAATACTGGCTCAGTACGCCGGCGGCCTCGCGCACGTGCTCGGCGGTGTTCGCGTTCATGATGGTGCCGTCTTCAAACTCGATGCCCCAGCCGCCGCTGGCGTCGTAGGTGATCACGTCTGCTCCGAGTTGGCGGGCGGCTTTCTCGGTGCTCATCCTCGTCCGCAGGCTCGAGTTGAAAAAGAGGTTAATGACCATCTTGTGCTGCCCCAGATGGCTGCTGGCGAAGGGAGCTGCTTTGTGAGCAGCTGCTTTAGCGATGAGGGCGTTGATGTCGGGTACGTCGGAGACGGAGAGGAATTGTTTCATGGTAATTGGGGTAGCCGCACGGCTCAGGTGCGGTAGTGCATGCTTAGACACGCTCTTAGCCTTGAAAATAGTTTACGGTGGGAAAGATATCATAAAACGGGTGCAGTAGCCGAGACCATTCCCGGTACTCCGGGCTTGTCCGAAAGCCCTTCGTATGATGCGCTTTGGTTTCCCATTCGATGAGAAGTAAAAACTGCCCCGGATGGTCAAGTGATGGTAGCAGGCGACAGGATTTACAGCCGGGCTGACATTGCACCTGCGGGCGCGCCTGCTCGAATGCCTGCTGGTAATCCGACGTCCGCTCCGGAGCGACGGTGATGTGGACCTGTTCCAGTACCATCAGGCGAGTGCTTTTTTGAAAGCCGCGATCAGATCATCACACTGCGCCCGCGTTACGTTCAGCGGTGGAAGTAGCCGGATGGTATTCGGGTCTTTGCTGGAACCGGTAAATACGCCGTGCTCAAAGAGTAGCTTTTTGCGGAGTGGAGCGATGGGCTCCGTCATTTGCAGCCCAATCATCAGGCCGTAGCCCCGTATTTCCGTGAAGAGGCCCGTTTTACCGAGTTCTTCCATGAGGTAAGCACCCTGAACGGTGGCGTTCTCCAGCAGGCCCTCGTCTTTGATTACGTCGAGGACCGCAATGCCCGCTGCGCAGGCCAGGTGGTTGCCACCGAAGGTAGTGCCCAGCATGCCGGCCTTGCCCTCAAATTTGGGATGAATCAATACGCCGCCAATCGGGAAGCCATTACCCATTCCCTTGGCCATCGCGATGATGTCCGGCTCTACCCCGGAATGCTGGAAGGCGAAGAATTTTCCGGTACGGCCGTAGCCGGATTGTACTTCGTCCAGGATAAGTAAGGCACCGTGTTTGTGGCAGAGCGCCGGCAGCGCCTCCAGGAATTCAGGCTCCGGCACGTAAATGCCGTGTACACCCTGAACGCCTTCAATGATGAGCGCCGCAACGTCGCCTTTGGCCAGCTCCCGCTCCACGGCCGCTAGGTCGTTCATGGGCAGAAAGGTGACGGGGAAGTTCTTGTTGATGGGGGCCTTGATCTTCTCGTTGTCGGTCACGTTGACGGCGGCGGAGGTCCGGCCATGGAAAGCACCGTCAAAGGCCAGGATCCGGTTGCGGTCCGTATGGAAACTGGCCAGCTTCAGGGCATTTTCCGTGGCTTCCGCTCCGCTGGAGACGAGGAACAGCTGGTAGTCGTCCATGCCGGATAACTCCCCCAACTTATCGGCCAGTTCCTGTTGTAAGGGGTTCTTTACGCTGTTGCTGTAGAAGCCCAGACTAGCGACCTGCTCCTGTACCTTCCGGACGTAATGAGGGTGCGCATGGCCGATGGACATCACGGCGTGCCCGCCATAAAAATCCAGGATCTGACGGCCGTTTTCATCGTAAACGTAGGCACCTTCGCCGCGAACGGGCTCGGTGTCGTAGAGGGAATAGACGTTGAAAAGGTTCATTTTTTAGTCTTTTGGTCTGTTAGTCTTTTGGTTTTTTGGGGCTGCCGCACTGCGATAGTTTTGTAGTTCTGTGGCCTAGTAGACTACCGCGTATTGTAGGCGTCAATGTGTAATGGCTTCCACCACTTATCACGCATTTGCCGTGCGGTAGCCCAAAAGACTAACGAACCAAAAAACAACATACTAAAACATCCCCGCCTTCAGCCGCAGCCCCGCCATTTCTTCCAGCCCCAGCGCCAGGTTCATATTCTGGACGGCCTGCCCGGAGGCACCCTTCAGGAGATTGTCGATCATCGAGATGACCAATGCTTTGTCGCCGTGCTTTTCCACGAAGACGAGCCCTTTGTTGGTATTGACAACCTGCTTAAGATTGGGGTTAACGTCCGTGACGTGGGTGAAAGCTGCTTCCGCGTAGAAGTCGTTAAAGACTTTCTTCAGCTCGGCTTCGGAAGCATCGGTTTGCACGTAAGTGGTCACGAAGATGCCCCGGGCGAAGGGCCCGCGCAGCGGTAAAAAGTTGAGCCCGTCAGCGTTGGGGCGCCCCAGCAGCTGGACCGTCCGCCCGATTTCGTTCAGGTGCTGGTGGCCGAAGGCTTTGTAGACGGATACGTTGGCGTTGCGCCAGCTGAAGTGAGTCGTCGGCATTGGTTTTTGGCCGGCGCCGGTGGAGCCGGTCATGCCGTTGATGTGGACTTCACCGTTGGCCAGGCCTGCCTGTACGAGCGGTAGCAGACCGAGCTGGATGGCGGTGGCGAAGCAACCGGGGTTAGCGATGCGCTTCGATCCGCGGGCAGCTTCCCGGTTGATCTCCGGCAGGCCGTAGACCCAGCTGTCGTCCATGCGGTAATCCGTACTCAGGTCAATGATGACCGTTTTGTCAGAGACGGGGGTAGACTCGACCCAGCCTTTGGAGCGGCCATGGCCCATGCAGAGGAAGATGGCGTCCAGGTCTTTCAATGCACCTGCGTCCGCGGCCGAAAAACGCAGCTCCGTTTCCCCCACCAAATCCGTATGGACTTCATGGATGGCCTTGCCAGCCTGGCTGTCGCTCTGTACGTAAGTAATTTCCACTTCGGGGTGGTTGATGAGGATTCGCAGCAGTTCTCCTGCCGTATAACCACCGCCGCCGATGATGCCTGTTTTCTTTTTCATGTTCAATTGAATGAGTGATGGAATGTGAGAATGATTGAAGCTTAGAATGGCTGAATCCATGTTGCAGCCATTCACTTATTCCTCCATTCACTCATTCACTGCATTCCGAATCCGCCCCGGCACGCTCAGGATCTTCGTGAATCCCTTCACGTCATCCCCGCTCCAGCCTTTGTTCATTTCGCCGTAAGCACCGAACCCGGCCCCCAGCAAATCATTGGGCGAAGTAATGCCATTGAGCTCAAAGCGGTGCGGGTGCAGGGTGATGTGAACGCTGCCATTAACGGTGCCCTGACTGCTTTCGAGGAAGGCCTCTACGTCCCGCATGACGGGATCCAGAAACTGCCCTTCGTGGAGCATCATGCCATACCAGTTGCTGAGTTGTTCTTTCCAGAAAAGCTGCCATTTGCCCAAGGTGTGCTTTTCGAGCAGGTGGTGCGCTTTCAGAATGAGTACGGCTGCGGCTGCGGCGAAGCCGACCCGGCCTTTGATACCGATGATGGTGTCGCCTACGTGGATGTCTCGTCCAACGCCAAAGGGCGCCGCCAGTTCTTCCAGTGCTTTGATGGCGGCAACGGGGGAGTCGAAGGTTTGTCCGTCGAAGCCCGTGAACTGCCCTTCCTTGAAGTTCAGATCAATCGTCCGGGCTTCGGTTTCCGTTACGGGCACGGGCCAGGCGTCTTCCGGCAGAGACTGGTGGCTGGTCAGTGTTTCCGCGCCGCCAACGGAAGTGCCCCACAGGCCGGCGTTGATGCTGTAGGTTCCTTTCTTCTCTGGCCAGATCAGGCCGTGCTTAGCGAGATAGTCGACTTCCTCCTGCCGGCTGAGCTGGAGGTCGCGGATGGGGGTAATGATCTCCAGTTCCTTACCACTTAACTCGAAGGCCAGGTCGAACCGGACCTGATCGTTACCGGCCCCGGTACTTCCGTGGGCAACACCATCGGCGTCGATCTCCACTGCGTAGCGCGCGGTGCTCATGGCCTGAAACATCCGTTCTGCGCTCACACTCATGGGGTAGGTTTGGTAGCGCAGGCAGTTGCCGTACACTAGGTAGCGCAGACATTCCTGATAGTAAGCTTCCGTCACGTCCACCCGTTTGTAAGTGGTGGCGCCCAGGCTGAGCGCACGGGCTTCCATTTCTACGATCTCTTCGTCGGAGAAGCCGCCGGTGTCTACCGTCAGGGCATGGATTTCGTAACCCTTCTCTTCAGTCAGGTACTTTACGCAGAAGCTGGTGTCGAGTCCGCCGCTGTAGGCGAGTACTATTTTTTTCATTTTGGGGTGGTTTTTCATCCCCGGATTTCGTCACGGTGCGACTACATCCGGGCTTAAAGCGGTGAGATCCTTTCGGGATCGTGTATGGTGTAAAACGCTTATCATTTTTTTAGCCCCTCTCCTTCGGACCTTGTAGCGGACTCGAAGAGTCCTGTGGAGAAGCTGCGAAGCAAAAGAGGGTGGGGAGAGGTTTCCTGCTGGGGAGGAGGTTACCCCATTTTCTTTTCAATCTTCTCCCGCTTCTTTTCCAGTTTAGCGAGTTTCTTTTCTTTAGCTTCCTTCGCACTCAGGGCCATCATGGCGGTGCAGAGGCACATTTTGCGGTCGTTTCGCATCAGGATATCGTGGTTGGGGCAGGTTTTGCACCCGGCCCAGAAGGCATCATCCTGGGTGAGTTCGGAGAAAGTAACGGGTTTGTAGCCCAGGTCGCTGTTGATCTTCATCACAGGCAGGCTGGTGGTGATACCGAAAATTCTCGCGTTCGGATATTTTTTCCGGGACAGCTCGAAGACGGCTTTTTTGATCTTACGCGCGAGTCCCAGACGCCGGAATTTCGGGTTGACAATGAGACCCGAGTTGGCCACATAATTGCCGTGGCTCCAGGTTTCAATGTAACTGAAGCCGCCAATTTCACCGTCTACCAGGGCGATGATCGCCTTGCCGGTCAGCATTTTTTCCTCTACGTAAGCGGGCTCTCGCTTGGCAATGCCGGTTCCGCGGGCTTTAGCAGATTCCTCAATGAGGTCACAAATAGGTTGCGCGTAGACGGTATGCTCGGGCTGAGCCACCAGGATATCGATATGCATAATAAGGGAGGAAAGAGAAAAGGGAAAAGGAAGAAGCCACAAATGAAAATGCGGCAAGGTTGCTAACGGTACTGCCCGGTCAGCATGGAATTGCTGCGGGCGCTTCCGGGCCAGTGGCGGGAAGCTTATTTGGTCCTCCGGACCCGTCGCCTATCTCGGCGGACTATGTTCGTTAACTGCGTAAGCATGGGGCAAAGTTAGGCCGCTTTTTGGTTTTTCCCTTGCTTCCGGGCCTTTTTTTGGCGCGGACGCAGGTGCAGGGGGAGGTTTTAGGAGCCGTAAATAAAGGGTGTAGGTTGCAGGTTGCAAGTTGCAGGTTGCGGGTTGCGAGGTGCCGGGAGGGCCAAATAGTTTAAATTTTGACATTATGCATTTTGTAATGGCCTGACTAACTATTTTTTTCCGGCACCCGGCACCCGGCACCCGGCACCCGGCACCCGGCACCCGGCCAAAAAAATGCCGCTCCCCTCCAGGCTGGAGAAGAGCGGCATAGTGTTCGCATAGAGCTGGAACGAGCCAGACTCCGTAGAGCGTGTTGCTTACTGCTTCACGATCTGCTTGCTGTACTGCTTACCATTGATGAGCAGTTGCAGGTTGTAAACGCCAGTAGGAACGTTAGTCAGGTTCAGGCGGCTGGTGGCTTCGTTGAAGCGCTCAACGCGCAGTACGCGGCCGGCGTTGTCCGTCAGCAGTACGGTGTACTGGCTGATGGCGGGGTCGTTGTTCTGAATGTTGACGAAGTTCACGGTTGGGTTCGGGAAGAAGGCCATGTCGAGGCCGCTTTCTTCAACGGTCTCCACGTTAGTCAGGCCGAGCTCAAGTTCGAAGGCTCCGATGTCCGGGAAGTCAGCACGTGGGTTGCCGTTCAGGCCCGTTGCAGGAACGAGATCACCGGTAGTACCGGCATTGATCAGTGGGTTGTCAGCACCAAAGTCTCCAAGGAGAACGGGGGTGAGGTCCGGGAAGTCCGTATTGTCTTCGTTGGGGTCAACGAAGAGAGCTTCCGGATCGGTATCCGAAGGAAGCATCACGTCAGCAGCATTAGAACCTAAAGCAGCAGTAGCTTCGGGGCCGTTCTCCGTGTTGAAGAAGTTGCCACCGAGAGAAGTGATCGTGATGTCACCAAATGCGGTAGCTGATTCAGCAGTTGCGGGCTCGAAAGCAAGGCTTTCTGCGTCCTCGTCATCGTTGAAGAAAACGTTGTTCTGCATGGTCAGGGCTACGGATACAGAAGTGTCGCTGAAGGGGTTCTGCGGCTGGAAAATAGCGATGTGAGAACCTACGTCACCTTCGCCACCACCGTTACGGTTGTTGTAGAAAGAGCTGTGAACGATGGTAGAAGTGATGTCTGCTTTAGCGGCATACTCGTAAGTGCCTTCTGCATCGGTAACGGGAGAGTTACCGTTGATGATCATAGCACCACCACTGGCTCCGTCAGTACCTACTTCGTTATTAGCGAATACCGTATTGATCAGGTTAACACCCGTACGCTGGGTAGAAATGGCACCACCCTGGCTACCAGCAATGTTGGTAACGAAGATAGAGTTCATTACGTCCAGCTTGTAATCCGGGTAAGTGTAAAGAGGAACACCTGCTACTGTGTCAAACTCAACGAAGAGGAAAGTGGCAATGGCGCCACCATCACTGGCACTGTTGGAGAAGAAGTCGACGTTATCGAACACACCGTCAACACCATCAATGGTGTAAAGAGCGCCACCGTCAGCGTCATCAGCAGCGGTGTTTGCTTCGATGCGGCTGTTGGTTACGGAGACAACACCTGGGGCACCGTCGAGAGAGTTCAGGTAGATAGCTCCACCACCGGAAACGATTCCGGATTCCTGGGTTACGCTGTTGTTCATGAAGTCAACATTATCCAGGCTGACAGTTGAACCGCTGCCGTGAAGGGCTGCGTATCCACCACCGCGGAAGGCACCTTCCGTGGTGCTGCCATTACCATCAAAGACGACGTTTGCAAGCGTAACGTCTTGAGATACACCCCAGGAAGCCATTCCGCTACCGGAAAGGCCACGGTTACCTTCAAAGGTAGAGTTGGTCAGGCTAACAGTGTAAGGAGCGCTGCCCTGTACGTAGATACCGCCACCGTTACCGGAAGCCAGCGCCGTTTCGTTGTCCGTGAAGGTGAGGCTGTCACCCATGAAGCCGTGACCCAGAACGATGAGACCACCACCAAAGCCACCGGAAGTAGTGTTGGTGATTGACAGGTTCTTGAAAGTAGCTACATCATCAGTGATATCATCACCGTTGAGGTAGATACCACCACCGCTACCGGCAGAGACAGACTCGTCAATGCTAACATCGGTCATAGAGATGTCATGACCACCGGAGAAGTAGAAGATAGATCCACCTACGTTACCGCTTCCGTTCGTGAAGGTCGTGTTGTTGATGTCGTAAGCGTGGAATACGCTATCGTCATTATCTTGTGCGTAAACAGCGCCGCCCAATCCACCGCTGGCGTTACCAGAGAAGTTAGAGAAGGAAGAGTTAGAGATCCGGTGGCTGACGTCACCGAAGAAGATTACTCCACCCCAACGATCGGTAGAGATATTGTCGAAAGTACAGTTGTCAATGATGACTTCATCGGCGTCTATTTCACGATCCGCTTCGAAGTCGGCGCTGTTACGGAAGTAAATCGCACCACCCAGGTCAGCGGAGAGGTTCGTGAACGTACAGTCATGAACGTTAGCACCAAGTACTCCGGAGAAGGCAATGGCGGAGCCACGGTCAACGGGTGTTGAAATGCTATCGAAAACACAATTTGCGAATTCAAAACCACGCATGTTCTGGAAGAATGCCATGCCGGATTCCTGAGGAGCTTCACCACCAAGGAATTTAGAGTTGCTGAAGGTTACCGAGTCGGTGTTTTCTACCCAGATCATATTAGCAATACCAGCGTAGTTATTCTCCACGCTGATGTCATCGTAAGTAGAACCGTTAGCAGTTTCGAAGTAAGAACCGATTGCTGAGCCGAAGCGAGAGAAGTTTGCTTTGAAAGTTACACGGCTGACGTCAACTTTGGCGAAGGTTAGCATACCACCACCCGTAAAGGCTACCCGCTGTGCAGCGTCGATGGCCGCATTGATGATGGAGCCATCCTGAATAGTGATTCCGTCAATGGTTACCGTAAATGTGCTCACCAGGTTAGTGTCCGTAATGAATAGTACCCGGTTGTTATCAGCCCGGCTGATGCTGTCATAAACACCCTGAACGTCGTTCTGCATAACGTCACCACTAAGGATGGTCTCGTTCTTGCTGGGGTCTGCTTCAGAAGCCATGGTTTCAGAACCAACGAAGCCACCCAGTACGGTAAGCTCTTTGTCGATAAAGAAAGAAGCCGTGTCAACGGTGATGTATTTTCCTTCTGCGATCCATACTTCGCTGCCGGCAGGGGCGGCCAGGAGGGCGTCGTTGAGGTTAGTGTAAGCGTTAGCCCAGGACGTTCCGTCGGCAGAGCCAGTAGCGTCGATGTCTACAAAAACCTGGGCATTAAGGCCAAGCGTAAACAATGACAAGCATGCAAGTAGTAGTAGCTGCTTCATATAGAAAATGGTTTATACTGAATTGATGTAAGGCGAATAAAGCCGGCCCGTCAGGCCGGTAAAGTTCCTCGATTCCACTAAGATGTGTTTGCTACCAGTTATACCTCCCGTTAGCACGCCAGCCAAGCTGTTGGTGCGGAAGAAAAATTACGTTTAAATAGATAGCCAGGTAATCTTAGAGGGGTAAAGGTAGACAGCAAAGATATAAAATTAGGCGGAAGCTTTAGCGGACAATAACTTTAGTAATGTCTTCTGTTGTACAGGATGGAGTTAAGGTGGGGATAGTTATTGTGCCTGATTTGCGGGATTCAGCGGCTGGACGTAGTTTTCATGGCTTTTGGGTGATGGAAAGCAAGGTAGGGTAACTTCCCTGTAGCAGTGGACCAGGCCTTCTTCCCCGGGAATCGGGCCCGACGGCCCGACAGGTGCGGGGAGGCAAGGTGCAAGTAGGTATATTTACCCTAAAGAACCCCAAAAGCACTCCAGATAATGAAAAAAGCGATTGTACTACTTCTATTTTGCCTGCTGACGGTCGCGGAATTACCCGCACAAATCAAATTAGATCACCTGGAGTACCGCAACCTCGGCCCTACCCGGGGCGGCCGGGCCACGGCCGTAGCCGGCGTACGGACACAGCCCAATGTCTACTACATGGGAGCTACCGGAGGGGGCGTGTGGAAAACGGAAGATTACGGAACGAGCTGGACCAATGTGTCCGATGGCTTTTTTGATACTCCGTCGATCGGCGCGATCCGGGTCGCACAGAATGATCCTAATATCGTGTACGTCGGTACGGGCTCGGACGGACTCCGCTCCAACGTTATCGCCGGGAAGGGAGTATACAAATCTGTCGATGCAGGTAAGTCCTGGAAACACATCGGACTAAAGAACGCCGGCCAGATCGGCGCCGTAGAAATCCACCCCACTAACCATAATATTGCTTTTGTGGCGGCCATCGGAAATGCCTTTGCTCCTAACCCGGAACGCGGGGTATTCCGTACAAAGGACGGAGGGAAGAGCTGGGAAAAAGTATTGTTCATCTCGGAGCAAACCGGCGCGGCTGACCTGGAATTTATGCCCAGCAACCCAGACATTATCTACGCCACCGTCTGGCGGGCCGAGCGGAAGCCCTGGACTATCATTAGCGGGGGAGAAGAGCACGGGATCTACAAATCCGTCGATGGCGGCGATAACTGGACCAAGCTCGAAGAAGGTCTCCCCTCCGGCATCGTCGGGAAGATCGACCTGGCCGTCAGCCCGGCCAATCCCAGCCTGCTCTACGCCTTAATTGAAGCGCCCAACGACAAGGGGGGCTTGTATCGCTCCAATGATCAGGGGGAAAGCTTCATCCACGTTTCCAACGACAAAAACCTCTCCATCCGGCCCTTTTACTACACCAATCTCGATGTTGACCCGCAGGACACAGACATCCTTTACGTTCTGTCAACGCCTTACCTGAAGTCGACCGACGGCGGTGAAAAATGGGAAAGACTCAACCCTCCCCATGGAGACAATCACGATATGTGGATCAATCCGGATAATCCCCGGCTTTTCATCCAGGCAAACGACGGCGGCGCTAACGTTACCCACAACGGTGGCGAAACCTGGTCGACCCAACTGAACCAGCCCACGGCCGAACTCTATACGCTGGAAGTAGACGATCAGTACCCCTACTGGCTCTATGCCGGACAGCAAGACAATTACACCACCATCTCCGTACCCAGCCTGCCGCCATACAGCCATCAGGCCGGCGCGATTGGGCTGGTGATGAATACCGGCGGCTGCGAAACGGGGCCCGCCGTTCCCAAACCCGGAAACCCGGATATCGTTTACTCTAATTGTAAGGGGCGCTTCAGTGTCTACAATAAAACAACGGGACAGGAACAGAGCTACGACGTGGGCGCTGCCTTTATGTACGGGCATAACCCAAAAGAATTGAAGTTTCGCTTCCAGCGGGTGTCCCCCATCCACGTCTCTCCCCACGACCCGGAGGTCATTTATCATACCTCCCAGTTTGTCCATAAAACGACGGACGAAGGAAAGACCTGGGAAATCATCTCCCCGGACCTGACGGCCTTCGAAGACGATAAACAGGTAATCTCAGGTTCTCCCATTACCCGTGACATTACCGGAGAGGAATTTTACAGCACGATTTATGCTATCCGTGAATCTGCCGTTGAGAAGGGCTTGATTTGGGTCGGGGCAAATGACGGCCCGGTGCACCTGACCCGGGACGGCGGTGCCAACTGGAAAAACGTCACCCCCGCGGACCTCCCCGGAGGCGGACGGATCGACTGCGTGGAACCTTCCCCGCACCAGGCCGGGAAGGCCTACTTTACCTCCATGCGTTACCAGCTGGGCGACTGGAAACCCTACATCTACAAAACCACCAATTACGGCAAAAGCTGGGAGCTGCTGACGAGCGGAGAGAACGGCATCCCCGCAGACCATCCCGTACGGGTTGTGCGGGAAGACCCCGACCGGGAAGGCTTGCTCTACGCCGGAACCGAGTTTGGACTGTTTATTTCCTTTGATGACGGCATAAACTGGCAGTCCTTCCAGCGTAACCTGCCGGTTACGCCCATCAGCGACATCAAGGTCCACCGAAAGGATCTCGTGCTGGCCACCATGGGCCGCTCTTTCTGGGTGATGGATAATCTTTCGAGCCTTCACCAGGGCGCCGAGCAACTGGCGGCCTCTTCGCCCGCCCGTTTGTTCCGGCCCCGAGACCAGGTCCGTTACCGCTATCGCGGGCGCAGCGGCAGCGAACACGTGGACTATCTGCTGCCGGGGATGGACATTGATTATTACCTCCCCGAAGGCGTGACGGAACCCCTCAAACTGGAATTCCTGAATGCGACCGGTAAAGTGGTCCGCACACTGGTCAGTGATAATAAGGATGGCGAGCCCGCTAAAGTCGTACGGGACATGGCAACCAATGATGTAGCCTACAACCTGAACAGCTCCCTGAGCACCGAGCCGGGGCTCCACCGTTTCAGTTGGGATATGCGCCACCACGGCAGCTGGGATGCCTCCGAGCGCCGGCGATACGCCGGCGGGCCGATGGTCAGCCCCGGTACCTACACCGTTCGCCTGACCGTAGGAGACAAGACGATGGAGGAATCCTTCGCCCTGCAGCTCGACCCTAAAGTGGCCGCCAGCGGCGTCAGCCTGGCGGACGTACAGCAACAGGAGTCCGTTGCGCTGGACATCATCGCACTACTCTCCGAGCTGAAAAAGATGGCCCATGAGATCGAAGAGAAACTAGAGGCCCTGAAGGCAAAGGAAACACTGACGGCCACTGAGCAAAAGCAGCTGGCGCAACTCCAGCAGCTACACGAACAGCTGGTTACGGCCAAGGGGACTTACCAAAAACCCATGCTCATCAGTCAGGTCAGCTATCTGTACGGCATTGTCCGTCGGGCGGATCAGCTGCCGGGGCGGGATGTGTTTGAGCGGCTGGAAGTTTTGAAGGGGGAGAAGGTGAAGTTGAGTGAGAGGGGGGATTAGGGATGTTGTTAGCGTACTCGCTTAATTAAAATAAAGGCCAGAATTCTTTATTAGTTGCCATTGTTAATTAAATTTTTGCCCATTTTCTTTATTAGCGGGCCCATTAATAAAGATTTTGTCACTTTTTTTAATTAGTGAGCTCGCTTAGTAAAACCATCTTAGATAAGCCTTCCCGAAAACAGAAAAGCCCCTCCACCGAAGTGAAGGGGCTTCTATAGACCCACAAGGTAGACCTACGCTCTTTTGTTGTCAAACAGTTAGCTCGGCTCATAACCGCAAAACAAGCATGCAGTACATAAAACCGGACTGAAATTCTAACGGTATCATGCGCAACACCCCTAAGCATTTCTACCGATTTATTTAGCCTGTGATTCGAGTGTAAACCGGATCAGTTCACCACCAGTTTCCGGTAAACAACCTCTTTGCCAAGTTGCATTTTTGCAAAATACTGCCCGGCGCGTACGTCTCTGATGGGGACAGAAAAGACGCTTTGCCCCGCAGCGTATTCCTGGCTCCATTCCTTGACGAGTCTGCCCTGGGCATCGATCAACTGAATGGCCATCTGCCCCGTTTCTGGCATGTTGATGCGGAAGCTGGCAACGCCAGTTTCTTTCCCAACGGGATTTGGGAAGAATTCGGAGACCTGCGCGAGGTCGCCATCCGTGATCATGGCGGAAACCACTTGGCTAAAGGCTGCGGTGCCGTCAAGGTCGACCTGCTGGAGGCGGTAGAAATAAGTGGTATTGGCTTGTACCTCGTCGTCGGTAAACTGGTAGGTCTGCTCTTCGTTGGCGGTGCCACCCCCGTTTACCCAGCCGAGATTGACGAAGCTGCTACCATCAATACTGCGCTGGACCTCGAAGCCTTCGTTATGGGCCTCACTGGCGGTGGCCCACTCGAGCTGAATGTGCTTGGTCTGGGGGCTGCTGCGGAAGTAGGTCATGGTCACTGGTAGGGCAACTGCAGGAGTATAGCAGATGGTGACAGAGCCGTCCATGTTCATGCTGCCACCATCAGCTCCTGGAGTTATACTGGAATTGGTACTGCTGGCATTAGTGAAAGAACTGCCGCCGATACCGCCGTGTCCAAATCCGTCGATCAAGTCACCGCCGTCACCGCCACTGTAACCTCCGCCTCCACCACCGCCTCGATTTCCACCGCCACCGCCACCGACGCCGCTGCCGCCGTCACCACCGGCACCACCGGAACCGCCTAGGCCACCTAGGCCACCTAGGCTGTTGCCTCCGAATCTATCGTCTCTGGGGAAACCACCGCGTCCGCCGAAGCCGAAGTCGCCGCCAAAACTACCGTCGTTGCCCCATTCAAAGCCACCACCTCCTCCTCCAGCTCCACCACCTGGCATGTTGAAAGTCCCTCCGGTACCTCCTGCTCCGATGCCGAATTCGGTACCTCCGCCGCCACCAAGGGCCCCTTCTCCTCCTCCGGCTCCTCCTCCACCTCCGGCAACAATGAGGATGAGACCATTTAAGCCGTTTTCAAGAGTCCTAATGCCGGAACCTCCGCCGCCACCGCCTCTGACTTGTCCGCCAGCAATACCAACTGCTATTTGAAACTTCTGCCCTGGAGAGACCGAAAATGTACTAGTAGCGATAGCGCCACTACCACCTAAATTGGCCCCCGCATTACCACCATCTGCACCAACAGCTGTAACGGTAAGGGAAGTCACTCCAACAGGCACAGTGAAAAGCTGCGTGGTTCTTCCGGCTGCAATAAATATTTGGGAGGTCTGCCCTACTTCGCACTGGGCATGGAGCGTTCCCAGTGTAATGAGGAAGATGGATAGTCGGAGGACAAGAAGCGAGAGTCTTGCTAATAGTCCACGCTGCTTATGTGTTAATCCTATGAACACTGAGCTCAAAAAAACGAGAGGCATATTTATTGTTTGATAGGGTATAGATAATTGGTTGCTATAGTTCGAGCGACTCAAAAGAGAGGTGAGACTTAGTGCAAAAATAACAAACCACACAAAACATAATTCATTAGGAATTTTACCGCAGCTATTCACTACTGCAGTGATGAAGAATTAACTTCTGCACTGGTAACCACAACTGTTGTTTCTGGCTGATTTAACTCATTGTGATTAACTACCGCTGTAGCTTTACGCTCCCCTCCCCAAACAGAAAAGCCCCTCCACCGAAGTGAAGGGGCTTCTGTAGACCCACAAGGACTCGAACCTTGAACGACAGAACCAAAATCTGATGTGTTGCCAATTACACCATGGGTCTATGTGCGAAAAGAGAAAAGGATTTCCCCCTAAGCGGCCGCAAATATACTACTGTATATGTGTTTCGGCAAACTCTTTTGGAAAAATTAAACGAGGAAAGAGAGAAAAAAGTTCCCGGGTACTTCCCCTTGCTGTTTAAGCTTCCCTTGCACCTGCGTGCTCGCCCTAAAATTTGGTCAGTTCAAGGGCTGCTTCTACTACGTCCATCACCTGTGGCTTGCCGGCGTAGTTGCCGATGTCTCCGTAGGGAGGGCGATGTTCGGAGGCGGTCACGGTCTTGACGGCAGCGTCAAGGTGAGCGTAGCCCCCCTGCACTTCCAGGATTTGCTGGCGAATGTAGGCCGATGTGCCGCCGGGCACATCTTCGTCAACGATCAGCAGGCGGTTGGTGTGCTGCAGGTGATTCCCGATGCGGTGCTCCAGGTCGAAGGGGAGCAGGGTCTGGATGTCAATGATCTCCGCCTCGATGCCCCGCTGGGCCAGCAGGTCAGCGGCTTCCATACAGACTTTCACGCAGGCACCGTAGGTAACGATGGTCAGCGCGTCTCCGGACCGGATGCAGTCGGGCACGCCGAGGGGAACGGTGAATTCCGTTAGGTTTGCCGGCATCCGCTCATGCAGGCGGTAGGCATTGAGAACTTCCACGACGATGGCCGGGTCGTCCCCAGCCAGCAGCGTATTGTACATCCCGATGGCCTGGGTTGTGTTCCGCGGAACACAGAGGTGCATGCCCCGCAGGGTGCCGATGAGCGGCGACAGATAGCTGCCGCTGTGCCAGATGCCCTCCAGCCGGTGGCCGCGGGTTCTGACGATGATGGGACAGGCCTGCTGCCCGGCCGACCGCCAGCGTAGCGTGGCGATATCGTCCGTCAATACGCTCATGGCGTAAAAGACGTAGTCGAGATACTGAATCTCAACGATGGGCCGCAGCCCGCGCATAGCCATGCCCATGGCACCGCCAACGATTGTCCATTCCCGGATGCCGGTGTCGAAAACCCGCAGCTTGCCGAACTCTTCCTGCAGACCGGCAAAGCCCTGATTGACGTCGCCAATCGTCCCCACGTCTTCCCCGAAGGCGAAAATCTCGGGCCGTTCGTGCAGCTTGGCGGTAAAATACTTTTGCAAGAGTTCGTAAGCGGGTCTCGTCGTGGCATCGTCGGCAAAGGTGGCCTTTACCTCCGGTACACGGATGGGCGACCAGGCCGTCTCGCTGTACAGGTCGCTGCCCATGTCCTGCTTGATCTTGAGCCGCTTCTCTTTGAGCCAGCTGTTTAGCGGAGCGGGCAGTGGGTCATTCAGGGAAAGCCGGAAGCGGCGAACGCTGTCTACCAGCTCGGAGATGATCGGCAGGTCGGTTTTGCTGACTTCCTGGCGGAGGTGGTCGTAGGCGGGGTCATTTGCTGGCAGAAGCGCCAGCAGTTCGTCCCGCTCCGCGCTTAGGCGGCTGGTGTAGGCATCCCAGGCTCTTTTACGGCCGGCCATGACTTCTTTCTTTGCCTGCTTGTCGATAGCATCGAGTGCATCCGCTTCGGCGGCCCCAACGGCAATGAGCCAGTGGCGGAACTGCAACAGGCAATCCCATTCTTTTTCCCAGGCGAGGCGCTCCTCGTCTTTATAGCGTTCGTGGCTTCCGCTGGTGCTGTGGCCGTTCGGCTGGGTAAGCTCGCGTACGTGGATCAGGGCCGCCCGGTGGGTTTTCCGTACCCGGTCGGCTACGCTGGGGTAGAGCGCGACCAGAGCGGGGTAGTCCCAGCCCTTCACGCCATAGATGTCAATGCCGCTGCCGTCACCGGTTTCGTCTTCTCCGGCCTGCAGGCCAGCCAGGGCACTGCTGATGCTGCTCTTGGTGGTTTGCCGGGTGACCGGCACGGAGATGCCGTAGCCATCATCAACGACGGTGGTAATCATAGGGACCTGAACGACGCCGGCGGAGTTCATCACCTCCCAGAAAACACCTTCCGAGGTGGAAGCATCCCCGATTTCCGTCCAGCAAATTTCCTGACCGTTGTCGCTGAAGCCTTCCGGCAGGTTCTTACCGTTGCGGTAAATGGTGGAAGCAAAGGCAAGGCCCATACCCCGGGCCATCTGCCCGGCGGTGGGGGAAGTAGCGCTGCTGACGTTGAAGCTTTTTGTTTGATCTACCCAGCTGCCGTCTTCTTTGATGGCAGGGGTGGCGTGGTGGCCGACCATCTGCCGTCCGGCGCTGAAGGGGTCTTTGTCTCCATCGGCGTAGAGTTGTGCCAGGATGTCTTCCACCGTAAAGAGACCAAGGGCCAGCAATAGCGTCTGTCCACGGTAGTAATCGGCTCGCCAATCGCCGTTTTTTACGGCGCGGGCCATGGCTACCTGATAGAGTTCCTTACCGTCGTCACTTACGCCGAATTTCGCCCGGCCCGTCAGTACGTCCCGGCGGATCACGTTACTCAATTCCCTACTTACGCGACAGGTGTAATAGTCTTTCAGGGCGCGCTCAAAATCGGGTGCGGAGGCATCCGGGTTTTCTACGAGGGGTAATTTCGTTTTTTGCGGTGACAATGCGGTATTTTTTGTCCGGCACAGGGTAGTCCGGGAATGAGTTGCGGGTGCTCGTAAACGAGTGCGGTGGCAGTGGTCAGTCAGCTCAGGAAGTCAAACAAATCAGGGGAAGGGATGCCCCTAACTGGGGGCAAAAATACGTTTTTTTCTCATAACTCTCTGTTAACCTATGACTTACGATTTATTGAAAACGGAGTCTAAATTGGAAATAGGCCTGTGAACACAACCTTGTATTGATGAAAGCGATTAAGGGCGATTATTGTTCGGATATCGACAAATTAGGCAGATCAAACGAAAGGGGCAAAAAAAGGCGCCTTTTTATTTCCACCCTTTATTTCCAGTAGGCAAGCGATAAGCCTTCGGTACTTTCCAGCCGGGCGTAAGAATTATAATGCAGCCACTCTCCCAGGTTAACGTATCGGCTGTGGCCATTGCTCAGCGGGTAATTAATGGGCAGGTGGCGATGCCCGAAAACGCAGTAGTCCAGCGCGGGCTCGATGGAAGTTTTTCGTTCGGCGTAGGCGACGAGCCATTCTCTGTCCGGGCCAAGAAATTCCGTTTCTGCCGGCTGGCTGCTGCGGCTCTTGCCGCTGAAATAAAAAGCCAGCTTCATGGCCAGGTTGGGATGCAGGCGGCTGTAGCACCATCGGGCCCAGCGGGCTTCGAATAGTTTTTTGAGGCGTTTGTAGCCATAGTCTCCGGGGCCGAGCCCGTCGCCATGGCCGATCAGCATTTCGTAACCCAGCAGGGTAATCCGCAGAGGTTGGCGGTGCATCACTACCCCGATTTCTTCCTGCAGGTAATCTTCCATCCACAGGTCATGGTTGCCGGTAAAGACGTGAATGGGGATGCCAGCGTCAGCAATTTCGGCCAGTTTGCCGAAGAAACGGACGTAGCCACGCGGGACAACCTCCCGCCATTCGAACCAGAATTCAAAGAGGTCACCGACGAGGTAGAAGGCCTCGGCATCTTTTCTCCAGCAGTGATCCAGCCAGGCAACGATCTGGCTTTCCCGCTCCCGGCTGGAAACGGCAGCGGAAACGCCAAGGTGGAAATCAGATGCGAAGTAGATGGCCATAGTTGCCACAAAGAAAGGTCATTGGGGGGAATTGGGCGCAGCCGCAGGTGCAGGGGGAGGTAAGGGGCAGGCTTTTTTATCCGATACACCTTTTGCTGACGTAGTCGCAAAAGCTTATCGGATGCATAAAAGCTCGTAGTCGATTCGACACACGGATGAACTTCCATCCGGCTACGCCAGGCTGAAAGATGTATCCGATGAGCGAATCGACCGACAAAAAGTCAGTACCCTCCTGTTGGAACGTCATTTGCCTACACCTAAACCGACTAAAATTCATACAACTATGCAAAAAGGAAACATCTCCGTACAAACGGAGAACATCTTCCCCATCATTAAGAAGTTCCTATACTCTGATCAGGAAATCTTCCTGCGGGAACTCGTCTCCAACGCCGTTGATGCTACCAGTAAACTCAAAACTCTTGCCCGTAAAGGCGAAGTCAAAGGAGAACTGGGAGAAACCACCATCGATATTCTTATCGATGCAGAAGCCAAAACCCTCACCATCCGCGATCGCGGTATCGGGATGACCGAAGAGGAAGTGAAAAAGTACCTGAACCAGGTGGCCTTGTCCTCTGCTCAGGATTTTGTCGATAAATACAAAGACGAAGCCAGCATCATCGGCCACTTCGGCCTGGGCTTCTACTCTGCCTTTATGGTGGCGGATAAGGTAGAAGTGGTTACCCGCTCCTTCAAAGAAGGTAGCGAGCCCGTTCGCTGGATTTGCGAAGGAGACCCCAGCTACGAGATCGGTACCGCTGAACGCGACTTCCACGGTACTGATGTGATTCTGCACATCTCTGAAGACAGCGTACAGTACCTCGAAAACAGTGAAATCGAAGGCCTGCTGAATAAGTACGCCCGCTTCCTGCCCGTACCCATTCGCTTCGGTACTAAAACCGAGGTGGAATACAAGGAATTTGAAGGAGAGGTTGCCGAAGGCGAAGAGAAACCCGCCCCCGAAAAGATCGAAACGGAGGTGGACAATATCATCAACAACACCGAGCCGCTCTGGAAAAAGAACCCCGCTGACCTTACGGATGAGGATTACGTCAGCTTCTACCGGGAACTCTACCCCATGGGCCAGCCGCCCATGTTCTGGATTCACCTCAACATTGATTTCCCCTTCAACCTGACGGGTATTCTCTACTTCCCGAAAGTTTCCGGTGGGCTGGAGCTGCAGCGCAACAAGATTCAGCTCTACAGCAATCAGGTCTACGTAACGGACGACGTGAAAGAGATCGTCCCGGAGTTCCTCACCCTTCTGCACGGTGTGATCGATTCCCCGGACATTCCTCTCAACGTATCCCGCTCTTACCTGCAGGCGGACACAAACGTCAAGAAAATCACCGGCTACATCACCAAAAAGGTGGCCGAGAAACTGGCTTCCCTCTTCAAGGAGGACCGGGCGGACTTCGAAGACAAATGGCCGGATCTCGGTGTCTTCGTTAAGTACGGTATGATCTCTGAAGACAAGTTCTACGACCGGGGTAAGAAATTCGTCCTGCTGGAGAATACTGAAGGTAAGCACTCCACCATCGAGGAATACCGCGAGCGGATCAGCGCCAACCAGACGGATAAATACGACCGGCTGGTGGGGATCTACACCGCCGATGAGGACCGTCAGCACACACTGATTACTGCGGCCCAGGACCGGGGTTACGACGTGCTCGTTTTTGAGCACGCCATTGACGCTCCCTTCCTGCAGGCATTGGAGCAAAAGGAGGAAAAGATGACCTTCGTACGGGTCGATTCCGCTACGCCAGACCAACTGGTGCAGAAAGATGAGGAGAAAGAAAATCTCCTGAGTGAGGAAGAGCAAACGACGGTCACCAACTTGTTTACCAACATCGTTGGCACTGCGGGCACCGTAGAGGTGAAGCCACTGGATGTTGCCGATGCTCCCGTACAGATTGTTCGCCCGGAATTCATGCGCCGCATGAAGGAGATGCAGCAGCTGCAGGGCATGGACACGAGTATGTTCCCGGACAGCGTTCAGGTCATCATCAACGCCAATAACCCGACCGTGAAGGAGCATATCCTGGCTAAAGAGGACGAGGGCGAACGCAGCGAAAATGCCACTCACCTTTACCAGCTCGCGCTACTGAGCCAGCAAATGCTGTCAGGCCCCGACCTGAAAGCCTTCGTTGACCGCAGCATGAAGATGCTGGGGTAGGCGGGCTTGCCTTTCGTATTTAGCGAGGGGGGCTTCCCCCTCCGCAGACGAAATATTTAGCGATCAGCATCCAGGCCTTAGCGGCTTGGGTGCTGATTGCTTTTTAGGGCTGCTGCGAGGTGAGCGTCCGGTAGATATGCCTTAGCCCTGAGGGCCGGAGGAGAGGGTTTATCCTATCTCAATAAACCGACTTAGCAATCGCCTGAATCGTACTGGAATCTCCCATTGTATAATAATGCAGACAGGGTGCTCCTCGCTCTTTAAGCTCCTGGCTTTGGGCGATACACCACTCAATCCCCGCCTGCCGCCGGGCTTCACCGTTCTTTGCTGCAGTAATGGCACTAACCAAATCGTCGGGCAGGTCTACGTGAAACAAACGGGGGATAGAATTAAGTTGGTAAAGCTTGGTGAGTGGCTTCAGCCCCGGAACGATGGGGACATCGATGCCTGCTTTGCGGCAGGCATCTACGTAGGCGAAGTACTTCTCGTTATCGAAGAACATCTGCGTTACGATGTAATTGGCTCCTGCTTCTATCTTCTTTTTTACGTAACGCAGGTCAATTTCCATGTTAGGCGACTCGAAGTGTTTCTCTGGGTAGCCGGCAACACCGATGCAAAAGTTGGTTTTACTCGCTTCGTCGGTAGCCGTCAGGTCATCCAAATAGATGCCTTTGTTCATGTTTGAAATCTGCTCCACCAGGTCCGATGCATAGTCATGTCCATCTTTTTCGGGGATGAACTTTCCTTCGAATTTGCGGGCATCGCCCCGCAGGGCCAGTACGTTTTGTACGTCGAGGAAGCCCAGGTCGATCAGGGCGTTCTCGGTATCCTGGCGGGTAAACCCGCCGCACAGTAAGTGCGGCACCGCGTCTACGCCGTAACGATGCATGATGGCCGCACAGATGCCAACGGTACCGGGGCGCTTCCGGATGGAGGCTTTTTCGTAAAAGCCGCTGGGCCGCCGCTTGTAAACGTATTCTTCACGATGGTAGGTAACGTCAATGAAGGGCGGCTTAAACTCCATCAAAGGGTCAAGGGTGTCAAAAATGGCTTGCATACTGCCTCCCTTTAGTGGAGGTAGTACCTCAAAACTGATAAGGGTTTTGCCTTTAGCCTGTTCAAAGTAGTCGGTAACGCGCATATGGAAATCCTAAAGGGATTTTTTGAGGAGGTGGCAAAGATAGTGGCTGAACAGCAGAGAGCTGTCCGCTATCGGTCACTTGTCCCTTCTCTTTTTACGATAACAGAAGTTCCTTCTTTTTTTCGTTTTTTGTGGGAGAACAGGATAATCCTTCGTCCTTTACTTCCTATATGGTCCTTCGTCTTTTCTGCTTTTTGATGGTTCTCAGCCTGTCTTGCTCACTAGCCGGGCAGTGCGGGGTTACGGTTGATGCCGGAGCTGACCTTAGTGTGTGTGCCGGAGGGGGCAGCGTCCGGTTGCTGGGTGATGTTTTCGGGACTAACGTAGTGGGCTTTGCCTGGACGCCGGCCCAGGGGCTGTCCGATGCCACTGACCTGGAGCCCACCGCCACGGTAACGGGGCCTGCAGTGTATACCCTGACGGCCCTGGTTTTTGACCCCGCGAACAACATCATCACCAACGGAGACTTCGAGGCCGGCGATAGTGGCTTTTCTACGGACTACAGTCCGGGCTCCGGAGGAAGCTTTGGTCTGCTCTCCGATGAAGGGGAATACGTCATTACCACCAACAGTAACCTGACGCACACCAATTTTTCCAACTGTCCGGATCATAGCGGCAGCGGGAATATGATGGTTGTCAACGGTTCTTCAACGCTCAACGAAAATGTCTGGTGCCAAACGGTCAGTGTAGACCCGAATACGACCTACGTCTTCAACGCCTGGCTGCAATCGGTCCACCCGCAAAACCCGGCCAGGCTGCAGTTTTCGGTAAATGGAGATTTAGTGGGAGATAACTTCCGGGCCTCCGGAAGTACCTGTGATTGGCGGGAGTTCGACGAGGTCTGGCAGTCTGGCGGAAGCAACTCTGCGGAGATCTGCATAACTAATCAGAATACCCAGGGCTCCGGCAATGACTTTGCCATTGACGATATCTTCTTCGGCCCGGTTTGTGAACAGAGCGATGAGGTGGAAATTTTTGAGGTAAGCGTCGAGGCGGATGCGCCCGCAACCCTGTCGCTTCCCTGCGATGTTCCTCCGCAAGGCGTCGTCATTGACGGAACGAACTCCAGCGACGGGGCGAACTACTTCTATAACTGGACGACAGCCGACGGTAACCTCCTCTCCGGGGCCAACGGCCCGGCTCCACGCATCAACGCAGCGGGCACTTACGAACTCGAAGTAACCTACGATGACGGGGTCACCTTCTGCACGGATCAAACTACCGTCCTTGTCACCGAAAGCACCGACATCCCCGATGCAGCCGCTGACCGGCTCAATGATATTGATTGTAATAACCCGACGGCCATTCTCACCGCCGTGGGCTCTTCTTCGGGCAGTAACATCCGCTATGAATGGACGACGACCGACGGCAACATTCTCTCCGGCGCCAACGGCGCCAGCCCCGAAGTGGATGCACAGGGAACCTACCAGCTAACGGTTATCCACCAGCCCAGCGGTTGCCGGGCGACGGCTTCGGTTATGGTGACGGCAGAAGAGACAATGCCCCTTGCCCGCATTGCCCTGCCCGACGAATTAAGTTGTGACAGCCCGAGTATTCAACTCGACGGCTCCGGCTCCGCAATGGCATCCAACATTGCCGCTGTCTGGACGACACCCAACGGCAACTTCGAGAGCGGAACTGACGGGCTCATGCCCATCGTCAACCTCCCCGGTAATTATACGCTTACCCTGACCAACACCACTACGGGCTGTGAAGCAAGCGCCACCGTGAGGGTAAACGAAACTCCTTCGGACCTGATAGCTGACGCCGTGGTGAACGACACACTCAATTGCCGGCAAAGGAGTGTCCGCCTGTCCGTTGGTGCTTCCTCCATCGGAGGCCCCATCCTTTACCAGTGGACGACGGACACGGGAAACATCGTCTCCGGAGCCAATGGCGGCAGCCCTCTGGTGGACGCTCCGGGGCAATATTTTCTGTTGGTCTCCGACGGAGCTTCGGGCTGCAGCGCCAGAGATACGGTAGAGGTCATCTCCCGGGTGGAAACGGTAAACATTGCTGTTCCGGAAGCTCCACCTTTCACCTGCGGAAGCGCCCAAATGACCTTAAGCAGCAGCGGAAACTCCGTCTTTGGGCCACTTCAGTTCACCTGGACGGCCAGCAACGGAGGCACGATCGTAAGCGATGGAAATACGGATAGCCCCACCGTGGCGGGCGCCGGAAGTTATACCCTGACGGTTACTAACCCGCAGAACGGTTGCTCGGCCGACAGTATGATTGTTGTCGCTGAAAATACCCTCCCGCCACTGGCGGATGCGGGGCCTGATTTTACCCTCACTTGTGCGAGTTTGCAGGACACCCTTCGGGGAGGTGCACCACAAACGAACGCTGTTTATCGCTGGACAACGTCCGGCGGAAATTTTCTCGCAGATTCAACATCGCCCCGCCCGGTGATCAATGCGCAGGGTACTTATTATCTGGTGGTGACGGACACGTCCAATGCCTGCGTTAGCCGCGATACGGTAAATATTTCAGAAAACGCAGCAGCTCCAAGGGTACGTATTGCTACACCGGAAAGGCTGGATTGCCGGCGGACAGAACTAACGTTGGACGGTAGTAATTCCGACGATGACCCTGGCTTCGCGATCCGCTGGACGACGACCGATGGTAACCTCCTGAACGGAGAAAACAGCCTGCAGGCCCGCGTCGATGCGGCGGGTACCTATACGCTCACGATCTTGAATCAGAACAACGATTGTTCGACCGAACTCGATGTCGTCGTTATGCAGGATACCGTGATGCCGGGCGCGGACGCAGGTGCAGGGGGAAGGTTAGATTGCCGTGCGCCCACCCTGCAACTTTTGCCCGACACCACCGGCGGATCGGGCTTCGATTATGCCTGGACGGACGCTGCCGGGCTCGGCTTCAACAGCCTAATGCCTTCGGTCATTGATTCAGGTACTTATTACTTCCGCGCTGAAAACCCCGATAACGGCTGTTTTGCCATCGATAGCGTGAAGGTAACGGCCGATTTTACCGCTCCCGTGGCCGTTACCGGTCCCGAAACCCGGCAGCTGACCTGCCGGACCCGCCAGGTGCTTCTCGGTAACCCAGAAGCCATCAATCCCAATCTCGAATATCGGTGGACGACCCCGAACGGACAATTCATGGGGCCGGATTTCCTGTCCACCCTCCCCGTCAGCTTTGCCGGAACGTACCGGCTGACGACGACGAGCCGGGGCAATGGCTGCTCGGCGGACGGAGAGGTTCTGGTTACGGCTGACCGAGAGTTGCCACGCGTTCGCCTCGCCCTGCCGGAAGCCCTGGATTGTGAACGATCCGAACTGTCGCTGCAGGCGGATAGCGTCGCGGACTCCCTGTTGATCCGTTGGTCTACGCCGGACGGAAATTTCCTGAGCGGAACGGATGGCCCGAGCCCCGTAGTGGATCGCCCAGGCCAGTATCAGTTACGGCTGGAGAACCCCGCTAATGGCTGTACTGATTCAACCACCGTTCGGGTGAGGATTGATACCATAGCTCCGCTGGCAGCGATTACTCCGCCCGGAGCCCTGGACTGCCGAACCCCACAGCGGGAGCTCCTGGCCACCAGCTCCAGCCAGGGAAGTGAATTCGCTTATGCCTGGACCAGCGCCGACGGGAACATTGTCTCCGGCAGCGAAACGCTGATGCCCGTGGTAGCGGAAGCGGGGACTTACCTCCTGACGGTTCGTAACACCGTCAATGGTTGCCAGGCGACAGACTCCGTCATCGTACAACGGGACGCTGCTCCGCCGCAGCTCTCTTTCCTCCCCCCCGACCTGCTGACCTGTACCCGTACTTCCGTGGACATTGTCGCCAGCCTGGACGAACCCAACGCCGATGAATTTCTCCTGTTCTGGACGGACGACAGCGGTAACTTCCTTCAGGGCGGCAGCACGCTTACGCCCACCGTGACGGCTCCCGGCCGATACCGCTTAACGGCTTCCAACCGAAGCACGGGGTGTCGGGCGGTTTTGTCCGTCAGGGTCAACCGCAATGTGACGCCACCGGCGGTTTCCGCCGGGCCGGATATCGACCTGGGCTGCGAACGTAAACCGATGGAACTCTCCGCCGAAGCAACGGGTCTGGGGCCCTTCACTTACGCCTGGACGACGGCCGATGGCCGCATCATCCGCGATGAAAACTCCGCCCGCCCGCTGTCGGATGGCCCCGGAACTTATACCGTCACCGTAACTGACCAGGGTAACGGTTGTGTCGGGGGAGATACGGTTGTGACGATACAGGACTTGCCCGAAACCTTCGCATTCAGTCAGGTGCCGCCTGACTGCAGAGTGCCGACGGGAACCGTCGTTTTTGAATCGGTCAGTGGTGGAACCGCTCCCTTCCTGTATTCGGTTAATGGCGGTGCGAGCTTTCAGTCAGATACTTTGGCTACTGGTTTGGAATCCGGCGATTACAGGCTCGTTGTGCAGGATGCTAAGGGCTGCGAAATCCGTCAGCAAACGAATATTCCCTTTCCGCCGGAGCTAGATGTTTTTCTGGACGCCCGGGCGCTCATTTCCCTCGGTGATAGCTTTCGGCTGAATACGGTGACCAATTTTGCGGATTCTGCCTTCGCCATCGTCACCTGGACACCAACGACGGCGCTCAGCTGCGAAGGTTGCCTCCGCCCCAATGCTTCCCCCAGCGAGACAACGATTTATACCTTATCCGTAGAAACCACCGATGGCTGCCGGGCCAGCGATCAGCTGGAACTCATTGTTGACCGAAGCCTTAATGTTTACTTCCCCACGGCTTTCTCCCCCGACGGAGACGGTGTGAATGACCGTTGGGTTCCCTTCGCTAATTCCACGCTGGTCCGTAATATTCCCTCCCTTCGTATCTATGATCGATGGGGGAACGCCGTCTTCTTCGCCGAAAACCTGGCGCCAAACGACGCGGCCTCCGGTTGGGATGGTACCCTTCGGGGCAAAGGCATGAACCCGGCGGTCTTCGTATTCACCACCGAAATTGAATTCGTTGACGGAAGGGTAGAGGTGTTTGAGGGGGAGATTGTGCTGGTGAGGTAGAGTCAGGTTGTAGGGTTCAAGTTTCAAGTTGCAGGTTGCAAGTTGCAAGTTGTTGGTGAACTCCCCAGCCGGCGCAACCCGCAACTTGCCCCCTGCAACCTGCACCCTGCAACCTGCCCCCCCCTACTTCAAAACCTCCCAAAGATCTTCCCAGCCTTTCCGGTTCCGGACGATTACGTCGAGGTATTCCCGCCAGACGGATTCATCCTGCCCCCGGTCTTTGATGATGGCGCCGGTCAGGCTGGCGGCGAGGTGATCGGGTGTCAGGTCGCCGTTGCCGAAGTGATGGCTCAGGGCGCGGGACTGGTTAACGACGGATATGGCCTCTGCCGTAGAGAGGGTAGAGGAAGGAGATTTGAGTTGGGTGCGGCCGTCTTCCGTTCGACCATTGCGTAGCTCGCGGAAAATGGTGACGAGGCGGGTGATTTCGGCGGCGACGTCTTTCTTTATGGGCGGAAGCTCCATGCCGGCTGCCGCAGCGGAGCTGCGGTCGGTGACGATGCGGACTTCTTCTTCGAGCGTAGCCGGCAGCGGCATTACCACGGTGTTGAAGCGGCGGCGCAGGGCGCTGGAGAGTTCATTGACGCCCTTGTCCCGGTCATTCGCCGTAGCGATGATGTTGAAACCGCGAACGGCCTGTACTTCTTTATTAAGCTCCGGGATGGGGAGAATTTTTTCGGAGAGGATGGTGATCAGCGCATCCTGCACATCGCTGGGGATGCGGGTGAGTTCTTCGAGGCGGACGAGCTTGCCCGCCTGCATACCACTCATGACGGGGCTGGGGACCATGGCAGCTTCGCTGGGCCCTTCGGCCAGCAGCCGGGCGTAGTTCCAGCCGTAGCGGAGGGCGTCTTCGCTCATCCCGGCCGTCCCCTGTACGAGAAGTTTGGAATCGCCGCTGATGGCGGCGGCCAGGTGTTCACTTACCCAGGTTTTGGCCGTTCCCGGAACGCCGACGAGCAGCAAGGCCCGGTCCGTTACCAGACTCGCTACTGCCACCTCGATGATGCGGCGATCACCAAAGTATTTAGTCGTGATCTCCGTTCCGTCCGCCAGCGTTTCTCCCAGCAGGTAATCCACTACGGCGCGCGGGCTCAGGTTCCAACCGGTCGGCTTCACACCGGTATCCTGCTTCGCCAGGGCGGCGAGCTCTTTTTTGTAGGCCACTTCGGCGTGGGGGCGAAGGATTTGGGGAGTTGGGGTCTTTTTGGCCACGGAGAGGAGTATTGTAGTAATGTAGAGGGTAGTAATGTAGTGTTCTAATGACGTAAATCTAATGTAGCAGGGACAGGCAAGGCCTTTCTCTCGCCTCCAAAATGCGGCAGCACTACATTACTACCAAACTACACTACTACATTACTGCCTTATTCCTCCTCACTCAAGTCCGCAAACAGATCATTATCCTTCATAAAGTGATACCACTTCAGCAGGCGCTTGATGTCACTGGAATGAACCTGTTCTTTGTCGTAGTTGGGTAATACGTCTTCGATGTACTCGAAGAGGACATCTTTGCTGGCGTTGGTGGCGGGCGCGGGATTGTCTTCTGCCTGCTCGTTCATCCGGTCGAAGAGCTTCTTTAGCGGTTCGGCGTCGCCATCGTTGGTGTACATGGCCATGCTCTCCAGCGGGGCAAACTGATGCTTACGCTGGGGGGCGAAGCGGCGCTTGCCATCGGCGAGGCTCTCTACGATCAGACCGCCCTTGCGTTCGGTCACTACTTTGTATAAACCGGACAGACCGGTGACGGCGATGATTTCGCTTAGTTTCATGTGTTGGTTATTTCGGGCAAAGGTACAATCTTGCTTCAGAGGGAAGAACTGGTTCAGCGGACTTTAGCTTTTACGTGAATTGTTGTTAACTAGAGTTCCGCGAAACCAGCCTCAATAAGCCACCAATTCCTCCATCGCCCCCACCAGCCGCCCTTCCGGCATATAATCCGCTTCCAGCGCGGCGGCGAAGGGGACGGGGGTGTCCAGCGCGGCCAGTCTGCGCACGGGCGCGTCGAGGTCTTCAAAGCAGTATTCCCCGACCCAGGCGGCGAGCTCGCCGCCGAAGCCGCCCGTCAGGCTGGCTTCGTGGAGGATGAGTGCGCGGTTGGTCTTTTTAACGGTGGCGGAGATGGCATCGTAATCGAGCGGAGCGAGGCTCCGCAGGTCGAGAATCTCTGCGTCGATGCCGGTGGCTTCCACGGCCTTCAAGGCCCAGTGCACGCCCATGCCGTAGGTGATGATGCTTAGCGCGGAGCCGGGTCGGGTGACGGCCGCTTTGCCGATCTCCGTGTGGTAATTACCGGCGGGTACTTCCCCGCTCAGGGAACGGTAGAGCGCTTTATGCTCGAAGTAGAGCACGGGGTTGGGGTCGGCCAGGGCGGCGAGTAATAGCCCCTTGGCGTCGGCCGGGCTGCTGGGGTAGACGATCTTAAGCCCCGGTACGGAGGTAAACCAGGCTTCCATCGTCTGGCTGTGGTAAGGGCCGGCGCCTACGCCGCCGCCGACGGGCAGGCGGACGGTCACGTCAGCGCTCTGTTGCCAGCGGTAGTGGAGTTTGGCCAGGTTGTTCACGATTTGGTTGAAGCCGCAGGTGACGAAGTCGCCGAACTGCATCTCCACCATCGCTTTACCACCAGCAATGCTCAGCCCCTGCCCGATACCGATGATGGCACTTTCGCAAAGAGGGGTGTTGCGGACGCGGTCAGCGCCAAACTCATCCATAAAGCCGTCGGTGATCTTGAACACGCCGCCGTAGTCGGCAATATCCTGACCCATCAGCACCAGGTCGGGGTGGGCGCGCATTCCTTCGCGGAGACCGTCGGAGATGGCGTCGATCATACGCTTGACGGTTGCGGGTTGCGGGTTGCGGGTTGCGGGGGTTGCGGGCGCGGCCGCGGGTGCAGTGGACGTTGAAGGAGCATAGATGTCTCCCAACTCCCGGGCTACGTCTCCTTCAGTATCCGGCATGGCTGCAGCGGCTTTGAGGCCGGCGTCGATCTCGGCTTTGATTTTTTTCGTCAGCGCTTTTTCTTTCGCCCCGGTCAGCAGCCCCTTCTCTTTCAGGTGGGTGGCGAAGTTGCTGAGGGGATCGCGGGCCGTCCAGGCTTCGATCTGGTCTTTAGGGACGTACTTGACGCCGCTGGCTTCCTCGTGCCCCCGCACCCGGAAGGTGCGGCATTCCAGCAGTACCGGCTCCGGGTTCGTCCGCATCTCTTCGGCGAGTTGCCTGACGGTTTCGTAGACCTCCAGCACGTTGTTTCCATCGATGACCAGGGAGCGCATGCCATATCCCACACCCCGGTCGGCCAGATTCTCACAGGCGTATTGCTCGCTGACGGGGGTAGACAATCCCCAGCCGTTATTCTCCACTACGAAGAGAACGGGCAGCTTCCAGACGGCAGCCGTGTTGAGCGCCTCGTGGAATTCTCCCTGACTGGTGCCGCCATCGCCGGTGAAGGCCAGGCTCACCTTTGGCTCCTTCATCAGCTTGTGGCGGAGGGCCACCCCGGCGGCCAGGCTCATCTGTGGCCCCAGGTGAGAGATCATGCCCACAATCTTATGCTCCTGACTGCCGAAGTGAAAACTCCGGTCGCGCCCCTGGGTGAAACCACCGGGCTTGCCCTGCCACTGAGCGAAAAGACGCTCCAGGGGGACGTTTCGGGTCGTGAATACACCCAGGTTGCGGTGCATCGTGAACATATACTCGTCGTCATTCAGCGCGGCTGCACAGCCCACCGAAATAGCCTCCTGCCCGATGCCGGAAAACCATTTACTGATGATGCCCTGGCGAAGTTGCTTGAGCATCTTCTCTTCGATGAGGCGCGGGCGGAGCAGATCTTCGTAGAGTTTGACTTGCGTCGCTTCGTCGGTGGTGAAACTGCCGTAAGTGAGTGGTGGGAGGGTGGCGGTCATTTGATCAACTTGGTTAGGAACTGTAAAGGTAAGAAGTTGTACTGTTCACTGGTGTGGACCTTGTCATGAACAAACCTATGGCAGTTGATCGTCGATTCCCGGATGAGGGGCTCCGCCCCGAAAAATGTATGCGCAGCAAACTTAAATGCTCGGCTGAAGCCTCGTGTTTTCGGGGCGGAGCCCCTCAACCAGGGTTTTCCTCGTTTGGCGATGCAGCAGAAACCATTGATTGCTGGAATTGCGTTCGTTGACCAAAATGCGGCGTGCCTTGGCCCCGGCAGGGGAATAGCCTAACCACAATGGTAAGGAGGTTAGCAATGACGTGGTGTTTTGGTAGTGCCAGTACGATCGTATAACTTCAGCAAAAATTACGAGCTCGATGAAGGAAGGAGGGGATGTCAAGGAAGAAAAACTACTGATTGAAGCAGGTGATGGGGTAGAAATTCCGCTCTGGCTTTACCTGCCCGATCAGCCTAAGTCGGTGATTCAATTTAACCCTGGGACAGCTGCGAAAATGCGCTTCTATCAGCCCTTTCTCCGTTTTTTAGCGCAGCGGGGTTTTGCAGTAGGGCAATTGGGGTATCGGGGATCTGCGGAAGGGCCAGCTACGAACTTAAAGGATTGCGGATTTGGCTATGCGGACTACGGGCTATTGGATATTCCGGCCGGGAGAGCTTACCTGCAGCAGAAGTTCCCGGGTTTACCCTTTCTCTTTGTAGGGCACAGTGGCGGCGGGCAGCAACTGCCTTTTTGCGAAAACCTGAAGGACGTGGCGGGCGCTCATTTTTTTGGGGTGTCTACGGGCTATGCCCCTGGAATGCCGCTGCATTACAGGTTGCAGTCGCATTTTTTCTTTTACCTCTTTGGGCCGCTGTCCATCGCCCTGAAAGGTTACGTTGCCGCTAAGCGCTTTGGTATCATGGAGGATTTACCACCAAAGGCTTTTAACGACTGGAAAGACTGGTGCACTTCTCCGGATTATTTTTTCGACCCTCGTTTTTATGGTACAACCGTACCAGAGGTCGATTTTGGGCGAATTGATTTTCCCATCCACCACTGCCACGCCAGTGACGAGACGATCAGTACCTCTGAGAACGTGCGAACCTTCTGGCGGCATTGGAGCAGTAAGGCCGGAATCACGCAGCAATTACTCCGACCTGCCGATTACTCCGTCAAGGAGATTGTTCACTTCGGTTACTTCCGCCGAAAGATGAAGGATACGCTTTGGGTGGAAGTGGCGGAACGGCTGGAAAGCTGGGTGGAAAACAAAAAAGGCAGAGCGTGAGACGAAAATCGCCCCAGCTCCGCCTTGCTTCCTTTAACCGAAACAGTGCACCTGCGCACCGTCGCCCGGCTACTGCTTCTCCATCTTAGCCATCACCTCCATGAGCATATTGACGCCCAGGGCATCCATGGGGTTAGCGCCCTGTTTGCCGTTGCCGCCACCGATGACGATCTGCGGCATATTGACTTTGGCTAATTCGGCGGCGATGCCGATCCGGGTTTCCTTCTCGAACTCCGCCCGCTCGCGGGGAGAGAGGCCGGCCTGGACCTTCAGCCGGGCGACTTCGGCGTCAGCACGGCCCTGCGCCAGGGCCTTGTCAGCCTGGTAGCGAGCCTGCAGCGCCTGCTCCTTGCTAACGGCCGTTTCGGCCTGGGCGCGAATCTCCGCCTCAATCTTGGCGGCTTCCTCCGTAGCGCGGACTTCGGCGACCTTCTGACGGCCCCGCATCTCGGCCGTGAGGGCTTCCTGCTGGGCGGTAACGAGCTCCTGCTTAGCGATCGCCTCGCGGGTACTCTGCTCCACCTTTGCCTTGAGCTTTTCGTTGACGACACTTTCGTAGTCCACCAGCGTGATGGCCACAAAGTTCGGAACGATATCATACTGCTGCACGTCGCTTTTGGCGAGCACGAAGCTGCCGTCGGCATTGGTCCGGGGCGTATTCTCGTAGCTGCGAATCTTCTCGCCGGAGGCGGAGTCAACGCGCATCTGCTCATGCTGATCAATGATGTACTGCCCGTTACGGAGCTGAAACTTGAAAGCTTCGGCGAGCTCCGATTTTCCACCGGAGTAGTGCCGCTCACTGTCCATCAACTGAAAGGAGTAGTTGGCGCATTCCTTGGAGTAATCGGCCAGGCTGGCGGCCAGCCGGCTCTGCTCACGGTAGTCCTTATGGATGGCGAGCATCCGCTCGCCGTTATTGGGCAGCTTCCACTTCACGGAGTAGCCCACCTGGTTGGCGTAAGTACCATCCGCAAACTGACACTGAATGGGCTCAGAGAAGTAGGAAATGTCCGCCTTGCGCTTCTCCGGCCGCTCTACCTGAACGGTAACCACGTCGGCATATTCCGTGGTTTTACTGAAGAAGCCCGCCCAATACATGCCGGGCTCAAAGCGAACAAATTCTGTGCCCGTAATGCCCTGAACCACCGTACGGTAGCCCTGGTCATTGACGGAAAAAGGGTTGAATAATAAAGCGGATAACAGTAGTACGATTACCGCAATAATGAGGAAGATGTGACGACTTGAGAGTTTCATGGTGTATTTGTTTTGCTCCTAAATTAGGCGAGCAAAACAGGCCAGTCAATAGCCCCCCGATGAGTCTGTTTGCAGACTCGACGGAGTGGGATGGAAGTTGGATTAAGGGAGGTTTTTATGGGCAGGCTTTAGCCCTAAAGGAGAGGCGTTTGTTCTTTTAACCTTCCGTTGCACCTGCGGGGAGTGCCCTTCCCAGGGCCAGCGGATCCACCGGCTTGTCGTCTTTGAGTACCTCATAGTGCAGGTGAGGGGCAGTGGACATTCCGGTGGAGCCAACGGCAGCGATCTTTTCGCCAAGGATGACGTGGTCTCCCCGCTCGACAATGTGCTCGCTCAGGTGAGCAAATACGGTGATGTAGCCATCTTCATGAAGTATGCGGACCGTGATGCCGTATTTCCCATCGCTGCCGGCAAAAATGACTTTGCCATCAGCGGTAGCGAGCACGGGAGTGCCGGATTTTGCCTTGAGGTCGATGCCCCGGTGAAACTTTCGAACCTTAAAAATGGGGTGTGTCCGCATCCCATACCCACAGGAGAGGATGTCTTCCATTTCAACACCGGCGATGGGGCTGGCGCTAGGAGGCTCGAATTTTTCCGGCAGGGTTAAAGAATAGAGCATTTCTTCGTTATGATGGGAAGTACAGGTAGTGACCTCCGCAACGGGAGAGGGGGAGAAGCCTGGCGACATAAAGACAATACCCGCTAATAGCGCAGCAGCGGTGGTGAAACGGAAAATCATAGGTTTGATTTTTGTGGTGAAACGGATGTTTTTCTGGATGCCCCGCAGATGACGAATGGGCCAGCTTTTCAGGGTAGTGTGGACGGCAGTGGGGAAGTCAGCTCCTTCCTCCATCCGCGCTTCGATGGCGCAGCAGAGGTGGTCGAGCAATTCAGCAGAGAGAGACTCCGAAAGCCCGGCGGACGCCAGGTGCGCCTGCACGGTGGCCACTTGTTCTTCGTTCAGTATAATCATCGTTATTCGGGTTGAAGGTCAAGGAGAGTACGCATAGTGAGCACGAAGCGGCGGAACTCCTCTCTGCGGTCGGTTGCCGCGGCGCGGCCGGCTTCCGTGATCCGGTAGTAGCGGCGGGAGCGGCCGTTGACGGTTTCTGTTTCGGTAACGAGGAGACCATCTTTGACGAGCTTGTGCAGCAGGGGGTAGAGAGAGCCTTCGCTGAGTTGGTAATTACCCTGGCTACGCTCATTCACGAGCTTACTCATCTGGTAGCCGTAGAGGCGGCCCTCGCGGTCCAGCAGGCGCAAAATGACGGTTCTGAGGGTGCCTTTGATCAGTTCTTTTGAATACATAGAACAATGATACATCTAAATTAGATGCATTGTATTGCCGAAGAGCTACTTTAACGTTTTTTGGGCGCCGGTGCGCAGGTGCAAAGAACTGTTTTCGGGAAGCAGCGGATTTTTTTCCGACGATTTAAAGGAAAAGCCATTTTGGCGCGTCTACTTAACTGAATGTATGAAATAGAAAAGACAGCATGGGAAGAAGCCTATGAGGCGCATGCCGGCGAGCTGGAGGCTTTTGCCCGCAGCAGGGTAGGGGATCTGGCAGCAGAAGATCTGCTGCAGGAGTTGTGGTCAGCTTTTGCTACGGCACTGGAGGTGGAGGAAATTCTTCAGCCAAGAGCCTGGCTCTACCGGGTGCTCCGCAACCGGATAACGGATGAATACCGCACGGCCGCCCGTCGCCCCGCCTTTGTGGACCTCGACGAGGAATTTGACGTGGAAGAAGAGAGTGACGGTTTTCCCGATCCGGACGATACCTGGGAGAGCATCGAAGAAGCCTTCGACTTGTTGCCGCCCGATCAGCGGGAGGTTTTCGTTCGCAACGAGCTGGACGGAGAGACCCTCCGCGAGATTGCCGAAGACCTGGGCCTGCCTCTCAAAACAATCATCTCCCGCAAGGGCTACGCCCGCCGGCGGTTGCAGGACCTGCTGCGGGAAGTGTATGATGATTATTTCGGGGAGGAATAAAGTAATTCCCGAAAGTCATCGTCTACCCTTATGTAAACCAAATAGAACGAACAAAAATAAAATCTGACATGCGTCATCATAAACATCGCGGCGAAGGCCGCCACCATCGCGGCCCGGGCCGTCGTCATCGCGGACACGGACGTCCGCCACACGGGCCCCGCCGCCCGAAGCATAATGTTCCCGTTAATATCCTGGAAACAGAGACTGGCTTTGAAGCGAGAGTTTTCTGTATTGGCTTCACGAAAGAGAATGTGAAAATCAATATCGTTGATGATATGCTTTATATCAGCGGTACCCGTACTCCCGTTGACGAATACCCTGACTTTCTGTTACAGGAATATCCCATCAAGTCTTTTGAGCGCTGGTTTCAGCTGAGCGAAAAAGTGGATCAGCAGGCCGTAACGGCAGCTTTCGAAGATGGTGTGCTCGTCATCACTGCGCCTAAGGTTGCGGGGGCGGTTCGCCCGGAACGGGAAATTACCATTGAGTAGTTAGTCGCTGCGAATACAATGTAATAAATATAATAACGGAAGCCTCTCCTTTACGGGAGAGGCTTTTTTTATAAAAAAGGCGTTAGTACTTCCTAAAGGCCGATATTTGATTCATGAGACAAATGTTATTACTTAGTACGCTTACTGCACTGACGTTGCTCTTTGCTTGTAAACAGGAGGCTGCGCAGGCTTCCCCTGCTACTGCAACCTCTGCTGCACCTGCGCCTGCGCCCACGTCTGCCGTGTTGGCATCGGGGTCAAAGACAGTGGTGGCAGGAAAGGCTACCGAAAAAAAAGTTGACTTTAACGGCGATGGAAAGACAGACCGCTACGAAGTGATTACGACGGACCGGGACAACGACGGCCTGGGCTTTGTGCGCGAATTGCACTTCTACACAGAAGGTGAGGATACACCCTGGTATGTCTCTGAAAAGGCTGTTCTTTCCACCGAACATGGCGGGATGATGGGCGATCCGCTGGAAGGAATAAGCCATACCGAAAAGGGCGTTGTCCGGATCGATCACTTCGGGGGGAGTCGCGATAAGTGGAAGTACACCCATACCTACCGCTGGCAGGAAGGGGACTTTAAGTTGATCGGAGCGACGATTATCACTGATACACCCTGTGAAAAAACGGGTGAGCTGGACTACAACCTGTCCACTGGAAAGGCCAACTACACCCTGGAAACGGTAGATTGTACTAACAGCACAACAAAGCCTGAGAAGGCGGTAAAAAAGCTTGCCTTTATTCGGATGACCTCTCCTCCGTCGATGAAAACCTATGAGATAGGAACAACAAAAGTGCAGGTTCCGCAAATGGATGTTTCCGTTTACTACTAAGCTATTACCCGTGAGTTCTTCTTTAACGACCCGCCCCGCCACCCGTGCTGATCTTCCGGTTTTGCTGGAGTTTGAGCAGGGGATTGTGGCCTGGGAGCGCCCCTTCAATCCAACGCTGAAACCAGACCCGATCAGCTACTATGATATCGGCGAGCTAATCGATCTGGATACTGCCGAAGTAGTAGTAGCCCTGGACGGTGAGCGGATCATTGGCTCGGGCTACGTCAAGATCCGTCAGGCAAGCGACTACGTGCAACCCTCCGAGTATGCTTTTCTGGGCTTCATGTTTGTCGATCCCGGTTACCGTGGTCAGGGGGTGAACCGCCTGGTGATGGATGCTCTGCTCGACTGGGCTAAGAAACGCGGCCTCTCAGAGGTGAGGTTGCAGGTGTATAGCGAAAACGCCTCGGCGATCCGCGCTTACGAAAAGAAAGGTTTCTCACCCTTGCTGCTGGAAATGCGGCGAACTATCTGATCTTTTAGTCATGGCGAAACTTCACGTAGACGAAATTTTTGATGGCATCACGGAGTTGCCCGCGGGCAATTTCGAAGGTTGCGCTTTCACGAATTGTAGCTTTACCGGAGCTGATTTTTCCGGTGTTTCTTTTGAGGATTGTCGTTTTTCAGACTGCGATCTGAGTAACGTTCGACTGGCAGAAACGGCCATGAAGCCGGTCTGGCTGGCGAACTGTAAACTGATCGGACTCCATTTTGATGATTGTGGCGGTTTTCTCTTCGCTATCCACTGTACCGGCTGCCAGTTGGAATTGTCGACTTTCCGGGAGCGTGACTTACGCCGATCCACCTTTTTGAACAGCCAGCTTATCGAAGTTGACTTTACGGGGGCCGATTTACAGGAAGTAGCTTTTGAGAATTGTGATCTCAACCGGAGCACCTTTGAACGAACGGATTTGCGTAAAGCTGACTTTAGTACTGCCCGTAACTACCAGCTTTCTCCCGAAGACAATCGCCTTCGGGGGGCAAAGTTTTCGTCTGACGGGCTGGCGGGGCTGTTGACAGACTATGGAATAGTAGTGGAAGGATAAAGCAAGGCTTTTTGCCTGCGTTCACACTACCACTACTATTCTGCTAAGAACCCGTTTAAACTAGTATTACCTAAGCAGCATCACATCTCCGGCCAGTACGTTTGACCCCGGTCCGCGGTCGTCCTCATAGCTGATGGTTGCCCGGGCAATGTAGACTCCGAAGGGGGCATCTCTTCCGGCAATCTTGCCGTCCCAGCGCTCGAAGGGGTCTTCGGTAACAAAGACCTGCTCTCCCCATCGGCTGAAGATCTCGAGGCGATAACTGAGGATGGAGAGCTCTTCGTCAAAGAGGGGTGCGAAGCCGTCGTTTACACCGTCTCCGTCAGGGGAGAAGGCCGTTGGCAGGTAGGCCTGAAAATCTTTACATTCCTCCAGTTCTATGTTGACGGTGTCCCTTACGGTGCAGCCATCGGCTTCCAGAAGGGCAATGAAGGTGCCTTTATTACGGACCCGGAATTCATTTTCGGTGGAGCCATCGGGCCAGAAAATGTTTCCGCTTCCTTCGGCTACCTGCAGGACGTAGGGGCGGTCATTGCAAATGGTGGTATCCGGGCCAAGGTCCAGGGCGGGAAGCGGGTCGAAGGTAAGCATGGCAGAATCACGACCGGTGCAACCGAAAGTATTCGTTACTTCCACGAAGGGGAAAGCGTCGGCCGTAAATTCTTTTCTGGCAAGGCTGTCTCCGTCATTCCAGCGGATGCTTCCGCCCAGATCAGGAGCAACGAGGGTGATGGTTTCTCCTTCGCAGGCAGCCTGGTCTCCGCCAAGGGAGAAATCAGGCAGGTCTGCTACGGTAAGCAGAAGAGTATCAGAAGCGAGGCAACCATCAAGGGCTGCATTGACGAAGTATACCCCACTGCGTTGAGCAGTAAAGTCAGGTTGATTGCTTCCATCCTGCCAGACGAAGTCTACTCCGTTTAAGGCAGCGGCGGGTTCGATGAGAAGCGAATCTCCGGCGCAAATTGCCGTGTCAGCCGGCAGGCTTACGCTGAAGGTGTTCTCATCGATGATGAGTATTGAATCCTGAATAGTGCAACTGGACTGAAAGGTGACCTCTACGGAGTAAACGCCCGGAGCCGTAACGGTCAGGGTTGAGTCCACGGAGCCATCTTGCCAGCGGTACGATTCGTCGGCGCTGAAATTATTGGCGTCTAATACGAGGCTGGCTTCCTGGCATAGGCCACGGTCTTCCCCCAGAAAGCCAACGTCGACAAAGCGCTGGGCGGTTTCAAAGAACCAGCCGTCATTGGAGTTGGCAATATTAGTGCTTAACATGCCGGCAAGAAATTCTGCACCACCGCGGGCGTTGATGTCCCGCATTTGAACGGAGTTCGCCAATACTTCAGCATTAGGAGGCATACTGACGATGGCGGCCGTTCCGGTCTCCGTTGAGTTGAGCGAAATAGGGGTGCAATTGTTACCCAGTATTCTCCAGTATTCGTTGATTCGTTGTTGAATACCTGAAGCCAGACGATAGGATTTTCCGGGGGCACAGAACAGGCTGTCCGTTGTAATGGCTAAGAGAATATTCCCGCTTCCGTTGAAGGATATGCCGGAGGCATCTATTCCCTGGTCGTTTGTATTGCTGCTGAGAATCTGACCGAGGCCTGCTTCGTCAGAAAAAAGAAGGTTATTCAGCTCAAGGGGTAGGTGAGCGGTCAGGCTTGCCAGCGGAGCAGTAAATTCAATCAATGACGTTCCGGGCTCAATGGTGAGGAGGGAGTTAGCTTCTGCCTGAAAGCTTGTTTTCCGCCCGTTTAATTCACCCGTTATCAGCAGGTGGGTATCACCCAGAGAGAGCGTTTTGTTGCTGTTGCTATTATCTGCCAGATAAAAATCACATTCGACTTCCGGGGCCAGAATACGCAGTACACCGGTTTGGTGTCTGAGGCTTCCTGCCTGCAAACGATCTTCAATCAGATATTCTCCACTGCCCTGAAAACTGGCATTGGCAAATCTGATTCCGGAACTAAGAATAGAATGAACTCCGGAACCGGTAAAGAGCGTGCTGGCAGCATTGTAATCTACGGTGGTAACATCGTTTGTCAGGCTTCCATTAATGGTAATGGTGCCGAGGTCGAAGTTCAGCGTGGAAGCCAGACTTGCCGCCCAACGCAGGTTACGACAATAGGCGGGCTGGGAGTTGTTGTCCGTTACCTGACCATTAGCGGGGAAACCACTATTACCATCAAAGGACACATCATCGATGATGGTTGGAACACATTCTCCACCGGCTCCGCCGCTGGTCAATGACCAGTGTGTAGTATCATACCAGTCGCCGGATCCGCCAACCCAGAAGAGCTGTCGGCCTGCCGGATTGTCAAAGTTCCAGCCGCTGTTATCTCTTTCGTCAACGGAGTTGGTCAGTAGTACGGGCGCGCCATTATTCACTTCAATGCCACGTAGATGGAGCCGGTCAAACTGCTGGTCAGGCGGGAAATTGACTCGCGCGGTATTGTCTGGAGTAGAGTTGATGATGTTAATCAATCCACGGTTGCAGTTCCCTTCGGCAATCAATTCATTAAAGGTTTGTGTCCGGTCAGTTTGGAGCGTAAAGGTATATCCCGGTAGAAAGCGGCAATAGTCAAAATAATTATTGCCTCTAAGGTCTCCATTGCCCGCGAAGCTTAAACTGTCCACGGTAGCCGATACAGTTTGAACCGTTGAGTTGTTGTAAAACTGCCCCCGGTCAGTGTTGAAAAAGAGCTTGCTGAAATTAAGGAGGTGCCTGCCAGTCAGGTTAACCCTTCCAACAGTAACTCCTTCAAATAAAATGGTGGAGTTGTCTGCCTCCAGGGTCAGGTCTGTGCTCAATAACTGGACTAAAGCCAGGTTCCGCAGGCCCGGCCGGCCGGTCAAGTATACATTGGAGCCAGCGATGGAAAGAGCCCGGGAAGCAGGGAAAGTAGACAGCAGTTGGTTGACATTGAGCGCGAAGCCGTCTGTTCGCAGGGATCCTCCATTCAGATTTAGCTTTTGTGATACGTAGAGGCTATCCGCTAACTGCCAACTCCCGACATTTTCAAAAGTAACGTTTCGGTTGAATCCGATTCCTGCTGACTGAATGGTATTCCCTGTTTCTACAGATGAAAAAATATAGTCTCCGGCGAAGGTGTGCTGCAGGTTTGGAGAAAAGATCAGGGAGCCTCCCAGTGTGATCGAAAGCTGGCTGGCTCCGGCAAGGAAGGGTTGGCCAACGGGGGCCAGCCAGCTCATGTCATGGCAGCTGGCACTTCTGCCAATAATGGAAACTGTATCTGCCGCACCCATAAAGGAATTAGCGTCAAAAACGACATCGTCCACGGCTGCCGGGATACACCCGCTGGCGGGGCCTCCGGAGCTGAAAGACCAGTTCTGTGGGTCATGCCATTGCCCGCTGCCTCCGATCCAAAACAAAGTCTCTGCAAGCTTAGCATTAATAGACCAGCCGTCATTACTACCCTGGTCAATGGCATCATTGGCCGTGAAACTACCAGTGCCAATGGCGTGAACAGACTGAATGGCGACAAACTCTGCCCCAATATTGTTGCTGGATTGGAAAACCGCTGGCGTAGCCAGGTTGCTGGCCCGCAGACTGATACGATTTACACAATCACCCACGGCCTGAAGATTGTTGATGGTAAAGGTGTCCCGGCTTCCGAATATGTAGTTGTTACCCGGTGCAAGGCGAAGTTGGGCAATGGCCATTTCTCCTGCAAAACGACACTGGCGGTTAGCCTCAATCAGGGCAAAACCAACGCTTGGTGCAACTTGATTTCCGGCCTGTATCGTAATCGCAGAGTTGCCCGTTAATCCGTTCAGGAACAGTTCCCCAAATTGCAGCGCCCCATCCCCCGTAAGTACCACATTGGTTACTGAGGGCCCTTCCAACTGAAAAACAGCATTCGCTGCTCTGAAGTCAAAATTGTTAGCGTTAAGGTTAAGGACCGTTGCATTATTACTGTTCGCATTTGTGCTGGGCTGAATGATAATTGTACTGCTGCCCAGATCCAGCAAGCGAAGAGACCCCGATGAACTCAGGAAATGGCTACAGCGAATCTCCTGATCATTACTGCTGAAATTGCCCTGACTAAAGGTGATCGCTTTATTAGTTGCTACTGTGGACGCTAACGACCAACTACCCAAACCAGAAAACTCAAGAGAGGCGTCAATGGTGTGGCCGGCAAAATCTATCTGGTTGTCCGTCAGTGCTCCCGTAAAACGAATGTTACCATTGAAGTCGAAAATCATGTCCGGGCTAAGAATCATAGATCCAAAGACACTTAGCCTTACTCCATCACCTCCGACGAAAGTTGGGGTGTTGTTAACGGCCTGCCAGTTCATGGAGCGGCAAAAAAGAAAGTCTGTATTCAGGGTGATGATCTGATTCGCTGCCGTAAAAGAGTTGCCATCAAAATAGACGTCATCCTCAGCGGTAGGCGCTTGTGAATGTGTTATCGATCCACCGGAAGAAGTCGCCCAATGGCTAATTTCTGACCAATCTCCACTTCCGCCTACCCAGAAGTAATCCGCTCCGAAAAGAGCGGTGCTAAAGAGGCCGGTAAATAAAAAAAGAAGGATAACTGTAGAACTAATACGTCGTTGTGCCATAAATGTAAATCTGGCCCGGTAGCTTGTATACGACCACTCCGCCTCCGGATATTCGGAGTCGGGCTTAAAGCAGTATTAAGATACCAGGGTCGGTTTTTCCAGAAGGGTGTGTAGATAGAGAACGCGCAAATTTCGTCCGATATGCAACGGGAAAGCAGTACTGCTTCATTGGGTTATGAAGCGATGCTGTTTTGTTGGGAAAGGGAGGTTTTCGTTGACGAAATGGTTTGCGTAAAAACTACGGTAAATATAGGGCTCCATTCACAGAGTCTCGCTTAGCCCCCGTTGCAGAAGAAAGAGAATTCGTTTGTCCTTTGGTTCGCAATAAAGCACATAAAGCCATAAGGGCGGCTTCTTTAAAGTCTCCGGTTGTTCGATCTGCGACCAGGAAATTAAATCGTGGATTCTCTTCTTTTTGAGTTGCCCGGAGTTGGTCGACCAGGAAAGTATTTCTGGCCCCACCACCGCTTATCAGCACTTGTTTGGTGGTGGAAGCAGTCGTTTTGGCAGAACAGTCAGTATCTGCTCTTTCCAGGTCTTTGGCTATTTTTTCGGCGAGCCATAAGGTAAAGGAATGGAGGGCGTCAGCAGCCGGCAGCCCCATCTCATCAATGAGTGGCCAAAGGCTTTCCCGTACCCAGGCATTACCGAGTGATTTAGGATAGGGAAGATCGTGAAAGGGCAGCGCGTCCAGTTTTTGCGCAAGCGCAGGTGCAAGGGAGCCCCCGGCGGCCAGCTTCCCCTCATCATCGTAGGCCAGCCCCGCCCGGGCTGCTAACCGATCCAGTACCTGGCAGCAGCCGCTGATGTCTCCCGCCAGATATTCTCCCTGGGGAGTCTTGAGGCTTAGATTAGCAATTCCGCCGAGATTCAAAAAAGCATCATACTGCGGAAAGAGGTACTTGTCCGCTACGGGAGCCAGGGGCGCGCCCTGGCCTTCGGCGGCCAGGTCTCCGCTGCGAAACTCCGTAACGGTCTTCAGGCCAAGTATTTGAGCAATAAAAGCACCATCTCCGATCTGAGTAGTGAACCCCCGGGCGGGATCGTGGAAAATGGTATGACCATGACTACCTGCTAACTCGGGTTCCAGCGCTGGGTACTTAGCGAGAAAGGCCGCTGCCCGGCGGCCGGTCCAACGACCGTAATCAGCATGCAGCCGCCACAGCTCCCGACCAGGAAGAGCAGGCGCGGAGCGCAACCGAGCCTTCCAGGTTGGCGGATAAGGATCAGTCTCCGCCGCCAAAATTTCCCATTCTGCAACCGCAAAAGGACCCCCTTCTGCCAACCGGAACCGGCAAATGGCAAAGTCCAGTCCATCAAGAGAACTACCCGACATAATGCCGAGAACCAGGTGATCCTGTTGGCCCAACGAAGTTAGTCTTTCTTCAGGTCCATGGTATACTCGGCCATGGCTTTGATCTCGTCGTCATTAAGAATTTCACCAAAGGCAGTCATAATGCCATTTTCGCTGCCATTCTTAATAATGTTGATCCGGTAGTCAAGGTCTTTGGTGCTCTCCTGAAGATTAGCGGCCCCATTTGTGCCCATGTCTCCGTAAAGGCCATGACAAGCAATACAGCGGACTTTCCAGATTTTTTTCGCGTTAATCTCTTTTGCCACCGGCTTATCGGGCGTAGTTGAAGATTCTGCAGGAATGTCTTCTCCGCCACCACAAGCGAGTGCGATGAGAGCCAGAACAAATAGGATGGTGAACTTTTGCATGTTTATGGTTTTTTGGTACCGGACTCATTCTCATGATTTTCCCTGGTTGAGGAAACGAAGATGAGCCCATAGCGGTAAATATACTATAGTCAATAGTTATGTCTGTGTATAAAGGTCTTCTATCTGAAGCATGTTCTACGGTGGCCAGTAATCTGGAATTTGTCTTTATATGTGAGGCCGCCGGAAGAAGTACAAGAGGAGCCTGAATGCAGGCTTAGTTTCTTATTGCCAGGTGCTTAGCAAAAGAAAAAAGCACCAACTTCTTTCTCTCTTAGTAAAAAGTCTTATCTTTGCGGGCCGTAAGCGCAAAGCCGCTCAAAGAATAAAGATATGCAGTCCGTACAAGTTAGCGGTGAAGTCCGCGAAAACCTGGGTAAGAAGCACAGCAAGGCTACCCGCCGTGAAGGTTCCGTTCCAGCCGTTCTCTATGGCGCTGGTGACCCCGTTCACTTTACCATTAAGCCACTTTCTGTTCGCAGCCTGATTTACTCTCCGGAGTTTAAGCTGGCGGAACTGTCAATAGGTGGAAAGACCTATAAGGCTATCGTTAAAGATTACCAGTTTCACCCGGTAACGGATGATCTGCGTCACATTGACTTTTTGGCTCTTAAAGAAGACCACCCCGTCAAAGTACAGGTACCCGTTACCTTCGAAGGTACCAGCCCTGGCGTTCGCAGTGGCGGTAAGCTGCAGGTAGCGGTTCGTCGGGTGAAAATCAAGACGACTCCAGCTAACCTCGTAGACAAACTCGTTCTTGACATCAGCAAACTCGAACTTGGCAGTGCCATCCGTGTTCGTGACATCAAGGAAATCGAAGGTGTTGAAATCATGAACCCTCCCGGTCAGCCGATCGCTTCCGTTGAAGTACCGCGTGCTCTTCGTTCTGCAGCTACTGCTGAAGCGAAAGCCGCTGAAGCAGGAGGTGCCGCTGAAGGCGAAGAAGGAGCTGCTGAATAATATTCAGTTATCTGTTTTTTCGCGCTAGCTATCACTCTAGCCAATGAAAATCCTTCGGTACGCCTGGCGTGCCGAAGGATTTTTTGTTAGACCTTGTTGCGAGTTCACCCTTCCGCTGCGCTCGAAAAGAGAACTCGCAACAAGTCTATTGTTAGAACCCCCGGCACCTAAACATTGTTACCTCCACGAATGGCCCAACAAGACCCAAAGAAAAAATTCGACCTGCAGCTGCTGTGGCGCGTTCTCGCGCTGGCTAAGCCGTATAAGAAAATCGCCTTTTTTGCGGTTTTATTGGCCATTTTATTAGCCCCCCTGGCTATTGCCCGGCCCCGTATCGTTCAGAAAATTGTTGACGAGTTTGTCTTTACCGGAGATGTAGATGGTATGACTTTCTGGACGGCTGTCGTTTTCGGCCTCATTGTTCTGGAGGCTATTTGCCGTTACGCCTTCATCTACAGCTCGAACTGGCTGGGGCAATCCATCATCCGGGATTTCAGAGTCCGGGTTTTTAGCCACATCAACAGCCTTCGGCTAAGCTACTTCGATAAGACGCCAATCGGGACTTCCACTACCCGGACGATTAACGACATTCAGTCCATCAACAGCATATTTACCGAAGGAGTCATCACTATTATGGCCGACCTGCTGTCCATTTTCGCCGTATTGGCGGTTATGGTAACCACCAGTTGGCGGCTTACGCTTATCTGTCTGACAACAATGCCCTTCCTCATCCTGGCGAGTTATATCTTCAAGGAAGCGGTGAAAAAGTCTTATCAGCGGGTTCGGACGCAGATTCAGAAGATGAACGCTTTTCTGCAGGAGCGGATCACGGGGATGCGCATCGTTCAGGTATTCAACGCCGAAGAGCAGGAGCGGGAAACCTTTGCGGGCATCAATCGGGAATACCGAAAAGCAAACATTGATGCCATTCTGTATTACGCCATTTTCTTTCCGGTAGTGGACATCATTGCCGCCGTGTCTTTAGCCCTGATGGTTTGGTGGGGAGCACGGGACGTCGCCCAGCTGGGAGGCGTCACTCTGGGCGCGCTGGTGGCCTTCCCGATTTACCTGAATATGCTCTTCCGCCCAATTCGGGTCCTGGCCGATAAGTTTAACACCCTGCAGATGGGGCTGGTGGCCGCTGAACGCGTTTTCGCTGTAGTAGACCGGACGGACATTATTAAGAATACCGGCACCTACGCTCCGGAAAAGCTGGAAGGAGAAGTCGAATTCCAGAACGTACACTTCGCTTACGTCGCTAACGATTGGATCCTGCGAGACCTTAGCTTTAATCTCCATGCCGGAGAAACGCTGGCTATTGTGGGGAGTACGGGGTCCGGGAAAACGACCATCACAAACGTCATTAATCGCTTCTACGAATTTCAGGAAGGACAGATCAAAATTGACGGGAAAGACATCCGGGAATATGACCTGTATGCTCTTCGTAGCCGAATGGCGATGGTCCTACAGGATGTATTTCTGTTTACGGGGACGGTGATGGACAACATCAGCCTGCGGGACCCGGAGATTACCCGGGAGCAAGTCGTGGCTGCTTCAAAGATGATCGGTGCGCATGAGTTTATCGAGAAACTGCCCGGAGGATATGACTACGACGTTCAGGAGCGCGGAGCGACCCTGAGCATGGGTCAGCGCCAACTGATTTCGTTTGTCCGGGCATTGGTCTTTGATCCCGATATCTTGATTCTTGATGAGGCTACCTCCAGCGTAGACCCTGAAACAGAGGGCGTTATTCAACACGCCATTGAAAAATTAATTGACCGTCGGACGAGCGTCATCATCGCCCATCGCCTGAGTACTATCCGTAATGCAAACAATATCATGGTACTGGAGAAGGGGGAGATCAAAGAGCTTGGCCCACACGATGAATTGGTAGAGCTGGAAAATGGCCGCTACCGGGAGTTGTACGAGATGCAGTTTCTGGAAATGGCGGAGTAGAGTGGTATGCTTGGTGTAAAAGCCTTATTCAACTTAACTTACACGGCAATCTAAATTCTTCGTTGCTTTAAGAGTCCCTCGGTACGCACCGAGGGCTCAATAAGAATATGTACAAACTTAGCTTACACGGCATTAATTTAGTACGACAAAGCACCCCCTCGACCTATTGCCCCTTACCTGGCTCTTTTTACCCAACCCTGCATCCTGCGTCCGCGCCACGTCCTCTCCTTTAGCGGAAAATTATACACCTTGCAGAACAACTCACCAGGCTTGCTTATTTTGCGGTATAGAGATAGTGAACAATGAACCCCGATCTCCTCTGTATTTTACCCACGCTAGCCCAATCCTTACTGCATGACTGATGTTTTCAAATTAGACTTCTCTAACCTTCGGGGTGATTTCTTTGGTGGCCTGACGGCCGGCATCGTCGCCCTGCCCCTGGCTCTGGCCTTCGGCGCTCAAACGGCGCTTGGACCTATGGCCGGACTTTATGGCGCCATCGCCATTGCGATCCTGGCCGCGCTCTTTGGCGGCACCCCGACCCAGGTATCCGGGCCAACCGCGCCGATGACGGTTGTCTCCAGTGCCATTATCGCCAACGCTATCGTGGAAACCGGTGCGGAGTCCGTTACTGATGCGCTGCCCCTCATTCTGGCGACCTTCTTCCTGGCCGGGCTGATCGAGATGATCTTCGGCATCATCAAGTTGGGTAAATACATCAAATACATCCCTTATCCCGTTGTCTCCGGCTTCATGAGCGGTATCGGGGTCATCATTGTAATTACGCAGCTTTTCCCCTTGCTGGGCTATAACCCAACCAATGACGAAGCGCTCGTGGAATCGCGAATGATTCACGCCGAAGAGCAAATTCTGGAAGGCATCATTCGGGAAGAGGAGCAAAATGGTACCCTGAAGGGAGTGATGGACGGGGAAGTCATCACCGCCACCCAGGCGGCCTTCAAAGCCATAACGCCCGAACAAATTCGCGAAGAAGCCCGTAAACAGGCCAAGCGGGAAGCCAGTGGTACGGTAGGTACACTCAAGAATATCCTGCGGCCTTTCCAGACCAACGGCATCAACTGGCTCAACTTTTTGCTGGCTATTGGTACGATTATAGTCATTTATGGCTTCAAGCGAATAACGAAAGCGGTGCCCTCCAGCCTGGTGGCGCTCATACTGTTTACCCTCATTGCTTTCTTCTTCATTCCCGCAGGAGATATTCCCGTAATCGGGGAGGTTCAAAAAGGGCTACCCCCCTTTTACTTTGATTTCTTCGGGCAGTTTGCGGATACCAGCACCTTGATGCTGATCTTCAAGTTTGCCTTCACACTGGCGGCACTCGGAGCAATTGATTCCCTGCTGACTTCGGTGGTGGCTGATAACATCACTAAAACCCGACACGACCCCAATCAGGAACTCATCGGGCAGGGTATCGGCAATATGGGAGCGGCTTTCATTGCCGGTCTGCCGGGGGCAGGGGCAACCATGCGGACGGTGATTAACGCCCAGTCAGGCGGGAAAACGAAAATTTCCGGCATCGTCGCCGGGGTCTTTTTGCTGGCGGTGCTCCTGGGCCTCAGCGGCATCGTACAATTTATCCCCAACGGGGTGCTGGCCGGGATCTTGATCACCGTCGGCATTGGCATCATCGATTATAAAGGCTTTCGCCACCTGAATGCAGTTCCCCGCGGAGACGCGGCGGTTATGCTGCTCGTGCTACTGTTAACGGTCTTTGTTGGCCTCCTCGAAGCAGTGGCCATTGGTATGGTCCTGGCGGCGATGCTGTTTATGAAAAAGTCAGCTGATACCGTTGAAAGCGGCGCAAGTTCACAAACCCTGACCGACTTCTCTCACGAAAAGCCCTGGGCGGACGAAGGGGATCTCATTAAGCGCGTAGGCGATCAGGTCTACATTAAGCACCTTGACGGGCCACTCTTTTTTGGCTTCGTGTCTTCCTTTCAGGGCATTATTCAGCGTTTGCCGGACTTGCAGGTGCTTGTCATTCGCCTGGGGAGAGTGCCCTACATTGACCAGTCGGGGCTCTACGCCATGGAAGATGCTATTCTTGACCTGCAGAGCCAGGGCAAAGCGGTCGTCTTTACGGGCATGAACCCCCAGATCAGGAGTATGATGGAGCGGATCAACCTTATTCCCGGCTTGGTGGAAGAAAAATACGTCTTTGACACCTTTAAGGAATGCCGCAGCTGGCTGAGTGACCGGCTGGAACGTGGAGAGCTCCGTAAAGTGTCCGACGAGCAAGTTCAACAGCCGCCCAGAGTTGGCGATAACATTGACGAGATGTAAGTCGGGGATTTCCCATTTTCGCATTACCTTTGGGGGAGAGCATACGCAATCAAAACAGAGAGCGTTTGCTTTATGGAATCAGGTTCGTGTCAGCGTCCGGTTCCGGTAGCGGCCTTCGGGCCATCCGATAAATTGATCCCTTCTTTGGGAAGGGTAGATATATATACTTTTTGCTTTTCTGACCGCTCCGCGGGCACCTTTTTATGCGTTTGGTTGCTGCTGCCTTATGGTGGGCGCGGCCGCAGGTGCAAAGCAGCGTTTTTAGAAAAGCAAGGTTTTGGTGAGGTGCAGCCTTTGGTTAAAGCTGCTGCGCTTCCCTCGGTGCCTATCGGTATCGTGCTGTTGCTACGGCCCTGAACTCTGTTGTTCAGACCAGTAAAGCATGCAGTTCACCCAACTCTTACATCAGCCTGCGGGGCTTCGACAGTTACGGCAAATGGCCGCTGCTGATCGCTTGCCGCACGCTAATCTGTTGTTGAGCCCTCCCGGGGCGGGCGGCCTGGCCGCCGCGCTGGCGATTGCCACCCTGCTCTTGTGTGAAAACCGTAGCGGAGAGCAGGGGGACACGGCCTGTGGTAACTGCCGGGCCTGCCGGAAAACGGCGGGCTATGTACACCCGGACCTGCACTTCGCTTTCCCTACCGTTGGGGCGCGGATGACCAGCGATCCCTTCCTCCCGCAATGGCGCGAAGCGCTGAAAGAGACCCCATATCAGGAGGCTAATGACTGGCTGCAACGAATCGGAGCAGAAAACAAACAGGGCAATATTACCCGGGAGTCTTGTGCCAACATTGTGCGAAAGCTCAACCTGAAAATTTTTGAGGGGCGCTACAAAATCATGCTCATCTGGTTGCCGGAGTACCTCGGTAATGAAGGTAACCGCCTGTTGAAAATGATCGAAGAGCCACCGGAGAACACCATCTTCTTGCTGGTAGCCGAAAGGCTGGAGCTAATCCTCAATACCATCCTCAGTCGCTGTCAATTGACGAAGCTCGGCCCTCCTGCCGGAGCGGAGATTTCGGCTGCGCTGGAGGCACGGGGCATACCCGCTGACCGGGCGGGGGCTGCCGCCAGGCTGGCGGACGGCAATTTCAACCTGGCTACTGCCATGGCCGAAAACGAATCCGTTAGCCACGGGCCACGTTTTCTGAAGTGGATGCGACTCTGCTTTCAGGGTAGCGCCGCCGGTCTGACGGCCTGGACGGACGAGTTTGCGAAGCTCGGCCGAGAAAATCAAAAACACTTTCTGCGCTATGCGCTTCACTTCTGGCGTGAGTTTTTACTGCTCAGCGTCAATGGTGATGAAGATGGCAATATTCGCCTGCCGGCGGATGAGCTCAATAGTGCTAAAAAACTGCTGCCGTTGGTCAATCTTGATCAGTTGGCGGGCATCACCCATATCATCAGCGAATGCACCGAAAACGTGGAGCGAAACGCGAATCCAAAGATTCTGTTTCTCGACGCCGGCATCCGCATTCACCAAATACTCCGCCAACCGAGAGGCCAAAACCTCCGAACGGCGTAATCATAATGCGAGGCTTTGAGTGATCCGTCACTTACCCGCCCGCCAAAATTAACTACACATGGGATGCAAATCCTGCGGATCAGGAACCAACGAAGACGGCACGCCGAAAGGCTGCGGTAGCAAGGGCGCCTGTAATACAAGTTCCTGTAATCAACGGAGTACCTACGACTGGCTCTCCGACCTGGGGATCGACGATCCCTACGCTGCGAGTATCGTGGAGGTGAGCTTCAAAAACGGAGCTTCTAAAGACTTCTACTATGCTCCTTCGGAACTGGAGGTTTTTACGGGAGACAATGTAGCGGTAGAAACGAAGAATGGCTATAACGTAGGCCGGATTACCCTGAGTGGTGAGCTCGTTCGCCTGCAGATGAAAAAGAAAAAGGTGCGGGAAGAGAAGGTTACCGAGTCCATCATTCGGCGCGCCAATACCCGTGATATGGAGCGACTGGCTGAAGTGCGTGACATGGAGCGTTCTACCCTGGTGAAGGCACGGGCCATTGCCCGCTCTAACCACTCTAAGATGAAGATCACGGATGTGGAATTTCAGGGTGACGGTAAAAAAGCAACCATCTACTACACCTGTGATGAGCGGGTTGATTTTCGGGAGCTTGTCCGTCAGTTTTCCCACCAGTTTCGGATCAAGATTGAGATGCGGCAGATTGGCCCTCGCCAGGAATCCGCCCGCCTGGGCGGTATTGGCAGTTGTGGCCGGGAGCTTTGCTGTTCTACCTGGCTGAGTGATTTTTCTTCGGTCAATACTGCGGCAGCCCGCTACCAGAACATTGCCATCAACCAGGCTAAGCTGTCCGGCCAGTGCGGCCGCCTGAAGTGTTGCCTCAACTACGAGTTGGATACTTATATGGAGGCGCTGGAAGTCTTTCCGAAGAAGGCGGACAAACTCCGTACCGAAGCCGGTCTGGCGATCCTGATCAAGACGGATATCTTCAAAGGAATCATGTACTACACCTACAAGGAAAACAGGGGCCTGCTGTACCCGATTCCCGTAGCTAAGGTGCACGAAATTCTGGCGATGAATAAAGCCGGGGATAAGCCCATTGACCTGCAAAGTAACCAGTTGGTGGTAGAAGAAAAGGACGATGTCTTCGGCTACGAGGACGTGACCGGAGCCATTGAACTACCCGCCGAGAAGCGGCGGAAGAAGCGGCGGAAGAAAAAGTCAGGGACTAACGCTAAGGGGCGCTCCTCTGGCTCCGGGCGGAAGCCCGCCTCCGGAGACAGCAGGGCAAAAACCGGAGAAGCCAAGACAAGCAACACTGGTGACAAGCCTGCCGCTGGCGGAGAGACGAAAGAAGGCTCCCGCAGCAGTAAGCGGCGGCGGGGCCGGTCGAATAACCGGAATAAGAAGAGAGGTGAAAATGCTTCTGCTGGCCCGAAGGCCAGTAGTGGGGGTGGGGATAAACCCGCCAATAAACCTTCTACTCCTAAACCCACCGGCGAAGGCGGGAAAGGTGGAAGTAGCAGTAGCGGACGTAAAAAGCGGACGCCCCGCCGGAAGAAGAGGGGAGGGGATGCTCCGAAGGGGGACTAGGGGTAGGGGCTTCAACCTGGGTTTTGTCTCTTTGGCTACCTCTCCCCAACCCCTCTCCGGCACGTCTCGCCAATGGCTCGACGGAGAGGGGCCAGATGTAAACGCTACGCGTTTTGTGACCATGAATTATACTGGTGGTGGCAAGCCCCCGGTGGAATTGGCTCTTTATCAGAGGTCCATATTGGCGACTCTCCAGTATATTTCTAGCTCATCTAAAGTGAGCTGGTCGTCCGGTAAGTATTGGACTATCAAATTTCCTTGCTTTGCCCCTTCTTCAATAAGGTAGGCTTCTATTTTTTCTGCTTCGCTTTCCGGTAATTCCCCCGTGTAACGAAACTGAAGCTCTATTCTAAAACTGGGATTGCGGTCTAGCAGGTATATTATTTCTTGAAGAGTGTGCTCCTCTTCAGGATGAAACTCCCCCTCTGTGCTAAAATCTAATGGGCCTAAAGGCTGGTAGCTGGTGAACTTGCAGTCAAGTTCTTTGTAGCTGGTTAAACCGCCCTTCTCTATTAAAAGGGAACGGGTTACCTCCTTATAAAAAGGCTTGCCTAGCGATTTGTCTTTAGGTCGGTAGATGGTTGTGTATTCGGCGGGGTAAGTTCTGTAACACAGAACTTGGCAATCATTAGGGTCGGGACTCTCACATCCATCATACCTTGTTGATTCCCATTGACTTATCTCGGGTTTTGTTACTACTCTTTTAAGTTTATGTGGATACAAGGCTGCTTCTTCTTCCGAATAAGTGAGGTATTCTTCGACTTCAGTCTCATACACATCCAGGGTTACTGTACGGACGTAGCACTTATTGGGATCAGGCTTGCGCGGTGAGCTTTGACCCGTAAGTAAAATTGGAAAACAGCTTGCCAGGAGTAAAAAAAACGATCTTGTCATCTTAATAAGGAGTTGTCTTGGTGTATCAATCAACTGCAAGTTAATCGATTATCGTTGCTGAGCATTGCTCCTCTAAAGACTTTTCTTGCACCTGCGTCCGCGCCTGATCGCTTTTGGAGTGAAGAAGCGCTCTGCTCTACAGGTATAGGTTACATCTTAATCCCATTAATCAACCGAAGCAGCGTACTGACGGCTACCTGAATGGTCTGGTCGTCCCGGTCGCGATCGGGGTTGACCTCCATCAGGTCTGCGCCAACGACGTTGACCCGGTCCAGTACGGTGGCCAGTAAGTCCAGTCCGGTTCGATAGCCCGGGCCATCGATGACCGGCGTTGCGGTGCCGGGGGCTACGGTGGGGTCGAAGAAGTCGATGTCAAAAGTCAGATAGGTCGGTAGGTCCGGGTCGAGCTGTTGAACACTATTACTTTGCAGGAAGTCCGGAATTTCGTGGGCATAGACGATTTTGCAGCGAGCATCTTTCGGTGGTGTCATGGTGAACGGACCTCGAATACCAAATTGCCAGACCTTGGCGATTTTAGTAGACTTTAGGGCATTGCTCAGGAAATTACCGTGATGATGGGGGGCCTTGCCGCTGCCTGCGTAAAGTTCGGCTACCCGATTGACGTAAGTGTCGGTGTGAGCATCAAACTGGATGATCTGGATGGCTTCATGTTGCCGGGCAACGCCGGCAATGGCGGGAAAAGTTAAGCTGTGGTCTCCGCCGAGCATAATGGGGACGTTGCCTTTTCCATTTATTTCTTCCGTAAGCCGTTCAACTTTGGCGTAAACGGAGGAGGGATATTCGTTGGGTTGTAAGACCAGGTCTCCGCCATCGGTTAATCTGTTACTTGCCAGCCATTCGCGCAGAGAAGTAAAAAAACTATTGTCTGCACCAAAGCCCCGAAAGTCAAGTTGGTGATTTCGAGCATGTAGTGAAGAGAGATATGATTGGGTAAACCAACGAATTTTTGCGGGAAATTTAGCACAAGCTCCATCCAGTTTATTGCCACTTCCAAAGGGGACGCCCAGTAAAACAAGACGACGATTCTGCAGATCTTCAGGAGCGGAGTCGTGGTAAGCAGGAATACCCATTAAGGTTTTATTCGGCAACCGCCGGTGATAGGTCTCATCATCACCCGTTGCTACGATCACTCCTCCTTTACGTAATCGATTAAGCATTGTCTGCACCTCTTTTGAAGGAAATGAGGTTGATGTACGGTCAAGTAACTCTTCAATTGTTGTAGGTTCTTTTAGGTGAGTTAACAACTGATAAGCTAGCCGGGGCAAAACGAACTTGCGGCCATTCAGCTCATGGGTTATTTCATAGTTCTCTCCACGAGGAATAACGTTAAGGCAGCGAGCAGTGCGGTAGTGCAGGGAGTCTAGTGACATCTAATAGTTGATTTGTTGATGTCTCAAATTTAGGGGGTGCTAATTGAATGATTAGGCTGTTTTTGGCGTGTTGTTTAATTCTTAAGTTGTTGTTATATAGTGTTTTGTGAAAACTTTGCTAAATTTTTAATTGATATATAGAGGGCTTGATTGTTGACTGTTCGTCCTCACAGAAGGCAATTTCCCGGCTCATCTTTGTTGTGTCACCAATCAAAACGAAAATGTCAAGAATTCTACCTTTTAATGATATCCATCGACCAATAGGCAAATTTGTGAACATCGAATTTGGCAACCCTAAGCGACGTGATTGCGAAGGTATGGGGATTTGTAATGTTGAATTAGCGGGTACGATGAATACCTTAAGAGCGCATCGGTGTAAAGCTTGTACTGTACAGGCTTTTTTGTCTTACACGCCAAGAAATGGCAAAGTGCAGCTGGAGTTTCGGCGGAGAGATATAAGGACTTGTACTTACAACAAACAATTTAAAAATGGTCTTTTTCGGATTGAAGAAGATGTCGCTTTCCCAGAAGAGTTGATTCAGGCCTGTGGCTTGCCCGCAGAGTCAAGCATAAAGCAAGGCCTTTATCCTATCGAGGAGAAAGGTGGCCGCCTGCGGTTTATGCTTTCTTTGGGCCTCTCCGCAAAAATGTCCTTTTCGGGCATTACCGACAGTCGAATTCCTACTACCTTTTAAATCATTGCCACTATGTCCACTTATCAGACAAATAAAAATGGAGCTAACTATCGAAACGATATGATTAAGCTGGATTTTCCTGAGCTCGTCAGTAAGTATGACTCCCAGGTTTCGGCTATTTTGAATCGATATACTTCTTGCTCGATCACCCTAGACGAAATCAAGCAAAAGGCCTTTATAAAGGCTTATGAAAAACGATCTCATTATCGGGGAGAGGCGAGTTTTGGGACCTGGCTGTTTACGATTGTTCGTACGGTGGCTCTTGACTACTTAAGTCGTCAGAAGCGCCGTGAGGAAAACCGCCAACGCTACGGTAAAACCTTACCCAGAAGCGGTTCTCTTGATCAGAAAATGAATCAACTGGACGCCGCCTCAATACGCGACGCGGTTCGTGCTTTACCGAAGGCTGATGCAATACTACTTGACTTGCATTATTTCCAGCAAAGAGATATCCGTGAAATTGCGATCTTCCTGGACTGTACTCCCAGTCACATCAGGACCAAGCTCTCTCGTGCCCGAGCCCGTGCTAAAACGAGCCTTCAAAAATACTTCGGTCAAGAATTAAACGACCTCTGTCCTGGCTGGTGCCAGAAAGACATGCCGCAGGCTTAATGGTCTTGATCTACTTTTAAAAGTTTAAAATTTCATCCAATGAAATATCCTTATTCCTATATCGGAAATATTCGCTCTTTTTTCACCCTGTCGATTTGCCTGAGCTTTTTCACTTGCTCCTTAGCGCAACCGGCTAATGTGAACGACAGTGAAGAGACCTCTGTGTCTATTGAATGGGACGTCCATAACCCCTATTATCAGATTATGGCAGAGAATGTGGGCAAGCTAGATTCATTTATAGCGTATGAAGACCTCCAGCAATTAATCGGTACATTAGAGCGAGTAGCTCGGGTAGAGCAGGATGAAGCACTTCCTCAGTATTATCTGGCATTTTCTCTTTCGACCATGTCTTTCAAAGAAGATGACCTGGACAATATTGATAAATGGTGTGATCGAAGTGAACTCGCTTTATATAAGGCGGAACAAATCGGCGGAATCGATGAAGAAGAAATATTGGTCATTCGTGCATTAATACAATATGGTCGTCTCAGAGTAGACTTTATGGGAAGGGGAATGGAGGCGAGTGCACAAGCAGAACGCTACTTGAGTAAGGGCTACAAGATGAACCCTGATAACCCTCGGATTTTAGCGGTACTTGGTCAACATTACCTCAATATTCCTCCACAGGTGGGGGGGAGTCGTGAAAAATCCTGCCAATTCCTTTCCTTGTCGAAGGAGGCCTTTGTAAAGGAAAAGCAGAGCTTCCCGGAAGGGATCTTTCCTATTGTTCCCCATTGGGGTGAGTTTGATGTGAATTATTTAGTCAACAAGTACTGCCGTTCAAAGCGAACCGAAGCTAAAACGAAGACCCCATGATGCGCGTAGTTCCTCAAAGCTCAGTTACGAGTCCAGCCCCTTCAGCGGGAAAAATCTACCACGAAACAATTCTTTCCGTTCGGTTTTGCGAGGTAGATAGCTATCAAATTGTTTGGCATGGTAACTATGTCAACTACCTGGAAGTAGGTCGTGAGGCCTTTGGAAAGAAATTCGGGATCAGTTATCAAAGCCTTATAGACAGGGGACTAAGAGCTCCTATTATTCACGTTGAGATGAACTACCGCCGTTCACTGAAATATGGAGATAGGTTTCTTGTACTTACGGAATATGTTGAAAAGCCTCAGGCTAAGATTTGCTTTAGCTATAAGCTTACTTCTCTTGATGGGAAAATCATTTATTGTCGGGGTAAAACGGAGCAAGCCTTACAAGATATTGATACTGGCCGGACGCTACCCAGCCTTCCGGACTGGCACGCAGGTTGGCTGGCCCAGGCAAAGTCAATGATATGAAAAAGGCAGCTGTCATAACTGGTCATGGACTGGTAAGTTCTTTCGGGGACTCAACGGAGGCAAACTGGCAGTCCCTTTTAGCAGGGTATATCGGCTTACGAAAAGAAAAAGTAGCCGGTGGATATGCCTGCCCCGTTGGGCGAATTTTTCAGGAAGGAATCTTTTCGGATCCGGAGTTTGTGGACCTTACAAGGAGTACGCTTAAAAGCCCTCCGATGGGGTGGGATTGGACTCGTTCTGCTACCAGCTGGATACTTTGTTCTGCAAAAGGGAACATCACAGGGTTAGGTCATAAAGGTGCTTACAGCCTGGCAGACAGTGCTAAAAGCATTGCTGATGATTTGAAGCTGATAAATACCCCCACCTGTATCAGTACTGCTTGTACGAGTAGCCTTGCAGGTATTGTACTGGCAGTACGGATGATGAAGTCGGGTCAGTATACGCATGTTGCCGTAACGGGTTGTGATCTTGCATCAGATTTTGTTCTCAATGGGTTTAATCGAATCAATGCAGTCTCTCCTGAAATTTGCCGGCCATATGATGCGGACCGTAAGGGTATAAATCTGGCGACAGCTGCAGCGACCATTTTTTTAGAATGGCGATCACCAAAACCTGGTGAGATTTACCTGACCGGAGAGGCGACTTCTAATGATGGCTTTCATATTTCCCGGCCTAAACCTGATGGTGCTGGTTTGAGTGACTGTATCCGCCGTAGCTGCGGAACGGAGATTCCTGATTTTATTTGTGGGCATGGTACGGCTACCTTACTCAATGATAATATGGAGAGTGAGGCCATTGCTCGTAGTGGAATGGCTACTATTCCTTTATTTAGCATAAAGGGGCAAATAGGACATACCCTTGGCGCTTGTGGAGTATTGGAAACAGTTGTTACGGCCAAATGCCTGCAAGAAGACACGATTCTTTCTTCTTGCGGTTTTAAGAAGCCTGGCACCAGTGCAATCATTAACGTTTCCCGTAAGGTGCAAAAACGCCCCTTACGTTCAGCTCTTAACCTCTCCGTTGGCTTCGGTGGGGGGAATGCGGCCATCCATCTTACCAAAGCATAAAGCAGAACCGATGCATCAATTCAGGCTTACGAACGATTGCTTATTTCAGGACGGTTCTCCCTACCGGAACAGAGCCGAAGGGCAATGCCTCCGGGATTTCCTTATGGCTTTACTTCAGGAATTTTACACTGGAGAAAGCTACCGCTTTAAGGTAGTCGATGACCTGGGGCTGGCTTGTTTAGCTACAACTGCGGTTTGTGTATATCACGAAAAAAGGTGGCATTCTACGGTGCTGGAAAAACGTGCGCTGGTATTTGCCACTCATCATGGCTCAATAGTTACTGATCAGGAATACCAAAATTGCCTTGACCTAAATAGGCGAACCAGCCCCAGAGTTTTTGTGCAAACGCTGCCCAATATGGCTGCTGGCCAGGTGGCTGCCTGCTTTGGAATACGAGGCGAATACTATGTGTTGGTGCAAACCTCGCCCGATAATGCGACACTTGAAAATACGGCTGCCTTGACGCTTGCATACGGAGGGGCTGATCTTTGCCTGACTGGTTGGATGGAATATACCATTGAACAAGAGCTAACCGTAAAGATGACCATTCGTTATGCCCATGAAAAAGACCAGTTTGTAGGGTCTTTAGCATCAGCTTCAATTGCCCGGTCGTAACGGAGGCAATACCGGAGAGGGTTGCTCGAAGTATCGGAAATCACATCTGGATTAGCGCGCCAGCGTTGTTGGAATTGAGGGTCAATGATTACTTCCTTAATCGTTCGCTGGCCAATTTTACCAAAGGTTTCCTGGCCGCCATATAGCAGGTCGTTTTTAAAGTACCCTTGGGAATCAATGGCTAGCCGGCGATTGAAATAAGGATTGGCTACGCGCGATTCCCGGAAGTAAGCTGGCCCGACAAAATGTACGTTTGGACGAAGCTCCCAGGTTTTCTTAGCGTAATCCATGAGGGTGTTCGCGCAGCGCAAGTAGTATTGCCGTTTCCCAATTTTCAGGTTGATATCTTTTTCTTGCCCTAAGAGTACTACGGTGCCAAAACGAGGCCAATCGTGCAATAAACGGTCCACTTCAGCGGGGTTTACTACTGGCATTGCTGTTTGGCCCACTCCTAGCACCAGCGTTCCGCGCCTAAATTCTCCTTGCCGTAAAGCAGCGCCAATTTGGTCCCATACTGCGCTATCTTCTTCTTTAAGAGAATAGTTGTGCAGTTGTAACTCTAAAGTGCGACATCCCACATCAGATAGTTCTAGTAGAGCTGAGGGTAAGTCGTATGGCTGAAGCCTGTCATGTGATACAATCCCGGAGTTGATAGCGTAGGGGCTTTCCCACGATAAGTCCGCCGCTGGAAAAACTTGCGGCTTCGTTGTCGTAAAGGCCCATTTTTCCTTTAGCAGAAAATCGGTATAGCGATGAAATACCGTTTCGTTACCGGCAAAAGTCTCTTTCAAAACTTGTTGGGTCGGGGCCATTTGAAATGCCTTAAGAATGGATTCCAGGATGAGAGGAACCGTTCGAACGCGTCCGCCCTGAAGGTCATAGAGTGCGCCCAACTGGCTTCCCTTTACGAATTCGACGTGTGCATATAGATGTAAGTAGTCATTCATGATATTTCATCTTGTTCTTCACAAAAATCTCCATCCCACCAAACGCTATTTCGTAATATGTCTGAACCAATGATGGGTAAATTGGAGCAGTTATGTCTGGATGCATAGGCCTTCTGTCGATCTCGTTTAGCGAGTTCGGGTAAAGACTCTCGGTTGAGGCGGGCGATGAATAGGTAAGACAGAGGTAATTCGCCATTGTCGAGGCCCTGAAAAAGGTCGTTGAAAGGTTTATTTTCCATGGGAGGTATCTTTTTTGATGAGTAGTTCCGCGATCCGTTTTTCAAGGTGAAAGTTGGACCGTTCGGAAGGAGCAGAGAATTGACCGCCGGGGTTAACTTCCAGAAAGTAGTACTCTCCTGTTTCGTTTACGATCAGGTCAATACTTCCCGTATTCAGGTCAAGCTTTTGCATGAGCTGAGTCAGCTTGTTTTCTACTTCTATTGGAAGTTGGTAGGGGAGGTATCGAGTCTCGGCTTCAGCGGTTTTTAACTTAACATCCATGAACACCGTATCATTAACGCTGGTGGTACTTCCCTGAGTTTGAGTGGCCTCGGAAAAGAATTCTCCCATCAAATAAAATGCGCGGACCTCATATACAGGGGTTACACATTCTTGAAGCAGGCTGGGATGAAAGCGCTCTGGTAACTCCGCAACGTTTTCGTGCCCGAGCCTGGAGGTGAACGTGGTGTAGGCGAAATTTTCGCGAGAGTAGTATCCGCAATAATTAATGGGTTTAGTAATCCATCCATTGGAGTTCTCGTCGAGTAGGTTAACTACTTCTGACCGGCTTCGGCAAATGTAGGATTGTGGGACGGCGAGGCCGCAGGTGCGAGCTAGGGTTAAAGTAGATAGTTTGTTAGCCGCACGGTTGGATGCAGCGATTGTTGGCAACCAAAATTTATCAGCCAGACTATCGGATACGAAGGTAGTTAAGCGCTCGGCTTCTCCCTGCAATTCTCTTTGCAGCTGGCGACTTACGCGAGGCTCTCCGATGTCATAATAAGGAGCGTCAGCCTCAAACCGACGATAAAAGATGGCGCCAACCTCCTTGTTCAGATTGACTCCTTTAAATTCTATTCGACCATCATGGATGTTGATTTTCCAGTCTGAGCCAGGACGAAGTAATGCGTTTGCACTTGCCCGTACAAAGGGGTGGCCGTGGTAAAGGAGCCAGTCGATGACACCTTCGGTACCTTGTTCGTAACCATCGTAGGAGAGTATGAGGACCATAGCTTATGCGACTGTTTCTGATAATTCTGTTTCGGAAATGCTTGCCAGAAGATGGCTTGTGAGCTTGCGCAGTAAGTTTGACTGAGTCTCTTCCATTTTTGCAATAGTTTCTGCAATAGGGAGGAGTGACCTGCCAACCCAGGTTTCTATTGCTGCTAATAAATCTTCCGTACTTGTTCCCTCTAGATAGCTTGCTCCCCAGCCGTTTTCTTCTATTCGTTCAGCATTGAAGAGTTGCTCAAAGAAGCCAGGAAAGCAAATAATTGGTTTTCCCGCTGCCAGCGCCTGGTATAGGCTGCCATTACCTCCATGACAGATGACTAAGTCTACTTGAGGCATTAGCTTGTTGAAGTCGGCAAATTGGAAATAGCGGATATTTTCGGGTAGATTTTCCTCTGTAGTACTTCCACAAACCAGAAAATCATAATCAGCGAACCGTTGATCCGCTAGCTGCTGTAGCCAGGCATAGTTGCCAGAGCTTCCCATGGTAACGAGGATCGTTTTTCTATCGGGGTGTACGTTTACTTGATCTTTTTCTTTTAATCCTTTCGGGGAAAAACGTAGTGGACCTATTTCTTCTATGTCCTTAGGCAAATTATCTTTTAAAGGATGAAAGAGCTTTGTGTCGCAGATCCAGGTTTGGTCGCCTTCCAGTTCGAGAGCAAGGTTGAGTTGCTTTGCTAACCCATACCGCCGCCTTAAAAAACGGAATTCTTTCTGTGAACGAGAAACTGCCATGAAGCCTTTCATGTCGGATAATTTGTTCCGATAGAAGGGGGGGACATCGGCAACGTCTGCCCCAAGCTTCTTTAAAAAGTCGGGGGCTTCGAAGGGGGCGTCATAGTAGCGACTCAAATACGCATTGGTAATGCTAATATATTTTACCCCCGTTCGCTCAGTAGCCATGCGAAGGGTTGGGCTCATATCCCCGATAACAAATACTGGTTGGTATTGCTGGATTGCTTCACTCTGAGCGAGCATTACTAATTCAAGATCTGCACCAGGCCAATTCATAATGTCTTCCCGACAACCCTGTGCAACAAGTTCTTTCTCCGCAAGCCGCAGGCAATTGAATGTGCTGAAGCCCTGCTGATGAACTACTGCATCATAATCGGATGATTGGAAAAGAAACTCATATTCATTAGATAAAAGCTCGGCAACACGTAAACAACGGGTATAATGGGCCAGTAGATCAAAGGCAAAAACGAGTACTTTAGGTTGAGTAGCCATGGCAATTTTTTTCCTTAAATTGAATTAATATTTATCCATCTGATTAAGTGAAGACCAGTGGTAAAGATTGAGCTGGACATCTAATGGCGTTTCTCCTGCTAGCGTACATTGATATCCATCGCTTACTGGAATGTTTTGCAGGTAGTAAGACTTGCCTTCGAAAGTCACTTGATTGCTGAGTGCTTCCAGCTTTCGAAAATTAACCCTCATGCCTAGTCCCAGTAATTTTGTAACGGCTTCCTTACGTGACCACAGGCGTGCAGCCCGGCTTTTTTTGCCGGCAACCCAGTCCAGCTCTTGAGCAGTGAATACCTGATTCAAGAGTCGTGGACCCAGGTTTTTTTCTCTTTGAATGTCGATACCTACCCTTTTCCCCTTTTCCCCAATAGCGCAAACGGCCAACTCTCCAGAGTGAGAGATATTAAAGTCTGGAAAAGCTTTAATATATGGCCGGCCGTAAATGGCTTTCGACCAAACGGTAGTTTCGTTTATTGGGTGTCCTAATTCCGCAAGACCTTTAAACAAAAGTTGCCGACCTAGCAGGGACATCCACTTTTGATTGTGGTTTTGGTAACGGAGGATGGATTCCCTAAAGGAGGTGTCAGGAAGATAGCATAATGCAAATTCAAGCGATTCCTGAGAGAAGTCAAATTGGTTGCCAAAATTTCCGCAAAATACCGTTGATGTTCTCATGCTACCATTATTTCTTCTCCTACTTTGTCTTCAGTAAGTATGCCTCTTTGGAATAAATCTCTTAGTATAGCTGGTGAGAGAACCTCTGATACAACCTCACCCCGTACATGGTCGATGCGTTGTAGTAGAGTTGCCAGCCCCGCTGATACAGAAATGACATCTTTGGATTGAATATCCAGCAAGAAAGTTTTCCCTCCCTCTTTGAAGATGCCAAAGCGGTCCTTGTCGTAGCAGCACCACTCAGGAACTACCCAGTCAGGTTGTAAATCAGGTACTTCACTAGGTGTGTTGAATTCGGGGAGCCAGATGTGTAAACGGTCGAAAATTTCCCAGTATTCAGGAGATTTTTGAACGTATGACTCAAGGTATTTGTAGCCTAGTTCACAATAAGCTCTTACAAATGATTTTTTGTCTTTATAGTCTTTTGGGTGAAGAACTGGAAAGAGTCTGACAATAAAGCCTTCATCTTCTTGTTCTACCATTGAGAAAACGATGGGCATTTTTAGTTTGTAAGCTAGTGTGGCTGTACCCTTTCGGGCGAAAACTTCCTGGCCAAGGAAGGGGACTTTTTCCAGTTTGCTCTGGTCGTAATAACCTCCTTCTCCCTCGAGCCCATCAGCGTAAACCAGCATGCTTTTACCTTGACGAATCTTATGCATCATCTTGATCATTGTAGTAAAATCGTTGGGATTCACTACGTCTGATTCTGGTATGATTATCGGAATAACTTCCGAATCTGATGCCTCTGCTTTTTGGATTTGATATGCCTTTACTTGCTCAAAATATTTTGCACCATTGGCCAGCACAGAGAATTGTACTCGTTCATTTGAGAGGAATCCTCCTAAAAGGTCATAGGGCCCAAAGTGAAACGAACTAATCATAACGGCACGGCTTTGAGCAATTTCCAGTGCTCCGTATTCATCTACGATCCTGTAGTTGTTCATTGCGTGGGCCAGGTTTTCTGGCTCAAATTGCCGAGAAGCCTGTCCCTTGAACTTTAGATGGCGGAGAAAGAGCTCCGCAATGTCCACTTTTTCCGATTTCGTCCCGAAAAAATGCTGATGATTAGCTTTGAAGAAGAGATATCGCTTCCGCATAGGGTGATCGATACATTCCAGATCAGATCTTTGGACTCTTTTGCATGTTAAATCATTCATTGTGGGTATAAATTTGAGTGCTTTACAAGATAATTTTTCTGGACCTAGAAATTCTTAATGAACTTGGCCCATCCATACTTGGCCAACCGATATGTCAGAAAACTGATCATGAAGAGAACGATGAAAGCACGGAAGAAAAAGCTAAGCTCTACTTGGCTTAAAAAATCCATCCAGCCAAGGTCCGTGGATTCGGTTGTAATCATTACTTGTTCGATGCATTTTGCCACAAACCGCCCCATAAAATAGAACATAACCATAAAGAAGAGGTAACTGGATACAGAATATGTAAGCAGAGGCCAATTAGTCTTTGTCTTTTTTCCCGCCCGATAATGAGCCCATAATTGATAAGGATATAGGATGCTACGGCTCATCAAGTTTGGGATTTCAAACAAGTCCGAATAAATCCAATACCCGTCGTATCGTAAAAAGGGCATTAGTGAGTAGGCAATTACAAAGAGGTTCGTATACAAGAGAGTTGCCAGTATGGATGAACTTGGATAAATGAAGGCAAGTGATACGAAAATGGCGTTGATGATTAGTTGAAAATAGACTCCTCCTAGGTTGATGATGATGCGTTTGTACTTGTTAAGGGACCATGCCTCTGAAACATCAGCAAAAAAAACAGGGAAGACCAGGTAAAACCCAAAACTGATTTCATGTGGTTTCATTCCATAATACTTGGTGGCTGCTGCGTGGCCTAGTTCGTGAATAAAGAATACGCAGAACAGAATGAGATACGCGGCGGCCAATTCTTTGGAACTTAAGCTTATCTCCGGGCGGGTTGCCATTAAGTAGTAGTATCCCGTAATTAAAATTGACAATACGCCCAATATGGCAATTGTCTTAGGGCGGAATAGGAGTGATAGTGGTCTTGTTATTTTTTCGAGCATTTCTCCCCCCATTAATCGCCACTTGAAGTGGATGTAGCTAGAGCGGGTTCGTTTTCGTGTCCCTCCTTCAATTCCTTCAGGATTGAATCGCTTCTTAAGCCCTTCCAGGGCTTCTTCTACTTGCTTGATGTCAAGATTGATGGATAGGTCTTGCTTTAAATCTTCAACGATTTCAACGGGAGACCGCAGTGACTTTGCGCGTACTACAATTTCGTAAAGTAAAGGACCTATGTAGAAATACTGTCCATCCATAGAAGCCAGATACTGGTCACTATCCGTAGGTTTGAGTTCCAATTGTTCGAAATTCATCGTTGGGTAAATTTTTAATTTAGAAGGAGAAAGAGAAGAAGGGCCGTGCTAACCCGGCTCTCCTTCTCGGTTAGTGTATTAAAACACTTTAAACACTCACGGCTATGTCTACACTTCTATTGTCGTCGCAGCGAGCAGAAGCTTCTGCTTCAACAGCAGTAAGGTGAACCATTTCCAGGCGTTGCTCCAGCTCGACTACTTCGAGTCCTTTAGCAATGTCCTGAGCATTAAGTGTGTTGAGTTGATTACTCATAATAAAAGGAATTGATGAATGAAAAATGATGTGAAAGTGGAATGCTGGGAATTACCAGCACTGAAATTGCTTTTAGCGATCATTTCGCTGTCAGGTCTGAGGGCTCTGTTGTTTTAGCTCCCTTAAATCCTGATCTTGAAAAGATTATTATTCTTTTTTAATACCTTCGCGTATTGCTGTTTTTATTTTTTGCTAAATAAAAGAAAACAACTGATCGGGTTATTTTAATTCGCTTGATAACCTTTTGCGTCAAAACTCTTTTAAGTTGAAAATAGAAGAAGAACCGGGAGGCCCCGGCTCTCCTTCTTGGCTAATGTTCTAAAACACTCTAGCGCATAGCAGACAGTTCGACATCTACTTCGATGTCTACTTCGTTGCCGTCGCAGCGGGAAGAAGCTTCCGCTTCAACTGCAGTGAGGTGAACCATTTCCAGGCGCTGCTCCAGCTCGACTACTTCGAGTCCTTTGGCAATGTCCTGAGCGTTAAGAGTGTTGAGTTGGTTACTCATAATAAAAAGGAATTAATGAATGAAAAAATGATATGAAAGTGCGATGTTGGGAACTCCCAATACGCGAAATTGCTATTGTTGGCTGCCATTCCGTTGCCAGAACTAGCTGCGATCTCATTTTGGTTTTATAGCCATAGTTCTGGAAAAAAGCCATTGTTCTTTTCCATCAGTGTGCCAGATGGGAACATCTTCATTTTTTATTCGGAACGGAAAGTAAATGGAATGACGATTTTACGCTGCTTACAATTTTTTTGTAAGGTTCTAGGTAGAGAACTTTCTCAGCTTGAGAATAGAAGAAGAACCGGGAGAACCCGGCTCTCCTTCTTGGCTAATGTTCTAGAACATTTTAGCGATCAATTGCAGACAATTCAACATCTACTTGGATGTCAACGTCGTTACCGTCGCAGCGAGAAGAAGCTTCCGCTTCAACTGCAGTGAGGTGAACCATTTCCAAGCGCTGCTCTAGCTCGACTACTTCGAGTCCTTTTGCGATGTCCGTGGAACTGAGTGGGGTGAGTTGATTACTCATAATAAAAAGGAATTAATGAATGAAAAAATGATGTGAAAGTGCGATGTTGGGAACTTCCAATACGCAAAATTGCTTTTGAGTCTTTGCTCTGTTTTAGAGCTAAGCACGTTGTGGTCTTGGTTTTCTTTTATGGTTCATTTTCCTCTAATTTCAGGGCTTTAGATTAGCATGCCGCCACCATCAATATTCATGTTCTCCCCGGTGATAAATCCTGCTTTTTTTGAGCAAAGAAATCCGATTAGAGAGGCAACTTCTTCGGGCTCTCCGAAGCGTTTAACGGGTATGCCTTTGGCACGTGTTTCTTCATTAATGTCGGCAATCATTTCAGTTCGGATGAACCCAGGAGCGACTGAATTGACGGTTACATTTCGCTTGCCTACTTCCTTAGAAAGGCTTTTTGTAGCGGCAATCAGTGCAGCCTTACTTGCAGCGTAATGGGTTTGTCCTGAAGGTCCTACGAGGCCTGACATACTTACTACCGTTACGATACGACCGTACCTCTGCTTGATCATGGCCCGAAGAACCCGACGGGATACGTGATAAAAGCCATCAACATTTGTATGAAAGACTGATTCCCACTCATTTTTATTGATCCAGACGAAGAGGTTGTCTCTGCGAAGCCCTGCATTATTGACTAGAATTTCGATGATACTATCCGGGTTATTCTCTATCCAGCCATTCAGTGCGTCATCAACTTGCTTTTCATCACTGATGTCGAATTTTAAACATTCAGCCACCTGTCCAATTACGTTTACTTCACGAGCCGTTTCAGCTGCGGCTTCAGCGTTATTGTTGTAGTTGATGAGGATGTTGTATCCCATTCGGGCTAATTCAATGCAAGTAGCTCGTCCGATTCCTCGACTTCCTCCGGTAACGAGGGCATATTTATTGGTAAGTTTGGACGTTTTCATTTGTTATTTGATTTACTGGCTTTTTCTTCGCCGGTGATAGTCTGCGGATCAGTATTGTTTAATAAGTCCAGTACAGGGTGCGTTGCTTCGTACATTATGCCGTCCTGGCTAAAAGCGGGTACCCGAGACCGCACCAGGTCATATAGTTTGCGTGTTTTTGGAGCAAGGCTTTCCTGAATTCCGAGTACATCTACAGCCTGAATTGCTGTAAGTAATTTGACCGCCAAAACTTCATAGGTGTTTTCAATTACTCGGTTAGCCATCAAGGCTGCATTGGCTCCCATGCTTACGATATCCTGATTGTCGTTGTTACTCGGAATGGTATGGATGTAGACTGGGCTGCAAAGAGATTGGTTTTCGGAGGTAGTTGACGTGGCAACGAATTGTGCTCCTTGCATGCCCAGGTTCAAGCCAAGTGTTCCCATATTGACAAAGGGAGGTAGCTGCTGGTTAAGCTTATCATTGAGTAGATAATTCAACTGCCGTTCGATTAGCAGGCTTAGTTTTGTAATGGCAATTTTCAGCTTGTCCATTGATAGACTGACATAATCGCCGTGGAAGTTGCCACCGTGGAAAACGTTTTCATTTTGGTAATCGATAATTGGATTGTCGCTTACACTGTTGAGCTCGTCTTCAACGGTTTGTTGAGAATCTATCAGGGTGTCAAGGATAGGTCCCATGATCTGAGGTAGGCAACGGATGCTATAATACTCTTGCACCTTGTCGTCAAGCTTCTTATTCTCATGAGAGCAGTAGAGGTGGTCGGACCTGTCTCGTAGACGCTTGCTGCCGGTGAGTAATTCGCGCAAACGTCGTGCTGCCTTTTGTTGGCCTGCGTGTGCTTTGACGCCATTCAGCCCTTCGGAGTAATAGTCGTCATAACTGCCGACAATTTCGATAAGCAATGCTGAACTAAGTTCAGACCATTCGACTAAGCGTCGTGCTTTGATGACGTTAATAGCACCGTAGCCGGTCATGGCAGAAGTGCCGTTGAGGGTTGCAAGGGCTTCGCGGATACGGGGGCGTAGGGGCGTCCAATTCTTTTCCGTAAAGACTTCTTTGGCGGGGCGATCCTCACCATTATCCTTGACTTTTCCTTCGCCGATAATACACAAAGCTAAGTGGGCCAGTTGAACCAAGTCTCCACTTGCTCCCAGACCTCCATGTTCATAGATGTGTGGAGTGATTTCTTCGTTTATCATCTGAGTCAGCAGTTCGGCCCACTCGGGATGGATCCCACTATAGCCTTTTGCCAGGCTGCTCAATCGAGCAATCATCAAGGCAATTGTTTGTTCTTTGCTGACTAGTTTTCCTGAACCGGAGCAATGACTCCTGATTAGATTTAGCTGTAGCTCCAGATGTTTGTCATCCGGGATTTTGTAAGGAGCCATCGGGCCGAAACCGGTATTAACACCGTAGATGACTTTGTCTTGGGAGAATTTCTTTAGAAATTCGTGCCCGGCATTTAATTCTTTCCATGTGGCGGAACTAATGCCAACTTTGGATTTTCCATAAATGACCTTCTCTAAATCTTCTATCGTCAAACGGTCTGCTCCAATCCAACAAGTTTGCCGCGATTTAGAGGTTATTTTTTTATTTGGCTTACTCATGGTGAATTGATTTTTTTACTCCTTGAATGATGGCTTGTGGAAGTTCACTTTCTGGAATTCCAGGATAGCCGAAAACTTCTATGTCTTTAAATCCAATCTCAGCCAGCAGATTTCTGAAGGTCGTTGTCGATGCTACAGGTGTATAGGGGATGCGCAGCCCGTCAGTAGATAACCACCATCCTGACGTTGTTCCATAGGTGACAGTATTAGTTATTGACTCAGTTGCAATTTCGTTGATGTAAACACTCCCTTCTGGTGCGAGAAGATCCCGTACGTTGCCTACCGTTACCCGTAGGTCAGGAGTGGCGTGAAGGACGTTAGTGGCAAAAACGATATCGAAACTTTCTTTCGCAAACCCTTGCTCGGTGGAATCCTTGCTGATATCTAATAGGCGAAACTCAAGCTCACAATCGAATTGTTTAAACGTTCTTTTTGCTCGCCTCAAAAAGCTATTCCCTATATCCGTAAAACAGAAATGGACTTTGTCACTATGTTCCTGTAATCCTTCAAGCATTCTTATGGTGCCATATCCACTACCCGCACCAATTTCTAAAATGCGAATTTTGTGCTCAGGTCTTAAGGCCCATATTTTATGGCATTTGTCTACAATTTGCTCAGCAATTAGTCCGTAGTATACTTCTGGTACGTGATTAGTATACGTAGCCATTGTACGACTATAATTGTCAGGTGAGAATAATAACTGCACGCCGCTCATTTCTCCTCGTAAGACTTCTGGGAGTTTGGGGATGCAAGATTGAGCCAGTTCGAAAAATGGGCCGTAAGTATTGGTTAGCCAATCTCCTTTTCCGTAGGTTGCTAGCCCTTTACGCCCCAGGTCGTTTACTAGTTTGTCAAGTTTTATTTCATCAAAAGATGTTTTTTTTACAAAGCCAGCTTCTTCATGAAGATATCCCTCTTCTTTTAATGAGAGCAGAAGGGCTGTGAATAGCTTTTCCTGGCTTTTTACGACATTGACGCGCTCTGCTAAAGTTGATATTTGTACGGGGATACTGGAAATTTGACCACTAAGCCACGTAAACATGGTTTTGGCAAGTAAAGCGCCAGTTGTTTTCTTTCGTATAGAAAGAGTTTCACTGAATTGCTCGTAGCTATATAATTCCTCTCTCTGGAATATTGACTTAGACTCGGAAATTTGTAGCATTGATGGTTGTTGTTTGTATCCACCCATTAGACGAGTCTCAAGGAGCAATCGCTACGATAGGAGCTTGTTTTTTTAGCTAAATATTTATTTTTTGATACTTATCCGATGAGGAGCTGGGTGAATGGTTTTATGGTTTGTTTTTTAAAAAAAAAAGCCCTTCAAATAAATTGAAGAGCTTTAGTAATTTATGCGAGAAGAAGGCGAAATATTTATTTTCTATAGTCAATAAATTTTCTTGGCTTTCGTCCTCCGGAAGGGAATTGCATGCGATACATTTCTTTTTTCGATACTTCGAAAAATGTAGGCTTTAGCCGTAGCCGGGCATGGCATATTTCTTTTAAATGAACTTGTAGTTCGAGGTCGTTTACTCCGGCTACTGTGGTGAAGTATATTCTCAGGTCGTCTTGGCCAGATTCATTGGTAAATACTTCTATGACATAATTTTCTAATTCTGCTACAGAATTTAAGGAGTCATGAATAGCCGGAGGGTATATAGTTGTTCCCTTCACTTTTAGCATTTGGTTTTTTCGACCAATCACGGGGCTGAGCCTCGGAGTTGTGCGGCCGCAGGCACAAGCTTGATTGTGAAGTTGAACAAGATCTCCTGTGCGGAAACGAATCAAAGGCATTCCTTCTACCCCAAGGGTGGTGACAACCAGTTCCCCGATTTCTCCAGTAGTGACTGGAAAGCCAACTTGGTCCAGGACTTCGATATGGGTGAGTTCTGGATTGTGGTGACCTCCCTGACCCTCGCTACATTCGGTGAAAGCAGCACCTATTTCAGTGGAGGCATAGGTGCTGTGCAAGGATAATTCGGGCCATGCTTCTTTTAGTCTTCGCCCTAGTTCATTCAAACTAAAGTCAGGTTGGCGAATACTTTCACCTATGCAAATCACCTTGCGTAAAGAACTCGACCGATAATCAATACCATTCTCTTTAGCAAAGTGGATCAGCCTGAGTAAGAATGATGGTACACAGATAATAGCCGTGGGTTCTTCTCTGCGGATGCAATCCCATTGACTTAACAGGTTGCAAACTCCTTGGCGTATAACTGAGGCGCCAATTTGGCGAAGTCCCAGAAAGTAGGCTAAGCCAGCCATGAACCGTTGATCCATTGTACAGCAAAGCATTACAGTGTCTTGGCTACCAATGCCTGCAAGGGTGAGGGAAGCAGCTTCATTGCGTGTCAAGCGGTTCAAGTCAGAGTCTGTCAGGACAAAAGGAGTTGGCGTGGAGGTAGTTCCTGAGGTGCAGGAACGGTCTATGATTTGCTCATCTGATACACAGATGAATTTGCGATAGTCTTTGGCAATATCCTCTTTTGTGGTGCAGGGGATTTGGCGAAAATCAGTATAAGTCATGATGCTGCCAGGCTTCAACCCTAATTGCGAAAAGAGTTGAAAATAGTAGGGGCTGTAAGTCCCTGCATAGTTGATAGCTTTGCGTAATAAAACGGGGAGCAGGCCGATCTCCTGGCTGACCAATGGTGAAATAAGCTTAGTCATCACATTTTTATTTTTAGATTAGGTATATTGTTTTGGTAGCTGGCAACCATTTTAACTGCTGGCTTTCCATCCGCACATAGCATCCCGCGTACGCGCCAAATACCTTCTCCTGTTTTTTTTATTTTTAGTACTACTTCCACCTCGGGATTAAGTAATGGGTTGACGAAGCCGAGGTATTTGATGGAGTCAATCTTTTTAGGCCTTTCAAAGCCATCATAATGTGCGGCAGCCAGTTGCGTCATGATCTCTAGCGAACAAACGCCTGGAGTGATGGGGTTGTCAGGAAAATGGCCTTTGTATATTGAATGACTAGCGTTTAGTTGCAATTTAAATTCGCCACCTTCTGGCTCATTCTCTTGTTTGATAACCTTGAAGAGTGAATCGATAAAGTGCATAGCGTTTTATTATTGTTGGGTTACTAAAAAGGCGCTCAGGTACCGCTCGCCATAGTTATTAATGACGAGTATGCGCTCAGGAGTGGTAGTGCGAGATTTTACTTCTGTCCCCGAGAGCGCTTTTACCGCTAAATACAAGCCATGTGCTGCAGCGGTAGGAAACTCTCCTGTTTGGAGTTTGTAATTTATTACTGGGACATCCTGACTAAAAGCTTCCAGAATATTGTCATAACTCCTTTGGGCTTCGTTACCGAATGGACGGCCGCTTATAATCAGGTCTACGGTAGGAATAGTTTCTCCAAAGAGCGTTCTTTGTAGTTCTTGAGCAGACCATTCCCTGCGTGCAGTATCTGTTAGGAAAACAGTGAATATTGAGCGAAGACAGGCCTGTGTTTGGGCAGAAGGCTGGCCTGAAACCAAAAAGGTAGCGCCTCCCTCACCAATTGTACGATTTACTTTATCAGAGGGGGCAGAGGTTAGCTGGCCATATTTTGCAGACATTTCTGCGTAAAGGTCGTGGCCAACGATATCTAAACCTCCCACTATGATGTTTTGAGAGGATTTTGTCTGCAACTGTAGGGCTGCATCCATAAGAGCAGATTCTATGGAGAAGCCTCGTTGGGTATGCGTATTAGAATAGCCGTTGCAATTTAATCGTAAGGCGATTTGCCCGGCAGCGGTACCTAATAGGCTATTCATAAAGCGAGTTGGATTGGTTAGGCCTTCCTGATATTCGATCATTTTGCGTAGCATATCGTCAGTCGTTTGGCTAACGGTTTGCCCAATGCCCATAACTACGCCATCAATGGTCTCTATTTTGGCTTCTTCAAGTGCTGCGTAAGTAGTATGGAGAGCAAACCGACTGAGTCGGTCCATTCGCCTAAGTTTACGCTTATCTATATATTGGGTGTAATCTGGTTCTTCTACTTGGATAGAAGCAACTGAGATATCGGTAATAGGTTTGGCTCCGATTCGAGCCGCTCCATTAATGTAGACTGGTTGCATATTAGGTTTTACTTAGGACCATGGAGGAGCAGTAGCCGCCCATTCCAGTAGCATTAATAATTACATTGTTTACAGACTGCTTCTCGAGAGTTGTCGCTAACGGGCCTGAGCTTAGCTCTGGCATCGCTTCGGTCCAATTGTAATTTGGGTATTTCGTGCCGTTTAGAATACTCGTTATTCCAACGCCGGTGTTGATGGCTCCGGAGGCTGCTAGGGTATGCCCAAAGCTCGATTTTAGCGATACATAATCAGGGACAGCAACTTCTGAAAACAAATTGTGAATTGCAGCTCCTTCGCTTGCATCATTGTTGGGAGTTGCGGTTCCATGTGTTAGTATATAATCTACTTTATCTAGAGGCGTTTTGGATTGCTCAAGAGCAGAGCGCATAGCCATCTGAATTCCCACCCCATCGGGGGAAATCGAAGACGGGTGAAAGCGGTCGTTGTGGTTTCCATAGCCGGTAATCATTGCGATGGGCTTATTACCAGTTCGGCGTAGAGACGTTTCCGTTTCTAAGACAAAGTAGGCAGCTCCTTCTCCAAGATTGATACCCGAACGGGTAGCGTCAAAGGGGCGACAGCGGTTCTGATCAAGAAGTCTGAAGCTATTAAAGCCATTAATGGTAAACCTGCACAAAGCGTCGGCTCCTCCCGCAATGGCAATGTCAAGTTGGCCTGCCTGCAACAATTGAACGGCATTCCCTATGGCGTTGAGCGAGGATGAACAAGCTGTACTTATAGTCGATAAATACTGGACTCCGCCTAAGCGTTCGGCCAGATATTCCGCACAAAAAGCTGCTCCTCCTAACTGGAAGAAGTTGATGTTATGGAGGCGCCCTTCCACATGGTTGATATATCCATCTTCAGTGACATCCATCCCCCCAACGGTTGTTCCAGAAATGAGCCCGAGCCGCCCGCCAGCTCTATGAGCGTGGCGAGCTTGCTCGATGGCTTGTTCAACGGCTTTGGTGGCCAGGATGGAAGTTCTGTTCAATTGATATCCTCCCTGATTGGTTATTTCAGCGCGAAGGTCTTCTGTCTCTCGCTTGATTTCACCTACAGGAAAGGTCCCGCGATGACGGGTATTAAGGATTTCAATATTGCTAATTCCTCCTTTTGCGTCCGCGATTAGTGAGGTGTGAATTTCCTCGGGCGTCCAGCCTAAGGAGCAATTCATCCCCATCCCGGTAATATAGATCGGTTCCATAAGTCCGTAATTCATATTTGTACCACCGCTTCTAGGAGGTAACTGAAAAAAGAAGTGTTATGCAGCGGCAGAAGCAGAGCGCTCCTTGATGTAGTCGTAAAGCGTATTTACAGAAGAAAAGATGTTGTGCATATCTTCATCTTGACCTACTTTAATGTCGTAGTACTTTTCCAGTAAAACAACTAGTTCGAGTCCGTCGATACTGTCGAGGCCAAGTCCTCCACCAAAGAGCGGGGCGGCGGCGTCAATTTCGTCGGGAGTAATATCAAGAGCGAGCTCTTCGATAATTCTCAATTTGAGTGTGTCTATTGCGGACATGATAAACGTAATTTAAAGTTGTGAAAATTGATATTCCTTATTGAAATTTATTGGTAGGCGCTTTGAATCAAGCCGTAGGCTTAATCGCGCTTAGAGCCTGATTCGTCAGCGCAATCAATGGTAGCAGCGATTTCATCACTCTCTGCTTGCCCCCAGGAAGGACTGAGAGGGTCACGTTCTTCATTAGCTTTTTCTAGTTCAAAAGCTCTCTGAGCGGCACCACTGTATTTGCAAATTTTTTCGATGTCTCCACCACCAAATACTGCTGGTGTGTTCATTACGTGTCGGGTGGTTAATAGGTAGGCTCGTGGGTTTTTCCCATTTGCTTTTACGGCAGCTTTTAAATGACCCAAGGCTGTTGAATTCAACTTGTAACCACGAATCATTGGGTTTGCCCGCATACTACCATATACCAGGAATGCTTGTAGTGTCTCGATTTCGCTTACATCAACATTAGAACAATTGCTGGCTTGCTCAACAGCTTCAGTGGCTTTTTCAACCCAACCGTCTATGTCCTTCTTTTTTTCAATAGTGTGAGCAATTCGACCATATGCATAAGCGAGGTGGTAATGAGCTAACCAGTTTTCGGGCTCCTGCTTGGTAACTGTTTCGAGAACGGTTGCAGCGGCTTCAATTTCTTCGAGTGATTGAGCCTCACGCAGGCCTGCAACAGCTTCGCAAAGAGTCTCCTCATATGCTTCAATTGTTGCCGTTTCCTCATCTGATGATGCAACTGCGTACGTACCGGCTAAGCAGCTCATTGTGATGCTGCATAAGGCAGCTAGAGTGATAAATAAGAACTTTTTCATAATAATAAAATTTAATTAAGTTGTTGATTAATAATGTCATCCGTCCGGTCAATGCCGAAATTGACAAAGTATCCTAGAAATAGATATCTTTCCGTAAGGGGGCCAATAGCTCGTCGGATGTTAAAATCGTTCGCACTATATTCGTAATTGAGGGTTTGCTCAAAATTGAAAGCATTATAAACTGTCAAAACAATGACACTGAATGATTTCTTTGATTTAGGCAGGTACGCAATATTGAAATTGACGTTATGATATGTTTTAGTTCGATCAGAGTTGAACTCTCCTAGTGGTCGGTTTGGGTTGTAGTAAGGTCTTCCGGAACCAATAGTATAGGTAGAGGATAAATTAATCATCTGCTTTTGGAAGAAATGCTTTACTACAATGTTCCCTACATGCTTAGCCGCAAAATTAGGTTGAGCGGATACCGGATAATGCGAATAGCGACGTTCTGAATCCAGGTAACTGTACGTGAGCCATATGTCAGTTCCTTTATTAAGGCTTCGGTCACGATAGAAAACATCAAGACCTCGAGCATATCCTTTACCTGTATTATTATAGCTGGGGTTTTCTAAGTCTGTGTCGAATAGTACCAGCTGATCATATTCCTTTCTGTATAATTCTGCTCTGAAACTGCGTTTGTTTTCATTACGATTGTAGCCAAAGGTGAAGTGTTTGGCTCTTTCGAAATTGAGATTGCCTCCGGTAAGGTATAATTGCTGAGTAGCAGGGCGCTGGTGATAAACCCCCCAACTTGCAAAAAGCTGTTCTTTACTTCCTAGTATATAATTCAGATTCATACGAGGAGCGAAGTTCGTTTGGGATAGTAGGTCACTGTATTCTACCCGTAACCCCGCACGTCCGTGAAGTCTTCCAAATAAGGTGCCTGCTCTTTCAATAAAAGCCGCTCCGTAAGTGTCATTGAATATTCCGGTGAATTCTTCTACATCAATCAGGTCTCTACGGTGTTGTATTTCTGCTCCAAGATCAAAGGTTTGACTCTTATGACGGTGGTTGAGGTTTATACGGGCCTGACTCAACATGTTTTCTTCCCTGATAAACTCTCCGGCTTCAATTGGTAGAAGGTCTTCTTCAGAAATGAATTGATGGACGTTCGTGAAGCGTTTTCCGTACCCCATTCCGCCCGTTAATGTCCATTGGTTTGATAGCTCATGAGAAATAGTACTTTGCCAAAAAACATTTTTATTTTTTAATTGAGTGTGGTCACTTATTGTGGGGTTGTCCAGGTTTTGATCAAAGATTCCAATTTTAGAGTCTCCAATACTGCCGAAAGATTTGATAAGTGTACCCTCAACTGGCGCCCACTTAACATTCGCAGTACCTTCATATGTGACGGGGTATTGGGTGAAGGACTTTCGCGAAGGCATAAGTCGTAGAAACAAACCAAGGTTTTGGTATTTGCCAGTAGCGCCGACGGAGAAATTTCCCTTCCTGTTTACTTTTTCAAAACCAGCTTCTCCAAATAAAGGGCTAATGCCGATGTCGGCGCTTGATTTATTGGGAATATCAGTAGTTTCGAGCACTAGTGCCCCTGATATGGCTTGCCCATATTTTGCGGAGAAGCCTCCCGTACTCAGAAAAGTTCCTTTGAACATATTCGCGGAAAACCTTGCGGAACCAGCTGTGTTGGAAGGACTACTGTAATTGAAGTTGTCCACCAACATCCCGTCAACAAAGGCCTGGGACTCCCGTCCGGATCCTCCTCTGATGAATAAGCCGCTTGTCGTTGCTGCAGGTTGTACTCCAGCCATAGTTTGAAAAGCTGATTGCACATTTCCGTCTACCGCTGTTGTTAATGCTTCTACCCGATTTAGCTGAGTTGTACGTGCTTTGTCTGTAGTGTGGATTTGACGAACATCACTGACAACCACTTGCTCAAGACTTAAAGTTTCTTTTCCGAATTCAATGTCCACAGTGACACTGTCAGTTCCTGCCAGGCTAAGATTTCGTTCTACGTTCTCAAATCCGAACATACTCACAATTAGCCTAGCTCCGCCAGTTGCCGCAGTAGAGAAATGAAAGCTTCCGTCCAGATCTGTTACCGTCCCGTCATAAGTACCTTCTACCTGAAGGCTTACACCAATAAGTGGCTCTCCTTTCTTATCGTGTACTTTGCCATAGATAACCGTTTTGTCAGGTGCAGAAAAGTCCTCAGCGGCCTGAGCGAATATCTGTTGTCCTCCAACAATAATGAGTACTAGCCAAAAAGCTAAGGCTGGAATCTTAGAGTGAGTCAGCGAATTATGTAGCTTGGGTAGCAGTTGTATGAGTATCATTATTTAGTATTTTGGTCTTTTGGCCCCATGAGCCCCATTGTGCAGGAAACGAGCAATTGTTCTCCTACGTAGCAGAAAAAAGACATGGTACTATGGTTCCCATTCTGCGTGATAGTGGATGCTTCTGTTCGTAGAGTCTCCCCTAAGCGAGGAAGCCTTTCGTATTGAAGAGATCTGATGTTTACGATAAAACCAAATTCTCCTTTGCCCGTCTTACTCGCATCGCGAGGGCCTGACATTGATGCTGCTTTATAGGCCTGCCCAAGGCCAGCAGATTGGGCCATGTGCTCAATGGCACCACCTAAAAGCATTTCTCCAGTATCTGTGACAAATGGGTTTTCAGGACGAATCAGGAGCTCTCCTACTATTGTTCCCCCCTTGATGCCAAGTAGGCGATCAACAAGAATCATTGGCTCTCTATGAGGCAGGTAATTGGTAACCTCCTGGCGGTCGATCAATGGGTGGCCGTAATGGTGGAACATGGTCGTGATTTGGAGTCGTTAGAATACTGTGCGGTAGGTTTATGCCTGAGGTATGTCTGCTCTGTATTGGTGCTTGGTGAAGTAGCCCCAAGGTTGCCAGCCAGCCCCCGGGCAAACCACCCAAGGCTCTCTGCCATCTGTAGTGGGGGTGGGAGACTGGCTCGTAACGGGGACTCCGAGTGGGAAGAAAGTATTTGCTGTTGTAGAAATATGTGTTCTCATGGCAGTCAGATTGTAAGAGTGGTTGTGTGCTCTTTTTTCGTTGATACAAAGGTGGGGGGCTAAATCCTCCTTCAGAAGTACGGTTTTCCATGTTTTGCGCCCCGGAAATAATTTATTTTGGAAGCAATAGGAACTCTAAAGCACTAATTTTTAGGGCTTTAGAAATTTTTATTATATCTGTCCAAGGTCTTCAATGATGATTTGATCGTGGTAATTCTCCATGTACTGCTGCTGCTGTTCTGTACTCAGGTTGTCGTACTCAGCTGCTGAAGAGATGGCACCGATCTGGAGGAGGAGGGAAATTAGAATGGCAATCATGGTCAAATTATGTTTTGTGGTTTCTGTATGCCACAAAAGTATTGGTGCCAAATAGCCAAAAAAACGACATATTATTTCTGGTCGTGTCCTGGTAAATTTCTCATTATTTTAATTTCCGTTTTTATAAAATACTGATAATCAATAATTTATAAGGTTGTGTCTCACAAAAATTAGGTCGTGAAAGAGTCTTTTATCAGGGACATGTTCAGAAGTGGTTTGGTATTTAAATTTTTCTACTTTATCTTTAGAACCGTTGCCTACTAAACTGCGTGCTAAGACCTATCTGAATGAAATTACTGCAAGAGCTTGCGTTTGTTCTTAATCGCTATTGTGTTAAGAATATCAACGTGATAACCCCCAATCAATCAGGTGAGGGTGATTTAGTCAATGCTTTCTACAATATTCTGCAGGATGAGCCAGACTTAGATCATGAACAAATCGCGCAACGCTTATACGGATCAGAGAGTACAGATAAGGATAACCGCTTCCGAAAGCTTAAGCAACGGCTAACCCGGAGAATGGCTAACACCTTGTTTTTTATTGACCCCAAAGACAATCAGTTCAATGAGTTTCAGCGAGCTTATTACCAAACTAACCGGGACTATGCACTATCTCGTATCCTGGTAGGAAGAGATGCCTCAACGGCCGGAAATCACTTTATGCGTAAGGTCTATAAGCGCTCCAGCACTTACGACTTTACGGAGCTTTTGATGCTTAGTACTGATTCTCTGCGATCTTATTATGCTTATCGGTCAGCGGAACAGGAGAAGTATAAATTTTACCGGGAAGAATATCTCCGCGCCCGGAAGCTCTACGATATGGAGAATGATGTGCGCATGGCATACGAGGAAGTTGTGATGAACTACGGCGTAAGCCCCAAAGCCCGGAAAATGTCTATTGAGCTCATAGACAAGCGTTTGGAAGAGATTCATGAGGCCTATCCGGTAATCGAGCACACTTATCGGAGTATTATCAATTATTTCGCATTATCCATTTTGGGGCACCAACTTAAAGGGGATGCAAAAGGCTTACTTGCCATCATTGATAATGGCCTGGAGGCTGTCCAGCAAAAGCCATATCCTGCCGATATTCCCAAGTCCTTTTTTTACGTCAACAAGGTAGTGGTTCACATTATTGAAAAAGACTATCCGTCGGGCTCCGAAACACTTGCCGCTGCCGCTCCATTATTAGTTCCTGGCTTTGCTAACTGGTTTAAATTCAAGGAGATGGAGTTTTTGCTGGCGATGCATACAGGTCATTACACTGAAGCTTTAGCTACTTATCAATCGGTGGCAAATTATAAGTCTGTAGGCAGCATTCCTAAACGATACCAGGATCGCTGGCTGCTTAATCGGGCTTACTTATATTATCTGGCTTCCATTAATCGGGTGGAGATTCCGGAAGGAGAAGATCCCTGGGGCAAATTCCGCCTGGGCAAGTTTCTCAATAACGTTCCTGCTTTTAGCCGGGACAAAAAGGGTATGAACATCCCGATTCTTATCCTTCAAATTGCCTACAGTATCGTACTCAAGCGTTATGCATTAACGGTAGACCGTATTGAAGCGATTGAGAAATACCGCAGCCGCCACGTTCGGCGAGATGAAAGTTTCCGCTCGAATCTGTTCATTAAAATTCTCCTGCAATTCCCCGTAGTAGCCTTTCATCGCAACGGGGTGCGCCGTAAGACAGAGCGTTACGCAAAGCAGTTGAAGGACAACCCTATTGATCTGGCTAACCAGTCCTTTGAGGTAGAAGTATTGCCCTACGAAACGCTCTTTGAGTTGGCTCTGGAAAGCCTGGAGGTTAAGTTTCAACGCCGTGCAATGGCGAAGAAAACGGATAAAAGATCAGCCTCTCGTTAGCCTCAGAGGGTAGTGCCATCAGGAGTAAGGGCTCTTACCTGCCAGGTAAGGCAATTGAAACGAACATGGCAAATAGTCCCGAAATCATAAGCCGGCGCCTCACATCGTTCCCTTGGCAGGGCTAAAAGTGTACTGGCAGGGTAATATCCACCACTTCGAAGAGAATATGCCTTCGTTCAACTCAACCTTTGCTGTTTTCAAACCTTACCTTTGCACCTGCGTCCGCGGCTCCACTGAGCCTGTTGCACGTGTCCCAAACCAATACAAGACACAATCTTAAAGAATCTGTAGATGACTTACGATCTCATCATCATCGGCTCCGGCCCCGGCGGCTACGTAGCCGCCATTCGCGCTGCTCAACTAGGACTGAAGACGGCCATTATCGAACGGTATAATGATCGTCTGGGCGGAACCTGTCTTAACGTTGGTTGTATACCTTCTAAGGCGCTACTTGACAGCTCTGAGCACTATCATGCTGCTCACGAAAAATTCGCTGAGCACGGGATTAAAATCAGTAACCTCGGCATTGATATGCCGCAAATGATTAAGCGGAAGGACGAGGTTGTAGACCAAACCGTTAAGGGCGTCCAATTCCTGATGAAGAAGAACAAGGTTGATGTATTCTACGGTCATGGCTCCTTTACCGGCCCTAACGAAGTACACATTGCTGCTTCTGACGGCGGGGAAGATCAAAGCCTGACCGGCAAAAATTTCATTATCGCTACGGGGTCTAAACCCATCACGCCAGCTATGATGAACTATGATAAAAACCGGGTCATCACCAGCACCGAAGCCCTCAACATTAAAAAGGTTCCTAAGCGAATGGTCATCGTTGGCGGTGGAGTTATTGGCCTTGAACTGGGAAGTGTGTATGCTCGTCTGGGAACAGAGGTTGAAGTGGTCGAGTTTCAAGACCGCATCCTGCCTACGATGGATAAAGACTGCTCAAAGGAGCTAATGCGAGCTCTTAAAAAAACGGGGGTGAAGTTTCACCTGAAGCACAAAGTTGTTGACGTAAAAGGAACCAAAACCAAGGCTAAAGTCACCGTTGAAAAGCGGGATGGCGGCGAGCCTTTCGTTATCGATGCAGATTACTGTCTTATTGCTATCGGCCGCCGGCCCTATACGGATAATCTTGGCCTCGATAAAGCCGGCGTCAATCTGGATGAGCGTGGCCGCGTGGTGGTTGATGATCATCTGGCAACCAACATCCCCCATATCTACGCCATCGGAGACGTAATCCGTGGTGCCATGCTGGCTCATAAAGCGGAGGAAGAAGGCGTCTTTGTTGCGGAAACTATCGCTGGCGAAAAACCGCACGTTGATTATAACCTGATTCCAGGTGTGGTGTACACCTGGCCCGAAGTAGCTGCCGTAGGCAAGACGGAAGAAGAACTGAAAGCAGCCGGTATTGCCTACAAATCTGGAAAGTTCCCCTTCAAAGCTCTGGGGCGCGCCCGGGCGAGTATGGACCTGGAAGGTATGGTTAAGGTGCTCAGCGACGCAGAAACTGACGAAATTCTCGGCGTGCACATGGTTGGCCCCAGAACCGCCGATATGATTGCCGAAGCCGTTGCCCTGATGGAATTCCGGGCATCCGCTGAAGATGCTGCCCGGATGAGCCACGCACACCCTACTTATACAGAAGCCTTTAAAGAGGCGGCACTGGCGGCGACGGGGAACCGGGCGCTGCACGTGTAAAAGAACTATTTGTAGACTTTGCTTTAAATGTAAAGGAGGGTTGTGGTGTAATACCACAACCCTCCTCTATTATAGATATAGCCTATCTTACTCTTCGTCAGGTTTAGTAATGGTATGATTGCAACCAGCTGGTTTTAACAGGTCTATTGCTTTTTTGCAAGTACAACCTCCTCCGTCTTTGAAAGCACAAAGAGAACAATTAACACCTGAACAAGATTCCCCTAAAGATTTTGCTAAGAATAGATGAATTTCGTTTCCTCTACTTTCAGTAGTGAAGCGCATAGCTAACTTTTGACCATCCTCGACATCGGGTGACAAATCATTTCCTTCAGCATACAAAAAGTATTTTCCGCTTTCAGTCTTGTTCTCTACCAATTCAATTAGACTAATGTCAGAAACAGGGAAATTATTCAGAAAAATACTCGTGACCTCAGCATTAGGGACGGTCAGGGCGGGGCCGGTTTCCGTGATCCTGCCAACCAATGACGGAGCCTCAGCCACAACCGGATCAATTTCGTCGGGCGCACAGGCCTGTATAAGGCAGACAAGGAGTATTACAAATAAAGAAATCTTACGTAACATAATGCAATTAGGGTTGATGATTAACCAGCAAAGGTGTCGCTTTTAAGCTTTGCACTAAAAATATAGTTAATCAGGTTTAGAATATCCACAATGTATTAAGAAAAAAAGTGACCGCTCCAAAATATAATAGCATTATATCCTGGGAATACGTATTTATTTTCTACGTGCAATTTTGGCCCGCAGCGCCCGGTGGTCCGAATACCCCGTTTCTATTCGCTCAATATCGAGTACAGAAAGACTGGTGTCCACCAGCAAAAAGTCAATCCGCAGTCCGGGAAGCGGCCCAGTAAAGGTGGTTCCTGTCCCAAACCCGGCTTCCGCCCAGGCATCCCGGAGGCGGGGCGTCAGGATCCGTTGGTAGGTATAGGAAGATGGGACGTCGTTGAAATCTCCGCCGACGATGACGGGGTAGGGGCTTTCCTTAATAGCTTTTCTGATCTCGTTAGCCTGCTGTGCGCGAATAGCAGCGGAGGCGCCATAGCTGCGAAACATCGACTCCGCGCGGCCCAGGCCTTCGGCCAGCGTGGAGTCTTGCCCGATTTCACCCGCCATACCGCTAATTTGATTGGATTGAAGGTGCGCGTTAATCACCCTAATGGTGCCTAAGTGCGTTTTTACATCTGAAATTAAATACCCATTGTAACCCCTTGGGGTATTGAAAACATCCTTGACGAAAGTTATCTCGTTGGCGTAAATGGCAATGGTTTTCTTTTGGGGTTGGTGCCGCTTGCTCAACTGACTGGCGGCTTTCACCTCCTCAATAAAGGAAGAGACTGGCCGTTCACTTCTGGCCTCCTGTAGAAGCAGGATGTCGGGAGGTGAATCCTTAATAAATCGAGTGGCTGTTTCGGCCGGCATTCCCTTCCAGCTTTGATCTTTGAAGCTGTGAACATTTGCCGTCAGTACGCTGATCGGGGAAGATTCCTGGCTGCTATCTGCCGGTTGGCCGAACGCGAAAAGACGCCCGATGAGTGGCATCGTAGCCACTAGAATAAGGGCAGGAAGCAATGCCGATCTCCACTTTTTCCAATACAGACACAGTAAAAGAAAAAGTAGTGTTACCAGCAAAAGGCCAGGCAGCAGTAACGAAATAACGGATGGGGGCCACCAGACGTCTGGTGGGACAAATCTCGCGAGAAGCCCAAAACCGGCGATCAGGGCCAGGAGATTCCCGGAAAAAAGAATGGCTTTGCGCAGCACGATGAAGTTACTTCTGATTGGAGGCCCGGAAGAGGAAGTCTTTTTCCTCTTTGCTCAGGCTGTTATAGCCCTTGTCCTTAATCTTATCCAGAATGGCATCGAGTTGTTCCTGATGGCTCATCCCCGCCCTTGGGCTATTATCGTCTTGCTGCCGGTCTCTGGCTTTCCCGCCCGCCTTACGCATAAAGGATGGGCGTGTTTTGGTGGCTGTTTCCTTAACGGACTTCCCCGCCCGGTAGGCGGCCCTGGGGCCACTGCGTTGCTGATGGTCCGGACTGGGCTTCATCAGGTTTTGCCAGCTCTTAGTGACCCAGTTCAGTGCGTTGCCAACGGGCTTCGTCAGATCACTGCCACGCTTCAGGTAGAAAACAAACAGAAAGCCCATAATGATGCCTCCTATGTGGTCGATCGTTCCCCCGATATTGTCCATCGTTCCCAGCGCCAGAATCTGGGCGAATATGGCGAAAAACACCAGGTACTTTAGCCGGATAGTACCCAGGATGAAAAGTCGAATAGGGTAATCAGGCACGTAAATGCCAATGGCCGTTACGATGCAGAACACCGCTCCGCTGGCACCGTAAGCAATGCTGGGGCCAGCTCCCAGCCCCGTAAGGTTGTAGGCCAGAAAGTAGGCGGCGAAGCCCGCCAGCCCTCCCGTTATGTAGAGCGGAAGTACCCGATGGTCGCCCAGTAGGTCGCCAAATATCCGACCAAACCAGAAGAGGTACAACATGTTCCAGAGCAGGTGGAAAAAGGCCTCGTGGAAAAACATGTGGGTGAGCAGCGTCCATGGTCGGAAGAGCATGTGCTTCCAGTCATGGGACACCGCCATCATGTCAACGATGGTGCCGTAGAGTGCCGGCGTTTCCATGCCGTTGAAAATCCGTAGCAAAACCCAGACAATACTGATCGTCATCCATATGGCGACGTTCACAATGATGATCTTGTTGATCATATTGCCAATACTAAATTCGTTGCGGACGTCGTCCCAGATAGATTGTAGCATAGTCTTTTCGCTGCTGCGTAATAAGAAAACACCAAAGGGAGGAATAGTTGTGTCTCTGGTCCGGGAAATCCTGCTTTTCGTCGTTAAAGACTATTTGGGCGCCGGAGCGCAGGTGCAATGAGGGCTATATCGGAAACAGCTGATCTCCGCTTTTTGGGAAAAAACACCCCTGTTGGTCATCGTCTACTCCTTACGCAAGCGTCGTAATACGGCGAGGTCTTTAAACGCCGTCCGCGCCTCCTGCGCGGGGTAGCCGAAATACTCCCGCCCGCCTTCCAGGTTTTTGCTTACACCGGATTTTGCAAGGATGATGCATCGATCCCCAATCACCAGGTTCTGAGCGACGCCCACCTGCCCCTGAAACACACAACGGTTGCCTATGGTGGTGTTACCCGCAATACCGACTTGTGCGGCCAGGAGGCAGTGCTCCCCGATCCGGCAATCGTGCCCAATCTGTACCTGAGCGTCCAGCTTAGTCCCCTTGCCAATGGTGGTCGTTGACGATACGCCCCGGGCAACGGTACAGTTCGGCCCGATCTCTACCCGGTCTTCGAGGCGGACACTGCCGCCGCTCCGCCAGGAAGTAAAACCGTCCTCTCCGCCTTTGAAGTAAAAAGCCTCTCCGCCAATGACCGTTCCCGGACCAATAACCACGTCATCTCCAATACTGACGCCTTCCCCGATAACGGCGTTTGCCCCGATCATGCAGCTTTTACCAATAACGACATCGGCTCCGATGACCGCCCCCGGCTCTACGTAAGTTCCGGCGCCAATGCGGGCACTGGGGGCAATGCTTTCCGCCGTCCGGCGGAGCGGGCGCTCTTCCCAGACGAGTTTGTTGTAAGCCGCGAAGGGCTCGCGGATAACGAGCAGAGCTTTGCCCGCCGGGCATTCCCGCCGGCTGTCAATCAGAAGGACAGACGCCGCCGATGCGAGGGCTTTACCGTAATACTTGGGGTGATCCACAAAAGAAAGGTCCCCGTTCTCTACGTGGTGGATCTCATTAATGCCCGTAATGAGGAGTTGGCCGTTACCCACCAGCTCCGCCCCGAGGCGATCAGCTAGTGCAGCAGCAGTAATGGGAGTAGCGAGTTTCATGTTTGGCGAAATTTCTGTGAGGGAATATGGAGAGTGCGCAACCTTGCAGCCAGGATAATAGAACTTTCAGGTTTTTTGCCAAGCCTTGTAAGCGCCGTGGCTCGAAGAGCTTTGTAACACAGGTTTGGGGTTTAGCCTAAATAAGGCCAAAAAATATTGGCGAATAAACACTAATCCGTAATCACCCCCTTTAGCTGGTATTTATAGTAGGAAACGCCCGGGCCATACACCCAGCCGACTTTCCCGTCGGCCAGTTGAATCTTTACCCAGGGGGCCGTTGGTGTAATGTCACCCAGGTCAATGGTGTAGAGTGAGTCCGTCACTTCTCCCATGAAGGTGACTTCCGTGTAAAGCGGTAGGCGGGCCAGTACCCCATTCTTCAGGCTGGGGCCGGACCGTACGTTCAGGCCATTGATCGTAGAGTAGAGCGGGGTTACCTTCTGGACGACTACCTCCGAAGCAGGAATCCTGACGACACTGTCTCCCGGCAGGGGTTGTGTCCGGGCTCTTAGCAGTGCCTGCGCACGGGCTTCGGCTTCCGCGTCAATTTCAGCATTCCGCTGCGCGGCGTCTTCGACGCGCCGGATGCTGTCCAGGTAGTTCTCGCGTGCTTCCGCCTCTGCTACCATTGCGTATTCCCGGTTGCCGGAATCGCATTGCTTCATGGCCCAGAATAGAAAAATGAGTGTCACCAGTGACATCAGGATGAAGGGCACCAGCCGTGCGTTATTCGTTTTTTTAGTTGCCATTAGTATTTAACCTAGTTAGGGACGGGGTAAAGATAAGGACAGCGCCCAAAGGGCGCCTTTTAATCTATTGTCAGTAATACTTGTCCCGGCTTTCTGAAGCAACAGCATAGTCGACTGCAATCAAAACGAGCAACTTTAATCATCGTTCCCGACTTTTACCATCAATCAACCTAAAAACAGTATACCGATGAAAAAAATAGCCGTTTTAACTGGCGCCGGCGTCTCTGCGGAGTCGGGCATTGCTACTTTCAGAGATAGCAATGGCCTGTGGGAAAACCACCGCGTTGAAGACGTCGCCAGCCCGGAAGGATTTGCCCGCGATCCCGGCTTGGTACTCAACTTTTACAACCAACGTCGTGCGCAGCTCCATACGGTGGAACCCAATGCCGGCCATCACCTGGTCGCCGCACTGGAAGAAGATTACAATGTCACCGTTATTACCCAGAATATTGATGACCTGCACGAACGGGCGGGAAGTACCAACATCATCCACCTTCACGGCGAATTGCTGAAGGCCCGACCCGCAAGAGGTGATGGCGAAGTAGTAAACTGGACCGGAGACATAAAGCTGGGGGATACGGATGACAAGGGAGTGCAAATGCGACCCCACATTGTTTGGTTCGGGGAGGGTGTTCCTGAAATAGAAAACGCGGCAGAGGTGGTGAGTGAGGCAGACCTGATTATTATTATAGGGACTTCTATGCAGGTGTACCCCGCAGCAGGCTTAGTGGGCTATGCGGCCAACTCTGTGCCAGTTGTCTATATAGACCCTAAGCCAACCATCAGCTACGAACTGAAGCGTAGAGGGAACATTCATCTCATTGAAAAAGGCGGAAGCGAAGGCATGGCCCTGGCCCGGAAAATGCTGCCTGAACTGTTGAACGATTAAGCTGATGCCAAAAACGCCAGATAAGAGCTTCAGAAGTTTTAATCTCTAAATGACAAATACGCAGCGTAGAGAGAGACAAATGATAAAACAGACGTCTGGTTTTAAGCGGTTGATTTTTTTGTTGTCTTTAAGACCGTCAAGGGAAATTTATCGTAGGTAGTATCCTGCTAATATTATGTAGCTGCAGTTGTGGAATTGTTTTTACTGATGCCATTAGGCAAAATATCAGACTTAAATCCAGCAAATACTGTATGTTACAGCGTATTCAACAGGCTACATTGCCCTTAACGGTGGGTTAAAATTATACTTGATTGGTAAATGACTGAGAACAACCAGAGATACTCCATAACCTACGACCTCACAAATTGTGATAAAGAACCGCTGCGTTTTATCAGATGTTGTCAGGCGCACGCCCGAATGCTGATAGTCCTTAAGGGAAGCTTTGAGCTGGTGGCTTACAGCGAAAACTGGGCTTTCCCTTCTGATGGAGTAACTACGGGACCAATTGGTCAACCTTTGGAGAATCTTATCTCCAAGGACTTTTGTCAGGTCTTCAGAATTCACGTTGAGCGGTCAGGTGCTGATTTGCACCATCCTCTGCACTTCTCTTATGTGCTGCCTGACGGTAGCCTTAGGCTGGAGAACGTTATCGTGCATGAACAAGACGATTACTTTATTCTGGAGTTTGAACAACGCGAAGACAAAGTAATTGCCGGGAACTTCATGCTGGAGGTTGATCTGGCACTACGGAATATCCAATCCTGTACTTCTCTGGAAGAGACTTTCAGTAGTGTGGTTGGAGAAGTCAGAAAGTTGACCGGTTTTGATCGGGTTATGCTTTATGGGTTTGACGAGGACTATAACGGAGAGGTTCTGGCCGAAGATTTACATCCTTCTCTTTCTCCCTTTCTGGGCTTGCGTTACCCCCATACCGATATCCCCCGGCAAGCCAGAGCGCTGTACCTCAGTCAGGAAATTCGACAGGTTGTCTCCACGGCAGAAAACAGTGATGCCCTGCTGATTATGAATCCAGGCGAAGTGATAAATCTTACCCAGGCCGATAACCGCGGGGTCTCGCCAATCCATCTTGAATACCTTAGGGCAATGGAGGTCGGTGCGAGTATGAGTATCGCGATTATTTTTGAAAACCGGCTATGGGGCTTAATCGCTTGTCATCATGGAACCGAAAAAATCATCGATTACCGCCTGCGAAGAATTTTGAAATTTCTCGCCCGGGTGGTTTCCGGACATATTGCCCTGCAACGGGGAGCTGATTATCAGGAAGGCGTCCGCGTAGCCTCCGAAATCCGGTCAAACCTGGTCCATCGGATGAATGAGAGTCTTGAGATTCAGGAAACCTTAGTTAAGGAAGAAAACCAATTGCAGGAGCTTGTACATGCTCATGGAGCAGCAATCCTGCTTAACGGTGAATTTCAGCGAATAGGTAATTGCCCGACAGACCGTGAACTGGAAGGTCTCATCCAGTTTTTAGCCACTAAAGAGAGGAATTGCTGGTACACTAACGTCCTCTTTACGGAGTATCCACCCAGCCGGGGTTTTAGCTCTCCTCCGGCAGGTTTGCTTTCTCTTCGGCTCACCCGGGAGCCTGCAGAATACATCATCTGGTTCCGGCCCGAAACTGTCCAGTCTGTAGACTGGGGCGGCCAGCCAGAGCAGCGTAAGCACATTAAAGATGGGCGGGTGAGGCTTCACCCGGAACTCTCTTTCGAAAAATGGACTGAATTAGTAAAGGATAAGGCGCTCCCCTGGAAGTCTTACGAAATTGATGCCGCCATGGCCTTGAGGAATGATCTCAAAGAGATTATCTTGATGAAATTCCAGCAGGTAAACGGTCTGAATACCAAGCTGATCAGGGCCTATGACGAAATGGAAAGTTTCAGCTATACCGTTAGCCATGACTTGAGAGCTCCCCTCCGGAGTATTAAGGGCTACGCAAAAATACTGGAGGAAGACTATGCAGAAGCACTGGATGAATACGGACTTTCTGCCATCAATGTTATCCTCGATAATGTCGACAGGATGAACCAATTCATTTCTGATATGCTGGAGTTCTCACGCCTCGGGCGTTCAAAGACCCGGATTGAAGCGGTGGAACTTACGCCGATGGTCAATCGAATATGGCAGGATATCCACGGTGAGCAATCACCCAGGTTAGATCTTCGGTTTGACGTTAAAAAGCCCGTCCTTAATACCGGCCTGATTCAATTGCAGCAGATATGCCTCAACTTACTGACTAACTCCATAAAATACGCTCGGGATATCGATGCCCCCTGGGTGAAATTCAGCTCCTACGATGGAGAGAACGCTACGGTCATTGAGGTTGCTGACAATGGCATTGGTTTTAATATGAAGCACGCCAACAGTATTTTTACCGTTTTTAACAGGCTGGTTCCTGACGGAAAATATGAAGGCTCCGGTATCGGGCTGGCTATAGTAAAACAGATGGTAGAGAAACTACACGGAACCATCAGCGTTCAGAGTACACCCGGAGTGGGCACTACATTCACTATTCATCTTCCTGATAACGCCGGTTAAACACAAAGGCAGACTACCGTAATTATTCTCTACAATATGATTAAAGAAGTTCTAAATATTTTCCTGCTGGAAGACCGTCCCGCTGAAGCCGAATTGACTAAACGCGCCGTGTTTAAATTTGCCCCTAATGCCATGTTCACCATGGCGGATAGTGAAGAATCTTTCCTGGAGAAAATCCATTGGGGGAAGTACGACATTATGCTGGCGGATTATAACCTGCCCGCTTACAATGGCCTGGAGGCTTTGCTCTACGTTAAGGAACATCTGCCGGATCTTCCCTTTGTCTTCGTTACCGGCATGCTCAACAATGAGCAGAAAGCAGCAGATGCTATTCTGGAGGGTGCTAACGGCTACGTAATCAAAGAGAACATGGAAAACCTGCAGCCTACCGTAGTGCGGGTGCTGGAAGAATCAAATCAGCGAAGAGAAAAGGCCCGTCTGGCCGCTGAAAAAACGGCTACAAGAAAGCTAATGCTACAGAAAGCTTTGGGTATGCTTGAACAGGCCGCAGATTTTCCTGATCGGGAGGTAATCCTCGATAGCCTTCGTAAAGCCATGGAAGACGATGATCAAGCCTGATTTGACTCTTTCCTCCGCAGCCGCTTACCTGAAACAGGGCACCCGGGAAGAACATTTGCTGACTGAGCAGGCGCTTTCCTCAGCAAAAATTATGCGCTCAGAAATCAGTAGGTTGGAGTATACGCACTTGTTGCTTACTCATCATAAGCTGTGGTCCGCTGCAACGACAAGCATATTTGGAGAGGAAAAAACACTCCTTCCTTATCAACCTCTGGCCCTGAAACTTCAGGAGTCAGTTGGCAATGACCTTACTGAACTGGGCATGAAACTGCCACCGGTTGAAGACCTGTTCGCAGCACAACAGCAGACCGCCGGGAAAATGGGCGTTGCTTATGTATTGCTGGGGGCTGGGCTTGGTGCAGGTATGATGCTCCCCCGGCTGCGCAATTGCCCGGAGTTGAAAGCGTACGATGCTTTCCGGTTCTATAGCAGCAGCGCAGCACTCCGTATGACCGACTGGAAGCGCTTCAGGAACCTCCTCGACGAGGTGGTGGCAGGCGAGGAAAATCGGCAGTCAGCACTCTCTGCTGCAACAAGCACTTTCGGTGCCTTCCGTCATTTTTACCAATCTTTTTCTGCCAGCAGTAAAAAATAACGCTTGTATAACAGTAATTTTATGGGGTGGAGCGAACAAACCGAATGGTCTAACCGCTTAAGTTTTAAGAACTTTCCATAAAGTGTTGTCTTTTTAGCCACCAATAAACCATGAACTCCAACCAGTTCCTTCAAAAAATACTGGAACCCAGCCAGCAACAGCTGGTGGTTGCAATGGCCGTTACCCGATGGTCAGCAGGCTCGATCATTACCGGTGATCAGGTGGATGAGTTTGTAAAAACACATGATAACGTAACCGCCCTTCAATTTGATGTTGAAGAAAACCCTGAACTGCTCCGGTATTTCAGAATCGGGCAGGTGCCTACCGTCATCGTGCTAAAGAACCGGGAAGTGGTTGATGTCATTTCCGGACTGACGAATAAGAAGCGTCTCTTCAACCGACTCAACAAGCACCTGGCCTGAGCGGGCGGCCTTATACCCCAAACTGGGTAAAGTGGTGATCCATATGCTTCCAGAACTGGTTGCTCCACTCCTGGCTGCTCATTTTTCCGAAGGAGGGACTCACGCGGCCTTCGTAAGCAGCAGCACCTTCGGCTTCGACGGCATTCATGTTTGCGATGAGCTTAGCTTTTTCCGTTGCAAAATCCCGGTCACCCTCAATGATAAAAACAGGAGCCGTTTGCCCGTTCTTAGCGTAGGGCTTTGAGCCTACCACTATCTTTTTGACGAACATCTTGAGCATGAGGCGCATGAAAGGGTTGTAGCTCACGGGGAGCTTGCCGTTGGTAATGTCGTAGGCGACATTCAGATGCGCCAGCATCTGGCCAGCATTCATCTTTCCCCACTGCGGGGTAGTGTCAGCGGATATGCCCTCAAGGCGGGTGAGCATAGCTTCGGTGGTGGCAGTGTCAAAAATAGAGGGGTACATAGTATGGTTGTTTTTCTCTAAGACGAATGGGGCGACTAAAATAGGACAAGTTTGAGAATCAAAAGATGTTCTGGGCGCGGCCGCAGGTGCAATGAGAAGGACGAATGCGCAAAGTGTTCCGCTTCCCGTAGTCCTAATGTATACCGGCGGGGCTACCTTTGTCGTTCTCAACCTTCCGGCCAAGAAAGACCGCCCCGCCTGATGAACGACTTTACCCACTCTGCTCTTTTACCATTCCTTCGCACCTGCGTCCGCGCCCTGATGCTCCTGTTGCTGGCCGCTCCGCTTGGCGCACAGGTGAGCACCGCTTCCATCACGGGTAAAGTGACGGATTTGCTGAGTGACCGCCCGGTCGACTTCGCCACCATCTACATCAAAGGCACCACCCGCGCCGTGGAAAGCGGCACTACCGGCCGCTACCTCATCTCCGTCCCCGCTGGCGAAGACTTCCAACTAGTCTTCAGCCGCCTCGGCTACCGGGAAACGGTGGTCGACATCGCCGCCCTGCCGGAAGGCAGTGGCAAACAGATCGACGTCGCCCTGGCCCCGACGGAGAGTACCCTCGAAGTCGTCGTCCGCGAAAGCAAGATCGAAGAAGGCGGCATGATCCGCGAACAACCCGAAGCTCTGCGCCTGCTGCCCTCCGTGACCGGTAACCTGGAAAGCCTCCTGCCCCACATCGCCCTTGGGGTCAGCTCCGGATCGGGTGGAGAACTCACAAGCCAGTACAACGTCCGTGGCGGTAACTACGACGAAAACCTCGTCTACGTCAACGGCTTCGAGATCTATCGCCCCCAGCTCATTCGCGCCGGACAGCAGGAAGGGCTCACCTTCGCCAATATGGATATGGTGCGTAGTCTGAGTTTCAGCTCCGGTGGCTTTGAGGCCCGCTACGGCGACAAACTCAGCTCGGTGCTCGACATCAAATACAAGCGGCCGGACAGCCTCCGCATGGGGCTGCAGGCCAGTTTGCTGGGCGGCTCCGCCTACCTGGAAGGTAGTTCGAAAGCCAACGCAAAGGGCCTCAAAAAACTACGCTACCTCGTAGGCGCCCGCTACAAAACGACCGGCCTGCTGCTCGGCAGCCTGGAAACCACCGGGGAATACATTACGGACTTCGCCGACATCCAGACTTACATCACCTACGACTTCAGCCCGCAGCTGCAACTCGGGCTGATTGCGGATTACAACCGCAGTATCTACAACTTCACCCCCGAAGAACGCAGCACGGCCTTCGGCGGCTTCTTCGAAACGCTGCAACTCTTCACCCGCTTCGACGGGGCCGAGCGCAACGACTTCCTGACCCAGATGGGCGGGCTCTCCCTGACCTACATTCCGGAACGGGACAAGAATCCGCTCTTCCTCAAGTTTCTGACCTCGGCTTTCCGCTCCGACGAAAACGAAGCCATCGCCATCGGCGGAGACTACAGCCTGGGGCAGCTGGACACCGATCTGGGCTCCAGCACCTTCGGTGAGGTGCTCAACGAGCTGGGCTCCGGCACCCAGCAGCAGTTTGTGCGCAACTTCCTGGACATTCAGGTCTACAACGCCGAGCTGCGCGGCGGGCTGGAGATTGCCTCCGAAGACGTCGACAGCGACGCCAACAAAAGCCACTTTTTGCAGTGGAGCGTCAAGGCCCAGAACGAGCGCGTCAATGACTTCATTAACGAATGGGAGCGCCTGGACTCGGCGGGCTACAGCTTGCCCTACAACGAAGACGCCGTCGAGCTTTTCTCTACCCTGAAAACGGAGAACGAGCTCAACAGCGTTCGCTTCACCGGTTTCCTGCAGGATACCTGGACGAAGCGAATCGAGGATAAATCCGACCTGCGCATCAGCGCCGGTGTGCGCTTCAATTACTGGGACCTGAACAAAGAAACCGTCATCAGTCCCCGTGCTCAGGTTCTCTACAAACCCCTCGGCGGCACGGCGGATATCACCTATAAGCTGGCCGTTGGCCAGTACGCTCAGCCGCCCTTCTACCGGGAGATGCGCCGCCCGGACGGCTCGGTGAACACCGACCTGAAGAGCCAGAAATCCACCCACTTCGTTGGTGGCATCACTTCGGACTTCTACTACGGTAAGCGCAACCCCAAGAAGTTCCGCTTCATCGCTGAGGCTTTTTATAAGAACCTCACGGATCTGGTGAGTTATGAGATCGAGAACGTCCGCATCCGTTATTCCGGAGAGAACGACGCCACGGGCTACGTGGCGGGCATCGACCTGCGTCTGAACGGAGAGTTCGTGCCCGGGGCGGATTCCTGGCTGAACCTCAGCCTGCTGCAGGCCAAGGAGAAACTCAATGACGTTACTCACCTGGAAGTAGTGGGCCGCGACGCAGAAGGAGAAACCATTACCGAGGAAGTGGAATACGTGGCCCGACCCACGGATCAACTTTTCCAGCTCAGCCTCTTCTTCCAGGATTACCTACGCAACAACGAGAACTTCCGCACCCACGTTAACCTGACCGTTGGCGGGGGGCTGCCCTTCGGCATCCCCGGTAACAACCGGGAGATACGTAATACCCTGCGCTTCGATACTTACCACCGGATTGACATCGGCTTCAGCCTCCGCCTCTACGAACAGGGGAAGACAAAGCAGAACCTCTTTAAATTTTCCCGCGCTACCCACCTGAGCCTCGAGGTCTATAACCTGATGCAGGTCGCTAACCAGGCGGGTAACACCTTCATTAAAACGATCGGACTGCAGCAATACGCCGTACCGAACCGATTGACGGGGCGGCGGATTAATTTGCGGTTGGCGATGGATTTTTAGGGTAGCATCGGCTTCAGCCGATGGCTAGCAAGCGAAGCGCGAAGCGTTTTCCTTAAAGTCTACGCCTTGAGGTCCCATTAAAATGCCTTTTCACCAAAGACACCACCTCCTTCTCCTCATTCGGATTTTTCAGGAGGAAATGAGTTTTGAGTTCCCGGTCGGGCATTTTTATGGTGATGATATTGTTAAACCCCGTTCCCTTAAAGTAGGCGTGTTGTGAAAAAGACAATTCCCCTTTATAGCCCCCGATGTCTAAGTCGATTGCCGTAATTTTTTCGGGCGTGAGCAAGGCTCCTTCTTCTCCGAACTTCAGACCAGCTGGAGAAATGAAAAGGGTTTGCTTTAGGAAAAAGAGGTAATGGTATCGCGAAAGGATAAAAAAGAAAAGTAGGAGGACGGGGCCGATGAACCTGAGAATAGGGTTATCTAGGGCAAAGAAAATAGTGTAGAGAATGGTGGCAAAACCTAGCCCGAAGGAGAGGCCTAGGAGTAATCGTAAAGTCTTGTAAGACGCCGGAGTGAGGACAGTACATTGCATTGGAAAATGAATGTAGTGATAAGTTTGGATAGGGCAACCCGTCATTGATCGGGGTGGGGGAGATAGTTGCTGGAGCCAGGACGGTTAGTTTGACGAAGTCCACGTCTTCTCCGCTAACATCCGAGGGGTATTGAGCGTCACCAGATTGAGCAGGTCTAAGCAGGAATTTTTGCAGAAATAAAACTTATAACGTATTTTTACGTTAATTAACGTAGTATGCAGAAATTAACTAAAGCACAAGAGGACATCATGCACTTCGTCTGGGAACTGGGCGAGTGTACCGTTGGGGATTTGCGGAGCGCCATTGAAGCGCGCGACGGGAAGAAGCCGGCGCACAGTACGGTGTCGACGCTGATTCTGGCGCTGGATGATCGGGGCTTCGTAACTCATCGGAAGTATGGGCGGACCTTCGTTTATACCCCGGCGGTGAGCCGGGAGGAATACGGCCGGCAGAGCCTGGGGCAGCTGATCAAGAAGTTCTTTAGTGGCTCTCCGTCGTTGGCAGTCAGCCAGCTGGTGGAGCACGAAAACCTTAGCCTGGAAGAGCTCAACAGCCTCGTCCGTAAACTCGAAGAAGAATGACACCTGACATCCTGGAATACCTGTTACGGGCCACCGCCATTTGGGCGGTCTTACTGGCCTATTACTTCGTGAGTGGACGGCGGGAGGGCTTCCGCTTTCAGCGAATTTTGCTGTTGGGGGGCTGGCTGTTTGGCTTGCTGGTGCCGCTGCTGCCGGCGCTGGCGGTGGGTACAAGCCTGCCGGTGAAGAGCCTGCCGACGGCCAGTTACGTGGCGCCGGTTTTTGTAGCGCAGGCGGGCGAAGTAGCCGTGGAGAACAGCTGGAATTTGCTGGATGCGCTACCGTGGATTTACCTCCTGGGCGTGATCATTTTCGGGGCGCGGACGCTGGTGCAATGGCGGTTTGTGCAGCAGTGTTTGCGCGGCGGCGAGCGAAGCACCTACGCTGGTTACCCGGTGGTGCGGAGCGGCTTGGTCCGGAGTCCGTTTGCGGCCCGGGGCTATGTCTTTCTCCCCGAGCAGATGCCCGATGCGGCACTGGAAAACACGGCGCTCCTCCACGAAACATCGCACCTGCGGGCGCGCCACCACTACGACAAATTGTTACTCACCCTCGGCGGCATCGTCTTCTGGTTTCACCCGTTCGTATGGGTCTACCGGCGGCTCCTCGCCACCGTACACGAATATGAGGCCGACGCGGCCGTGCTCCAATCGGTGCCGGCGCGGACCTACGGCCTCCAGCTCCTCCACTGCTCGTTGGGCCCGACCGGCAGCCTGGGGCTCTTTTCTTCACCCTTACAAAAACGAATTAAGATGATTACTGATAAAAATACTAACCGAAGCCTTCGCTTCCTGCCCCTATTCACCCTTTGCCTGCTCCTGCTGGGCTTGGTGGTGGCTTGTAGTGATGTGGCGGAGGAGATTGTACTGACCACCACCGAAGAGGCCGTAAACGTTAATGACCCGGCCTATTTCCGGTATGGAGAAGAACCCCCGGGAGAAACCTCTGTGAAGGCCTTCCTGACCGATATGTATAAAACGGTGAGGTACCCTTATGAGGCAAGGGAATCCGCAACTGAAGGAGATTTTAGGGTTAGTGCAGTAGTGGACATAAACGGGAAACTGCAAGACTATGAGGTAAGCCCTATTAGTGCGGATGAAAGAAAAGATGGTAAGGCTCTTGAGCAAATTGTTGTGGTTGGATACCCCACTACGCCGCTGACTACGGATCGAAAGCATCCGGAAAGCCTAAGTCGTGAATCATTACTCACGGTTATTCGAAATTTGGACAAGTTTCGTCCTGCATCGGTCGAGGGACGCCCTACCCCGATGCAATTTACAGTGGATTTTATCTTCAAACTGGAAAAATAAGTTTAACTCTCAGCTTTGACACAGCGGACGCTCGAAGGTCCTTTCAGGACGCTTCGAGGTCCCTTCCATAGGTTTCCAGAACCTTGTAGCGTCGCGTAGCGACTTGCAAGCGTTCGGGCTTAGGTAAACTCGTTATCCTCCGCCTTCGTCCAGTTCTCCAGCATCAGCCCTTCAATACGGCTCATGTGTTTGGTGTTATTGGAAACCAGCGTCATGCCATGATGCAGGGCGGTGGTGGCGATGAGGAGGTCGAATTCTGGGATTAAGTTGCCATCCTTACGGAATCGGGCTTTTTCTTTTCCGTAAGTATTTAAGGAATCAAGGATAGGTAAAACAGTGGCCAGACTCATTATTCGCTGAGCGTCATTTTTATGGCTTTCGTAATCGTTACTCTGGTAAGCGCCGAAGGTTAACTCCGCGATAGTAATTGCAGAAACGAAACAATTGATGATTCCTACTGATATAACCTTCTCCCTAACAAAAAACTTTTGTTGTAAGATGAAGATACATATGTTTGTGTCTAGTAAATATTTAGCCATCTAGATTAATTTCTCGTGTTGAAATTGTTCTGCTGCTAATTATTTGTTCTGCTAAATCGTCTGGAGTTGAATCTTTCCAGGCTCCACTTAATTCGTCTAATACTTCCAAGCGTTCTTCCTCCGTCAAGTCCTCAGCCCTGGGAATCCCTGCATGCCAAGCCTCCTTCCCTGAAGGATTCTCCGCCACCCGCATATTCGCCGGCGGCCAGGCCGAGGCGGGCTCCTCCACCGTATTAGTGGCGGGCGGGGAGGTAACCGTTTCGGCTTCTCCTGTCACCATTGTTTCTGAAATCCAATGAATCAGCTTGATCCGGTCAGCGACCGAAAGCTTCAGGATGGCTTCTTCAAAATTTTCCAGTCCGGTATCTACGGGAGCGCCCATAATTCAGGTCTTTTAAGTTTGCTTTAAAGATACAACGAGCCCAACTTTCCAATAGTTCCTATCTTTACTCTTACGTTTTGGGCATTTGCCCCCTTAGTTATCCCCCCCCAGTTATGTTACTTTTTACGATTCTAATTACCCTGTTTACGGGTACGGCCCCGGTACACGATTACCATGTCTCTAAGACTAACGTACGCTACGTCGCTGAAAAAAGCGAGGTACAGATAGAGATGCACGTTTTCGTCGAAGATTTGGAAAAAGACCTGATCGCCGCAGGTGCACCCACCCTGGAGTTAGGTACTAAACGGCAGCACCAGGAGGCTGACCGCTATCTGGAAACTTATCTCCGGCAGCACTTCCGCGTCAAGTGGAACGGTGAGTACCTGCCACTGGAAACGATCGGGTACGAGCTCGCGGATGATCTGCACGGCTTTTGGATCTACCAGGTAGCTGTCGTAGAGTCGGCACCGGAAACGATCCACTTCTATAATTCGATGATCACGGCTACCTACGCCGACCAAAAGAATATCCTCAAGTTTTATAATGGCCGCGAGCGCTCCGCTACGCTCCTGATGAGCAAGGATCGGGCAGAGGCGGAGTGGAGTAGTTTGTAGACGGTAGAGCGGTAGAGCGGTAGACGGTAGGCTTTAGATCGACTCGCTCTAAAATAGGTTGGAACAAATTATGTCAACTACCCGCCGACGCGGGATTTTTAACTGTCGTTCTATTTTAGGACGAGTCAGAGAAATTGTATCTCTACAGTCTACAGTCTACAGTCTACCATCTACAGTCTACCATCTACTTCCCCTTCACTTTCAGGATTTTCACCTCCACCCGCTGGTTACGGCGATTACACTCCATATCATTGCTGGTGCAAACGGGTTTACTCTTCCCGTAGCCTCTGGGCAGCATCCGCTCGAAGCCGATGTTGTAGGTTTTCAGGTAAGAGACTACCGTTTTCGCCCGGTCCGTACTCAGGTCGTTGGCAAAAGTGCTACTGGCCCGGCGGCTGGCGTGGCCACCGATTTCCACAATGATGTCATCATTTTCCTGCAGGAAGCCTACAATCTCTTGCAGGGCGTCTTCGCTGGCTTCTTCCAGCTCAGCGCTGTTGGCCTTGAAAGTGATGTTCTCGATGGCGAAGACCTGGCCTTCCTTAAGCGCGGCTTCTGTTCGGCCCAGACGGACAGTTGGCTCCTTCGGGGGAGCATTCCCGACGGGCGTAGCCGGGCTGGTTTGGGTGCCGCCACGAGGCACTACGGGTTGTACCTTGATTTGCTTATCGGGATCCGTGATGGCAACAGCATCGACGGGCTCTTCGTAGGGGAGAGAAAGGTCCGTTCCACAATCGATAGGGCGGAGGGGCTGGGCATTGTCTACCAACACATTTCCGTTGTAGGGGAACATGATGGGTTGCTTGTAGTAAGCTTCCAGGATGATGTGGGTATAAGCGTCTCCGGGTTTGATCTCGAAGCGGTACTCTTGCCAGTCGTAGTTGTCTACCAGTGCGGATTCACCAATCAATTCTCCCCGGTCACAGATGGAGTAACCACCGAAAATGCGGAGTTTGATGGGCGTAACGTAGTTACTGGGTTGGTTCGTTTTCCGGCTTCGGCTCAGGTATACTTCCGAACGGGCCAGGTGAACACGAAATTCATAACACTGGTCTGCTTTCATCGGCTGACCGAGCTGCTGCCCAACGCTTTCATAAGTCTCGTTCTCCCGGGTTACCATGCCGAGATAGGTGTTGCCGGCAAAGGCTGGCTTGCTGACCCGGAACTCAAACTTGGGGTCTGGCTGTACATCAGGTGGGGTTTCTCCGGGGAAGCCGCAGTTCGTCCAGCCGCGGGGCGGCTGGCTGTTGCGGGGCATGTCTTCAAAGGAAGGATTCCGCAGGAAGATCAGGTCTTCCGTGTCCTGAGCAGTGGCTCCGCCGACGAGCAGAAGAGCTAAGCAAAGATTTAGGGCGCGTAGGTATGGACGCATGTGCAACTACTTGATTTACCGTAGTAACGTTTAGGATTGGGTCGCTGTTGTAAATAGCGACCTTTTGGTGCTAAGAACCAGGGTTTTAGACTGGTTGGAACGGTAAAGTACGGTGTTTTGGCGTCCCGGTTGCTGTCGGGGCCGGTACAAGAACAAAAGTTTAACAGCAGGTTTAGGTGATGTCGGACCCCTTACAGCTGCTCCTCCTTCATCACTCCGGGGTGACTTTCCCGGAAAGACTGCATCAGTTTTCTACTGGGAATAAAGCGCATGGTGCGCCCAAAACTCCCGATGCCGTTGAGCTCAATGGTGGCAATTTTAAACAGCAGGATACGGGAAGTGGTTACCCGCTCCACGTCGCGATCCCAATGGTAAAAGGCTGTGCGGAAATAATTGCTCACGAACACTTTCTCCCCGTCAGTCTCTACACGCTTAAGCGGCCAGAAAAGGAAGAAAAATAACAGAATGCTCATAACGAGGGTAAAGAGCATGGCCCAGCGAAAGGACGTCAGCGGAATCCCCCGAAAGTATTTTGCTTCCGCCAACCAGGCAACGAGCGTAAGCCCGCTAAGGATGGTCGTCCAGAAAACCGGAACGAATATCTTCAGAAAAAGAGTGGAATTGGAGGAAAGTCGGTGCATGGTTAGTCAGTTAGCCCAATATTACTCCTCTTTCTGTAATCAGTAAGCGTAAGCAATAAAAGACGGGACTGCAAAGGTAACGGGCCGGAGCATAAAGAGAATGTCATATTTAGTCTTGTAGTATGGTGGTCTTGTAGTTCGGTAGGCTGCCGAATTTTATAGGTTTTATAGGCGGCAAAGTGCGATAGCTATGAAGTTCGAAACTTTTCCTCCAACGTGCGGAAGCCTACCAGACAACCGAACTACCAGACTACTTACAGTACAACACCCACGCCGGCGGCAAATTCGCCCAAACCCGATGTGTTTCTACGGAGTCGAATGCTTGTTCGTAATAATTTTTGGTCTTCAGGCTGTAGTGGACCTGATTGTAGCAACCACCGGGGCGGAGGTTATCCCGGGAGGCTTTAACGATGCTTTTGCCAAGTTCTACGGGAAGAGCGGCGAAGGGGATAGCGGAGATGATGTGATCGGCCTTGTCCGCTCCGATCTGATCAAGCCAGTGGCGGATGTTTTCGGCGCTGTCTTGTGCTACTACGAGACGGTCATCGCCCAGGGCACGCATGTCATCGCAGAGTTCGGGGCTGACTTCGAAGGCGATTACTTTTCCTTCCGGGTGTAAACGTTTCAGGATGTATTCAGTGATGACGCCGTCACCGGCTCCCAGCTCAACGATGGTCCGTGCCTTATCGAAATCAATACGGTCGATGGCTGCTTTACAGAGGGCCGGGCTGCTGCGGGTAAGCGTACCGGTGGTGCGCAGATTTCGGATGCCTTCCAGAAGAAATGAGAAAGTAGACAATGATTCCTTGGTTGAGGTGGTGATCAAGTTGCAGGCCAATGTTTGGCAACCTGCCGGGCTGCAAGCTAGTAAAATAAGTTGGAGGGGGGCTTTAGCCATGCTCCAAAAACCTTCCTTTGCATCCTGCGTCCGCGCCGCTTAATCAAGTGCACGATGTGCTGCGCAGTAAATCCTTTCCCTGCGGGAGGCACTCCATCGCTGGCTTCGCCGCTCTTGCGTACCTCACTAAGCGTTTGGACCCGTCCCTATCAGGACTAGAGACTATTCATGGCGTTAAATTCATCGTTCTATTGGGAATATGATGGTGATTCGATTTTACCACATATCGCCTTGCGGCAGCTAAATCCAAAATCGAGAACCGAGAATCAAATATACCTACTGCATCTCCTCCCGCGGCTCCACGTAATAAACGACGTAAATGTCGCGGCTTCCGTAGCCTTCCTTGCGGTCGCTGGCCAGAAAGCCCGTAAAAGTGTCTGAAGCCAGCCGAAAGTGGGTGTCGTCTCCTGCGGAGTTGAGCGGCATCCCGGCATTTTCGGGAACTGTGAACCGGTTCTCCGTTCCCGCCACCCGATAGGTGCGAACGACGTCAAAACCACCGACGCTGATCGCCGGATCATTGCTGCTGAAGTATACCGTGCGCCCATCTTTTGCTACGAAGGGGCACACTTCATCGTAAGGACCATTGACGTTTGGCCCCAGGTTTTGCGGCGGCCCAAAGCGCCCGCCGGGCAGGCGGACCATACGGTAAAGATCCAGCCCGCCGTAGCCGCCCGGCCGGCGGCTGGAAAAGTAGACCGCATCCGCCGCGCCGAAGAAAGGTGTAACATCTCCCATAGCAGGAGATATCGGCGCACGGGGCTGTATCGTTACCAGCTGGTTATTCCCCGCACCACTAAAGGTGTCAATCAGAAAGCGCCCGTCAGTGGCGTCATTCCCACGGTAGTAGTAGAGTCTTTGCCCGTCGGGGCTGATGTCCAGCAGGTTTTCCTGACCGCTGGTGTTGAGTAAGGGGTTTACCGGGCTCGGCGGTGACCAGCCCAGGTCAGAGGCCATTGTCGCAACGATGTCCGTCTGCCCCCGGTTGCCGCTAATATCCGGTCGCAGCAAACTGAAATAAAGACGACCACTGCCCGTAGGACTCGGAATGGGGCCAAACTCATCATTCTCCGTATTTACCGTAGCGCCCATATTCTCGGCTACCATCTCATCATTGACAAAGCCCGCCCGGATACCGTTGTCAACGTTGCGCAGTAAACGAACGACCGTTTTTCGCTCCGGCCCGTCACCGCTCAGGCTGCGCAGATAACGCTTATACTCCGTAGCGGCACGGACAAACCGGTGCTGGGCGTGATACACCCGCCCAAGGTAAAACCAGGCTAAAGGGTAACCGTCCTTCTCTTGCTCCGTGATGGTGAGCAAACCTTGCTCGGCCGTAATCAGATCATTGGCGTGAAACTGGCAGACGGCAAGGAGAAGCCCTGCTTCTGCATCAGACTCCGTGAGGCCTCTGGCACTTTGCAAAGTCCGGATGGCACCGGCGTAATCGCCCGCTGCGAACTCGCGCTGGGCGCGATCCATTTTGTCTTTCTTTTGGGCGGAGAGGGGAAGGGAGAAAAAGGCAACAAGCAGTAAGGTGAAAAGGGGGTAGAGGGAAAGAGAGAAAAGATACTTGCTACCCATTACTCCTTTGCTCCCTTTTTCCTTTACTTCTTTCCCCTTTTCCCCTTTACACATCCGTTCTGTTTTTGTCAAAAGCCTCCAGGTAATCTCCGATCCGGCGCAGGAAGCTCCCGCCCAGCATACCGTCAACAACACGATGGTCATAGCTTAAGGACATGAACATCAACTGCCGGACGGCAATAAGATCACCATATTCCGTCTCTACTACTGCCGGTTTTTTGCGAATAGCGCCAACGGCAAGAATGGCTACCTGAGGCTGATTGATAATGGGGGTGCCCATAACGTTACCAAAGGTGCCAACGTTGGTCATCGTGAAGGTGCCGTCCTGAATCTCGTTGGGTTTCAGTTTGTTCTCGCGGGCACGGCCAGCAAGATCGTTCACGGCTTTGGTGAGGCCCAGCAGATTCAGCTGGTCCGCATTCTTGATGACGGGAACGATGAGGTTTCCGGTTGGCAAAGCCGCCGCCATTCCAATGTTGATGTTGGCTTTCTTAATGATCTTATCTCCGTCCACGGAGATATTCACCATCGGAAAATCACTGATGGCTCTGGCAACAGCCTCGATGAAAATGGGCGTGAAGGTGATCTTCTGCCCGTGTTTTTTCTGGAATTCACCTTTGACGCTGTTTCGCCAGTCGACGATGTCCGTCACGTCTACTTCAATGAAGCTGGTTACGTGTGGGCTGGTGGCTTTAGACATCACCATGTGCTCCGCGATCAGCTTGCGCATCCGGCCCATTTCCATGATTTCATCCTGGCCGGAGGCCGTCATGGGAGCAGGAGCAGTCCGTATTGGCGCGCTTTGTCCCTTAACATTACTTTGCTGTTTGCCGTGGATAAACTCATTCGTCCGTCGCTTGAGGTACGCGACCATGTCGGCTTTGTTCACCCGTCCGTCTTTGCCCGTTCCGGGGATCTGGTCGAGTTCCGCCTGACTAATATTTTCCTGCTTTGCCATCGTGCGAACGAGCGGGCTGTAGAAACGCCCGGCAGAGGTTTTACCGATGGTGCTGGACGCTGCTTGCATAGTAGCCGGGGCAACAGGGGGCGCGGGCGCAGGTGCAGGGGAAGGTGGAGGAGCAGGGGCTGGCTTCTCCGCCGGCTTCGCCGCGGCGGAGTCCGAGACCGCCTCTCCCGTTGCCGGGCTGGCGGCAATATCGGCTCCTGCTTCCGTTTCGATGAGGGCAATGACTTGCCCTACGGCAACTACATCATCTACATTGAAGAGGATTTTGGCAATGGTTCCGTCTACGGGGGAGGGGACTTCGCTGTCCACCTTGTCCGTTGCGATTTCGAGAATGGTATCATCGACCTCTACGGTATCACCGACCTGCTTGACCCAGTTAAGGATCGTTGCTTCAACGATAGATTCGCCCATTTTGGGCATGATCAGCTCTACTTGAGCCATGGCGTTGCTGTTTTTGGTTGCGGATGGTTAGGCCGACGTTATTTGGTTAGAGTACAAAATTACGCAATCCGGAAGGGATAAGCACCAAAAAAAGAACCTCCTTACCCAATCATACAAGGGTAGGAGGCTCACTTTACACTCACTAGTATATGAAACTTAATCAACTATATTCTTTAACCGACTGAGTCGGGAATTTGTTACACTTACGCTGAATTTTTTCCGCCAACGTCCGTCAAACGACCTATTGGTCTGATCCCGGGCTGCTCACGCTGGGCATTTTGCCGGATTTTGCCCGGAAAAGCTTCCACCAGAACATCGGTTTTACGAGTTGCTTCCGCAATTCAAAGTCAGTGTACATTCTACAGAGTACTTCAATCACCTTAGGGTTGGCTGCAACGATGCCAGTAAGGAAATTAGTTAGCCATTTTATCTGCATTATCTGCTGCATCCGGTAACTAAGGCGTAGTTCCGTACGCAATACCCGGGCGATGCGTACATCGTAAGCCGAAAGGAATTCTGCATCAAAACGGTTTTCTGCCAAACACTTTTCTGCCAGTTCGGCGGCAATGAAGCCTGAATAGGTCGCATTACCAATTCCCTCACCGGTAAGTGGGTCAATGAGGTGACCTGCGTCACCCGTCAGCAGATAGTTGTCTCCCGAAAGCACCCGGTCTTTGGAGCCTAAGGGTAAGCCATAGCCAGCCGTTGGGTCTACCTGCTCGGCGTTAGCGAATCGCTCGCGAAAGTCCGGGGATGCTACGATCTCATCGAGTGCTTCGCGAAGGTTGATCTTTTTCTTCTTGACGATGTCAGACCGCATGCCGAGACCAATGTTGGCCTGCCCGTCGGGCAGTGGGAAGATCCAGAAGTAGCCTGGGTTATACTTCTCCAGGAAGTGCAGCTCGATGAAGTTGTCGGGGTGAAAACCCGTTACTCCTTTATAGTAAGCCCGCACGGCGGCGGCGTGGTGGTCGTGGTCTACTTCCTGCCCGGCTTCCTTGCGGCTGAAACGACTGTGGGCTCCGCTGGCATCAATCAGTAAACGGCAATCCCAGCTTTCGCTTTTGTCTTTGGTGGTAATAGTATAACCACGCTCGGTCTTTACCCAACTGCCGATTTCTGTGTTGAGTCGCAATTCGATATTCTCCCGTCGCTGCACTTCCTCGATCAGGAAGGCATCAAAGTCCATCCGCTTGCTAACGTAGCCGGGGGCCTCGTCCGGGATGCGCTCGTAGCCAACCTTAAAGGGAAGCTCGATCAATTTCTTGGAAGGAGGATAAAAGCGAATGCCCCAAACATCAATGGGCGTGAATCGTTTGCGAAAACGGTCCATGATGGCTGGGTCGAGACGATTCAGGAGGGTGGGAACTTTACCACTCAGGGCGTCACCACAGATTTTATCACGAGGGAAGGTTGCCTTATCAATCAGTACACACGGAATGTTCAGATAGGAAAGGCGTAGGGCCGTTGCTGCGCCGGCGGGGCCAGCGCCAATAATGGCGATATTGGTAGTATGGGAAGACATGAGGGCGAAGGTACGGGAGTTGATTCTAATTCTTGCTATGCCTGGCGGCATGCGACGAAATCATGCACTCATGCTTGACCAGTCCCCGCTAAGGCTAAAGCTTCACCGGCTCTCTGTTTTATCGAATAATCACCCGTTCCCGTGCAACGGCCTGGTGGTCCTGATTGTAAGCAATCACTATGTATGCACCTGGTTTTGTTACCGGAATTCTAACTTCCTGCTGCCCTGGCGCTATCCGGAGTTGATCCTCTACCTGGCCGCTAATAGAAATAATTTCTAAATAAGAGATAGTGTGTTGGTCCGTCAGCTTCACTGACGCAGACATTCTTTCCGCCGGATTGGGGTAAACAATGAGCTTTTCACCATTAAGCCGGGAAGACGAAAGGTTGTCCGTACTGGTAGGCGTCGTTGGGAAGTCAAATTTCCTTAAAACGAATTCCTCCCGGTCAGGGCCATTAACCGTACCGAGCGCTAACACCTGATTGTCACAAACCTTTAAGGCTTTGGTGCTGAACCTATACTCGCCGTTTTCCGGAGTTTTACTTTCCTTTAGCAGTTGCCCATCGTCCAGTGAATAGGCAACAAGGAATTGGGACCACCCCCCGTTTTCGGTAGTCTCCTGCCCCGACACGTACAAGATGTCACCATTAATGATGGAGTGGGAAGACCAGGTCTTTAAATTCGGAGCATTGTCATATCTCCGTTCCCACTTCAGGTCTCCGTCCGGAGATAGCTTAGAGATAAGCACCCCCGAGCCAGTTTCCTGGGTGTAAAATATACCGGTGAGGTATACATTCCCTTCATCGTCGAATTGAATGTCGCCAATCCGGTCAATAGAAGTAGTTTCTGCTGTCTGAAGCTTGTGGTATCCCCATTTAAAACCATTGACGTCAAAACAGGATACCTCGTAAGTTTCCGTAGCTTTTGCCACCAGGGTAACATTGCTCTTGGGAAACCTGTAAACCAGCGGCATGAATCTGTAATCTGAAATGTCGATAGAGTAAGAGTTTTCCATCGCTCCAGTGCCCATATTATAGGAGAAGACATTCAGCTTGTTCGCCTGCACAATGGTTAATTGGATGAATTCATCACTACGGTCAAGCGCCAAAACATGATTGCCTGGTTCATTAACCCTCCAGGTTGGTTGGCGATCCTTGAACTGTTCAATGAACACCGAATCCGGAGTAGGTGTGAAGTATCCGTAAGTATTTCCAGCCGCAAAAAGCGTGGCATTGTTAACGGAAAGAATATGCGTTGCCGTTAAGGACTCTTCCGTATCATCGCTCTGGAAAAGAGAGGTCGAACCTGAAGCACCAAACGAAAAAATCTCAAACCAGTTAAAGGAGTTTTGAAAGGTTAGGTGGCTGGTTACCCCCACATGCCCCAGGCCCGAGTCTTTGGTTATCTGAGTAAGTGTGCCATCAACATCGCTGGTGTCGTTTTCATTAGCGATCAGCAGCAGGTCTTCATTGTATAATTCCGCAACTCTGATATTGTCGTGTATTCCGCTGGAGTTGACCACAAGCACACTTCCATCCAGAGGAGAAATCTCAAAAGTCGGTAGCGCTGTAACATCAGCAACACCATCAAAAAGAACGACTTCGTTGGTCAGGTGGCTTTGGGCGGCTACCATAGTTAGCCAAAAGAATTGACTAAATATTAAGATGTAAATAAATCTGGCCATTGGGTACCGGGCAAAATGTAGCTGATGTTCAAACAAAAACGACTATACTCCGCCAAAGGTTAGCTTTGACGGAGTATAGGTTTTATAGGCTGAAAATCAATCCTTTGTGCAAAAATATGTTGTGCAACTGGCCAGAAAGATACCGCTAAATTTTGATTAGCTTCAATGATTGACTCTTTTGGGAGTCTGTCACTTTGACAAGAAACACATCATTGGGTAGATCCGAAATGTCAATTTCCTGCCGGTAATAGCCATCTATTGTCCGGGCTTCCCATTGTTTAAATTCTCTTCCGGTAGTGACTGAATAGATAATTACTCTATAATGCTTACTGTCAGTGGAATTGATAATAATGTTAGCCCTGTCCCTGGCGGGGTTAGGAGCAAGAGCCAGCGTGAAGTCCGTTGGTGAGCTCAAAGGATCACCGACTGCACCTGATTCAGTTTCCAGCTCCACGTCAGCCAGGATCTCTCCTGAGAGTGAGCAGCCGTCTGCATGGTAAACCTCCAGTGGAAGGCCCGTTCCTAATTCGATTTCCTGAGACGGGTCAAGGCCCGCTACTTTGGTCCTGAACCTGAGCACAAGCATCTGTTCGTCGGCAGAGAGTTGCTTTGTTTGAGTGGAGCGGCCCTTATTATAGGTATAGGAGAAGCGAACGACGGTCTCTGATCCGCGCTCAATAACGTTATAGTTGTCTGAGCCAAAGTCTTCGCTTTTTGCAGCAGGAAGGAGTTCCAACAGCTCTAGTGTCGTATTGTCAAAACTAATTTCACCCTGGAACCCAGATGCAGGCCCGGAGAAAGTAGGCGTAAGGCGGTACTGGAAGGTGACGTTGTTGTCAAGGTTGGACTCAGAGGAGTAAGCGTAGAACGTAATAGCGTCTGCTTCACGAGGGCAGCCCGAAGCCGAAATGTTAGAACTACGACTATTATTTATAGCTTGAGCATCGCCCGTTACGTCGCCCAGCTTAAAGGCACTGAAACCTGCCGCTGAACCAACCTGAGGAATATATTCGAAAGTAGAACTCAGGTAAGGAGCTTCGCCGTGGTACTGTATTCCTTCAATACTCATGTTGAAAGGATTGGTCGCAAAATCAGCAGAGGCAGAAATCACCTCCGGAACAAATTGCCATGGCCCGGAAGAATAAGCTTCAAATCCGCTTAACTGACCAAGGATAAGTTTTCTCAATTCCAGAGCATCAATGATGGTTACTTCTCCGTCTCTGTTGACGTCTGCTGACAGCATTTGGAAAGAGTTAAATTCTTCCATCCCCAATATATACTTTATGGTGAGAATCATGTCAGCGGTACTCACACCAGAAAGCCAGTCCGAATCAGTGTAGTGGAAGATGTTGTAAGAGGTGTCACTGCTTTGAACGTAGTCCTTGTTAACGGATCCACTGCCCAGGAAGGATAGCTTTGCTTTCACTTTTTCGTCAAACAGGCTGGCCGTGAAGCTACCATCCGTTGGGGTGGTTACTTGCGAGTATCGTCCATTAGCAGGACCGTCTGCGGCGTGCGTGAGGGTGATGTTGATATCCTTTACCGGTGTGTTGGAGCCCCAAAATAAAACGGAGTCGGTAAAGCTGGTTCCTTTTGACCCGTCCCAGATATCAACGGCGTATCTTCTGATGGTTGAATTTTGTAAGAGGTATTGGTCATTGGTGAAACTCGTTCTGCATATTGAGGGGGAAGAGTCACTGTAAGACATGAAGTTGCTGATGGAAACATCAGTGTCAATAAATTCATTTCCGTTATAGTCAACGTAGTTACCCCGGTAAATGCAGTCATATTGGAAAAAACCAGAGGAACAGCGGGATACTCCTTCTAGGGCACCAACATATTCTGAACAGTCAGAATCGTTGGGGTTGGGCCAGTTGGAGTTCATCCGCCCCCAGGCAGGAGTGTCCTCCAACCGGTCTCCGGCAGTACGGTAATTAGGGACGGGGAAAGGGGCCGAGTCCGCAGGTACTTCTTCACGAATAACCAACTCCCTTGTATTCTTATCCGCAAAAACTTGTGGACTGTTTTCGATGGGGTCCGAAGGGTTGTCATAGAGCTCGTCTCCTCCGTGGAAAGTATGTAGCAGGCCAAATACATGACCCATCTCATGGACTACCGTAGGGCGTAGCAAATAGGTTGAGTCCCGGATGTAAAACACCCCGTTTCCAATTGGACCATACTGATTGTAGGAGGATGGAGGGGAAAATAACCGACTTCCTTTACCAACAACTCCTGAAGGGAGCTTCCAATTAACGTAACCATTAGAATTAGATGAGGTAAAAGAAAAGTAGTGGGACGGAACTTCGGCAAGACGGGCCCGGCTATTATCAACGTAATTAATGGGACCCTCCTGGATAAACCGGACCTTCAAAGGGCCATATGCGAGGTTAAGATTAGACAGTGCCTGATCCACTTCCTGCTGAGTCACCACACCTGAAGACCTGCCATACACCTCAGGCATTGATCCATCGTCATTTCTGAAAACAGTAAACCGAATAGGCAGCTGGAGAGTGTCCTGGCTTTTGAGTTCTGAAGGAAGAGGCTTACTTGCGTGAAAGCTCTTAAAAGCAGCATCGGCTGCTTTTGCGGATAGAACGTCAAGTTCAAACCCGCATTCATGAGAAGACTGGCCTATAGCCAACATAGGAGTGGCTATGAGCAGGAGCCCAATTAAAAATCTAAACATTAGGGATTCATTTTACTATGAGAGACAAAAACAATAGAAATGCAAAAAAAACTGAACAAACATTTCTACCTGAACAAAACTATAAAAGTTGGTACAATGTATAATGATAAATTTTAATGTACAAATTAAAATTTATGTCATCTATTTATTTAGGCTGGTCTGATAGCTGCTTTTTAAATAGCTAAAGACAATGAAAAGAGTGTGTAAACACTTGGTAATGTGATGGCTACGGAATTGTCGGTTGAAAGACTCAGTACGGTTGCAATAGCTGCATTTTATCATTTTTTCTTTTAGAAAAGAATAAATTAATGTTCTGAAAAGAGGTAGGGGAAGGGGCTCTTTTTTGGCCCGAGAGTGTTGATCAGCTGATTAGCAGTAGCCTGTATTTATCCTTTTTTTGAGGATGCACGATCTAAGATGAGAGGCTTACTTTTCGCTTACGCAGTGTCCCTTCCTGCCCGGTCATCGTCAGTACGCCCTGATCTCCACGTCTGATTTCGGCGGCGTTACCTTCGTCAGTATCGATGTGCATTTCCAGTTTATACTTCGGAGAGACGCGAATTAGGACGTTGCCGAAAGTGAGTGCTCGTTCATTATTACTCACGGCAACTTCCACTACGTCCCGGTCCTGTACGCCGAAAGTGGCAGCATCCTCCGGGGTCATGTGGATGTGGCGCCAGGCACAGATTACCCCGTCCTCAAGGTCATATTCACCAGCGGGGCCAATAAGCTTACAACCGGGTGTGTCCTCCACCTTTCCGGACTCGCGGACGGGGGCGTCAATGCCCAGGAAAAACTCATCCGTTCGGCTGATCTCCAACTGGTCTTTGCTACGTACGGGGCCTAAGACCCGAACCCGTTCAATGGAGTTACGGGGCCCGACCACAGTAACGGTTTCTTCGGCGGCAAACTGCCCGGGTTGACTGAGCCACTTTTTCACGCTTAGTTCGTGCCCTTTACCAAATAAAACATCCAGGGTTTCCTGCCGCAGGTGAATATGACGGGCGGAAACAGCAATGGGTATTGAAGGCATCGTATTGACGGCGTCCGCCTTATCAATTAGCTTTCCGCACTGCCGGGCAATGGCCAGTTGCTCATCCGTGCGCACCGCCAACAGCTTAACCCGGCTGTGTTGCATGCTGAAGTCAACAACGGGAACCGTTTCCGACAGCTCCGCCGTGGAGTTTTTGTCTTCGTTAATGACTGCCCCCAGATAGTGGAGTCGCTGACTGGCCCGATGGCGAATAACGGGACTGTTCTCTCCAATTCCGCCGGTGAAGACGATAGCATCTACGCCGCCCATAATGGCGGCATAGCCACCAATGTATTTCCGTAAACGATGCGTAAAGACCTGAACGGCCAGTTGGCAGTCTGCGTCGCCCGCCATCGATTTGTCCAAAATGGTTCGCATGTCATTGCCCACGCCGGACAGACCAGCTAGTCCGCTTTTACGGTTCAGCAACTCGTCAATCTCACTGGTACTCAGCCCCGCCTGTTCGTGGAGGTAGTCAATGATGCCGGGGTCGATGTCTCCGGAACGGGTCCCCATCACGAGTCCTTCCAGCGGCGTCATGCCCATGCTCGTTTCTACTGAGCGGCCAAATTCAATGGCCGCCACGGAGCAACCGTTCCCCAGGTGACAACTGATGATGCGCAGATCCCGCGGTTCTGCTCCCAGAAAACTGGCAGCTTTGGCTGCCACGTACTGATGACTCGTACCGTGAAAACCGTAGCGACGGATACCGTGCTCGGCCATCAGTTCTTTAGGCAGGGCGTAGGTCTTTGCCCGGCGCGGCAGGCTCTGGTGGAAGGCCGTGTCGAAAATAGCGAAATGATCAACATCGGGAAACAAAGCTCTGGCCGCACGAATGCCGCGCAGGTTGACGGGGTTGTGCAGGGGAGCCAGCTTGCTCAGGCTCTCGATCCTGGCTTCTACTTCTTCGTCAATGCGCGTCGCCCGGTCAAAATCTTCGCCGCCGTGAACCACCCGGTGCCCGACTCCGTCAATATCCGTACCGGAAAGTTTATCCTTCAGCGCTTCCAGGCAAACGGCAATGGTCCGCTCCGGGCCTTTACTCTCCGGTTCGATGACCGTCCCGTCAGAAAATTCAATACGCGGAGCGTCGAGTAAACGATCGGCAGACATTTCCAGGCCACGGGCACCCGTAGCCGGGTTGATAACGGCTGCTTTAACGGAGGAGCTGCCGGCGTTGAGAACGAGGATATTCAAAGAGAGTGTTTTTAAGGGGTTCGTTGGGGTAACGCACCCAATAAGGATACAGTTTGCAGGACAGAAGATTTGGGCACAAACACTTCGGCGGGTCTGGCGATCGCCGCAGGTGCAAGAGGAGCTTTTGATGCATGGATTGTCAGTCGCAGTACTTCGCGGTTTTCCTTTAAAATAGCCTGGGGAGTATTAAGCAAGGCTCTTTCAACCTTCCTCTGCACCTGCGGCCGCGCCTCTACTGAGCTTACCGAAGACGCTACTATGCCCGTCGCCGTTTCAGGAAAGCAGCAATCAGAAATGCCGCTGCTGAGACCCCCAACAGAACCGTAAAACTCAGCCGTAAGGTGCCAATGCTGGACAAAAAGCCCAGCAACGCCGGGCTGGCCAGGAAGCCTGCGTAGCCCAGCCCGGCTACCAGAGCGATACCTTCCGAAGCGGTTACGCCTTTCGTCTTGCCCGCCAGGCGGAACAGCTCCGGAATGATGACCGAGAAGCCCAGACCCACCAGCCCGAACCCAATTAAGGCCGGCCAGTAACCAGCGGTAAGTACCAGTAAGAAACCCAAAGCCGCCAACAGCGTACCGCCCATAATGATTTTGAGCGCACCGAAGCGACCAGAGACACCGTCGCCCAAAAAGCGACCCAGCATCATGGTAGCCGAAAAAGCGACAAAACCAAAACCAGCCCATCGGTCAGACTCCGTCTGCACTACGTCAAGCATGTACAGCTTGCTCCAGTGCTCGATGGCACCTTCGCTGCCCATGATCATGAAGCTCAACACGGCCAGGCCCAGCAGGGGCCTGAGGAGGCCGAGCTTTAAACCGCCTTCTTCCTGCCGGTCTTCCGGCGGACTTACGGCCAGCCGATAGCTGGGAGACAGGTAAGTATTGGTCCCTGAAACAACTAACGCCACCGCCAGCATATGCTGCCACGGCGCGGCAAAGACTACGATCAACAGACTTCCGATTCCTGCCCCAATTACGCCCCCCAGACTGAAAAAGCCGTGGGCGGCAGACATGAAGTTTTCTCCGTCTTCCCGCTCCAGATTTGAGACGAGGGCGTTCATGCCCACATCGGTCAGGGAGGTTAGCATCCCCGCGAAAAACAGGCAGCCGCAAAGAACAGGGAAGGAGGGGGCCAATACGGGGCCTACCATCGCAAAGCCAAAAAGAATAATGCCGGTAAAGCTGACCTGACCTACGCCAAGTAATCGGATGATTTTCGCTGAGAAAGGAATGATCGTTAGCATACCAACGGAGAAGGCCAGTAGGGCCAGCCCAAGCGCACCATCGTCTAGCTGTAGCCGTTCTTTGACCGCCGGGATGTATAGTGCCCAGGTGCCAACAATGATATTCAAAGAAGCAAAAATCCAGGCGGGGGCGAAGTATCGCCGGCTGCCGAGAATGAGAAGAAGCGAGTGCATGGACGGTAAGTTACAACGCCGCTATCTTGGCTGCGATGAAACGTTTCGTCGCCGGGTTTTTAGTCAGTACTAATGACTGGTTTAGGTGATCTTTCGCCTTCGCTTTTTCTTCAGCCTGCCCGTATAAGTCCGCCAGCAGCAGGTGGAACCAGAGATGTCCCTTCAGGTCTATTTTCAAGGCTTCCGTAATGGCGGCTTCGGGGCCATGCACCCGGCTAAGCGCGTAGGTGCGGTTCAGAGCAGCTACGGGTGAATAATGAAGCTGGAGCAGCCGATTATAAAGGCTGAGAATCGTTGGCCATTTTTCCGGACTCTCGGTTGGCTTAGTATGTAAGAAGGCGATGGCAGCCTCCAGGTGATAGCGTCCGTTGTGCCCACCGGAGGTAGCTGCCGTAAGAAATTTTCTGCCCTGCCCGATGAGGCGTTCGTCCCACAGGGAACGATCCTGCCGGGCATAAAGAATCAGCTCTCCGTCGGTACCTGACCGGGCGTCGAAGCGGGAAGTCTGAAAGCACATCAGGGCCAGCAGCGCATTGACCTGCGGCAGGTTGGTTTTTTTGTTCGTGGTGAGCAGCAGCGCCAGCCGGATGGCATCCGCACAGAGCTCCCGGCGAAAGGTTTCCGGGGTGACGCTAGCGTGATAGCCCTCGTTGAACAGCAGGTAAATGGTGGTTAGTACGGCTTCCAGTCGTTCGTTCAGGGCACTGGATGGCGGTAATTCAATACTGGATAATACCTCCCGCAGGCGGCTTTTGCCACGCTGCAGCCGTTTGTTGATGGTCGACTTTGTCGTCAGAAAAGCAGCCGCAATTTCGTCGATGCCAAAGCCCCCCAGGATGCGGAGGCAGAGCGCCACCTGCTGCTCTGGGTTGAGCGCCGGATGGCAGAGGGTGAAAATCATGCGCAGCTGACTATCCTGAAAGCTTTCAGGGCTAAAGTCTGGTTCCGGCATCTCCGTCAGGGGGTGGTCTTGCTTCAGATTCGGAAGAATACGATTGCTGAAGTGCCCCTTTCTACGGAGTCGGTCGCGGGCATTGTTCTTCGCCACCGTGTAGAGCCAGCCGGTTGGGTTTTCGGGTATTCCCTTCATGCCCCAGGTTTCTGCGGCAAGGGCAAAGGTGTCACTTACCAGATCTTCAGCTTCCTCCACGTGGGAGAAGCCAAACGACCGCACGAGTACGGCAACCATTTTGCCGTACTCGGTGCGGAAGAGATTGGGTAAAAGAGGCATCGGCCTTTTTTAATCGAAGTGCATGATGGGGCGAATCTCGACCTTTCCACCTACGGAAAGTACGGGGCAGCCCTGCGCCAGCTGCAGTGCGTCATCAAAGTCCTCGGCTTTTACCAGAATGTAGCCGCCAACGATTTCCTTCAGTTCGATGTAAGGGCCGTCAGTAACCGTGCCGTTAGCGTGTAAGATCTTGCCGCTGAAGTCCAGGGCTTCGGAACTACCAAATTTCCCCTGAGCAGCAATGCCGCCGATCCAGGTTTCCCAGAGCTTGATCTCTGCCTGTAGCTCTTCGGGGGAAGGGTGGAAGTCGGGGTTTTCTTCGCTGCGGAAGAGCATCATAAAGTCCTGCATGATTGTAGTTTTTTGCAGTTGAATAAGGTGGTTTACACTCTTACTACGAATGGGCACTCCAAGATAGGACAAGACGCAGGATTTTTTTTACGAATGATTTGGGCGAACACGCAGGATGCAATGTGATTTTTTGAAAGCAAAGCAGAGTCGGCAAGCATTTTCAACGGATCCGGACACTTTTCTACGGCATATGGTCAGATTAAGGGCTTCACCTGGGTGGCCTGCCCGCTTAACTGTAATTTCAAGGCTGACCACACTCATTATTACTGATTATGCAAGACCTGACGATTACCAAAGTTGAACTGTTTAAGGTGCCACCACGCTGGCTGTTTCTGAAAATTACCACTGCCAGTGGAATTTTTGGCTGGGGAGAACCCGTAGTGGAGGGGCGGGCCGCCACGGTGGAAGCCTGCATCCGTGAAATGGAAGAACACCTGATCGGTCACCCGGCCAACAAGATTGAGGACTTCTGGCAGATGATCTATCGGGGGGGCTTCTATCGTGGCGGGCCCGTGCTGATGAGCGCCCTCTCCGGGATCGACCAGGCGATGTGGGACATTAAGGGCAAGGCCCTGGGTGTACCCATTTACGAACTGCTCGGCGGAGCTGTGCGCGATAAAGTCAAAATCTACGGCTGGGTACACGGAGACACACCCGAAGAAATCGGTAAAGCCGCTCAATGGCGGATGGACAATGGCTTCCAGGCCGTTAAGCTGAACGTATGCGATCATATGGAATGGATCGATACACCGGCTAAGGTGAAACAGGCGGCGGCCAAGCTCGCCGCCGTCCGCAGTGTCGTCGGTGACGACATCTGTATCGGTGTTGATCTGCACGGTCGTGTGCACAAGGGGCAGGCTAAAGCCATCGCTAAAGCGCTGGAACCCTACGATCCCTATTTTCTCGAAGAGCTCGTCTTGTCGGAAAACAATGACACCCTGAAGTCCATCAGCGATTATACCTCCATCCCCATCGCTACGGGCGAGCGGATGTACTCCCGCTGGGACTTCAAACGGGTGCTCGAACAAGGCACCGTCGATATCCTGCAGCCTGATCTCAGCCATGCCGGCGGTATCTCGGAAGTAAAGAAGATTGCCACCATGGCGGAGGCCTATGATGTCGCCATCGCGCCACACTGCCCGCTGGGGCCCATCAGTCTGGCTGCGGCACTGCAAATTGACTTCAACTGCATCAACGCCCTGATTCAGGAAACCAGCCTCGGGATTCACTATAACGTAGGGGCTGACCTGGTAGATTACCTCACGGACCCCGATGGCTTTGGGCTCCGGGATGGCTTCGTTCCGCTGATGACCAAGCCCGGGCTGGGTATTGAAATCGACGAAGAAAAAGTCCGCGCCGCTGCTAAAATCGGTCACAACTGGAAGAACCCCATCTGGCGTAATCCGGATGGCTCCGTAACGGAATGGTGAGGCGGGTTGCAGGTTGTGAGTTGCAAGTTGCAAATTGTGAGTTGCAGGTTGCAGGTTGCGGATGGAGCTTTCATCCCATACCCTGCACGCTGAATTCCACACCCTGCACCCTGCACCCTGCGCCCCGCGCCCTGAACTTCCACACCCCGCAACTCGCACCCCGCACCCTACAACCTGCACCCCGCAACCTGCAACCTGAACCCTGCAACCTGCACCCCGCAACCTACAACCTGCAACCTGCACCCTGAACCCCGCAACTCAAAACCATGACCAAAAAACGCTTCAACATCCTCGCCCTGGTCTTCGTCACCGTAGTAATCAACTACATGGACCGAAGCAACATCTCCGTGGCTGCTGCCGCTATTGGCGAAGACCTGTCCCTGACGAAAGTGCAGCTGGGCCTCATTTTTTCTGCTTTCGGGCTGACGTATTCGCTACTGCAGATTCCGGGCGGAATCATGGTCGATTACGTAAAGCCACGGATTCTGTACCCCATCATTTTAGTGTTCTGGTCATTGGCGACTTTACTGCAGGGGCTGGTCAGTTCACTTGCCGCATTAATCGGGCTGCGGGCGGCCATTGGGGTCTTCGAAGCTCCCTCTTACCCGACCAATAATAAGATTGTGACGAGCTGGTTCCCGGAGAAGGAACGAGCGTCAGCCATCGCAATTTATACCTCTGGGCAGTTCATTGGGCTGGCCTTTCTAACGCCCGCGCTGGTAGCCATCCAGGCTTACTACAGCTGGCGCGGTCTGTTCATCATTTCCGGTCTGATCGGCATCGCCTGGGCGCTCATCTGGTGGATTTTTTATCGAGACCCCCGCGACCATGAATCCGTTAGTGAGGAAGAACTCAACCTGATCCGGGAAGGCGGCGGCTTAATTGACGCTGGAAAGAAAAGAACGGAAGAGGGCAGGGTAGACTTTACCTTAGCGGACCTCCGGGAGGCCTTTGTTCATCCGAAGCTTTGGGGCATTTATCTCGGTCAGTTCTGCATGGGCTCTCTGTTCATTTTCTTTTTGACCTGGTTTCCCACCTACCTGGTGGAATTTCGGGGACTGGACTTCATAAAGTCCGGTTTCCTCGCTTCTATCCCCTTTCTGGCGGCCTTCTTTGGCGTACTGATGTCCGGCTTTTTATCGGACCATCTCGTCCGCCGTGGCGTGTCCAACGAAGCTTCCCGAAAGGGACCGATTTTAATCGGTATGTTACTGTCGATGTTTATCATTGGTGCGAACTATACGGACAGCACCGCGCTCATCATTTTCTTTCTCGCCGTGGCCTTTTTTGGCAACGGGCTGGCGTCCATTACCTGGGTGTTCGTTTCCCTTCTGGCGCCTAAGCGGTTGATCGGCCTGGTCGGTGGCGTCTTCAACTTCATTGGTGGCCTGGCCGGGGTAATCACTCCCACGGTTATTGGCTGGTTGGCGAATGACGGTGATTTCGAGCCCGCCTTGCTTTTCATCGGAGCAATGGCCTTCCTTGGTTTCTGCAGCTACCTGTTCCTGGTGGGTAAGATTGAACGGGTGGGGGAGAAAGGGTAGCCCGTTGGATTAGCTCCACCCTTTATCACCCTACATCCGATAAACATTTCACGGCTCTACCAGCAGAAGATGCAGCGAATGAGAAAAGGCTGATCTGTTCCCCTTCATCATTGATTGAAGAAGCGGAAGATTGGTACATCCACGCTAAAGGTCAACATCCCCCGGACACTTCTGGCTTCGCGGACCCGGTTAGACCCTGCGGTGGTGAACTCCCGGACGCTCGGCCCGTCCTGTACTCCGATGCCAAGGGAGAAAGGAGATTTAGGGAAGTTATAAAGTAAATGGAGGCCTGGAGCAATAACGTTGGCAGGCCGGAACACGGGCAAGCGTTCCACCTTCGCCGACCCCGCTACCTCATTCTGCTTCTCCAGCCGGAAAGCGGTAATGGCGCCTAAGTCAAGTAAGGAGCCAAAAAGAGTGATGGACTTACCGCCACCAATGTTCTTACTGTAAGAAACGCCGACGGGAACCCAGAGAGCAGCTCCAAAGGCATCTTCTTCCAGGCTGGCATCCGTTACACCGGCCGGTAAAATCAGTCGTTCCCGGCTGAGGGCTCCGCCAAAGTAAGCTCCCAGCTCCACGCTGGAGGGCCGCGTTCGCTTGATCTGAGAACTGCCTACCGGAAGGGCGACGGTATTCAGCGCCGCTTCAAAATCAGACGCGTCATTAGCACCGGCAACGTCAGCCATGAAAGTACCGTAGCGGAAAAGACTTTCTCTGAATTTGTTGATCCGTTGCGGGTTCAACCTCGCCAGTCTCCTTTCTACCAGATTGAGCTCTTCCCGAATGCGCTGTATTTTCAGATTCAGAATACCTTCCGCTGCTTCTGCCCGGTCATAAGTACTTATACCATTCGTTGCTTCTGATTCGTAGGCCATGATGCGGACCCGGTCTTTCTCACTTACCTTGACGGGGAGCTTGAGAAGTTTTGCCGACGGAGCCGCCAGCCCAACGGCCCGGAGGTCTTCGTCCCTTTCCACAACGTAGTCATCAATGAGTTCGCTGAGTTGGTCACGCCGCGCCGTCAGGCGCTGCTGTTTTTTACTGGCCGTAGGGGCTACCTCAAAGAGTCGTAGCAGGTTGAGGAGATTGTCAACAGCATAGCGGAATTCTCCGGTCTGGCTCAGGCGGAAGAGTTCGTTGAGTTCTTCGCTTACTTCCGGAACTTTGCTGAAGGCGGGGAAACGCTCTGCCAGCGTGGCTCCACTGGCACTACCGGCGAGGTCCTGGAAAACAGGGGCTTCCAGCAGGGCCGACAGCGTCCGCGAAATGAAACTTACGGCCAGGATGCGGCGAACGGCCTGCGGGTCGACTCCTTTCAGGTCAGGCGCCCGCCCTCCGGACCGGAGGTCAGAAAGGTACAAGCCAAAGTCCAGCAAAAAGTCTGAAATGCCCGGAGCGTTAAGCTTACCCAGGTTCGGGATGCGCCCAATGCGTTCCTGCCCGATGCCATTGAGTAGCTGACGGGCGGAGGCATTGGTCTGAAAAACAGACATATCCTTTTTATCCAGAAATAAATCACTGTTTGAGCCGGAGAGCAGGAAGAAGGTCTCCTGAGCCATTCCGAATACAGTCTCAAAAGTGGTCAGGTTATGGTAGGAGCGGATGAGGCTGTCCGCCTGGCTGCTGCTATACTGAGTCACGGCATCGTGCAGTAAGTCGTAGGCGGCATCCGTAGCATCGATGGCTTGCTGCAGCGGTGGGAGGTTGGCGGCAAGTGCCGGTCCGCTGGCCATCTTTTTCCAGTATGGAGAAGATCTGTCTCCCCGTTCTTTTACCCACTCTTCCAGGCGCTGGCGCGTAGCGGCCAGCTGTTTTCCCGAGGCCGGCAGGTTGGGCTGAATCTCTTCGGTGAGCTTCCGCAGTAAGCGAAGAGCGGGGTGAGGAGAATAGGACTCTTCTTTGGCAATATCCACCAGTAGGTCCGCCTTTTTATCCGCCGAAGAACGCTTGGCCAGCTCGGAGCGCTGCTGCTTTTCGGTGATCTCGGCCCGGAGATTAAGCAGGTTTTCTCTGGCGGCCAGTAAGCGGCTGAATTGTTTCCGGTAGGCGTTCAGATCGCTGCGGTGAGCCAGGATTTCGCGGACGGCCGTCAGGCCGGCAGCCCGGCGTTCGTTGGGGTTGAAGGCCACAGCGTCAGGGCCGAAGAGCTCATCAAAGCGCGTCAGGCTGGGGTAGGCCTCATAGTATTCGTAGGCCTCCTGACCCCGTAGCCAGGCACGAACGATACCGGTGGCTGGCGGATCAGCGGCGGTTTCCCAATAGTTATTCCTGAGGGGGAGTCTTTCCGTGTCGAGGGGCAGAAACTGATCGGCCGCCCGCTGAATGAAGGCCGGTCCGTCTTCTCCCATATTGCCGCTGTCTACGGCGTCCATAATCGGATTGAAGAATTGCTCGCTGAGCAGATCGTTTGCTTTCTGAAACTGCCGGTTAAGCTGCTCGTTGGCCTTGATGTATTCATCAAAAGCCGCCAAAATGCTTTGGTAGTTACCGTTGGTGGTGTCCGCTTTAGCCATCCGCAAATCGATCTGGCAGCGGGTATCAATGCGGGCACGTTCGAGTTCGCCGTAGGTGAAAGCAAGGATGTCGGCGAGGGGAACTTCCCGCATTTCCAGATCAAGGATGCGATAGATCAGAAAGACGTTATAAACGATGGGGTCGCGGAAGGTGGCCATGTCCCGCGCTTCCAGATAGTTGCCAAAGTTATAGGCAATGGCGTTGAGGTCTTCAGTAAAGGCCTTCCGGATACTGGGGAGAATAGCTTTGTAGTTCAGCAGGTCCAGGGTGGGCAAAAACTGGCTGGTCTTGGGGAAAAGCTCGTCCAGATCATTGCGGTTGATGTCTTCCCGCAGCTTGGTGAGGAAAGTATAGGTCAGTTCTTCCTGGGCGCGGCGGCTGATCCAGTCGGACAGGCCAGCAAGTGCATTGCTGGCCAGGTTCGCGGTGGACAATCCGGCCGGGCTGGTGGCCGCAGCATTGGCGGCGGCTCTGAGGCTGAAGTCATCAGAGGGTGGGGAGGTGAAAACCTGGCGAATTTTACCCAGGTCAACCTTTCCGTTGCGCGAGAAGAGTTCCGCTCCGGGTAATTTTTGGAGGAAGGCGGCGCGGGACGCAGGTGCAAAGGAAGGTGGAAGAGCAAGGCCCTCCGGCGGCAAATAGCCTTCCAGCAATTTATCCAGCTTTTCGTTCAGTAAAAACTCCCGGATGGCGGCATTGTCCCGGTAATGCGCCAGCAAAGCTGGCCCGGAAAACAGCTCTTCCACTCGTTTTTCGTGGGGCATCCCGCCGTAGTAAGCGAGGACCAATACGATGGTGTCCAGGGCTGGGTTAGTGGCTTCGGTGGCGGCCTGCCGCGCCTGCGGCGCCAGGCGAACAACGCGGCGAAGGTCTTCGCCGATGTTTTGGGCAAATAGTTGACTGGTCAGAATCGCCAGCACAGAGATGAGGAAAAGCTTGTTCATGCCGAATATCTTAGAAAAGGAAAATTACGGGCCCGGGATGTCGGAGGGGCTGGAAAACGTTGTGTGTTGCAGTGGGATTATTGGCCCCTTATCTCAGTCAGTTTTGACGTAGGGGAAAGTACGTTCCTCCATAAAGTCAGCTACTGCCTGAATGCTGGCCGGAAAGCCGGCACCGTCGGCAGTCTTAATGGCGGGTTTCAGCACCTGCTCCACCGTACTGCAGTCTTCGTTACTACAGTCAATCTGGTTCAGGCGCAGACGTTCAGCGTAGATTTCCCGCGATAGGGTGAATGCGTTTCTGGCGGCGGTGTAAGCCGGCCGGTCATAAGCATCTCCGGCCATCATTAGCCGAACCCGGGTCTGGTCAATGGCAGACCGAACGGAGGACAGCTCATCAATCATACGCTGGTTAATGGGGCTTGTTGCTCCTTCGGGCACACCCCGGTCTGCTGCAGAGTCAGCCTCCGGGCGGGTAGCTTTTACCCAGTCCAACAGGATTTGTTGCCCGGACTCGTCGTCATGTTCAGGGTCAGCGAGGGCTGTTTTTAGTTGCTCCAGAGGGCTTACGTCGAGGTCAGCCTTTTCAGGAAAGGGCTCGAGCCGACGGAGTTGGTCGAGCTCAACGATGAGCACCAAAATGTCGGCTTTGGACTTGTCACTGACCAGTTCCTGTTTCCTGACCCGGGCCAGCCGTCGGACAAACAGTTCACGGCACAGGCTACTAACGTCAGTCAGCAACTGTTTTCTAAAATTACTCATAGTGTAGTATATGGGAGGACGGTGTAACAGGTACAAAGAAAACAAATATTTAAAAGAACGTTGCTTTCCGGGCGCTTTACCCTGCACCTGCGGTCCCGCGCCCCTACGCTATTGGCTGCGAAAGGTTGGCACTTTGCGATCCTGTTTGGCGGGCAAAACGGTCTACTCTGGGGTTCATGATGCTGAACCACAAGGGCGGGAAGAGTGCCAGGATCATACAGGCCGGGTACCCCGCCGGCAACTGCGGGCTCTCCCGGAAAGCCCGGAGAATCTGGTACTTCCGACTGGCCCGAAAGTGGTGGTCGCTGTGGCGGGTGAGCTCGTACAGGAATATTCTGCCGAGTTCGTGATTGCTGTTCCAGCTGTGAATGGGTAAAACGGGTTCGTAACGACCCTGTGCATTTTTTCGCCGTAGTAAACCGTAATGCTCGATGTAGTTGACGGATTCCAGCATTAAAAACCCGAAAACAGCGGCGGTTATGGCTACCCAAAGTCCGGTAAATCCAAAAATGAGGAAGATCGCCAGCAGGTAAGCCAGTTGAATGATCTGGAAGCGTACCATCTGGTTTTGCCAACTGACGGCTGGCTGGCCGAGCTTAGCCAGGCGTTGTGCTTCCAGCTGCCAGGCGTGCCACCAACTCATCGTCGTGCTGCGGAGCCAGAAGGCGTAGATGCTTTGGTTTTTTTTGCTGGTTGCCGGGTCTAGCGGTGTTGCTACGTGCCGGTGATGGCCCCGGTTATGCTCGATGAAGAAATGCATGTACAGGCCCGTCAGCAGTAGTGCCTGTGCCATCCACTGTTCGTGTTTTTTGGTGCGATGCCCCAACTCGTGGGCTACGTTAATTCCTACGGTGCCAATCATCAGACCAACATTCAGGATCATTCCGGTCAGCTCATTAGCGGTAAGCTCTCTGCTGGTGACATTGATGAGGAGGAAGATGAGAGCTCCCGTCAGGATGGGCAGGTTGAGGTAAAGCAGCCAATCGAAGAGCGGTGTTCCTCCACGGGCTTCTTCCTCTTCCGGGGCGTGGTTTTCCTGGCTGGCAGGAAGGACTAATTCTAATAGCGGAAGAATTAAGAAGGCAACATAAATACTGCCGTAAGACCACACCCCACCGAAGTACAGACCGAGATAACCTGCGAGGGGAAGAAGGTAAGCCAGGAGGTATTTTAAGTCGCGATACACACGTGATGGTCTGGTGACAGGACAAATATAACGAAAAGTGAATAAATATTCATAAAAGAAATTGATCTACTTTAAGCATCTGCCATCATGGGGTCTTCCGGGGAAATTCCTCCCTTTATTGTAGTACAATTCGGAAGGTATTTTGCCCAATCCGAAGGAGGTAAAGCCCGGAATGGAGGTCCGGGAAATCGATCCTGGAGGCGCCAATGGGTAATTGTCCTTGCCGAAGCCGGCGGCCGGAGAGGTCATAAAGTTCCCATCGGGTGTCTTTCTGAATGGTTGGGATGAGCCTTACGAAGCCATCGGCCGGGTTGGGGGCAAGAATATGTGTCTGCTCTAACCGGGGTGCATTGGTGCTTACACTCATGTCACAGGTCCAGGCGGCCATGAAATTGGCCCGGTCCCGGATCCATTCTGTTGTGTAGGCGGCCCGGTCAGGGCCGTTGGCTAAGGAGCCGGGCCAGGCTAGTTCTTCACGTTCGTAGACCCCGTTGTTCTCGAGGAGTTGATACTGGGTTCTAATTCGGGCTTCAAGGCTGTCAGGCGCCAACAGTCCACTTTCTGCCAGTTGAGTGTACCGGGCGCAGAGGCGGTCATTGAAGCCAGCGACGTTGGTAGCGATCAATCGACGATGAAGCCCGTTGGTTAGTATGCGTTCAATGGGCCAGTCGACTTCTTCGCCGTCGAAATTATTTCCAAACGTACCGTCGAGGTCCCATGGGGTGTAGAAGTAGGGCTCGTCGTTATCGTACCGGCCGGTGTAGAGGTTGTTGCCAGTGTTATCCGCTGCACCAAGCAGGTTGATGAAAAGGAAGTAGTCGACGATATTGTCCAGGTGAAGCCGCTGACTTACTTCGTCCGCGAACTGTTCATCGGGGGATTCGAGAATGAAGGAAACCAGATCGTAGAGGTTATCCCAGTTGATGACGTCATCCGTGTCCGGGTACTTCAGTTCGTAGCCATCCCAGGTGTCAGTGGTGTTGTTGCTGCGAGAGGGAACGTCACGCAGGAGTACACCGGGTAGTGGAACTTCACCTTTGTAGAGTTCTCCACGGATTTCACCCGTTGCCAGGTTGAATTTTTTGAGTTTCAGCAGCGATCGGTCTACTTGCTCTGAAAGATAGTGCAGCCCCTGATAGTTACCGTTCAGGAACAACTCGCACCATTGCACATCGGCACCGGACTTTGCGTTGGGTTCGTCTTCCGTGTAGTAGGGTTGGTGTAAGTCCAGCCAGAGCTTGTGCGCTACGAAGGCATTAACGCGAAGAGGTTCATTATAGACACCATCAAGAACCCAGTCGTCATCTTCTCTCATGTTTCCGAACTGCACATCCTTGTTGTCCTCTCCCGTTTCATCTTCCCAGAATTCCAGGTCGTAAGATTTTTTAGGTAAGGATTGACTGAAAGAGCCCCGTTTTTCAATACCAACGATGCCGTGGAGGGTTTGATCATCGTCCGTGTATACGAAGTCAGCAGCTACCTTAGGCTCATTCTGAATGCGTTCTCTGGAATCAATTTTCACCAGTGGCAGGTCCGTGAAATAAAGCCGGTAATTCTTTCCTCCGGAACTAACGAGGTAGGGGAGGCCGGTCGTGAGGCTTACCTGAGCCGTAACGAATACATAGCGTTCTCCGGCGAGGAGAATTCTGGTGGGCAATTCTCCTTCGGCATTCCTGGAGGCCAAATCAGCTCGGGCAACGATAATATTAAGTACCGTGTCCCGCCCATACTGATCAGCAGTGAGTTCTAAAACCTCTGTTTGGGCTAGCATGGTAAAGCTGAAGAGGAGCAAAAAATAAGTGAAGCGTACTTTCATCGAAGGGCTTTTGGCGGGAAGACGGACTTACCTTCCGGCAGCGTTGGTGGCGGCAGGCGGTACACAAGGTAAGGAGGAGTATTAATAAGAATAGTCTGCTATCCAACCAGCTGACGTACGACCGTCTTCCAAAAAGCAGCGGGCCAGGGGTTTCATCCAATGCTGCTTTCGTGCGAAGACAATGCATAGCTTCGTTTCCTAAGAGTACAAATCTTGCGGGTAGGGTAACATTGTTACACACACATTACCTTGCCATTCGCCATCATCAGGCGAAAATTCGCTAACTTCGCAGGCCAAATAAAACGATCATGGATTTTACTCTCAACGAAGAACAATTAGCCGTCCGCGAAGCTGCACGGGATTTTGCCCAGCGGGTGCTGAAGCCCGGCGTTATCGAGCGGGATAGTACGATGACTTACCCCACTGACGAGGTTCGTCAGATGGCCGAACTCGGCTTCATGGGTATGATGGTTGACCCCAAATACGGTGGTGGCGGAATGGATAGCCTGAGCTACATTCTGGCCCTGGAAGAACTGTCTAAAGTTGATAATAGCTGCTCGGTGATCATGTCCGTTAACAACAGCCTGGTCTGCTACGGGCTGGAGACCTACGGCACTGAAGAGCAGAAGCAGCAATACCTCACGAAACTGGCTACCGGAGAGTGGATCGGAGCCTTCTGCCTCAGTGAGCCCGAAGCAGGGTCTGATGCGACGAGCCAGCGGACAACGGCCGTGGACATGGGCGATCATTACTTGCTGAACGGTACAAAAAACTGGATTACGAACGGTGGGACGAGCAAAGTACATCTCGTCATTGCTCAAACGGACGCCGAAAAAGGTCACCGCGGCATCAATGCCCTGATTGTGGAAACGGACTGGGAGGGAGTCACCGTTGGCGCTAAGGAAGATAAATTGGGCATCCGCAGCTCGGATACGCACACCATCATGTATTCCGACGTGAAGGTGCCAAAGACGAATCGGATTGGCGAAGATGGCTTTGGCTTCAAGTTTGCCATGAAAACCCTGGCTGGCGGCCGGATCGGGATTGCCGCTCAGGCTCTGGGAATCGCCGGAGGAGCATATGAACTGGCAACGGCTTACAGTCAGGAGCGGGAGGCTTTCGGTAAGCCCATCAGCCAGCACCAGGCCATTGCCTTCAAACTGGCCGATATGGCGACGGATATTGAAGCCGCCAAGATGCTCGTTTACCGGGCCGCCTGGCTCAAGGACGCGGGGAAAGACTACAACCAGGCCGGTGCTATGGCGAAGCTCTACGCCAGCTCCGTTGCCATGAAGCACACCGTAGAGGCCGTACAAATTCACGGTGGTTACGGCTTCGTGAAAGAGTACCACGTAGAGCGCCTGATGCGGGACGCGAAGATCACCCAGATCTACGAAGGAACCAGCGAAGTGCAGAAAATCGTGATCAGCCGTGGACTGCTGAAGGGAGATCTGTACGTGGATATGGAGTGATGCGTATTGAGGTGTTACCGTGTGGATGCGAAAAGGCACAAATCGTTTTCAGTCTCAAGTATTGATTCAAGTTCTCAATCCCTGTGGAGGCCTCTGCTCCTGCTCCTCAACTCCTCCCTCTCCTTCGGAAAACCATCACACTGAACGCAGCCTGATGTGCAGGCTTTCAGCCGCTACGTGATATATTTTCCGGAGGAGCGGGAGGAGAGAAGGAGAGACTTTCGGATTTTTGAAAATCTTATCTCAGCTCCTCAGAGCGGCAGAATTGCAGGCCGCAGGCCTGCCTCTCCTAGCGTACGGGCTTTGTTCTCCTATTTTCATTAAGGAAGTCAGTTGTGCACAAGGCCCAACCTGCACACCCACTTCCCGGGATTTCCCGACCTTTACCCCATGCCTCCAATACCGGCACAAGACCGATCCTTCTCTACCCGTGAATGGCTGCTGCTAATTGGGGTTTCCCTGGCCTATTTTTTTATTTACCACTGGCCATTACTTTCAGATCCCTTTCATTTTCAGGAAGACGTCGTTCAGCATTACCTATGGTTGAATACCATCCGCTTCGACGCCGAATGGGCGGACAGCTTCTATCCCAGGACCTCCGGAGCGATCCAACCCTTCGGCTATTATGCCTTATTGCGGTCTCTGGTCGTCTTTCTTGATCCATTGACAATTTCCCGCTGGCTTCCTCTTCCGCTGACGGTCCTGACCGTCGTTTACGGCACGGCTCTATTCCGGCGTTTTTTTCCTCTGGCGCTTGCCCTGACGGGAGGGCTACTCATCACGCACTACAATCTCTCTGAATCGCTTGGCGGGCTGGCCCGGGCATTTTGCGTGCCACTACTGACGGCCTTCGCCTATTACCTCGTAAGAGGAGATAAGCCCTGGCAGCTGGCCGCTATGTTGCTATTGTGTGCGCTCTTTTACCCGCCGACCTTATTGATCAATGCCGGAATTTTGGTATGCTGGACAGTCTATCGCCTGCTGGATAGCCTGAAGACAAAAGGAAAAGACTGGCGGCGGTTTTTTTCTCCTTCCGGGCCCGTAAAATGGTCGTTCTGGTTACCCGTTATCGGTGGTGGTTTCCTGGCCGTAGGCGTCGCCTGGCTGCACAGCCATCGAATTGCTGTTCACCCGGATCTAAACGGTTTTCTGACGGATCCGGAAATGCGCTGGCTACCCGAATTCGGAGGGGAAGGGCGGGTTGCATTTAGTAACCTGCGAGACGCGCCTCCGGGCAACATCCTTCGCTATTTTGTACGGAGTTATTTTACTTTTGGCTATCACGTTTACTTCGCCTATGCCGGTTTCTTGCTGGCTTTCGGGCTGGCCATTACCTTCTGGAAGCGCCTCGCCCGACCTGCCATTTGGTTGCTTGCCTTTGCGGCCAGTACCTGTTTCTTATACGTACTTGCCCGGGAATTAATGCCTATGCTCTTTTTGCCCGATCGCTACGTTAATTATCCCTGGCGATTGCTCGCTGGCGGTATACTGACCTTTTTGGCGGGGGGGCTTTACTATTGCTGGCCAAGGAAGGTTGTGGCGGGTATACTTACGGTCGCTCTCCTCGCTTGGGGCTATATCTACCGGCCACCGGAAAACGTGCGATATGCTGATGTACGCCCACAGAACCCGATCTTTGAAGCGGTGAGAGCTACACCTCCGAACGCCATGATCGCCGCCATGCCGCAGGTAGCGGATATGATCCCGCTGTTCACAAATCGATCCGTGTTCATTAGCAGTGAACTGAGCCATGCGCTCTATTTTCGGGCTTACTATGACTACATCACCCCCCGTTTTGAGGCGGAGTGGCGGGCTTTTGCCGCTCCGGCTGACAGCCTGGATCAAGTGCTTGGCTTTATGGAAGAGTGGAATATTGACTACCTGTTAACGGACCGTAAGCAACTGGAAGAAATGCGCTTCCCGACCTTCGCTCCCTACGAGGAACGTTTCAGTAAGCAGGTGGCCGGCCGCGAAGCAGGAGACCTGGCATTACTCGCTATCCCTGAGTCAGTTGGTGTACTGCTGGAAGGGCGCTACCAATTGCTGTCATTGAAGGAAGTTGAAGAGCTGGTTAAAACTCAACGCTAAGAAGCCAGTAAACCCTCAGGGAAATAAACCTCCACCTCACGCTCTGCACCCTGCAACCTGCACCCCGCAACCTGCAACCTGCAACCTGCAACTTGGAACCTGCAACCAGCAACCTGCACCCTGCAACCCTCCCTACTTCCCATCCAGCACCCGCCGGAGCATATCCAACGCCTGGTGCACCGTGTAGATGATGTTGCGCTTCCGGTCTTTACCGGAGCTGAGCAGTCGGGCGGTGGTGCCTTCGGGGCCAGCGACCGCGATCCAGATGGTGCCAACGGGCTTGTCTTTAGTCCCGCCGCCCGGACCGGCAACTCCTGAGGTAGCGATGGCATAGTCCGTTCCCAGCTTCTTGCGGGCGCCTTCAGCCATAGCTTTAACGACGGGCTCACTCACCGCGCCGTTCTTACGGATCATGTTGACGGGTACGCCGAGTACCTTGTTCTTTACCTTGTTGTCATAGGCAACGATGCTGCCCATAAAGTGACTGCTGGAACCAGGATGACGGGTAATCAGAGCTGCAATACTGCCGCCGGTGCAGCTCTCCGCAGTGGCCAGGGTTAGTTTTTTATCTTGCATCCGGGACTGAACGGCCAGGGCAAGATCTCCCTTGCCGTAGCCATAGACGAGATCACCGATGATGTCTTCAATCTGTACCCGCACGTCTTCCAGCTCGGCCTTCATCCGCTCTTCGTCGGTGCCGCGGGTGGTAACGCGCAGGCGGACGGTGCCGAGGTTGGGCAGGTAGGCGAGTGACATATGCTCGGGCAAACTGTCTTCCACCGGTTCGATCTGTTCGGCGATGGTTGTCTCGCCGGCGCCGGCGGTGAGAATGGTCAGGGCCCGGAGGCGTTTGTCGTCACCATTGAACTCCAGCAGGCGTGGGATGACCTCGTTACGCACCAGCTGACGCATCTCGTAGGGGACACCGGGCATGGAAACGATGATGTTGCCTTCCAGTTCCAGCCACATGCCGGGAGCGGTTCCACGCTCGTTGGTCAGCACGGTGGCAGTCGCCGGCAGCTCGCACTGTACGCGATGATGCTTGGTCGCTTTTTTGCCGAAGGTGCGATAGATTTTTTTCAGCCGTTTCCAGCTTTCTTCGTGAAAAACCAGCTCGGTGTTACAAAAATCCGCCAGTACGTGCTTGGTGATGTCGTCTTTGGTGGGGCCGAGGCCGCCGGTGACGAGCACTACATCAGCCGCTTCGGTGGCCCGCATCAGGCCACTCATGATGCCCTCGCGGGTGTCCGCGACGGAGAGGTGTTCAACGACTTCAAAGCCTTCTTCGTTCAGGGCGTTAGCCATGAAGGTGGCGTTGGTATCCGTAACCTGGCCAATGAGAATTTCATCGCCGATGGTAAGTATGTATGCGCGCAAGTGAGAATGGGTGAATGCGGGAATGGGTGAATGTGGGCGCCGGGGCGCGGGTGCAAAGGACGGTAAAAGAGCCGGGAGTAACCCTAAAGTAAGATAGATAGTTGCTTTCGTTCGAGTTCCCCTTGCTTCATTAGTACTTCATCGCACCTGCGTCTGCGCCACTAAATTACCTGCGGCAAAGCCGGTTTTAGGCCAAATCAAGAATCGCCAATCAAGAATGGGGAATCGAGAATCTCTGGCCCCTATCTTTGCCCCATGCACAAAAGCGGTTTCGTCAACATCATCGGCCGGCCAAACGCCGGAAAATCCACCCTCATGAACGCCCTGGTCGGCGAACGCATGAGTATCATCACGGCTAAGCCGCAAACTACCCGGCACCGCATCTTCGGTATTCTCACGGGTGAAGACTTTCAGATTGTCTTCTCCGATACGCCCGGCGCCATCGAAGACCCGAATTACAAGATGCAGGAGATGATGAACCGCTACGTTAACACCAGTTTTGACGATGCGGACCTGATGATCTACCTCATTGACCCCCAGGAAGAATACAGCGAAGACGATATGCTGGTGGGGAAACTGCGGCACTCGAAGTTCCCCCTCTACCTCGTCTTCAATAAGTCAGACATCACGGAGGCCGACACACTCAACCGGCTCCGGAAACAGTTCAAAAAGTGGTTGAAGCCCGACCGCATCTACGAAATCTCCGCCCTTAAGGGAGACGGCGTGCCGGAGCTGCTGGCCGACATCGTGGAAATGCTTCCCGAAGGCCCGCAATACTTCCCCGAAGACCAGTTGACGGACCGCACGGAACGCTTCTTCGTTTCCGAGATCATTCGTGAGCAGATTCTGACCCAGTATCACCAGGAAATTCCCTACTCCGTAGAAATTGACATCGAGAGTTTCCAGGACACTACCACCAAGGACGGCGCCGAGCTGGCCCGTATCTCTGCCCTGATTTATGTCTCCCGTAAAAGTCAGAAACCCATCCTGATCGGCAAAGGAGGAAAAGCCATTAAGGAACTTGGCAGTCAGGCCCGCAAACGGATGGAAGATTTCCTGCAGCGAAAAGTATACCTGGAGCTACACGTGAAAATCAAAGAAGACTGGCGGGATGATGAGTCGGCGCTGAAGCGGTTTGGGTATGAACGGTAGGGGAGTCAAGTAGTCAAATAGTCGCTGCCGCTGTTGCTGGGCACGCTGCTTTGCAGCTGGAGGGAAGCAGGGAGTCAAGTAGTCAAACAGTCTGGAGATAGTACTGTTTGACTCCTTGACTATCTGACTTTCTGACCCAAACCTCCCCACTTATGTACCTACGCCTGTTTATTCCATGTCTTCTGTTCGTTCTCCTGTGTTCCTGTGACGGGCGCAGAGACATCCGCAACTATTACTTCCCCGCCCGGGAGCTGACCGACGGCCTCGTCTACGCCTACGAGAATACCGGCACGTTACCCGGCCCCGACCTGGAATACTGGTACTACCTCGGGGTGGACGTTGATACGGCGCTGCATCTCAGCGTCACCCGCTACAACGATGATCTTTCCCCCGCACAGCAAAGTCGCGAGGAAATCCGGAATGATGGTGTCTATTTGCGGACGCTTAGTTTGCTGCCTACGGACAGTACCGGCATTGCTACTGAGGTGAAGACAGAAGTTATCTACGATCGGGCTTTCCCCTTTTATCTGGATGAGGAGGCAACAACTCCCTTCGGCTACCGGATTAAATTCAGCATGCCTGACGCCCCGGATGCCGTTAACTACGTGAGTATGGACCGCCGCTTTGTGCGGGATACCACCATCTCCGTCCTGAATAAAACCTACGACGCGCTGCTCTTCAGCCTCGCCGGAGAGGTCAGCCTCCGGGACCCGGAAGACGGGGACATCAGCCCTCAATTCTCAGGCTACGAAATCTATGCTAAAGGCCTCGGCCTCGTCGAGTTTAAGCGGGAATTGGGCAGCGGAGCTTCCCTGGGAGGCCGGCTCGTGGAGCGGGTGCCGATGGCGGAGTTTGCAGAAGGGGTGAGGGAGTAGCTAGTTTTGATTTCGTTTATCTTGTGGTTGTCATAACGGAAAAGTCATGCGCGATCTATCCATTAGCCTTCTTTCGCTGGCATTAATTATTTGTTGCTGTGGTCATCCGCTGAATGCACAGAGGATCTGTGATGGAAAGCCGCTGAGCTTAAAGTATAAGGCATGTGAACTGGAAACAATGATTTTTATTTACGAGAAGCTCCCGGATGTGAGCGATGAATCATTGGCTTTCTATCTCTTTTTCTCTCTGGATAAAAAGGGAAATGCTACTTACCTTTCTCATCAAACTTACAGCAGCTCCGCAGTAGATATACCGCAGGATAGTATTACGGCTTTTTTCGAGAGCTTACCGGTCTTCAACGCAAGTTGCCGGCCTGCGGATGAAAAAGTGCTGGTTCTGCCGGTAGCGATACATCATCGTGTGAGTCAGATGTGGTTTAAAGGCCAGGAGAGCGAATTTTTAAGAGTCGATAACGCCCTGAAAATGGGCCGGCTCTTAACGTCCGGCATGGTCAAAGTGAAGATGTTGCCAACGCTTTTTGTGGACCGCTGCCCGGGTTGGCAGAGCCATGGATTACCAGATTGCTATTGAACTGACGCTTTTATCTGAAATACTTCTTATCCGCCCAAAACGTCCCAAAAGGAATGATGGATGCCAATAGTGAAAGGCCGATAACCTTCCAGCTCCAGTCCCGGTTGATACCAACTACCAGCACCAGCAAACAATAGGCGATAAACAGCACTCCATGCCCCATCCCGATGACCTTATTCGGCTCGGGTTGATCCAAGAGGTACTTCAGTGGCATGGTGACAAAGAGAATGAGCAGAAAGGAAACTCCTTCCACGAAGGCGAGAATCCGCAGGCGGCCAAGGGAGGTTTTTAGAAGCTGTTGCATGGGGCAAAGGTCTGGAATTTTGCTGCCCGGACCGTTAGCTCAGGGTAAAAAGATAGTTCGGCAACTTTTCCCCTTTTTCCTTTTCCCCCTTATCCTCTACCAGCCCACCCGCACCGACAAATTCGGTGTCAGCGCCAGTCCGAGCCGGTCCACCCGCTGGCGGAAAAAGCGTCGCTGCCCGGGCAGCGGGTCCTCCCGCTCGGCCAGCAGAAAGCCGCGGCCGAGTACATTCTCCCGCCCGTAAAGGTTAAGCAGAGAAAAAGACAACTCTCCGGTATGCCCGTTCAGTTTGCTGGAGGACCAGTCGTAGCTGACGGAGAGGTCGAGGCGATGATAAAGCGGTAATGACTCGGCATTGATGTCTTCGGGGATCAGGTCCGCCTGCAGTCCGCCGCCGTTGGCGCGGGTGGGCCCCACCTTGAAGTTGGTGTAGCGCCCGCCGGAGTACATCCGCCAGCCCAGAGAAAAAGTCCAACGATCCACTCCATAACTTTGCATGAGACGGAGCTGGTGGCGGCGGTCATTGTCTGCCGGGAAGTAACCTTCCGTTACCGTCGGGAAAAGCCAATCCGTTTTACTCAATGAGTAAATGACCCAGCTACGGAAGCCGCCCCAACGCTTTTTTACCAGCAGGTCCATGCCGGTAGCCCGGGAGTCTCCCGTCGGGAATCCGGTGGATTCTTTGTCCAGTTCCGTTGAAGACAGGCCGGTTACTTTCTTGTGGTACAACTCCAGGTCAAGGAAAAAGGTGCCGATATCTCCGGCGATGCCGAGGCTGGCCTCCCGACCAGACTGTACCTGAAAGTCAATGCCATCCGCCAAGGTCCACAGTGGAGCGCTGGTGCTGATGCGTTCTTCATTGAGTTCGAGTACCTGAACGGGGAATTGATGATTCGCGCCGTAGCCAGCTTTGAGTAGCCATTGGTCCGTCAAACGATAGCTGCCATTGAGGCGTAACTCAGGGTACAACTTTTGCGTGTTGGCATACCAGGGTAAGCGGAGCCCGGCTTCCAGATGTAAGGGTTTGGCCGGTGTCCAGCTGTAGCTGCCAAAGGCGGAAACTGCCCTTGCATTGCCGTCCCGGATGCTGGCCTCCCGTAAGCTCCCGAAGGAATTTTCTGCCGCCAGCCCAAAATTATAGCCGTATTCCTGCCACTGCAGGCCGGTCTTGAACCAGCCCGTTTTATGGAGCCGGCTGCGGTAATTCACTTTGGCGGAGGTCTCCCGGATACCACTCTCCCGGGAGATGGTCAGGCTCCCGATCCGGCCGTCATAAACGTTCTCCCCCCGATTGGCGAAATCGGTGTGGATAAGCTGGACCTCTACTTCTCGTTCTTTGCCCAGTTGACGGCCATACTGCAGGCTGATGCCTGAGTTGCCACTGTCCAGAGCGTCCGTGAAAGAGCCCGGCTCGCCCGACTGCCCGAGGCTGTAATCCAACTCATCATCCTGACAAAAACCGCTCAGGCGGAAGTATTGCCGGTGGTCGGGGCGGAATAACCAGCGGCCGTTCAGTTCCCGGAAGCGAAAGTCTTCATCTGCCCGCTGTTCCGTTCCTTCTCTGGCAAGTGCTTCACCGATGAGAGAGCCCTGAAGTGCCTGGTCCCGGTAACCTTTATAGGTCGGCCCGTCCAGCAGGGCCGGAAGGGAGGAGCGCACGCTAAGCTGCAGATCGGATTTTCCGTTGAAGAAAGGTACCCGGCCCCAGGCGTCCGTTTGCAAAAAGCTAGCCCCGCCGCCACCGGTGAATCGTTTGGCGACTTCTTCTTCCGTTTTCATTCGGATGACACCGGACACCCGCCCGCCGTATTCCGCGTCTGCCTGCCCGCGCCAGACGTCCATGGTCTCCACCAGCTCCGGTGCGAAGTTGGAAATCATCCCGAAATAGTGGCCGGAGGGGTAGACCGGAATACCATCCCAAAGCACGAGGTTTTGGTCAGGCGTTCCGCCGCGAATGCTGATGTCTCCGGCGGTCTCGTTCAGGTTGTTGATGCCGGGGAGCAGGGAGAGGTTGCGCATTACTTCGCGGTTGGCGAAGCCCGGGAGAACATCTACCTGATTGGGGTCAATGATGACCCGGCGGCCGTCTTCAGTGGCGCTGATGCCGTCGGTCAAATACTCCGTTACGGTAACGGAGACCAGCTCGATGGAGGTAGGTCGCAACACCACATTGAGGTGGCCGGGGCCGGAGAGCTCCTCCGGGCTGTACCGGCGTACGCTGTAGCCGAGGTAGTGCAGGGAAAGACTGTCAGCAGGCGCAGCGCGGAGGGTAGCTTCCAGCAACCCCTCCTCATCCGTCACCAGGCTGATGCCCCGGCTGGCCAGCCCGACAGAAACGAAGGGTAGGGGAGTACCGTCAGTACCAACGGTGCGCAGGCGGATAGTCCAATCGCTTAAGTCGGCTTCCGTGCCTGCCCGCAGCGCAATTTGCTTGTCGTCCAGGTAAATGACTTTGATGCCATGAGGGCGGAAGAGACAGTCGGCAACTTCTTCCCAGGCTGCATCCTGAAACAGACAGTTGGCCTGTTTGTCCTTTAGCGTGGATTCCAGGAAAGAGAAGGTCAGACCGAAGTCCTGTTCGAGTTGCCGAACGGCTTCTACCAGCGGTTGATCGCTAAACCGGGCGGTGAAGCTGCCAGTAGGGGAAGACTGACTGCTGAGCGCGGTAGTCCATAAAAAGAAAAAGAGTAGGAAGAAGGTGCCGCTACTTCCGGGACGGTTGAGGGGTGCTCCGGGACGCTCGAAGGTCGCTCCGCGACGCTTCGAGGTCCCTGATCCGGCGCTTCGAGTGGCCTGCAACAGTGTGAAGCGGTCCTCGAAGCGTCCTGGAAGGTTCTTCGAGCATCCGCGTTGCCCGAGTACCTGATCATTCCGTCTCTTTCGAACCTTGTATTTCCTAATCATCATATTGAAAGGGCTCTACTCTACGATCACCCGATTACCCACTAAGTTAGGTTCAAAATTCAGGGGGGCAAATAATTCGACTAGTGCTTTTTCAAGATTATCATTGGTGAAACGACTGCTGGCGAGTTCTGTGTCATCAAAAGCAGGTGGAAGATTAAAGGTTACCTGATACTGTCGCTCGAATTCCGCGAAAATTTCGGACAGTGGCCGGTTCTGGAAGTAAGAATGACCATTGAGCCAGTCCAGGGTTTCTTCCCGCGTGGAGCGATTGTTCGCCACGGTACCATCCGGCAGCAGGCTGACGGATTCTCCGGCAGTAAGTGGGTGAGCCATTGACTGGCCGGAGAATTGAACGCTCACTTTTCCGGTCTGGCAGGCGACCCGCATTTCCTGCCCACGTTCGTAGACGTTGAAACTGGTGCCGAGTACAGTGACGGTGCCCAACTCCGTGGTGACGACGAAGGGAACGTCCTTTTTTTCGACTTCGAAAAAGGCTTCTCCGCTAAGGGTGGCGGCACGGGTTTCGCCTTCCAAAAAGGACAGTTTGCTGCTTGCGTTGAGTTGTACACTTGATCCATCAGCCAGCAGGTGTTTACCGGTTTCTTCGTAGTGGTCTCCGGCTTTCGGTAGTAGGAACCAGGCGGCGAGTAGTAGTGTGACGGCCGCCGCAGCGTACCATGCCCAACGATAATGAGGGCGCTGACGCAGGGGCAGGGTTCTGGTTTTAGCAGCAGTGGCGCGTCTGGCTTTGAGGCGCGCCAGCTCCGCGCGCGCGTCGTAGTCTGGTGCCCGCAGCTGGCTGGATAGCTGGGCGATGCGCTCGTAGTCCGCAAAGTCCGGCCGCTCCCGCAAAGCTTTTTCTTCGGCGGGGCTCAGCTCACCGCTGAGCCAGCGGGCGAGGAGGGTTTCGTCTTGGAAGGATGGTTCCATGGTTTCTTTTTTTCTTTCCTGGCTGTGGGCCGGGACTTTATCTTTCCCGGACTACAGCGATTGCTTTGCAATCGTCTTTCGTCCGGGGTTAAGGATGTTTGATCCCGCAGTACTGCGGGATCAGGAGGAGATTAAATTTTAGCATGAAGTTCCCGCAGCGTCACCAGCGCCCGGTGCATTCGTTTCTCCACGGCCTTCTGGCTAATGTTAAGGAGCTCGGCAATCTCCCGATACTTAAGGCCGTCGATGCGGTTAAGGAGGAAGACTTCGCGGGCGCCTTCGGGGAGCCCGGCAATGGCAGCCTCCAACTGCTCACGAAATTCTTTCTCTTCCAGCTGGTGCTCCGGGGAGGCAACAACAGAAGTTAGCCCTTCCTGCCGCCATTCGTATTTACGGACCACCTTCGCCCGTTCCCCCAGCTTAAAGACCAGGTTTTCGCCCACCCGGAAGAGCCAGGCTTTCGCTTTGTCCGGTAAGACTTTGCCACAGTTCTCCCAGAGTTTTAGGAAGGACTCCTGCACCAGGTCGGCCGCCTGCTCCGCATCGCCACAACGATAATAGAGGAAGTTCCTCAGTCGTGGAGCCAGGCTCAGGAAGGTGCTGTCAAAGACCGTCTGGTCGCAAACACCATTATTATATTGTTCTTTTTCCATGGCTTTAAAAAAAATGATAGTAGAAGGTAGGGTAAATTTAGGGGAAGGGATTTGGTAGAGTGAAGTGCGGCCGTTGCCGCGCATCTCTCATTACCCTTAACCGGGAGTTCGCGTTTTACCCGACCTCCCACATCGATAAATGTCATGATTCGTATTCCCAAAATTCTTTCTCTCCTTTTAGTTGCCCTTTGTTGCGCCTTTGTATTCACGTCCTGTGACGAAGATCAGTTCCAGGAAGAAACCCTGATTGATGTAGTTACTGAAGAAGATCTACCCATCCTGTTAGAAGCAGCCCTTTTACCTCCTCCGGCGGACCCTACGGAAACCGACCCGGATGATGAGCGGACACCCTGCTTCCGTTTCGTCTACCCCATCGAGTTGGTATTGCGCAACGGTACCGTGCTGACCGCTGAAAACGGGGAGGAACTACGCGGCTTTGTCAGCCGCATCCGTACCAATAACCTGCGTGCCAATTTCGTCTATCCTTTCGATGTGGAACTCGCTAACGGAAACACCCTGACGCTGCTCCGCTTCAACGAATTCCGCCGCCTGCGGGCTTTCTGCGATGCCCGCGACAGTGCCGGCGATGAGCCTTGCTTTACCTACAACTACCCCATCGGTATCACCGTCGATGGCGAATCCGTAACCGTCAACAGCGGCGCCGAATGGCGGGAAACCCTGCGCGCTGCCGGCCGCGATGCCGTTATCCGTATTAACTACCCCATCAGCGTCAATTTTGAAAACCGCGACCGGGCGCTGATCATCCGCAACGCCGCCCAGCACGCCCGCCTGCGGTATGCCTGTGGGCACTTTGACCGGGACGAAGACGGAACGCCCTGCTTCCGCTTCAACTACCCCGTAAGCCTGACCATTGATGGAGAGCTTACGGAAGTTGATAACGCTGCAGATTGGCTACGGACTATCATCACTGCCGGCCGCGATGCCGATGTGCGCTTCGCCTTCCCGGTTACCATTACCCTCAATGACTCCCAGGAGGAAATCATCGTCGAAAGCCGCGAAGGCTGGAGAGCGGTGCGGGGGCTCTGTGAATAGATTTAATTCCTGACCTGTTACTCAGCGCGATCGGATCCCTTCCGGTCGCGCTTTTTAATTTCCGGCTGCCTCTGCAGGGCTGTTTTCCAAAGGAGCGGGAAGAGAAGTGGGAGGAGCGACCCTCCCGCTGAGAGACTAAAGCCCAGCCGTCATACCAAAAATGGTAATAGGACGATGTTAAACAGTAGTGCAGTTTTTCTTGCTCAGTAAGTCTCTCTCCTTTCTCCTTTTCTCCTCCGACTCCTCCGGAAAATAGAAGTACTTACGATTTCTCCACATTCCCTTCTTTCCCTATGCAACGGGCCTCAGGCCCGAAAAAGAAAGAACATTGCACCTGCGTCCGCGCCATGTTATATCCAGTCAAAAAGAAGTTTTAACGCCTTTGCTCAATCAAAATCGATTCTCGAACGTATTACAGAGACCGACCCCAAAATTCAGCTTAATGCAACGATTTTTACTCCTCTGTTCTCTCTTCTTCGTGATGGCGGGCAGTCTCGCCGCCCAAACCCGGGTAACCGTCAAAGGCTACGTTCGGGACGCCACCAACGGGGAGACCCTGATTGGCGCAACGGTCTTCCTGGATGGAACGACCAAAGGGACGACCACCAACGAATATGGATTCTACTCTTTAACGGTAGATCCCGGAAATTATACCCTGGTATCCTCTTACCTCGGGTTTGAGGATCAGCGGAAGGACGTTGAGCTGGTCGGCAATTTTACCGTTGACTTTGAACTGGGCGAAGCCGGCACCCTGCTCAACGAAGTCGTCGTCGTTGCCGAAGAAGAAGACCAGAACGTCCGCGAAGTACAGATGAGCGTGGAAAACCTCGACATGGGCACCATCGAACGCCTGCCGGCCCTGCTGGGTGAGGTAGACGTTCTTCGTTCCATTCAGCTGCTGCCGGGAGTAACCTCCGTAGGGGAAGGCGCCGCCGGATTCAACGTTCGCGGTGGTTCTATTGACCAGAACCTGGTGGTGCTGGATGAGGCTCCGGTCTTCAACTCCAGCCACCTGTTCGGTTTCTTCTCCGTCTTTAATCCCGATGCAGTGAAAAACGTGAAGCTCTACAAAGGAGGGATTCCGGCCCGCTACGGTGGTCGCCTGTCGTCCATTCTTGATGTGCGAATGAAGGAAGGAAACAGTAAGCAGTTCGAAGCTCAGGGTGGCATTGGCACCATCTTTAGCCGTCTTAGCCTGGAGGCTCCGATTGTGAAAGATAAATCGTCTTTCCTCGTGGCGGGACGCCGCTCTTACATCGATGTGTTGGCTGCGCCCTTCCTGAGTGGAGACCTGGACGGTACGCAGCTAAACTTCTACGATCTAACCCTGAAGACCAATTACCGCTTCAGCGATAAAGACCAGATTTTCTTGTCCGGTTACCTGGGGCGCGACGTTTTCCGGCCCAGTGATGCCGGCGGTTTTGATTGGGGTAATACCACTACGACCTTCCGCTGGAACCACCTGTTTAATGATCGCCTGTTCAGCAACCTGACCTTTTACTACAGCGATTATGACTACGCCATCCTCTTCGGGGATGACCCGGAAGAGGACGCTTTTGACTGGAATGCGAGTATTGTTAACCTGAGTGCAAAGCCGGAATTCAGCTACTTCATCACACCAGAGAATATCCTCCGTTTTGGTGGCCAGGGTATTTATTACCGCTTTGAGCCAGCCAACGCCGTAGCGGTGAGCGACGGTGTGGAGATAGACATCTCCGTAGCCAACCAGTGGGCGACGGAGTCGAGCGTCTTCGTGGAAAACGAACTTTCACTCTTCGAGAATAAGATAAAACTGAACTACGGCCTGCGCCTCAGCCACTTTGCTTACCTGGGCGGGCGGCGGATCTACGAATTCGGCGACGCTCCGGCGGAGGGCTTTGCCCGCCCGCTTACCGGCTTCCGTACCTCTGAGCGTGGTGAAACGATCAAGACCTGGCTGAACCTGGAGCCGCGGGCGGCGCTGCAGCTCCAGCTCTCTCCCACCAGCTCCTTCAAGGCCAGTTATCAGCGCACGGCCCAATACATCCACTTGCTCAGTAATACGACGGCTTCGATTCCGCTGGACATCTGGACGCCCAGCACGAACAACATCGACCCCCAACTGGCCGATCAGTTCGCCATTGGCTACTTCCGTAACTTCAAGGACAATATGTATGAGGCCAGCTTTGAAACCTACTATAAAGATTTCAAGCAGCTGGCTGACTTCGTCGACGGCGCGGACCTGGTGCTGAATGAGCTGGTGGAAGGGCAGATCGTAGAAGGGGAAGGCCGCGCTTATGGCGCCGAACTACAAATAAAAAAGGTAAAAGGCCGCTTCAATGGCTGGCTCAGTTACACCCTGGCGCGTACCGAACGGTTGACGCCGGGCTTGAACAACAACGACTGGTACCCCAGCCGGTTTGACCAGACGCATAACTTCAATCTGACGGGCTTCTACGATCTCAATGAACGCATCACCTTCAGTGCTACCTTCGTGTATAACACGGGTACGCCCGTTACCCTGGCCAGCGCTGGTTACTACCAGTTGGGCTACTTTATCCCACACGTGGAAGACGGTAAACGGAATAACTTCCGCATTCCGGATTATCATCGCCTCGATGTTTCCATGACGCTTAATCCGAAGAAAGAAAAGGCCAATAAACGCTGGCAGGGCCAGTGGATCTTCGGCGTTTATAACCTCTACAATCGGCGTAATGCCTTCACCGTTTCCGGGACCCAGAGTGAAGGGCGGCCTATCCTCGGACAGCCCATCATGACCGAGGCCAACAAGCTGAGTGTGATCGGTAATTTCATCCCCAGTGTGAGCTATAACTTCAAATTCAAGTAGATCAATCGAAGCTTTCTTTGGGCGCGAACGCGGGTGCAAAGGAAGTTTTTAGCAGCAGTGAATACCGTTTATCAGTCATTTTACGGTTCCCGCATACTTGCCCAAAATCATAACCGAAGGGTCACCCCTCTCCTTCGGACAGGAGCCGGGGGAGAGGTTTTAACTATCTCTTTCGGATTCAAAAAATCATCTGTTTCAGCTATGAAAAAGTTACTTCTTCTTCTCGCTTTATCTTTTTCTCTTTTCCACTGTACCGACCCCGTCGACCTGCCCAGCCGGTTTGAAGAACCGGAACTGGTGGTGGAAGCCTGGCTGACGAATAAATCGGAGCCCCAAACCATCCTTCTGACGGAGAGCCAGGATTACTACGCCAACCGCCTGCCCACGCCGGTAACCGGCGCTCAGGTCATCGTCTGCGAAACGGTGGATGCCACCCCGACGAGCAACTGCTTCGTCTTCGAAGACGAAGGCGAAGGCCGCTACGTCTGGACGCCCGCCCCCGGCGAAACCATCGGGGAGGTAGGGACAGAATTCGGTCTTGGTGTCCAACGGGGAGAGGAGCAATATACTTCGGTGACCACTATGAACCGAACGGCCATCATTGATTCCATCAGCTTTCAGTTTGAGGAGGCTTCAATTGGTAATGATGAAGGTATTTATGCTCAATTGTATGCCCGGGATCAGGTAGGGATTGGTGATGCTTACCTGATTCGTACCCGTATTAACGATACCTTGTTGTTGCGCCCCTTTGAGTTGTCCAGCGTCTATGATGCCACTTTTGATCCCGGCACGGAGACGGACGGGATTACCTTCATTTTTCCCATTCGCTTTAGCATTAATAAACTGGACGATGATGGGGCACCCATACCGTTGGTAGAGGGAGATAAAGTAGAAGTGGAAGTCTGGTCGTTGAGCCAGGAAGCTTTCTTTTTCCTCAACGTTGCCGGAGATCAGATCGTCAACGGAGGGAGCGGTCTTTTTGATATCCCCGTCGTTAGTTCCCCCGGTAATGTTTTCAACGTAGATAGCGGAGAACGTGCGCTCGGTGTCTTTAATGTAGCAGCAATAGCGGCGGCGGAACGGACGCTGGAGGAGTAGTTTGTACCGCCGACTTCAGTCGGTGGAGTATAGTTTTCACCTACAGAAGTCGGCGATACCAACCTTACTTCCAGTCGCTACACATCATCCCGTTTCGGCTGATGAGGATAACCTGTTGGCGGACGACGTCCCCTTTCTTTACACTAAGAAGGTAACGGCCATTCTTAAGTTTCTCCATGCCCAGCTTGTAGCTGTAACCATTGCGCTTGCGGATCTTGTCGCGGTAAACCTCCCGGTCGCGGTCCAGGTCGATGAGCGTGAAGTAGGTGGATGCCTGGTTGAGGTTAGCAATGATTACTTCCAGGTCATTCCCGGCGATCTCGCTACGGACGATGAGTGGGTTGGTATACTTGCCGTCGTTGCCGCTATCGGCGAAAGCTGGCGTAGTGGCAAACAGGCAAATGGCAAAACAGGCGAAAATTAACTTTTTCATGGCGGGTTGAATTTTGGGTTAGTTGTAATACGTTTTCAGTAGCTTCATTTGGGAGGGGAGAAAAAGGTTACCTATTGGTGAAAAAAAGATGGAGGGATTAGTCCAGGGCACAAAAAAGCGATCAGCGAAGAGCAGTCAATGCCGTTGGGCCTGACCGTTCTTCGCTGATCGCTAAAAACGTTACACTGTACTAGACGTAGTCAAACACCCCAACAGACGAGGGGGATGACCACTGTCATTACTTCCAGTCGCTACACATCATCCCCTGATCAGAAATGAGGATGACCTGCTGGCGTATCACATCACCTTTTTTGACGGCGAGCAGGTAACGTCCATTCTTGAGCTTGTCAAGGGCCAGCTTGTAGCTGTAGCCGTTGTGCTTGCGAATGAAGTCAGTGAATACCTTCTTCTTACGATCAAGACGGGTAAGTGAAAGGGTAGTGGTTTGTTGTTCCAGGTTCGCCAGTACTATTTCCAGCCCGCCTTCTGCCACCTGGCTGCGCACGATGAGTGGCTCATGTGGATTGTCAGAATTAGCGAAAACCGGGCTTGCTGCGAAAAGGAATAAGGCGAAAACGGAAAAAATCAGCTTTTTCATGGTTCAGGTTATTAAATTGATAAACAGTGGGTTAAATGCTTTGTAATTAGTGACGACAAAGGTCCGCCCTGGGTTGCACTCAAAAATTATTTAACGATAAAAAGGATGTTAAGATCGACGAATGGGGGTGAACCGCCAGGGTAATCGCAATCTCTCCGCCGAAACGCTCAAAGGTCCCGCAATACAGCGGGACGCTTTGAGATCCGCATTACCCGAGCTTGCGATTACCCTGTTTGAATCGCCGACTGAAGTCGGCGGTACAAACTACTCTCCCCAACGATAGCTCTCCAATTCAAAGCCTGCCAGATCCAGCACCCGGTCCACCACCGTCAGGGCGATCTCTTCTTTAGTCTCCGCGCCCGAGTAAAAGCTCGGGATGGCGGGGCAGATGATGCCACCGGCTTCGGTAATGGTAACCATGTTGCGCAAATGGATCAGGCTAAGTGGGGTCTCCCGTGGAACGACGATGAGCCGGCGGCGTTCCTTCAAGACTACGTCAGCGGCGCGGGTGATGAGGTCTTGACTGACGCCAGTGGCGATTCGTGCCATCAGTCCCATACTACAGGGGCAGACGAGCATCGTGCCGTACTTCGCAGAGCCGGAGGCGAAGGGAGCGTTAAAGTCGTTTTTTTCGTAGAAATCAAAGGGGTAAACGGAAGCATCAAAGGAGCCGAGCTCCAGCTCCCAGTTGACCTTTCCGTTGCCGGTCATCACCACGCCGACGGCTTCCCACTGATCTTTCAGAGTGGCGAGGCGGTCGAGGAGAAGTTTGGCGTAGAGGCTCCCACTACTGCCGCCGATGGCGACTACGATTTTGTGCTTATGCATAAAATTGGAACGGGGACAAAGGCTGATTGGTTGTGGATTTAGTAAAATGGCGAGGTAGTGATTAATACCGTTTAAAGAAAAGTAAACGGCACTAACCATCAGGGGGCGCGGCCGCAGGTGCAATGTTAAAGTTGTAATGAGCATGGCTTATTTAGACTTTACCCTGCACCTGCGGTCCCGCGCATAAAAAAAGGCCGGAAGCATAAGCTCCCGGCCTCGAACACACACTAAAACACTCATCATTTCTTTACACCGCTTCCGCTACCCGCTCGGTTTCCCGAGCTTTACGGAACACGACGATATCATTGAACACATCAAGCACCAGCTGGCTGCCGGGCTGAATTTCGTCGGCCAGCATCTGCTTAGACAACTGCCGCAGCACCCGTTTTTTGATGACACGCTTCAATGGGCGTGCACCGAATTCCGGGTTGTAGCCCTCGGCCGCGAGCCAATCCATCGCTTCCGGCGCAACGGTTAGGAGGATGTCCTGCTCGGCCAGTTGCTGGGTTACCTCACGAAGCTGAAGCTCCACGATCTGACGGATATCGCCCCGGCTGAGCGGACGGAACATCACCACATCATCGATACGATTCAGGAATTCCGGGCGTACCGTTTGCTTCAGTACGTTGAAAAGCTGCTCTTTGGTTTCTTCCACGATTTCCTCCTCATTATTTCCGTCGATCTGGCTGAATTTTTCCCGGATCAAATCAGAGCCAATGTTGGAGGTCATGATGACGATGGTGTTCTTGAAGTTAGCCATCCGTCCTTTATTGTCGGTGAGCCGGCCATCATCCAGTACCTGCAGGAGCGTATTGAACACGTCGGGGTGTGCCTTTTCGATCTCGTCAAGCAAGACGACCGAGTAGGGCTTGCGCCGCACGGCTTCGGTCAGTTGCCCGCCTTCGTCGTAGCCGACGTATCCGGGAGGGGCACCCACCAGACGGCTCACGGCGTGCGCCTCCTGATATTCACTCATATCGATACGCGTCATCATATCCGCGTCGTTGAAGAGGTACTCGGCGAGCGCCTTGGCCAGTTCCGTTTTACCAACACCGGTGGTGCCCAGGAAGAGGAAACTCCCGATGGGGCGGTCCTGGCTACTCAGGCCGGTGCGGCTCAGACGAATAGCATCGGCAACAGCCTCTACGGCCTCGTCCTGGCCCACTACGCGGGCATGGAGTTCTTCTTCCAGGCGGAGTAGCTTTTCCCGCTCACTTTGCAGCATGCGGGTAACGGGGATGCCGGTCCAGCGTGCTACGATTTCGGCGATGTCTTCAGCGTCAACCTCTTCCTTGACGAGCATCTTGTTGTCGGCCTGCATTTCAATCAGGCGCTCATTGAAGCCAGTCAGCTCTTGCTCTACTTCAGGGATGAGCCCGTAACGAATCTCAGCTACGCGACTGAATTCTCCGCTTCGTTCGGCCTGTTTGGCGTCCGTCTTCAGCTGTTCGATACGTTCTTTTGCCTGCTGAATCCCCAGCACCACTTCCCGCTCGGTTTCCCACTGAGCACGGAGTTCGTTACGCCGGTCCTCGAGGTTCGCCAGGTCAGCCGCAATGCGGTCCATTTTGGTTTCATCATTTTCCCGCTTAACGGCTTCCCGTTCAATTTCGAGTTGGCGAATCTTACGTTCAACTTCGTCCAGCTCTTCCGGCATGGAGTTCATCTCCAGGCGCAGGCGGGCAGCGGCCTCGTCGATGAGGTCGATGGCTTTGTCCGGCAGGAATCGATCACTAATGTAGCGTTCGGAGAGCTGGACGGCGGCTACGACGGCTTCGTCAAGGATGTTAATCTTATGGTGCGTTTCGTAGCGCTCTTTGAGGCCACGGAGGATAGAGATAGCGTCTTCTTCGTTAGGCTCGGCTACGTTTACCTGCTGGAAGCGGCGTTCGAGGGCCTTGTCCGTTTCAAAGTACTTCTGGTACTCGGCCAGGGTGGTGGCACCGATGGCGCGGAGTTCGCCGCGGGCCAGGGCTGGCTTGAGGATGTTGGCGGCGTCCATCGCGCCCTGTCCTTTACCCGCACCCACGAGGGTGTGGATCTCGTCGATGAAGAGGAAGATCTGGCCTTCGGCCTGAGTAACTTCATTAATGACGGCCTTCAGCCGTTCCTCGAATTCGCCCTGATACTTTGCACCGGCGATGAGGGCTCCCATATCAAGGCTGTAGATTTCCTTTTCACGTAGGTCCTCCGGTACATCTCCATTAACTATCCGGTGGGCAAGCCCTTCCACAATAGCCGTTTTACCAACACCGGGTTCTCCGATGAGGATAGGGTTGTTTTTACTCCGGCGGGCAAGGATGTGCAGAACCCGGCGAATCTCTTCGTCGCGGCCGATAACGGGGTCAAGCTTGTTCTTTCGGGCTTGCTCGTTCAGGTTAATGGCATATTTTTCCAGCGAGTTATAACTGTTCTCGGCAGAGTTGGAAGTCACCTTTTTTCCCTGACGCAACTCCTCAATGGCTTGCTTCAATACCTTATCGTTAACGCCAGAATCCTTTATGACCTGGGTAGACTGTTCATTAATTTTTAAACCAGCTAATAAGATATGTTCAAGGGAGACAAATTCGTCTCCCATCTCACGAGCAATCACATTAGCGTGCTGCATCATTTCTGCGGCAAGGCGACTAAGCATCTGCTGCCCCCCGGATTGCTTCGGGTAGCCGGCAACAATACTATCTGTTGCTTGCTTGACCGCATTGAGGTTAGCGCCCATCTTCTTGAAGAGAAAGGGCGTAACGTTTTCGTCAATTTCAAAAATAGCTTTCAGCAAGTGGCCGGGTTCAATATTTTGCTGCCCGTTACCGAGAGCAATCTCTCCCGCACGCTGTAAAGCCTCCTGAGACTTTATGGTAAAGTTGTTAAAGTTCATTATGCAAATGTTTGCCGCGGTAAGCGGATGGTTGTCAAGTAATTAGCGACACTATCGAAACGAAACGACCAGCGCTTCTGGTTCGTTGGTGTCACGTATTTAGCATAGCAAAGGAGGTGCCCGGTGCACGTATCGGTAATTTCGTCATGTATTTTGTGCTTGGGCCTGACTTTTTTTCAGGCAGGGACTTGTTGGGGCAGGGACAAAAGAATGGGCAGGCCTGCATTATGTGACCTACCCATTTAGAGTGTGAAATTGAGAGACGCTAAAATCTGTGAATAGCTTAGCACAAGAAAAAAAGACGATCAGGTTTATTACAAGTTGAGAGCTGTGGAAGCCTATATCATTACTGCGATCAAGGTTCTAAAGAGATAAAAGCGTCCGGAGTCGCTCCCTTCCCGTTGATTGCGCTGCAAAGATGAATGGAAGACCAGGCAGGGACGGAGAGAATTCTATTTTTGGTAGGAAACCTCCGTTTTTTGGTACACATCAATGATTTTGACTCAATTGCCCTGAAAGAAAACGGGCAAGCCACATTATGTGACTTGCCCGTTTGAGAGTGTGAAATTGAGAGACGCTACAAAATGAAAAGGTTTACTATGAGTTGAGCGCTGTGGAAGCTTATATCATCAGTGCGATCGATGTGTAAGCAGCAGGCTGTTGTGGTTTTAACTGCTTTTCGTTGATTGCAGGGCAAAGATGAACGGGAGCAGAGCCCGGAGCCGGTAGAATTCTATTTTTGGTAGGAAACCTTCGTTTTTCGGGAAGCTGCTCCTGATTAGGCAAACTCTCTCCTCGGCGAAAGAAAACGGGCAAGCCACATTATGTGACTTGCCCGTTTGAGAGTGTGAAATTGAGAGACGCTACAAAATGAAAAGGTTTACTATGAGTTGAGCGCTGTGGAAGCTTATATCATCAGTGCGATCAATGTGTAAGCAGCAGGCTGTTGTGGTCTTAACTGCTTTTCGTTGATTGCAGGACAAAGATGAACGGGAGCAGAGCCCGGAGCCGGCAGAATTCTATTTTTGGTAGGAAACCTTCGTTTTTCGGGAAGCTGCTCCTGATCAGGCAAACGCTCTCCGGCGAAAGAATAAAGGGTAAGCCACATTATGTGACTTGCCCGTTTGAGAGTGTGAAATTGAGAGACGCTACAAAATGAAAAGGTTTATTATGAGTTGAGCGCTGTGGAAGCTTATATCATCAGTGCGATCGATGTGTAAGCAGCAGGCTGTTGTGGTCTTAACTGCTTTTCGTTGATTGCAGGGCAAAGATGAACGGGAGCAGAGCCCGGAGCCGGCAGAATTCTATTTTTGGTAGGAAACCTTCGTTTTTCGGGAAGCTGCTCCTGATCAGGCAAACGCTCTCCGGCGAAAGAATAAAGGGTAAGCCACATTATGTGACTTACCCATCAAGATGTTGAAAATAAGATGCTTAAAATATGTACAAGGGGGATTAAAATCTAAAAACCATAGGGACTATTACTACACAGTAGCGGAGGAGTTTGGTAAGAACCTTACCCGTTAGTAAGGTTGACCAGTGACTAGTTCCCGGCTAATTGCACGGCAAAGATGGGCCAGGCAAGAGGGCCTGACCGGTGAAATTCGATTATCGGTAGCAGAGCTTCTTTTTTTGGAGTAGTTTACTCCTGATTCAGCTCAGGAATCAATCAAAGCAGATTAATGCTTCGCATCAAAATAGGCTTATGCGCTCTACTAATGGGGATGACCTTTGACCCAACGACCAGGGTATTGTCTTCAATGTCCTTGATCTTATCCATATTGACAATATATGATCGATGGATCTTTAAGAAGCGGGGGTTCTTGATGCGATGGTCAATGGACTTAAGGCTGCCGTGAATGACGTGGGTTTCTTTATTGGTTACTACTTTGACGTAGTCGCCGGTATTTTCAAAGTAGAGGATGTTTTCAAAGGGTAGGCGGATAAATCTTCCATCACTCTTTATGTAAATTTCGTGGGTGGCGCTGGCGTAAGCAATTGCTTTGAGCTCTTTCTCACGGAGCTCTATTTTCTCAACGGCCTTTAGAAACCTCTGTAAAGTAATCGGTTTTTTCAGGAAATCGGTTACGTCATACTGGTAAGCCTCAAAAGCGTAATCCGTATTTGAAGTAGTGAACACCACCTGCGGCAGGTAAGGGAGTTGCTCCAGGAATTCAATGCCAGACATGCCCGGAAGCTCAATGTCCAGGAACATTAAGTCAATGTCGCCCTTGTCAACGGTCTCAACTGCCTGATTCGCGTCTTCAAAAACACCTACCATCTCAAAGGTGTCCACTTTAGCACAGAGATGCTCTAATGATTTGCGGGCCATCACCTCGTCCTCAATGATAATACACTTCATGGGGTTACGTTTAATTGCTTGTAAAGAGCAGATTTCTCTGCCTCCAGCAGGGGCTTAATCGAAGCCAGAGCCTCAAATAGTTCGTCAACCTGTTGGCGACTTTCCTGAATCGACTGTTGAGCAACGTTTTTCTCTAAAATCTCCAGCTTTTTCGTTATGCCGGTAAGCCCGACCATGGAAAAGGTAGGCTTTATTTTATGAAGACTGCGTTGCAGTTCATTGGGGTCTTCCGCTTTAAGGGCAGCAAAGATGGAATCGAATTCTCCGTCGATAATATCCAGAAATATTGAGAATACTTCAAAAGCGTACGCAGTGTCCGAGCCGTATATCTTTTTCAGGTAAGCTCGGTCAAGTCGGTCACTAAACGAAAATTCGGTAGCAACCTCCTGAGGTTGGCCTGTCGTATTCAGGAGCCTTCCTACTACATTCAATAGTTGATCAGGGGTAAATGGCTTGGAGACAAAGTCAGATATTCCTGCCTTCATGGCCAATTCTTTCTTGGACAGGAAGGTGGAGGCCGTCAGGGCGATGATGGGCACAATTTCCCCCCGGGCATCCATCGCTCGGATCTTTTTGCTCGCCTCGTATCCGTCCATGACGGGCATTTGCAAATCCATGAAGATGATATCGAAATCATTCTCCCCGAAAATGTCAACGGCCTCTTGTCCATTATTGGCGATAGAAAACTGGAAGCCCCATTTCTTCAGTAAGGTAGAGAGATACTTGATGTTCATCAAGTTGTCTTCAACGATCAAAGCTTTCTTGTTGCTGAAGAGGCTTCTGTCATCTTTAACCGTAAGCGAATTTGTCTTCTCCTTTAACAGAAGAGGCCCCTTTTTCAGCACCAGCCGGAAATAAAAAGTTGATCCTTTCCCTTTCTTAGACTTTACCTCCAGTTCTCCTCCCATAAGAGAGACCAATCTTTTGGATATGGAAAGACCCAGTCCGGTCCCTCCGTATTCGTTCCTGATGGCTGCGTTGGCTTGCGTGAACTGGTCAAAAACGAGGCTGGCTTCCCGATCTGTCATCCCAATTCCGGTGTCCGTCACGGCAAAGTATAAATGATAGTGAGTATCCGTTTCCTTTTCAAGATTCACGGTCAGGTCTATGGATCCCGCTGCCGTAAATTTCTCTGCGTTACTTAAAAGGTTGAGCAGAACCTGGCTCAATAGTTGGTTGTCGGACAAGACAGTATTCCTAATACCATCATCCAGGTTAAATTGAAATTGTAAATCCTTTTCCCTTGCTTTAACACTAATGGTCGGGAGTATTTTCTTGCCAATTAAACCGATGTCAACGGGCTTCTCTTGTATCTCAATAGTGTCAGCGTCAATTTTGGAGATATCCAGAATGTCCGAAATAAGATTGCGAAGCAGACTGGCGGAGTTAGACAATACCTCTAAGTATTCCTGTTGATCAGATTCCAGCCTGGTGTCCGCCAGAAGATGTGTCATGCCAATGATGGCGTTAAGCGGGGTGCGTATCTCATGGCTCATACTGGCCAGAAACTGCTTTTCAGCCTGCTGAGCTTTTTCCGCAACGTCTTTGGCCATCTTCAAATCATGCTCAAGTTCTTTTCTTGAGGTGATGTCATAGTGCAAACCGATAGACCCTACGACTTGCCCTTTTTCATTGTAAAACGGCGCTCCACTTACCAGGACCCAGATCTCAGACTGGTCCTTTCTGCGGATTTTCATCTCAAAGGCGCTGGAAATCCCGTTTTTCCGCTTTATGGTCTGTTCGGCAAAAGTTCTACTGTATTCATCTACAACCAGAGTTTCTTTTGCCTTTTTGCCAATCAACTCTTCATTCGTATATCCCGTCATTTCATTGAAGCGGTCGTAGGCTCTGATGATTTCACCTTCCGTGTCGACTTCCAGAATGCCGAGCTCCATGTTTTCAATTATCCCCCGGTATTTTTCTTCGCTTCGTTTCAGGATAATTTCCCGGTTTCGCCGATCCGATATGTCAGAATAGTACCAAAGAGTTCCCTGGTTTTCACCATCTATCAGAATGGGTATAAAGTTGCGGGAAAACACCTTTCCATCCTTAGTAGGAAGCTCTTCGTCAATGACGATCTCCTGGTTTCTTATGATTTCTAAAATGCGCTCCATGAACTGGTCTGGCTCAACGAAATAGTCCGCTGCTGCAAGAGCAAGATCGGCGCAGTCCAGCCCAACCATTTCTTCAGGTGTCAGTGGAATGTTGAAAAGACTAATAAATGCCTGATTGACGAGTACTACCTTGCGGTTTTCATCTTCTACGAGGATGCCGTCAATCATGTTCTCCAACAGGGCAGAAAACCGGCTGTTTACCTTTTTAAGTTCCTGAAGGTTGTTCACCTTTTCCGTAATATCTCTGGCAACAGCGGAGAAAAGCACCTTCCCCTGTTCCTCCAATTTGGTTACGCTCTGGCCAACCCAAATGACGTCATTGTTGGCCGTTAACACCGGGAATTCAAGATAGCTTTCAGCAATGTTTTCTTCTTTAATCCTGGTGTAATAAACAAAAACTTCTTCCCGGTAATCCTCGAGGATGAAATCTACGTATCTGGCCCCGATAATGTCTTCCTGTTTGTAGCCAAATTTTTGTAATCCAATGGGGTTTATCATCAGGAAATAACCTTCCTCGTCTACCGTGAAAATGATATCACTCGCATTGTTGATTAGTGCCTTGTATTGGTTCTCTTTGGAGAGTAATTGCTGGCTGCGAACTTCTATTTCCTCTTCCAGGGAAGCATTAAATGCCAATAAAGACTGGTTTGCCTCATACAGTTCTAAAGCCTTGGCTTCAAGGATGTCCTCTGCCTGCTTTCTCGCCGCTTCCGCACGCGCTAATTTTTTTTTCAGAAGCTCCAGTTCAGTCATTACCTACACTTTTGAAATGAAGAACTTTACTTTACTGCCATCTTCTTTTAAGAGCTCCGAAGTCACCTGATAAGGATCACCGAAATGTGCAATGGACTTTTCGATAAGCCCCTCTGCCAAAGCGGACATTTTGCGTTCACTCTTGTAAATCAATGTTATGGAGCGGTTTTCATCAAGCTCATAGTCAAAGGTGGGAAGTGCAGCCTCGGGGTAAAGCTTTTGCACCTCTACGTGGATGTGGCCGTCTATTGATTTCAGGAAATCCACAACGTTATCCACTTCGCTGAAAAACATAGGATAGTTCTTCAGGAAAGCATCGAACAGGTAGGCCCCGAATTCTTTCAGCAAGACTGTTGCCGGAAGATCTACCTCTGAAGATAGATTAGATAACAGTTGAATGATTTCCGCATGATCATAAGTGCCGACAGCAGTATAGATTCCTTGTGAGGGCAGATCCGATGCATCAAGAATCTGATCTACTACAGAGTAACCAAATTTGGATTCGACCATTTCAAGAAATTCCGTAAAAACTATACCTTTCATAAGAGATGAAATTAAAAAAAGCTTTCAAAACCAAAAACAGACCACAAAGTAAGTAACGACGGGGCTTTTTTACGTAAAAAGTGGGAGGATAAAGTAAATAGCTCCTCTGTCTCCCGATGATTTCACAGTAGCGGAGGGAGAGTCAAGGTTATTATCGTTAGGGAATAGATAAACGAAAAGCTACTGAAGCTCGACCCTGAACACCGTTGCAATTTCATTCATTTCCTCTTGTGCGGGAGTTCTGAATTTCAGCAGTTCTCCCTCAACTGACCAATCGAGCGCAACCTCACTACCCACTACACTGACACCCTTCACCTGGTAGTCCTTAGTGCCGCCAAGGATGTGCTCTACTTCCATTTCTGTGTTCGCAGGGGGGAGCCCGAGAGCGTAGACGTACAGTGCAGAGCCATCTTTAGCCAGGGTGAAACGCAGGTCGTTTTCGGTATAGGCAATGTTGGCCGCCTGGCCGCCAAAGTGGCCATCTTTAATCTCCGCCAGGCCATAGCCAAAAATGTCGTGGGGGCGGGTTGGGTAGACGGCCTCGGCGTGTTGGCTGATCCACTGGCCGATACCGGCCAGCACAACACGTTGTTCTTCGGGAATTACACCCGCCGCCATAGGGGATACATTTAGCAGCACGATGCCCCGCTTGCTCCAGACGTCAATCATGTTCCGGATAAGAAGCGAAGGCGACTTATACGTCTGCCCCTCTATGTAACTCCAGGAGTTGCGGCTGATGGTGATATCCGTAAGCCAGTAATCATCAGAAATGTCTTTCTTGCCGCCCTGCTCAATGTCGAGAACACCTACGTTAGCCGGCAGGTCTTCCTGCTTATACGCAACGAGCACCTCCTGAGCATTTGCCGCACCAGCATTAAAATGATGTGCCACCATTTTACGCAGGTAACTTTCCGGAATCTGGTCCAGCCAGGAGTCAAACCAGATAATGTCCGGTGAGTATTTGTCTACCACCTCATTGACTTGCCCCAGCCAGTAATCATGAAATTCATCGGCGGGGATATTGCCGTAGAGATACTTAAGCTCAGGGTCGTTTGTTGAAGTAATCAGATCAGGGTGATATGGATAATGACTGCCGGAGCCCGGGTTAATGCTACTGCCCGCCCACTCCGTGGAATCCTGAGCGTTGCGCTGCAGCAGCCTGGCGTGGTGAAAAGTGGCGATAGTTTTTAAGTCACGTTTTTTTAGCTCCGAAAAAATGTCTCCCAGGATATCTTTCCCCGGACCTTTATCCATCGCGTTCCATTGGTTTATTTCACTATCCCACATAGCGAAGCCATCGTGGTGCTGAGCAACGGGGCCGGCAAATTTGGCGCCAGCGCTCTTAAACAGCTCCGCCCACTCTGCAGCGTCAAATTGCTCAGCACCGAAATCAGGAATGAAATCGTGATAGTTGAAATCTTTGCCGTAGGTAGCCTGATGATGACCGTAAATTTTTCCTCCCCATTTGTCGCCCCGGTCCGCTACGTACATCCAGCGGGGGTACCACTCGCTCTGAAAAGCAGGAACACTGTAGACGCCCCAGTGGAAGTAGATGCCCAGTTTTGCATCCTTAAACCAATCGGGCTCTTTTTCATTTTTGGCCAGGGAGGTCCAGTCTTCGGTGTAGCTCGCCGCCTGTACCGCTTCAGTGGAAGAAGCGGGGGATGTACAAAAGCTGATGAATACCGAAAGGGCGCAAAGGAAAGTGAATCTGAGAAAGGTGGGCATAACGATACTATTAAGTAAGCCAGTTGTTGGAATCAGAATATAGAGCTTACTCGCTAAGGTCATCGCTCAAAAAGGTGACAAGAACAATGATGAATAGCTTATTCACCATATCTGTTATGATTCATCCGTAAACCACAGCTTCATGTCCGGAGCCCCCAAACGATAGTCAACCGTGATCTCGCTTCCCGCAGAAATTTCGCACACAGCAGCAAATCGGATCTGCTTAAATTCGTAGTCTAATTTGAACGCCGCATTGGCTTGGTTGGCATGGTTGTAAATAGAGCCCAGACCGAGGGCAATGGCTGCACGGTTACCGTCCCACTGAAAGTAGTAATCGTGCAGATGGGTTTCATGAATGATGACCCGGTCTTCAGCAGAGAGAAGAATTACCGGAGCAAGCTCAATGATGGTCTCCGGCGGAATGGAACGGGCCGTAAATACGCCCCGGCCACCGAGGTCGCTGGGAGCTACGTAAAGATGGGGGAGAGAAAGCATTTTGGTAGTCTTGAAGTTTGTTGGTCTCGTAGGCTACCACATTGCGGAGGTCAGACAGGTATGACCGGTTTGATCTGACAAGATAACAAAAGACTCACCAAAACCTCTTGGGGCTGGTTGGGGTTAGAGCAATATGCACCTGCTTCTCTGTTTAATTTTGCTGACCGTACAACCCACTCCCATGACCATTTTCGACTTTACCCACACAAGTGATATTTCAAACTGGAGTACCGTCGACGATACGGTAATGGGTGGCCGGTCCGATGGCCATTTTCGCCTCAATGAAGAAGGCCACGGCGAGTATAGCGGCAGGGTATCCCTGGAAAATAATGGCGGCTTCAGCTCCCTGCGCTACCGGATGCCCACCATCCGGATTGAGGGGAAAACCAAGGTCCGGTTGCGGTTGCGCGGAGACGGTAAACGCTACCAGTTCAGAGTGAAAACGAGTGATAATGACCGGCATTCCTATGTCGCCTATTTCGAAACTTCAGGGGAATGGGAAGAAGTCGTACTGGACCTGAAAGCCCTGGCGCCGCAGTTTCGTGGCCGCCCGCTTAATATGGAAAACTACCCGGCGGAAATGTTGTCCGAAATGGCCATCCTGATCGGCAATAAAAAGGAGCAAACGTTTAAGTTGGAACTGGACTGGCTGCGGCTGGAATAGGAAACAGAGCGGGCGACGGCGCGCAGGATGCAAAGGGATTTCCGGGAGCAATGTTTTAACCTTCTTACCTTCCCTTTCTAACCCAAGCCTGAACCATCATGCGCCACCTCCTCACTCTGCTTCTTTTACCCCTGCTCTGCACCTGCGCGCCGCCGCCCACAGAACCTGCTGCAGATGCTCCGACGGCCGATCTGCACGAATGGCCCGCAAACCAGGCCCGAAAATTTATCCTCGACTCCGATACCGCTAACGAAATCGATGATCTCTTCGCCATCGCCTATCTCCTGGCCGAAGACGACCCCACCATCGAATGGCTCGGTCTCAGCTCCGCTCAGTGGTACCACGTCTGGAGCGGAGACAGTACCGTCTACCAAAGCCAGCAACTAAACGAAGACATGCTGCGCATTGCGGATCGGATGGACCTGCCACACCCCCTCGGTGCCGACATCATCATGGGCAAACCCTGGGGCGATTACGATGCCCGCGACAGCCCCGCCGCCCAATTTATCATCGAGCAGGCCATGGCCCTGCCACCCGGCGAAAAACTCGCCGTTATGTGCATCGGTGCCTCCACTAACCTTGCTTCTGCCATCGCCCTCAAACCGGAAATCGCCGAGCGGCTGGTGGCCTATACCCTGGGCTTTCGCTACGACTTCGAAGGGCAGTTCTGGAACAAGGATGAGTTCAACATCCGTCGTGACCTCAACGCCGCCAACTTCCTACTCAATGCCGAAGGCCTGGAGCTGCACGTGATGCCCATCTCCGTAGCTATTCAGTATACCTGGGGGATGGATGCCACCTTTGATCATCTCTCCCGCGCAGGTGAAATGGGGGCTTACCTCCGCCGCCGCTGGGAAACCAATGCTGCGGGAGATGCCCGGAGAACAATGTGGGATGTCGCTCTGCTGCAAGCTTTCCTGAAGCCGGAGCAAGCACCGGAAATCAGTGTCCTCACCCCTCCGGAGAATACCCAACGGAGTGTCTGGATGTATACCGACATTGATGAAGTGGCCATGGAGCAGGACTTTTGGCAACGATTAAGCCCTTCAGTTAATGCAAATTAGAACCGCAACCTCTCAGGATATTGTCAAGACTTATAAGTTGTATGACGACGCCCGCTCCGACCTGCGGAGAAGAAACATCTTTCAATGGCCGGACGATTACCCCTCGGAACAGACCGTAAGAACGGACATTGGCCGGGGGGAACTGTATGTGATTACCGACAATGACCAAATAGCCGGTGCCATTTGTCTCAACCAGCGGCAGGATGAGCAGTACAAGGACATCAATTGGTTACTGGATGGAAGTAAGGTGATGGTGGTGCATCGGCTGGTGGTGGCTCCCCATCTGCAGGGAAGGGGGCTGGCACAAAAATTAATGACTTTTGCCGAACAGCTGGCGGCGGATGAAGGATACACTTGCATCCGCCTGGATGCCTACACCGGCCATGCACGAACACGCCAGTTCTACGAGCAAAGGGGATACCGGATAAGAGGAGAAGTATTTTTCCCTCAACGAGAAATGCCCTTTTGGTGTTTCGAACGTAATATTTAAATCGTTTCCCATGAAAATACTCGCCGTCTGCCTCGGCAACATCTGCCGCTCACCTCTGGCCGAAGGCCTGCTGCGCCGTGAAATAGAAACCCGTGGACTGGACTGGGAAGTCGCCAGCGGAGGCACTGCCGGCTACCATACGGGTAACCCGCCGGACCCGAGAAGCATTGCCGTCGCCCGGGAGAACGGATTAGATATCAGTGAGCAGCGGAGCCACCGCGTAACGGTGGAAGATCTCGAAAATTTTGACATTGTCTTCGGGATGGACCGACAAAACGTAAAGGACCTGATGGCCAGAGCTGCTACGGAAGAACAAAGACGAAAAATTCACCTTTTTCTCGACTACGCCGGCCTGCAGGAGACCGACGGCCCCGATGTTTTTGATCCCTACTACGATGATCATGCCTACGCCGGCGTATTCGAGTTGGTGCAACGTGCGGCTGAAAATACCGTTGGCCGATTGCTTTCAGCTTACTGACGAGAGGCGGGTGGAGAGTCGTTTTTGGGTTGTAAGGCGGTGTTTTTTGTTGCCAGGATTAGCTTTGTGGTGGGTTAATGCTTTATGTGCGTATAGTGCTGCCGCTAAAGCCATGAAAGTCTTACCTTTATAGTCTTAGTGTCTCATGAAATTTATTTGTTATCCCCAAAAAAGAATTCTACAAGCTCATATGTTTTTTTGCCCTTGTTGTGGTAAGCAATAGCTTATCCGCACAGGCAGAAATTTGCGGCAACGGTATTGATGATGATGCGGATGGCCTCATTGACTGCTTTGACCCCGATTGTTCGGGGGTAGCTGGCTGTGAAGACTTTTTCTTCGGGCAGCCTGTCCCCGATTGTGGTTTCACCCCTCCGGAACTGGAAGAGATCGAGCTCAACCTCTTGTATCAAACGGATCAGACGATGTATCCCATTGATCAGCGGTCAGGCGTGGTAATTGGAGATATGAACGGAGACGGAATACCGGATCTGGTAAGCCGGGACAATAATCCCTCCCGACTCCACATTTTCAGCGGAGACGACGGAAGCATCCTGCAAAGTATCGTCACCCCAAGAACCCACCCCTTCGGCCAGGTCGCCATTGCTGATGTGGATGAAGATGGCCTGGGAGATGCCTTCCAGATTGAATATACCGGCGTACTGGCCCGCTACGAATTCGGCAACCCGAACCCGGTCTGGACAACGGCGACTAACATCGGAGACGACAACCTGGTCTCTACCCCACAAATTGCTGACATTAATCAGGACGGAGTTCCTGAAATATACGTCGGTGACCGAATCTTCAATGCCATTACCGGCGAACGCTACGTTGATGGAGACGCCAGCGTCAACGTTGGTGGCTATGGTACCGGTGGTAACTCCGATCGTTACCCCATCTACTTCGACCTCTACCAGCCGGGGGACCCCCGGCCGGATGGAATGGGAACTTTCGGCCCCGAAGCTGCCGGCATGGAATACATTGCCGGCAACCAGGTATGGACCGTCGACTTTGACCCCGCCGGAGGAATGGACAACGGAACCTACCAGCTGGCAGCGGAGTACAGTGGGCCCACTAATTTGCGCGACGGTTTTACCTCCATCGCCGACATCAATGGCGACGGACGGATGGACATTGCCGTCATGGATGCCGGCGATGTGTACGCCTGGGACCCTTACACCAATGAACTTATCGGACCAAGTTACCAGGTCCCCAGTACGGTCGCCGGAGGCCGCATCAACATCGGTGATTTCGACGGCGACGGCGACGTGGAGCTGGGCTTCGCTGGCCGGAACATTTATATCGTTCGTAACTATATCGACAACGACGGAGATGCCGACCCGAACAACGGAACATGGGTTACACTGTGGCAGCATACAGGTCTCGATGACGGCTCGCAACGAACCGGTTCGACCCTTTTTGATTTTGACGGCAACGGAACGGTGGAAGTGGTCTACTCTGAAGAGGAGAACCTATTCATCTATGACGGTGCAACGGGGATGGAGCTCTTCCGTATTCAGAGCCGGGCCGGTACCCGGACAGAATACCCCATCGTTGCCGACGTCAACGGTGACGGAACGGCAGAAATAATCGTTACGGCTCAGACAGGTAACGGCCCGGGTGCCTCCGGAACGGACTGGATCAGTGTCTACGAAAGTGCCAACCAACCCTGGGTGCCCGCCCGCCAGGTCTGGAACCAGCACGGCTACAACGTCACCAACATCAATGATGACCTGACGGTGCCTCAGTTTCAGCAGAATAACCTGAACCCGGCGCTCGGGCAGCGGTACAATAACTTTTTAGTACAGACCTCTGTGGGAGGAGGGCCCGAGGCGGTCATCACATACCCCGCACCGGATGCCATCATCATGGTGGAAATTGGTGGAGACGGCTTACCCGTCATCGACTTTTCCGGATGCCCCGACGAAATTCTGGCAACTCTTGTGATTGAGAACGCAGGTTCGGCACCACTGCCGGCTTCCACGCCCATCTCTTACTATATCGATGATCCGCGGGTGACAATGGCTACCCTAATCCAGACGACCTCGCTGCCCGTGCAGGTAGAAGCAGGCGATCAGACGACGGTACAGGTCACTATTCCCATTAGTGCGGTTCCCGCAGGTGCTTTCATTTACCTGAGCGTAAATGACCCGGGCTTTGCGGCAGCTGACCTTCCTTTTGAAGACAGCGATTTCCCGCTTACCGGAACGCCGGAATGTGACTACTCGAACAACGTCAACTTCCTGGGTAATGCCCGCTGTGGCGAAATCTGTAACGATGGAATTGACAACGACGGAGACGGCTTCATTGATGAACCGAACCTGACCCAGTTTGAAGACACCGGCTGCCCGGGTGACGTACTGCAGGCCATCACGGCCGATGTGCCCAACGGCGTTTGGAGCGTCGTTGGTGGCAGTGCCATTGGCACCACGGTCGATCAGAACGGGGTGGTTACCCTGGGAAATAACTTCACCGGTGCACCGGTTACGGAAACGATTCGCTACGATGACGGCATCTGTGTTGGCGACGTAATGGTGACCACCGTGGATGATGTGCCGCCAGCGGTGCAGTGTCCGGGAGATGCTATTGTGTCCGTTGATGCAGACTGTGAAATTACCCTGGCGGACTACACCGCTAATGCACAGAGCAGTGACGACTGTACGGCAACCAACGACATCGTCATTACCCAGTCTCCGGTGGCGGGAAGTACCCTGAACATTGGCGCGAACACCGTCACCATTACGGCTACGGACCAGAGCGGGAATGCCAGTAGCTGTACGTTTACGGTAACGGGCGAAGACCGTATTGCGCCAACACTTACCTGCCCGGCAGACACCGATGTAACGGTGGATCAAAACTGCCAGTACCAGATTCCCGACCTGACGGGAGATGCTACCGTAACGGATAATTGCTCGATGGGTGCCGGCATTACTTTGGCGCAAACGCCGGTGCAAGGGGAGGTTAGAAGCAATGACGGGACGAACGTTTTGGTCACCATCACCGCTACTGACGAAGCCGGCAACGTGAGCAACTGTACCTACACCCTCACGCTTGACGACGAAACCCCGCCGACCATCAATTGCCCCGGCACCCAGACCCGGGATGTCTCTTCCAGCGACTGCTCAGTGGTGGTGCCGGACTTTACCGGTCAGGCCGGTGTGCAGGACAATTGTTCCCAGGGCAATCAGATTACGGTAACGCAAAGCCCCGCCGCAGGCAGCATGATCACCTCCGCCACCACAACTCAGATCACCCTGACGGCTACCGACCAGGATGGCAATAGCAGTAATTGTACTTTCGACCTGATAACGGTAGATCGGACGCAGCCAATGATCACCTGTCCGGCTCCCATCACGGTAGATGCCGATGCCATCAACTGTGCAGGAACGGTCACCGATGTAACGGGCCTGGCTTCCGCTACGGACAACTGCGGTGCTGCGGGCATCACCATTACGCAATCGCCCGCCGCCGGAACGACCTTCACCGCCGCAACCCAAAACGTAGTGGTAACGGCTACCGATGCAGCGGGTAACAGCAGTCAGTGTAGCGCGACCTTCATTAAAGAAGACGTAACACCACCAGTTCTCAACTGTGTCGGCCCCCAAACTCTGGTCGTAGACGCGAACAACTGCCTGGCCATCCTGCCCAACTATATGAACGGGGTGGCATCTGACGCCTGTGGCGGCGTCTCCGTCGTCCAGACGCCCGGGCCGGGAACCAATGTCTCCAACGACCTGACGGTAACGATCACGGCGACGGATAATGCCGGACTGCAGACGAGTTGTACCATTGACGTTACCGTCGTGGATCAGACCCCACCCGTCATATCCTGCCCCGCCCCTCAGACCATCGCCGTGGATGGCACCTGTGAGGTGCCGCTGCCTGATTACACCGGCCAGGCCAGTGTGTCCGACAATTGTGACCCCCGCAAGGGGCCGGTTACGGTCACGCAGTCTCCCGCTGCCGGCACGATGTACGATATCAACGATAGCCCCGTAACGGTAACCCTGACGGCCACCGACGCGAGCGGAAACGTGGCCAATTGCTCCTTTCAGGTGGAGTTTATGGATAACCAGCCACCGATGATCAGCTGCCCGGTAAGCCCGCAGGTAGACATTCTCGACGGAGACTGTGATGCCAGCCTGCCCGACTTCCGCCCGCAGGCCATGGTGAGCAGTACCTGCTCAATGAGTGGATTTACGCTGGTGCAAGTACCCGCGCCCGGTACCGTCATCAGCGGCGAACAAACGGTCTCCGTTACCATTACCGCCGACGACGGACAGGGGAATACCGTAAGCTGCTCCTTTGACTACCAAACGGTGGACGATACGGATCCGATGATCGTCTGCCCGGATGATCAAACCGAATCTTTGGACGGAGACTGTGAATTCCTCGTGCCGGATTATACCGGCATGGCGACCATCACGGATAACTGTTCCTCCATTGCACCTGCGCCCGCGCCAAATCTTACCATCACGCAAGACCCCGTGGCGGGTAGCACCGTAACCGGAGACGGAACCGTAACTCCGATTACCATTACAGCCACCGACGCCGCCGGCAATACCTTCAGCTGTACGTTTAATCTGACGACAGAAGATACGACGCCGCCCGTACCCACCTGCCCGGCGAATCAGAACGAGGTACTCCTGGCTGATTGCAGCTTCACCATCGGGGATTACACCAGTCTGGTGACGGCAACCGATAACTGTACCATGGCTGGCGGGTTTGCGGTTACCCAGGCACCGCTTGCCGGGAGCGTAACGCTCACCGGCCCGGGCTCGGCCACCGTAACGATGACCGTAGCGGACGAGGCGGGCAACGAGGCCGATTGTACGTTTGAGGTGATCGTGACCGACGCTACTCCACCCACCATCAGCTGCCCGCCTAACCCCGTGCTGGAAGTTGACGACGCCTGCATGGCCGTCGTTCCGGACCTGACAACCTCCGCTACGACAACAGATAATTGTTCCGCCATCGGCCTGGTGACGGTAACGCAAGACATTGCTGCCGGCACCATCCTGAGCAACGACGGTACCACCCAAATAGTCGTGTTAACGGCCACTGACGCCGCCGGCCTGACGGCCAGCTGTACCGTAACCATCTCGCTGGACGACGTAACACCGCCCACCGTCACCTGCCCCGCCGCACAGGCCGTAAATCTGGACGCCACCGGCTGTCAGGTCGCTTTGCCAGACTTTAGCGGACAGCTTATTCTCGACGATAACTGTACGGCAGCAGGCGCGCTCGCCATTCAGCAAATGCCCGCAGCGGGCACAATCGTCAGTGGTGCGAACACAGTGGAAACCATCGTTTTTGATATTGACGACGGCAACGGCAACAGTGCCAGCTGTAGCTTCGACGTGACGTTGATCGACGTTACGAACCCCATGATCACCTGCCCGGCGCCGGGGCCACTCACCCTTGACACGGACTGTTCGGCGACCTTGCCCGACTATACCGGAATGGCCTCCGCAACGGACGATTGTGCGATGAGCGGGCAAATCACTTACGTGCAAAGCCCGGCGGCGGGCACCATCTTGTCTTTTGACGGGGCAAGCGTGATGGTCACCATTACCGCTGATGACGGCAACGGAAATAAGGCCAGCTGTACTTTCCCGGTTACGGCAGAGGATACGACTCCGCCGATGATTGTCTGTCCGGCAGACCGGGACGAGAACGTCAGCGCTGGCTGTGACTTTACGCTGCCGGATTATACCGGCGAGGCCGCAGCGATGGACAACTGCTCCGACGGCCCCGCCATTACGATCACCCAGAGCCCGGCAGTAGGAACGGTAATTCCTGAAGCACAACTCGACCTGCCACAGACTATTACCCTGACGGCCACCGATGCCGCCGGAAACAGCCAGAGCTGTACTTTCGAAATTACCCCCGTGGACGAGACGGACCCAAGCATCGTCTGTCCGGCCTCACAGACCATTCTGCTGAACGCCGCCAACTGTGACGCCACGCTGGGAGACTACACCTCCCTGTCAACACCGCTGGACAATTGTTCGGACCCGATGGCGATCACCGTTACCCAGAACATCGCCCCCGGAACGGTCTTCAACGGTCTGGTGCCTCCGAGTATTACCGTCACCCTGACGGCAGAAGACGAATCCGGAAACACGGCAGATTGTTCCTTTACCGTCTTTATTGAAGATGAGATCGACCCGACGGTAGATTGCTCAGCGGCCAACCAAACCATTGCGCTGGACGAGAATTGCAACGGCGAGATGCCGGACCTGATTCCGACATTGATTACGGATGATAACTGTTCGGCCAATGTATTGACCATCATTCAGGAGCCCGCAGCGGGCTCGCAGTTCGGGGGAGATGGAACTATGGTGCCGGTTACCTTCACGGTGACAGACGCCAGTGGCAACGAAGTGACCTGTATGGCGACGGTAACCTTTGAAGACCAGACGCCGCCGAACCCGGTCGTTTGCCCGGTCGATCAGGAATTGAACGTAGATGATAGTTGTCCGGTCCCACTACCGGATTATACCGACGGCGCAACAGTATTGGACAACTGCCGGGCCCAGGAAGACATTATTATTACTCAGTCTCCCGCTCCCGGAACAATGTTGATGACGGCCGGAACGGTCGTCACCGTTACGCTGACCGCCGATGATGGTAACGGGAATACGGCGGACTGTACGTTTGACGTAACCCTGGTGGATGAAAACGCTCTGGATATTACCTGCCCCGGAGGACAGATCGTGATTGCCAGTAGCGACAATTGCGACGGTGTATTTGAAGACTATACCGCTCTGGTAACCGCCGTGAATGAATGTATGGTGCCGGCAGCAGGCGTGACATACATCCAAAGCCCGGTAGCCGGAACGGTGCTTGCCCTGCCTGATCTGGACGTCCCGCAAACGGTAAGCATTACGGCGCTGGACCTGAATAACAACCCTTCCAGCTGTACGTTTGAGGTGACTCTGGTCGACACCTTACCGCCGGTGATGGTATGCCCGATGGACATTGACACCGTCGTACGGGCAGCTTGTGATTTCACTTTCCCGGATTATCGCGACCTGGCCGACATCATGGATAATTGTGCTGACCGGACGGAACTGACCATCACCCAAAGTCCCCCGCCGGGCAGCGGCCTGATCGGGCCGGACTTTACACAAACGGTTACCATCACCGCAACGGACCCGAGCGGTAACCGGAGCCAGTGTACGTTTGATTTGACGGTTTCTGATGATTTGCCACCGCTGCTCACCTGCCCGGAGCCGGATACGCTGTTGGCCAACGGAGATTGTGAAGTGACCATCGGGGACTACCGCGGCAGGGCACTGGCTACCGATAATTGTACGGCGCAGGATGATATTATTCTCACCCAGGACCCTGCTCCGGGAACGGTGATCATGGGGCATTTGACGACAGAAATTATCACCATAACCGCTACTGACGGAAGTGGAAACATGACCACTTGCACCTTCCCCGTAACGGCAAAAGACGAAGAGGTGCCGGAAGTGAATTGTCCGGGTGATCAAACCGTTCGCCCCGATGCGGACTGTAATGCGCTGTTACCCGACTACCGCAAAGATGTAGTTGCTACGGATAACTGTACCAGCCCGGGAGCCATCACGCTCACCCAGCGCCCGGCCCCGGGAACGGTGCTTAACGGTCAGGGCGACGCGCTGGACGTGACGATGATTGCCGATGATGGTAACGGCAATATCGATAGCTGTACTTTCCGGGTCACCCTGGAAGACAACGTACCGCCTTCGATCAGTTGCCCGGCAGATAAGACCATCGATCTGGATGACAACTGTGCCTACGACCTCGAAGACCTCACCACTCAGGTGGACGTGTTGGATAATTGTACGGCGGAGGCTGATATCATCGTAACTCAGAATATCGGAATCGGACAAACCTTCACCGGAGACGGGACGGAGATTGTCGTTACCCTCACGGCGGACGACCGGAACGGAAATACGGCGCAGTGCGTGAGCCGGATTACGCTGGTGGACACGACGGACCCGACAATCGAATGCCCGGCAGATCAGGAGATATTCGTAGACGCCGGCTGTAATGCTCTGGTGCCGGATTACCGCAACGCAACGGTAGAGGACAATTGTACGGTTCCGGCAGCGATTGTGGTGACGCAGTCGCCCGCTCCGGGAACGAGTTTTAGCGGCCACAACACCAGCCAGGAAATCACCCTGACGGCAGATGATGGCAACGGTAATACGGTGAGTTGCTCCTTTATGCTCACATTGCTGGACAATACCCCGCCGACGATTAGTTGCCCGCCAACGCAGGAAATCTTTGTGGACGGAAGCTGCACGGAGGTGCTGCCCGATTATATCCCACTCGCCACTGCTGCTGACAACTGTTCCCCGGCACCTGCGATCGCGCAAAATAATCCTGCCGGTACTTCCCTGACGGGGCTTGGTACGGAGATGGTGACCCTTACGGCCGATGACGGTAATGGCAACACCAGCAGTTGTACCTTCATGGTGGAGGTGAAAGACAATACTCCCCCGGAATTGAGTTGTCCGCCACTAAGTGTCATCCCCGCCGACCCGGGCTGTGTAGTGACGATTGCAGACTACCGCGACAGCATCATGGTGACCGATAACTGTGGGCCGATGAGTGCACAGATGGGGGCGCTGACGCTGGTGCAAAGTCCGCTTGCCGGAGCAATGATTGATGGCCTGAACGCCACGCAAAGCGTGACCATCACCGCCACTGACCCCTCCGGAAACATGACCTCCTGTGTCATCACCGTTGAGCTGGCCGATACCACCCGGCCCACGATCATCTGCCCGAACGATACCACACTCGCCGTTGACGCCGCCTGCGCTGCCTTGATTCCGGATTATACCTCCCTGGCGGAAACCGCCGACAATTGTAATGACCCTGCGGGAATCACGGTCACTCAGGTGCCGGTGCCCGGCACCATGGTAAGCGACGAAGCGAGCCTGATTACCGTCACCCTGACGGCCACCGACGAAAGTGGCAACAGCCTGAGTTGTGACTTCAGTGTGCAACTCATTGACAGCATCCCGCCGATGATCACCTGCCCGGCGGATGATCTGATCAGCGTAGACGGTGCCTGTGAAATCATGCTGCCCGACTACCGGCCTAATGCTGCCCCGACGGATAACTGCTCCGACCCCACCGCCATTACCCTTACGCAAATCCCCGCTCCCGGTACGCCGCTCAGCGGCGATGGCACTACTCAGGAAGTAACCATCATCGCCACCGATGAGTCGGGCAATATCGATAGCTGTAAGCTCAGGGTGGTCCTCGAAGACAGTACCGAACCGATGATCACCTGCCCCGCTGATCAGGAACTGACCGCTGACGACGATTGTGAAGTCGTAATCCCGGATTACACCAGTGTTGCCACTGCCAGCAGTGCGTGTGATCAGAGCATGATCACGATCACTCAGGTGCCAGCTATTGGTACAACGATCAGTGGCCATAACGCGACCGAAACCATTACCCTGACGGCCACGGACGCCAGTGGAAACATGACAAACTGCAGCTTTATGGTCACGCTACTGGACCGTGAACCGCCAACCATCACCGTCTGCCAGAACGATACGACGGGCATACTGACGGCCAGCTGTGAATATACCCTGCCTGACTACTGGGCCATTGGTCCGGCGACTGCCGAAGACAACTGCCGCCCGACCGGAACAAGCGCGACAACGGCCACCGGCGACCAGATCGTCTACACCCAAACGCCGCCTCCGGGAACGGTGCTGATGGATGCTTTCACGGTGACCACCATCACCCTGACGGCCGATGACGGCAACGGGAACACGGTTAGCTGTGACTTTGAGCTCTCGCTGGTGGACACGATCTCGCCCACCATCGTCTGCCCGATGGACACGGTCGCCAACCCCGATGCCGGCTGTGACTTCGCCCTGGAGGATTACCGCAGCCGGGCACAGGTAGCGGATAACTGCACGGATAACGGCGATCTGGTTGTTACCCAAAGCCCACCCGCCGGAACGGTCATCAGCGGACAGGCCTTCAGCCAGGACATTACCCTGACGGTAGAGGACGCCAGTGGGAACACGACTTCCTGTACGTTCAATCTGATGCTGCAGGACACGATCTCGCCCAGCATCGACTGCCCGGCGAACCAAACGGAAGAACTGACAGCGGACTGTGAATTCACGGTGCCGGACTACACCGATGAAGCGGTAACGAACGATAACTGTACGGATCCGACGATGATTACCGTCACCCAAAGTCCGCTGGCCGGAACGGTCATTACTGATCAGAACGAAGGGGATAGCTTCACGGTCACTCTGACGGCTGATGACGGTAACGGAAATACAATGAGCTGTGACTTTACGGTTATCCTTGATGATGTTATCGCGCCGGTACTCAGCTGTCCGATGGACTCTACCATTTACGTTGATGCGGGCTGTATGGCATTACTGCCGGATCTGGTAGCCGTGACAACTGCTACCGATAACTGTGCTGATGCCACCGGTGGGAGTGGTATTGTTATCACCCAGTCTCCGCTGGCGCTGACCGAATACAGCAGTGACGATACAGAAGTAGCGGTTGTTTTGATGGCCGATGATGGGAACGGTAATACGAGCCAGTGTGTCGTGACGGTCACGCTGCAGGATACGATCAGCCCGATGATCACCTGCCCGGACAACGAAGTGCTGATCGCTGACGCAAGCTGTGAAGTGGAGCTGCCGGACTACCGCCCTCAGGCCATCGCCTCCGATAATTGTACCGGTAGTGGAAGCATCACGGTCACTCAGGATATTGCTCCCGGAACGACCTTCAGCGAAGACGGGACGACGCAGGTCGTCACCCTCACCGCGGACGATGGCAACGGAAACACCAGCAGCTGTACGCTGGAAATCAGTGTAGACGATACGACCGCTCCGACGATTGAGTGTCCACCGACGCAGACGCAGTTTACGGACGGCAGCTGTACGGACGAATTGCTGGATTATACCGCCCAGGCAACGGTGATGGACAATTGTACGGATCCGTCGATGATCACCGTCACCCAGGACCCCGCACCCGGCTTTACGTTGGATGGCGTAGGCTCCACTACGGTTACCCTGACGGCTGACGACGGCAACGGGAATACAACCTCCTGTTCGTTTGTGGTGCTGCTGGAAGATAACGACGCCCCTGGCATTACCTGCCCGGATGCACAGGACATCGACTTCGGCGTAGACTGTGGCTTTACGCTGCCCGACTACCGTGACCTGGCCTTATTGACGGACAACTGCGTAGTCACCCCGCTGATCATCACCCAGTCTCCGTCCATAGACACCGTTTTAACCGACCTGGGCACCAGCCAGGAGGTTACCCTGACGGTAACGGACAACAGCGGCAACTCCGCCAGCTGTTCCTTTACGGTGACGACCGTGAGCGATTCGCCGCCACCGGCGACTAACACCGTCATGCTGGCCGTCGTGAACCGCCCAACGGGCAGTGGTACCGTCAACCTTGACGATGCCTTCGACAATGCAGCCACCTCCAACCTGAGTGGCATTGACCTCGATGGAATGCTCAACCCCGGCTTTGCGCCCTTCCTCGTAACCTACTACACCTCGATGGCGGATGCCGATGCGGAAACCGGGGCCATCCCCGCAGCAGCCTTCGACCCTGCCATCCGCGGAGAGGTGGTGATTGCCCGGATCGAAGATCCGGAGACGGGCTGTTTCACCCTGAGTCAGATATTGATTAAGCCCCGTGATCCGGGCATCAGCGGCGCCGTTGATTCCGTTGTTTGTAACAGACCCGGTACCGTATTGAAGATTGACGGACTGCCCAGCCCCGGTGGCCAGGGCACCGTCATCGACCGCCATCAATGGCGGCTGATTGATGCGGGCACCACCCGCATCACCGATGCCTCCCTGATGAACACCGACCAACAGGTGATCATGATCCCTACCCAGGGCCTGAGCTCCGGCACTTTCACCCTCGAATACCAGTTCTTCGAAGACTACGGCGACGGGCCGGAGGTGCCTTCCGTACCGCGTACGATTGAGGTACAGCTCAACAATGTTGGCGGCGGGAATTTCTTTTGGGATGGGAATTAGGTGGAAGTGATGCTTGGTTTTCGGGTACTAGTGATTGATAGACGCTCTGGAATTTTGAAGCCACTCTAAGGTTTGGACCCCGGATGGGGTCTACCATCCTTATCCCCGGGTGCCAACCCGGGGATAGAGAGTCTTTCACCGGTCAATACGGCGCCCAGCGCCGTATGGCTTAAAACAGCTGTATCCTTCCCCGGGTAAGGGCGCTTTGCACCCTCACCCGGGGTTAAGGATATTCGATCCCTAACGGGATCTATAGTTTTAGATCTGTATAGGGAGGTCCTACCTTAGCCCTACCCTAAGGGCTCTCTCCGATGACAGTTAAATCCAAACTCCCCCAAACCACCACCACCATCTTCACTCAGATGAGCCAGCTGGCCGTCGAGCACGAAGCGATTAACCTCTCGCAGGGCTTTCCCAATTTTCCGGTAGACCAGCGGTTGAAGGATCTGATTAATCACTACGTGCAGGCGGACTATAACCAGTACGCGCCGATGGTCGGGGTAGGGGAGTTGCGGCAGGCCATTGCCAAAAAGAAGTGGGAGCTTTACGCTAGCCGCCTGGATGCCGAGACAGAGATTACCATTACGAATGGTGCCACGGAGGCGATCTTTAGCGCCATTACCGCCCTGGTGCGGGCGGGCGATGAAGTGATCGTCTTCGAGCCGGCCTACGACAGCTACGTACCGGCCATTGAGGTGAATGGCGGAGTGGTCGTGCCCCTACAGCTGAGGAGTCCGGACTACCGGGTCGACTGGGACGAAGTCAGGGACAAGATTAGCCCCCGTACGCGGATGATCATAATCAATACACCGCACAACCCAACGGGGACGGTGTTTGATAAGACGGACCTGAAGGCATTGCAGTCGATCACCGATGATACGGACATCCTGATTCTCTCCGACGAGGTTTATCAGCATCTCATCTTTGACGGTCGGCAGCACGAGAGTGTGCTGCGGTATCCGGACTTATACTGCCGGTCCATCGTTACGATGTCCTTCGGAAAAACCTTCCACGCCACGGGCTGGCGGATCGGCTACTGTATTGCCCCGCCGGAGATAACGGCGGAGATCAGGAAGGTGCACCAGTTCAATACCTTCAGTATCAACCGGCCGTTGCAACACGCGCTGGCGGATTACCTGGCGGAGCCGGAGCACTATCGCCTCCTTCCGGATTTTTACCAGCGCAAGCGGGATGTTTTCCGGGAGGCGATGCAGGATACGCCTTTTGAGTTACTGGAATGTTCGGGGACGTATTTTGCGCTGGCGGCTTACCGCCAGCTTTCCGACCTCGGTGATCAGGCATTCGCCCGCTGGCTGACCCGGGAAAAAGGAGTGGCGACGATTCCAATTTCTTCCTTCTATTCTGACGGGACGGATGAGCACATTGTCCGCTTCTGTTTTGCGAAGACAGAGGAGAGCTTACTGGCGGCGGCGGAGCGGTTGAAAAGGTGATGCTTTGCTCCTTATCCCCTTTCTTGCACCTGCGTCCGCGCCCAAATGATGGCTATTCTGGCGCGGCCGCAGGTGCAATGGAAGCTTGAAGGGGCAAAGAGACGGTCATCGGATGCGTTTTTTGCCTGACGTAGTCGGCAAAAACTCATCCGATGTCTCGGCTCGATTATCTGCTTTCAATGAAAGTCCTACATTGCCTATTCCTAATCGTCTAAACATGACCGACCTCCACGTCACCCTCCTCCAATCCAGCATCGTCTGGCACGATCCCTCCGCCAACCTGAGGCACTACGCCGGGATGATGGCCACGATCGAGGGGCCAACCGATCTCATCATCCTGCCCGAAATGTTTACCACCGGCTTCACGATGGAGCCTGCACTTCACCCGGAAACCATGGGCGGAACGGCCATGCTGTGGATGAAGGTACAGGCCGCGAAATATCAGGCCGCTGTGGTGGGCAGCCTGGTGATGGAAGCAGACGGTAAATTCTTCAACCGCCTGATCTGGATGAACCCGGACGGCAGCTACCACACCTACGATAAACGCCACCGCTTCGCCATGGCCGGCGAGCATGAACACTACGAAGCCGGGCGGGAACGGCTGATCGTCGACTATCGTGGCTGGCGCATCTGCCCGCTCATCTGTTACGACCTCCGCTTTCCGGTCTGGGCGCGCAACCAAAACGACTACGACCTGCTGATCTACACCGCAAACTGGCCGGACAAACGATCCTACGACTGGCGGACTTTGCTCAAAGCACGCGCCATTGAAAACCAGTGCTACGTCGCGGCGGTAAACCGGGTCGGTACGGACGCTAACGGCTTTGCCTACAACGGCGATAGCTGCATCATCGACCCCGGCTGGCGACACACCCTCTACCACGTAGAAAAAGTGGAGGCTGTGCACACGGAGACTCTCTCGGCAGCTCACTTACAGGAGGTGAGAAAACGCCTGCCCTTTTTACGGGACGGGGATGATTTTCAGATAAGCCGCTGATTTTCTCATCGGATGCCTCTTTGGGCCTGACGGAGTCGGGCCAAAGTCCATCCAGTGTGTAAGATCAGGTGTACAACCAATCGCACTTACCCCCTTCTCCCTTTACTCTCTTACCCCTCTTCCGGACGGACCCGGAGCTGGCGCTGTATGGACGGTATGTAGTGCCGCAGCGGTTACTGGAGGAGGGCTTTGATTTCCGGTTTCCTGACTTGGAGGGGGCTTTGGGGAATTTGGTGTGACTTGCCCCTCCGGGTGCGCTTCGCGGCGGCCTTTGGCGGTCAGCCGGAGGATAAGCAGTCTGCAAACCCGTATTTTTAGAACATGCCAAACACGAAACCGCCATAGATGAACAATCTCACCATCAAGCAAGACCCCCGCATGGAAGCTAAGTTCCAGTCTTATGCGGAAGATATCCGCGCCAACCTGCTGCACCTCCGCAGCCTGATCATGGAGGTGGCCCGGGAGGAAGATTCCATCACCTCCATTGAGGAAACGCTCAAATGGGGAGAACCCAGCTACCTGGCGAAGAAGGGGAGTACGATCCGGATCGACTGGAAAGCCAAAACGCCAGATCAGTACGCCATCTACTTTAAGTGTACGAGTAAGCTGGTGGAAACCTTTCGGGAAGTGTATGGAGATATCTTTCAGTACGAAAACAACCGCGCCATATTGTTTAAGATGGGACAGAAAGTCCCCGAAAAGGAGCTCAAAGACTGCATCCACATGGCGCTTCGTTATCACGAACTGAAACATTTACCTCGACTTGGGATAGAAAAATAATCGCTGAAAGTCAGTAAAAACGCCCATTTCAGCACCTATTACGATAAAAATCGTAGATAAACTTGCATCTACTACGATAACGCTCGTACATTTGCTACGAGCAAAATCGTAATAGAATGTCAAAAGACAAGAATACGCAGCCTACTGCCTCGGAACTGGCCGTGCTTCAACTCCTCTGGGAGCGGGGCCCGCTGTCGGTAAAAGAGATTCATGAAGAGCTGTCGAAAGAGCGCGACGTGGTGTACACCACCGTACTGAAAACTATGCAGGTGATGTTTGAGCGCGGTTTCCTGAGTCGGGAAAGCCAGGGGCGCAAGCACATCTACGCAGCAGCCATTGCCCGGGAAGACACTCAGAATAGCCTGCTGGATACTTTCATTGATAAGGCCTTCGGCGGCTCGGCTAAAGAACTGGCTATGCGAGCGCTGGGCAATTACAAAACGAGCCAGTCTGATATCGATGACCTCAAGGCACTCATTGATAAGCTGGAAAACAAGCAGAAATGATTGAGCAAATCTTCTCCCCCGAACTCATTCAGGCGCTTGGCTGGACGCTGGTGCACACCCTTTGGCAGGCGGCTTTATTCGCGCTGCTGCTCGGCGTCGCGCTCCTGCTCCTGCGGAAGTACAGCGCCCGCACCCGTTACGTGACGGCCATCGGTGTGCTGGCGGCTTTTTGCCTGACGACGCTCTTGACCTTTAGCCAACTGTACGTTGAGGAAGCACCCCTGGCTGGCGTGGAGACTGCCATGACTTCAGCAGCAGAAAACAGCGATCCGGTGGCAATTAAGCCGGAGGCTGACAAGGCCGGAGAACCAAGCGGTTCACCATCCGCCAGCGGGGAAACGTCAGTGATCAGTACTGCCAGCAGTGGTCCCGGTTTTCGGGAACGGGTGATCAACTATTACAACGAACACCTGCCGTTGATCGTGACGCTCTGGCTGATGGGGGTGTTGATTTTGCAACTTCGCTTTCTGGGACAACTGGCTTTCCTGCAGCGTTTGAAAAACTACGGGACGGAGCGCTTCCCCGCCAGGCTTGCGCCCATGTTACAGGAGTTAGAGTCCAAACTGGGCATTACGAAGCCAGTGCGTTACCTGACGAGTTTTCGCGTCGGATCTCCCTTCACGGCGGGCTGGCTGCGGCCAGCCGTCCTGTTCCCACGTGGCTTGCTCGGGGAGCTGGACGAAGCCCAGCTGCGCACCATCATCGCCCACGAGCTGGCGCACATCAAGCGCTACGATTTTCTGGTGAATCTGATCCAGACACTACTCTGCATCCTCTTTTTCTATCATCCGGCGGCCTGGTGGATCTCGGCCCGGATCGACGAAGAGCGGGAGCACTGCTGCGACGACCTGGCCATCGAGGTAACCGGCGAAGCCGTTGGCTACGCCCGGACCCTGCTGCAACTGAAAGAGAGTGAACTGGCGGGCTCGCCGCTGGCCATGGGCGTGCTGGGCAGAGGAGATGGCTTTAAGGACCGAATCACCCGCTTGCTGTCCGGTTACCTCGGCACGGGAACTTACGGAGAGGGCTTTACCACGGCCGTTATCCTGTTCTGCTTTATGGGGCTGGCGGTGACGCTGTCGGCGCAGGACCGGACAGATATGGCGGAGCGGGAAAGCACTGCTTCTGCAACCTCCTCTGCACCTGCGTCCGCGCCCCCCGCTGAGCTTGCCGAAGTGCCAGAAAACCGGACGGCTCAGGAAGTCCGCCAAATGGAGGTTTTCGAAGAAATCAAAGCCATGCGCCCTTCTGAAACGGAGCATACGACAGCCTACGAAAATTGGAAAAAGCAGGCGGCAACTGCCCCCATCTCTGATAGCCTCGAATTTCCTTTTCTAATGGAAGCCATCAAAGAAGGCAGCGAGTCGATGGTCGCTTACTTTCTGGAGAAAGACATTGATTTTAACCAGACAAACAGAAACGGACTGACCCCGCTGGCCCTGGCTGCAGGGGAAAATCGGGTAGACATCATCCGCTTGCTTATCCGCAAAGGAGCTGACGTAAACTACGTTTCCGGTCGCGGCTGGACGGCCCTGATCGAAGCCGCCGATGAAGGGGCATTCGAGGCTGCAAAAGAGCTACTTGCCGCCGGAGCTAAAACGGACTTGCCGGGCACTTCGCGTTCGGCAGCAGATATGGCGGCCTCCGAAGGGCATCCCGACATCCTGCAATTGCTGGCTGAAAATGGTGCGGATATTTCGGGGAAAGGGCGGGAAACTTCCCCTCTGCACCAGGCTGCCGAAGAGGGACAGTTTTTTGTGGTCCAAAGCTTGTTGCAGGCGGGCGCAGACGCAGGTGCAAAGGATGCTTCCGGGCGGACAGCCCTGAGCTACGCCGCCGAGGAAGGTCATGGTGCCGTAGCCGCGCTCCTGGCGGCCCAGGGGCACGTAAATGCAACCGATCGGCACGGCCGTACGCCCATCAGCTACGCTGCTGAAGAAGGCCATGGCTCCATTGTCCAAATTCTGCAAACCATGGGCGGTATTGATACCGGTGGCGACCGGGAAGGCCTTACGCCACTGCATTATGCCGCAGAGGAAGGCATCGAAGGTGTCGTCACTAAGCTCCTGAAGGATGGCGCTGACGTCGATGCCAAAGACGCCCGGGGAAGGACGGCCCTGCACTACGCCGCAGCCGAAGGAGGTCTGCCGGTCGTCCGGCAACTACTACAGGCTGGCGCCGATGTGAAAGCAAAGGATATCACTCAGTATACTGCCCTTGACTACGCCCTGGACGAAATGCTGGACATGCTGGATGATGCGCTTGCGAACCTCGGATCAGGTATGACCTTCAACGAACAAACTGGTTATCCGCGAGGGGAATCGGTAGACCTCGTCTGGGCTTTACTGGACGCCGGAGCTACCTCTGATCGCATTCACCCCCAAAAGAAGTGGATACGCTCGTCTGACGGGCGGGTAGGCTTTCCCTACATTCTGGACCGGGACGCCAGGACCTACCGTGGCGGTGGTGGCGTTCACGTCGGCCAACGGAGTGTATCTGCCTCTTCTGAAATAATGGGCAGCCGTAGTGGTCGCGTCGACCAAAAGATGACCGAACGATTGGTCAGGGCAATTGACGATGATGATGCCGACAACTACGACGACCTGCTGGCTGCCGGAGCTGACGTCAATGGTAACAGCGCAAACGGCTTTACACCCCTGACGATGGCCTCTCACGAAAACCATAACATTGATACGGATCGCCTGCTCCGTGCCGGAGCTGACATCAATAGGGCGGACGACCGTGGGTATACTCCATTGACGGAGGCCGCTAAAGAAGGGCACCAGTCTACCGTAAGAACCTTACTCGAACGGGGGGCAAATCCCGACTTGGCCGACCGTAAAGGAAATGCTGCAAAAGATTATGCCCTGCGGGAAGGCTTTGTGCAAATTCTGCGGCTACTGAATGATGCCGGTGCCTCCGTGACGGCCCTCGACGAAGAAGGTAATTCCCCGCTAAGCCTTCCCGCCCGGGAAGGAGATGCGGCTTCCGTCGGCTTCCTGCTCGAACAAGGCGTTGACCCCAACGCGGGCAGAGGTTGTCACCCTGTTTTCCTCGCCGCCCGCGAAGGGCACCCGGAAGTGATCCGGATTTTAGCCAAAGGAGGAGCTGATCTGGAAAAGGGCTGTAGCTTCCGCGATACGGACTTCTTTGGCCGGAAAGACAGTCCCGCTGAAGGAACTATCGCGATTTACCACAATTCGAGCCCACTGATCGTTGCTTTGACGGAGTCAGACCTGAACTCAGCCAGGGCACTGCTCACCGCTGGTGCCGATGTGAATACCCCATGCCGCAAATTGCGGTTTGCCATGAAGCGTATGGCCGAAAACTGGATACAGCTGGAAAATCTGACGGAAGAAGAGCTCCGCCAGGAACATGAACTTACTTACGAAGCCTCCAACTGGACACCCCTGATGGAAGCCGCCGAAACTGGAGAAATCGGCCTCGTTCAACTCCTGCTGAACGCCGGCGCGGATAAGCGCCGGAGAACAAAAGAAGGTATGAGTGCTTACGACGTAGCGCTGGCTGGCGGCTTTACCGAGATGGCTGCTTTGTTGAAGTAATGAGCGAAGGCGGTCGGAAGGATAAATTTGGAGCGAAGCGACAAATTTCCCCTCCGGACGCTCGTAGCGGACATGCCTCGAACTTAATTTAAAAGATATTTTAATCACCTTTTTCATCCGCGCTTCGAGCGTCCGGACCGACATTTCGCTGCGAAAACCTTTGCTTCGCTCGCTTTTTTGCGAAATGATCGAACCTACCGTCTCCGCTAACACGGATTAAGCGGAGGCGGTCGCGTCCGGACGCTCGAAGCGAAAGAGAACAAAACAACCAAAAACATGAGACCCCTCATCATACTAGTGTTACTGGCCCTCGCCGGTAACCTACTGGCTACTGCCTTGCCCAATTTGAAAGTTAATCTCTCCGCTACGGTGATCACCGACGAGGGAGCACCTCTGGAATACGCCACGGTCTCCGCCCTGCGGCCGGACAGCACGCTGGTGGACGGTACCGTTACCGATACCGACGGGACATTTTCCCTGTCGCTGCCCAAGGGCAATTACGTGCTGAGGGTAGAGTTTCTCGGTTTTGCCACCACGGAGGTACCCGTGGTGCTGGACGGAAACCTGAAGCTGGAAGACATCACCCTCTCCGCCGGAGGGGTGGAGCTGGATGCCGTGGAGGTCCGGGCCAGTAAGAGTCAGATGAGCCTCCAGCTGGATAAGAAGGTTTTTAACGTAGGGGCTGATGCCCTGGCGCAGGGCGGCTCTGCCAACGAGGTGCTGGCTCAGGTGCCCTCCGTTACGGTCGGCGCTACGGGCAACGTTAGCTTGCGGGGCAATGGCAGCGTCCGCATCCTCATCAACGGCAGGCCTTCGGCGCTGGCGGATAATAACTCCCTGGACGCCATCCCGGCCGCCAGTATCGAGAGTGTGGAGGTCATCACCAACCCTTCGGCTCGCTACGAAGCCGCCGGCACGGCTGGTATCATCAACATCATCCTGAAAAAAGACAGTGAGCGTGGCTATGGAGGTTCTCTACGATTGGGTGTGGGCCAGCCAGCTGACTTCCAGGGCAGCCTGAACCTGAACTACCGGCATGAGAAGTTTAACGCCTTTGCCAATCTGGGGGGGCGCTACGCTAACTTCCGGGGCGCGGGCGATTTGCAGCGAGCCTCTACCCTCAATGGAGAAACGACTATGCTGGACCAAATCATCCGGATGGACCGCAACGACAAGGCCTGGTCCGCCTACACCGGCTTCGACTATAAGCTGAGCGATCAGGCCACCCTGACGGCCTCCTACTCCGTCTACGATGTCATCAATGACGACTTCACGACCACAAGCTACGCTTACCGGTCAGAGGACGGAAGCGAACGTAATCTAGAGCAGGGGCTGGATTATCTGGAGCCAGGCACCTACCAGCAAATCGACGTGATCTATGACAAGACCTTCGAGCAAAAGGGGCGTAAACTCAGTCTTTACTTTAACCACGATTCCTGGAGCGAAGGGGAGAATGAGTGGGTTGACCTGCAGGAGCTCGCCCCCAACAGTCAGCAGCTACTGGGATACAATACTTTCAGCGGAGAGAGTAGTAAGGATTACCTGCTGCGAAGCGACTACGTGACGCCGCTCGGGGAAAACAGTAAACTTGAAATGGGTATCCGGCTGGAAAGCCGTGTCATCAGCAGCGACTACTTCGCGAAGCAGGGAGAGGATGTTATTCTGGGCTTCGATAACGAGTTGGATTACTTCGAGGAAGTTGGTGGTGCCTTCATGGAATATGCCTACGAGAAAGAAGCTTTTGGCTTTCAGCTGGGGCTGCGTAATGAATACACCAGCATTCGGGTAGAGAACACCCAGGAAAGTCAGGAGGATATCCAAAAGAACTACAACCAGTTATTTCCGTCGCTGAGCACCAGTTATAAATTTAATGAGGTGTTTAGCTCGCAACTTAGTTTTAGCCGGCGGATCCGCCGACCCCAGTTTTGGCAGCTGAGCACATTCGGAGGCATTCGCAATCCCAGTGTTCTGTTTACCGGAAACCCGGACCTGAACCCGGCCTACAGCAACCGGGCGGAGTTGAATGTGATGGCCCGCTGGGAGAAGGTGACGATTAACCCCGCAATCTACGCCTCCGCAACGACCGACTATTTTCAGAACGTAGTGGAGCAGTCAGCTGACAATATCTTCGGTTTTGAAGACGGAACGATTCTTTCCAGCCCGGTAAATCTGGATCAGGAGACGAGCTATGGGCTTGAGCTCTTCGCCAGTTACCGCCCGACCGAAGCATTGAATTTCTCCGGAGATATCCATTACTACGGCTACCGGCAACGCGGTGAGTTCGAAGAGCGAAGTTTCGACTTTGACTTTGCGACCTGGTCCGGTAGCCTCCGGGCGCAGGTGACGCTGCCGCTGGATATCGATCTGCAGGCCCGCCTGGCCTATTCCGCACCGCGTAAAGATGCACAGTCCATTCAACGGGCTAATTATTACGGCACCCTGGGCCTTAGTCGCCGGTGGAGTTCTAAAATTATGGCCTCTTTCAGCGTTCGTGCGCCACGCTATCAGCGAAGCTCACAGTTTCGCCCATCTTTTGTGGAAGAAAACTACTTTGAGTGGACGGGCTGGACCTTCGGCGCTAACGTACAGTACCGCTTCGAGAAGGGGGCTAAGGCGGATGAGCGGCGGCAGCGGGGGAGTATTCGATAGGTAGGAATTGGTTTCGCGGACTTTAATCCGCACCTGAGAACGGACTTCAGTCTCGCGAAACCAGTAAGATCGGTGGCCTTATCTTACCTGTTCGAAAAGAAACCGATCATGCACCGTATTCTACCCCTAATCTTCTGCCTCGCAGCACTAACCAGCTGCGATAATGCAGGAAAGCCCGCTCAGAAACCCCCGGAAGGTCCACCCAACATCATCCTTATCCTCACCGATGACCTGGGCTACGGAGACCTGAGCTGCTACGGTTCCCCGCGTGTCCGTACGGCGCATCTGGATTTAATGGCCTCCGAGGGAATGAAAATGACCAGCTTCTACGCTTTCCCTTCCTGCTCGCCGAGCCGGGCAGCGCTGCTGACGGGCTGCTATCCGCCGCGAGTGGGTATCCCCGATGTGGTTGGTCCTCCCGGGCCGCACTGGACGGCGGACAAACAGAATGGCCTCCACCCGAACGAAACGACGCTGCCGGAGGTCCTTAAAACCGCCGGCTACGCCACCGCGATGGTGGGCAAGTGGCACCTGGGACACTTCCCCGAAACGATGCCAACCCGGCAGGGCTTTGACCAGTTCTTCGGCCTGCCCTACAGTAATGACATGCTGCCGGAGCAGGGCTATCCGGACTTGATCCTGCTGCGCAATACGGACACGCTGGAACGGAACCCCGATCAGCATTTACTCACCGGGCGCTACACGGAAGAAGCACTGGCGTTTATGCGGGCGAAGCGGGACAGTCCCTTCTTCCTCTACGTGGCCCACAGTATGCCACACGTGCCGATCTTCGCCTCCGAGGCCTTTGACGGGCGCAGCGGACAGGGACTTTATGCGGACGTTGTGGGAGAGATTGATGGCTCCGTAGGCCGCATTTTGGCAGAGCTGAAGGCATTAGGGATCGACGATAACACGCTGGTGATCTTCACCTCTGACAACGGGCCGTGGCTGACCTATGGAAATCATGCCGGCAGTGCGGGACCCTTTCGCGAAGGAAAAGGGACGACCTGGGAAGGTGGCATGCGGGTACCGATGATTGTCCGTTGGCCAGACAGGATTCCGGCAGCGGTGGTGAGTCATACGCCGGCTTCGCTGACGGACATTCTGCCTACGTTGGCGGCGATAACTAAGGCTGAACTCCCAGAGAAAAAGCTGGATGGGCGGGACCTCACGGCTCATTTTACCCATCTCATGGCACCTGCGGCCGCGCCCATGTGCTACTATCGTTCCGGTAATCTGGACGCTGTTCGCGTGGGTAAATGGAAGCTGCACCGTAGCCATAATTTCCGTTTTGTGAAGGAAGTTGGCGATGATGGCGTGCGCGGAAAGTATGATTACGTTGATACTGGCGTGGAGCTCTACGACCTGCAGGGAGACCCTGGCGAAATTTATAATGTAGCCGATAAGTTTCCCGAAAAAGTAGCAGAGCTGGAAGCGCTGGGGGCTCGGTTGCAAGCGGAGATGGACGCAGAGAAACGGCCTGCTTTTCGAGCAGGGAAGTAGGGCGACGGAGCGCAGGATGCAAAGATGGTTGTAGGGCAATGTGTCGGGATCTTACTCAGGGGGCATCATCTTTTTGGGTAAGGGCAATGTTACCTCGGCATGGAGAAAACCGAGACCCTCATCATCGGCGCCGGTCTGGCCGGCCTCACCGCCGCCTACGAACTACACAAGGCCGGTAAACCTTTTCTGCTGCTCGAAGCCCGGGATCGGATCGGCGGTCGCATCCTCACCTCCCGGGTGAAAGGAGAAAGCCCCCTGGAACTGGGGGCCACCTGGTTTGGCAAAAAGCATACGGCCCTAGTCTCCCTGCTCGAAGAGTTGAAAATTCCATCTTTTGAGCAAGTCACGGGTGGGCGAGCCATCTACGAAGCTATCTCTACCAGCCCAGCTCAGGTCGTACAGCTACCGCACAACGATGAGCCGAGCTACCGGATTGCTGGAGGTAGTGATACGCTGGTTCGCAAGTTGGCAGAGTTGTCATTAAGCGAAGAATCTTTTCACCTCAAAGAGACGGTTAAATCGATTACACTAAAGGAGGAGAAACTGTTAGTGACCACGGACCAAGGTCGCTATCTTGCCAATCGCGTCATTTCCACCTTACCCCCTTACCTGCTGGCTAACAGTATCGAGATCACACCGGCCCTGCCGGATGCTTTCGTCAGTATTGCCAACAGCACCCACACCTGGATGGGCGAGTCCATCAAGGTGGGGCTGCGCTACGCCAGCCCCTTCTGGCGGGCGGATGGCGGGCCGGGCGGCACCATTTTCAGTAATGTTGGCCCCGTTTCCGAAATGTATGACCACACCAATGTGGAAGACAACCACTACGCCCTGAAGGGCTTCCTCAACGGCGCCTATCACTCCCTGACCCGCGAGGAGCGCTGTGACCTGGTGTTGAACCAACTTCGAAAGTACTACGGTGATGTAGTGGACAGCTATACTTCCTACGAAGAGGCTGTCTGGCGGCACGAATCCCATACCTTTCTTCCTTACGAAGAGCATCTGCTACCGCATCAGCACAACGGCCACCCGATCTTCCGAAAGGCTTATCTGGACGGGCGACTACTGTTGGCTGGTGCGGAAACGGCGGTACTTTATCCGGGGTATATGGATGGGGCGGTGCGGAGTGGGCAGCGGGTGGCTGCTTTGTAGCGCCGACTTCAGTCGGCGTAGCTATAAATCTGCCGACTGACCGCCGAAGGCAGACGCGAAGCGCACTCGGCGGTACAAACTAAGAAACCACCCCCAACTCCTTACCCACCTTCACAAAAGCCGCAATCGCCTTATCCAGATGCTCGGTCTCGTGTCCGGCGGAGAGCTGCACGCGGATGCGGGCCTTACCCTTGGGTACTACGGGATAGAAGAAACCGATGACGTAGATGCCTTCCTCGAGCAAACGGCTGGCGTATTGCTGCGCCAGCGGCGCATCGTAGAGCATGACCGGTACGATGGGGTGGTCGCCGGGAATGATGTCAAAGCCCGCCTCGGTCATTCCTTTGCGGAAGTATTGGGTGTTGGCCTCGAGCTTGTCGCGCAGAGCAGTGGACCCGGTCAGCATATCCACGGCTTTGATGGAGGCTCCGACGATGCTGGGCGCAAGGGTGTTGGAGAAAAGGTAGGGACGGGAGCGTTGCCGCAGGATGTCGACAATCTCTTTGCGGGCGGCGGTGAAACCACCGGAAGCTCCACCCAGTGCTTTGCCGTAGGTGCCGGTGATGATGTCTACCCGACCCATTACGTTGTGGTATTCGTGTACGCCCCGACCGGTTTTACCGATGAAACCGGTGGAGTGGCATTCGTCGACCATTACCATGGCGCCGTATTTGTCGGCGAGGTCACAGATTTTGTCCAGCTGAGCGATGGTGCCGTCCATGGAGAACGAGCCGTCGGTGACGATGAGCTTGCGTCGGGCGCCGGAGGCTTTTTTGAGTTCTTCTTCGAGCGCTTCCATATCGTTGTGAGCGTAGCGGTGGCGTTGTGCTTTGCACAGGCGGATGCCGTCGATGATGGAGGCATGGTTGAGCGCGTCAGAGATGATGGCGTCTTCGGCGGTGAGGAGGGGCTCGAAGAGGCCGCCGTTAGCATCGAAAGCGGCGGCGTAGAGGATGCAGTCTTCCATGCCGAGGAAGTCGGCGGTTTTGCGCTCTAGCTCCTTGTGAATATCCTGAGTGCCGCAAATGAAGCGCACGGAGGAGAGCCCGAAGCCGTGGCTGTCAATGGTGGCTTTACTGGCTTCCAGCAGGGCAGGGTGGGAGGAGAGCCCCAGGTAATTGTTCGCACAGAAATTGAGGACGTGCTCCGTATTAACGGTATCAATTTCCGCGCCTTGGGGCGTGGTGATGACACGCTCTTCTTTATAGACGCCGGCGGCTTTCATGGCGTCGAGTTCTTGCTGGAGGGCTTCTTTAATATCGTACATAGTTAGAGATTTTGTCGGTCGGGGAGTTGCACTCCGAGTTCTCATGAACTCGGAGTGCAACTCCTGAACCGGATAAGGTTTTAGGCGGCAAATTGGTTGTTGCCAAGGAGGGGAGTTTCCCGATTATATCTTTTTTGTAGCGCTTCGATCATCGTCTTCGCCATCTTTTTCAGGTCGTATTCCGGCTGCCAGCCCCAATCGCCGCGGGCGGCGGAGTCGTCAATGCTGTTGGGCCATTTGGCGGCAATCTCCTGGCGGTAATCAGGGACGTAGCTGACATCAAAGTCCGGGTAGTATTGCCGGATGGCCGCCGTTACTTCCTCCGGGCTAAAGCTGGCACCCGCCAGGTTGTAAGAGGTCCTGATACGAATGTTTTCCTTTGGCGCTTCCATCAGTTCCAGCGTAGCGCGGATGGCGTCGTCCATGAAAATCATCGGCAGGCGTTCGTCTGCCTGTAGGAAACAGCTAAAGGGCTTGCCCTGCACCGCTGCGTGGAAAATTTCCACGGCATAATCCGTCGTGCCGCCACCAGGGTCGGACTGATGACCGATGACACCGGGATAGCGGATGGAGCGAACGTCGAGCCCGTATTTCGCAAAATAGTATTGCGCCCAGTTTTCGCCAGCCGCCTTGCTGATGCCGTAGGAGGTGAGTGGATCGAGGACACTGTCGTTAGGCGTATGATCCAACTCCGCCCCTTCGCCAAATACAGCAATGGAGCTGGGGTAAAATACCTTGTCAATTCCTTCCTGACGGGACACCTCCAGCACATTCAGGAAAGCGGACATATTAATGTTCCAGGTCCGGATGGGCTGTTGCTCTCCGCTGGCGGAGAGGATGGCGGCAAGGTGGTAAATCTGGGTGACGTTCTGCTCCCGGACCACCTGCGTCAGCCGATCCGCATCCGTAGCATCAATGAGCTCAAAACGTCCACGGTAGTTGGGTACGGATCTGATGTCTGAGGCAATGACGCGCTCTGAGCCATATCGGCCGCGCAGGGCTGGTATCAGTACACTGCCTAACTGACCGTTGGCACCCGTAACTAAGATGGTTGGTTGCATGATGGATTGGCTTTAGATTAAAACGAGACCGGACCTCAGAGCAAAGGGGACAAAATGCAAGAAACCCCGTTCATCAATGTTTTGGAACCTTATTTGGGCTGAAGCCCAAACCTGTGTTACAAAGCTCTTCGAGCTACTACGCTGAAAACGTTGATTCGGAATCTTTACATCATATTTACCTTCTTCTTATTGCCCTAAAAGGCTCTCTGAATGCACCAGGTGGTACAGCGTAAAATTAGGTTTAGCCACAATTTGAAGCCAGAAAAATGAGAAATGAGCTAAATTTTATGGCTAAAGAGAATTTGACAGTGATATTTACGGTCACAAACACTTGTCTTGCTAACTAACGGGAATTATTATGGCCACCAATAACCACTCATTGGATGAGACGGACCTGACCATCCTCAGGATTTTACAAGAGGACTCCAAGAAGTCCGCCAAGGAGATTGCCGCCCGCCTCAACCTCACCGCCTCCCCGGTATACGAGCGGATTAAACGGCTGGAGAAACAGGGCTTCATCAAGAAGTACGTCGTCATTCTGGACAAGAAGCGCTTTGACCTGCCCGTCACCGCCTTTTGTCAGGTTTCCATGCGTTACCACGATAAGACTTTTATCGAGCAGTTCGAAGAGCAAATCCAGGCACTGGAAGAAGTACAGGAATGCTATCACATGGCGGGGAAGGTGGATTTTATCCTGAAGATCAACAGCCAAAGCCTCGAGGATTATCATAACTTCATCAAGTACAAGCTCTCCAAAATTGAGAATATCGGCGAGCTGAACAGTTCCTTTGTGCTGAAGGATATTAAGCATACTTCGGCGTTGAATATTTGAGGGGGATTTAGAGCTACATGCGTGATCTATTTCAAAAACAGGATTAGGAAATCAGCACTGAAACCCCTACTTTTATATTGTACTAAAACCCTTGAAATGAAACACCTCCCGTCTCCCGTCCCCCTTCTCGTAGTGATTCTACTACTGAGTTCTGCGGCTTTTGCGCAAAAAAACAATTATCTACCACCGGATTCTACCTATTACAATAGTTGTGGAACTGTAGTAGATTCTACGATTGTTGTGGCTCCTACCTTCAAGAGTAATATATCTGCCTGTGGGCTGGAATCAGATAGTATCCTGCAAAATAATTCCGTCATTTGGCTACGAACTAATGTACACTTTGTTTTGCCGTCCAGCTGTGAAGGGACTACCGGAGCCAATAATGAGAGCAGAGATGCCTTTTCAGCAGAAAGGGCCATGAACGAGCCAAAGTACTCATTGAGCGGGCCAATAAGTTTGCGGATAGCATGAGTCTGCATCAGCAGTATAACCAGGCTTTTCATGGTGCAACCGTAACGGGTATTCAGCCGGTTATTTTTAGGTTTATTCTTGATCGGGTCTTTTTTAAGTGTGATGATGCCATTCGAAATCAAGGCTTGTCGGTTGAGACTAATAGGATTGCTAGTAATTTTAGCAACTCAGAGACGCAAGATGCATTGAACCTTGTTGTTGTAAAAGTTCCGTTTAGGAGCGGGTTGGCGGATGGTTTTGCTGATGATATCGGAAATGTGGACTATGTTGCCACGGGGAATTACTCAGGCCAAAACATTGTCCATGAATTTGGCCATGCATTTAATCTGTTTCATACTCAAAGAGGTAATGGAGTTGAGGGTGATGAATGTGATGATACCTGGCAAATAACCTCAGCTAAAGCTACATTTAGACCAACGGATGCTTCTGCAGTCATCAGAGTTAATAACTACACTGATTATTGTCAGGATAGTGCGCCTTCCTTTGATCTTGATAGAGATGGAAACAGAGAGGGACTGTGTGAACTTATCCCTGGTTTATTGGAGAATACCCACTATTGCTGTGATTCCAGGTTCCGCAACAATAATTGTATGAGCTACGGTCGGGCGGCTCAAAACCAGACAGAAAGTTGTATGACTCCCTGCCAGATGCGACGGGTTGTAAACGATATTCTGACTAATAAGTGCGATCTGATTGAAGCCGTTGACCCTGTTTGCCCTCCACCCGCCGCTGTTATTCTTGCTTTGCCTACCGAAAACCTGAATATTGCATCTTGTGACTATCGTTTCATACTGGATGCCAGTATGAACGTTGAAGAACATCGATACCGGATCGAGGAAGAAACATCCAGTGGCTACATTCTAGCTTTTGAGTCTGACTGGGAAGTAGGTATTCCTGATGAATATACCGTCGGTTTTGGTTCGAGATCGGTCAATAAATTGGTAGATATTTTGGTTCCTGGGCTAAAAGAAGGATTAACTTACCGGCTTACGCTTGAGGTCATTAATGACTGCGGAGCATCCGATACGCAATCCGTAGTGTTCAGTGGGGAAGGCTGTCATAACCCCGTGACTGCGGCAGCCAGCACCATCTGGATCGAAACAGTATTTCCTAACCCCGTTCTTCAGCAAGCCACGGTTGGCTTCACGGTCCCAGAGGTGCAGAGTGGAGAGACCATCAAGGTTGTTGCCGCTGGAGTAGATGCGGGAAGTGGCAGAGTAGTATTGAGACCGGTTAAAGAATTTCCAGCTTCTCTAGCTTCCGGCTGTCATGAGTACGTTTTTCCTGAAAAGTACTTCTTGCCAGGCACTAACTATCTTTTCTTCCAAATTGGGGACAAAGCTTCCAGTGTAAAAATCATAAAATAGTCAACCATGAACTGTTCGAACCAAATGATCGGGGGAGTCTCTGGTCTGCTATTCCTACTTTTGTTTTCTTCGAATCTAATTTCACAGACGGATTCTATCGATTTTACCCTTTGTTTCTACTTTGAAAACGCAATTGGTGAAAGAGATACTGTCAATATTTTCGTCACGCCTTTTGACACAGACTCAATCAGTCCCAGTTTGGGTGAAATTAACCTGCTGAATGTGCCCTTTGATAGCTCATTTGATATAAGGGTAGGTAAGGGATATAGCGTTTCTGATCCACAAATATATATTGGCGATAATATTGCTGCGTCTGTAACTTATCGTTTTGGATGTATTCAATACTTTGGTTCATTCCATTTTATTATTCATAATAAGTATCCTCCTACGAAAATTTATTGGGATACTGAACCGTGGTTGAACCCAGATAAGTTTGGATGTTGGGGGAATCCACATCTGTTTAATACAAGAATAACAGACTTAGTTGATGATTGGTGGTGGTCGGAGTGGCCCAAAAGTGGGATCGAAACGATCTGCCTAAGGCAGAAAGGGGAATTCGAGTTTGACCCGCAAAAAGTGCCCTGGAGAGCTGTTAATCATGCAGCCTATTATGTTGGCGAAGTAGCTGGAAGCTCAACGGAGCCTGACACTTTTACTGTCTTTAGGATGGAAGATGGCTTCGTTGGAGTCGACGGCTGCCAGGAAATCATTGACAACGTAGATGATGTTTCGTCATTGAGGGAACAGGTTAATGTCTATCCCAATCCTGTTACAGATCGTCTACAGTTAAGTGCGGTTTCAGATGGTTTACTTGTCGGTGCGCAATACGAGATTTTTACCGCCGAAGGCAAAAACCTTCTATCCGGAACGTTTACGGGTGAAAGCCTTGAGGTAGCAGCGTTACCTGCTGGTGTCTATTTTTTGCGTTTGACTCGTTTTAATGCGTTGGTGGGCGGGACAAGATTTATAAAGTTGTAGTATGATTTTATTACTTTTCGGAGGCTTATTTTTCACACCAGAGCTATTTACCTATTTGATTTAAAGATATCATATTGTAATTGATCACTGTAAGTGAAAATAATTTGGTATTGTACTCCCCTCGGCCACACCAGGTGATTTTTGGCGGCCGCTTTTTCTATCTGGCTTCACCGCCGAGCCTTGCCGTAACTATGGCTATGCCTTCGTCTCGCCGGTTCGCCAGATAAAAAAATCAGCTCGCCAAAATTTCACCTTTCGTGACCGAGGGGAGTATATCATTGCTTTATTATCTACCTAGCGAATTCAGGTCAGATATGAAGTAAATTAGTTAACTTTAAATTTGATATTTTCTTGAATAGTGTGATTTTGTAACCTGGTTTTTTCAGTGGAAATTCATAACTTTACATAAACATCTTTAACACTTGTGTATTGAAATTTAGCAAGATAGCTTGGTTTGAGTTTATTGTTATATTTTTTCAAGACGCAAACAAAAAAACCCTTTATATGAGATATCTCATCTTTGTTTTTATGCTTACATCCTTATTCGGCTGCTACAATGCAGAGCTTACAGAGCCTACAGAAAAGCCGATGTTGTACCTTGATCGTGATGACTTCATCACTAAAACCACACTCTCTAACCGATCAATTCGGTTTAGCGAACTTGATAGCGAAACGCAAAAACTATTTTGGATTGATAAGTTAGACCAAGTTCGGAGCTTGGCAGTTTCGGAGAAAGCAGGATCAATTGGTTCTTTCCGCTATTAAGCTCCTTTCTTCCAAAGCAGAATTTTCGGACTTAGAGCAACCACTTCTTGATATAGGCTATGATTTAGCACTAGTATCTTCAGAGAATTTTTATAAGTTGGCCTTTATGTCTTTACTTGATGTTTCCGGAAGCGACCTTGAGTCAACGGTCGGATCTTATGCAAGTCATGCTCATGATATCCGGAACGGTATCGGTTATTTTCATCTCCAAGCAAAGGATAATAGTGATGAAGGAAACGAAAAACCTTCGTGTAACTGTAATTGGTCCTGTGACGCGGTCGAAACCATAGATCCTTGTATAGAATCAGAAAAGGGATGCGAGCCCACAGCAAGAGGTTGTGGGTTTTTGGGCTTTGGAGGTTGCTACCGGCGACTTACGGATAAATGTATTCCTGAATAATTATTTGTTAACAATGTTTGAAACATGATTGTGTGGGTTAATGAGATGTTTCTTTGGAATATCTTATTAACCCATAAATTTTGTATTTGAGGAAAAATAGTCAGATGGTTGAAATTCAAGATGGTAGCTTCCGGTATGATTTGTCCGTACAAGTTTTGAATAAAGTGAATCTTAGTATAAGTGAACCTGGTGTTTATGGTTTGTTAGGAGATAATGGGGCAGGGAAAAGCACATTGTTGCGTATTTTGGCTAAGATTTATACGCTAAATTCGGGACGAATATCGGTGCCAACTAGCTTTGGAATGTTGTCGGACAAGTTCGGCCTTTACAAGAATCTAACTGTTGAGCAAAACTTGTTGTTTCATTGTAATATTGCCGGAGTAGAAGATGACTTAATACAAGAAACATTTCTTGATATATGTGAGGGGGCGGGTTTTTTGAAAACTAAAGTTAAATTGCTTTCTTCAGGGCAAAAACAATTAGTTAAAATTGTAAGAGCTTTTTTGACAAATAGTAATCTAATATTACTTGATGAGCCGTTTGCTAACTTGGATGATAAGTCAAAACGAAACTTAAAAAAAGTTCTTATCCGAAAAGGAAAAGAGAAAGCCGTAATTTTATCTACACATCAGCTGTTAGCTATAGAGGAGATAACCAAGAATGTATTTTTTTTGAAGAATGGAAACCTAGTTTGTCTGAACTTTGATGAATATTATGCATTTAATGAAAATGCATACTATGTGATTCTGGACAAAATGGATGAGCAGTCGCTTAAAGAAGATATGATTGTTCATTTTGGGCCTGAAACGATTAAAGTTTTTCGAAATTGTTTGGTCGTAAATTCTGACAAATTAAGTAGGCATCAGTTACATCAGCTATTGACGGATTATAACCTTCAATGGTCTTATATCTCTAATTTTTGTCCAATAATTCAAATTGTATTAAATGAGTTGGCTCACAAGAACCTTACCGATTGAGTTTCGAAAAGTAGAGACTGGAAAAATATTGCTTTCTATTTTGTTCGCAGGGCTGGTCATTCACTTGTTTTCATATGCCTCAATTCCTGATGACTTTGATGAGTATGTCAAAGATAATATTCGGGTGTATTCCACAAATAACATGGCTTTGTGGTTCGGATTGCTGTATCCGATTACAATAATACTAGCAACGTGGTTCATTGTAAGCCCTGAAGAGGATGCCGAGTCAGCTATGTTTTACTCGTCTTATCGCTTGAAATGGGCACATGTTTTCCTAGCAAAACTGTCGGTGCTGATCTATATTTGCTTAGGTATAGCTTTGATTAATTATGCGCTTAATGCACTTTTTTTAACTAAGATTAATAATTTCGAGTACAACGATATTTTAGAAAATGAACTTATCAGGACTTGTCACAAATACCTTCAGGCTTTTTTTAGTGGTGTTCTTTTGTCTTCTTTTTCGTTTTTAATGTTCTCAATCATTCGTAGTGCGAAAGGGTATCTGATAACATCTTTATTTTTATTGATTTTGTGCATTCCTATAGTAATGGAAAAGAACATTGCTGTTTTGCCATATAGCTTACAATTGTATGTTCAGATTAATGATGTGGAGAGTTGGAAAGTTGTCACTTTTTCATTGCTGTTTTCAGTAGGGTTAATCCCTTTGACTACATTTCTCTATTTAAGGAGAAGTCGGAATCTGTAGTTTTTTAGCCAATCTAGCCAAGAACTCAGAGTGCCTCTGGGCTTTCTGGCGGCTTGCTATGAATGCCAATCCTATCTTGCACCTGTGCCCGCGCGCCCCCGTTGAACTTGCCGAAGTGCCCTTCAAAGAAACTTTTCCCCCTCCCCATCCGTTTACCTCTTCAAGTACCAAATAACCCAAACCAAGCGCCATCACTCTGATGGCCCGGCAGCAACGGGCTGCCGCAACACCCAATATTTACATGTCTAAGAATAAGATTAAGGGCACTAAGCTCAAGGCGCGCGATTTAGAACGCGCCATCCTCAAAGAGTTAAAACTCAACGACCGCAAGCAATACAACCCCAAGCAACTGATCCGCAAGCTGAAAGTGAAAAACAGCCAGGACAGCGTGCTCTCCGCCCTCGAAAAACTGGCTAAAGCCGGTACGATTAAGGCCACGGACAACTACAAGTTCCAGATTGCTCGCGATTACCAACAAAAAACATCCTCTGATTACCTCGAAGGCCGCGTTGACCAAACGCGCTCCGGCGATGCCTACATCGTCGTAGATGGTGACGGCGAAGATATCTTCGTCCCCGGCCGCCGCCTGGCCGGTGCCATGGACGGCGATAAGGTAAAAGTCCGTTACTGGACGCCTACCCGCCGCCGCAAGCCCGAAGGTGAAGTCGTCGAAGTGCTCGAACGCAGCGTAACCCACTTCGTCGGCACCTATAAAGAGTACCCGAAGTACGCCGAAGTGGAGGTCGACATGGTCGGCGCACCCAAGCTACTCGTCGCCGTACACCGGGCCGAAAACCTCGGTGCGGAGAACAACGAGAAAGTAGTGGTCCGCATCGATAGCTGGGAGCCCAACCGCTTCAAGCAACTCTCCGGCACCCTCACCGCCGTACTCGGCGAAGAAGGGTCGAGTGAAATCGAGATGCAGTCCATTCTCATCAACAACGGCTTCCAGATCACCTTCCCCGAAGACGTGATCCGCGAAAGCGAGGCCCTGCCGAGCAAGATCAGCCCCCAGGAGATCAACATTCGCCGCGATATGCGGGAGGTGACGACTTTTACCATTGACCCACTGACGGCCAAAGACTTTGATGACGCCCTGTCCTTACAAGTACTCGAAAACGGTCAGCTGGAAATCGGTGTACACATCGCCGACGTTTCCCACTACGTTCGCCCCGGTAGCGCGCTGGATAAGGAAGCCGCCGAACGGACCACGAGTGTTTACCTTGTCGACCGCGTTTGCCCCATGCTCCCCGAGCGGATCTCCAACGAGCTCTGTAGCTTGCGGCCGCACGAAGACAAGCTGACCTTCAGTGCTGTCTTCACTATGGATCCGAAAACGTACGCCATCCGCAAGCGTTGGTTCGGCCGTACGGTGACCCACTCCGACCGCCGCTTCACCTACGAAGAGGCCCAGGAAGTGCTCGACACGGGCAAGGGAGATTTCAAGGAAGAACTGTTCCTGCTGGACAAGATATCGAAGCACCTGCGTAAGAAGCGCTTCAAGGCTGGCTCCATTGATTTCAATTCCAACGAAGTGCGCTTCAAGCTGGACGAAGACGGCACCCCACTCTCCGTCTACATCAAGGAACGGATTGATACCAACATGCTCATCGAAGACTTCATGCTATTGGCGAACCGCGAGGTGGCGGCCTTTATGAACAAGAAGAGTGAACGGCTGAAGGACGTAATTCCCTTCGTCTTCCGTGTACACGACGAGCCGAACATGGAGAAGGTCGAAGAGCTGGCCCTCTTCGCCGAAGCCCTTGGCTATAAGATGGACCTGCGGACGCCGCAGAGCATCGCCAACAGCTACAATGCTTTGCTGGCCAAGAAGGAAGAAGACCCGATGGTGAAGATGCTCGCGCCCATCGCCATTCGTACCATGGCCAAGGCCGTCTATACCACGGAAAACATCGGTCACTACGGACTGGGATTTGAAGATTATACCCACTTCACCAGCCCGATCCGCCGCTACGCTGACGTAATGGTGCACCGCATCCTGGCGGCTAACCTCGAAAAGGGAAGTCTTTACAAGATGAACCCCATGAAGCTGGAGGAAATCTGTAAGCACATCAGTGCCCAGGAGCGCAAAGCCGTGACGGCAGAGCGGGAATCCATCAAGTATAAGCAGACGGAGTTCATGCTGGACAACGTTGGTGAAGAGTTTGACGGTGTCATTAACGGCCTGGCTGACTTTGGCGTCTTCGTGGAGCTTACCGACAATTATGTGGAAGGCATGATCACCTACGCGGATATGGACGAGCCCTACGATATTGGTTCGGGTAAGCTCTCCATCACCGGCCGCAAGTCCGGTAAGAAACTCAAGATGGGCGATCGCTTGCGGGTACGCATCGAGGATGTGGACCTGGAGCGCCGCCGGATTGATATGGCACTGGTGAAAGTCCTGGAAATACATGGAGACGATACCTCTTCCGGCAAAAGTGGTAATAAGTCTTCGTCCAGGTCTCGTTCCGGGCGTTCGTCTTCAGGAGCAGGCGCGGCCGCAGGTGCAAAGAAGGGTAGGGGAGCAAAGAAGACCTCCTCGGCACCCGCGGCGAAGCCGCGGAAGTCGCGTACACCACGGAAGCGGAAGTAAGCTTTCGTTTAGTGATAAAAGCGGGAACATGAGTCGTCCCTCATTTTCGGATTAGATGACGGTGTTTTCTGGTAAATAATAGGATTTTTAGCGGTCAGCGGACAGCATTCAGGCAAAACGGCTCTGAATGCTGTCCGCTGATCGCTTTTTTATACCGACCGAACCAGGTTCCATCCGAGAAAACACAGAAAAGGCTGCCCAAACTCCGGGATGAGCCATGTTTTCTTTTGAGTGAAGGTAAAGCGGACCTCGAAGCGTCCCGCAGTATTGCGGGATCTTCAAGCGTTCGCGTGACCCGAGCTTGCGATTACCCTACATCTTCGAGCTTTTCTCTTGGAGCTGGTCTACGGCTTCATCTTCGTTGGCCGCCATCATCGTCTCAATGGGTTAAAAGGAGTATTACGTTGTCCGGTTTACTTCCATCTCCCGCCCATCTCCGTCAGCAAATCCAATCCGTAAAAGCAGATTTTTAACCCAAAAGGAAAAATTGATCACCTCTCGGGAAGAACGGGTAAGCCTTCGGCCCTTTGCGGGCTCCATCTTTGTATTATCAAATCAAAACGGCCGTTGGCCACTAACTTATAATACAATGAAAAATTTCGTTCAACTTCTTTCCCTCTTCGCCCTCGTGCTGACTTTTTCTTTCTCCGCTTCCGCCCAAATGGCGCACAAAGACGCCATGTCCGCTAAAGGAGAAGATGCCATGATGGCGAAGAAAGCCGCTCCTACGGTCATTCAACTTAGCCAGACCGAAGGTGTATACGAAACTACCCAGCTCAACCTCGCTCCCGGTGACTACATCTTTGAAGTTACTAACCGAGACGTAGCCAAGGACCTTGGCTTCTACCTCCAGGATAAAACGGATGCGCAGGTAGCTAACTCCGGCCTCGAAGCACTCGTAGGTAAGGGAGAAACCAGCCGCACGGGAGTTGTTACCCTCACCGAAGGAAGCTACCAGTACAGCTGCCCGCTAAACCCGACACCACACTACGCCGTAAACGTAGGTACCCCCCGCGTGATCCACCTCGAGCAAACCGAAGGAACCTACACCACCACCGGCCTGGCCCTGACGCCTGGTTTCTACGTCTTTGAGGTAGAAAACCTGGGGGTGGAGAAAGATCTCGGTTTTTACCTGCAGGATGCTCAAGGCGCTCAGGTAGCTTCTTCCGGCCTGAAAGAACTGGTGGGCAATGGTGAGACCAGCCGCAGCGGAATCGTATACCTGCCCGCCGGTGACTACCAGTACAGCTGTCCGCTGAACCCTACCGCTCATTTCGAGCTGAAAGTGAAATAATTGACCTCGTCCGCAAGACCAAATGAATGCATGGCCGGGCCATCCTGTAAGGGGATGGTCCGGTTTTTTTAGCGAAAAGAGAGACTTAAAATCGCTTTTTGCATAAAAAATCGGGATTGGGGGCCGTTAATTTTACGTTAAACACCCGGGGCTAAATTCCCAGCTAAGTGGGTGTAAGTCCTTAATTTGTAGCAAATTACGCTTAACGCTAAAGTCTTAAAAAACGGTAACAGGTATAACTAAGTACCGTTCTATACGTCTTTACTTATGAAAGGTCCGCCGGACCGGAACTACTTTTGAACCCTAAATAAAGAACCAACATCATGCGCATACGTACCCCCTTCATCGTTGCCCTGCTTGCTTTCATTGGCTTTGGTGCCCAACTGGATGCTCAGAAAATTGCCTCCGTAGACATGGAAAAAATCCTGAGTAGCATTACGGAATACCAGGATGCTCAGGAGCAACTCGACCAGCTGGCCGCCAAGTGGCAGCAGGAAATCAACCAGCAATACGACGCCATCAAAGGCATGTATAACAAGTATCAGGCCGAGCAGGTGCTGCTAAGCGAAGATCAGCGTGTACAGCGCGAAGAAGAGATCATCGCTAAGGAGAAGTCTGTTCGCGACATGCAACGCCAGCGCTTCGGCCCCGAGGGCGCGCTCTTCGAGCGCCGTCAGGAGCTCGTTAAGCCCATCCAGGATGCCGTTTACGAAGCAATTGAAAGCTACGCCAGCACCCGCGGCTATGACTTCATCTTTGACCGCGCCGGTGCTGCAGGTATCATCTTCAGCAATGATACTTACGATAAGACCGACGACATCCTCCGTGCCCTCAAGAACTAAGGCTGCTGACGAAACAGCCCAATCCGTAAATAATCCCAATCAACGCCCAACCAAGGGCATCATTACTATTGTCTTTTAAGGGTGCGTTTCCTTAACTATCTTTGCACCCGCTAAAAAAATTGACAACTACTCAATCAACGAAAATGAAAAAGTTCCTCCAAATTGCCATGATGGCCGTGCTGGTCTTCGCTGCAACGGCTACGGCCTCTGCTCAGAAGTTCGGCTACGTAAACTCCGCCGAAATTCTCGCTGAACTTCCAGCTATGAAAGCTGCCGAGTCTAACCTCGAAGGTCTGCAGAAGCAGCTCCAGAAAAAAGGCCAGGCTATGGTCCAGAATTTTGAAACCGATTACCGCGCCCTTCAGGAGAAGGCTCAGGCTGGTGAGCTGACGCCAAAGGCCCAGCAGGAAGAAGCTACTAAGCTGGAAACCCGCCAGAAGGAAATCGCTGCTTTCGAGCAGCAGATGGTGGCTGACCTCCAGAAAAAGCGCGCTGAACTCCTCGAGCCGATCTACAAATCCGTCAACGACGCCATCGCTGCTGTCGCTAAGGAGAAAGGTTACCAGTTCATCTTCGATCAGCAGGTACTTCTCTTCGGAGAAGAAACGGCTGACGTAAGCGCTGACGTTAAAACAAAGCTCGGGCTTTAAACAAGTTGCAGGTGGCAAGTTGCAGGTTGTACCCTGACAACCTGCAACCTGCATCTCACAACCTGCAACATGCAACCTGCAACTCGCAACCTGCAACCTGCAACCCGCAACCTGCAACCTGCAACCTGCACAATTGGAGTCTTCGACTCCGGCATTGGCGGCCTCTCGGTCGCCAATGCTATTTCCGGGCTATTGCCCCGGGAATCTATACTTTACGTAGCGGACAATGCCCGGGCGCCCTACGGCCCCCAGCCTGCCGAGTCCATTCTGGCTTACAGCCATGAGATTACCCGCTGGCTTATCGCCACCGGAGCGAAGATGATTGTTGTTGCCTGCAATACGGCGACGAGCATTGCCATCGACAGCCTGCGGGAACGCTTTCCGGAAATACCTTTCGTCGGCCTGGAGCCGGCCGTGAAGCCGGCGGCAGCCGGCCGGCGCGTAGGCGTGTTGGCCACGGCGGCTACGCTGAACAGCCCCCGCTACCTGGCGCTCAAAGAGCGCTACCTGGCGGATCGGCCCATCTACGAAAACCCCTGCGTTGGCCTGGTGCCATTGATTGAGCAGGAAAGCTCCGGTAGCCAGGTGTTAGCGGCAAAATTGCACGCTATTCTGGACCCCATGCTGGAAGACGGGCTGGATACCCTGGTGCTGGGCTGCACCCATTACCCGATGATCAGGGAAGACATTCAGGCGGTTTGTGGATCGGGGGTTACTATCATTGACCCGGCTCCTGCCGCAGCCCGGCAAGTCAGGCGCTTGCTTCAGGAGCATGACTTGGAAGTGGAGGCGAGTCCCTCATTGCTTTCTGGTAACTTCCCCTGCACCCGCGTCCGCGCCCACGATTTCTTTGCTACCGGCAGCAGCCAGCCCTTGCAACGTGCGCTCCTTTGCCTACCTTCGCTCAACGATCACCGGCGTTTGCTGGTGCCCAATCAATCCTTGTAAAGGCTTTTATCATTATGGCATTCGACCTGCTGCACCCCACCCGGAAAAACATTCACAAGCTCTACGCTGCGCACTCTTCGGAACTCCGCAACCTCATCCCCGAAGGGCTCAACAATAACCTCGTCTGGAATGCCGGCCACGTCGTGGCCACGATGGAGTTACTCACCTATGGTCTGGCCGGCCTGAAGACGCCTTCCGGAAAGGAATTCATTGATCGCTACCGTAAGGGAAGTAAGCCTGAAGGGCCCGTTTCTGCGGAAGAACAGGCTTACATCGCCGATCGCCTGCTCTCAGGGGTGACTCAGCTCGAGGCAGATTTGAAGAGCCTTGACTTCAGTAACTTCCGGGAATACACGACCAGTTATGGCGTTACCCTGAGCAATATCGATGACGCCCTGGCCTTTAATAATTTACACGAGGCAATGCACCTGGGAACGATGCTGGCCATTTGGAACCTGCTCAAGTAGCTTCCTCCACTATTTTCCTTATCTTCGCAGCGAAATAAAATGACTACAAGAATTTGCCTGCAAATGTGCGGCAGCCGCCGGTCTTTAAAGCGGACCACCGGCGGGATGAAGAACCTCCTCTGACACATTAGTGTCGACTGCCCTTCGTGGCAACCTCTCCCTCCCATTCCAAGGCTGTTTTATCTCCATTGCACCGGGCGATGCTGCCTCCTCTGTATTAGATCGGAGGCGCGGACGCAGGTGCAGTGAATGGATCGTTTGAAAGCAAAGAATGATTGCAAACGAACCAAGCTGTCATCTTGAATATCTAACCAAGTCATTATATAAATCATGGGTAATAAAACCCCAATGACGGTGAGCTTCGATCTGCCAAACGGGCGCGAAGTCACCATCGAAACCGGTAAACTGGCCACCCAGGCCGACGGTTCTGTCGTAGTAAAGTGTGGTAAAACCATGCTTTTCTGTTCGGTTGTCTCTTCTCACAGTGTACGGGATGGCCAGTCCTTCTTTCCGCTTAGCGTAGACTACCAGGAGAAGTTCGCGGCTGCAGGCCGCATCCCTGGTAACTTCTTCCGCCGGGAGACCCGCCTGAACGACTACGAAATCCTCATCAGCCGTATCGTCGACCGGGCCATCCGCCCGCTCTTCCCCAAGGGCTACATGTTCGACACTCAGGTAATCATCAACCTCATCTCTCTCGACCCCGAGGTGATGCCCGACGCACTGGCCGGTCTGGCCGCTTCTGCTGCGCTGATGGTTTCTGACATTCCTTTTGCCGGCCCCATCTCGGAGTGCCGCGTAGGCCGTATCGACGGAGAGTACGTGATCAACCCCGATCGCTCTGCACTCAAGGATGCTGACCTGGACCTCATCGTTGCCGCCGATGCGGATAACATCATGATGGTAGAAGGCGAGTGTAAGGAGGTAGACGAAAAGTCGATCATCGAAGCCCTCAAGGTCGGACACGAAGCCATCAAGACGCAGTGTAAAGCACAGCTCGAACTTCGCGCCAAGGTGGACCCCACCCCCCGTGAAGTAGAAATTGCTGGAGTGGACGAAGAGATCATGAGCTACGTTGAAGGCCTGGTAAAGGAAGCCGTTGAAACGGTTGCCCGCGGTGCCCTCAATAAGCAGCAGCGCAAAGATGCCTTCAAGAAGGTAAAGGAGGACTACAAAGCCGCCGTCCTCGAAGAGAAAGGCGAAGAATGGCAGGCCGAGCATAAAGAACAGCTCAGTGCTGCTTACGACAAAATTCAGAAGAAGACCATCCGTGGTCTGATGCTTAACGAAAGTGTACGTCTTGACGGACGTAAGTTCGATCAGGTACGTGATATCTGGACGGAGGTGGACTACCTGCCGTCTGCTCACGGTTCTGCCATCTTTAACCGTGGCGAGACCCAGTCATTGACGAGCCTCACCCTGGGAACGAAGACGGACCAGCAGATGGTAGACATCGCTTACGAAAACAGCTACGCCGATTTCATCCTGCACTACAACTTCCCCGCTTACTCCGTAGGGGAGACGAAGCCCATGCGCGGTCCTGGCCGTCGCGAAGTAGGCCACGCCAACCTCGCACACCGTTCTATCCGTCAGGTACTACCCGACGAGATGACGCACACGATTCGCTTGGTGTCAGACATTATGGAGTCTAACGGTTCCTCTTCCATGGCTACCGTTTGTGCGGGTTCCCTCGCGCTGATGGACGGTGGTGTAAAGCTCAAGCGTGCCGTTGCCGGTATCGCCATGGGTATGGTTGCTGAAGATGGCAAGATTGCTATCCTGTCCGACATTCTTGGCGACGAGGATGCACTCGGTGACATGGACTTCAAACTGACCGGTACCACCGAAGGTATTACTGCTTGTCAGATGGACATCAAGATTGATGGCCTCCCTTACGAGCAACTTGAGCAGGCGCTGAAGCAGGCCCGCGAAGGTCGTCTTCACATTCTTGGCGAAATGGCCAAAACGCTGGAGGATCCACGCGAAGATCTGAAGCCACACGCTCCGCGGATCGTTAAGCTGATTATCGAGAAGTCTTACATCGGTGCTGTAATCGGACCTGGTGGTAAGATCATTCAGGAGCTGCAGGAAATGACCGGCACGAACATCAACATCGACGAAATCGATGGTAAGGGCCACATCTCGATCGCTTCCAGCGATAAGGCGAGCATCGAAGATGCGGTAGCCCGCATCAAGAAGATCACCTTCACCCCTGAAGTGGGTGGTGTCTACACCGGAACGGTTAAGACCATCATGCCTTACGGTGTGTTTGTCGGCTTCGAAGGTGGTAAGGACGGTCTGCTCCACGTCTCAGAAATGAGCCACAGCCGGATTGACAACGTTGAAGACGTCTTCAGCGAAGGCGACGAAGTAACCTTCAAGATCGTCGACATCGACGAGCGTACCGGGAAGCTTCGCCTCAGCCGTAAGGCCATTATGCCGCGCGCTGACGGAACCATCCCTACGGACGAAGAACTCGAAGCGGAACGCAAAGCCGCCAAGGATCGCCCACGCCGCGATCGTGGTGACCGCGGACCACGCCGTGACCGTCGTGATCGCCCGCGCCGGGACTAAAACAGCCTGACCGTCGGATTGTCGACTATCAGTAGTACGAAAGAAAGCCGCCTCTCCCTTCATGGGGGAGGCGGTTTTCTTTTGAGAGAAAGTATACCTGGGAGGAAACCTTGTGGTGTTAAGTTGTGTCGCAGGTAAACCATGCGTAATCTTAACACTTGCAATTGTTCCCGTAGATGACCGCTTAGATTACTACGCCTGCCTGCAGGCCGCAGATAAGGAGAACTTAGTCCCGTTAGTCGAATTTCTTGGCAACAGGCTCTATGCGTCGCTAGATATCATGCTCGCCACCGCCCGCGGCGAAGATATCGGCGGCTCTAAATGGGATACCATCGCCGACGACCCGCGGTAAGCAGATATAAGACCACGATTTTAGCAAGCCATTTCATACCTTGCCAACATGACCAACAAACAACAAATCCTCGCCAAGCGCCCCGTCGGTATGCCCGATGCGGATACCTGGACTTTGACCACCACCGAAGTCCGCGAACTGAAAGAGGGCGAAGTCCTCATCCAGAACCACTACGTCTCCCTCGACCCCGCCATGCGGGGTTGGATGAACGACGCCCGTTCCTACATCCCTCCCGTAGAGTTGGGAGAGGTGATGCGCGCCGGCACCGTCGGCATCGTCGTTAAGGCGAGCAATCACCCAAAGTATAAAGTGGGCGATGTGCTTACCGGCTGGGGTGGTGTTCAGCAGTATACCATCACTAATGGTGAAGGATATTATCCGGTAGACACGAATCTTGCCCCCATGCCGATGTACATCGGTACGCTCGGGATGCCCGGCATGACGGCCTATTTCGGCATCCTTGAAGTAGGGAAGATCAAGGAAGGGGACGTTGTACTCGTCTCCGGCGCAGCCGGAGCGGTGGGCAGTGTCGTTGGCCAGATCGCAAAGATCAAAGGCTGCAAAGTAGTCGGTATCGCCGGCGGCGCTGACAAATGTAAATACGTCACGGAAGAACTGGGCTTCGACGCCTGCATCGACTACAAAAACGGTGATGTGGCAGAAGGGATTAAAGAACATTGCCCTAAGGGCCTCGACGTCTACTTCGACAACGTAGGTGGAGAAATACTCGATGCTGCGCTGGGCCGCCTGCGGATGCACGCCCGCATCGTTATTTGCGGCGCCATCAGCCAGTACAATAACAAGGAGAACGTCAAAGGACCCAGCAACTATCTCTCGCTGCTTGTTAACCGTGCTACGATGCAGGGTATGGTCGTGATGGACTACGCTCCCAAATATCGCGAAGCCGCTCAGCAAATGGGCATGTGGATGATGGAAGGTAAACTCAAAAGCCGGGAAGATATCTATGAAGGCATCGAGAATTTTCACGATACTTTTCAACGACTGTTTACGGGGGAGAAGAAGGGTAAGCTGGTGTTGAAGGTGATTGAGGAGTGATTTAGCGCTATCCAGGAAGCTTCGAAACGGACGGGGCTAAGCCCCGTCCGAACGGAAGTGAAATTCCCCAGGATACAGACCTGGCTTTTGAAGAATGATCAACCGTAGGTTCGTGAGCTGTCGTAAGCAATATTGTGCTGGTAGCCTACCGTGTCCGTGTTTTGTCCATAAGGTAGTTTCAGGCCTGCTACTGATAGCTGAGCATTAATACTGTTAGTTGTTACACAAAGAAGAAAAATGAAAACTAAACAGTATAGCGGGATGAAGTGCGCATATTCAGAGAAGGTCTTAAATAAGATTTATTAGGTTGCATCTAACGGATTGCTTTGCAGACTGATTTTCTTCAAATGCTGTAACTTTACCAGACACCTGACTACATTAATATGTACTTCCCCGACATCCGACTTCCCTATTTCTATAATCTCCCCATTGCCGTACTCCTGGGCTTCTACATTTGGTCCCGCTTGGAACGTCTGCTATTTTTTCTGAGCGCTTGTGATGGTGGTCCTGAAGTTTTTGGGGTAAGCGCTGCGGGAGATCCACTCGAAGTAATTTATCTCAAGACCTTTCTCACCATACTGCCCGCCGCCACCGCAGCAGTCCACTTTGTACAGCAGTTTAATCGTCGGAATGACTTGTCTTTGCGGGAGACCATCTTTATTCTGACGGCTGTTAATATTCTTACTTCCTTGATCGCTGGTTTTTTGCGGTAATCATTTTCCATTGTAAGAACCTTAACACCTAATATGCAGTCCCCAAGGTTACCCCATTATTACTACCTGCCCCTCGCGCTAATTTCTTTCCTTTTTACATTTTCCGTCAATTTTACGATGTGTGTTGGCATTGGCTCCTGGAGCCATAACCAAGTGGTTAACTGGGGGCTGGGCTGGTTTCAGGGTGTGGACTTCTTTACCATGATGTACATAAACATTGCGCTGTCTACCTTGCCGATCATCATGGTTACCATCTACTTTATCCGACAGTTCTTAAAGCGAAGAGAACTGCCGATAATTCGCGGGCTTCTGCTGGCGATTCTTGGGTTCGTCGTAGGTCTATTGTTCGCTAAATTGGTAACAGGCTTCTAGTAAGCCTCGGCCTCCACGCCGCTCTGGGCGTGAATGGGCGCTCCGTGCGTGCCCAAAGACAGATTGTCCTCAACGTGCAAGCGCGCTGAGTCCGTACATGCGCGGGAGCGCGTGCTGACCAGGCTAACCGGCAAGCTCCCGCAACGCCACTTCCGCCCGCTCAAAACCAAAGGCTCCCATGACCTCTTCCAGCTTACCGCTGATCCGCTCACTACCGAGGTTGCCGAGGCTGCCCAGGTGGGTGTGCTTTAGCTCGGTGGGCGGCACGAAGGTGCCGGCTTCTACATCCCGGCCTACCTGGGTGTAGGCATCGCGGAAGGGTACGCCTTCCAGGACGAGGTTATTGACGGCTTCGACGGTGTAAAGCAAGGTGTAGCGCGGGTCGGTCGGGAGCTCCTGGGCGCGGACGCGGGTGCGGGGCAGCGCATAAAGAGCAATGTCCAATCCGTCCTCCAGTTGATCCAGCGCCGGGAAGATGGCTTCCTTCAGGAGTTGAAAGTCGCGGTGATAGCCAGAGGGGAGATTGGTGGTCAATTGAGAGATTTGCCCCGGCAGCGACTGCAGCAGGTTACAGCGTCCGCGGAGCAGTTCAAATACATCGGGGTTCTTCTTGTGGGGCATGATGCTGGAGCCCGTAGTAAGCTCCGGTGGCAGCTGCAGGAAGCCGAAATTCTGGCTGCTGTAGAGGCAAACATCCATCGCCATGCGGCCCACCGTCTGGGCCAGGCCAGCAATGGCGAAGGCCATCAGTTGCTCCGTTTTACCCCGGCCCATCTGGGCCGCCACTACATTAACGACCGGCGCCCGGAAGCCGAGCAACTCCGTCGTTCGATCCCGGTTCAGCGGGAAACTGGAGCCGTAACCTGCGGCGGAGCCGAGGGGGTTTTGATCCACCACGTCGTAAACACCCTGCCACATCCGGAGATCATCGATCAGGGCTTCGGCGTAAGCGCCGAACCACAGGCCAAAGCTCGATACCATGGCGACCTGCAGGTGGGTGTAACCGGGGATGAGCTTGTCCTTATGTTCTTCGCTAAGTTCCGTCAGCGTCCGGCTCAGCTCCGCTGTGCGCTCTGCAATGCCCTGAATCCGATGGCGGAAATAGAGGCGGAGATCTACCAGGACCTGATCGTTGCGGCTGCGGCCGGAGTGAATCTTCTTACCATCGTCCCCCAGATCGCGGGTGAGCATCAGTTCTACCTGGCTGTGGACGTCTTCCACGCCGTCTTCGATTACGAAGTCTCCGGCGCTGGCGGTTGTATACAGCTCCTTTAACTTCCCCTGGCACCTGCGTGCTGCGCCCGCATCCAACAGCCCTACTTCGGATAGCATCGTCACGTGCGCCAGCGAGCCCAGCACGTCGAAGGGCGCCAGCTCCAGATCGAGCTCGCGGTCTCTGCCAACGGTGAAGTCAGCAATTTTCTGATCGAGGTCGTAGTCTTTTTCCCAGAGTTTGGTGGGCATGGCGGGGTAGATTAGTTGGCCGCCAAAGGTCGGTATTTTTCACTAAGAGAGTAAACGTAAATCGAACGTAAATCCGGGGAGTATGTCTTCGCCAGTTATTTCGTGATCCAGGGGCGTTACGAGCTCAACGGAGCGGTCAGCGCGGTAAATCCATAATCGATCATTGTCCACGTCAATCAGCCAGGCTAGTTTTACACCGTTATCAATCCAGCTGTCACGCATCTTGGCTTCGGCGGTTTTTAAACTGTCGGTTGGTGATAGTATCTCTACGACAAAATCAGGGACAACGGCGAGAAAATGCTTAAAATCATCTTCCGTAAAGCCCGCTAGCTTTTCTTCAGACACATAACAGGCATCGGGTGACCTGACGGAGGAATCTGGCAGGGTAAAACCCGTACTGCTACTTAGTGCTTTCCCACCATGTTTTCTTGCGTAGAACTTGAGGTCTGCAGAAATTTCCAGTTCTCGATCACCGCTACTAAATGATACGGGGGACATGATAATTATTTTGCCGTTAGGCTCACGTTCAATGACTAATTCAGGGTTGGTAAAGCATATGGATTCAAATACTTCATTAGAAACCTCTTGAGTAACGACTAGAGGAAAAACAGTAACGGGTATCTCTAACGATACCTGTGTTTTTTCAAGGCTCTTCACTTGTGAGGCGGTCATTATTGAGTATTTTATACGAGAAGATAACGCTTTTTTATCTAGTATAGTTACTCATACCAACTACTAACTGCCCCCAGCCCCTTCCGCTCAATCACCGGCACCTGCGCGTCTTCCGCCGGATAACCGACGGGCAACAACAGAAACGCCCGCTCATTGGCCGGGCGGCCCAGCACCTCACTCAGGAAGTTCATCGGGCTGGGCGTATGCGTCACCGTCACCAGACCAGCGTTGTGGATGGCGGAGATCAGCATGCCGCAGGCCAGTCCGGCAGATTCCGTCACGTAGTAGTTTTTTTCTTTCTCTCCGGCAGCGTTCAGATCATAGGCTTTTTTGAAAGCCACGATGATGTAAGGGGCCGTGGTGATGAAGGGCTTGTGCCAATCCGTTCCGAACTTCTTCAGGTCGTCCAGCCAGTCTTCTGACATTCGGCCGTGGTAATTCTCAAACTCTTCTTTCTCCGCTGCTTCGCGGATTTTGGCCTTAATCTCCGGGCTCGAGATCACCCCGAAATTCCAGGGCTGCTTATTGGCACCACTCGGAGCGGTAGAGGCCGTTTTGATGATCAGTTCGATGATTTCCCGGTCTACCGGTCGGTCGCTGAATTCTCTTACCGTCCGCCGGCTTTCGTGCTGCGCGTAAAAGCTACGCGCCCGGTTCAACATTTCTTCCGGAGTATATTCCGTGTACTGTAAGGGCTGGAAGCCAGCGTTCGAGTGTGCCATATGGCAAAGGTATTCGTTGCCGGGGAATTGGAAGGCCGTGTAGTAGCAGATACGCTAAAGACCTCCGGGACTCCCTGAACCTGAGAGCCCTGGAAGGGCGTCTATCAGTAGCGATGGCTGATCGAGCTGGTAAAGCCAGCGAGGGAACCCATCGCGTATTCGGGCATAAAAAAAACGGCCGTCAGGATGGTTCCTGACGGCCGGTGATGAAGACACAAGGTCTGTTATTTTTTAAGCGATCGGTCCGCTTCCGTTCGGGGAGGCAGAGTTGTCAATCACACCGGGCATTTCTACCGGTGGCATCTTGTCCGCATCCGAAGGGCGGGGGCCGATGAGTCGAACAAGGTCCTTACTGCTGAGCACCTCTTTGTCGAGCAACTCCTTCGCCAGCAGCTCCACTTCTGCCTTCTTCTCGATGAGCAAATCCTGAGCGCGTTGATACTGGCCATCGAGCATTTTCCGTACCCGGTTATCGATCAGGGTCGAGGTCTCATCCGAATAAGGGCGCTGATAAGCATCCCGGCCCATGGCGTAGAAACTTACCTGGCCGACCTCTTCGTCCATACCGTACACCGTAATCATGTCGTAGGCCTGTTTGGTCACCTTGTCGAGGTCGTTTTGGGCACCGGTACTGATCTTTCCGAAGAATACCTGCTCAGCCGCACGGCCACCGAAGGTCATACACATCATATCCAGCATTTGCTCGGTACGGGTGATGTACTGCTCCTTCGGCAGGTACTGTGCATACCCCAGCGCGGCTACGCCGCGCGGCACGATCGTTACTTTAACGAGCGGGCTGGCGTGCTCCAGGAACCAACCACAGATGGCGTGACCGGCTTCGTGGTAGGCAATGATCTCCTTCTCATCGGGGTTGATGAGCTTGTTCTTCTTCTCCAGGCCACCGATCACTTTATCGAGGGCGTAGTTGAAGTCAGCCAGCGTTACACTGTCCTGGTTCCGGCGGGCGGCAATCAGGGCGGCTTCGTTACAGATGTTAGCAATTTCTGCACCAGCGAAACCAGGCGTCATCTCCGCCAGGGTGAAGGGGTCTACCGTCACACCATCCGTTTTAATGGTCTTGAGGTGAACCTTGAAGATGGCTTCCCGACCCTTCAGGTCAGGGCGGTCAATACCGATCTGGCGGTCAAAACGCCCCGGGCGCAGGAGTGCACTGTCGAGAACGTCCGGGCGGTTCGTGGCGGCCATCAGGATCACGCCTTTGTCCGTGCTGAAACCATCCATTTCCACCAGCAGCTGGTTGAGCGTGTTTTCCCGTTCATCATTACCTCCCTGCATGCCACCGCGGCCACGGGCGCGACCAATGGCGTCAATCTCATCAATGAAGATGATACAGGGGGCTTTTTCCCTGGCTTGCTTGAAGAGGTCCCGGACCCGGCTTGCACCGACACCGACGAACATCTCCACAAAGTCAGAACCTGACATCGTAAAGAAAGGAACGCCTGCTTCACCGGCAACCGCTTTTGCCAACAGGGTTTTACCCGTTCCGGGAGGGCCTACGAGGAGAACTCCCTTTGGGATTTTACCACCCAGGGCGGTGTATTTCTTTGGGTTCTTGAGGAAGTCAACTACTTCCATCACTTCTTCCTTGGCTTCGTCGAGCCCGGCAACATCGGCGAAAGTAATGTTCACCTTGCTGTTTTGATCAAAAAGCGTGGCCTTCGACTTGCCAATGTTGAAAATCTGACCGCCAGGGCCGCCAGCACCACCGCTCATGCGGCGCATCAGCACGATCCAGATGATGGCAATCACCGCCAATGGCAGGAGCCACTGCAGGGCATCTCCCAGATAGTTGTGGCGGGTTACGGAGTTGACGGGCACGCGGTCTTCAAAAGGAATGTCCAGATTGTCCTGTGCATCCTTCAGGAAGCTGTTGAAAACATTTGCGTCGGCCACTTCCAGGCGGTAATCATAGCGGGAACCACTAAGGCCCTTCTCTGCGGCATCCTGATAAGGGCCACCTTCACCTTTCTTGTCTTCGCTGATGTAAATTTCCGCTGATCGACCATTGACGAGGTCAATCCGGGTGATGGCACCCTTATCCTGTAGCATCTGATAGAGACGGGATTTGTCGATCTCGTTACTCGTGCCGGTACCCAGGCTGGAGACGACCAGCGCCAGCAGGACAAGAGACATTATGGCATACAGCCAGTAGCTCTGGAACTTGGGGCCGCTGCCCTCGGGTTGATTATCTTGATTATTTGTACTCATACTTCTAAAGGCTAACGTACAATCAGCCAATTCGTTGGCTTACTTGTGGGGAAAATGGAGCTAAAAATTGTACTCTAAAGCGTTTCGTATTCAGTGATAATACCGTCACTCCACAGATCTTCCAGCTCGTAAAACTTCCGTGTTTCGGGGTGGAAGATGTGAACGACGATGTCGAAATAGTCCAGACAAATCCAATTGGCATGGCGTGCGCCGGTAGCTGTTTTGGGGAATTCGCTTAGTTCCTGCTTCATCCGTTGCTGTATCCGGCCGGCGATAGAAGAGACTTGGGTCGTGGACTCTCCTTCACAGATGAAGAAGAAATCCGCCGGCCGATCGTCTAGCTTGCGCAGATCGATTTGCAGGATGTTTTTTCCTTTGATATCCCGGATGCTGTCCAGAATAAGTGCCAGACGTTCTTGAACGTCAGCAGAAATTTTGGCCGGAGCCGAAGTCGTGGAGGTACTCAAATTTATACTTTAACTATTAAAGGTAGCAAAAACCGTTCCTAAATAGAACGGCCTTAGGGCCGATATGGTTAGCGAGAATAGAAATTATCGACAAATCAATACATTAAGCCGACATTACTCCCTTATGAACACTAAGCTTTTTCCTAAAGTTGCCCGTTGGTATGACACTTTGGCAAGCACTAACGAAACAGCTATCCTGAATATTAACGCAGGGAAGGGCGCGGACGCAGGTGCCGTGTACTGGACGGAGGAGCAAAGTAAGGGCCGGGGGCAGGGTAGTAACCGCTGGCACGCCACCCCGGCTGCTAACCTGACCATCAGTATTGTTGCCTATCCCAACCATTTGCCCGTCGACCGTTTATTCGCCCTTACGCAGCTGACGGGGCTGGCGGTGGCCGACACCGTCCGCCACTTTTTACCGGAGCGAGCGGCGGAGGTCAGGCTCAAATGGCCCAACGATGTCTACGTCGGCAAGCAAAAGATAGCCGGTATCCTTGTACAGAACGGACTACGCGGGAGCCAAATCTCCTGGTCGGTCTTCGGCATCGGTCTCAACGTCAACGAAAAGAACTTCCCGCAGGAGCTGAAGACAACGGCCACTTCCCTTCGCCTGCTGGCGGGCACGGACTTCGACCGGGAGACCGTCGCTAACCAGCTTTTCTCCGCCTTCAGCAAAGCCTATGAACTCACCAGCCCGGCCCGCCTCCCGGAGCTGGACCAGGCCTACCACCAATCTCTTTACCTGAAAAACATCCCGGCACCTTACCGAAACACGGAGACGGGAGAGCACTTCACCGCCATCATCCGTGGTGTTGCCCCCACCGGCCAGCTCCGCCTGGAAATGTCGGACGGGCGAGAGCAATTATTCTCTTTGCGGGAGATTGGGTTTTTGCGGTGAACTGACGAATCAATGGCGTCCGGCTGACCGCCGAAGGCAGACGCAAAGCGCACCCGGTGCTGCATTACGAAGCTCTTCAAGCTGGCGTCCCCTCAAAAACAATATTGCCTCCAACGCCTCCAACGCCTCCAACGCCTCCAACGCACGGCAGCCTACCAGACTACCGAACCACCAGACTACCTCACTCTCCTTCCAACAATCTCTCCAACTTCTCCCGGTCCAGCTCCGATGGCCGGGGCACATCATGTACCACCGTCCCATCTGGCTTGATTAGGACGTAGGTCGGATAACCCCGCCCCAGCAGCAATTTCAATAGTTCGTTGTGTGGAGCTTCCGGCACGAACAAATGTGTACCTGGTACCTGATGGCCGGCGATCAGGTTCTGCCACTGCTCTTCGTTACCACCACTTTCCGTACAGAGGTAGACGAACTCAATGGGAAGGTCCCCGGCTGCTTCATGTGCCTTTTTGCTGAAGGGGAGCTGTTGGATACAAGGGGCACACCACACGGCCCATAAGTCGAGATAGATGGCCTTACCTGGGAAGCCTCCCCGGACCTGGTCTAGTAGTTCCTGGCCTGAAGTGGCGTTGGATTTGTAGAGATCGGCTTCGAATTCAAGATGACCCAAGGCTTTTCCCAATTCCTTTTTGTCGATGATGGTAACCTTGCCAGACAAACTTTTGGCCAATTGGTCCACTTCTGCCTGAAGAGCCGCCAATCTTCTGGCTACGCTGGCCTTAGACCATGGCACAGTCATGGTAGCCAGCGTAGTTTTTAGCATGGACGTATGGAGGATGGGGTCTTTCGCTTCCGGGTAAATTTTCATCAGATCGGCTCTGGTGGGGGAGTAGTCGTTGTCAATCTTGACGAGAAATTTTTCTATTGAAAGTGGATGGTTGAAAGCCTCCATATTTGTGATGTCAAGTTCTTTTGCTACTGCTCTACGGGATTCCATGAGCTGACTCATGGTAAAATGACTGTAGAAGTCTCGGCTCCGGTTACTAACCGCTAGCGGCGAGTGAGAAAGGTATTTTTGCAGCAGATCGTCTGGCATGGGCTCATTCCAATAGAGTACGCTCATTTGGGATAAATACTCTGTCATCCTTTCGTTGCGCACAATTGCACTTGTCTCCTGGCTTCGGCCTTCCAGAACTTCATCGTCCAAGGCTATCAGGAGAGTATGAATGGAATCAAGCTTTGATAATTTTTGCAGCGTAGAAGACTTCCGGTCCATCATTATGGATATGAAGTCAATTCCAGAGGTGTTTTCAGTGGCGATTTGCTTTCCCCTGGTCATACAGAGTTCTGCGTCAGGGCCGGAAAAGACGACCGCCGGATGCGTCCACTGGGCACCATCATCTGCCGCTAGTGCGGCGTAGTCCATTTCCACGTGAACCGTTGAGCGGACGTTGAGCGCCGAGTAAAATTGCTTTCCCATCCAAAACCACACCTCCTGCAGCGGTACAGATTGGGGTAACTCAATGTAGAAAGTGCCGTCTTTAGCCACTGAGGCGGTAAGTTGCTCCTGGTCCTCGCTACTCATAGCTACTGCAGCATAACCAATTAACTTTTCCCTATCAACACTATCCGGCAGGTTTAAAACCTTTCCGGTAATGGTCGCCCGGTTCTCCGGATTAAGATAATAATCATTAAACTCCGGATGGTGGGGCGAAGGCATAGTCGTTGATGTTTGGGCAAAAGAATTACCCACATACAAGAGTATGCAGACTAAAAGGTAGAGGAAACGCATCTTGGAAGGTGTTTAGTTTAATAAGGAAAAGTTATAAGGGTATATTTCAAATATAAGGGATAAAGGTCAATTGCTCCTTAACCTTCCCTTGCACCTGCGCACCGTCGCCCTCCTGTTCAGTTACGACCATCCCTAAACTCTTCGGCTAACGACCGTGGCTCCCTGCGTCCGGCTGACCGCCGAAGGCAGACGCAAAGCGCACCCGGTGCTGTATTACGAAGCCCTCCAAGCTGGCGTCCCCTCAAAATCAATATTGCCTCCAACGCCTCCAACGCCTCCCACGCATCCAATGCCTCCCACGCGCGGCAGCCCAAAGAACCAAAGAACCAAAATACCAAAATACCAATCACTCCCTCGTCTCCAGATTCTGCTCCTTCCCCCGTTCCATCGGGCTTACGCCGCGCTCCATCCATACGGGCATCGGCGCGTCCATCAGGTAGTGGTCGAAAAACTGGGCCATGCGGGTCTGGAAATCGGCGCGGTTAGGTGTTTTAACGGGCCAGTGCGGCTCGCCGCGGTAATTGAGGAACCAGGCCGGCTTACCCAGCCGGCGCAAGGCCGTGAACCACTCGATCCCCTGATACCAGGGCACCGCACCGTCGTTGTCGTTGTGCAAAATCAGCAGCGGAGTGTTGATTTTGTCGGTCGTGAACAAGGGGCTGTTTTCGTAGTAGCGCTGGAAGTGCGTCCAGGGCGTGCCGCCAATCCGGCTCTGGGTGTGTTCATACTGAAACTGACGGCTTACGCCAGACCCCCAACGAATACCGCCGTAGGCTGAGAACATATTCACCACCGGCGCGCCACTTTCCACGGCAGCGAACATGTCCGTCTTGGTGACCAGATAAGCGGCCTGGTAGCCGCCCCAGCTGTGCCCCTGCATCCCGATCCGCTCCCGGTCGATGAAGCCCTTGCTCAACAGACTCGTCACACCACTCATCACACAGTCATAAGCACTTTCTCCGGGGTAACCTACCCGATAAATGACGTCCGGGTTGAAAATCACGTAGCCCTTACTCACGTAGTGGCTGTAATTGATGCTCGACCGCCCGGGAACGGGCGTCCGGTGGCGGTAGACACCCTGACTGCTCCGCTCGTAAAAATTGACGAGCATCGGATATTTCTTTTTCGGGTCAAACCCGTCGGGCTTGATCAGCATACCGCGTAAGGTCCGCCCCTGATTATCGATCCATTCGTAAGGCTCAGCCGTGCCCCAGGCAAAGTCTTTCTGCTGGGGGTTAGCGTTCGTGATCTTCGCCCCTTCTTTAGCCAGATCTTTGGTAATGCGCAAATCGGGAAATTCCCGGAAATCGCTGCGGGAATAGACGTAGGTCTTAGACTTCCGCGCTTTCAGGAAGTCGCCGAAAGACTTCGCCCCGCTATGCAAAGTCTCTACGCCACCGGTTTTGAGATCAAGCCAGCCGAAGCCGCTATGGTAGTTTTCCTCTTTGAAAATGGAGACGAGCTGGGGTTCATCAAAATCCACAAAGTCATTTTCCCGGTCCAGATCCTGTAGGCGGAAGGTTGTCTTCCGCTCCCGGCCGGCGGTGATCCGGTGAGGGCTGGCCTGCCCCTTTGGGTCGAGCTGCCAGATGTCGTAGCGATCGTAGACCAGAAACTGGTTGCCTCCTTCCAGGGTGCCGGCGTAGCGGTAGCTGCTGGGGTGCATCGGGCGGTCATTGATCTCGTCGTAAAAGGTCCCCGTAGCATTAGTCGTCAGAACGTGCGCCTGGCCACTGGAAGGGTCAAAACTGTTCCAGGTAGTATCCGTCTGGTTATACCAGATCAGGAATTTTCCTCCTTCCAGCCAGCGGACCGGTGTTACCTGACCGTTTTCCATCTCCTGCCGATCTCCGGTTTCCAGATTGATCACGCTGGTGTTGCGGGCACCGGGGTAACCTTCCCACATGGTTTGCTTGGCGTAGGGGCGGTCGTCATAGACGGCTACCCAGGGGCCGTTGCTGTGGCGGGGCAGATAGTCGTACGGGAGCTCAGGTGTGCCGATTTGCAGGAAGTTGTTGCTGCCGGTACGGTAAACCGCCAGATAGGTCTGCTTGGCGTCTTGCTTCAGGCGCACATTTCGTTGGGTATAGAGGCGGGGGTCTTCGGTGGTCCAGACCTCAACGTCAGCGACTTCGGTATCCAGCAGTGTTGTATCCTTTTCGGGGCGGCGCGGGGTCGTCCCGAAGTAAAGATACTTCCCGTTCTCGCTGAATTCGGGGCTTCGATCGTCGCTGATGCGATGGCCGGAGGCCAGCCAGTTGCCGGGCTGTTCGCTAATCATTCGGGCTTTGTTCTCGCCACTTTCCCAATGGTGGAGGTGGAAGGGCTTTTGCTTGTCTTTGGAGTCCGCGTCGGAGGTAAGGAAGGCCACCTGATCTCCGTCAGTGCTGATGGCCAGGCCGCCATAATCTCCTTCGCCTGCGCTCAGGGCTTCCCAGCGAAGCTCTCTGGTGTCCAGCCGCAGAACGCCCGCTTCCCAACTGCTGTCCTTTTTGGCTTGCTGAGCGATGAGGACGGGTTCGTCCCTGGCTAATTCGTAGGCCGTTACCCCTTCCAGGTAAAAACTGTCAGTGCTGTTGAAGTTGCGGACGAGCAGGCGGTGAGCGTCGTCGTCCATTCCCTTACGGAGGCTGTCCGGAAGGGCGGATGTAGTGGTGTACGCATAAGCATCTGACCAGCGCTCTCCGGTTTTAAAACTGTAAACTTCTGGCACGATACGGCGTACTCCGCTGGCAAGATTAATCACCAGCAGGCTATCCATTTTTGCCAGTTTTTTCTTCGCTTTGGCTTTGTCTTTCAGCTTTATCGCGCGGCTATCGGCCAGAGCTGGTTTCAGCATCCCGACCAGGTGCTTGCCGTCATAACTGAAGTTGGCGTTGTGTAATCTGGGAAAGCGGGTTTCCACCAGTGTTTTGGTGTTCCGAACCACCACTTCCGGATCGCCAAGGTCCGGAACGAGGCTATAGAGCAGATGATCGCCGTCAGCACTGAGCTGCTCGCCGCGAATCTGATTCCAGGCTTGCATATCCGCAACTGTGATGGCTTTTTGGGCGCTGGCGCAGGTGCAAAGAAATGTTAGCAGTAGCAGGGTAGGGAAGACTCGTCTCATAGCTTGCAGGGGATAGTTTGAGGCTGCAAGCTAATGGTTTTGCGGGAAGCGAAGGCGGTCGCCCCCGTGAAATAGTAAGTGAAGCACGCTGTTTCGGGTCCGGGCAGGGCATCGGAAGCTCTCCGCTGGGGCACTTCTATGTCCCGCAGTATGGCGGGACCTTCAAGCGTCCGCACTCTCCGAGTTGGCGATTGCCTTACGGGGCCGGAGGCTCGATGCCATTCTCTCACTCCCTGATTCTATCTTTACGCCTATGACTTACCACATCGGCCTCGACATCGGCACCACTTCCACCAAAGCCTGCGCTTTTGATCCTGCTGGTAAGCTATTGGCAACGGAAGAGCGCCCTTATCCACTGCTTCACCCGGAGCCGGGTGCTGCCGTACAGGAGCCGATGGTCATCCTCGAAGCCGCAGAGAACGCCCTGGCCGATCTGGTCAGCTCCGTCGGAGAGAAACCAGCCGCTATTGGCCTCAGCTGTCCCATGCACAGCGTTATTCTCTGTGATGCCTACGAAACGCCGATAGACCATGTCATCACCTGGGCGGATACCCGCGCTCAGGCCGTAATGGATGATTTCAGTAAGGCAGAACGCGAAGAACTCCTACGCCTTACGGGCACGCCCGTTCACCCTATGTCTCCGATGGTGAAGCTTCGCTGGCTGTTGAAGGATAATCCCGGATGGAAAGAAGAGGCCGTCTTTTGCTACGATCTTAAATCTTTCCTGACGAAGTACTGGACGAATACCGCCGTCATCGATCAGCAGCTTGCCTCCGCAAGCGGGCTGTACGATGCACCAGCGGGGCAATGGTCAGCCCGCGCGCTGGCTATGGCTGCGGGCGACGAAGAGACTTTCCCTTTCCACCTCCCGCCCGTTCAATCGGCGAAACAATGTTTAGAATGGGCAGACCATATCGCCAAAAGATTGGGCGTTGAAGGGGTTCCCCTTTTTCTGGGCGGCTCGGACGGCGTACTGGCCAATCTCGGCAGCGGCATCCTGGCGCCCGGCGAAGTGGCCATCACCGTCGGCACCAGTGGTGCCGTGCGCACTACTCATCGTCAGTCGCGCATCGACCCGGTGCACGGACTGTTCAACTATCAGCTCTACGACGATTACTATGTCGTTGGCGGCGCTACCAACAATGGCGGTAAAGCGCTGGCCTACTGGCAAAATCTCCTCTCGGCTCATTTCTCTGACGTCGGGACCATGATCGATGCTGCGCTCACCGTCTCGGCCGAAGAAAGCCCCGTCTTCCTGCCCTACCTCTATGGGGAGCGTGCGCCGGTGTGGGACGCGGCGGCTACGGCGGAACTGACCGGCCTGGCCGGTCATCATGACCACCGTCACCTCGCCCGGGCCGTGCTCGAAGGCGTTACGAACAACCTCGTCGCCATCCTCCGCCAGCTCGAGGCCGCAACCTGCCCCGCCCAACGCTTACACGCCAGCGGCGGCTTTACCAAAAGCCCGGAGTGGCTGGACCTCCTGGCCCGCCGTGCCGACTGCGAGCTTGTCCTCGCTGATGCCGCCCAGGCCAGCGCCTACGGCGCGGCCATCATTGCCCGCGAAGCCTGTACCCGCGGCTTCAGCCGGAGGGTGTAAAAACATTGCTTCAACAACACTCCCTTTGCACCCGCGTCCGCGCCCTAAAAAGGGGAAGAACCTACGACATACCAATCATAATAATAAGCTAACCCCACTAACACCGGTAGCAAGACCAGCATCCCGTTCACCACCGTCGCGTACCAGTTTTCGCTGCGTTGATCATTAGTCGCCCAGCAAACTAAGATGGTAGTTCCGTAGGCCATTGTGCAGGCCCAGGCCGTTGCTGTTGAATATCCATCCGCCCGGAACACCGTGATAATGCAGATCGTCATGGCTACGGAGACGATGCTCTTTGCTAGAACCGGATATTGGTTGGCGGCCGTCTTTACACTCTGTGATTTGTCCAGTACTACATCTCGAAAATCGAAGAGGAGGGCGATAGAAAGAGTGAATAGGAAACGTAAAGGCATCTCCGTCGGGAATGGGAGTTGTGGAGAAGCAGGGGTAATGGGGAGGTTTAGCCCGCCGCTACCGTTTTCAACGTAAGATGTTTGTATCGCATCTCTCATGACCTCCACCGGCACATCCCAAGTCATAATCGTCCAGGCCCAGGCCACCCAAAGGACCTTCACATAAGGCAAGTCCCGCAATCGCCGCCAGCCCTTGATCGGTGGCGTCAGGTAAAAAACAGTGATCGGTAGCGCCCATAGTAAGGAACTCCAGATGGATTCGATGAAGGTCGTCCCGATGGCTCCGGCCGCGATCATACTTCCGCCGCCGATGATTAGTGAGGCCGTCGGATGGTCCCTTATCAACTCATAGCGTCGGGTCGTAGGGCGCACGCCAGACCGTTGAAAACTCAGGTAGCGATGCAGGGTGTAGACGCCCAACGTGGCCAAAAAAATAAAGGTAAGCACCGGCGTTTCACTGGCCCAGTATGGTGGGCCGTAGGCTAATCGCAGCGTCATCCAGCTCAGCCCCGTGGCTGCCACAGCAATCCAGATGTGACCATAAAAAATCCAGTTGAAGAGGTGTCGCAGGGGCATGGGGGCAAAGGTACATCTTCCAGTAATCAGGGTAGCTGGCCGACAAAGTCAAAAATCCTCTGACAAAATGTAGGGGGCTGTTGCTCTCCGGGTGTGTAATCAGTAAGACGCCCGCATCAACGACCATAAACCCCCTTTTGCTATGAGAAAGTATCTACTCCTTTATGTCCTATTGCTTGCTACCGGCTTCCTTACCGCCCAAACGAGTTGCCTGTCGGGACAAGTCATCGATGTTGACGACAAAGAACCACTACCATTCGCTACGGTGCAGGCTTTTCAGAAAGGAAAACTTATTGCAGGTACAGTAACGGATCTGGACGGCAAGTTTGAGTTGTGCCCGCTTCCGAAATCGGGTGTGGTTGATGTTCAGGTGGATTATACTGGCTACCCTTCGGCTCAGATAAGAAGTGTTCCCGTTGATACTTCACTTGTGGAGATAGGAATGGACAGTAAAGGAGGAGTTAACCTTAATGAAGTAGTTATAAAGGCTTACAAAGTCCCGCTCACCCAGCGAGACCAAACCACCAGCGGCCAAACGGTCACCGCCGCGCAGATCCGAAGTTTACCTCGCCGCCGGGTCGGAGCCCGTCGGGGAAAAGTGGCAGGGCTCAGCAAAGAAGGAGGGCCAATAATGATCCGAGGTTCCCGAACTAACAACACCGATTACTTTGTCGATGGCGTTCGGGTAAGTGGAGGAGGCCAGTCAGGTGAAAACCGAGAACGCTACAACAAAATCACCGAAAACCCTTTCCTCAGAACCAAAGACGAGGCCATCAGTACCTTGAGTACTGATGTAGACCGCGCCGCCTACGCCAACGTCCGCCGCTTCCTGAACAATGGCCAGCTGCCGCCCGCCGATGCTGTCCGCACCGAGGAGATGATCAACTACTTTCCCTACGACGATGCTTCGCCGGATGCCGAGAATAAAATCGCCCTCACGGCGGAGACGATGATCTGCCCCTGGGCGCCCAAAAATCGACTGCTTCGCGTCAGCACCAAAGCCATGCCACTGTCCAGAGACAAAGCACCGGCCTCCAACTTCGTCTTCCTTATCGATGTTTCTGGCAGTATGAATAGTGCTGACAAGCTTGGGCTCGTCAAAGAGAGCTTCAAGCTATTGCTGGCAGAACTGAGCTCCGAAGACCGCGTCTCCATCGTCGTCTACGCCGGGGCTTCGGGGTTGGTCTTGCCGCCAACACCAGGTTCGGAGCGGGAGACGATTCTCTCCGCCCTCGACCGCCTGAAGTCCGGCGGTGGAACCGCCGGCGCCGCCGGTATCGAACTCGCCTACAAGACCGCCGAAGCTAATTTTATCCCCGATGGCAACAACCGCGTCGTGCTGGCCACGGATGGTGACTTCAACGTCGGTACCTCCAGCCAGGAAGCTTTGGTCAAACTGATCGAAGGCAAACGTAAGTCGGGTATCTTTCTCTCCGTCCTGGGCTTTGGCACCGGAAACTACAACGAAGGCACCATGCAGGAGCTCGCTGACCGGGGCAACGGCAACCACGCTTACATCGACTGCGCCGCCGAAGCCCGTAAAGTTCTCGTTGAGGAATTCGGTGGAACGCTCTTCACCGTGGCCACTGACGTCAAGCTTCAGCTAAAGTTCAAGCCTGAAGCCGTAAAGGCCTATCGCCTCATCGGTTACGAAAATCGCCTGCTGGCTACTGAAGACTTCGACGACGATAAAAAGGACGCCGCCGAAATGGGGGCGGGCCACAGCGTTACGGTGCTCTACGAAATTGTTCCTGCTAAAACCATAGAAGACCATCATCACCTCGGGGAGCTCCACCTTCGCTACAAAGAGAAAGTAGGGAAGCGATCGCGCAAACGGTCGGCCATGATCACGACCCGTGTCCGCAGTTGGGAGGAGGCAACGGAAAATTTACGCTGGGGCGCTGCCGTGGCGGAGTTCGCCATGTTACTACGTGGAAGTGAGCACCTCGGCAAGGCCGATTGGTCTCATTGTGAAAGCCTGGCCACCGCAGCATTGGGTAAGGATGAAAAAGGCTACCGGGCTGAAATGCTCGGTCTGATCCGCAAAGCAGAAGAACTCACCAACGCACGCCGGTAAAACAAAGATGGGTTAGGATTAAACAGGATAGGATTTATATAGGATGGCATCCTGTAAATCCTACCCTAATCTTAGGAATCCAACTTCCCCGGCTATTCGGTAGCACCAGCAACCTGTAACTTGCAACCTGCAACCTCCCTACACCTCAAAATACTTAAAGCTCATCCCGCCCTTAATTACCTGCAGCGTTTCGTAGATGAGTTGAATGACGCCCTCAACGTCGTCCTTGTGGGCCATCTCTACGGTTGTATGCATGTATCGCAGGGGCAGACTGATCAGGGCAGAGGGGACGCCGCCATTGGAGTAGGCGAAGGCGTCGGTGTCCGTGCCGGTGGCACGGCTGCTGGCCTCCCGCTGAATGTCGATGCTATTGGCTTCCGCCGTATCGATGATCATTTGCAGCAGCTTGTTGTGTACTGCCGGGGCGTAGGTTACGCTGGGGCCTTTACCGGCCTGTACGTCACCCACTTTTTTCTTGTTCAGCAAGGGCGTGCCCGTGTCGTGGGTAACGTCGGTAACGATGGCTACGTCAGGCTTGATGCTGTCGGCAATCATCTGCGCACCGCGCAGACCAACCTCCTCCTGAACGGAGTTGACTATATATAAGGTATAGTCCAGTTCGATCTTATTCTTTTTCAACAGGCGGGCAACTTCGGCAATACAAAAGCCACCCATGCGGTTGTCCAGTGCCCGGCCGCAGTAGAAGCGATCGTTCATCACTTCGAGCTCATCGGGGTAGGTGATTACGCTGCCTACGTGAATCCCCATCTCCAGCACTTCGGCTTTGTCCTTAGCGCCTACGTCGATGAAGATGTTGTGAATCTGCGCTTGCAGTTTGGCTTCGTCACCGCGGCGGGTATGGATGGCTGGCCAGCCAAAGACTCCACGGACGATTCCCTTAGTGCCATGAATGTTGACGCGCTTCGAGGGCGCGATCTGGTGGTCGCTGCCGCCATTACGGATGACATTGATGTATCCATTGTCGGAGATATAGTGTACGAACCAACTGATTTCATCGGCGTGGCCTTCGATCACGACCCGGTAATCCTTGCCAGGATTGATTACGCCATAGGCTGTCCCGTAATTGTCCAGTCCAACTTCGTCTACGTAGGGGCGGATATACTCCAGCCAGAGCTTTTGACCTGCAGACTCAAAGCCTGTCGGCGAAGCATTATTCAGGTAGTTATTGAGGAACTGTTCAGATTGCTTGGTAAGGGTAGCCATGAAGTAGTTGGAAATTTGTTCAAGCCGGAAAAGCATATTTACTTATCAGTAGTGCCGTTTAAAGGCCTTTTGGGTTTTCCGGATGAGGCGCACACGCAGGTGCAAAGAAAGGGGAAAAAGCAATGGGGAGGCAAGACGTTTACTTTCCGCTGGTCAGGAAGGCTTCGCTCCAGGCTCTGGGGTCTTCGCGCCAGGTGGCCAGTGCCTGGGCATCTTCTTTAGAGATGTAGCCAGTAGCGGCAGCTTCCTGCAGTAGCTTGTCGTAGCCACTGATGGTGCTTAGTTCTACATCTGCTAATTGGAAAGCACGAACAGCTGCGGGAAACTCATAACTAAAGATGGCCACTGCCCCGGCAATGTCTCCTCCCGCTCCTTTGAGGGCGTCAATGGCTTTGAGGGAAGATCCTCCCGTTGAAATCAGGTCTTCCACCACCAGGTAGCGTTGGCCCGATTCCACCCGGCCTTCGATTTGATTTTGCCGGCCGTGTTCTTTAGCCTTAGACCTTATATATACGAATGGCAGGTTGAGCCGGTCAGCCAGCAAAGCACCGTGTGGGATGCCGGCAGTTGCTACGCCGGCAATACCTTCAATGTCGCTGAAGCCAGCGGCCAGTTCTTCCAGCCCGTCAATAACCTCTGAGCGTATGGAAGGGTAGGAAAGCAGTACTCTGTTGTCACAGTAAATAGGAGACCGCAAACCACTAGCCCAGGTGAAGGGAGAGGCTGGTTGGAGCTTCACTGCGCCAGCTTCCAATAAACGACGGGCAATTTTCTCAGAGGTAGTCATAAGCTGGGTGATTTGGGGGCTGGTGCAACTTCAGATCAATCCGATAACCTGTAACTTGCAGGCCATCAGTAACTCAATTTTTCGCCGCAAATGTACGTAATCTACATCAACGAACGTCCACTTACCCTGCTCTCTGAAGAAGAACACCGCACCCGCGTCCGCGCCCACAATGATATAAGGCCCCAAACACACCTCGTGGCCCGCTACATTGGTAAGCCCAGAACCTTGTTGAATTATGCGGATATGCTTGAAAAGGGAAGCCCTAAAGTCACTTCTGTTGATATCGTAAGTGAAGATTTAGAGGCATTATGGGAAGCTTTCAAAAGCCATTATCGCTGGGTGCCGGCGGCAGGCGGTGTCGTTTCTCCAACGGGAGATACAGACAAGATTTTATTCATTTTCCGGCGCGGATATTGGGATCTCCCCAAAGGAAAAATTGACGACGGAGAAGATGCCCCTACTGCTGCCTTAAGAGAGGTGATGGAAGAGACGGGCGTGCATGATTTAGTGCTCGGAGAGGCGCTTCCAACGACCTACCATACTTACCGGAACAGAAAAGAAAAACGAATTTTGAAACCGACTTTTTGGTTCAGAATGAGCACTGAGCCGATGGCTTTAATACCCCAGAAAGAAGAAGATATTGAGCTGGCGGAATGGAGAACAGTAGATGGAATTCTTGCAGAGGATGCTCCTTTTTACCAGAGCCTGCATTGGCTTGTTCGTCAGTTTCTTAGTCCTGCTTAGGAGTGCTTAAAAGTGCTGTTTCAGTTAACCAGAAGTAGCCAAGAGCAGTGCAGGAAAGCTATTTTTTTGGGGACGACTTTTTTTGCCAAAGTCAATCGGTTGACCGTCAACCATAAAAAATCACGCTGAAGCTCCGATGGGTAAATGATTGTTGTTATATTTGTCTCTGTAGATAGACCCGTTTTAAGGCTGTTTGCGAAAGTTTTAATTGTTACAGACCTAGAGTAATCATAATCTTTTAAGAAATTTTGCCTTTCACTAAACGAGTCAGCTTTTTTCTAAGCTGCTGGTTGTTAAGGGTTTATTCTTTCTTTTAGGAGTTGTCTAAGTCTCTATCACATCAGTGGTGACGTGACGGTTTTTACTTGTCTTTTAAACTCTCAAAGAAAAACTTAAACCTTAAAGATCGACCTCTTCTGTTCTCAGAATTCTTCGGTTTGGTTCCTGAATTCTCTTAGTTAAGAAGTTTTCAGGTAACTTTTTTTAGACGTCCGCGCTCATGAATACATTTTTCGATAATTACTCTTCTATCAACATTTTTGGTCAAGTTCCCCGAAACAGAAATCTCATGACTTCAATTCGATTTTTGAAAACAAGAGAAAGCCTCTCCGTTGTTTTTCTTAGTCTGCTCTTCCTGATGTTGAGTGGGCCTTTGAGTGCGCAGGTAGTTGTAACTGCTGCTGCTTCTTGTTCAGATCTTGCGGGCGTACAAGCTGAAGCTAATCAGTATTATGTTGACGTTACGGCGGTAACGAATGATACGGCGACTACGGTGACTTCTTTTGAGGTTACGATCGCAGGCACGACACAAACATTTTCCGGAGCGCCACTTACTTTCGGACCTTTCACTCATAGCGGTGCGGGAGGTGCTGTACAAGTAGTTACTGCTGATGATAATTCAAATGCCGGAGCATCAGGGACTGCCGAAGTGCCAGAGATTCTTTGTGGCGTTCGCCCGGATGGTGGGCAAGCCTCTGGTGGTTTTTGTATGGTCACGGACGACCCTGATGAACCAACGGGGGCAATTCTGGTCCAGTCAGAGCCAGGTACATTTTTGGCCGGCGGTTCAAGCGGACAGGTGCAAACTTATGTTTTGGTCGATGATGCGGGGATCATTGTTCAATCAAATATGACGGGATTGTTTACCGGTCTTGACAGCGACACTTTTATGGTGTATGCTGTAAACTACCGGGATGGTGAAACAGTGGACGAGTTTTTAATTCCAGGTGGTTCTTTCGATCCTGTACAGGAGGCCTTTGATGGAATGACTACCGGTACTGATCTTGACAATGCCTGTTACACCATATGTGATGCTGCTCCAGTTCCTGTAAACTGTATGAGCATTGGTTCAACCGTATTCACGGACAACGATAATAATGCCATGTACGATCCGGTAGCCGGTGAAATGGGTATTGCAGGAATTATGGTAGAGCTTTTTGCGGTGTCTTCTACAGGAATGGCAGATAGCTTAGTTGCCACTACAACCACCGATCCGGATGGTAATTACTTCTTCGGTGGACTTGATGAAGGAATGTACGTAGTTTCTATTCCTACTACTCCCACGGATTACCCAACCAGTTCTACGGACGCGGCTACTCCAGATGACGCTACACCAGATGATACGGATAGTGGCATTCAGGCAATGTCTGGCGATCCGGTGATGAGCGGTATTATCACCCTCACGGCCCAAATGGAACCAACAGGCACTGCTGAAAGTGGCACGGGAGGAGATCAGGATGACAATGTGTCTACCGCAACTGCTACCAGCGACGATGACGCAAATGGAGACATGACGGTTGACTTTGGCTTTGCTCCAAGTATGAGCCTGGGTTCTACGGTGTTCTATGATTCTAATGATGATGGAATGCAAGACTTGACGGACCCGCTCGAAGGAGGCATTGAAGGCGTTGATGTATTTATTTATGCAGTTGACCCATTAACGGGAAGCCCGGTGGGGCCACCTCTGGCCATGACGACTACGGACGCGAACGGAGATTACTTTTTTGATGACCTACTACCAGGAGTTGAATACATTGTTGGTGTATTACCCCCTGATGACGCTCTGCAGGCATCGTCAAATACAGTGACTGATCCTGACGATAATATAGATGGCGTTAATGACGGCACTCAGGGACCTGACTTCATGGCCTTCCCTCAATCGTTCTCTCAACCTATCACACTTGAATTCGACAATGAGCCAACCACTGAAGTTGGTACTGGCGGAATGCAGGATGACGATAATGATTCTAATGGCAACATGACGGTTGACTTTGGTTTCGTTCCATCTAATAGCGTTGGCTCAACCGTCTTCTTTGATATGAATGACGATGGTATTCAGATGGGCGCCAACGAAGTAGGGGTAGAAGGTGTAATCGTACAGCTACTTGGCGATCCTGACGGTGACGGAATCTTTGAAGTAATTGCTACAGATACTACCGACGCGAACGGAGATTACTTCTTCCCAAATTTACCTGATGGAGACTATGAAGTAGTACTACCTAATGGTGTTGGTGGAGGAGACGCCTCTTCAGTTGTTAGTAACGACCCTGCAGATGAAATGGTACAGAATGGTACGATGCAGGCGGACGGATCAATCAGTTCTGGTCAATTTACCCTTACTGCGGGCGATAATCCGACTGAACTTGACGGTACTACCGGTGATGATCAGGATGCCGATGATCCTGCTAACAACATTTTTGATGCTAATGGTAATATGACAATTGATTTTGGTATTGTTCCAACTATGAGCATTGGCTCTACTGTCTTCTACGATGTAGATGACAGTGGAGATCAAGATGCTTCTGATCCATTGGAAAGCGGTGTTGCAGGCGCTACAGTCAATCTGTACTTTGATGCCAATGGCGACGGAATGATTACCGGAGCTGAGCTGACGACGCCGATTGCCATGACAACGACGGATGCAGATGGTAATTATCTTTTTGACTCTCTCGCTACTGGATTCTATCAGGTTGGAGTTCTGGCTCCGGATGATGCCATTACTGCGTCAACAACTCAGTCTGTAGCTGACGATGATCTTGACGGTACAAATGATGGTGCCCAAAGTCTAGGTGCAGGTGCTGGAAACGAATCTTTGAGTGGCCTAGTTGAGTTAGTCGTAGGAGATGAGCCACAAGGTGGAGACGAAAGCTTCCAAGGTGGAGATCAAGACGATTCTGCTCCTTTGCAGGACGGTAATGGTAACATGACGGTTGACTTTGGTTTCATCCCGACGAACAGCGTTGGTTCCACAGTCTTCTACGACATGAATGATGACGGTATGCAGTCCGGCGCTAACGAAATTGGTATTGCTGGTGTAACTGTCGAGCTTTACCTCGATGACGATAATGATCCGGCAACTGATCCGGTGCTTGTCGGTACTACGATGACGGACATGAACGGAGATTACTTCTTCGGCAACCTTCCGGACGGTACTTACACGGTCGTTATCCCCACCTCTCCCACCGGAGCCGATATGAACTCCACGGGTCAGGACGTAACGGAAGGCATTACTGCTGATGATACGCTCGAGAATGGTGACCAGGCAGCACCTGGTGAACCGACGAGCTCAGCGCCCTTCACGCTTACAGCGGGAATGGAAGGCGTCAACGAGCCCGGTCAGGGCGGTACGCAGGACGTCGATAATGGCTTCCCCGATGAGAACGGTAACATGTCTGTTGACTTCGGTTTCGTACCGATGATGTCCATTGGTTCTACAGTATTCTATGATGTGGATGACAGTGGTGATCAGGATCTTTCTGACCCACTGGAAAGCGGCATTGAAGGCGCTACGGTTAACCTGTACTTTGATGCTGACGGTGACGGCATGATCACGGGCACGGAGTTGACCACACCGATTGCGACGACGATGACGGACGCTGATGGAAACTATCTCTTCGAAGACCTTGCTCCTGGTAACTACCAGGTTGGTGTAACGCCAGTTGCTGGCAGCGACGCGCTGGTAGCTTCGAGCACTGCCACGCCGTCTGACGACGACGTTGATGGTACTAATGATGGTACGCAGGCGGGAGGTTCCGGCACGGAATCTATCTCTTCCATCCTTGAACTGGTACCAGGCGATGAGCCACAGGGTGGAGACGAAAGCTTCCCCGGCGGTGAGCAGGATGATACTGCTCCACTGGACGACGGCAGCGGTAACATGACGGTTGACTTTGGTTTTGTACCTTCTAACAGCCTAGGCTCTACTGTATTCATTGATTATGATGATGATGGAATGCAGGATGCTACGGAAACCGGTATTGCTGGTGTAGAAGTTCAGCTTCTTGCTGACACTGACGGTGATGGTGTTCCTGAAACCGTAGTAGCCACAACTACTACAAACGGTAATGGTGACTACTTCTTCTCTAATCTTCCAGACGGTAACTACCAAGTGGTTCTTCCTAATGGTGTGGAGGACGCAGTTGCTTCTACACCAGTAGATGGTACGGCAACGAATGCAGACCTTCAGAATGGTACCATGCAAGCCGACGGTTCAATATCTTCTCAAGTAATTATGCTTGCGGCAGGTGACAATCCTGTTGAAAACGATGGTACCACTGGCGATGATCAGGATGCTGATGACCCAGCTAACAATGTCTTCGATGCTAATGGTAATATGACCATTGATTTTGGTGTAGTACCTGAATTCAGTCTCGGTTCTACTGTGTTCGAGGATACCAACAATAATGCCGAACAGGATCCTGGCGAAGAAGGCGTGGAAGGTGTAGAAGTAACCCTGTATGAGGACACTGACATGAGTGGTGATTTCTCCCCCGGAGACATGGTGGTAGCTACAACCACTACTGACATGAATGGTGATTACTTCTTCGATGGCCTTCCCGCTGGCGACTACTTGGTAGGTATTCTTCCAACGGAAGACCTCCCACTTTCTTCTGATGACACACTTGATGAAGATGATGCCGATACTACGCCAGTTGATGGCGATGATAATGGTACTCAGTCTGACGGTGCCGGATCTCCTATATACACTGGAGTCGTAACCCTTGGTGACGGACCTGAACCTGCTGATAACGTTGAGCTCGGGCAAGGCGGCACTCAAGATGGTGTTGATGGCTCGCAAGATGACCTGTCAGGTAATATGACTCTGGATCTAGGCCTGTTCCCAGGCTTGTCCGTTGGTTCTACTGTTTTCAACGACCCGAATAATAATGGTATGCAGGACGCCGGTGAAACCGGAATTCCAGGTGTCGTCGTTACACTGCTTGACGATATGAACAACGTCATTGCCACAGACACCACAGATTCAGCTGGAGATTACTTCTTCGGAGGTTTACCTGAAGGAATGTACCAGATTTCGATTGCGGCAGACCAGTTCGCACCGGGCGGTGCTCTTGAGGACAGTTCACTCTCATCTGGTCCTACCAGTACCGCTGATGATGAAACCGACGGAGATGACAACGGTACCCAGGTTACTGCTGGAGCAGTTACAACTTCTCCAATCTTTGAGTTGTCGATCGGAGATGAGCCAACTGGCGCTGAAGAAGGTGGACAAGGTGGACTCCAGGACGGAGACGACTATGACGCTAACGGTGATATGACCATTGACTTCGGTTTCCTCGTGCCAAGCTTTGACCTGGCATTAATTAAGGTATTGAGCGAAGGCCAAACGTCCATGGTTAACCCAGGCGATACTATTAACTACGATATCATCGTATTTAACCAGGGTAACATCTACGCTGATAACATCGCAATCACCGATATGATACCTGTTGGTATGACTTTTGATGCGACCAATAATGCAGACTTCGCTCCTGACGGGACAGTAACCCTCACCGCAGGAGGCCTCCTCCCAGCAGAGGGTCTCGCGCCAGGTACGTCAGATACAGTTAGCCTAAGTCTCGTAGTTGATGTTCCTGTTGCCGCTGGTACGCAGTTCGACAACGTTGCGAATATCACCATGGCAACAGATACGCTGGATGTCCCTCAGGAGGACGACGATTCTGATTACGACGAAGAGGAGACTCCAGACGATATTGATGAAAATGATAATGATGTTATCGATGAGAATGGAGAAGATCCGCTCAATCCAGGTGACGAAGATGAGTCTGACGAAGAAACCATTACTGTACGTACTTTCGACCTTGCGCTCGTTAAAGCACTAAGTCCAGGTCAGACTGCAATCGTAAGACCTGGTGACACAGTAAGCTTCGACATCACGGTATTCAATCAGGGAGAAATCGCAGCGGATAATATCGCTGTAGTGGACTTCGTCCCCGATGGTTACACTTTTGACGCTTCACTCAACAATGATTGGGTGGCGACAAGCGCAGGTGCAATGACTATTCTTACGGTAGCAGACATGGAACTCCCTATGGGAGGACTCCTGCCCGAAACATCTGCTACTGTTCAAATTCTATTGACGGTAAATAATCCACAGTTACCGGGGACCATGGATCTCCGCAATATTGCTGAGATTATGTCCGCTGAAGATCCAAACGGTAATGAGCAAATTGATATTGATTCTGACTACACGGATGGTATTACTCCTGATGTAGTTGAGGATGTAGACAACGACGACATCACCCAGGACGGTACTATGCCAGGTCAGGACGAGGATGAAAGCGACTTTGAAGAAGTTTCTCTACAGGTATTTGACCTTGCCCTGATCAAAATGCTTGCACCAACGCAGAGTATGTCAGTTGAGCCAGGTGACACGATTGCCTACACGATTACAGTAATCAACCA